>NZ_JAAMRE010000019.1 GCF_013522705.1 Pseudomonas lurida
GGTTCGAATCTTGCGTGCTTGCCGGGACGCGGAGCGTCCGGGGAGGCATTCCCACGCAGAGCGTGGGAACGAGGTTCACTGGGTTCTGAGCGTCGATCGTTCCCACGCTCCGCGTGGGAATGCAGCCCGTGACGCTCCGCGTCACAAGATGCACAAGGTTCAAATCTTGCGTGCTTGGCGGGACGCGGAGCGTCCGGGGAGGCATTCCCACGCAGAGCGTGGGAACGAGGTTAATCGGCTTCTGAGCGTAGATCGTTCCCATGCTCCGCGTGGGAGTGCAGCCCGTGACGCTCCGCGTCACAAGGTGCATAGAACTTGATGTTCAGTGCCAGTGCTGGATGTCGATCAATCCTTGCATCCCTGAGTAGTCGCGAGCGCTGGAATACCGCCAGTGTTCTGCCTGATCCACATATCCTCGCTTCACCGGGTTGTGGTGGATGTAATCCAGCTTCTGGCGCATCACGGCGTCGCTATACACCAGCTCGGCATGTGAGCCTTCCTGCCACAGTTGATAAACCCGATCGGCTTTATGCGCACGTTTGCTGAAGCGCAGGCGCCGCAATACGCGCTCAGCGCCTTTACTCTGCAGGTCATCGATGATGGTACGGGCAGTGAAGGATTTGAATTGGCTGACGCACTTGCCCAAGTCAGGCGCTTGAGCGACGAAATGCAGGTGGTTTTCGAGGACGACGTAGGCGTAAAGGTTGAGCGCCTCATGGCGTTGTTGATATCGCCAGCAATCCAGGAGATGGCCGACGATGTAGTTGCGGGTAAACAGCGGTAGCCACTCCATGACGGTACAGGTCAGGAAATGCGGCTTCTCGGGTTCGGTGATGACATAGCGGCTTCTACCCATGGAATCATCCTTGGACAGGCGTGTGGCCCGGACGCGGAGCGTCCGTGGAGGCATTCCCACGCTGAGCGTGGGAATGGTCAGAAGGTTACTGGGCGTAGAGGTGGACTACGAAGTGCTGGCCTGAAGCTGTCAATTCATAGACTTTGTCATAGATCCTCAACGTCCTCGACGGCTCGCGGATGGTGTCGCCGATTTGGGCGGTCTTTCTGAACTCATCCCAGTCGATCACCGTGGTGCTGACACTGCCGTCGCTTTTGAGCATATTGCCGTTGCTTTGATATTCCATGATCAAACCTCTTCTGGATTTCCGTTTCCAGCCGATTGTCGGCGGGCGGTTGTGCCCGAAAGGTCAGCCGCTGCAGCGACCGTTTCCTTGCGGGTTCCAAGAGGCTAGCCAATGAAAACCCAGCGCGCTGCTGTCGGAAATACCAGATAACAGACTCGGCATTGCGCCAGTATTCGCCAGGCTCAGGCGTTCATCACTTCCCTGATATCCGCAGCCAGTTCTCTTACGCGTTCCTCTTCGGTATCCCACGCACACATGAAGCGCGCCCCACCTTTGCCGATGAAGGTGTAGAAGCGCCAGCCTTTTCCCGTCAGTGCGGCGATGGCGGGTTCCGAGAGCTGCAGGAACACGCCATTGGCCTGCACGGGGAACATCAGTTCGACGCCGGGAATATCGGCCACCAGGCTGCTCAGCAGTTGCGCGCAATGGTTGGCGTGGCGTGCGTGCTTGAGCCAGGCGTCGTTTTCCAGCAGGCCCACCCAGGGGGCGGACAAGAAGCGCATTTTCGAGGCCAACTGACCCGCCTGTTTGCAGCGGTAATCGAAGTCTTCGGCGAGCTTGTGGTTGAAGAACAGGATCGCTTCACCCACGGCCATGCCGTTCTTGGTGCCGCCAAAGCACAACACGTCCACCCCGGCTTTCCAGGTCAGATCGGCCGGCGAGCAGCCGAGGAACGCACAGGCGTTGGCGAAGCGCGCGCCATCCATGTGCAGGTTCAGACCCAGTTCCTTGCAGGTGGCGCTGATGGCGTGGATTTCTTCGGGGGTGTACACGCTGCCGACTTCAGTGGCCTGGGTCAGGGTGACCACACGCGGTTTGGGGTAGTGGATGTCCTGTCGCTTGAGGGCGATCTCGCGGATCGATTCCGGGGTCAGCTTGCCGTTTTCGGTACGTGCGGTGAGCAGCTTGGAGCCGTTGGAGAAAAACTCCGGCGCGCCGCATTCATCGGTTTCGACGTGGGCGGTTTCCGAGCAAATCACGCTATGGTAGCTCTGGCACAAAGACGACAGCGCCAGCGAGTTGGCGGCGGTGCCGTTGAAGGCGAAGAACACTTCGCAGTCGGTTTCGAACAGGTTGCGGAAACCGTCGGCGGCGCGGTGGGTCCATTCATCATCGCCATAGGCGCGCTGGTGGCCGTGGTTGGCTTGTTCCATGGCGGCCCAGGCTTCCGGGCAGATGCCGGAATAGTTGTCACTGGCGAATTGTTGGCTCTTGTCGGTCATGGCCCGTTCCTGTGGTCGATGTTGGTGCGCACTGTAACCAAGATTGTTGGGCGCGCGCACGCTCTGTAAATGCAAAGTCATTGGGGATTTATGCACAGCGCTCACGCCTTGCCTGTCGGACCCGTCCGAGACGGCGCCCTGGACCTGCTCAAGTGGCTGGCGCTGCTGAGCATGGTGCTCGACCACCTGCGTTATGTCGGTTTGAGCCTGGATGGCCTGTATGTGCCGGGGCGTCTGGCGTTTCCGTGGTTTTGCCTGGCGATTGCGGCGAACCTGCACCGGGTCCGAAACGCGCCGGTAAGCGGTCAATGGCGCTACCTGGGGTGGTTGCTGCTGTTCAGTGTGATCAGCGAAGTGCCGTATCGCTTGTTTATCGAGGATGCCGATACGTTGAACGTGCTACCCACCCTCGCACTGGGCCTGCTGGTTGCACGAGGATGGCAGCAGAAAACCACCATTGATCGAGGATTGGCGCTGATTGCCCTTGCCTTGGCGGCGGTGTTCTCCAGTCAGCTGATGTTCGGTTTTTTTGGCGTATTGCTGCCGCTGGCGATGTTGCTGGTGTTTCGCCTGCCCTGGTATTTCAGTGTGTTGCCAGGATTGGTCTGCGTGGCCGCCAATCAATGGCAGATCCTGCTCAATAGCGGCACGGCGGTGGCGCTGTTGGGGTTGGTCGCGTGCCTGATTGCGCCATGGGCGGGCTTAGTCTTATTGCGACATGCCCACAGCACCTCGCCGCCAGCAATGCGCCGCTGGGCCTACGCCCTGTATCCCATGCACTTCCTCCTGCTGCTGCTCCTGCGCCACATCATTGCCTAACCCCCTCCCACATTTATTCCGTGTTGTTTGAACAATGTCGTAAACGCACCTTTGCGTGGCGTGCGCAGGCATTTGACCTGTCTGCACCAGCCCTACCATCGCATCAAAGGGCCCTGCGAGGGCCTTAACAAGACGAAAGGCTGGGAGAGACGCGATGTTCAGCAAACAAGACCAGATCCAGGGATATGACGACGCACTGCTGGCGGCGATGAATGCCGAGGAGCAGCGCCAGGAAGATCATATCGAGCTGATCGCGTCAGAGAACTACACCAGCAAGCGTGTGATGCAAGCGCAAGGCAGCGGCCTCACCAACAAGTACGCCGAAGGCTACCCAGGCAAGCGCTACTACGGCGGCTGCGAGCATGTGGATAAAGTCGAGGCCCTGGCCATCGAACGCGCCAAGCAACTGTTCGGCGCCGATTACGCCAACGTGCAGCCGCACTCCGGTTCGTCCGCCAACAGCGCGGTGTACCTGGCGCTGATCAATGCCGGCGACACCATCCTCGGCATGAGCCTGGCCCACGGCGGTCACTTGACCCACGGCGCCAAGGTGTCGTCCTCGGGCAAGCTGTACAACGCGGTGCAGTACGGCATCAATACCGACACCGGCCTGATCGACTACGACGAAGTCGAGCGCCTGGCGGTGGAACACAAGCCGAAGATGGTGGTGGCCGGTTTCTCCGCCTACTCCAAGACCCTGGATTTCCCACGCTTCCGTCAGATCGCCGACAAAGTAGGCGCACTGCTGTTCGTCGACATGGCCCACGTCGCCGGCCTGGTCGCCGCCGGGTTGTACCCGAACCCGCTGCCGTACGCCGATGTGGTCACCACCACCACCCACAAGACCCTGCGCGGTCCGCGTGGCGGCCTGATCCTGGCCAAGGCCAACGAAGAGATCGAGAAGAAACTCAACGCCGCCGTCTTCCCCGGTGCCCAGGGCGGCCCGCTGATGCACGTCATCGCCGGCAAAGCCGTGTGCTTCAAGGAAGCGCTGGAGCCCGGCTTCAAGGCCTATCAGCAGCAAGTGATCGACAACGCCCAGGCCATGGCCAGCGTGTTTATCAAGCGCGGCTACGATGTAGTGTCCGGCGGCACCGACAACCACCTGTTCCTGGTCAGCCTGATCCGTCAGGGCCTGACCGGCAAAGAGGCGGATGCCGCTCTCGGTCGCGCCCACATCACCGTCAACAAGAACGCGGTACCGAATGACCCGCAGTCGCCGTTCGTGACCTCGGGCCTGCGCATCGGCACCCCGGCGGTGACCACGCGTGGTTTCAAAGTGCCGCAGTGCATCGAGCTGGCCGGCTGGATCTGCGACATCCTCGACAACCTCGGCGACGCCGATGTCGAGGCCAACGTGGCCAAGCACGTGTCTGCCCTGTGCGCTGATTTCCCGGTTTATCGCTGAGCGCGGTTTTGGAGTAATGACTATGCAACGCTACTCGGGCTTCGGCCTCTTCAAGCACTCACTCAGCCACCACGAAAACTGGCAGAAGATGTGGCGCACGCCGACCCCGAAAAAGGTCTACGACGTGGTCATCGTCGGCGGCGGCGGGCATGGTCTGGCGACTGCCTACTACCTGGCCAAAGAGCACGGCATCACCAACGTGGCCGTGGTTGAAAAAGGCTGGCTGGGCGGCGGTAACACCGCGCGCAACACCACCATCGTGCGTTCCAACTACCTGTGGGACGAGTCGGCGCATCTGTACGAACACGCGATGAAACTGTGGGAAGGCCTGTCTCAGGACCTGAACTACAACGTGATGTTCTCCCAGCGTGGCGTCTACAACCTGTGCCACACCCTGCAGGACATCCGTGACTCCGAGCGTCGCGTCAGCGCCAACCGTCTCAACGGTGTGGACGGCGAACTGCTCAACGCCAAGCAGGTTGCGGACGAAATTCCGTACCTGGATTGCTCGAAAAACACCCGCTACCCGGTGCTCGGCGCCACCGTGCAACGGCGCGGCGGCGTGGCCCGTCACGATGCCGTGGCCTGGGGCTTTGCCCGCGCCGCCGACGCACTTGGCGTGGACTTGATCCAGCAGACCGAAGTGATCGGCTTCCGTAAGGAAAATGGCGTGTGCATCGGTGTGGAAACCAACAAGGGCTTTATCGGCGCCAAGCGCGTCGGTGTAGTGACTGCCGGTAACTCCGGTCACATGGCTTCGCTCGCCGGTTTCCGCCTGCCGATCGAATCCCACCCACTGCAAGCACTGGTGTCGGAGCCGATCAAGCCGATTATCGACAGTGTGATCATGTCCAACGCCGTGCACGGTTACATCAGCCAGTCCGACAAGGGCGACCTGGTGATCGGCGCCGGTATCGACGGCTACAACGGCTACGGCCAGCGCGGCTCGTACCCGGTGATCGAACACACCATCCAGGCCATCGTCGAGATGTTCCCGGTGCTGTCGCGCGTGCGCATGAACCGCCAGTGGGGCGGCATCGTCGACACCACGCCGGATGCGTGCCCGATCATCTCCAAGACCCCGGTACCGAACATGTTCTTCAACTGCGGTTGGGGCACCGGTGGCTTCAAGGCCACGCCGGGCTCAGGCAACGTATTTGCCGCGAGCCTCGCCAAGGGTGAAATGCACCCATTGGCCGCACCTTTCTCCATCGACCGTTTCCACAACGGTGCGTTGATCGACGAACACGGCGCCGCGGCCGTCGCCCACTAACAGGAGAAATTCCCTATGTTGCATATCTTCTGTCCTCACTGTGGCGAACTGCGCTCCGAAGAGGAATTCCATGCATCCGGCCAAGCGCACATCCCGCGCCCGCTGGACCCGAATGCCTGCACCGACGCAGAGTGGGGCGACTACATGTTCTTCCGCGACAACCCCCGTGGCCTGCACCACGAACTGTGGATTCACGCCGCCGGTTGCCGCCAGTACTTCAACGCGACCCGCGACACCGTGACCTACGAAATTCTTGAAACCTACAAGATCGGTGAGAAGCCTCAGTTCACCGCCAAGGCCTCTGGAGAGAAGGTATGAGCCAGATCAATCGCCTGTCCAACGGTGGCCGGATCGACCGTAATAAAGTCCTGACCTTCAGCTTCAACGGCCAGAGCTACAAAGGCTTCGAGGGCGACACCCTGGCCGCTGCTTTGCTGGCCAACGGCGTCGATATCATCGGCCGCAGCTTCAAATATTCGCGCCCACGGGGCATCTACGCCGCCGGCGCCGAAGAGCCGAACGCCGTGCTGCAGATCGGCGCTACCGAGGCCACGCAAATCCCTAACGTGCGCGCTACGCAACAGGCGCTGTACCAAGGGTTGGTTGCCACCAGCACCAACGGCTGGCCGAGCGTCAACAACGACATGATGGGCATCCTCGGCAAGGTCGGCGGCAAGCTGATGCCACCGGGCTTCTACTACAAAACCTTCATGTACCCGCAATCGTTCTGGATGACCTACGAGAAGTACATCCGCAAGGCTGCCGGCCTTGGTCGCTCGCCGACCGAGAACGATCCGGACACCTACGACAACTTCAACCGACACTGCGACGTGCTGGTGGTCGGCGCCGGCCCTGCGGGTCTCGCCGCCGCACTGGCCGCCGCGCGCAGCGGTGCCCGCGTGATCCTTGCCGATGAGCAGGAAGAGTTCGGTGGTTCGCTGCTCGATTCGCGCGAAAGCCTGGACGGCAAACCGGCCACTGAATGGGTGGCCAGCGTTATCGCCGAATTGAAAGCCCTGCCGGACGTGGTGCTGCTGCCCCGCGCCACCGTCAACGGCTACCACGACCATAACTTTCTGACCATTCACGAGCGCCTGACCGACCACCTCGGTGACCGCGCGCCCATCGGCGTGGTGCGTCAGCGTATCCACCGTGTACGTGCCAAGCGCGTGGTGCTGGCCACCGGTGCGTGCGAGCGTCCGCTGGTGTACGGCAACAACGACGTGCCGGGCAACATGCTCGCTGGTGCGGTTTCCACCTACGTGCGCCGCTACGGTGTAGCGCCAGGTAAAAAACTGGTGCTGTCGACCAACAACGACCACGCCTACCGCGTTGCATTGGACTGGCTGGATGCGGGCCTGCAAGTGGTGGCGGTCGCTGATGTGCGCCACAACCCACGCGGCGCGCTGGTGGAGGAAGCCCGCGCCAAAGGTATTCGCATCCTCACCGGCAGCGCTGTGGTCGAAGCCCGTGGCACCAAGCGCGTGACCGCTGCGCGTGTCGCCGCGATTGACGTCAAGGCGCATAAAGTCACCAGCCCCGGCGAGTGGCTGGACTGCGACCTGGTGGCCAGCTCCGGCGGCTACAGCCCGGTGGTCCACTTGGCCTCGCACCTGGGCGGCAAGCCGACCTGGCGTGAAGACATCCTCGGTTTTGTACCGGGTGAAGCGCCGCAGAAACGCGTGTGCGTCGGTGGTATCAACGGCGTCTACGGCCTCGGCGATTCCCTGGCCGATGGTTTTGAAGGCGGCGTGCGCGCCGCCAGCGAAGCCGGTTTTGCCCCGGTGGAAGGCACCCTGCCAAAGGCCTTGAGCCGTCTGGAAGAGCCAACACTGGCCGTTTACCAAGTGCCGCACGACAAGCCGACCGCACGGGCGCCGAAGCAATTCGTCGACCTGCAGAACGACGTCACCGCTGCCGCCATCGAACTGGCGACCCGCGAAGGCTTCGAGTCGGTCGAGCACGTCAAGCGCTACACCGCGCTGGGCTTCGGCACCGACCAGGGCAAGCTGGGTAACGTCAACGGCCTGGCGATTGCCGCGCGCTCGCTGAACGTGACCATCCCGCAGATGGGCACCACCATGTTCCGTCCCAACTACACGCCGGTCACCTTCGGCGCCGTAGCGGGCCGGCACTGTGGGCATATCTTCGAACCGGTGCGCTACACCGCGCTGCACGCCTGGCACGTGAAGAACGGCGCCGAGTTTGAAGACGTCGGCCAGTGGAAACGCCCGTGGTACTTCCCACGCAACGGTGAAGACCTGCACGCTGCGGTGAAACGCGAATGCCTGGCCGTGCGCGACAGCGTCGGCCTGCTGGATGCGTCCACCCTCGGCAAGATCGACATTCAAGGCCCGGATGCCCGTGAGTTCCTCAACCGCATCTACACCAACGCCTGGACCAAGCTTGACGTGGGCAAGGCGCGCTACGGCCTGATGTGCAAGGAAGACGGCATGGTCTTCGACGACGGTGTGACCGCGTGCCTGGCTGACAACCACTTCCTGATGACCACCACCACCGGCGGCGCCGCCCGCGTACTGCAGTGGCTGGAAATCTACCAACAGACCGAATGGCCGGACCTCAAGGTGTACTTCACCTCGGTCACTGACCATTGGGCAACCATGACCCTGTCCGGCCCCAACAGCCGCAAGCTGCTGGCGGAAGTCACCGACATCGACCTGGACAAGGACGGCTTCCCGTTCATGACCTGGAAAGAAGGGTTGGTGGGCGGTGTACCGGCGCGGGTGTTCCGTATCTCGTTTACCGGTGAGCTGTCGTACGAAGTGAACGTGCAGGCCGACTACGCCATGGGCGTGCTGGAACAGATCGTCGCCGCTGGCAAGAAGTACAACCTGACCCCGTACGGCACCGAGACCATGCACGTACTGCGGGCCGAGAAGGGCTTCATCATCGTCGGCCAGGACACCGACGGCTCGATGACCCCCGACGACCTGAACATGGGCTGGTGCGTTGGCCGTACCAAGCCGTTCTCGTGGATCGGCTGGCGCGGGATGAACCGTGAAGACTGCGTGCGTGAAGAGCGCAAGCAACTGGTGGGCCTCAAGCCGATCGATCCGAAGGTATGGCTGCCGGAAGGCGCGCAACTGGTGCTCGATCCGAAGCAGACGATCCCGATGAAGATGGTCGGTCACGTCACCTCAAGTTATGCGCACAACTCCCTGGGTTATTCGTTTGCCATGGGCGTGGTGAAAGGCGGCTTGAAGCGCATCGGCGAACGGGTGTTCTCGCCTCAGGCCGATGGCAGCGTGATCGAAGCGGAGATTGTGTCTTCGGTGTTCTTTGACCCGAAAGGCGATCGCCAGAACATTTGACACCTGATCGTTCCCACGCTCCGCGTGGGAATGCATCCCGGGACGCTCTGCGTCCCAAGAGCGGACGCAGAGCGTCCAAAGCGGCATTCCCACGCAGAGCCTGGGAACGATCAATTTAAGACACAGGTGCTTTATGACAGCAGCCAATGTTTACCAACAACGCCCCACCTCCGGCGCCAAGGCCGAGTCGTCGCTGCACCATGCCGACCTCGCCAGCCTGGTCGGCAAGGGTCGCAAGAACGCCGGCGTGACCGTGCGTGAAAAGAAACTGCTCGGCCATCTCACGATCCGTGGTGACGGCCATGACGCGGCCTTTGCCGCCGGCGTGCACAAGGCTCTGGGCATCGAGTTGCCGGGCGCCCTGCAGGTGATCGTCAAAGGCGAAACCAGCCTGCAATGGCTCGGCCCGGATGAATGGTTGCTGATCGTGCCGAGCGGTGAAGAGTTCGCCGCCGAGCAGAACCTGCGTGCCGCTCTGGCTGATTTGCATATCCAGATCGTCAATGTCAGCGGCGGCCAGCAGATCCTTGAACTGAGCGGCCCGAACGTACGCGACGTGCTGATGAAGTCCACCAGCTACGACGTCCACCCCAACAACTTCCCGGTGGGCAAGGCGGTGGGCACGGTGTTCGCCAAGTCCCAACTGGTGATCCGCCATACCGCTGAAGACACCTGGGAACTGGTGATTCGTCGCAGTTTTTCGGATTACTGGTGGTTGTGGTTGCAGGATGCCTCGGCCGAGTTCGGTCTGAGCGTTCAAGCCTGAGGATGATCGTTCCCACGCTCTGCGTGGGCATGCATCCCGGGACGCTCCGCGTCCCAAGAGCGGACGCCGAGCGTCCATGGCGGCATTCCCACGCAGAGCGTAGGAACGATCAAGGAGTCACGCACAATGAGCCGCGCACCCGATACATGGATTTTGACTGCCGACTGCCCCAGCGTGCTCGGCACGGTGGACGCGGTTACCCGCTACCTGTTCGAGCAGGGTTGCTACGTCACCGAACACCACTCGTTCGATGACCGCCTCTCGGGCCGGTTTTTCATTCGCGTGGAATTCCGTCAGCCCGACGGCTTCGACGAGCAGGCTTTCCGCGATGGCCTGGCCACGCGCGGTGAAGCCTTTGGCATGATCTTCGAGCTGACGGCGCCGAACTACCGGCCAAAAGTGGTGATTATGGTCTCCAAGGCCGATCACTGCCTCAACGACCTGCTGTACCGCCAGCGCATCGGCCAACTGTCGATGGACGTGGTGGCGGTGGTGTCCAACCACCCCGATCTCAAGCCGTTGGCCGACTGGCATCAGATTCCCTACTACCATTTCCCCCTCGACCCCAACGACAAACCGTCCCAGGAGCGTCAGGTGTGGCAAGTGGTGGAAGACACCGGCGCTGAACTGGTGATTCTTGCGCGTTATATGCAAGTGCTGTCGCCGGAGCTGTGCCGCAAGCTCGATGGCAAGGCCATCAACATTCACCACTCGTTGTTGCCGGGGTTCAAGGGTGCCAAGCCGTATCACCAGGCGTACAACAAGGGCGTCAAACTGGTGGGCGCCACGGCGCATTACATCAACAACGACCTGGACGAAGGCCCGATCATCGCCCAGGGCGTGGAGGTGGTGGATCACAGCCACTATCCCGAGGACTTGATTGCCAAGGGGCGCGATATTGAAGGGCTGACGCTGGCCCGGGCCGTTGGGTATCACATCGAAAAACGTGTGTTCTTGAACGCTAACAGGACGGTCGTTCTTTAGTGGCAAGTTGCAAGCTTCAAGCCGCAGGAAAAAGCGGCACTGCACACTTCTTGCGGCGGGTAGCTTGCCGCTTGAAGCTCGCTCCACTCTCTCAACAACGATAAATATAGAGGTGACTGACATGTCTGGTAATCGTGGTGTCGTGTATCTCGGCAACGGCAAGGTCGAAGTACAGAAAATCGACTATCCCAAAATGCAGGACCCCCGTGGCAGGAAGATTGAGCACGGCGTCATCCTGCGCGTGGTCTCCACCAACATCTGCGGCTCCGACCAACACATGGTGCGCGGCCGTACCACTGCCCAGACCGGCCTGGTGCTCGGTCACGAAATCACCGGTGAAGTGATCGAGAAGGGCAGCGACGTCGAAAACCTGAAGATCGGCGACCTGGTTTCCGTACCTTTCAACGTAGCGTGCGGCCGCTGCCGTTCGTGCAAAGAGCAACACACCGGGGTGTGCCTCACCGTTAACCCGGCCCGTGCCGGTGGCGCCTACGGCTATGTCGACATGGGCGACTGGACCGGCGGCCAGGCCGAATACGTGCTGGTGCCGTATGCCGACTTCAACCTGCTCAAACTGCCGGATCGCGACAAGGCCATGGAGAAAATCCGTGACTTAACCTGCCTCTCCGACATTCTGCCTACCGGCTACCACGGCGCTGTTACCGCCGGTGTTGGCCCAGGCAGCACCGTCTACATCGCCGGTGCCGGCCCGGTCGGCCTGGCCGCTGCTGCCTCTGCGCGGCTGTTGGGCGCGGCGGTGGTGATCATCGGCGATGTGAACTCCATCCGCTTGGCCCACGCCAAGGCCCAGGGTTTTGAAATCGTCGACCTGTCCACCGATACGCCGTTGCATGAACAGATCGCCGCGCTGCTCGGCGAGCCGGAAGTGGACTGCGCCGTCGACTGCGTGGGTTTTGAAGCACGCGGCCACGGCCATGACGGCGTCAAGGCCGAAGCCCCGGCCACGGTGCTCAACTCACTGATGGGCGTGGTGCGCGTGGCCGGCAAAATCGGTATCCCTGGCCTGTACGTCACCGAAGATCCAGGTGCCGTGGATGCCGCCGCGAAAATGGGCAGCCTGAGCATTCGTTTCGGCCTGGGCTGGGCCAAGTCTCACAGCTTCCACACCGGCCAGACCCCGGTGATGAAGTACAACCGGCAGCTGATGCAGGCGATCATGTGGGACCGCATCAACATCGCCGAAATCGTCGGCGTGCAGGTGATCAGCCTGGACGACGCGCCACGTGGGTACGGCGAGTTCGATGCGGGCGTGCCGAAGAAGTTTGTGATTGATCCGCATAAGTTGTTCAGCGCGGCCTGAGTGGTAGAAAATGATAAGGGCGACCTTCAAGGCCGCCCTTATTACTTATTGAGGTGTTGAGAGTCTTAGGTGGGGGTCTGAAACTTTACCGTTTTCTACTAACCGCTTTCCACCGTAGTCGCAGCGTAGTTTTCCGTCCACTACGCCGAAAGTTTCTACCTTGAGTGCGTATTTATCTGCTAGATAATCATCTTCAGTTCCGGATGTTTGCCCTGTCCATGTCTTGCCGTTGCTGGTAGCTGTGTACTTGAAGCCGTCACCGTAAGCCCCCGGAAGGCTAGCGTCGTGGAACTTTTCAGACTTAATAGAGTTTTTTTCAGGGCAATCTTTGATATCTGCAGCGTGAACACTTCCCGCGAATACCAAAACGGCCAAAGTTCCCATAGCAATTTTGTAAGTCATGGCGCATCCCTTATACGTGAATTGAAGTCTGATGATAAGTTTGGCTTCTAGCGTGGGATACTGTAATAAATGACAGTTTTATATATTGATTAGTGATTATTGAAGGCGTGCGTTATTTCGAATACCTCAAAGAGATGACTTTCGTTTGTTGTGATTAAGTTTGTGGTCGGCTAAAAGAACCTGCAAAAAGCCGAAGCTGCACACATTCACCTGCTCATCAAACCCGTGTCGCCATGTAGACGACCTCGGGCATATGGGCTTTGGCGTGAGCAATCCGGTGATGCGATGAGAGCCAAAATGTGGGAAAGGGGGTTGTGGTATTTGGGATATCAGCGGTTGGCCAGGGCGCCCTGATAGACGGTGGGGCCGGTGGGTTGCTTGCTCACCGAACCGCCTTTGGTCTCCGAACTCACCATCAACTCCACCGGTTTGCTGATGGACGCTTGCTGACGTGGGTTCAGGCCAATGATGCCTTTGCCGTCCTCCGGCAACAGGCCCAGGGAGATCGGGGTGCCGTCTTTGGGGATCGCCCACAGTTCCAGGCTCTTATCCGGCTCCGCCGCGGCGGCGGCGATGGGTTGCACTTCGAGGTAATCCTTGTGCGCCATGATCTGCGCGGCCGGCTGCTGGGTGGTGGTCACCAGGGTGGCGGCGGATTTGACGCTGTCGTGGGTGTAGATCGCGCCGCCGATGCCGGCAACCACCACGACACAGGCGCCGACGAACAGGCGAGGGCGGCTCCAGAATGCAGGCTTGTGCTCAATCACTGGGGGTTGGATCGCAGTCATAAGTCTCTTCCTGACAAATTTTGTAGTCAGTTCATGGACCCGCTTTGGCTGGATCGGTTCCTCCCAGGGCTTGGAACAACCGACCGGTTACCCAGTCCAACGCCTGCTTTTGCCCTTATATCCCGAGGTTGGTCCAATGAAGATTTCACGCGGTTTCGCCCTTTCCTGCCTGATGACGCTGGCTGCCGGGCCCGCATTCGCCGCAGGCTTCAGCCTGGGCGACGCGGCCAATGCGATTTCCGGTATGCAGGGTGGCAACAACAAAGCCGCCGCTGCCGCACCGTCGTCCGAGACGGCCGACCTGCTGAGCGCGTTGACCTCGCAACTGAACGTCACGCCGGAGCAAGCCATCGGCGGCACCGGCGCCATGCTTGGCCTGGCGCGTAACCAGTTGAGCGGCAAAGACTACTCACAGTTGGGCCAGAGCGTGCCCGGGCTTGACCAGTTGTCGGGCAACAATGCTCTGGGCAGCCTCGGAGCCTTGAGCGGGATGCTCGGCCAGACCGGCGGCAGCAAGACCAGCGGCCTCGACGGCCTGCTGGGTAACGTGAAGAACACCAACGACCTCAACACCGCGTTCAGCGCCCTGGGCATGGACAGCGGCATGGTCGGTCAGTTTGCCCCGGTGATCCTGCAGTTCCTGGGCAGCCAGGGCGCCAACAGCTCGGTGCTGGGCAAACTGGCTCAGGCCTGGGGCACCGGCAGCTGATTACCCCTGCGCGCGCAGGTGTTCGATGCGCGCGTCTTTCTCTTCCCAGAGCTGGTTGACCCAGCTCTGTACGGTCTGGCGAAACGCCGGATCGTTCTCGTAATCTCCCTGCCACAACGCCGGGTCCAGCTCGCGGGTCTGGATATCGATGATCACCTTCGGCACCGCGCCGCTGATCAAGTCCCAGAACCCCGGAGTGTGCTGCGACGGGTAGACCACGGTGACGTCGAGAACCGCATCCAGCTGTTCACCCATCGCCGCCAGCACAAACGCCACACCGCCCGCCTTGGGCTTGAGCAACCGCTTGAACGGTGACGCCTGCTGCGCGTGCTTGGCCTGGCTGAAGCGCGTGCCTTCCAGGTAATTGACCACCGTTACCGGCTGGCGCTTGAACAGCTCACAGGCCTGTTTGGTGATCTTCAAGTCCTGGCCCGCCAGCTCCGGGTGCCTGGCCAGGAACGCCTTGGTGTAGCGCTTCATGAACGGGTAATCCAGCGCCCACCAGGCCAGCCCCAGGAAGGGCACCCAGATCAGCTCTTTTTTCAGGAAGAACTTGAAGAACGGCGTACGCCGGTTGAGGGCCTGGACCAGCGCCGGGATGTCCACCCAGGACTGGTGGTTGCCGATGACCAGGTACGACGTGTCGCTGCGCAAATCCTCCCCGCCACGAATGTCCCACTGCGTTGGAATGCACAGGGCGAAGATCAGCTTGTCGATCTCGGCCCAGGTCTCGGCGATCCACATCACCGCCCAGGACATGTAGTCCCGATAACGACCGGGCGCCACCAGCTTGAGCAGGGCAAACACCATCAGCGGCCCGATCAGGACCAACGTATTGAGTAACAGCAGCAATGTAACCAGACAGCCGGTGAGCAGGCGGCGCATAAGCAACTCTTGGCAGGGTGTGGGCGGGCCATGATAAGCAGCTTGAGTCTAGAGGCCAAATCACAAAACGCCGGGGGATCTAACTAAGTAGCGCTTATGCGGTCTAGAATCCGCCTACTTCTTTTCCAAGGAATCACTTCGTGAAACTGCTCCTTGCCTCCCTCGCCCTGGTTGCCCTGCCGGTCATGGCCGCCGAACCGACCCTTTACGGTCGCTACGAATACATCCAGTTGCCGGAGATCGGCGAAACCTTCAAGGCCAAGATGGACACCGGCGCGCTGACCGCCTCGCTGTCGGCCCGTGACATCCAGACCTTCACCCGCGATGGCGACGACTGGGTGCGCTTCCGCCTCGGCGGCACGGGCGCATCCGACAAGGTCTACGAACACAAAGTCTCGCGCATCAGCAAGATCAAGAGCCGTGCCGACGAAGATGATGACAAGGACGAAGCCACCGTGGCCAAACGCCCGGTCATCGACCTGGAAATGTGCCTGGGCAACGTCAAGCGCACCGTCGAGGTCAACCTCACCGACCGCAGCAGTTTCAATTACCCGCTGCTGATCGGTGCCAAGGCCCTGCGTGAATTCGGCGCTGCGGTAAACCCGGCCCGTCGGTACACTGCTGACAAACCGGACTGCTGACGGACCGCCATGCCCCACATCCTGATTGTCGAAGACGAAGCCGCGATTGCCGACACGTTGATATTCGCCCTGCAAGGCGAGGGCTTCGGCACTACTTGGCTGAGCCTGGGCCAGGCGGCGCTGGAGCATCAACGCAAGACGCCGGCCGACCTGATCATTCTCGACATCGGTCTGCCGGATATCAGTGGCTTTGAGACCTGCAAGCAGTTGCGCCGTTTCAGCGAAGTGCCTGTCATGTTCCTCAGTGCCCGCGACGGCGAGATCGACCGGGTGGTGGGGCTGGAGATCGGCGCCGACGATTACGTGGTCAAGCCGTTCAGCCCAAGGGAGGTGGCGGCGCGGGTCAAGGCGATCCTCAAGCGCGTCGGCCCCGGCGTGGCGCCGGCGTTGTTCCAGGTGGACCTGGAGCGCATGCAGATCGCCTATCGCGGTCAGCCCTTGAGTCTGACGCGCCATGAATTTCGTCTGCTGCAGAGCCTGCTGGAACAACCTGAGCGGGTGTTCAGCCGCGAACAGCTGCTGGACGCCGTGGGCGTGCCCGCCGATGCCGGCTACGAGCGCAACATCGACAGCCATATCAAAAGCCTGCGCAGCAAACTGCGCGGCGTTGCCGCCGAAGCCGAACCGATCCAGACCCATCGCGGCCTCGGCTACAGCTACAGTCCGAGCCACGGCTGATGCGCCTGGGGCTGAGGATTTTCCTGGTGTACGCGCTGTTTATCGGCCTGACCGGCTATTTCGTGCTCAGCACCGTAATGAAGGAAATCCGCCCCGGCGTGCGCCAGTCCACCGAAGAAACCCTGGTGGACACTGCCAACCTGTTGGCCGAGATCCTGCGCGATGATGTGAAAAACGGCACCCTCGGCCAAAGCCACTGGCCCGAATTGCTCAAGGCCTACGGCAACCGCCAGCCGGGCGCGACCATTTGGGGGCTGCCGAAAAACCAGGTCAATCACCGTATCTACGTGACCGACGCCAACGGCACCGTGCTGCTCGATTCCAGCGGCGTGGCGGTGGGCCAGGACTATTCGAAATGGAACGACGTTTACCTGACCCTGCGTGGCGAATACGGCGCGCGCTCCACCCGCAGCACCCCGGAGGACGCCACCTCGTCGGTGATGCACGTGGGCGCGCCGATCCGCGATAACGGCCAGATCATCGGCGTGGTCACTGTGGCCAAGCCGAACAGCTCGTTGCAGCCTTACGTCGACCGTACCGAGCGGCGCCTGCTGTGGTACGGCGCCGGCCTGGTGACCCTTGGTTTGCTGTTGGGCGCCTTGTTGTCGTGGTGGTTAAGCGTTGCGTTAAGACGGCTGACCGCCTATGCCGAAGCGGTCAGCGAGGGCCGGCGGGCCGAGTTGCCGCATTACCGCGGCGGCGAGTTGAAGCAGTTATCCACCGCGGTGGAGCACATGCGCACGCAGTTGGAGGGCAAGGCCTACGTCGAACATTATGTGCACACCCTGACCCATGAGCTGAAAAGCCCGCTGGCGGCCATTCGCGGCGCGGCGGAGCTGTTGCAGGGCGATATGAGCCGTGAGCAGCAGCAGCGCTTTGTCGGCAATATCGACAGCGAAAGCGCGCGCTTGCAACAGTTGATCGAACGCCTGCTCAACCTGGCGCAGGTGGAGCAGCGCCAGGGATTGGAAGAACAAGTGAGTATCCCGCTGGCGGCCCTGGTAGACGATGTGCTCAATGCCCAATGTGCGCGCATCGAAGGCGCCGGGTTACACGTCGAACAAGCGATTGCGGCGGATGTGAAAGTGTTTGGCGAACCCTTCCTGTTGCGTCAGGCGTTGGGCAATCTGCTGGACAACGCCCTGGATTTCACCCCGCCGGGTGGCACGTTGCGCTTCAGTGCGAGCAGCCGGCACAACGATGTGCAGGTGAGCCTGTTCAACCAGGCCGCGCCGATTCCCGACTATGCCTTGCCCCGCTTGAGTGAGCGGTTTTATTCATTGCCGCGTCCGGTCAGTGGGCGCAAGAGCACCGGCCTGGGTTTGAACTTCGTCGAGGAGGTGATGAAGCTGCACGGCGGCGCCCTGCAGATCGGCAACACGTCGGGCGGCGTGCAGGTGGTGCTGCATCTCCACACAGTCTCCACAATGCCCACATAAAACACCCACGCACGCGGCTCACGCTCTGCCCATCAAAACAGGGAGAGCCCCATGAACCGCAGCCTGCTTTTCAAACTTGGCGCCATTGCGCTACTGATCCTGCTGTTGCTGATTCCGTTGTTGATGATCAACGGCATCATCAGTGACCGCCAGCAACTGCGCGACGGTGTCGTGATGGACATCGCCCGCAGCTCCAGCTACGCCCAGCGCCTGACCGGGCCGGTGATGGTGGTGCCGTATCGCAAGACCGTGCGTGAGTGGAAGCTCAACGAGAAGCTCAACAAGCGCTACGAGGAAACCCGTGAAGAGCGTGGCCGCTTGTATTTCCTGCCGGACCGTTTTGAACTCGATGGCAAGGTGCAGACCGAGTTGCGCGCGCGGGGTATTTACCAGGCGCGGCTGTTCCATGCCGACACCCGTATCAGCGGGCGTTTTGAGCTGCCTGCGCAGTTGGGCATCACCGAACACTTTGAGGATTACCGTTTTGAGCCGGCTTTTCTGGCGGTGGGTATCAGCGATATTCGCGGCATCGAAAATGCGCTGAAGCTGGAACTGGGCAGCCAGCGCCTGGAATTCGAACCAGGCTCACAAGTGGACTGGCTGGGGGAGGGCGTGCATGTGGCGCTACCGGAACAGGACAGCAAAAAGCCGGCGATGGTGGACTTCGCCTTCGACCTGCGCCTGCAAGGCACCGAACAACTGCAAGTGGTGCCGGTGGGCAAGACCAGTCAGGTTTCCCTCGCGTCCAACTGGCCGCACCCCAGCTTTATCGGCAACTTCCTGCCGGCCCAGCGTGACATCACCGACAAAGGCTTCACCGCCAGCTGGCAAACCTCGTTCTTCTCCACCAACCTCGAACAGGCCCTGCAAGCCTGCCTGGATCGACAGGGCTGTGAGGACTTCAACAACCGCAGCTTCGGCGTGAACTTCATCGATCCGGTGGACCAGTACCTCAAGAGCGACCGTGCGATCAAATATGCGCTGCTGTTCATCGCCCTGACCTTTGCCGGCTTCTTCCTGTTCGAAGTGCTCAAGAGCCTGGCGGTGCACCCGATTCAATATGCCTTGGTGGGCGTGGCGCTGGCGTTCTTTTATCTGCTGCTGTTGTCGCTGTCCGAGCACCTGGGGTTTGCCCTGGCGTACCTGATTTCCGCAAGCGCATGCGTGATGTTGATCGGTTTCTATGTGTGCCATGTGCTGCGCAGCGTCGCCCATGGCCTGGGGTTCTCAGCGGGGCTCGCGGCGTTGTATGGCTTGTTGTATGGGCTGCTGAGTGCGGAGGATTACGCACTGCTGATGGGCTCGCTGCTGCTGTTCGGCCTGCTCGGGACGGTGATGGTGCTGACGCGCAACCTGGACTGGTACGGCGTGGGCAAGCGCAAGGCGACCGAGCCGCTGCAGTTTGATCTGGAGGCGGTGCAATGATCGGCTTGCGCGAGGATCGACAAGTAGGGGCGCAGTTAGCCACAAGGATCGCCACATTCCTTGCTGTCACCACCGTCCAAGGTGGGGGTGGGCTTGCCCGCGATAGCGGTGGTTCACAAACAGATGTACTGAATGACATACCGCAGTCGCGGGCAAGCCCGCTCCCACATTGGGTCGGTGTGCAGGTCAGGCCGGCGGCTGGGTTTCCAGCATCGAAGGCCGCTGGCTGACGTCGGCGTACCAGGCGGCAAGCTGCGGGTTGTCCACGCGCCATTGCATATCCGGATGGCGAAAATCCAGATAGCCCAAGGCACAGGCCACGCTGATCGCGGCGATGTCGAAATGGCTGGCCAATTCGGCGATGGCATTCTGTTCCAGCTCGGCGAGGGTGCGGCGGATTTTGTTGCGCTGTTCGTCGAGCCACTGATCCCAGTGTTTCTCCACCGGGCGCAGGGCGGTTTCATAGCGCACCAGCACGGCGGCATCCAGGATGCCGTCGGCCATCGAGGCCAGGGTCAGGCGACGCCAGCGCGCCGAGCCGTCGCGGGGGATCAGCGGGTTGCCGACGTGCTGGTGGTCGAAGTAATCGAGGATCACCCGGCTGTCGTGCAGCACGCTGCCATCGGCCAGGCGCAGGGCCGGGATCTTGCCCACGGGATTGCCGTCGACCAACTGCGCATCGGGGTTGACCGGCGTCGGCATGCAGGCGTGCAGGGCCACGCGGTCCTGCTGGCCGGTTTCGAGCAGCAGCACGCGGACTTTGCGTACGAACGGCGATGCAGGGTTGTGGAACAAGGTCATGTTGGGCGTGGACATGGGCATTCCTCTGGATTGACTGTGGCTAGCCTAGAGGGTCGCGCGGTGGCTGGCGAGGGGCAGGTTGAGGGCTCATCGGGGGCAAGCCCCCTCCCACACTTTGAATGTGTTCACAAATCAAAAATGTGGGAGGGGGCTTGCCCCCGATGAGGCCCTCAGCCACGACGCTTGAACAACCCCCAACTACCAATGGCCGCCGGTATGCCCAACCCCACCCAGCTCAACGAATCCCATAGCCCATCCCCCAGCAACGCCGCAAACAACCCTGCGGCGCTGAGCACGCCAATCCCCAGCGGAATGCCAAATACCTTCCAGAAACTCGACTGGCGTGGCCTCATGCCTTGCCCGCCCTGCGCTTGGCGATCCACAAGTAGATCCCGCTGATCAGCACGACGATGGTCAGCCCGTCCAACAGCGCCCACAGGACTTTCATCGGCATGCCGCCATAGTCGCCAAAGTGCAGCGGCTGGGACAGGCCCATGGCGTCCATGTACCAGGGCCGCTCGGCGATGGCCGTGACCTGCAGGGTGCTGGCGTCGATCAGCACCGGGGTGAGCAGGTGCGAGGTCAGGTGGGTGCTGCCTTTCATGAACACTGCGTAGTGATGCTCGCTGGAAAAGCGCGTACCGGGGAAGGCGATAAAGTCCGGCTGCATGCCGGGTGCGGCGCGTGCGGCGATGTTCAGCAACTCGCTGGCCGGGGCGCGTGAGGTCAGCGGCGGCGCGTCCTTGTACGGTTCGATCAGGGCCGTCAGGCTGTCCTGGCGCCAGGCGGCGATGATCAGGTCGGCGCAGGCGCTGATCACGCCGGTCACGCCCACCACCAGCGCCCAGGTCAACGTGACCACGCCGATCAGGTTATGCAGGTCGAGCCAGCGCAGGCGAGTGGTTTTGTCCCGGCGCACGCTGGCGAATTTCAGACGGCGCATGAACGGCAGGTACATCACCGTGCCGGAAATGATCGCCAGCACAAACAGCACGCCCATGAACGCCAGCAGCAGCTTGCCCGGCAGACCGGCGAACATATCCACATGCAGGCGCAGCAAAAACAAGGTGAAACCGCCATTGGCCGAGGGCATCTCCAGCGCTTCGCCGGTGCGTGCATCGAGCATGAAGGTGTGGGACGCGTTCGGCTCCGTGCCGGCGGTGGCGGCCATAATCGCGATCACACCGTTCGGGTCGTCTTCATCCCAGGCCAGGTATTGCAGGGCCTCTGCGGGGCGATGGGCCAGGGCCTTGTTCGCCAGTTGTTCCAGGTTCAATCGCGGCGTATCGGCCGGCATCTGCTGGAGCTGGGGTTCGTTGCCCAGCAGATGGTCGATCTCATGGTGAAACACCAGCGGCAGGCCGGTGAGGGCGAGCAGCAGCAGGAACACCGTGCAGATCAGGCTGGTCCAGGTGTGGACGAAGGACCAGCGTCGGATGGTTGTGCTTTTCATGCTTCAGCCTGCTGCCTGTGCGCCGATCACCATTGGTACGTGGCGCTGGCGACGACGCTGCGCTGGTCGCCGAAGTAGCAGTAGTTGCCATCGCAGGTGGACAGGTAGTCCTTGTTGAACAGGTTGGTGGCGTTCACCTTCAGCGACGCGCCTTTGAGGCTGTTGTCCAGGCGACCGAGGTCGTAATGCACAGCGCCATCGAACACGGTGTAGGCGTTGGCCTTACCCAGCCAGGTGTTGGCCTGGTCGCCGTAGGTGTTGCCGGTGTAACGCGCGCCAAAGCCAATGCCGAAGCCATCGAGCACGCCGGTGTGCCAGGTGTAGTCGGTCCACAGCGACGCTTGCTGATTGGGCATCAGTTGCAGGCGGTTGCCTTTGTATTGGCCTTTTTGCACCTCGGATTTGGCCAGGGTGTAGGCGGCGATCACCTTGAGGTTATCGGTCACGTCAGACACCGCTTCCAATTCCAGGCCCTTGACCTTCACTTCGCCGGTCTGGTCGGTGACGGAAACGCCGCCGGCCTGGAAGCTGGTCACCAGCACGTTCTTTTGGGTCAGGTCATAGACCGCCGCGCTCAGCAGGGTGTTGGAGCCGGGCGGCTGGTATTTGACCCCCAGTTCCCATTGCTTGCCTTCGGTGGGTTTATACGACTTCACGGGGTCGACGCTGGCGTTGCTCGCCGGCTGGAACGACTCGGCGTAGGACAAGTACGGCACGAAACCGGAGTCGAACACGTAGCTCAAGGCCGCGTTGCCGCTGAAGTTCTTGCTGCGGTCAGTGTTGGTGGCGTCGTTCTTGTTGAAGTAGGTGGTGCCCTGGTGCACCCAGTCCTCACGGCCACCCAAGGTCAGGCGCCAGTTGTCCAACGCCATTTGGTCCTGGACGTAGAGCCCGGTTTGCACGGTTTTCTGGTTGTAGTCATAGAACGCTGTGGAGCGTGCAGGACGTACGGTCGGGCCCCCGTAGGTCGGGTTGAAAATATTGGTGCCCGAGGCCACGCCGAAGATCGACAGATAGGACGTGTCGGTACGCTGATGATCCAGGCCCAGCAGCAGGGTGTGGGTGATGTCGCCCGTGGCAATGTCGGCCTGGAAGTTGTTGTCCACGGCGAACTGGCCGATGTTCTCGTCCACATTGGTGGTGGACCGGCTGATATTGCCCGCCGCATCGGCCGGCGAGAAGGCGTAGGAGCCCACGGTCAGTTGCTGGAACGACAGCTCGGACTTGGTGTAACGCAGGTTCTGCTTGAACTGCCACGTATCGTTAAAGCGATGCTCGAAGGCATAGCCCAGCGCGTAATAGGTGCGGTCGTAGAACTCATAGTCCGGATCGCCGAGGTTCTTGTGGTGAGACACCTCCCCCAGCGGCGATTTGATCTTGGTGCCCTGTATCGGTAGGAACTGGCTGGTGGCGCCGGTATCGTCGCGGGTGAACTGCGACAGCAAGGTCAGCCGGGTGTCGGGGTCGATGTTCCAGGTCAGGCTGGGTGCGATGTTGTAGCGCTTGTTGTCGATGTGATCGACCTGGGTGCCGGAGTCGCGCACCACGCCGCTCAGGCCGTAGAGAAACTGGCCATCGTCGTCGATCTTGCCGGTGCTGGAGAAGTTGATCTGGCGGTGGTTGTCGCTGCCGTACTGCACTTGCACCGCATGGCTGGTCTGCTCGCTGGGACGGCTGCTGACCATGTCCAGCAGGCCACCCGGCGGGGTCTGGCCGTACACCGACGAGGCCGGCCCGCGCAGCAGGGCCAGGCGGTCGAGGTTCCAGGTCTCGGCTTTTGGGTTGGCATACACGCCGCGTGGCAGGGGCAGGCCGTCGAGGAATTGGGTGGGTTCGAAGCCGCGTACCCGCATCCAGTCGTAGCGTGTGTCGCTGCCGTAGCTGGCGGACACGATGCCGGGCATGTATTTGACCGCATCATCGAGGGTGTGAACGCTGCGGTCCTGCATTTGCTGGCGGGTGGCGACGGAGATCGAGCGTGGCGCTTCCACCAGGGCGGTGTCGGTCTTGGTGCCGGCGGCGGTGCGTGTCGCCAGGTAGCCTTGGGCCGGGCCCCAGGCACTTTCATAGCTGCCTTGCCCGGTGATGTTGGTTTCCGGCAATGCCACCACGCCGTCCGGAATCGCCACCAGGGTAAACGTCCCGGCGCTGCTCTGTTCCAACTGCAATCCCGTGCCGCGCAGGGCCTGGCGCAGTGCGCTCTGGGCATCGAACTGGCCGTTTACGGGGGCGGAGGTTTTACCGGCGGCCAGGGCCGGGTCGAGGGTCAACGCCAGGCCGGCCTGGCTGGCGATCTGGTTGAGCGTGCTGGCCAAAGGCGCCGCCGGCAGGTTGTAGGCACGCACGCTGGAGGCCTGTTCGGCGGCCAACAGCTGAGGCGTGATCAGCGGTGTGCTGAGGGCAATGGCCACGGCCAACAGACTGGGGCGCAGCAGGGTATCTAGCGTGCGGGACATAAGGCGGCTCCTGAATGGAAGTAATTCGCAATTGCCTATGTGCCGAGCGAGATTCGAAAAGTGATAGGGCGAGATGAAAATATTTTTTGCCGGGGATTTCTCGGTGTGTTTGAAGGCCTATCGGGGGCAAACCCCCTCCCACAGTTAATCGGGTTTTGTTCAGGTAAATGTGGGAGGGGCTTGCCCTCGATAGCCTCAGCCCAGGCATTACTGATGCCTAAGGCCTGGCACCCACCGTCACCCACCACGGCGTGCGCTGCCTGATCTGCACCGGTAATGTCGGCAACAGCGCATTGAGCGCCAGTGTGGTGTCGTGCAGCGGGAAGCTGCCGGTGATGCGCAGGTCGGCCACGGTTTTATCCACACCCAGGTAACCGGGCCGGTAGCGGCTCAATTCCTCGATCACGTCGCCCAGGCGCGCGTTGTCCACCACCAGCATGCCGCGTGTCCACGCATCGGTGGCAGGGCTCACCGCCAGCAGTGGGCCGAGGCCGTCGCTGCGCATCAGCACCTGCTGGCCTTCTTTGAAGATCTGTTCCTGATGCAGTGCCTGCGGCTGCGCCGCCACGGCTGACTGCAGCACGCTCAGGCGCGTGGCGTCGTCTTCGCGCTTGACGATAAACCGCGTGCCCAGCGCCCGCAGGCGGCCGTCGCGGGTTTGCACGTAGAACGGGCGAGCGTCGTTGTGGCCGGTTTCGACGAGGATTTCACCGTCCTGCAACACGATCAATCGGCGCTTTTCATCGAAGCGCACGTCGATGGCGCTGTGCGTGTTGAGGTTGATCTGCGTGCCGTCCGACAGTTTCAGGGTGCGCTGCTCGCCGGTGGCGGTGCGTTGATCGGCCAGCCAGTAGTGGATCGGCACATAGCGCTCGCCCGCAAACAAAGCCAGGCCGCAGATGAGCGCGATGCTCGCCAGGCCGCTGCCGAGCTTGCGCACCCGTTGGCGAATGGCCTGGCGCGACTGCAACAGCGCCGCCCGCGCCGGGCCCGAGGCGACGCTGAAACGTTGGTCGAGCATGCCCAGCTGCCGCCAGGCGCGGGCGTGCTCTTCATCGCTGGCCAGCCATTTGCTGAACTCTTCCCGTTCCAGGGCACTGTCATCGCCCGAATCCAGGGACAACTGCCAGGCAATGGCGGCATCGAGCACGCGGGCCGAGACCGGTCGGGTGCCGATCGCACTCATGTCGGCTCGCCATACAGCGCGATGTAGCACTGGCGAATGCCCTGGGCCAGGTACTGGCGCACGCGCGGCACCGACACGCCGAGGCGCTGGGCGATCTGCGCATGGCCGAGGCCGTCGAGGCGGCTGTAGAGAAACGCCGCGCGAGCCTTGCTCGACAGTGTGCCAAGCAGACGGTCGATGGCCTTGAGGTCTTCGAGGATCAGGTGCTGGGCTTCGGGTGAGGGGTGTTCGCTTTCCGGGATCAGCATCAACTCGGCCAGGTAAGCCTGCTCCAGCGCCGCGCGCCGGAAATAGTCGAACAGCAGGCCCTTGGCGATGGCCACCAGAAATGCCCTTGGCTCGCGCGGTTCCGGCAACGTGTCGCGACCCAGCAGGCGCATGAACGTGTCCTGGCTCAGGTCTTCGGCGCGGCTCGGGCAGGCCACGTTGCGCCGCAACCAGGCCAGCAGCCAGCCGCGATGGTCGCGATATAACGCACCAACCCGCTCACTGTGTGGGGTCTGGATCGACGACAAGGCATCACCGAATAAACAAGAGGTTTAAACTAACGAGAATTATTCGCGATTGTGTCAGAGGCGATGGGTGGGCGCAATTGGCGTCTGTCGGGAGATGAGATTAAAACGATGGCGCCTGTTGGCGCCGTTTCCATTGGCTTACGCGCGCGTGCAATGCGTGCGGCGTGTCGATGAGCTGCCGACGCGCACGGCTGAACAGGATCAGCATCAATTCCGCCGTGGCCAGGGCGTCAGCGCTGGCGTGGTGGCGTTCGCCGACCTCGAGGTGGAAATACTTGACCCAATCGTCCAGCCCAGCCTCGCGAATAGGTGCTTCGGGGCATAGCAGCGGGGCGATGTCGGCCACATCCAGAAACGAGTGAACCAGGCGATACCCCAGGCTGTCCTTGAGCGCACGGCCCAGCATGTGTTGATCGAACGGCGCATGGAACGCCAGCAACGGGCTGTCACCGAGGAACTCCATGAAGTCCAGCAGGGCCTCCACCGGGTCGCTGCCGGCGGCAATCGCACTGGGCCCCAGGCCGTGGATCAGCACACTGGGGCTGAGTCGGGTGTGGGCGCGGTGCAGGGTGCGTTCGAACAACTGGGAAAAATCCACCGCGCCATCCTCGATCACCACTGCGCCAATGGACAGCACCTGGTCACGGTTGAGGTTCAGGCCGCTGGTTTCCAGGTCCAGCACCACCCAGCGTTGGCTGCGCAAGGCGTCTTCACTCAGCGGCGCGGGTTTGCGCAGTTGCGCCAAGCGTCGTTGTTGCGTCGCATCGAGCTGGGGTTTGGCCGTGCGCAGCCAGCCGAACAGGCTCACAGCTGATACCGCAAGGTCAGGCTGCTTTGCAGGCGCTGGGCCTGGCGCAGGGATTCGCGCAGGATGCGCCGGTCCAGGTGGTTGAGACTGTCGGGGTCGACGCGGTTCGAATAGGGCTGGTTTTCGCGACTTTGCCGTTGATGCTGCTGCATGCGGGTTTGCTGGATAAAGTGGTAGGCCTCTTCGTACGCGGCGCCGTCCAACGCTTCGATGACCTCCCTGACCACCAATTGGCGCAACCGCTCCAGCGTGTTGTTGGCGTGAATGCCATTGGCCAGGGCCAGCAGACGCGCGCCATCCACGAACGGGGTGAGGCCCTGCACCTTGAGATCCAGGGTGGCTTTTTCGCCGGCTTTGCGGCTCAGCACAAAGTCACGGAAACGCCCGACCGGAGGGCGCTGGCGCAGCGCGTTCTCGGCCAGCATGCGTTGGAACAGGCGGTTATCCGCGACCTGATCGAGAACGCCCTGGCGCAACAGCTCGCAGCCTTGCTCGTCGCCCCACACCACGCGCAAGTCAAAATAGATACTCGAACCCAGCAGGTTTTCTGGCGTCGCCTCGCGAATGAACGCCGCAAAGCGCCGTGCCCATTCGACCCGCGACAGGCACAACTCCGGGTTGCCGGCCATGATATTGCCCTTGCACAGGCTGAAACCGCATAGCGCCAGGCTCTGGTTGATCTGCTGGGCCAGCGGCAGCAGGCGAGCACGGATCGCAACCGCGTCGGCGGCGTCCCTGGCCTCGAACAGAATGCCGTTGTCCTGGTCGGTGTACAGCGTCTGCTCGCGACGGCCTTCGCTGCCGAAGCACAGCCAGCTGAAAGGCACGCCCGGGTCGCCCTTTTCAGCGAGGGTCAGCTCGATCACCCGGCAAACGGTGTGATCGTTGAGCAGGGTAATGATATGGGTGATCTGGGTGGATGACGCGCCGTGGGCCAGCATGCGCTCGACCAATTGGCCGATCTCGCCGCGAATCGCCACCAGGTTGTCGATACGCGGGGCGTTGCGGATGGTGCGCGCCAGGTGGACGAGATCCACGCGTTGCAGGGAAAACAGATCGCGCTCGGACACCACGCCGCACAGGCGCTGGTCCTTGACCAGGCACACATGGGCAATATGCCGTTCGGTCATGGCGATGGCGGCGTCGAAGGCGCTGTGGTCCGGCGTCAGGAAGAACGGTGCCTGGGTCATGTGCGCGTCGATGGCCTGGCTGAAATCGCTGACGCCGTCGGCCACCACATGGCGTAGGTCGCGCAGGGTAAAAATCCCCAGGGGCGCCTTGTTGTCGTCGACGATGACAATGCTGCCCACTTGTTGCTCGTGCATCAGTGTCACTGCTTCGCGCAATGGCGTGTGCGGGCTGCAGGTGACCGGATGGCGCATGGCCAAATCGCCCAGGCGGGTATTGAGCGAGTATTGGGTGCCGAGGGTTTCCACCGCTTTTTGCTGCACTTGCTGGTTAACCTGATCCAGCAGGCTGCTGACGCCGCGCAGGGCAAAGTCGCGAAATGGGCTGGAGAGGGCGAACAACTTGATAAAGGCTGGCTTGTTCAGTTGCAGGCAAAAGGTGTCTTCGGCGGCCTTGTGCTCGGTGCGCGTGGCGCGTTCGCCCAACAGCGCGGCCAGGGGGAAGCATTCACCGGTGGTGATTTCGAAGGTGGTCTCGGTGGTGTCCGGCCGTTCGCCGATCACGCGGCCTTGTTTGACGATGTAGAAATGTTCGACCGGCCCGCCGGAGGGTTTGAGGATGCTGTCACCGGGAGCATAAAAGCGTAATTGGCATTGTTCCACCAGGTACGCCAGGTGCGCGTTTTCCATCTGGTTGAACGGCGGGAAGCGTTGCAGGAACTGCAGCGTGCCCTGGATATTTTGCAACACGGCAGTTTTCCCCGCCTGGGCGAAGGCATCAGCTTTACTCATTACAGTGACCGCGTTTTTTTGTCGTTATCGAGGTGCATGGTCGGCTCCTGCGCCACGGGTGCCCATTGGACGTAAGTCTAGGTCTATGAAAACGCAGCGGGACTAGGGAAAAACCTTACATGGTTATCGTCCAAACCCCGTAGAACGCCCACTAGGCAAACTTTCCGACGAAGTGCACATTGTTCGACCTTCCGCAGATGTCTGACGAGTGCTGGGAGATTGATTAGAACCGCTGAGAACCGTATGTCCGACCACGATATTTTGAGTGATGCCGAGCGCGAGGCGCTCAACGCCGTGATGCTGGAACCCGATCTACCGCCACAACGCGTGTTGATTGTCGACGACGACAAGGACGCGCGCGAACTGCTGGCGGAGATCCTGGGCCTGGACGGCATTCGCTGCATGACCGCCGACAGTGGTGAGCGGGCGTGGGACTTGTTGAAATCCAGCAGCTCCATCGGCTTGTTGATTACCGACCTGCGCATGCAACCCAGCAACGGGTTGGAGCTGATCAAACAGGTGCGCGAATCCACCCGCGCGGCGCTGCCGATCATCATCATGTCGGGGGATGCCGAAGCGCCCGATGTCATTGATGCCATGCATTTGAGTGTGGTGGATTTTCTGCTCAAGCCGATTGATAGCGTGAAACTGGCGAAGTTGGTGAAGCGGGAGCTGGGGATGGCTTCCTGATTTTGCAGTGAATGTGCGGGGCTCAACGGCGGCAGGCTTCTCACACTGTTGACCGCGTACTTCCTGTAGGAATGCGTTCACCGTTTGCTCGTTCACCCTCAAAGAAAAAGCCCTGATCTTTCGATCAGGGCTTTTTCATTTACAGGCCGTTTTTAGCCTTGAATTCCCGACGCCGACGGTGCAACACCGGCTCGGTATACCCATTTGGCTGCTTGGTCCCTTCAATCACCAGTTCCACCGCCGCCTGGAACGCGATGTTGCTGTCGAAATCCGGTGCCAAAGGGCGATACAGCGCGTCCCCGGCGTTCTGGCGGTCCACCACCGGCGCCATGCGCTTGAGGCTTTCCATCACTTGCGCGTGATTGACGATGCCATGGCGCAGCCAGTTGGCGATGTGCTGGCTGGAAATACGCAGGGTGGCACGGTCTTCCATCAGGCCGACGTCGTTGATGTCCGGCACTTTCGAGCAGCCGACGCCCTGGTCGATCCAGCGCACCACATAACCGAGGATGCCCTGCGCGTTGTTGTCCAGCTCGTTGCGGATTTCTTCCTCGGTCCAAGCGGTGTTCTGCGCCAGCGGGATGGTCAGGATATCGTCCACCGAGGCGCGCTCGCGCTTGGCCAGCTCGGCCTGGCGCGCGAACACGTCGACCTTGTGGTAGTGCAGCGCGTGCAATGCGGCCGCCGTGGGTGAAGGCACCCAGGCGGTGTTGGCGCCGGCCAGGGGGTGGGCGATTTTCTGTTCGAGCATCGCCGCCATCAGGTCGGGCATTGCCCACATGCCTTTACCGATCTGTGCACGCCCTTGCAGGCCGGTGCTCAAGCCGATATCGACGTTCCAGTTTTCATACGCCGCGATCCACTTTTCCGACTTCATCGCTGCCTTGCGCACCATCGCGCCGGCTTCCATGGAGGTGTGGATTTCA
The DNA here is from genome assembly GCF_013522705.1 of Pseudomonas lurida. Classification (GTDB taxonomy): domain Bacteria; phylum Pseudomonadota; class Gammaproteobacteria; order Pseudomonadales; family Pseudomonadaceae; genus Aquipseudomonas; species Aquipseudomonas quebecensis. The sequence continues at coordinate 29,990 of NZ_JAAMRE010000019.1, forward strand.
TCGCCGGTGCGGTCGAGGAAGCCGGTGTTGATAAACACCACACGCTCGCTGGCGGCCTTGATGCAGGCTTTGAGGTTGACCGTGGTGCGGCGCTCCTCGTCCATGATCCCGACTTTGAGGGCATTGCGCGGCAGGTTCAGCACGTCTTCGATGCGGCCGAACAGCTCGTTGGTGAACGCGACTTCTTCCGGGCCGTGCATCTTCGGTTTCACGATGTACACCGAACCGGTACGGCTGTTCTTGCGACTGGTATTGCCGTTGAGGCTATGGATCGCCGCCAGGCTGGTGATCAGGCCGTCGAGAATACCTTCGGGCACTTCGTTGCCGTCTTTATCCAGGATCGCGTCGATGGTCATCAGGTGGCCAACGTTGCGCACGAACAGCAGCGAGCGGCCATGCAGCGTCACGTCCTGGCCATCCACGCCGGTGTAGACACGGTCGGGGTTCATGGTGCGGGTGAAGGTCTTGCCACCCTTGGCCACGTCTTCGGCCAGGTCGCCCTTCATCAGGCCGAGCCAGTTGCGGTAGATCACCACTTTGTCGTCGGCATCCACGGCGGCGACGGAATCCTCGCAGTCCATGATGGTGGTCAGCGCGGCTTCCATCAGCACGTCTTTGACGCCGGCGGCGTCGGTCTGGCCGACCGGGGTGCTGGCATCGATCTGGATTTCGAAGTGCAGGCCGTTGTGCTTGAGCAGGATCGCGATCGGTTGGGCGCTGTCGCCCTGGAAGCCGATCAATTGACTGTCGTCGCGCAGGCCGCTGTTGCTGCCGCCTTTGAGGCTGACGATCAGTTTGCCGTCGGCAATCTTGTAGCCGGTGGAATCGACATGGCTGCCGGCGCTGAGCGGTGCGGCTTCGTCGAGGAAGGCGCGGGCGAAGGCGATGACCTTGTCGCCGCGCACCTTGTTGTAGCCTTTGCCCTTCTCGGCGCCATCGGCTTCGCTGATGGCGTCGGTGCCGTAGAGCGCGTCGTACAGCGAACCCCAGCGGGCGTTGGATGCGTTGAGGGCGAAGCGCGCATTCATTACCGGCACCACCAACTGCGGGCCGGCCATGCGCGCGATTTCGTCATCGACGTTTTGGGTCGAGGCCTGGAAATCCGCGGCTTCTGGCAGCAGGTATCCAATGTCTTGCAGGAAGGCTTTGTAGGCCACCGGGTCGTGGGCCTGGCCGGCATGGGTCTGGTGCCAGGTATCGATCCGCGCTTGGAAATCATCGCGTTTGGCGAGTAGGGCTTTGTTCTTCGGCGCCAGGTCGTGGATGACCTTGTCGGCACCGGCCCAGAACTGGTCGGCACTGATGCCGGTACCGGGAATGGCTTCGTGGTTCACGAAGTCGAACAGGACTTTGGCGACCTGCAGGCCACCGACTTGAACGTGTTCAGTCATTGCTTGCCTCACTCTGCGGAGCTTATGCGCTGTTTCAGATTTTCATTATGTAGTGCACGGTTGGGCATACTACATGATGACTTGCGGTTGTGAAAATTAGACTAAATACGTCGTTTAGCGACCCACTTTGGTCGTACGGTCACAGCGGAGAACGGTATGTTCTCAAAAACCTATTGGATTGTTCCAGATAAATATAAAAATGGTACACGATTTGTTTTCGAGGGCCCTCGGGTCCACCTTGTAGATTGACTTCCAGAGGGCTTCGCTATGGACCATCTTGTACTCACTATTATTGCCGCCGACAAACCCGGCCTGGTGGAACGCATCGCGCAGAACATCGCTGCCCACAGCGGCAACTGGCTGGACAGCCGCATGGCCCACATGGCGGGGCAGTTTGCCGGCATCCTGCGGGTGAGTGTGCCGACGGAGAATCGTCAGGCCCTGGTGGGGGCGTTGGAGGACTTATCCACCCACGGCATTCGCGTGCTGGTGGGCGAGGGCAGCACCGGGCAGGCACCGGCTTCCAAGCCCATCGTGATGACGTTGGTGGGCAATGATCGCGCGGGCATCGTGCGTGAGATCACGGCGCTGTTGAGCCGGCAGGGCGTCAACCTCGAGAGCCTGAGTACGGGCGTAAGCCCGGCGCCGATGAGTGGGGACCTGCTGTTCAAGGCCGAGGCGCTGTTGCAGGTGCCGTCGACGTTGCCCCTGGATGCGTTGCAAGCCTCGCTGGAAAAACTGGCCGATGATCTGATGGTGGAACTGCACCACGAAGAGTAATCACAGGGTTATGCATGGAAATCTTGCATGGGCCTGTGGATAACCTGTAGAGACTGCTCGGCAGGCCACGTGGGCCGAGGCTCTTCGTAAACTGAGCGAAAAACGAGCAGTTTCAATGGCTTGTGCACAAATGGCGGGGACCAGGTTGTGGATAACCTTGGGGTGAATGTCTGCAAGCCACACAGACCGTGGCTTGCAGAGTTTTGTACATTATTTGATCAGCGTTTACGTACGCTCAGCCAGGCGTCCACGCTGTACACCAGCAGCCCGGCCCAGATGAACGCGAAGGCCAGCAGCGTGCTCGGCGCCAAATGTTCGCCGAACAGCAGCACCGCCTCCAGCAACACCAACGTGGGCGCCACGTACTGCAAAAAGCCCAATGCGGTGTAAGGCAAATGCCGCGCGGCGGCGTTGAAACACACCAGCGGGATCAGCGTCACCGGGCCGGCGGCCACCAGCCACCAGGCTTCGGAGGTGCTCCAGAACGCCAGTTGCGCACTGTGTGCGCTGGGGTTGAACAGCAGCCACGCGACTGCAATTGGCACCAGCATCCACGTCTCTACCACCAGCCCCGGCAACGCCTTGACCGGTGCCTGCTTGCGGATCAATCCGTAGAAACCGAAGGTCAACGCCAGCGCCAGCGACACCCATGGCAAGCTGCCGACCTGCCACACCTGTTGCGCCACGCCCACGGCGGCCAATATCACCGCCACCCATTGCAAGCGGCGCAGACGCTCGCCCAACAGCAGCATGCCCAGCAGCACGTTCACCAGCGGGTTGATGTAGTAACCCAGGCTCGCTTCGAGCATGCGCCCGCTGTTGACCGACCACACATAGGTCAGCCAGTTGGCCGCAATCAGCGAACCGCTCAGTGCCAAAATCGCCAGTCGCTTGGGGTTGTCGCGCAGCTCGCGAAACCAGCCGGGATGTTTCCACACCATCAGCAGCAAGCCCCCGAACAGCGCCGACCACAGCACCCGATGCACGATGATCTCGGCGGCGGGTACGCTGGCGATGGCTTTGAAGTAGAGCGGGAACAGGCCCCAGATGACGTAGGCGCTCAGGCCCAGGATGTACCCCTTGCGGGGGTTGGCGGCGTGCATGCGGAATCCTTGCTTAGGCAGCTAACAAAGCGCGATTGTAAGGATATTTCTCAACCAATGGGACTGCTTGGTAATGAGTTGTGCTTTGTGTGGGAGGGGCAAGGCCCTCCCACCTTAAAAGCAATCAGAAGAGTTTCAGCGGCTCTTCGTTGAGGGCTGAGAGTTGCTCACGCAACGCCAGGACCTGATCGCCCCAATACCGCTCCGTGCCGAACCACGGGAAGCTGTGGGGGAACGCCGGATCATCCCAACGCCGCGCCAGCCAGGCGCTGTAGTGCATCAAACGCAAGGCGCGCAGCGGTTCGATCAGCGCCAGTTCTCGCGGGTCAAAATCGTGAAACTCCTGGTAGCCGTCCATTAATTCCGACAGCTGGCCCAGGCATTCCTGGCGATCACCGGCGAGCATCATCCACAGGTCCTGCACGGCCGGGCCCATGCGGCAGTCGTCCAGGTCAACGATATGGAACATCTCGTCGCGGCACATCATGTTGCCGGGGTGGCAATCGCCGTGCATGCGGATGTTCTTGTGCGGGGTGGCCTTGTACACCTCCTCCACGCGTTTGAGCAGGTCGCGCGCCACCGATTCGTAGGCCGGCAGCAGGCTTTTGGGAATGAAATTGCCCTCCAGCAGCGTGGTCAGCGAATCGTGCCCGAAGTTCTTCACTCCCAATGCTTCGCGGTGTTCGAACGGCCGCGTGGAGCCCACGGCGTGCAAGCGCCCCAGCAGTTGCCCCAGGCGATAGAGTTGGTCCAGATTGCCCGGTTCCGGCGCACGGCCGCCGCGCCGAGGGAACAGGGTAAAGCGGAACCCCGCATGCTCGAACAGGCTTTCGCCGTTGTGGATAAGCGGCGCCACCACCGGTACATCGCATTCGGCCAGTTCAAAGGTGAAACGGTGTTCTTCCAGAATTGCTTCGTTGGTCCAGCGCTGCGGCCGGTAGAACTTGGCGATCAGCGGCTCGGCGTCTTCGATGCCCACTTGGTACACGCGGTTTTCGTAGCTGTTGAGCGCCAATACGCGGGCATCGCTTAAAAAACCGATGCTTTCGACGGCGTCGAGTACCAGGTCGGGGGTGAGTGTTTCAAACGGGTGGGCCATGCGAACTCCTGCGCGCAGCAGGGCGCCGCGTCCGGCCGAGTATGGTAACGCACACGGCTTGAGATAGGGGGCGACTGTGCCATTGTCATCGGGGGCAAACTCCCCCCACCTTTGAAGGTCATCACCAGTCAAAATGTGGGAGGGGGCTTGCCCCCGATAAGGCCGTGTCAGGCGCCGACGATCCCGCCGTCATCCCGCCGAATGGCCAGCACCGACGAGCGCGGTTTGCCGTTGGGCAAGTGCTCCGGCCATGTCGAACCGCCGGTTTCGCCCGGGTGCTGGATGCCCACGAACAGCGTCTTCTGATCCGGCGCGAAGCTGATGCCGGTCACCTCGCACGCCACCGGTCCGACCATGAAACGGCGGATTTCGCCGGTGCTCGGGTCGGCGCAGAGCATTTGATTGTTGCCCATGCCGGCGAAGTCGCCGCTGTTGCTGTAGTCGCCGTCGGTGAGAATCCACAGACGCCCGGCCTTATCGAAGCCCAGGCCGTCGGGGCTGTTGAACATGTTCTGCGGGTTGATGTTCGACGAGCCGCCCTTGGGGGCGCCGGCATGCACCTGCGGGTTGCCGGCCACCACGAACAGGTCCCAGCTGAAATCGTCGGCACCATGGTCGTCGGCGTTGGCCTTCCAGCGCAGGATCTGGCCGTAGACGTTCTTCTCGCGTGGGTTGGGCCCGCCCACTGGCTGGCCGTCCTCGCCGCGCTTGGCGTTGTTGGTCAGGGTGCAATAGACCTGGCCGTCGGTGGGGCTGACCACGATCCATTCCGGGCGGTCCATGCGCGTGGCCTTGACCACGCTGGCGGCCAGGCGCGCGTGAATGAGCACTTCGGCCTGGCTGGCGAAACCGCTGCCGGCGTCGATGCCGTTTTTGCCATGGGTCAACTCCACCCACTGACCCTTGCCACGCGGATGGTCGGCGTTGCCGTCGCCGGCATCGAAGATCGCCACGTACAAGGTGCCGTGGTCGAGCAGGTCTTTGTTGGCTTTGGGGTTCTTGTGGTTGATCTTGTCGCGGCTGACGAACTTGTAAATGAACTCACCGCGCTCGTCATCGCCCATGTACACCACGGCGCGGCCATCACGGGTTTGCGCCAGTGCCGCGTTCTCGTGTTTGAAACGGCCCAGGGCCGTGCGTTTGGCCGGGGTGGACTGCGGATCGAACGGGTCGATTTCCACTACCCAGCCATGGCGGTTGAGTTCGTTGGGGTTCTTGGCCATGTCGAAACGCGGGTCGTGCAGGTGCCAGTTGATCTCTTTGCTGGCCGCCACCACGCCGTAGCGTTTCTGCCCGGCGTCGAAGGCTTGCTGCGGGTTGCTGCTGCCGAAGCAGTCGGTGAAGTTTTCTTCGCAGGTCAGGTAGGTGCCCCAGGGGGTCATGCCGTTGGCGCAGTTCTGGAAGGTGCCGAGGGCTTTCTTGCCGGACTTGTCGGCGCTGGTCTTCAACCACTCATGGCCGGCCGCGGGGCCACTGAGGCGGATCGGCGTGTTGCCGTGAATGCGACGGTTGTAGCGTGAGTCCTGAACGAAGTGCCAGGTGTCACCCTTACGCCGAATTTCGATGACCGATACGCCTTCGCTGGCCTGGGCCTTGCGCACCTCTTCGGCCGATTGCGGCGTACCGCCGTGGGCATAGAGATAACGGTAGTTGGTGTATTCGTTATTGATCGCCATCAGCGCGCGGTTGTTGTCGCCGGGGAAGGGGAACAGGCTCATGCCGTCGTTGTGGTCGCCGAACTGCTGCTCCTGTGCCACCGCTGTGCCGTTGCCGGACGGGTCGAAGGCCGGCGCATTCTTGTGCAGCGGCTGGCCCCAGCTGATCAGCACCGAGGCGCTGTAGCCTGGTGGCAGGCTGATGGTGTCGCTGGTGGCGGCGGCGATGCTGTCGAACCCCAGCAACGGGCTGGCGTTAGCGGCATTGACCGCCAGGGCGCTGCGGCTGAGCAGGTTGCCGCCCAGGAACATCGCGGCACCGCACAGGGCGCCGGCACCGATAAAGCGGCGACGGGTCAGGCCGACCATCTGTTCGAGGTCGGTGGCTTGGTTCTCTTCTAACAGGCTCATCTCAGGCTCCTTGAGTGCTTTTTGCCAACACCTTAAGCAGCGGCCGTGACGAAATTGTTGCAGTTTGAAGAAACGCCTCCCTTATACCGGCGTTCCCAGCAATACCTGGCTCGGCGCGAATTGCACCTGGATCGGCTGGCCGGTTGCCGCGCCCAGTGCTTCAAATGCATTGGCCTGGGCCAAAGCGCAGAGGACCAGGCCATTTGGCAAGATGATGCGCACTTCGGCGGGGCCATCGTCGGCGTGGAGAATTGTCTCGATTACGCCGTCCAGGCAATTGTTTCCAGGTGTTGCGGTTTGCTCTGGGCCCAGCAGCTCCAGCCACCCGGCCTTGATCAGCGCCACGGTTTCCACGCCCGGTTCCAGCTCCAGCCGTTGCGTGCTGTCGTGGGTGATCTGCGCCTTGAGCGTCAGGCCGCCGGCCAGCTGCAGATGGATCAGGTCATTGCGGCCCTGAGACTCGATGGCGTGGACCCGGCCATGCAACTGGTTGCGGGCGCTGGTGCGCAGCATCAGGCGGCCGAGCAGGTTGAAATCACTGGCCGCTTCGTCCGACGCCAGCACCTCGGCCTGCAGTAGTTGCAGGCGCTGATACAGGCGCAACACCCGCTCGCCCTCGTGGGTCAGCCGTGCACCGCCGCCGCCTTTGCCGCCCACACTGCGCTCGACCAAGGGCTGTTGCGCGAGGTTGTTAAGCTCATCGATGGCGTCCCACGCGGCTTTGTAACTCAGGCCCGCGCTCTTGGCCGCGCGGGTGATCGAGCCTTGTTCGGCAATATGGGCCAGCAGCGCAATACGCTGCGGGCGGCGGATGATGTGTTGGCTGAGGGGCGTCGGCAGAGGCATGGCAATACGCTTGAATGGGCTCGACCGAACGTTGCGGGCAAGACGCACCGCCGTCAAGTCAGGCGCCGGGCCTGGGCGTGCGGGCCAGGCAATACACATCGACCTGGCGCGCGCCGGCACTGATCAGCAGGTGGCTCAGGCTGTGGGCGGTGGCGCCCGTGGTGAGCACATCGTCCACCAGCGCAAAGTGGCGGCCTTGCACCTGCGCATCGGGCGCCAGGGCAAAGGCGTTGAGCAGGTTGCGTCGGCGTGTCCGGGCGTCGAGGGCCTGTTGCGCGACGGTTTCGTGGGGACGCAGCAGCAGCTGTGCATCGCAAGCAATGTTCAGGTCCTGGCTGAGCCAGCGCGCAACCATCAGCGCCTGGTTGTAGCCGCGCTCGCGCAGGCGCTTGCGGGCCAGAGGCACCGGCAGCAGGCAGTCGGGACGCGCCAGGTCGGTGTTGTCGAAGCGATGCTGCACGTGCTGCGCGAGCAGTCGCGCAAGCATCTGCCCCAACGGCCAGCGCGCCTGATGCTTGAAGCGGCTGATCAGACTGTCGACCGGAAAGCTGTAGGACCAGGGCGCGATCACCTGTTTAAACGCAGGCGGCTTTTTCTGGCATTGGCCGCAGGTCAGTCCGTCCATCGGCAAGGGCAGTGCGCACACGTCGCACTGGTCCAGCAGCCACGGCAGCTCGGTTTCGCAGACGTTGCACACACACTGCGCCGATTCGGTGGTTTCATCGCAGATTAAACAGATTTGTTCGTTTTTTAACCAGTTGTAAACTTGGTGTTTGTGTCCAGGTTGACAGTGCATGAATCTTCCTTAAATATGCCGAGCATCCGTGTCGTGCCTGTGGGTATTGCCTGCCCGTAGCGCCTGCCGAAGCATAATTAAGGAATCGCCCATGAGCGCCAGCACCACCGCCACCTTGCGTCACGATTGGTCGTTAGCCGAAGTCAAAGCGTTGTTCGTGCAACCGTTCAATGACCTGTTGTTCCAGGCGCAGACCGTGCACCGCGCGCATTTCGACGCCAACCGCGTACAGGTGTCGACCCTGCTGTCGATCAAAACCGGTGCTTGCCCGGAAGATTGCAAATATTGTCCGCAGTCGGGTCACTACAACACCGGCCTGGAAAAAGAAAAGCTGATGGAAGTGCAGAAGGTGCTCGAAGAGGCCGCGCGCGCCAAGGCCATCGGTTCGACCCGTTTCTGCATGGGCGCCGCGTGGAAACACCCGTCGGCCAAAGACATGCCCTACGTGCTGCAGATGGTCAAAGGCGTCAAGGCCATGGGCCTGGAGACCTGCATGACCCTCGGTCGCCTCGATCAGGACCAGACCGCAGCCCTGGCCGAGGCTGGCCTTGACTATTACAACCACAACCTCGACACCTCGCCGGAGTTCTACGGCTCGATCATCACCACCCGCACCTATAGCGAGCGCCTGCAGACCCTGGCCTATGTGCGTGAGTCGGGAATGAAGATCTGTTCCGGCGGCATCCTCGGCATGGGCGAGTCCCTCGACGACCGCGCCAACCTGCTGATCCAACTAGCCAATCTGCCGGAGCATCCCGAGTCGGTGCCGATCAACATGCTGGTGAAGGTGGCCGGTACGCCGCTGGAAAATGCCGATGACATCGACCCGTTCGACTTTATTCGCATGCTGGCGGTGGCGCGCATCCTGATGCCCACCTCCCATGTGCGCCTGTCGGCCGGTCGCGAAGCCATGAACGAGCAGATGCAGGCACTGGCCTTTTTTGCCGGCGCCAACTCGATCTTCTACGGCGACAAACTGCTGACCACCGCCAACCCGCAGGCGGACAAGGACATGCAGCTGTTCGCCCGTCTGGGCATCCAGCCGGAGGCGCGCGAAGAGCACGCCGATGAGGTGCACCAGGCGGCGATCGAACAGGCCTTGGTGGAGCAGAAAAGCAGCGAGCAGTTCTACAACGCCGTCGTTTAATTGAAGTGCGATCCCAATGTGGGAGGGGGCTTGCCCCCGATAGCGGTGGGTCAGTCAACACATGCGCTGGCACACCCTCATCGGGAGCAAGCTCCCTCCCCTATGGTTGACCGAGTTAAACCTGCCAATCCGAGGCCTGCATGTCTTTCGATCTCGCCGCGCGCCTCGCTGCCCGTCGTGCCGAACACCTTTATCGCCAACGGCCGTTGCTTGCCAGTCCTCAAGGCCCGCAGGTAGTCGTCGACGGCCAGTCATTGCTCGCATTCTGCAACAACGATTACCTGGGCCTGGCCAATCATCCACAGGTGATCGAAGCCTGGCGCGCCGGTGCGTCCCGCTGGGGCGTGGGCGGCGGCGCTTCGCACCTGGTGGTCGGCCATTCGACGCCACACCATGAACTGGAAGAAGCCTTGGCAGACCTCACCGGTCGCCCACGCGCTCTGCTGTTCACCACTGGCTACATGGCCAACCTCGGTGCGGTCACGGCGCTGGTAGGCCAGGGCGATACCGTGCTCGAAGACCGCCTCAACCATGCGTCATTGCTGGACGCGGGGCTGCTGTCCGGGGCGCGTTTCAATCGCTACCTGCATAACGACGCCGCCAGCCTGGCCAGGCGCCTGGAGAAGGCCACCGGCAACACCCTGGTGGTCACCGACGGCGTGTTCAGCATGGACGGCGATCTCGCGGACCTGCCCGCGCTGGCTCGGGAAGCCCGCGCAAAAGGCGCCTGGCTGATGGTGGATGACGCCCACGGCTTCGGCCCCCTGGGCGCCAACGGCGGCGGGATTGTCGAGCATTTCGGCCTTAGCCAGGAGGACGTGCCGGTGCTGGTCGGGACCTTAGGAAAGGCGTTCGGCACCGCCGGTGCGTTTGTGGCGGGCAGTGAAGACCTGATCGAGAGCCTGATCCAGTTCGCCCGGCCGTACATCTACACCACCAGCCAACCGCCCGCGCTGGCCTGTGCCACTTTGAAAAGCCTGGAGCTGCTGCGCACCGAACACTGGCGCCGCGAACACCTCAATGCGCTCATTCGCCAGTTCCGCCACGGCGCCGAACAGATCGGTCTGGACTTGATGCCCAGCTTTACGCCGATCCAACCGATCCTGGTGGGCGACAGTGCCCGGGCTATGCGCCTGTCCCGGATGCTGCGCGAGCGTGGCCTGATGGTCAGCGCAATCCGCCCGCCGACCGTGCCCGCCGGCAGTGCGCGCTTGCGTGTGACGCTGACGGCCGCCCATACCGAAGCACAGGTGCAGTTGTTGTTAGACGCGTTGCAAGTGTGTTGGGAGCGCGACCATGCGTGATCGACTGATTCTGTTGCCGGGCTGGGGCCTGGGTATCTCACCGCTGGAACCGTTGGCGGCGGCCTTGCGTGGCGTGGATGAACACCTGCAGGTGCACATCGAGCCGCTGCCCGCGCTGGACTCCAGCGACCTGAATGAATGGCTCGAAGAACTCGACGCCACCCTGCCGGACAACGTCTGGCTGGGCGGCTGGTCCCTCGGCGGGATGCTGGCCAGCGAGCTGGCGGCACGCCGCGGCGCACGCTGCTGCGGCCTGGTGACACTGGCAAGCAACCCGTGTTTTGTCGGCCATGACGGCTGGCCCAACGCGATGCCCGCCGAGACGTTCGATGCCTTCCTCGCCGGTTGCCACGCCGATTCCCTAGTCACGCTCAAGCGCTTCGGCCTGCTGTGTGCCAAGGGCGCTGCCGACCCGCGCGGTCTGGCGCGTTTGTTGGTCGGCGGCGCACCGAATACGCCTTCTGAGGGGTTGATGAACGGCCTCGAACTGCTCGCGCAACTGGACACTCGCGATGCGTTGCTGGCCTATCGCGGGCCGCAATTGCACCTGTTTGGCGGCATGGATGAGCTGGTGCCCGCCGAAGCCGCCAGTGAATTGCTGGCCCTGCTGCCCGAGGTTGAAATCGGCCTGATTGAGCAGGCCGGTCACGCTTTTCTTCTGGAAGATCCCCACGGTGTTGCGGCGGCCATCCAGGCTTTTTTGCATGAGTGCGTTGATGACTGACTTATCCCATCCCCCGCTGCCCGGCGCCTTGCCGGATAAACGCCAGGTCGCGGCGTCGTTCTCCCGCGCGGCGGCCAGCTATGACAGCGTTGCCGAGTTGCAACGGGCAGTGGGTGGTGAATTGCTGGCGCGTTTGCCGGCGGGCATCGCACCCGCGCGCTGGCTGGATATGGGCTGCGGTACCGGTTATTTCAGTCGGGCGTTGCGCGAGCGGCTGCCCCACAGCCACGGCGTGGCGCTGGATATCGCCGAAGGCATGCTCAATCACGCGCGGCCGTTGGGCGGCGCGGCGCACTTTATTGCCGGGGACGCGGAGCGTCTGCCGCTCAAAGACGACAGCTGCGGGCTGATTTTCTCCAGCCTGGCGGTGCAGTGGTGTGCCCATTTCGAGTCGGTGCTCAGCGAAGCCCGTCGCGTGCTGCAGCCGGGCGGTGTGCTGGCGTTCGCCAGCCTGTGCGTGGGCACGCTGGAGGAACTGCGTGAAAGTTGGCGCGCGGCCGATGGCCTGGTGCACGTCAACCGCTTCCGCACCTTCGGCACGTACCAGCAACTGTGCGCCGCCAGTGGCCTGCGTACATTGAGCCTGACGCGTCAGGCCCATGTGCTGCACTACCGGGATGTACGCAGCCTGACCCATGAACTCAAGGCACTTGGTGCGCACAACCTGAACCCCGGCCGGCCGGGTGGCTTGACGGGGCGCGCGCGGATTGCTGCACTGGTGCAGGCCTATGAGCAGTTCCGCCAGGCCCAGGGTCTGCCGGCGACTTACCAAGTGGTCTATGCCGTACTGGAGAAGCCTCTATGAGCGCCGCCTATTTCATCACCGGCACCGACACCGATGTGGGCAAGACCACCATCGCCGCGGGCCTGTTGTACGCAGCTCGGCAGGCGGGCAAAAGCACGGCGGCCGGTAAACCGGTGGCGTCCGGTTGCGCGGTGACGCCCAAGGGCCTGCGCAACGCCGATGCACTGGCGCTGCTGGCTGAGTGTTCGGTGCCGCTGACCTATCCCGAAGTCAACCCCGTGGCCTTCGAACCCGCCATCGCTCCGCATTTGGCCGCGCGTGAGGCGGGTGTTGCACTGACGGTGCAGTCGCTGCTCAAGCCGATGCAACAGGTCCTGGCGCGGCAGGCCGATTTCACCCTGATCGAAGGAGCCGGCGGCTGGCGCGTGCCATTGGCCGATCAGGCCAACCTCTCGGACCTGGCGATGGCGCTCAAGCTGCCGGTGATCCTGGTCGTGGGTGTACGCCTGGGTTGCATCAGCCATGCCTTGTTGACTGCAGAAGCGATTGCGCGGGATGGTTTGTCGCTGGCGGGGTGGGTGGCCAATATCGTCGACCCCAAGACCTCTCGTCTGGAAGAAAACCTCGCCACCCTGGCCGAGCGCTTGCCCGCGCCATGCCTGGGGCGCGTACCCAAGCTCAAGCACGCCAGCGCCGAGGCGGTCGCTGAGTACCTGCAACTGGACCTGCTTGACTGATTTTGGCTATCGCTTGGGCATTGTGCCATTAGTGTTTTTAACGGGCGTTTTGCCACCAACTCTGCTTCAATCACAGCTCATGATTCTCTAAAGGCAGGTTGACGCCATGGAAATCTCTGGAAGCAGCGCGTTTTATTCGGGCCTGAGCAGCATTCAGGCCGGGCAGAGCCGTGTCGACCAGGCCGCCGGCAGAATTGCCAGCGCCGCCACGAGCCAGCCGTCGGATGCGCAGATCGACCGCCTGCGCGCCAACGACCGTGCCCAACCTTCCAACTCCGCCAGCAATATGGTCGAAATGGCCGAGGGCAAGTTTCAGGTGGAGCTGGGCGTCAAAGTCGCCAAGGCTTCGGATGAAATGCTCGGTACGCTGATCGACACCTACGCTTAGCCCGCGCTTTATTGCGCAGCGGGCCTGCCCCGCGCGGGCTGCTTGGCAGCCCGGACGCTCCTATCCACTCCCCCGATCCAACGCGCTGGTCCTGACCTCGGCCCGGCGTGTTTGTTTTGATTCTCTACACTCACCTCATGTGGCATTGCGCCGCAAGCGTAGTCGTGGGCGGCATTGATGTGCGTCATGACAAACGGCATCTGGACGGCGCTTGACATCCCCAGGTCGTAAACGTATGTTTCAAACACCTGTTTGACCGCCACAGCACATCCACGCGGTTGTTCATTCCAGATACATCAGCAGAGGTTTATCGCTATGCCTGACTACAAGGCCCCCTTGCGTGATATTCGCTTCGTTCGTGACGAACTGCTTGGCTATGAAGCGCACTATCAGAGCCTGCCGGCTTGCCAGGACGCTACCCCGGACATGGTCGACGCCATCCTCGAAGAAGGCGCCAAGTTTTGTGAGCAAGTGCTGGCACCGCTGAACCGCGTGGGCGACCTGGAAGGGTGCACCTGGAGTGAGTCGGGCGTTAAAACGCCAACCGGTTTCAAGGAAGCCTACAAGCAATTCGTCGAAGGCGGCTGGCCAAGCCTGGCCCATGATGTGGAGCACGGCGGCCAAGGCCTGCCGGAATCCCTGGGCCTGGCGGTCAGCGAGATGGTCGGCGAGGCCAACTGGTCGTGGGGCATGTACCCAGGCCTGTCTCACGGCGCGATGAACACCATTTCCGAGCACGGCACGCCCGAGCAGCAAGAGGCGTACCTGACCAAGCTGGTGTCGGGCGAATGGACCGGCACCATGTGCCTGACCGAGCCGCACTGCGGCACCGACCTGGGCATGCTGCGCACCAAGGCGGAGCCTCAGGCCGACGGTTCCTACAAAGTCACCGGCACCAAAATCTTCATCTCGGCCGGTGAACACGACATGGCCGATAACATCGTGCACATCGTGCTGGCTCGCCTGCCGGACGCACCGGCCGGCACCAAAGGCATCTCGCTGTTCATCGTGCCCAAGTTCCTGCCCAACGCCGATGGCTCGATCGGCCAGCGCAATGCGGTGAGCTGTGGTTCCCTGGAACATAAGATGGGCATCCACGGCAACGCCACCTGCGTGATGAACTTCGATGCGGCCACCGGTTACCTGATCGGCCCGGCCAACAAAGGCTTGAACTGCATGTTCACCTTTATGAACACCGCTCGCCTGGGCACTGCGCTGCAAGGCCTGGCTCACGCTGAAATCGGCTTCCAGGGCGGCCTGAAATACGCCCGCGATCGCCTGCAAATGCGTTCCCTGACCGGCCCGAAAGCCCCGGACAAGGCCGCCGACCCAATCATCGTGCACCCTGATGTGCGCCGCATGCTGCTGACCATGAAAGCCTTCGCCGAAGGCAACCGTGCGATGGTGTACTTCACGGCCAAGCAAGTGGACATCGTCAAGTACGGCACCGACGACGAAGCCAAGAAACAGGCCGACGGCCTGCTGGCCTTCATGACCCCGATCGCCAAGGCCTTCATGACCGAAGTCGGTTTTGAAGCGGCCAACCACGGCGTGCAGATCTACGGCGGTCACGGTTTCATCGCCGAGTGGGGCATGGAGCAGAACGTGCGCGACAGCCGCATTTCGATGCTGTACGAAGGCACCACCGGCATCCAGGCCCTGGACCTGCTCGGCCGCAAAGTGCTGATGACCCAAGGCGAAGCGCTCAAGGGCTTCACCAAGATCGTGCACAAGTTCTGCCAGGCCAACGAAGGCAACGAAGCGGTCAGCGAGTTCGTCGCGCCGTTGGCGGCGTTGAACAAAGAGTGGGGCGAATTGACCATGAAGGTCGGCATGGCGGCGATGAAAGATCGTGAAGAAGTCGGTGCCGCGTCGGTGGACTACCTGATGTACTCCGGCTACGCCTGCCTGGCGTACTTCTGGGCCGACATGGCACGCCTGGCCGCCGAGAAACTGGCTGCCGGCACCACCGAAGAGGCGTTCTACACCGCCAAGCTGCAGACCGCGCGCTTCTACTTCCAGCGTATCCTGCCACGCACCCGTACCCACGTGGCGACCATGCTGTCGGGCGCCAGCAACCTGATGGACATGAAAGAAGAAAACTTCGGCCTGGCTTACTAAGCCTTACCGGGTTACTTCCAATGCCGCCGCTTCCCCTGGGGAGCGGCGGTTTTTTTTGCCTGATAAAAAACGCAGCTTATCGCTCAGGGAATGCGCAGGCCTGCCGTTAAAGTGATGGCAATGTGATACATGTCGAACAGGGTGTGCTTAACTGTTCGCGCTAAGGCGAAGTGCCATTACTTTTCTGCGGGTCGGAGCTTTACCCTTGTCACGCGTGTCCGCTGTCCGTTTCAGCCATTTCCTTCCGTCATTGCTGCTGTTGCTGGCCGGGCTCTCGGCTGCGTACGTCAAGGACCTCAACGTCTTCTTCACCTCGCTGTTCAACGTATTGCCGACCCTGGTGCTGTTGCTCGGTGGTTCGTACTGCGCGGTGTACCGCCGCCAGCGCGAACTGTTTTTGATGATCACGGTGTACGTCGCTTACTTCCTGCTCGACACCCAGACTGATTTTTATCGCGACAACGGCCGCGTGCGCGAAGACGCGGCAGTGGTGTTTCATCTGTGCTGCCTGCTATTGCCGTTACTGTTCAGCATCTACGCGCTGTGGCAGGAAAAAACCCACTTGTTCCGCGACTTTGTCGCACGTTGCGCGGTGCTGCTGGCTGTCGGCAGTGTCGCGTTGGCGCTGGAGCAAAGTTATCCCCAGGCGCTGTTGAACTGGTTGGCGGAAATTCGCTGGCCGGCGCTGCATGGCAACTGGATGAGCCTGATTCAACTGTCGTATCCGATGTTCCTGATCGGTTTTGTCACCCTCGCGGCGCAGTACTGGTACCAGCCACGTCCCTTGCATGCGGCGCAACTGGTAGGCGTGATGGGGTTGTTCTGGATGCTGCCGCAAACCTTCATCCTGCCGTTCACCCTGAACATCATGTGCAGCCAGGTCATGCTGATGATTGCGGCCGGCGTGGCCCATGAGGCCTATCAAATGGCATTCCGTGACGAACTGACCGGTCTGCCGGGGCGACGCGCCCTCAATGAGCGCATGCAGCGCCTGGGGCGCAACTATGTGCTGGCGATGACCGATGTCGATCACTTCAAGCGGTTCAACGACACCCACGGCCATGATGTCGGCGACCAGGTGCTGCGCCTGGTGGCGAGCAAGCTGTCCAAGGTCAATGGTGGCGGGCGCGCTTACCGTTACGGCGGCGAAGAGTTTGCCGTGGTGTTCGCCGGAAAAACCCTGGACGAATGCATGCCGCATCTGGAGGAGATCCGCGAGATCGTCGCCAACTACGATATCAAGCTGCGCAACTCGGACCGCCCGCAGGATGACCAGCAGGGTCGCCAACGCCGGGCGGGCAGTGGGGCGTCGAGTGTTTCGGTGACGGTCAGTATCGGCGTCGCCGAGCGCCAGGTGGAGCAGCGTACGCCCGAAGAGGTGCTCAAATCCGCCGACCAGGCACTGTACGCAGCGAAGGGCGCGGGGCGTAACTGCGTGGTCGCGGCCGGGCAGAACCGTCGTGGCGCGGTGCGCATGCAGAGCGCTGCCGGTTGACTGATGGCGGTGTATTCAGCGGCCCTACAGTGATTGAACGACGCGCGGGCCGGCAGTAGGTTGGAGCCATCTGCCGCCGGAGACATCGCCATGCCTGAGTACAAAGCTCCCCTGCGCGACATGCGCTTTCTGATCGACAACGTATTTGATTTCCACGGCCACTACGCCGCATTGGGCGCGACGGACGCGAGCCCGGATATGGTCAGTGCAATCCTTGAAGAGGGTGCGAAATTCTGTGAGAACGTGCTGTCGCCCCTCAACCGCAGCGGCGATGAAGAGGGCTGCCACTTCGACAATGGTGTGGTGACCACACCCAAAGGCTTCAAGGAAGCCTTCGCCCAGTACGTGGAAGGCGGCTGGCACGGAGTAGCGGCCGACCCGGCCTACGGCGGCCAGGGCTTGCCGCAGTCCCTGGGCCTGGTGCTCAGCGAGATGATCGGCTCCAGCAATACCTCGTGGGGCATGTACCCAGGCCTGACCCACGGCGCCATGTCGGCGATTCACGCCCACGGCACGGCCGAGCAGAAGGACACCTACCTGAGCAAGCTCACCGCCGGCGAATGGACCGGCACCATGTGCCTGACCGAGGCCCATTGCGGCACCGACCTGGGCCTGATCAAGACCCGCGCCGTGCCCCAGGCCGATGGCAGCTATGCCGTCACCGGCAGCAAAATCTTCATCTCGGCCGGCGAGCACGACCTGAGCGCCAATATCATCCATCTGGTGCTGGCCAAGCTGCCGGACGCGCCGGCGGGCACCAAAGGTATTTCGTTGTTTATCGTGCCCAAGTTCCACGCCGATTCCGGCGAGCGCAACGCGGTGCACTGCGGCTCCATCGAACACAAAATGGGCATCAAGGCATCGGCCACGTGCGTGCTCAACTTCGATGGCGCCAAAGGCTTCCTGATCGGTGAGGCCAACAAAGGCCTTAACTGCATGTTCACCATGATGAACCACGCGCGACTGGGCACCGGCATGCAAGGCCTGTGCAACGGCGAGGCGAGTTTCCAGGGCGCCATCAAGTACGCCAATGACCGCCTGCAGATGCGCTCGCTGACCGGCGCCAAAGCCCCGGACAAAGCCGCCGACCCGATCATCGTGCACGCCGACGTGCGACGCATGCTGCTGACCATGAAAGCCTTCAACGAAGGCAATCGCGCACTGGCCTATTTCACCGCGCAGCTGCTGGACACCGCCCATCTGAGCGACGATGCCGCCCAGCGCCAGGAAGCTGAAGACCTGCTGGCCTTTCTGACACCGATCTGCAAGGCCTTCATGACCGATACCGGATTGGAGGTGACCAACCTCGGCATGCAGACCTTCGGCGGCCACGGCTACATTCGCGAATGGGGCATGGAGCAACTGGCACGGGATGCACGCATCGCGCCGATCTATGAGGGCACCAACGGCATCCAGGCCCTCGACCTGCTGGGCCGCAAGGTGCTTGGCAGCCAAGGCAGGCTGCTGCGCGGGTTTACCAAAGTGGTGCATAAATTTTGCGCCGCGAATGCCGAGCACCCGCAATTCAACGCGTATGTGGCGCAGCTCAATCACCTGAACCAGGACTGGGGCGAGCTGACCACCAAGGTGGGTATGGCCGCGATGAAGAACCCGGACGAAGTGGGCGCGGCGGCTGTGGATTACTTGATGTACAGCGGCTACATCATCCTCGCCTATCTGTGGTTGCGCATGGCCATTGCCGCGCAGGCCCACAGCGACGGTGAGTTCGCCACGGCCAAGCTGGCCACCTGCGAGTTCTACTTTAAACGCCTGTTGCCGCGTACCTCCACCCATCGCGCGGCCGTGGAAGCAGGCAGTGACTGCCTGATGAGTCTGCCTGCGGAGGCATTTCTGCCTGGATGACTTAAAAATACCAATCAGTCACAAGTGGACCCTATGTGTCTCAAAAGTTGTTCGGTTACACTCGGGGCCTGTAAAACCGATCCTACCGAATCACTTTTTACGTTCTAACGAGGTTTGCCATGGCTGATTACAAAGCGCCGCTGCGGGATATGCGCTTCGTCCTCAACGAAGTGTTCGAGGTTGCCGACACGTGGGCCCAACTGCCGGCATTGGCGGACAGCGTGGACGCCGAAACCGTTGAGGCGATCCTCGAAGAAGCCGGCAAAGTCACTGCCAAATCCATCGCCCCGCTCAGTCGCGGCGGCGATGAGCAGGGCTGCCGCTGGGCGGACACGGCGGTGTCCACCCCGGATGGTTTTCCACAGGCCTACAAAACCTACGCCGAAGGCGGTTGGGTGGGGGTGGGCGGCGATCCTGCGTTTGGCGGGATGGGCATGCCCAAGGCAGTGTCGGCCCAGGTTGAAGAGATGATCAACTCGTCGAGCCTGGCCTTCGGCCTGTACCCGATGCTGACCTCCGGCGCCTGCGTGTCGATTGCGACTCACGCCACCGAAACGCTCAAGGCCACTTACCTGCCGAAAATGTATTCGGGCGAGTGGGCCGGTTCCATGTGCCTCACCGAAGCCCACGCCGGCACCGACCTGGGGATTATTCGTACCAAAGCCGAGCCGCAGGCGGACGGTTCCTACAAGGTCAGCGGAACCAAGATCTTTATCACCGGCGGTGAACACGATCTGACCGAAAATATCATCCACCTGGTGCTGGCCAAGTTGCCTGACGCCCCGGCCGGGCCCAAGGGCATCTCGCTGTTCCTGGTGCCCAAGTTCATGGTCAATGCCGATGGCAGCCTGGGTGCGCGTAACCCGGTGAGCTGCGGTTCCATCGAGCACAAGATGGGTATCCAGGCCTCCGCCACCTGCGTGATGAATTTCGACGAAGCCGTGGGTTACCTGGTGGGCGAGCCTAACCGTGGTTTGGCGGCGATGTTCACGATGATGAACTACGAGCGCCTGGGCGTTGGTATCCAAGGCCTGGCATCCGGTGAGCGTTCCTACCAGAACGCCATCGAGTACGCGCGTGACCGCTTGCAGAGCCGCGCGCCGACCGGCGCCCAGGCCAAGGACAAAGTGGCTGATCCGATTATCGTCCACCCCGACGTGCGTCGCATGCTGCTGACCATGAAAGCGTCGAACGAAGGTGGTCGTGCGTTCTCCACCTACGTGGCGACTCAACTGGATATCGCCAAGTTCAGCGACGACGCCGCAGCCCGCGAGCGCGCCGACAACCTGGTGGCTTTGCTCACGCCGGTGGCCAAGGCGTTTCTCAGCGACCTGGGCCTGGAAACCACCGTGCTTGGCCAGCAGGTGTTTGGTGGCCACGGTTACATCCGCGAATGGGGCCAGGAGCAACTGGTGCGCGATGTGCGTATTACGCAGATCTACGAAGGCACCAATGGCATCCAGGCCCTGGACTTGATGGGACGCAAGATCGTCGGCAGTGGCGGCGCGTTCTATCGCTTGTTTGCCGACGAAATCCGCCAGTTCACCGCCAACGCCGGGCCTGAGCTGGGCGAATTCATCCGCCCGCTGAATGCGGCGGTGGATAACCTGGATGAGTTGACCGCCTGGGTGCTTGATCGCGCCAAGACCAACCCCAACGAAATCGGCGCGGCGTCGGTGGAGTATTTGCATGCGTTTGGTTACATGGCGTATGCCTACATGTGGGCGCGCATGGCCAAGGCCGCGTGGGGCAAGGAGGGCGAAGACGATTTCTACGCCAGCAAATTGGGCACCGCGCGCTTCTACTTTGCGCGCCTGTTGCCGCGTATCCACTCGTTGAGTGCGTCGGTAAAAGCCGGGAGCGAATCGCTGTTTTTGCTGGATGAAGCCCAGTTCTAAAGGCGTGGAGGGCGTGTAAGCAATCTCTTACATGACGTGCTGCTAATCGTCCTCTATCGCCACATTGGATCCATCGATAATCTACTTCACATGGACGTCGCGCAGGAAGCGCAAAGCAACAACACGGACACGTAGGATTCTGCCAGGACGGCGGAGTGAAATGGATGTCAGGGAAACAGTCTGCAAAGCCCCGCTTCGGCGGGGTTTTCTTTTGCCCGCGAAAAAGTCAGGCCGGCGTCTGCGGGGCGTTCATCACGTCTTCGAGCAAGGTGCGCAGCAAGGCCATCGTTGCCTGCTGGCGCTGCACATCACGGCACACCAACCCGACTTTGAGCGGCACCCGTGGTTCGCTCAAGGGTTTCCATAGCAGTGACTGACTGTTGTGCTCATCCTGGGAGCGTCCCGGCAGCACCGTCGCCAGCCGCGTATGAGGCAAGCTGTCGAGAATCCCCACCATGGTATTGAGCTCGGCCTGCACCTGCGGACGCCGTCCGAGGTTGGCGAGCTGGCCTTGCCAGATCTGCCGAATCTGAAACTCCTCCCCCAGCAGCAACATCGGCAACTCAGCCGCCTGCTTCAACGAGACCTTTTTGAATTCCCGCAAAGGATGGTCCTCGGGGATGACCACTTTCAGCTCATCTTCGTACAGCAACACGCCTTGCAACCCAGGCTGACGTGGCGGCAGGTAGCTGATGCCGATGTCCAGCGAGCCGTTGAGCAGGCGCCGTTCAATCTCCAGCCCGGTCAATTCATAGATCTGCACCACCAGGTGCGGTTGGGCTTTGCGCACCCGTTCGAGCATCTGCGGCACCAGGCTGGTGTGCACGGTCTGCAGCACACCGATGGCCAACGTGCGCAACGCCTGGCCTTTGAAGTGACGCAACGCTTCGACGGCGTGCTGCATGCCATCGATCAACGGCAGTGCATGGTTGTAGAGCGTGTGCGCAGCCAGGGTTGGCAGCAGGCGTTTGCTGCTGCGCTCGAACAGGCTGACGTCCAGGTGCTGCTCCAAATGACGGATCTGCTGTGACAACGCCGGTTGGGAAATCGACAGGCGTTCTGCAGCCCGGCCCACATGGCCTTCTTCATACACCGCGACGAAATAACGCAGTTGCTTAAAATCCATAAGGTTTGCTTATCGAAAAAGCTGGAAAAACGAAATGGCCCAGGGCCCTCGAGACGCCTAGTCTAGCGCCTATTCGCAGGGCTTACAGGGCCGAATCGAGCAATGAACAGCGTTCACGTTGATAGCGTTTATATAGGCAACTCAAAAAACCTCCAGCCCGTGGGTGGGCAAGGTTCACTTGCCGCTGGAGGTGAAGTGTGAATCTGTTCACCTTGCGCCGTCCCGCGCCGAGCCTGGATGACCTGGTGCTCGAAGTGTCACCCGGTGAACCGTCCGGTGATGCGCTGATGCCCACCGTCGCCAAGCCCCCGCAAGTATTCGTGCGCGGACAGGGTTCCTGGTTATGGGACAGTGACGACCGCGCCTATCTCGATTTCAGCCAGGGCAATGCCGCCAATAGCCTCGGCCACAGCCCACAGGTGCTGATCAAGGCGCTTGCCGACCAGACCCAGGCATTGATCAACCCCGGCATGGCCCTGCACAACCGTACGCAACTCAGTCTGGTCGAACGCTTGTGCCATCGCACCGGCAGCGACCAGGCTTACCTGCTTAACAGCGGCGCGGAGGCGTGCGAGGCGGCGATCAAGCTGGCGCGTAAATGGGGCCAACTGCATCGCGGTGGGGCTTACCGCATCATCAGTGCGAGCAACGCGCGACACGGTCGCAGCTTCGCGGCGCTCGCGGCCTCCACCGGCGCCCAGGAAAACCGTTTCGAGCCGCAGTTGCCCGGCTTCAGCCACGTACCCTTCAACGACTTGCCAGCACTGCACGCCGCCGTGGACGCCCAGACAGTGGCCATCATGCTTGAGCCGATCCAGGGTGCCGGGGTGGTGCCGGCGACCGAGCACTATCTTGAGGGCGTCGAACGGCTGTGCCGGGAATTGGGGATTCTGCTGATCCTCGACGAGGTGCAAACCGGCATGGGGCGTTGCGGGACGTTACTGGCCGAGCAGCACTATGGGGTGCGCGCCGACATCATCACCCTGGGCAAAGGCTTGGGCGGCGGTGTGCCGTTGGCGGCGCTGCTGGCGCGGGGCAACGCCTGTTGCTTCGATCTGGGCGAGCTGGAAGGCACCCATCATGGCAATGCGCTGATGGCGTCGGCCGGTGCCGCGGTGCTCAACAACGTGCTGGAGCATGGTTTTCTTGAGCACGTGCGTGAGTCCGGCCTCTATCTGGGCGAGGGCCTGGCGCGCCTGGCTTACCGTTATGACCATGGCGCACCGCGCGGCCAGGGCCTTCTATGGGGGCTGACGTTGTCGGAAGAATCCGCGGATGCGGTGGTCAATGCGGCTTTACATGAAGGCCTGATCCTCAGCGCCCCGCAGCCCGACTGCCTGCGCTTCACCCCCGCGCTGACCGTGAGCAAAAGCAACATCGACGAAATGCTCCTGCGCCTGGCCCGCGCTTTCTCCCGCGTGCGCACCGCGCAATTGCAATGCCGCAAAGGCATCGCTGTTTAACCCGATTTCCTGAACCGTCTCGCGGTATACGCAGCACCCCCAGCCTGATTTTTTTGGCTGGGGGTGTTTTTTTGCCTGATTGTTAACGCATAGCTCCGTGCCAGATCCCACTGAACCCTCACGAACACCCAAGGTCGATTAGCTACACGGCTCACACGAGCCGATTGATTGGAGCTGACCCATGGATTTCATTCGCATCAT
Organism: Pseudomonas lurida; assembly: GCF_013522705.1. Classification (GTDB taxonomy): domain Bacteria; phylum Pseudomonadota; class Gammaproteobacteria; order Pseudomonadales; family Pseudomonadaceae; genus Aquipseudomonas; species Aquipseudomonas quebecensis. Next base: position 53,283 of record NZ_JAAMRE010000019.1, read on the forward strand.
CATCGCCATTCTGCTGCCGCCACTGGGGGTGTTTCTGCAAGTGGGCTTCGCCGGCGCGTTCTGGCTGAATATTCTGCTGACCCTGTGCGGTTACATCCCAGGCATCGTCCACGCGGTGTACATCATCGCCAAGCGTTAAGGCCCTCAGCCTTTCGCGATCAGGCGTGAGTTGCGCTCATTGCGAAAGGCCAGTTGCTCGATGGTCTGGGTGGCGTGTTCGGCTTCTTCCCGCGCCTTGAGGATGAGGCCGTGATGCTCGGACTTGCTGCACACCGGGTCGGCATTGCTGGCATCTCCCGTGAGCATGAAGGCCTGGCAACGGCAGCCGCCGAAGTCCTTCTCTTTTTCGTCACATGAACGGCACGGCTCGGGCATCCAGTCGTAGCCGCGAAAGCGATTGAAGCCAAACGAGTCGTACCAGATGTGCTGCATGCTGTGGTCGCGCACATTGGGAAATTGCACCGGCATTTGTCGGGCGCCGTGACACGGCAGGGCAGTGCCGTCCGGCGTCACCGTCAGAAAGATACTGCCCCAGCCATTCATGCAGGCCTTCGGGCGTTCCTCGTAGTAATCCGGCGTCACGAAGATCAGTTTGCACGGGTGGCCTTCGGCTTCGAGCCTGGCGCGGTATTCATTGGTGATGCGCTCGGCGCGTACCAGTTGCTCCTGAGTCGGTAACAGACCCACACGATTGAGCTGCGCCCAGCCATAGAACTGGCAGGTGGCGAGTTCGACGAAGTCCGCTTCCAGGGCGATGCACAGCTCGATGATGCGGTCGATCTTGTCGATATTGTGCCGATGGGTGACGAAGTTGAGCACCATCGGGTAGCCGTGTGCTTTCACCGCGCGGGCCATTTCCAGCTTTTGCGTGAAGGCCTTTTTCGAGCCGGCCAGCAGGTTGTTCACCTGTTCGTCGCTGGCCTGGAAGCTGATCTGGATATGGTCCAGGCCGGCTTTCTTGAAGTCGCTGATCTTCTGCTCGGTCAGGCCGATGCCGGAGGTGATCAGGTTGGTATAGAAGCCTAGCCTGCGCGCCTCGCCGATCAGCTCGGCAAGGTCTTGTCGCACCAGCGGTTCACCGCCGGAAAACCCCAGTTGCGCGGCGCCCATCTCGCGGGCTTCGCGAAACACCTTGAACCATTGCTCGGTGCTCAGCTCTTTGCCCTGCTCGGCGAAGTCCAGCGGGTTGGAGCAGTACGGGCATTGCAGCGGGCAGCGGTAGGTCAGTTCGGCCAATAGCCAAAGCGGCAGGCCAATCGGCGGTTTTTCAGGCAAGGGTAATCCAGTGCTCTGCACGGGCGACCTCCATGAATTGCTCGATGTCGTCGCCCAGCTCAGGCACGCCGGGGAACTGTTCTTCGAGCGCGGCAATGATCGCCGCCACGTCGCGCTCACCGTCGATCAAGCCACCAATCAGCGCGGCGCTGTCATTGAGCTTGATCATGCCTTCGGGGTAGAGCAACACATGGCCTTTCTGCGCGGGCTCGTACTGGTAGCGGTAGCCCTGGCGCCAGGTCGGTTTTCTGCTGCGATCAAAGCTCATAGGGTGATCCCTTTATGCCACACCCGCTGGTCGGTCACGCTGTGGTACGGCGGGCGGTTCAGTTCGTAGGCCATGCTCATGGCGTCCAGCATGCTCCATAGGATATCCAGTTTGAACTGGAGAACTTCCAGCATGCGCTCCTGGCCTGCGCGGGTGGTGTAGTGCTGCAGGGTGATTGCCAGGCCGTGTTCCACATCGCGGCGGGCCTGGCCCAGGCGAGTGCGAAAGTACTCGTAACCGGCCGGATCGATCCACGGATAATGCTGCGGCCAACTGTCGAGGCGTGACTGGTGGATCTGCGGCGCGAACAGTTCGGTCAACGAGCTGCTGGCGGCTTCCTGCCAACTGGCGCGACGGGCGAAGTTGACGTAAGCGTCTACCGCAAACCGCACGCCGGGCAAGACCAGTTCCTGGGAGCGCAGTTGCTCGGGGTCCAGACCCACCGCCTGGCCCAGGCGCAGCCAGGCCTCGATGCCGCCGTCTTCACCTGGTGCGCCGTCGTGGTCGAGCAGGCGCTGGATCCACTCGCGACGTATCTCACGGTCCGGGCAATTGGCCAGGATGGCGGCGTCCTTCAGCGGAATATTCACTTGGTAATAGAAGCGGTTGGCAACCCAGCCCTGGATCTGCTCGCGGGTGGCGCGGCCTTCATACATCGCCACATGGTAGGGGTGATGAATATGGTAGAAGGCGCCCTTGGCCCGCAGGGCCTGTTCGAAGGCGTCGCGCGTCATTGGTATGTCAGTCATTTGGCTAGCTCCTACAATTCAATGCTCATGCCGTCGTAAGCCACTTCCACATTGCGTCGCACCAGCTCGGCGCGCTCGGGGGAGTCTTCGTCGAGGATCGGGTTGGTGTTGTTGATGTGGATAAGTACCTTGCGCTGCGTTGGCAACTGCTCAAGCACTTCCAGCATACCGCCGGGGCCGTTCTGTGCCAGGTGGCCCATCTCGCGCCCGGTGCGGGTGCCGACGCCCCGGCGCTGCATTTCGTCGTCGTCCCACATCGTGCCGTCCACCAGCAGGCAATCGCTGCCGGCCATGATGTCCAGCAACGGCGCATCGACCTTGCCCAGGCCTGGGGCGTAGAACAGTTTGCCGCCGGTGCGCAGGTCTTCGACGATCAGGCCGATGTTGTCGCCCGGGTGCGGGTCGAAGCGGTGCGGCGAGTAGGGCGGTGCCGCGCTGCGCAACGGCAGCGGGGTGAAACGCAGGTTGGGGCAGGACGGGATGGTGAAGCCGGCGTCCAGTTCGATGCGGTTCCAGGCCAGGCCGCCGTTCCAATGGGTCAGCATCGTGAACAGCGGAAAACCGGTGCTCAGGTCTTCATGGACCATGTCGGTGCACCAGACTTGATGCGGGCAGCCTTCGCGCAGGCTCAGCAGGCCGGTGGTGTGGTCGATCTGGCTGTCCATCAGGATGATTGCGCTGATGCCGGTGTCACGCAGGGCGCGGCCCGGTTGCATCGGCGCGAAGCTTTGCAGTTGCGCGCGAATATCCGGCGAGGCATTGCACAGCACCCAATTCACGCCATCGTCGGAGATTGCGATGGACGACTGGGTGCGCGCGTGGGCTCGTAGGCTGCCATCACGAAAACCTGCGCAGTTCACGCAATTGCAGTTCCACTGCGGGAAACCACCGCCGGCGGCGGAACCTAGAATCTGGACAAACATGGCCGCTCCATCAAGCAAAGCTCAAAACAAAAACGCCCCGGGCGAACCGAGGCGTTGTCATACCCAGCCGATTAACGGCTGGCGAAGTACATGGTGACTTCGAAACCGATGCGCAGATCAGTGTAAGCAGGTTTGGACCAGGTCATATTCTTACTCCTACGAAGGGATGGGACGTTTACTACCAAGTAATACATATAGTCCACCTCCAGTCGGAGATGTTCAGATGTGTGCGTGGGAATGTTACGCAATTCTTTTCAAGTTAGCGCTGTCTTGGTGGAAAAAGGCTATTGCAGGGTTGGCAATGATCAACCTTTAACCTTCCAGAGGTCCGTCGAAGGCGCGCCGTTGGCGACCCAGAGCCAGCCGCCGACGGCGTCCTTCAGGTGCTGGGCGGCATGCTGCAAATTAGCGTAGGTGCAGGCATATAGATGTTGCTGGAGGCGCTCCAGGTAATCCGACGGATGGCCCGCCAGGTGCGCATGCCACAGCAGTTCGGCTGCTTGCGATGTCGGCAGCGTGTCGACGTTGAATTGCTGCGCCAGGGCCGTGTTGCCCAAGTCTGTATCGCGCTCGATCAGCGTAGGCACTTGCGCCAGGAAGCGGTGCAGGTGCTGCACAATTTCATCCAGAGACAGGTGCGGAGATTGCACGCCAAACAACATGCCAGTCTGCCCGTTGATCTGTCGGATACCGCTGAACACGGCGTAGCCGATTTGCTGTTCCACCCGCAAGCGTTGGTAAAACGGCCCCTGCACCCGATGAACAAGCAGGCGCCATGCGGCTTCATCCGCCAGGGAAAGACTGGGTGTCGGGCAGAACAGCAACAATGCGGCTTCGCCGGCGTCGGTTTTAACTGCATGCCACACGCACTGACCGTTGAGGTCACGGGGTTGGCGCTCAATGCCCGCCGGTTGCCCCGGCAAGCCGGCGGCAGCTGTTTTTATCAGCGCCTCGCATGTTGCCGGCAAGCCTATACCCAGCCCATGCCAACGGGCGGTATGCCAGGAAGCAGGCTGATGTGCGCGCTCGGCCGTGGTCTCTACGCAGTAAGCGGGCAATGCTTTAAGCAATGCGCGAATGGCGAGCGGCGGCGGCGTGGTGTCGGGTGTTGGGTGCGCCTGCGTAAGGCTTTGCGCCAACGCTTCGAGTACCTTCGGCATGAGCGCGTGAAGCCCGACCATGCTGATCCGCCAATCGTGGCCGGTCGTTTCAAACGTTAACGCCAGCCCAGCCTGGCGAGCGTTTTCGCTCAAGACGTGCAACGCACCTTCCAGTCCGGACGGCGCGGGTGAGTCAAACCGCCAGTTCAGGTACAACGCGCCTTCCTGGCGGTCTGTGGGTACAGCCTGGCTGATGAAGGTCAGCGCGGATGCTTCCCGGCGACCCCGCGAGCGGTCCTGGGCAAAGGTACGCAAGCCGCGGTGGGCGCTGGTCTGGCCACGAATCAGGCCGGCACGCGGTTCTGTGTCGGAGGGGCGTAGGAAGGGGTTGTCGGGTGGCCGTTGCCACGTGTGCTTGGCGGCTGGCAGTTGCAGTGAATCCAGCAGCGTGTGCAGCGCCGCGATGCTGTGGTCTGACAGCGCTTCGCTGTCGTTGCGGGCCAGTGCCAGTGCGCCCTGAACCTGCCGCTGGCGCACGGTCACTCGGGCGAATTCTTCGCGCAGTGGCGTCCAGTCACTGTGTGCGAAAAAGCTCAGCCAATCGTGCAGCAAGGCTTCAACCGGTGTGACCGATTCGCCTGGCTGGTTGAGGGTAAAGTCGATATCCAACAGCGCCTGCCCGGCGAAGTGGTAGAGCACGCTGGCATGTAACGCGGTGGCCATGCCTTGGGCTTGCAGTTCAGCCAGCAGCCCGCCGGGCGCCGGGTTGTTGAGCCAGGTGCACAGAAACTCCAAGGTTTCGCGTGGCGCGTTGCAGGCGATGACGTGGTGCAGTTGCTGGCCGGCGACATGGCGATAAGCCTGGGGCTGGCCGTCCATCAGGGCCGGTGGTGCGGCCTGTGGATGTCCAGAGCCGGTGGGGATGATTTCGCCGAAGCGGTGTGCCAGGGCTTGGAGTTCGTCCAGCGGTTGGGGACCGGCCAGGCTCAATGTCATCTGCCCACTCTGGTAGAACTGTGCGTGAAATGCTCGCAAGGCTTGCTGAAAGGCTTCCGTTTCGACCGGCAGGCTGTCCCGGTTGCCGGCATGGAAGTCCCGAAGCGGATGACCGTTCGCGACACCTTCGAGCAATGCCACTTGCTGCTGGGCCTTGGCATCCCTCGACCAGGCGACAAACTCTGCCTGCAGCACTTCGCGCTCGCGTAGCTGATCGTCGAGTGCCAGGCGTGGTCGGGCGAGCATGTCCGCCAAGCGCTCCAGCCCTTGTGCAACGTTCGGCACCGGCAGTTCGAAGAAAAATTCGGTGATGCGCTCGCGGGTACTGGCGTTGACCTGTCCACCATGCTGCTGCACGTAGGTCATCAGCCCTTCGCCTGTCGGAAAACGCTCGGTTCCCAGGAACAACAGGTGTTCCAGAAAATGCGCCAACCCCGGCCACGCCAAGGGCGCGTCATGACTACCGGCGGCCACCCGCACAACAGCGGCGCAGCGCTGTAAATGGGAAGCAGCGTGCAGGATGACATGCAGGCCATTGGCCAGAGTCAGAGTGGCAGAGTGAGGGTGGGCCGGGGCGGGCATGGGCACTTCCAGAACGTGGGAAGTGCCCATGCTAGCAAACCCGCGGGATCAGGGCTTGTGCAGCGTGCCGTACAACTCGGGGCGGCGGTCGTGCAAATAGTCATTGGCGATGCGTGCGTCGAGGATTGCCTGGTGATCCACGGTGCCGACAATCAGGGCTTCATCCAGGCCTGCCAGGGCAATGCGCTCGCCATTCGGCGCTGCCAGGCTGCTTTGCCCGCAGTAGTGAATGTCCTCTTCGTTCCCGCAGTAGTTGGCATACGCCACGTAGCACTGGTTCTCGAACGCGCGCGCACGCACGGTAACGTCGGCGATAAAGTCGAACGGCACCATATTGGCGGTGGGCACCAGGATCAGTTCAGCGCCGGCCAGGGCCAGGCGGCGGGCGTTTTCAGGGAACTCCAGGTCGTAGCAGATCAGCATCCCCAGCTTCCAGCCGTTGAGTTCCACCACCGGGAAATCATCCTCCCCGGCGCTGAACATCAAGTGGTCCAAGTCGCCGAACAAATGGGTCTTGCGGTAGTTGCACAGGCGCTGGCCGTTGGCGTCGATCAACTGCACGGCATTGTAGATATCCCCGTTTGCGGCGCGCTCCGGGTAGCCATAGAGGATGGCCAGGCGGGCGTTTTTCGCAAGCTCGGCAATCGCCTGCGCCGAGTCCCCGTCCTGCGCTTCGGCCAGGGCCCCGGCGGCTTCGGCACCGATGTTATAGCCGGTAAGAAACATCTCCGGCAGCACCAGCACATCGGCGCTGCCGGATGCCTCATGCGCCACGGTGTGCAGGCGCTTGAGGTTAGCCGCCACATCCAGCGGCAGGGGCGGGCATTGGTAGAGGGCGACACGCATGGCTTGGCTCCTTAATCGGCGAGGGCGATTGGCCCGATCTCGTCGAACACGTCACCTGGCCCTGGGTTTTCAGGATGAGTGCGGCCGCCGAAGTGATTCATGATGCCCCACACGGCATTCAACGAGGTCTGCACCGCGCCTTCCACCCAGGCGGGTGTCCAGGACACATCATCGCCGGCGATGAAAATCCCGCGTTGTTCGGCAGGCATGTCCTTTTGCATGAAGTGCGCGTACATGCGCTGGTTATAGCGATAGTGACCGGGCAGCGCGCCCTTGAAGGCACCGAGGAAGTGTGGATCGGCCTCCCAGGACACGGTGATCGGGTCGCCGATGATGCGGGCCTTGATATCGACTTTCGGGTAGATCTTGCTCAGCGCGTCGAGGGCCAGTTTCACCCGCTTATCGATTGGCTGCGGGAGCATTTTCAGTGCGTCGCTCATCCACGAGTACGACAGGCAGATCACGCCAGGTTTGTCGTCGCCGTTATCGAACAGGTAGGTACCGCGAGTCAGGCGATCGGTGAGGGTCATGCTCATCAGGTCGCGGCCCGTTTCAGGGTCTTTGTCTTTCCAGAACGGGCGGTCGACCATCACGAAGGTTTTCGAGGACTGCATGTAGCGGGTGCGGTCGAGGGCCATCCACATTTTTTGCGAGAACAGCGTTTCATCGCACTCGATCTGGGTGGTCAGCAGCCAGCTCTGGCAAGTGGTGAGCACAGCCGCGTATTCGCGAGTATCGCCGTAGGTGTCGGTGACGGCAAAGCGGCCGTCGGCGGCGTGGGCAATGCGCTTGACCCCGGCCCGTGGCGCACCACGGTGCAGCGAACTGAGGCTGGTGCCCGCCGGCCAGTGGGCGCAACGCTGCGGCACATGGCGCCAGATGCCCATGGGCACCTGGGCCACGCCGCCGACCACCAGATGCTGGTGATCGTCGCAGTTGGTCATCACTACGCGGAAGATCTCCAGCATTGAGTTGGGGAAGTCCGAGTCCCAGCCGCCGGTGCCGAAACCGACCTGGCCGAACACTTCCCGGTGGTGGAACGACAACTTGGCGAAGGCTTTGGAGGTGGCGACGAAATCGTAGAAGGTGCGGTCGTCCCACAACGGCACCAGCTTATTCCACAGGGCCTTGAGGCGTGGCACGTCGCGGTCGCGGATGGCTTGCTGGATATCGCCGAACTGCGAGCCGGCCTCCAGCGCATCGGCCCAGGCGTCAGCCACTTCCTGAAATAGGGCTGGCAGATCCGACAGTTTCTGTGCGTAGTGGGTCTGGCCTTCGAGGTCGATCACGGTACTGCCGGAGGCGGGCGTCAGTGGGTTGGGGAATGGTTTGGTGTCCAGTCCCAGCTTGTCCACGTAGTGGTAGAACGCGGTGGACGACACCGGGAAGCGCATGCCGCCGAGTTCGGCGATGATCCCTTCGGCCCCTTCAAACGCCTGGGAGCGCAGGCGCCCGCCCATCTTCGAGGCTTCGTACACCACGGGTTTGAGGCCCAGCTTCATCAGCTCGTACGCCGCGACCAGCCCGGCGATGCCCGCCCCCACGATCGCCACTTCGGCGCCATGCTGTTCAGCCGGGATGCTGCCCAGGCCGGCGGGGTGTTCGATCCAGTCATCGAAGGCAAACGGGAAGTCCGGGCCAAAAATGGTGATGGGTTTTTTCCCGTCTGCGGGGTGGCGATGGGGCTTGCTGACAGTGCTCGACGGAATGCTCATGGCTGACCTTACTGACGGCTCGGCGGGACGCGACCCGCTGAGTATAGGAAAAGATGGCAGCCAGTTTAGGCAGCGTTGCGCTCGTTAATAAGGCGCAATGTGTCGTCGGATTGGCTTCATTTCAGTCGATATGACGAAGTGTTCGGTCAGATTGGCTGACCGCGATCCAATTTGTTACTGAGGATGATCGAGGTGGTGGTTTTCTCGACCCCGTCGACGCTACCGATCTGGTCCAGCAGTTGGTCCAGCTGCTCCGGCGAATCGGTACGCAGCCAGGCCACGTAATCGAACTCGCCGCTCACCGCGCACAGCTGTTGCACCTGGGCCATGGCGCTAAGCCTGCGCAGCACTTCTTTACCGGAGCGCGGCTGTACGGTGATGCCGACATAAGCCTGCAGGCCGCCATCCACCACGCGCTGGCCCAGGCGCACGCCATAACCGGTGATCACTTGGGTTTTTTCCAGGCGCGCCAGGCGCGAGGTGACCGTGGTACGCGCAATGCCTAAGCGCCTGGCCAGCATGGCCACGCTTTCGCGGGCGTTGATCTGCAGCGCAGCGATCAGCTGGCGATCGATTTCATCCAGGACAGACAAGGGCAGAACTCCGTGGGGCAGCGATGGATGCGCATGTTACAGACTTGCATCGGCGGCAGGCAGCGCGCGAACAGTGGGGAACTGGCAAATCGGGTGGGCTGTAGTTCAAGGCGTTCAGGGATATTGGGCAGTTGTTTGCCAAGTGAGATGTGGACGTTTTTGCAAAGAGTCAGGTTTTTAAAGATTGATTGCCCGCGACTTTCCAACTGCCAGAAACGCGAAAGCCGCGCAATGCGCGGCTTTGGAGTTGGTGGGCCCACACGGACTTGAACCGTGGACCAAAGGATTATGAGTCCTCTGCTCTGACCAACTGAGCTATAGGCCCTTAACAGGTCGCGGATTATAACGATGGTTTCCTCGCTGTGCTATCCGAAAAGTCCTCAACCTTCATACGAAGGAAGGTTGCGGCGAAAAGTGCTGGCGGCAGAGGCAGGCTGACGATGTAGCCTTGCATTTGTTCGCAGCCTTCATCGGCCAGAAAGGCTTGCTGTGCGGGGTTTTCCACGCCCTCGGCGATGATGGTGAATTGCATGCTGTGGCCCAGGGCGATGATGGCGCGCACGATGGCGGCGTCATGGGTGTCGTCGGGCAGGCCGCGGACGAAGGATTGATCGATTTTCAGGAAGTCCAACGGCAGGCGTTTGAGGTAGCTGAGGGAGGAGTACCCGGTGCCGAAGTCATCGATCGCCAGTTGGACGCCCAGGCGCTTGAGTTCGTGCAGTACGTCGAGGGCTTCTTCGGCCTGGCTCATGATGAAGTTTTCGGTGATCTCCAGTTGCAGGCAGCCTGGCTCCAGGCGGTAGTCGCGCAGTAACTGTTCGATGCGCGGCAGCAGTTTGGGGTGGCGCAGTTGTGCGCCGGCGAGGTTGACCGACAGCGGGCCGAAATCGTCGAAAGTGCCTTGCCAGGCGTGAAGCTGGCGGCAGGCCTGCTCCAGCACCCAATCGCCGATCTGCAGGATCATGCCGTTTTCTTCCGCAAGGGGGATGAAATGTTCGGGCGGCACGTCGCCGAAGGTCGGGTGGTGCCAGCGGATTAAGGCTTCGGCGCCGATCAGCGCGTGGGTCTTGAGGCACAGTTTGGGTTGGTAGTAGAGGCTGCATTCGTTGCGTTCGATGGCGCGGCGAAGTTCTTGTTCCAGGGCGACGCGCTCCTTGGCCTGTGCGGTGAGGTCGCGGGTGTAGCTTTCAACCCGGTTGCGCCCCTTGGCTTTGGAGCGGTACATCGCGGCGTCGGCGTTCTTGACCAGAGTGGCGACGTCGGTGCCGTCCTGCGGGTAGAGACTGGTGCCGATGCTGGCACTGATAAAGAACTCGTGTTCGCCGGCCTGGAATGGCGGGGTGAAGCACGCCAGCAGTTTATTGGCCAGGTGCTCGGCATCGCTGGGGTGTTGCAGGCCGGGCAGCAGGATGATGAATTCGTCGCCGCCCAGGCGCGCGACGGTGTCGATGTCCCGCAGTTGCTCTTTGAGGCGCAGGGCGATGTCCTTGAGCAACAGGTCGCCAACGGGGTGGCCGAGGCTGTCGTTGATGTGCTTGAAGCGGTCGAGGTCGAGAAACAGCACCGCGCCCTGTTTGCCGGTTTCCTGCTGGCCGTTCAACGCGGCCTGCAGGCGGTTTTCAAACAGTGTGCGGTTAGGCAGACCGGTGAGGGGGTCGTGGTGCGCCTGGTAGTCGAGGCGGGCCTGGGCGAGTTTGAGGCTGGAGATATCGGCGAATACCGCGACAAAATGCGTCACCTGGTCGCCGTTACGCACGGCGCTGATGGTCAGCCAACTGGGGTATAGCTCACCGTTCTTACGGCGGTTGGAGATCTCGCCTTGCCAGTGCCCATAGGCGGTCAACTGGTGCCACATGGCGGCATAGAAAGCGCTGTCGTGCAGGCCTGATGCCAGCAGCCTCGGCGTTTCGCCAAGCGCTTCGGCCTCGCTGTAGCCCGTGATCTCGCTGAAGGCGCGGTTGACGGCGCTGATGTTTTGCCGGGTGTCGGTGATCAGCACGCCCTCGGCGGTGCTCTCGAATACGGTAGCGGCCTGTTGCAGCTTTTCCTGCATCAATTGGCGCTCGGTGATATCCCGGGCGATGGTGAGCATGCAGTCCTCGTCACCGATGGGCAGCGGGCGGCTGGACAATTCGCACAGGCGTATCAGCCCGTCGGCCCGGCGGATGTGGCAGATGAAGTCACGCACAAACCCGTCGCGCCGCATCAGTTCCAGCAGATGTTTGCGCTCGTTGAGGTCGACCCAGATGCCCAGTTCCAAAGCGGTCTGGTCAATCGAAGTGGCAGCGGTGAAACCGGTAATGCGGCTGAAACCCTCGTTGACCTCGATCAGCAGCCCGTCGCGCTGGCGGCTCAGCAGTAAACCGTCGGGCGAGGCATGAAAGGCCTTGGCGAATTTCTCCTCGGAGGTCTGCAGTTGTTGCTGGGTTTCCTTCAACTGGCTGATGTCGCGCACCACTACCACAATGGCTTCCACCGTATCGAGCTGGAACGGTTCGGCGGATACCAGCCCGGTGAAGGCTTGGCCATTGCTGCGTCGGAACGCCATTTCCAGGTTGCGAATGCTGGTGGTTTGTACGCGGTGCAGCAGGTCGGGGCCTGCTTGGTCAACACCCCAGATATTCAGGTCAGTGGCGGTTTTGCCCAGCACGTCGGCGGCGCTTAAACCGATCTGGTCTTCAAACGCTTTGTTGACCTCCAGCAGGCAGCCATCGCTCAGGCGTGCGATTACCAGAATGTCGGGGCATTGCTGGAACACCGAGGCGAACTTCTGTTCGGAGCGTTGCAAGGCCTCCTCGGTGCGCTTGGCCTCGCTGATATCAATCATCAAGCCACGAAGTACCGGCTCATGGCCGTGCTCGATCAGGCTGACGATATCGCGCACCCACAGGCAGCGGCCGTCGGCGGTTATCACTCGGTAATCGACGCTGTGATCGCGATTGGCACGGGTTTCGCGCCAGCAATAAGCTTCGGCGCGGGTGAGGTCTGCGGGGTGTATGATGTTGCGCCAGAAGCCGGGTATCAGCCAATGGGCGCGTGGATAACCGAGCAGTTCTTCGGCGTGGGGAGACACGTAGCTGTAGGTGAAGTCGGTAATGCTGGCTTCCCAGGCGATGGCGGACAGACTTTCTACCAGGCCACGGTAATGATATTCGCTGCTGCGCAGCTCCTGTTCGAGTGCGACACGGCGGGAAATTTCCGAGCTGAGCCGACGATTGATTCGGATGACGATGACCAATACGGTGCTGAGCAGCAGTAGCGCCGGCACGCCGTATAACAGCAGATCGCTCCAGAACGTGCGGTTATCCGAGAAGTTGCCAACCCAGTGGTGCTGGATTGCGTTGATTTCGTCCAGGCTGAGGTCGGCCAGCACTTTATCGAGGATACCCACCAATAGCTTGTCTTCGCTTGGTACCCCCATCGCCAGTTGATAGCGGTAGGGCGTTTCACCACTGACGTAAAGGCCTTCAAGTTTGAGTTCGCGCAGGCTCCAGACACTGGACGCGAGGTCGCTGACGACGGCGTCCACTTTTCCTGTGGCCAGTGCCTGCAGGGTGGAGCTGACGTTGGGCATGGCCACCAGATTCAGGTCAGGGTGATGGGTACGCAGCAGTTCGTGGGGGGCGTAGCTGTCCACTACGGCGATTTTCAGCCCGTAGAGGTCTTTGAGGTTTCGCGGTCGCGCTCCGCCTTCATGGGCGAGAATGACCATCGGAAAGTCGATATAGGGCCGGGTAAAGGCCAGGTATTTCTGGCGCTCGGGCGTAGACATGACGCCGGGGACAAGATCGAGTTGATTGTCTCGGGCCAGCTCCAGCACCATGCCCCAGCGCGGTGGTTCGATCAGTTTGACCTTGACGCCCAGGCGATCCTGGATCAGTCGCACATAGTCGGCGGCGAGACCTTGATAATGCCCATTCTCGTCACGGTATTCGAAAGGTGGCCACGAAGTGTCCACGCCAAGGCGCAGCTCCTGATGGTCCGCCAACCAGGCACGCTCTTGATCGGTGAGAGTCAACGCGCCAGCCGTTGCGGTCCAGATCAGCAGCGACAGTAGTATCACGGTCGGCAAACTGGGCATAACGGTCTCGTTATGGCACGGGGAATTGTTTCGAGTGTAGACGGGCATTTCGCAGGAGGGGTGTCGCGGGGATTTTTATCTGGGCAAAACAAAACCCCCGGCCTGGGCCGGGGGTTCTGGGATCACTCGTCGAGGAAGGAGCGAAGATGCTCGCTTCGCGTCGGGTGACGCAACTTGCGCAACGCCTTGGCTTCGATCTGACGGATCCGCTCGCGGGTTACGTCAAACTGCTTACCGACTTCCTCAAGGGTGTGGTCGGTATTCATGTCGATGCCGAAACGCATGCGCAGTACCTTGGCTTCACGGGCTGTGAGGCCGGACAGTACGTCGCGGGTGGCTTCCTTGAGGCTCTCAACGGTGGCGACATCGATGGGCGACTGCATGGTCGAATCTTCGATGAAGTCACCCAGATGGGAGTCTTCGTCATCACCGATCGGGGTTTCCATGGAGATCGGCTCTTTAGCGATCTTCAACACCTTGCGGATTTTATCCTCAGGCATTTCCATGCGTTCGCCCAGCTCTTCCGGGGTCGGTTCGCGACCCATTTCCTGCAGCATCTGACGGGAAATACGGTTGAGCTTGTTGATGGTCTCGATCATGTGCACCGGAATACGGATGGTGCGGGCCTGGTCGGCAATCGAGCGAGTGATCGCCTGACGGATCCACCAGGTGGCATAAGTCGAGAACTTGTAGCCGCGACGGTATTCGAACTTGTCCACAGCCTTCATCAAACCAATGTTGCCTTCCTGGATCAGATCGAGGAATTGCAGGCCACGGTTGGTGTACTTCTTGGCGATGGAGATCACCAGACGCAAGTTTGCTTCAACCATCTCTTTCTTCGCGCGACGGGCCTTGGCCTCACCGATCGACATGCGACGGTTGATGTCCTTGATCTCGGCAATCGTCAGCCCGGTCTCGGCCTCAAGCGCGCTCAGCTTCTGCTGGCAACGAATGATGTCCGGCTGCAGGCGGCCGATGGCTTCGGCGTACTTCGCCTTGCCCTTGGCCAGAGCGTCGGTCCAGCTTTCGTCCACTTCATTGCCCGGGAACTGGCGCAGGAAGTCGGCACGCGGCATGCGTGCATCACGCACACAAAGCTGCATGATTGCTCGCTCTTGAGCACGCAAGCGCTCAAGGGCGCTGCGAACGCGCTCAACCAGGCCTTCGAATTGCTTAGGCACCAGCTTGATGGGCATGAACAGCTCAGCCAATGCCAGCAGCTCGGCGATAGCCTGCTTATTGGCGCGACCGTGCTTTTTCAAGGCCTTGCGGGTGATTTCCATTTGATCGGAAACCGCACCGAAACGCTGAGCCGCGATCACCGGGTCCGGACCGCTTTCGACTTCTTCTTCGTCGTCGCTGCTGGCTTCAGCCTCGTCGTCGTCGGTGTCGTCGTCCGCCTTGGCGGCCTTGGCGTCGACAGGCGGCGGAACTTCGGCAGCTGGCGGCGCAATGCCGTCGTCCGGGTCGATATAACCGCTCAGGACGTCGGAGAGGCGGCCACCTTCGGTGGTTACGCGGGTGTACTCGGAGAGAATGTGGTCAACCGTGCCGGGGAAGTGCGCAATTGCGCCCATCACTTCGCGGATGCCCTCTTCGATACGCTTGGCGATTTCGATTTCGCCTTCGCGTGTCAGCAGCTCGACGGTGCCCATTTCACGCATATACATGCGCACAGGGTCCGTCGTGCGACCGATATCGGTCTCCACCGCAGCCAACGCGGCGGCAGCTTCTTCAGCGGCGGCTTCGTCGGTATCGGCGTCGGCCAGCATAAGGGAATCCTTATCTGGCGCAGTTTCGAATACGTTGATCCCCATGTCGTTAATCATGCGGATGATGTCTTCCACCTGCTCTGGATCTGAAATATCCTCAGGCAGGTGGTCGTTGACCTCCGCGTAAGTCAGGTAACCCTGCTCACGACCAAGAAGAATCAACTCTTTGATACGAGACTGCTGTTGCGCTTTTCCGGACATAACACCCTATCCACTGAAGGTCTTGGCGGGCAAAAAACAAGCCGAGGATTATACCCGAGCTATGACCTCACACGCCAGCTGAGGTCGGGTTTGATGCGGAAACATTCTGTTTTAAGAGGTCGCGCATCTGTTTTGCTATCTGAATCTGCTCTTCAGCCGATAATCCAGGCTGCCTTGCTCTCTTGATAAGTTCGTCGAGGGTCTGCGTGTGCTGGCCCGCGGATAACCTAGTAATGGTGTCTAAAAACTGTTGTTCAAGGTTTTCGCCGTCAATTAGCCACTCCTTTTCCGCGAGTGCCTTCAATAATCGACCCTGTTCGGTGCCATGCCATCTTGCCATCAGCTGAATGGAGTTTAGCCTGGGGTTTTTCTGCACCGCCTCGATCAAAGCGATCAGTACCTGCGCGTAAGTGTTGCTCTCGTTGGCAAAGTGCTCGGCACTGTCAACCTTGCCCGCCAGTTGCGGGTGATGAATAAGCGTGCGCAGTGCAATCAGCGTAGGCGCTTCCACCGCGACCGGTGTGCGCGGGGCATAGGCTTCATCTCGATCGCCACGCTTGCCGTTCTTGCTCCAGGGTTTTTTGTTGTCCCATTTCTTGCCGCCGGCGCCGGGCTTCTTCGCCGTCCACTCCTGCTGGGGCGCATAGGCGTCTTGCTGTGGATGAAAATCGGCATAGTCCGGCATGGCGTCGTAGTCCATGCCTGGGTCGTAGGCGGGCGGGGCGTCCTGTGGCGCGCTCTGCACCAGCTGACTCACGGCCTCGCCGCTCAAACCGGTAATTTCCAGCAGGCGCTGACGCATCAGTGTGCGCAGGTTGGCGCCGGGCACCTTGTCGATCAGCGGCGCCGCGAGGGTCGCCATGTGGGCCTTGCCTTCAAGGGAGCGTGGGTCGGCTTCTTCGGTCAGTTGCTGGAAAAAATAATCCGCCAGCGGCTGCGCGTGCTGGTTGATTCGCGCACGGAAGGCGTCGGTGCCTTCAGAGCGCACCAGGGTGTCCGGATCCTCGCCTTCGGGAAGGAACAGGAAGCGCGCGCGACGCCCGTCCTGCAGGCTCGACAGCGTGGCCTCAAGCGCTCGCCACGCGGCGTTACGGCCGGCCTGGTCGCCATCGAAGCAGAACAGGACGCTGGGCACCACGCGAAACAGGCGCTTCATGTGCTCTTCGCTGGTGGCGGTACCCAAGGTAGCGACGGCGTTGCGCAAGCCTTGCTGAGCGAGGGCTATCACGTCCATGTAGCCTTCAACCACGATGATTTCGTCAAGGTTGCGGTTGTTCTTGCGCGCTTCGAACAGCCCGTAAAGTTCCTGGCCCTTGTGGAATACCGGGGTTTCCGGGGAGTTCAGGTATTTAGGCTTGTCGTCACCCAGCACGCGGCCACCAAAGGCGATGATGCGGCCGCGACTGTCGCGGATCGGAAACATCACGCGGTCGCGGAAGCGGTCATAGCGCTTGCCGGTCTCGGCGTTTTCCACCAATAGGCCAGCATCGATCATGGCTTTCTGTTGCAGGGTGTCGCTGCTCAAGTGTTTGTACAGGTTGTCCCAGCCCGGCGGTGCAAAGCCAAGGCCGAAGTCGCGGGCGATTTCACCCGTGAGGCCGCGCCCCTTGAGGTACTCGACGGCCGCTTTGCGCTGCGGATGGCTTTTAAGCGCTTGACGATAAAAGTCGGCAGCGGCCGTCAGCAACGGGTACAGCGGCGAGTCGGTGGGTTGTCGTGGTTTGTGCGAACGGCCGCTTTCTTCGCGGGGGATTTCCATGCCGGCGGCTTTGGCCAGTTCCTCGACGGCCTGGGGGAAGTCCAGGTTGTCGTGGTCCATGATAAAGCCAAGGGCATTACCGCCTGCGCCGCAGCCAAAGCAGTAATAGAACTGCTTGTCGGGGCTGACGCTGAACGAGGGGGTCTTTTCTTTGTGGAACGGGCAGCAGGCGGTGTAGTTCTTGCCCGCCTTCTTCATTTGCAGGCGCGAGCTGACCACATCGACGATGTCGGTGCGGTTCAGAAGGTCGTCAATAAAGCTCTGGGGAATCAGCCCGGCCATGGCGTTCTCGTCATCACTGCGTGTAAATGAGGGCCCATGAAGTATTCAAGCGCACGTCATGCGGGCTTGATCATCAATTATCTGTTTGGACTGTCAGGAAGTGTATCTGCCGGACATTCGCTGACGTTAGTGTCTATCAGTCTTCGGCTTGAAATGTTGCCCAGGCATCCGGTCTTGACCCATGGCAGGCCTCGGAAGCTCGGTGGTGGGCACAGCCGACGCAGTTGATCGCCTGTTTATAAAATAAGTGTGCTCGTCAGTAGCCTTGTAAGGCTCGTCAGAAGAGACGCGCACCGCTGGCAGAAGAGCCAGTCCTGACGTGTGAAGCAGTGTCTCGGTCGCGTGTGCGGCGTCGACGATGAAGCATCAAGCGATATCCGCAAATGCCATTAGCCCGGCTGAGGGCCGGGCTTGGCAGAAGCTTGCTACGATCGTCTGTGTATTAGTACAGACGAACGGCGCGGCGCTGTTCGCGCTGAACTTTCTTGGCGTGACGCTTAACAGCGGCTGCTGCCTTACGCTTACGCTCAGAAGTTGGCTTCTCGTAAAATTCGCGGCTACGAACTTCAGCCAGTACACCGGCTTTTTCGCAGGAGCGCTTGAAACGACGCAGAGCTACGTCGAAGGGTTCGTTCTCTTTAACTTTGACGGCTGGCATCCAGAGCTACCTTCTTTCATTACCGGGATCAACGTTCTCGTCGCAAACAATTCACGGCTGAGGTCGTCGGTTTTTAAGGGTTGCGGATGTTAACCCCTCATTGCCTGGAATGCAAAGCCTCTGATCGAAAACCGCTAGTCGGGAGGTGGAGCGGCGACTATTATGCGCGCCTTCGAATTCAGCCTCTACAAGGCGCAAACCCATGCTAGTACTGGGACTTGAAACCTCCTGCGACGAAACCGGCGTCGCCCTTTACGACAGTGAACGCGGGCTTCTGGCCGATGCACTGTTCAGTCAGATCGACTTGCACCGCGCCTATGGCGGCGTGGTGCCGGAGCTCGCCAGCCGTGATCACGTCAAGCGCATGCTGCCGTTGATTCGCCAGGTGCTGGATGAGGCCGGTTGCGTGCCCACCGAGATCGATGCGATTGCCTACACGGCCGGCCCCGGATTGGTCGGAGCCCTGCTGGTTGGGGCCTCTTGCGCCCAGGCGCTGGCATTCGCCTGGGGCATTCCGGCACTCGGTGTGCACCATATGGAAGGTCATTTACTGGCACCCATGTTGGAAAAAACACCGCCACAGTTCCCGTTCGTCGCTTTGTTGGTGTCGGGCGGGCATACGCAGCTGGTTCAGGTGGATGGCATCGGCCAATACACGCTGCTCGGCGAGTCCCTGGATGACGCGGCCGGCGAAGCCTTTGACAAGACTGCCAAGATGATGGGCCTCAATTACCCCGGCGGTCCGGAGATCGCACGCCTCGCCGAAAAGGGCGTCGCCGGCCGCTACACCTTCCCGCGCCCGATGTGCGATCGCCCAGGCCTGATGTTCAGCTTCAGCGGCCTGAAAACCTCCGCACTCAACACCTGGCAGCAAAGCCTCGGCGCCGGGGACGACAGCGAGCAAGTCCGTTGCGACATCGCACTGGCGTTCCAGCAGGCCGTGGTGGAGACTTTGACCATCAAGTGCAAGCGCGCCCTCAAGCAGGCGGGCATGAAGCGTCTGGTGATCGCCGGCGGCGTCAGCGCCAACAAGGCGTTGCGCAGTTCCCTGGAGAAAATGCTCGGCGATATGAACGGCGATGTGTTCTATGCCCGACCTGAATTCTGCACGGATAACGGCGCGATGATCGCCTACGCCGGTTGTCAGCGGTTACAGGCGGGGCAGCATGAAAGCCTGGCGATCAGCGTGCAGGCGCGTTGGCCGATGGAGCAGCTGTCGCCGTTGTAGGACACGAGGTGCGTCGGTATTTAAAAATGCCGTTCGCGCCCGGCAAACAGGTCGCGTAGATTGCCGCGATGGCGCCAGACGATCAGCAGCGTCAGCACGCTCATGGGTAACAGCGCCGCCGGCTCCTGCCAGGCCAGCAGTGGCAGGGTCAGGGGCGTGGCGATCAGCGCGGCCAGCGAGCTGGTGCGGGTCAAGTAAAACGTCAGCAGCCAGGCCAGTACGGCCAGCAGCGCGGCGGGTGGGTAGATCCCCAGCAGCATGCCGGCCGCCGTGGCGACGCCTTTGCCGCCGCGAAAGCGAAAGTACAATGGAAACAGATGGCCGAGGACGGCGCATACGCCCACCCAGGCCTGCTGTTGCAGGGTGAGGCCGGCGAGGCTGGCGATCAGCACGGGTAACAAGCCTTTGCAGATGTCGCCCAGCAACGTCAGTACGGCGAGCTTCTTGCCGGCCAGGCGCAGCATATTGGTAGCGCCGGCATTGCCGGAGCCACCCATTCGCGGATCGGGGTTACCCGTCAGGCGGCTGAGCAAAATGGCGAAGGACAGCGAGCCGAGCAGGTAGGCGAGAATCGCCAGTGACCAAAACATGCTAACTATTCCGGGCGAGGACGCCCTGATTCTAACGGGGCATCGCGCCCTTGTCGTGCTGCGGAGAAGAGTGCTTGGACAGAGTGTTTATCGAAGGCCTGGAAGTCGACACCGTGATCGGGGCCTACGACTGGGAGCGCGGGATCCGACAATGCCTGCGTCTGGACCTGAGCTTCGCCTGGGATAACCGCCCGGCTGCGGCCGGCGACGACCTGACCCTGGCGCTGGACTACGCGAGCGTGTCTGCGCGCATCCAGGCGTTCGCCGAGCAATCCCAATACCAGTTGGTGGAAACGTTTGCCGAGCGCCTGGCTGAAGTGCTGATGCGCGAGTTCAACATTCCCTGGCTGCGCCTCAAATTGACCAAGCCCGGCGCCGTGCCGGCCGCCAAGGGTGTCGGTGTGGAGATCGAGCGCGGATGTCGCTAACTCAGGTTTACCTTGGTCTTGGTAGCAACATCGAGCGTGAGCGCCACTTGCGCGCGGGGCTGGACGCGCTGGCGGGTTTGCTGGTGGACATACGCTGTTCGGCGGTGTTCGAGAGTCAGCCGGTCGGCATCAAGAGCGGGCCGTTCTTCAATTTGGTGGTGTCGGCGTATACCGATCTGGCGTTGATGGAACTGGATCGTCGGTTGAAGTTGATCGAGGCGGATAACGGCCGCTATGCACCGGACCGCAAAGGCTTGCCGCTGGATATCGATGTGCTGCTGTATGGCGAGCTGGTGGGTAACTTTGACGGTTTGGTGCTGCCACGGGCAGAGATCCTGAAAAACGCCTTTGTGTTATGGCCGTTGTCGTTGATGGCGCCGGATCGCATGCACCCTGAGGCGGGCAAGACAATGGCCCACTTATGGCGCGATGCGCAGATTGATCAGGTGCTGGCCCCCGTCGCGTTCGAATGGCAGGGCCAGCAGCTCACGCCGAGTGGGTTGTTATAACGCGCACTTTTCCTTGTAGGCCTTGAGTGCCTTGAGCCTTTCCCGCTTGAGCGCTTCGCCCAGTTCCGGACCTTTGAAACCTTTCTCCAGCAGCGGCGCTACGGCCACGCCGCGCGCTGCCTGCGCTGCACCGCGCAAATAATCGGCCTGTGGATAACTGTGCTGCTCCAGGCCTTTGCGGCCACGCGCGTCCATTTCACAGGCAACCACGAACTCCTCGAAGCGCTGCGGCCGGCGATACACGTCAAAACTCTGCAACAACTCCAGCAGCGTCGAGGCCTTCAGCTCCAATGCGCGATGGCCGTGGGTGTGATACTGGCCGACCAGCAGCGCCAGTTCCTGGCAGTCCCTTGGCACTTTGAAGCGCTCATTGACCGCCTTGATCAGCTTCAAACCCCTGTGTTCATGGGCAATATGCTGCGGCAACTTATCCACAGGCGTCAGGCCTTTACCCAGGTCGTGCAGCAGGCAAGCCCAGCGTACGGTCAGCGGTTGCCGATGCACGGCGGCCTGTTCCAGCACGCTTAGGGTGTGCACGCCCGTATCGATTTCAGGGTGGTGTGCCACGGGTTGCGGCACGCCGAACAGCGCATCGATTTCTGGCATCAGGGTTTTCAACGCATTGCAGTCGCGTAACACCTGAATAAATACCTGAGGTTGATCTTCCATCAGTGCGCGAGAGATTTCTTTCCAACTGCGTTCGGGCGTCAGGGCCTCCAGTTCGCCGGATTCGCTGAGTTGGCACATCAACTCGAGGGTTTCCGGCGCCACTGTGAAACCCAGGTGTGCATAACGCGCGGCAAAACGCGCGACTCTGAGTACGCGCAACGGATCTTCGGCAAACGCCGGGGATACATGCCGGAGTATGCGGGCTTGCAGGTCTTGTTGGCCGTGATAGGGGTCGGTCAGGTTGCCGTCATCGTCTTGCGCCATGGCATTGATAGTCAGGTCGCGCCGAATCAGGTCTTCCTCCAGCGTAACGTCTGGGCTTGCATGGAATACAAAGCCGCCGTAGCCCTTGCCGCTCTTGCGTTCGGTGCGGGCGAGGGCGTACTCATCGCCGTTTTTCGGGTCCAGGAACACCGGGAAATCAGCCCCGACCGGCTTGAAACCCTTGGCGAGCATTTCTTCAGTGGTCGCGCCGACAACGACACGGTCGATGTCAGTGACGTCGATGCCCAGCAAGCGGTCGCGCACCGCGCCGCCAACTTTATAGATTTTCATGAAAAAGCCTCCATTAGCGGCACAGGATAACGCCTGTCCCTGGCCAATGGAGGCTTTGCTGTTTCACAGATGGACGACGGCCATGTCCAGGCGACCGTAGTCATTATCGTTGTGGTCGCTGCGCGGCGGAACATGATGAGTCTTCATCACCTGATCGCCCTGCAGGGTTTCCAAGTGAATATCGAAGCCCCACAGGCGATGCAGGTGCTTGAGCACTTCCTCGGTGGAGTCCCCCAGGGGTTTGCGATCATGTTGCTGATGACGCAGGGTCAGCGAGCGGTCGCCGCGCACATCGATGCTGTAGATCTGCACGTTGGGTTCGCGATTGCCCAGGTTGTATTGCGCGGCCAGCGTCTCGCGAATAATGCGATAGCCCGGTTCATCATGGATGGCCGGTACCACCAGGTCGTCCTTAAGGTCGTCATCGAGAATGCTGAACAACTTCAGGTCACGGATCACCTTGGGCGACAGGTACTGCAGGATGAAGCTCTCGTCCTTGAAGCTGCTCATGGCGAACTTGATGGTGGACAGCCAGTCGCTGCCAGCGATTTCCGGGAACCAACGGCGGTCCTCCTCGGTGGGGTTTTCGCACATGCGCCGGATATCGCGGTACATCGCAAACCCCAGGGCGTAGGGGTTTATACCGTTGTAATACGGGCTGTCGAAACCTGGCTGGAACACGACGCTGGTGTGGGACGTGAGGAACTCCATCATGAAGCCGTCGGTGACCAGGCCTTCGTCGTACAAGTCGTTCATCAGGGTGTAGTGCCAGAAGGTGGCCCAGCCCTCGTTCATCACCTGGGTCTGGCGCTGCGGGTAAAAATACTGGGCAATTTTGCGCACGATTCGCACAATCTCGCGCTGCCACGGCTCCAGCAGCGGAGCGTGCTTTTCCAGAAAATACAGAATGTTTTCCTGAGGTTCGGCGGGGAAGCGTGCATTATCCTTGTCGTTGTTTTTACCGGCGCGCTTGGGGATGGTGCGCCACAGGTCGTTAATCTGTTTCTGCAGGTGTTCTTCGCGCTCTTTCTGACGCAGGCGTTCTTCTTCGGCGGAAATCGGGTAAGGGCGTTTGTAGCGGTCGACCCCGTAATTCATCAGCGCGTGGCAGGAGTCGAGCAGGTCTTCCACCGCGTCGATGCCATGGCGCTCTTCGCATTGCATGATGTACTGCTTGGCGAACACCAGGTAATCAATGATCGAACTGGCGTCGGTCCAGGTGCGGAACAGGTAATTGCCTTTGAAAAAGCTGTTATGCCCATAGCAGGCGTGGGCGACCACCAGTGCCTGCATGCAGATGGTGTTTTCCTCCATCAGGTAAGCGATGCACGGGTCTGAGTTGATCACGATTTCGTAAGCCAGGCCCATCTGGCCGCGGCTGTAGGACTTTTCGGTGCTGAGGAAGTGCTTGCCGTAGGACCAATGGTGATAGCCCAGGGGCATGCCGACCGAGGCATAGGCGTCCATCATCTGCTCGGCGGTGATTACCTCAATCTGGTTGGGGTAAGTGTCCAGGGCATAACCCGCCGCGATACGGCTGATTTCCCGGTCATAGGCCTGGATCAGTTCGAAGGTCCATTCGGACCCGGTGGAAATGGGTTGGCGCTTAGTCTCTTTTTTGGCGGTCATGTCACTAACCTGCGCTGGAAGAGTTCACGGAAGACCGGATAGATATCGCCGGCCGAGACCAGTTGTTGCTGGGCGAACGTTTCGGCGAAGGCTTCGCCGATACGCTCGTATTCGAACCACAGGGCCTGGTGCTCCCGAGGGGTGATTTCGACATAGGTGTAGTACTGCACGAACGGCATGATCTGGTTGATCAAAATGTCGCGGCAGATCGGCGAATCGTCGTTCCAGTTGTCGCCGTCGGAGGCTTGGGCTGCGTAGATGTTCCATTCGTTGGCGGGGTAACGTTCAGCCATGATCTCCTGCATCAGTTTCAAGGCACTGGAGACGATGGTGCCGCCGGTTTCGCGCGAGTAGAAAAACTCCTCTTCGTCCACCTCCCGTGCGCTGGTGTGGTGACGGATGAAAACTACGTCGATCTTGTCGTAATTACGCTTGAGGAACAGGTACAGCAGGATAAAGAAGCGTTTGGCGATGTCTTTGGTGGCCTGGGTCATGGATCCGGACACATCCATCAGGCAGAACATCACTGCCTTTGAGCTGGGGTTGGGTTGCTTGACCAGCAGGTTGTATTTCAGGTCGAAGGTATCGAGGAACGGCACGCGGCGAATCCGCGCGCTGAGTTTTTCGATTTCCGTCTCGATTTCCTGGATATCGCCGAAGTTATCCGGTTCTTCGCGCTTTAACCGCGCCAACTCTTCCTTGGCCTGTTTGAGCTTGGCGCGGCTGCTGCCCGATAGGGCAATACGCCGGGCGTGGGCCGAGCGCAGGGTTCGGATGATATTGATCCGCGAAGGGTTGCCTTCGTTGCTGATGCCGGCGCGCACCGTCTTGAAGGTGTCGGTGCCCGTGAGATTGCGTTTAACCAGATTGGGCAACTCCAGGTCCTCGAACATGAATTCGAGGAATTCTTCCTGGGTGATCTGGAACACAAACTCATCCATGCCCTCGCCGGAATTACCGGCCTTGCCCGGCCCCTTGCCGCCACCCCCACTTGGAGGGCGCTGGATATGCTCGCCTGTGGTGAACTCCTTGTTGCCGGGATGCACGACGGTCTGTTTGCCGCCCCGGCCGTGGTGCAGCACCGGCTCGTCGATGTCGCGTCCGGGAATGCTGATTTGTTCGCCATGCTCCATGTCGGTGATGGAGCGGCGGCTGACGGCCTCTTCCACCGCCTTTTTGATGTGGTCACGGTAACGCCGCAGGAAACGCTGGCGGTTTACCGTGCTCTTGTTCTTGCCATTGAGGCGTCGGTCGATCACATAGCTCATGGGGCCCCTCCGGGGAGCTTCAAGTCGTGAGCTTCAAGCCGCAAGGCAGAACCCGCTGACGGGCTCTGTCGCTTTTCCCTTGCCGCTTGTCGCTAGAAGCTTACAGCTGCTTCTCTCACTGCGATTTCCGAACCCGCAGGTACCATTCCGAAAGAAGGCGTACCTGTTTGTCGGTGTAGCCACGCTCGACCATTCGAGTAACGAAGTCGTTGTGTTTTTGCTGGTCCTCCTTGCTGGCCTTGGCGTTGAAGCTGATAACCGGCAGCAGATCCTCGGTGTTGGAGAACATTTTTTTCTCGATCACCACCCGCAGCTTTTCGTAGCTGAGCCAGGTCGGATTCTTGCCGTTATTGTTGGCGCGGGCACGCAACACGAAGTTGACGATTTCGTTGCGGAAATCCTTCGGATTACTGATACCTGCCGGTTTCTCGATTTTTTCCAGTTCCTCGTTGAGGGCTACGCGGTTGAGAATCTCGCCGGTTTCCGGGTCGCGGTATTCCTGGTCCTGAATCCAGAAATCTGCATACAGCACGTAGCGGTCGAAGATGTTCTGGCCGTATTCGCTGTAAGACTCCAGGTACGCGGTTTGGATTTCCTTGCCGATAAACTCGATATAGCGCGGTGCCAGGTATTCCTTGAGGAATCGCAGGTAACGCTCGCGGGTCTCGGCCTGGAACTGTTCCTGTTCGATCTGCTGCTCCAGCACATAAAGCAGGTGCACCGGGTTGGCGGCAATTTCGTGGGGGTCGAAGTTGAACACTTTGGACAGGATCTTGAACGCAAAACGCGTCGACAGGCCGTTCATGCCCTCGTCCACGCCGGCGGAGTCGCGATATTCCTGAATCGACTTGGCCTTGGGGTCGGTGTCCTTGAGGTTTTCGCCGTCGTACACGCGCATCTTGGAGTAGATATTCGAGTTTTCCGGTTCTTTCAAGCGCGACAGCACGGTGAATTGAGCGAGCATTTTCAAGGTGTCGGGCGCGCAATGGGCCTTGGACAGGGAGCTGTTGAACAGCAATTTGTCATAGATCTTGATTTCATCACTGACCCGCAGGCAGTACGGTACCTTGACGATGTAGATCCGATCGATGAACGCCTCGTTGTTCTTGTTGTTGCGGAAGGTGTGCCATTCCGATTCGTTGGAGTGGGCCAGCAGGATCCCGGTGAACGGAATCGCCCCCAGGCCTTCGGTGCTGTTGTAGTTGCCTTCCTGAGTGGCGGTCAGCAGTGGGTGCAGCACCTTGATCGGTGCCTTGAACATTTCCACGAACTCCATCAGGCCTTGGTTGGCCCGGCACAATGCGCCCGAGTAACTGTAGGCGTCGGCGTCGTTCTGCGGGAATTCTTCGAGTTTGCGGATATCGACTTTACCGACCAGCGCCGAAATATCCTGATTGTTCTCGTCGCCCGGTTCGGTCTTGGCCACGCCGATCTGGTTGAGGATCGACGGGTAGAGTTTCACCACGCGGAACTGACTGATATCACCGCCAAACTCCGCCAGGCGCTTGGTAGCCCAGGGCGACATGATGGTGTTGAGGTAGCGCCGTGGAATGCCGAAGTCCTCTTCGAGAATCGCGCCGTCTTCCGTGGCGTTGAACAGGCCCAGGGGCGACTCGAAAACGGGTGAGCCCTTGATAGCGTAGAAGGGCACCTTCTCGATCAACTGTTTGAGTTTTTCGGCCAGGGACGACTTACCGCCGCCGACGGGGCCGAGCAGGTAGAGGATCTGTTTCTTCTCTTCCAGGCCTTGGGCGGCATGGCGGAAGTAGGAAACGATCTGGTCGATGCATTCTTCCATGCCGTGGAAGTCTTCAAAGGCCGGATAGCGGCGGATCACCTTGTTGGAGAATATTCGTGACAGGCGCGAATTATTCGAGGTGTCTACCAGCTCCGGCTCGCCGATCGCCAGCAGCAGGCGTTCGGCAGCGGATGCGTAGGCGCTTCGGTCCTGTTTGCACAGGTCGAGATACTCCTGAAGCGTGAGTTCTTCCTGCTGTGTGGACGCGAAGCGTTGTTGGAAGTGGCTAAAAATACTCATGACGTCGTCACCTCGCTCGATACGTGGAGCCGACGCCGGATCAATCAGTTGATGCTGGCAACCATTGACGATCGCCAATGGTTGTTTTCCCCCCAGAACACCCTGAAACGCTACCGATGACCCGCACGCCGGTGTACCGGCTCTCCCCTGATTCGGATGGCCTGCGCTTAAGGATAGTTCGGAATCGGAGAGGTCAAGGTGCGAGACGTAATTAGTTTGCCCGCGCCGTTCGTCAGAAACGGCGCGAGCCCAAGTGACACGCGGGGTGGCGGGGTGTGAAAAAAATTATTGCGAGTCGCCTGATGCGATTTCTGCAGGAAAGGTCGCACGCCATAGCTCAAATCCGCCATCCAGGCTGTAGACGTCCGAGAAGCCCTGGCTGACCAGATAGGCGGCTGCGCTCTGGCTGGAGTTGCCGTGGTAGCAGGCCACGATCAGCGGTGCGTCAAGGTCGGCGGCGCGAATGAAATCGGCGATGTTGACGTTGTCCAGGTGCTGGGCACCAGTGATGTGGGCAGCGGCGTAAGTAGGCTGGTCGCGGATATCGACCACCACTGCGCCTTGTTCGCGCAGGGCCTGGGCTTGTTCGGGAGGGATACGTTTGAATTCGCTCATGGCGGGCTCCTTGGGCGGGCGGCAAGCGGTGTCTAGCGCTTGGCGGCGGCCGGCTGTGTAACGGCAAGAGGGGGTGGGCACTGGCAGCGGTGGCGCTCGCCGGTGTCGATATTCATCAAGGTCATGGCGCCACCCCACACGCAGCCGGTGTCGAGGGCGAATACGCCGGGTTCATCGCAGTGGCCTTCCAGGGCCGCCCAGTGACCGAAGATGATCTTCGTGTCGCGGGTCTTGCGTTCCTTGTGGGCGAACCAGGGTTTATAGCCGGGCAGGGCGGTGTCGGCGCCTTCCTTGCTCTTGAGATCAAGTTTTCCTTCGGCGGTGCAGAAGCGCATGCGGGTGAAGTAATTGGTAATGACCCGCAGGCGAGCGACACCGGTGAGATCGTTATCCCACTTGACCGGCTCGTTACCGTACATACCATCGAGGTAGGCGGTGTACAGGCTGTCGTCGGCGAGGGCGCATTCAACTTCGGCGGCACACTTGAGGGCTTTCTTCAGTGTCCATTGCGGCGCAATACCTGCATGGACCAGCGCGATATTGCGGCTTTCATCGTAATGCATGAGTTTTTGCCGACGTAGCCAGTCGAGCAGCTCGGCGCGGTCCGGTGCGTCGAGAATTTCCCGCAGGGTATCGCCCTTTTTCAGGCGTTCGATGTTATTCGCGGCGGCCAGCAGGTGCAGGTCATGATTGCCCAGAACACAGACCAACGAATTGCGCAGGCTATATAAGTAGCGCAGGGTCTGGAGTGACGCGGGGCCACGATTGACCAGGTCGCCCACCAGCCACAGGCGATCCTGCGCCGGGTCGAAGGCTACCCGTTCCAGCAGGCACTTGAGGGGCTCCAGGCAGCCTTGCAAATCCCCGACCGCATATGTCGCCATCAGTGCAGGGCTCCTGGCACGGCGAGCCGAAAAGGCTTGATCATGGCATCGAACACATGGCCATCGGTGGCTTTCATCTGATATGAGCCCTGCATGGTGCCGACCTTGGAGGTCATCACCGTGCCGCTGCTGTAGGTGTGGCTGGCGCCGCTGTCGATCAGTGGCTGCTGGCCGACGACGCCGGCGCCACGGACTTCTTCGACCTGGCCGTCACCGTCGGTGATCACCCAGTGGCGTGAGAGCAGTTTGGCCGGCACCAGCCCATTGTTTTTCACCGTGATGGTGTAGGCAAAGGCGAAGCGGTTTTGTTCAGGTTGCGATTGTTCCGCCAGGAAGCGGGTGACGACGCTGACGTCGATCTGGTAGCGAGGATCGGACATGCAAGAGGCCTTAAAAGCAAAAGCGGAAGACAGCAGATGCGGATCAGTCTAGGCCAAGAAGTGTGTACTAGGCCAGACATGCTGTCCGGCCTGGTGCACGGCAGGCTCAGTCCGCGGCTGGCGCAGGCTGGACGGCCAACTGGTCAGCCAGGCGCACGAACGCGGCCAGATCCAGTTGTTCGGGTCGCAGGCTGCCGTCGACGCCGGCGGCTTCGATCTCGGCGTTGCTCAACAGCGCCTTGAGCGTATTGCGCAGGGTTTTGCGCCGCTGGTTGAACGCCTCGCGTACGACGCGCTCAAGCAGTTTGTGATCCTTGGCCGGGTGTGGCAGCACTGCGTGGGGAACCAGGCGTACGATGGCCGAATCGACCTTCGGCGGCGGATTGAAGGCCCCCGGGCCGACGTTGAACAGATGTTCGACGCGGCAGTGGTATTGAACCATGATCGACAGGCGGCCCCAATCACCGCCGCCAGGGCCGGCAGCCAGGCGTTCCACCACTTCTTTTTGCAGCATGAAGTGCATGTCGCGGATGATCCCGGCGTTATTCAGCAGGTGGAAAATCAGCGGCGTGGAAATGTTGTACGGCAGGTTACCCACCACGCGCAGGCTGTTGGGCGCGGCGTTAAGGGTATTGAAGTCGAACTTCAGTGCATCGCCTTGATGCAGGTTGAAGTTGGGCTTACCGGCGAACTGCTGATTGAGGATCGGGATCAGGTCTTTGTCCAGTTCCACCACGTCCAGCTGCCCACCGCTGGCCAGCAGGCCTTGGGTCAATGCTCCCTGGCCCGGGCCGATTTCCAGCAGGCGATCTTCCGGCTTGGCATGAATAGAGCGCAGGATTCGGTCGATCACGCCAGCGTCGTGCAGGAAGTTTTGCCCGAAGCGCTTACGCGCCCGGTGTTGGTAATGCTCGGTCATATACGGGTCTCGGCCATCCGGTAGGCGGTTTCCAGGGCCACGTGCAGGCTGCCGGTATCGATCTTGCCGCTGCCCGCCAGGTCCAGGGCGGTGCCATGGTCGACGGAGGTACGAATGATCGGCAGGCCCAGGGTCACGTTGACGGCGGCGCCGAAGCCTTTGTATTTCAGCACCGGCAGCCCCTGGTCATGGTACATCGCCAGCACTGCATCGCAGTGCTCCAGATATTTGGGGGTAAACAGAGTGTCTGCGGGCAGCGGGCCGCGCAGGTCCATGCCTTCTTGGCGCAGACGCTCCAGGGTGGGTTCGATGATGTCGATTTCTTCATGGCCCAAGTGGCCACCTTCTCCGGCATGAGGGTTGAGCCCGCAGACCAGGATACGCGGTTGGGCAATGCCGAATTTGTGGCGCAGGTCGGCGTGCAGGATGCGAGTCACGCGCTCTATACGCTCGGCGGTGATGGCGTCGGCCACCTCGCGCAAGGGCAGGTGTGTGGTCACCAGCGCCACACGCAGGCCGCCCGTGGCCAGCATCATTACCACCTGCGCGGTATGAGTCAGCTCGGCGAGAAACTCGGTGTGTCCGGAAAACGCGATGCCGGACTCGTTGATCACGCCCTTGTGCACCGGCGCGGTGATCATGCCGGCGAAGTCGCCGTCGAGGCAGCCTTGCCCGGCGCGAGTCAGGGTCTGTAACACAAATGCCGCGTTAGCCTTGTCCAGGCGACCCGCTACGACCTTGGCCTGCAGCGGGGTGTCCCACACGTACAGGCTGCCGGCGGGCGCGGGCGCGTCAGGCCAATTGCCCGGTGACGCATCCAACAGGGTGACAGCCACACCCAGCTGCGCGGCCCGCTCAACGAGCAGGCCACGGCTGGTAATGGCAATCAGGGGGTGTGGCTGAGGTTGCGAGGCGAGCAGCAGGCACAGGTCTGGACCGATGCCGGCGGGCTCGCCGGGAGTCACCGCGAAACGCTTTGGTTTCACTGGGCTGCCTGGTCGGTGCCTGTTGGTCCGGCGCCTGGCAGCTTGATTTCCACATAGGCTTCGTCACGGATCTGACGCAACCAGGTTTGCAGCTCTTCGTCGTATTTGCGGTTACGCAGCACGTTCAGAGCCTGTTGCTCGCGAGCCTGGCTGGTGTTGTCGGTGGCACGACGGCCAAGGACTTCCAGGACATGCCAGCCGTATTGCGTCTTGAACGGCTTGGACAACACGCCCTGCGGAGTATCGGCCATCACCTGCTGGAACTCTGGTACCAAGGCTTTCGGATCGATCCAGTTC
Organism: Pseudomonas lurida; assembly: GCF_013522705.1. Taxonomy (GTDB): domain Bacteria; phylum Pseudomonadota; class Gammaproteobacteria; order Pseudomonadales; family Pseudomonadaceae; genus Aquipseudomonas; species Aquipseudomonas quebecensis. Next base: position 84,078 of record NZ_JAAMRE010000019.1, read on the forward strand.
AGGTCGCCGCCGTTGAGGGCAGAACCCGGATCTTCCGAGAAGCTCTTGGCCAGGGTGGCGAAGTCTTCACCGTTCTGAATACGGTCGTAGATCTTCTCGGCCAGCTCCTTGGTTTGCGCTTCGCTACGGATTTCGCTTGGCTTGACCAGGATGTGGCGAACATGCACTTCGTCTTTCAACGACGTCTGGCCGCCACGGCGCTCGAGCAACTTGAGGATGATGAAACCGCCTGGCGTGCGAGCTGGCTGAGTAATGCCGCCCACTTCCATGGCGCTCAGTTCACGATCGAACGGAGGTGGCAATTGAGCGGCTTTACGCCAGCCCATATCACCGCCTTCAAGGGCATTGTCACTGCCGGACTGGGCGATCGCCATTTGCGCGAAATCGGCACCGGCCTTGAGGCGATCATAAATCGCCTTGGTTTTGGCAGCTGCCGCATTGAGTTGTTCGGAGTTGGCGCTGTCCGGGGTCGGAATCAGGATATTGGCCAGGTGCAGCTCTTCGGAAAGCTGCATCTTGCCCAGGTCCGATGCCAGGAAGTTCTTCACTTCCTGCTCCGAAACCTGGACGCGCTCAGCGACGCGGCGCTGACGTACACGGCTGATGATCATTTCACGGCGGATCTGGTCACGGGCGTCCTCGTAGGACAAACCATCGTGAGCCAGCGCCGCGCGGAACTGGTCAATGCTCATGTTGTTGCGCTGGGCAATGGTGCCCACTGCCTGGTTCAACTCTTCGTCCGAGATACGGATGCCGGAGCGTTCGCCGATCTGCAATTGCAGGTTCTCGACGATCAGGCGTTCCAGCACCTGCTGGTCCAGCACGCTGGTAGGTGGCACACCGCCGCCACGCTTGGCGATGGTCTGCTGAACTTCCTTGACCCGTTGGTCGAGTTGGCTCTGCATGATCACGTCGTTATCGACAATGGCCACCACTTTGTCCAACTGTTGGACCGCCGCGTGTGCCGAGACGGTCCCCAGGAACAGCGCGCCCAGTACGAGCGGGCGCAGACAATCAGAAAGCTTGATCTTCACGTTCACGATAACCTTGAATGCCTTTGTCGAGGAAGCTCTCTACCTTGGCGCCGGTCAGGCCGCCGAGTCCTTTGAGGACGATCTGGAAGAAGAGCCCGTGGTCACCCTTTTCGTTAAGCGGGGCGAGCTGGGTATATTCGTCGTTGGATACCCAGTAACGGTTGATGACGCGCAATTTCCAGCAGCAGTTGTCGTATTCGAAACCACCAAAAGCTTCCAGGGTGCGGTTGCGGGCATAGTCATACTGCCAGCGGGTGATCAGGTTCCACTGCGGAATGATCGGCCACATCATCGAGAAGTCGTGTTGTTGGATCTTGTAGTAATCCTTCACGAAGTTCGGTTGACCTTGGGTGCCGTAGTCCCCGCCGAACTGCCACTTGCCGGTCAACTGGTTGTAAACCACCTGGTCGTTGCGATAGCGATAACCGAGGTTGACCACCTTGTTGGGGTTGTCTTCCGGTTGGTAGTGGAACATCGCACTGCCGGAGCGAGGACTGTGTTCTTCGGTGTCCCAGTTGTAGTCGGCAGTGGCGCGCCAGTCGCGGTTGAAGCGGAACTCGTAGTCCAGTGCAACAGGGGATATGTCTGTCTGGGAATCAGCACGGTCAGCGGCCAAGATACCTGGTAATTGAACCTCGCGGTCTTTGAAATAAAGTGCCTGGCCTACGCTTATGCGCTGCCGTTCGAAACCGTTTTCTTCAATCCAGCGGCTGGTTACACCCAAGGACAACTTGTTTTCATCACCGATACGGTCGTTACCGACAAACCGGTTATCTCGGAACAGCGACGCGTAGCTGAACGAGGTTTCCGCAGTATCGAAAATAGGTATGTCGTTCTGGTCTTTATTGGGCACATACAGATAGAACAAGCGAGGTTCGAGGGTTTGGGAGTAATTCTTACCAAACCATTGCGTCGACCGGTCGAAATAAAGACCGCTGTCAATGCTTGCGATGGGGATCGCTCGATCCTGAGAACTCGAGAACTTGCTGCCAGTGTAGCGAGTGTTGGCTGCCATAGCGGCATCCTGCGCTGCGATCAGGTCGTTTTGGCCTCGGCTGTCTAGATCCAGATCATATTTGGTGTAGACGTACTTGAGCTTGGGGGTAATAAAACCATACGTCCAGTTGAGTGGTAGCTCAACTGTGGGCGCTACGTTCAAACGGTTGCCATTGACGCGGTTCAACCCGGAAACATACTCATCCAATCGCTTATCTGGAACGCCATTCTCCCCCGTGAACGTACCTGTTTTTAGGTCACGGTCAAACCTTACGGCTTCAGTCTCATAGGAAAAATTTAAACCACCGGGATGGTACGGCAGTGCGCCACTGAATGTGATCTGCGGCAGTCTGTCATAAGGGGTGATCTGGGAGATAGTCGCCAATTGATACGCTTGGAGGCTCAAGCGCGCTGTATATGTGTCGCCACGGTAGGTCAATGCACCTTGCTGGTTCAAGTAGTCCTGAGACTCCACCCCAATCTGGTTGCTTTTCAGATCCTGGAAGTAATAAGGATCGCTGATCCGGGTGTAATCCACCTGAGTCGACAACCGCGAATCCAACCCACCCTTATGCTGCCAATTGAGCATATAGCGAGTTTTCTCGTAATCGGTCTGCTTGCTGCGCTCGTCGTTGTCGTCGTTCAGGTACGCGCCGCCGAACTGACCTTCGCTGGACTTGGTGAGGTAGCGGAATTCGCCTTCCATCAACAGGCCGCGCTTGGTCATGTATTGCGGGTACAACGTGGCGTCGTAGTTCGGCGCCAGGTTGAAGTAGTACGGCGTGGTCAGGGCAAAGCCGGTTTCGCCACCGGTGGCGAAGCTCGGCGGCAGGAAACCGGACTGACGACGATTGTCGATCGGGAAATAGATGTAAGGGGTGTACAGGATCGGGATGTTCTTGACCCGCAACGTCGCGTTGGTCGCCGTGCCGAAACCGGTGGCGGGGTTCAACGTAATGTTGTTGCCCTTGAGCTGCCAGGCGTTGCTGTCCGGCTCGCAGGTGGTGTACGTACCGTCCTTGAGACGGATGATCGCGTTTTCGGCACGCTTGGCGTACAGCGCGTTGCCGCGGATTCGCGACTTGTGCATCACATATTCGGCGTTGTCGATCTGCGCGGCGCCGGTGTCCAGTTGAACCTGGGCGTGGTCGCCGACGATCAGCGCACCGTTGTCACGCAGGCGCACGTTGCCGTTCAGCTCGCCACGGTTCTCGGCCTGGTACAGGCTGGCTTCCTGGGATTCGAGCTGCATGCTGCCCTGGCGCATGACGACATCACCGGCCAGGGTCGCGACTTGCGATTCCTGCTCGTAACGAGAGGCCTTGGCACCGATGAAGGTCGGCGCGTCGCTCTTGTTCGTCTTGTCGTTCATGCCCGGACGCGTCGGTTCGATGTACGCACCGCCGCAATATGGACCGGTTTCGGCCAATTGGGCTGCGGTCAGCTTGTCGCGCGGCACCCAATCCAGGTGGCTGTAGTCGGCGCTGCGCGAACGCAGGCCGCGGCCCTTGGCTTCGGTGACCAGTGCGGTCTTGGGCTCGGCCTCGGTGCTGCCACCCGCCTCGGCCTGTGCCGTGCTGTTGGCCGAGCTGACGGCAGCGCCGTCATGCACCGGACGCGGTGGTAGCGGGGCTGCGGCGGTTTTCGGCGCGCAATCCCAGGCACCCGAAGCAGAGACTGAGCAGTCATACTGTTCCGCGGCGACCACGAATGAGGTGGCGAAGGGTTGCATGGCCAGCAGACTGCCGGTTACCAGCAACGGAAATTTTCTACGAAACGCGGGGGATTTCAATGCCATCTTATTAGTCCGGGCTTCCTGCGTGCCATCTGCCCGCGGTGTGGGCCGCACGCCTCTCGATGGTCTGAAAAAGATGCGTGATAATAAAGCATGACCCGCTTGACGGCTAGCGCCGTCGGAGACCCTTGTAATGCCCGAGCAAGATCTACGTTTACAACAGCTGAAAGTCTGGCTGGATGAGCAGTTGCCGATCCTTTTCAACGCTCAGGACTGGGGCGTCGTACCCCCGGCCACATTGACCGCGGCCAGCAGCGACGCGAGTTTCAGGCGGTACTTTCGATGGGAGGGCGGTGGCCGGACTTTCGTGGTAATGGACGCGCCGCCCCCCCAGGAAAACTGCAAACCTTTCGTCGATATCGCCCATTTACTTGCGACGTCGGGCATAAATGTTCCAAAAATTTATGCGCAGGATCTGCCGCGAGGCTTTCTTTTGCTCAATGACCTGGGCACAAAAACCTACCTGGACGTGATCGACGAGCACAACGCCGATCAATTATTCGCCGACGCCATCGATGCCTTGCTGGCCTTCCAGCAGTTGCCAATGGATGCACCGCTGCCCAGTTACGACGTCGCCCTGCTGCGTCGCGAGTTGGAACTGTTTCCCGAGTGGTACGTGCGCCGCCACCTGGGTATCGACATGGATACCCAGCAACAAGCGCTCTGGCAGCGCGTCAGCGACCAGTTGATCGACAGCGCCCTGGCGCAGCCGAAGGTGCTGGTGCACCGCGACTACATGCCGCGCAACCTGATGATCAGCGAGCCGAACCCCGGCGTGCTGGATTTCCAGGATGCGGTCTACGGCCCGGTCACCTACGACATCACCTGCCTGTTCAAGGACGCCTTTCTCAGCTGGCCCCAGGCCCGTGTGCGGGCATGGCAGCGTGTTTATTGGGAGCGCGCCGTGCAACTGGGTATTCCGGTGCAGACGGATTTCAATGAGTTCCTGCGTGCCAGCGACCTGATGGGCGTGCAGCGCCACCTCAAGGTGATCGGTATTTTTGCGCGTATTTGCCATCGCGACGGCAAGCCTCGTTATCTGGCGGACGTGCCGCGCTTCTTCGCCTTTATAGAGGCGGTCTTGGCTGAGCGTTCGGAGCTGAGCGAACTCTCCGAATTGTTGACCAGCCTGCGCCAGCCCGCGGAGGCGGTGGTATGAAGGCCATGATCCTGGCCGCCGGCAAAGGCGAGCGGATGCGTCCGCTCACCTTGCACACGCCCAAGCCGCTGGTGCAGGCCGGCGGCAAACGCTTGATCGAGTATCACCTGGAGGCACTGGCCAGGGCCGGTTTCACCGACATCGTGATCAACCATGCCTGGCTTGGCCAGCAGATCGAAAGCTACCTGGGCGACGGCGCGCAATTTGGTCTGCGCATCCGTTACTCCCCGGAAGGCGAGCCGCTGGAGACCGGCGGCGGGATTTTCCAGGCACTGCCTTTGTTAGGAGACGAACCCTTCCTGGTGGTCAATGGCGATATCTGGACCGATTACGACTTCAGCCGGCTCAAGCAACCGCTCCAGGGCCTGGCGCACCTGGTCATGGTCGATAACCCGGCGCATCACCCGTCGGGTGGTGACTTCTACCTGGATCACGGTCTGCTTCATGATGCGGCGCCCGGTGCCGATAACCTGACCTTCAGTGGCATTTCCGTGCTCCACCCTCAGTTGTTCGCGGGTTGCAGCGCGGGTGCCTTCAAGCTGGCGCCGCTGTTGCGGGCGGCCATGGCGAAAGGTCAGGTAACGGGGGAGCACATGGCAGGACGCTGGATTGATGTCGGCACGCTGGAGCGCCTGGCGCAAGTCGAAACCCTGCTCACAGCGGGGCAGTAGCATGTTGTGGCCAGGGACGCTGATCGGCGCCGGGGCTGGCTATGCCATTGCCAGTATTCCGGGGGCTTTGTTAGGGGCGCTGTTGGGGCAGGCGTTGGATCGTCGCCTGCAACTGCACAGTTGGGCGCAGTTGCGCGAACGCCTGGGCGGCCGCCCGGCGTTACGCAATGACGAATTGCTGTTTGTGTTGTTGGGGCGGCTGGCCAAGAGCAATGGCCGCGTCGTGGACGGGCATATCCAGCAGGCGCGGCAAGAGATGCGCGCGCTGGACATGAGCGCATCGGCCCAGCGTCGGGCGATTGCGGCGTTCAACCGGGGCAAGTCCGGTTCTGACCGTGTGCGCAGGTACCTGCGCGTGCTCAAGGCTCAACCCCATGCCGCCGAAGGCGTATTGCGAGCGTGTTGGCGGATGGTCTGGGCGGACGGTCGCGCGGACGATGCCGAGCGCGATCTGATCAATCAATGGGGCCGCTGGCTCGGCTGGACACCGCAACAGCTCAAGGCTTTGGCCGCTGACTACACCCCCGAGCGCAAGCCGTTGGCGAACCGAGGCGCGAGTTATCAAGACGCCTTGCGCCTGCTCGGAGTAACGGCTACCACGGAACCGTCGGCGATCAAGCGTGCTTATCGCCGCCTGCTCAGCCGCCACCACCCGGACAAGATCGCCGGCACCGGCGCCAGCCCGGCGCAGGTGCGTGAAGCTACCGAACGCACGCGCGAGTTGCATAACGCCTACGCATTGATTCGCGAACGCCGGGATTTTCGTTAGTCGCCGCCGTTCAAGGGAGTGCTGTTCTTCAATCTGTGTTGGCCTGGGGGCTTAACCAGCCGCGGATCCTGCGGTACAGCTGCTCCTGCTCGGCGGCGCTGTTGCCGGGCAGGGTCTTGAGCGACACCTGCTTATAGCCGTCATTCTTCAAACGCTTGGCCGCTTGCAGGCGGGCCACGGCGTTTTTGCTGGCTTGCGGGATATCCTGATAGAAGACATCGGCGGTCGGCAGTTTCAAGCCTGGGGCCAGTTGCTGCACATCCGGCTGCCGGCCGCGGGGTGTCTTGGCGTCGACCATGACCAGTTTCTGCACCTGGGCCGGCTGCTTCTCGCTCAAGTAGCGCGCGGCCCACCAGGCCCCGGTGCCATGGCCGAGCAGTACCACGCTGCGTGCGCTTTGGGTCTGGGCGAACGCCACGGCGGCGTCGATGCGATCAAAGATACGCGACGCATCGGTTTTATCCTGCTCGTCGGCACCCGGAACCACCGAAGGGTCGGTGCCCTCGGCTTCGGCGCTGGCGGCTTGCTCGATGGGTTTGTCGGCGGTGCTGGCTTCCTTGCTGCTGGTGTCGACCGTGGCGTTGGGCGCTTCCATGACACGCGGCGGCAGCGTGTCTACGCTGACGTCCGGCAACGACAGGCTCAGGCTGCCCCAATTGGCGTCCGGCAATTTGCGGCGCAACGGGCCGATTGCCTGCGGCCAGTCAGCATTTTCACCGGCGCCCGGTACGATAATCACCAGACCTTCGGGTTCGGCGCTGTTGGCCGGTTTCCACAGGGCCAGGAAAGAATCGCTGCCGGCCTGTAATTGCTGTTGCTCCTGTTGCGGGATTTTGCGTTCCAGAGCGCTGGCCTCTGCCTGGCTGCGTTCGGGCAGAGGTTGGCGTTCCACGGGCTTTTCGGCTTCTGGCGCGGGAGCGTCAGCGGCCTGTACGGAAAAGGCACTGGTAAAAAGCAGCGACAGGCACAATGCTGGCAGTGCCGAGCGGTGGTGAAAGGGCATCGTTAATTCCCGGCCAGAAGTGATTCCAGCAGCCTAATGGGTTGGTCAGTATTTGTCAGTGATGTGAGACGTGGATCATGGGTTTTCGCTGTCTGCTGGTTATCGGCTGTTGGTGCGTTGCCTTGATGGCAAACGCCGCTCCCGCGTCTGCCGTCGGGCCGGCGCAGTTGACCGCGCAGCAGCGCGAATGGCTGGCGGCGCACCCGGAACTGCGCGTGGGTGTGGTGCTGCAAGCGCCTTATGCGCAATACGATCGGCGCCTGCAGCGCTTGTCCGGGGCCAACGTTGAGTTGATGCAGTGGCTGGCCAAGGCGCTGAATATCGAGCTGACCTGGCGCAATTTTCCCTCTCAGGAGCAGCTCGAAGAGGCTGTGCGCGAAGGTGAAGTGGACATCGCGCCCGGCCTGCAGCAAACCCCGGCCGGCCTGCGCCTGTGGTTGTTCAGCGACCCCTACATGCGCGTGCCCCAGCGTGTGGTCGGCATTCGGGAGGGCGGCGGTGCGGTGGAGCTGGAAAAACTCGATGATCAATCTCGCGTCGCGGTGCGCATGCCCAGCGCCGTGGCCGATTACCTGCGCAGCACGTACCCCAATCTGAATCTGCAAGGCGTGCCCATGGAGCGTCAGGCCCTGCAGTTGCTGGTCAGCCAGCAGGCGCGCTACGCCGTGGTGGATGAAGCGCAACTGAGCCGTTTATCAGCGGAGGCGGAATTCGCCGGGCTGGCGGTGGTGGGCGATATCGGCCTGCCGCAACTCTTGCGCGTGGCCACCCGCCGCGAATGGCCGCAGCTGGCCGGCATCATGGAAAGCGCGCTGCGCGCCATCCCCGCCCGTGACCTGGACCAACTGCACACCCGTTGGCTGCAGCCCCAATACCCTCGGCTGTCGCAATCTCCCGGGCTGTGGCAAAACCTCAGCCTGTTGCTGGGCCTGCTGCTGCTCGCCAGCCTGGCGGTGGTGGTCTGGCAGCGCCGCCACCAGCGCCAGCTGGAACACGATCTGCTGGCCGCCCGTGAAGAAAGCGCCGCCCGCGCCGCCGGTGCCCAGGCGTTACGGTTGACGCAGTTTTCCATCGATCAAAGCACTGTCGGCATTCTCTGGGTCAACTGGGACAGCCATGTACGCTATGCCAACCGGGCGGCCGAGACCATGCTCGGTTATGGCCCCGGCGCTTTGATCGAGCGACCGCTGGTCGACCTTGACCCCACGCTGGACATGGACCGCTGGCTCAACCTGTGGAAGCGCGCGCGGGCCAGCGAAGAGGGGCCGCAGAATTTCGCCACCGATTGTGTGCGCGCCGATGGCAGCATCCTGCCGGCTAACGTCTCCTTGAGTTTTGTACGCTTTGCCGACGCCGAATACCTGGTGGTCTACCTCAACGACGTCACCGAACTGCGCCGCACCCTGGCCGCCCTGTTGCAAAGCGAGGCGCAACTGCGCGAGCTGTCGGCCCACCTGGAAACCGTGCGCGAAGAAGAAAAGGCCCGCATCGCCCGGGAAGTACACGACGAACTCGGGCAGATGCTCACCGTGCTCAAGCTGGAAACCTCGATGTGCGAGCTGGCCTACGCGCAGTTGGACCCCGGCCTGCATGAGCGCTTGAACAGCATGAAGCGCCTGATCGCTCAGCTGTTCCAACTGGTGCGCGACGTGGCTACCGCGTTGCGCCCGCCGATTCTCGACGCAGGCATTGCCTCGGCCATCGAGTGGCAGGCCCGGCGCTTCGAAGCGCGCACGCACATTCCTTGCCTGGTGCAAGTGCCGGATAACCTGCCGGCGCTGAGCGACGCCAAGGCCGTCGGCCTGTTTCGCATCCTGCAAGAGGCACTGACCAATGTGATGCGCCATGCCCAGGCGCATACTGTGGAACTGAGCCTGGCGATCGAAGGCGCCGACCTGCGCCTGACCATCAGTGACGATGGTGTCGGCTTCGTTCCGGCCCAAGGTCGAGCGACCTCGTTCGGCCTGGTCGGCATGCGCGAGCGGGTGTTGATCATGGGCGGCCAACTGAGCCTGCACAGCGAGCAGGGGGAGGGCACCACCCTGAGCGTGACGGTGCCGTTGGATGCCTGACAATAAGAGGAAGCCCTTGTGATACGTGTACTGGTAGCCGAAGACCACACCATCGTCCGTGAAGGCATCAAGCAATTGATCGGCCTGGCCAAAGACCTGCAGGTGGTGGGGGAGGCGAGCAATGGCGAGCAGTTATTGGAGACGCTGCGCCACGTCGCCTGTGAGGTGGTGCTGCTGGACATCTCAATGCCCGGCGTCAATGGCCTGGAAGCGATTGCGCGGATTCGTGCATTGAACAACCCGCCGGCGATCCTGGTGCTGTCGATGCATGACGAAGCGCAGATGGCCGCGCGGGCCTTGAAGGTCGGCGCCGCCGGCTACGCCACCAAGGACAGTGATCCGGCGTTGCTGCTCACGGCGATTCGCAAGGTGGCGGCCGGCGGGCGTTATATCGACCCTGACCTGGCCGACCGGATGGTCTTCGAAGTCGGCCTCACCGATGCCCGCCCCCTGCATTCATTGCTTTCGGAGCGCGAGTTCTCGGTGTTCGAACGCCTGGCGCAGGGCGCCAATGTCAATGACATCGCCCAGCAACTGGCCCTCAGCAGCAAGACCATCAGCACCCACAAGGCGCGCCTGATGCAGAAGCTTAATATCACCTCCCTGGCCGAGCTGGTGCGGTACGCCATGGAACACAAGCTTCTGTAGCGGCATATCTATTTGCGACACCCCGCAAAACCGCGCCGCACCCATTCTTGCCGCTTGCAGCGGGGTTCTTGCCGCCGCACTGTCCGGTACCCGCCATCGGTGTAGGGCGATCCCTACCCCCAACCTTCCAGCCGGCTGATGTGATTCTCTCCTGGCCCCCGATTTCCGGGGCTTCGCGCCTGGACTACGCTTGTGCCACAGCAGTCCAAAATAAAAGGTGCGGGTATGAGCGAGGTGGATTCAAATGATGTGCTGGTCAGCTTTCGTGGCGTGCAGAAAAGCTACGACGGCGAGAACCTGATCGTCAAAGACCTCAACCTGGAGATTCGCAAGGGCGAGTTCCTCACCTTGCTTGGGCCTTCCGGCTCGGGCAAGACCACCAGCCTGATGATGCTCGCGGGGTTCGAAACGCCGACCGCCGGTGAAATCCAGCTGGCCGGGCGCTCCATCAACAACGTGCCGCCGCATAAGCGCGATATCGGCATGGTGTTCCAGAATTACGCGTTGTTCCCACACATGACCGTTGCCGAGAACCTCGCATTCCCATTGTCGGTGCGCGGTTTGAGCAAGACCGACATCAGCGAGCGCGTCAAGCGCGTGCTCAGCATGGTCCAACTCGACGCCTTCGCCCAGCGCTACCCGGCGCAGCTCTCCGGCGGTCAGCAACAGCGCGTGGCCTTGGCCCGGGCGCTTGTGTTCGAACCGCAACTGGTGCTGATGGACGAACCCCTCGGCGCCCTCGACAAGCAACTGCGCGAACACATGCAGATGGAGATCAAGCACCTGCACCAGCGCCTCGGCGTAACCGTGGTGTACGTGACCCACGACCAGGGCGAAGCCTTGACCATGTCCGACCGCGTGGCGGTGTTCCACCAAGGCGAGATCCAGCAGATCGCCGCGCCGCGCACCCTGTATGAAGAGCCGAAGAACACCTTCGTAGCTAACTTCATTGGCGAAAACAACCGTCTCAACGGCCGCCTGCACAGCCGCAGCGGCGAACGTTGCGTGGTTGAGCTGGCGCGGGGCGAGAAGGTCGAGGCGCTGGCGGTGAACGTCGGCCAGGTCGGCGGCCCGGTGACGCTGTCGGTGCGCCCGGAACGCGTCAGCCTCAATGGCTCCAGCGAAAGCTGCGTCAATCGCTTCTCGGGGCGCGTGGCGGAGTTCATCTACCTGGGCGACCACGTGCGCGTGCGCCTGGAAGTCTGCGGCAAGACCGATTTTTTTGTGAAACAACCGATCGCCGAGCTGGACCCAGCGCTGGCCGTCGGCGACGTGGTACCGATTGGCTGGCAAGTCGAGCACGTTCGCGCACTCGACCCACTTCTAGAGGCGAATTGATCGCCCCCATGGCTTCACCAACCCTGCACGTGGAGAGAACAACAATGTTGAGATCCCTGAAGTATTCGGCCCTGGCAATTGGCTTGATGGGCGCAACGCATGCCATGGCCGGCCCGGACCTGACCGTCGTGTCGTTCGGCGGCGCGAACAAGGCGGCGCAGGTCAAGGCCTTCTACGCACCGTGGGAAAGCGCAGGCAACGGCAAGATCGTCGCCGGTGAATACAACGGTGAAATGGCCAAGGTCAAAGCCATGGTCGACACCAAAAGCGTGTCCTGGGACCTGGTGGAAGTGGAGTCGCCGGAACTGTCCCGTGGCTGTGACGAAGACATGTTCGAGCCCCTGGACCCGAAACTGTTTGGCAACACCGCCGACTACGTGAAGGGCGCGATCCAGCCGTGCGGGGTGGGCTTCTTCGTATGGTCGACGGTGCTCGCCTACAACGCTGACAAACTGACTTCGGCGCCAACCAGCTGGGCGGATTTCTGGGACACCAAGAAATTCCCGGGCAAGCGCGGCCTGCGCAAAGGCGCCAAATACACCCTGGAATTCGCGCTGATGGCCGACGGCGTTGCGCCGAAGGACGTCTACAAAGTGCTGGCCGGCAAAGATGGCCAGGACCGTGCGTTCAAGAAACTCGATGAACTCAAGCCGTCGATTCAATGGTGGGAAGCCGGCGCTCAACCGCCGCAGTACCTGGCCTCCGGTGACGTGGTGATGAGCTCGGCCTACAACGGTCGCATCGCCGCCGTGCAGAAAGAAAGCAACCTGAAAGTGGTGTGGAACGGGGGTATCTACGACTTCGACGCCTGGGCCATTCCAAAAGGCCTGGCCAAGGACCGTGCCGAAGCGGCGAAGAAATTCATCGCTTTCTCGGTCGCGCCGCCGCAGCAGAAGACCTACTCGGAAAACATCGCCTACGGCCCGGCCAATACCCAAGCCGTCCCGCTGCTGGCCAAGGACATCCTCAAGGACATGCCGACCACCCCGGAAAACATCGCCAACCAGGTGCAGATCGACGTGAGCTTCTGGGCGGATAACGGCGAGCAGCTCGAGCAGCGCTTCAATTCCTGGGCTGCCAAGTAACACCGCATAACCCTGTGGGAGGGGGCAAGCCCACTCCCACAGGGGATTTCTTGTGTGTGAGCGATTGCATTCATTTTCAAGTTTCGGAGTCAGCCATGGCCATCGCCGTTCCCTCTAACGAGGTCGACAGCCCCACCCTCAAGCAGCGCCTGGCGCGTGCGGAGCGGCTCAATCGCTGGAAAGCCCAGGCTTTGATTGCGCCGCTGGTGCTGTTTTTGCTGCTGGTGTTCCTGGTGCCGATTGTTGCGCTGCTCTACAAAAGCGTCGGCAACCCGGAAGTGGTGGGCGGTTTGCCGCGTACCGTGGTGGCGGTGAAGGCGTGGGACGGGCGTGGCCTGCCGGGTGAGCCGGTGTACCAGGCCCTCAGCGAGGACTTGGGCGAGGCGCGCAAAAACCAGACCCTGGGCGATCTGTCCAAGCGCTTGAACATGGAACTGGCCGGCTATCGCAGCCTGCTGACTAAAACCGCGCGGGCGCTGCCGTTTACCGACGCGCCCGCCTCTTATAAAGAAGCGCTGGAAAACCTTGATGAGCGCTGGGGCGACCCGGCGTACTGGCAGGCGATCCGGCGCAATACCAGCAGCGTCACGCCTTTTTACCTGCTGGCGGCCGTGGATCACCGTATCGACGACCTCGGCGAAGTGGCGCCGGCCACTCCAGACCAGGCGATCTATCTGGATATCTTCGCTCGTACCTTCTGGATGGGTCTGGTGATCACCGCCATTTGTTTGCTGCTGGCGTATCCGTTGGCCTACTTGCTGGCCAATCTGCCGGCGCGCAAAAGTAACCTGCTGATGATCCTGGTGCTGCTGCCGTTCTGGACCTCGATCCTGGTGCGGGTGGCGGCATGGATCGTGCTGCTGCAATCCGGTGGCCTGATCAACAGCGCGCTGTTGAGCATGGGCTTGATCGATAAGCCTCTGGAGCTGGTGTTCAACCGCACCGGAGTCTATATCTCGATGGTGCATATCCTGCTGCCGTTCATGATTCTGCCGATCTACAGCGTGATGAAGGGCATCTCGCCGACCTACATGCGTGCGGCGATTTCCCTGGGCTGCCATCCGTTCAGCAGTTTCTGGCGCGTGTACTTTCCGCAGACGTACGCCGGCGTCGGCGCCGGTTGCCTGCTGGTGTTCATCCTGGCGATTGGTTACTACATCACCCCGGCGCTGCTGGGCAGCCCGAACGACCAGATGGTCAGCTACTTCGTGGCCTTCTATACCAACACCAGCATCAACTGGGGCATGGCCACGGCGCTGGGCGGCCTGCTGCTGCTGGCGACGGTTTTGCTGTACCTGATCTACAACCGGCTGGTAGGCGCCAGCCGCCTGCGCCTGAGCTGAGGAGACGTTGCGATGCTGAGCCCTTATATGTCACCGGTGGAACGGGTGTGGTTTTACAGCTTGCGGATTCTCTGCGGCCTGATTCTGTTGTTTCTGATACTGCCCGTGCTGGTGATCATCCCGTTGTCGTTCAACAGCGGCAGTTTTCTGGTGTACCCGCTGCAAGGCTTCTCCCTGCACTGGTACCAGGATTTCTTCGCTTCGGCGGAATGGATGCGCGCGCTGAAAAACAGCATCATCGTCGCCCCGGCGGCCACGGTGCTGGCCATGGTATTCGGCACCCTGGCGGCCATCGGGCTGACCCGTGGGCACTTCCCCGGCAAGGCGCTGGTGATGGCCCTGGTAATTTCGCCGATGGTGGTGCCGGTGGTGATCATCGGCGTGGCCAGCTACCTGTTCTTCGCGCCGTTGGGCCTGGGCAACAGTTTCTTCTCGCTGATCGTGGTGCATGCGGTGCTGGGTGTGCCGTTCGTGATCATCACCGTGTCCGCCACTTTGCAGGGGTTCAACCATAACCTGGTGCGTGCGGCGGCCAGCCTGGGGGCTTCGCCGTTGACGGCGTTTCGCCGGGTGACATTACCGTTGATCGCGCCGGGGGTGATCTCCGGAGCGCTGTTTGCCTTTGCCACCTCGTTCGATGAGGTGGTGGTGACGCTGTTTCTCGCCGGGCCCGAGCAAGCGACCTTGCCTCGCCAGATGTTCAGCGGCATTCGCGAAAACCTCAGCCCCACCATCGCGGCAGCGGCGACGTTGCTGATTGCCTTCTCGGTGCTGCTGTTGCTGACCCTTGAGTGGTTGCGCGGGCGTAGCGAGAAACTGCGCACCGCCCAGGTTTAAAGGTCAATACAGATCAAACTGCGGGAGAGGCCTGCCCCTCCCACGTAGGTTCCTTGACCATTCAGCCGCTGAATGGAAGACAACCTGTTTCAGTCAGCTACTCTTGTGCCAGCCCATCCATTAAAAAGAGGCCGCGCACATGAGTACTTCCTCATTCAAGATCGCCCACAAACTACTGACCGGCGCCGGTGCCATCGAGCAATTGGCCGCCGAGCTGACGCGCCTGGATGTGGATAACCCGCTGATCGTCACCGATGCTGCACTGGTCCAGTCCGGCACGGTGGCGCTGGCGCTTGAACATTTGGGCGAGCGCAGTTACGAGATTTTCGACCGCGTGAAGCCCGACCCCGAGATTGCCATCGTCGAGGATTGCATGCAGGCGTACCGTGACGGTGGGCACGACGGCCTGATCGGCGTGGGCGGCGGCAGCGCCATCGACATTGCCAAAAGCGTGGCCGCCTATGCCGGTTACCACGGTGCGCTGCAAGACTTGTTCGGCGTCGACCAGGTGCCGCGCAAAGGCCCGCCGCTGATTGCGATTCCCACCACCGCCGGCACCGGTTCGGAGGTGACCAATGTGGCGATCCTCTCCGACAAGGTCGCCCAGCTTAAAAAAGGCATCGTCAGCGACTACCTGTTGCCGGATGTCGCGCTGATCAGCCCGCAGATGACCCTGACGTGCCCGCGCAGCGTCACCGCCGCCAGTGGCGTGGACGCGCTGGTGCACGCGATCGAATCCTACTTGTCGCTCAACGCCTCGCCGATCACCGATGCGCTGGCCATTGGCGCGATCAAGCTGATCGTCAACGCGCTGCCCAAGGCCTACGCCAATCCGGCCAACCTGCAGGCGCGCGATGATATGGCCACCGCCAGTCTTATGGCCGGGATGGCTTTCGGCAACGCCGGCGTGGGTGCCGTGCATGCGCTGGCCTATCCGCTGGGTGGGCGCTACAACGTCGGACACGGCGTGAGCAATTCGTTGCTGCTGCCCTATGTGATGCACTGGAACAAGTTGGCGTGTGTCGAACGCATGCGCGACATCGCCGAGGCGATGGGGGTAGAAGTGGCAGGCTTGAGCGTCACTGAGGCCGCCGACCGGGCCGTCGACGCGATGACGCGCCTGTGCGCGGATGTGGAGATTCCCTCCGGGCTGCGCAATTTCGGAGTGACCGAGGATGCCATCCCCGCCATGGCGGCCGAGGCGGCAGGTATCGAGCGCCTGATGCGCAACAACCCGCGCAAGCTCAGCGCGGCCGACATCGAGAAAATCTACCGGGCCGCCTACTAGCCATTGAGCCAGGTCACGGTGCGCGCGGCAAAGCATGAGGTATACAATGCGCGCCATCGTGATTTAGCTCAGAAAAGGTGTGTCATGCAGCCCTTCGTCATTGCCCCATCGATTCTCTCCGCCGACTTCGCCCGCCTGGGCGAAGAAGTGGACAAGGTATTGGCCGCCGGTGCCGACTTTGTCCATTTCGATGTCATGGACAACCACTATGTGCCCAACCTCACCATCGGCCCGATGGTCTGCGCGGCGCTGCGCAAGTACGGCATCACCGCGCCGATCGACGCGCACTTGATGGTCAGCCCGGTGGATCGCATCATCGGCGACTTCGTCGACGCCGGCGCCACGTACATCACCTTTCACCCGGAAGCCTCGCTGCATGTGGATCGCACTCTGCAGTTGATCCGCGAAGGCGGCTGCAAGGCCGGCCTGGTGTTCAACCCGGCCACGCCGCTGGACGTGCTCAAGTACGTAATGGACAAGGTCGACATGGTGTTGCTGATGAGTGTCAACCCAGGCTTCGGCGGGCAGAAGTTCATCCCCGGCACCCTCGACAAGCTGCGCGAAGCCCGCGCGCTGATCGATGCGTCGGGGCGTGATATCCGCCTGGAAATCGACGGTGGAGTTAACGTCAACAACATTCGCGAAATCGCCGCCGCCGGCGCCGACACGTTTGTGGCCGGCTCGGCGATCTTCAACGCCCCGGACTATCAGGACGTCATCGCCACGATGCGCGCCGAACTGGCGCTGGCGCGTCCATGAGCGGCTTTGAGCAGTTGTTCCCCGGCAAATTGCCACGGCTGGTGATGTTCGATCTGGACGGTACGTTGATCGATTCGGTGCCCGACCTGGCGGCGGCGGTGGACCAGATGCTGCTCAAGCTGGGGCGCAAGCCGGTGGGCATTGAGGCTGTGCGCGAATGGGTCGGCAACGGCGCGCAGATGCTGGTGCGCCGCGCCCTGGCCAATCACATCGATGCCGAAGGTGTCGATGACGTCGAGGCCGAGCGGGCGCTGGAATTGTTCAACGAAGCGTATGAAGGCGGCCACGAGCTGACCGTGGTCTACCCCGGCGTGCGGGACACCCTCAAATGGTTGAGCAAGCAGGGCGTGGAAATGGCCCTGATCACCAACAAACCGGAGCGCTTTGTCGCGCCGTTGCTGGACCAGATGAAAATCGGTCGTTATTTCCGCTGGATCATCGGCGGCGATACCTTGCCGCAGAAGAAGCCAGACCCGGCGGCGCTGTTTTTTGTGATGAAAATGGCCAATATCCCGGCCTCCCAGTCGTTGTTCGTCGGCGATTCGCGCAGTGACGTGCTGGCGGCCAAGGCGGCGGGCGTGCAGTGTGTGGCGCTCAGTTACGGCTACAACCATGGTCGGCCGATTGCTGAAGAATCGCCGGCGCTGGTGATCGATGACCTGCGACGGCTAATCCCCGGTTGCCTGGGAGCGGGCGCTGAGATAACGTTGCCCGACCTTGATCCGTCCCCTTCTGGAAATGCCATCGTGGTGGTCACTCGCAAGCTCTGGATGAAAGTCATGAAGGCCCTGGCCCGCTGGCGTTGGCGCGCCTGACCGATCCTGGCCGCGCCCTGCGGCACGTTGCCTACCTGACCGTCAGACCCTCACACCACGAGGCACCTCATGAACCGTGAAGAATTCCTGCGTTTGGCCGCTGCCGGCTATAACCGCATTCCCCTGGCCTGCGAAACCCTGGCCGACTTCGATACGCCGCTGTCGATCTACCTGAAGCTGGCCGACCAGCCTAATTCCTATCTGTTGGAATCGGTACAGGGCGGCGAGAAGTGGGGCCGTTACTCGATCATCGGCCTGCCGTGCCGCACCGTGCTGCGGGTGTATGACCACCACGTCAGCATCACCCATGATGGTGTCGAGATCGAAAGCCATGATGTAGAAGACCCGCTGGCCTTCGTCGAGGCGTTCAAGGCGCGCTATAACGTGCCGACCATTGCCGGCCTGCCACGTTTTAACGGTGGCCTGGTGGGCTATTTCGGCTACGACTGCGTGCGCTATGTGGAGCAACGCCTGGGCAAGTGCCCGAACCCGGATCCCCTGGGCGTACCGGACATCCTGCTGATGGTCTCCGACGCAGTGGTGGTGTTCGACAACCTGGCCGGCAAGATGCACGCCATTGTCCTCGCCGACCCGTCCCAGCCTGACGCGTTCGAGCAAGGCCTGGCCAGCCTTGAAGCGCTGCTGGAAAAGCTGCGCCAACCGATCACCCCGCGCCGCGGTCTGGACCTGAGCCGTCCGCCGGCGGCCGACCCGGTGTTCCGCTCCAGCTTTACCCAGAATGACTACGAGCGCGCGGTCGACACCATCAAGGAATACATCCTCGCCGGTGACTGCATGCAAGTGGTGCCATCGCAACGCATGTCCATCGATTTCAAGGCTGCCCCCATTGACCTGTACCGGGCGCTGCGCTGCTTCAATCCGACGCCGTACATGTACTTCTTCAACTTCGGCGACTTCCACGTGGTGGGCAGTTCGCCGGAAGTGCTGGTGCGTGTCGAAGACAACCTGATCACCGTGCGCCCGATCGCCGGTACCCGCCCGCGCGGCGCGACCGAAGAAGCGGACCTGGCGCTGGAGGAAGACCTGCTGAGCGACGACAAGGAAATCGCCGAGCACCTGATGCTGATCGACCTGGGCCGCAACGACACCGGGCGTGTCTCGGAAATCGGCTCGGTCAAGCTCACCGAGAAGATGGTGATCGAGCGCTATTCCAACGTGATGCACATTGTGTCCAACGTCACCGGCGAGTTGAAAGCCGGGCTCACCGCAATGGACGCACTGCGGGCGATTCTGCCGGCGGGTACGTTGTCGGGTGCGCCGAAGATTCGGGCGATGGAAATCATCGACGAGCTGGAGCCGGTCAAGCGTGGTGTGTATGGCGGTGCGGTAGGGTATTTCGCCTGGAACGGCAACATGGATACCGCGATTGCGATCCGCACTGCGGTGATTAAGGACGGGGAGCTGCACGTTCAGGCCGGTGGCGGCATTGTCGCCGACTCGGTGCCGGCCCTCGAATGGGAGGAAACCTTGAACAAGCGCCGCGCGATGTTCCGCGCCGTGGCGTTGGCCGAACAGACCCCGCAGGATTGATGGCGGCCACAATGTGGGAACGGGGCACCGGCCCACATTGGTTCGCACGCGTCAGAAGTCCAGGCTGACACCGACGCTGACCCCTTGCTGGGTCAGGTTGTCATCCTTTCTCAGGTTATACGCGGCCTTCAGCGCCAGCTCCTGGGTCAGTCTATGGCTGACCCCCAGGCTCAAGCGGTCCGAATTGCTGCGCGGCGTGTAGCCATCCAGTTTGAAATCGATCCCCTGCACGCTGTTGAGCGAAATCTTTACCTTCTGGGTGTCGTTTTCGAACTCATGTTCGTGGGCCACTTCGCCGAAAACCTGGGTGAGTGGCGTCACGCGGTAGCTGCCCTGCAGGCCGACGCCGAGACGTTTGGAGTCGCGCTGTTGATCGGCGAACGTCAAGGAAGTTGAGCGGTTGTCCTTCTCTGCGTAGCCATCGACGTGAACTCGCGCATAGTCAGCGCTGACGAACGGCGACAGGTGCCATTCGCTGCCCGGTGCGGCGATGTCATAGCCCAGGCGGCCACTCAAGGCCCACAGCCAGCCATCGGTGTCGCCTTTCTCGGCGCCTTCGCTGACGCCCAGGGCGAACTTGCGCTTGAGGCTGTCGAAATCCAGCTTGCCGGCGGTCAGCGCGGTGTCGGCCCACCAGTGGTTGTATTGATACTGAGCGAATGCGCTGCCCATGTAGCTGTTGAGCTTGTAGTCCGAATCGCTGGCGCCTGCTTCCAGAGTCTGGCGGTACAAACCCGCCGCGACGCCGACGCGCCAGGCTTCATCGAGCCGATAGCTGCCACCGATATTGAGGTTGTAGCCGCTGCCGTCGGCGCCGGCCGAGTGGTTTTGCTCGTCGAAGTCCAGGCGTTGGCCGCCCGCGGCTACGATCGCGCGCCACTGACCGATGGCTTGCCACGCGCCGTTGTCGCCTTGCCATTGGTTACGCAGTTCGTCCTGATGCGCGTGCAATGTCCCTTGGGCCATTTCCGGCAGCAAGGTCAGCTCCCAGGGTGCGGCCAGCAGCGAATAGGCGTAGTCGGCGATCAGTCGTTGCCCGGCGATGGTGGGGTGGACGGAATCGTTGTAAATGAGCTTGGTCGGGTCCGGGGCAGTGCCGCCGAGGCCATAGGTGGGATTGGCGGTACAGCCGCTGCCGCTGAAGCACGTTCCCGTGAGGTTTTGCCCGATGCCCAGACCAAAGCGGCCAGGGTCGGCGAAAGTTTCCTGAAGCAGCAGTGGGATGTTCAGCGGGATTACTTGGGCATCGACACGTGACAATCGCTGCACCAGCGCCTGGTTGAACACGCGACTCAGCGCCGAACTCGAGGCCTGCAGCGGCGTGCCGTTGAGGGCCGGAGTCAAACCCAGGTCGGGCAGCATCCACACCATGATGTAGCGCGCACCGGCCTGTTGCAGGGCGTCCGCGCTGTCGGCCAGACGCCCGCCCGCGGCTGCGGCCTGGCTTGGGCTGAGGACGCGCCCTTGCAGGAAGTCATTACCTCCACCGGACAGAAAATACAGCGCGTTCGGGTCTGCGCGCCCGCCGTTCGCCGGCAGGTAGCCCTGTCGACTGCGCAGCACGGTGCCGCCACCCGGGTTGTTGGGCGGGATCGTGGCGTTGGAGACCGAGGTGATGGAGTCCAGGATGTTGTCGGTACGGTAGCCGCCCACGGCCCAGTTGTTCCCGTCCGGCAGGCCCTGGGCGGCCCGAACGGGGGAGGTGGAGGCATTCAGATCGTGGGTGGGCACGCCCAGCCGTGAACCGAGCAGGGTCGATGAAACCAGGCCGAAATCGCCTTGGAACGTCGGACCGGTGCGGTTGGTAAAGCGCAATGTGGCGCCGTTGGAGCCGTCGGGGAATGTGCCGGCATCGGCCAGGCTATCGCCGAACACCACCATGGTTGAGTACGGCGCTGGCGCTGCAAGCGCCTGGGCACAGGCCAGTGACAGCAGGCAGCCGGCGAGAGGGGCGAATACCGTGGGTCTGAACATAGCGAAAATCCATTTAGTTGTTTTTGTAAAGGTGACGAAACATGAGCAATGTAGTAAGGGTTGCCTTCAATGAAAACCGTTTTTTCCTGCATGCTCTGCGTCGCGCATCCAGTATTTGCTGCTCCATATTGCACCGCTGCCGAGGCTACGTTACTGTGCCTGAACGTATGGACGAGACCCTCCCCGTGTTGATCATCAGCAAACTCTTAATGCGAGTCGTCAAGGCACACGCCCGTTGGCGTTGGCGCGCCTGACTTTTTCTCCACCGGCTCCGCCGGACCTGTACCGTTTGGCCTTCTTCACCCTCTGTTTGACGCCCCTTGCCTGCGACGCCGGCAACCGGAACGTGCGCCTGGCAGCGGGTATCCCCTTGAAGGCCGTGGCTAGAAATCAGTGAATTCCAGAGGTGTTTGCTCCCATGTTGCTGATGATTGATAACTACGACTCCTTTACCTACAACGTTGTGCAGTACCTGGGCGAGCTGGGTGCCGAGGTCAAAGTGGTGCGCAACGACGAGCTCACTGTGGCCGACATCGCGGCACTTAACCCCGAGCGCATTGTGGTGTCGCCGGGGCCGTGCACACCGACCGAGGCGGGTGTTTCCCTCGACGTGATCAAGTATTTTGCCGGCAAGCTGCCGATCCTCGGCGTGTGCCTGGGCCATCAGTCCATTGGCCAGGCCTTCGGCGGCGATGTGGTGCGCGCGCGCCAGGTGATGCACGGCAAGACCAGCCCGGTGTTCCATAACAACGTGGGCGTTTTCCAGGGCTTGAATCTGCCCGTGACGGTCACTCGCTACCATTCGCTGGTGGTCAAGCGCGAGACCTTGCCTGAATGCCTTGAACTGACCGCCTGGACCCAGCTGGAAGACGGCAGCGTCGATGAAATCATGGGCCTGCGCCACAAGACATTGAATATCGAGGGGGTGCAATTTCACCCCGAGTCGATCCTGACCGAGCAGGGCTACGAGCTGTTCGCCAACTTTCTCAAGCAGAGCGGCGGCACGCGCTAAGGACTTTCCATGGATATCAAGACTGCCCTGAGCCGTATCGTCGGCCATCTGGACCTGAGCACCGCCGAAATGAGCGATGTGATGCGCGAGATCATGACCGGCCAATGCACCGACGCGCAGATCGGCGCGTTCATGATGGCGATGCGCATGAAGAGCGAGAGTATCGACGAGATTGTCGGCGCTGTGTCGGTGATGCGCGAGCTGGCGGACAAGGTCGAACTCAGGACCCTCGACGGCGTGGTCGATGTGGTGGGCACCGGCGGCGATGGGGCGAACATCTTCAACGTATCGACGGCTGCTTCTTTTGTCGTCGCGGCGGCGGGTTGCACCGTGGCCAAGCATGGTAACCGTGCGGTGTCCGGCAAGAGCGGCAGTGCCGACCTGCTGGAAGCGGCCGGTATCTACCTGAACCTGACGCCGGTGCAAGTGGCGCGCTGCATCGATAACGTCGGCATCGGTTTTATGTTTGCCCAGTCTCACCACGGTGCGATGAAACACGCTGCCGGCCCGCGTAAAGACCTGGGCCTGCGCACGCTGTTCAACATGCTCGGCCCGCTTACGAATCCGGCCGGCGTGAAGCACCAGGTGGTGGGTGTGTTCAGCCAGGCACTGTGCCGACCATTGGCCGAAGTGTTGCAGCGTCTGGGCAGCAAGCACGTGCTGGTGGTGCACTCCAAGGACGGTCTGGACGAGTTCAGCCTGGCCGCGCCGACTTTTGTCGCAGAGCTCAAGAATGATCAGGTCACCGAATATTGGGTAGAGCCTGAGGACCTGGGGATGAAGAGCCAGAGCCTGCATGGCCTGGCGGTGGAAAGCCCGGCCGCCTCCCTTGAATTGATTCGTGATGCCTTGGGGCGCCGTAAGACCGAAAACGGTCAAAAGGCTGCGGAGATGATTGTTCTGAATGCTGGCGCGGCACTTTACGCAGCGGACCATGCCTATAGTCTTAAAGAAGGTGTCGAGTTGGCTCACGATGCACTGCACACCGGTCTGGCCCGCGAGAAGCTCGAGGAGCTGGGAGCATTCACTGCCGTATTCAAGATGGAGAATGAAGGATGAGTGTGCCGACCGTTCTGGAAAAGATCCTGGCCCGCAAGGCCGAAGAAGTCGCCGAGCGCCGTGCCCGCGTCAGCCTGGCTGAACTGGAAGACCAAGCCAAGCTGGCTGACGCGCCGCGAGGGTTCGCCAAGGCCCTGCTGGAGCAGGCTAAAAAGAAGCAGCCGGCGGTGATCGCGGAGATCAAAAAAGCTTCGCCGAGCAAAGGCGTGATCCGTGAGCATTTTGTGCCGGCCGAGATCGCCGTGAGCTATGAAAAGGGCGGGGCGACGTGTCTGTCGGTGCTCACCGATATTGACTATTTCCAGGGCGCCGATCTGTTCCTGCAGCAGGCTCGCGCCGCATGCAAGTTGCCGGTGATCCGCAAGGATTTCATGGTCGACCCGTACCAGATCGTCGAAGCCCGTGCCTTGGGTGCCGACTGTGTACTGCTGATCGTTTCCGCACTGGATGACGTGAAGATGGCCGAACTGGCCGCCGTGGCCAAAAGCGTCGGCCTGGATGTATTGGTGGAGGTGCACGATGGCGATGAGCTGGAACGCGCCCTGAAAACCCTCGACACACCGCTGATAGGCGTCAACAACCGAAACCTGCACACTTTCGAGGTCAGCCTGGAGACCACTCTCGACCTGCTGCCGCGTATCCCGCGCGACCGTTTGGTGGTCACCGAGAGTGGCATCCTCAACCGTGCCGACGTGGAACTGATGGAAATCAGCGACGTGTATTCGTTCCTGGTCGGCGAGGCGTTCATGCGCGCGGAAAATCCAGGGGCTGAATTGCAGCGCTTGTTCTTCCCGGAGCGCGGCGTGCCGGTCAGTGGTTCCACGCTCGATTGATTTGAAATGCGATCCAAGTGTGGCAGGGGGCTTGCTCCCGATGGCGGCGATTCAGTTGGAGCATCCTTGACTGACATACCGCTATCGGGGGCAAGCCCCTCTCACATTCGGGTTTGTGTTTATTCAGATAGGTAGGTGCTCATTGATCCAGCCAGTGTCGATGCGTGTTGAAGCAGGCCTTGCCGCCGAGCAAGCCTTATTGGCCGCCGTTTGCGCGGGTGAGCAGGGGTTTGGGTTGTTGTTCTGGCAGCCCAGTGACCAGGCATTGGTGATGCCACGCCGTTTGAGCAGATTGCCTGCTTTCGATGTCGCCAGTCGCGTGTCTGCGGATGCCGGTTGGCCGGTGCTCTTGCGCGAAACCGGCGGCGAGCCTGTGCCGCAATCGGCGGCTACGGTCAACATCGCACTGGTCTACGCGCCGCCACGCAGCGAAGGCGACCAGAACCGCATCGAGACCGGTTACCTGCGTTTATGCCAGCCGATTTGCGATCTGTTGATCGAGTTGGGCGGCGATGCCTCGGTCGGCGAGATCGATGGGGCATTCTGCGACGGCCGTTACAACGTCAACCTCAATGGCCGCAAAATGGTCGGCACCGCCCAACGCTGGCGTCAGAGCGGCGGTCGCCCGGTGGGGTTGGTGCATGGAGCGTTGTTACTGGAGAACGATCGTGAAGCACTGATTGCGGCGGTCAACCGCTTCAATCAGGCCTGTGGTCTGGAGCAGCGAGTGCGCGCCGACAGCCATATCGCCCTGCACGAAGCGTTCCCGGCACCGGACGCCATCAGCCGATTGGATACCTTGTACCGCCAGATGCTGGCCGGCATCCTGGCCTAACGAGTACCGAACACCACCATCGTCTTGCCTTTGACGTGCACCAGGTTGCGCTCCTCCAGGTCTTTGAGCACGCGACCGACCATCTCCCGCGAACAGCCGACAATGCGCCCGATTTCCTGGCGCGTGACCTTGATCTGCATGCCGTCGGGGTGGGTCATGGCGTCCGGCTGCTTGCACAGCTCCAGCAGGCAGCGGGCCACCCGGCCGGTGACATCGAAGAACGCCAGGTCGCCGACCTTGCGCGTGGTATCGCGCAGGCGCTGAGCAATCTGGCCGCTGAGGGCGTACAGAATGTCGGGATCGTGCTGGGCCAGTTCGCGGAATTTGGCGTAGCTGATCTCGGCCACGTCGCACTCTACCTTCGCGCGCACCCAGGCGCTGCGCTCCTGCTCCTTACCTGCTTGTTCGAACAGGCCCAACTCGCCGAAAAAGTCTCCGGTGTTGAGGTAGGCGATGATCATCTCCCGACCGTCCTCATCCTCGATCAGAATGGTGACGGAACCCTTGACGATAAAGAACAGCGTTTCGGAGCGTTCGCCGGCGCAGATGATGTTGTGCTTGGCCGGGTAGGGTCGGCGCTGGCAATGCATCAGCAGCTTGTCGAGGTTCTTGATCTTGGGTATGGGAGTAAGGGCAACCATGGTTGTATCCCGAAAAGGCGTCGCAAGGGGGTTGGCGTTGTTGTATGCAGCGGTATCGGCACAGATACGGGCTGGATAAAGTGTGGCAATGAGCCATCGATTTGGCGCCAGCTTAACAGAGGCATTCTGACTCGATCAGGGAATTTACTGGGCAACGCCCCGTTATCTATCACTTTGATGGGATGCACTGCCGTGATCGGGCCCTGTGCTAAGCTGGCAACCCTTTTTAAGCAGTGGAGTCTGGGCGATGAAGGCACGCATCCAATGGGCGGGCGAAGCCATGTTCCTCGGTGAGTCGGGCAGTGGCCATGTGGTGGTCATGGATGGCCCGCCGGAAGCCGGTGGTCGTAACCTGGGTGTACGCCCGATGGAAATGCTCCTGCTGGGTGTAGGCGGTTGCAGCAATTTCGACGTCGTCAGTATCCTGAAGAAATCCCGCCAGGCCGTGGAAAGCTGCGAAGCTTTCCTGGACGCCGAGCGCGCCACTGAAGATCCGAAGGTATTCACCAAGATCCATATGCATTTCGTGGTGAAGGGGCGCGGTCTTAAAGAAGCCCAGGTCAAGCGCGCCATCGAGTTGTCGGCTGAGAAATACTGCTCGGCATCGATCATGCTGGGCGCGGCCGGTGTGGCCATTACCCATGACTACGAGATTGTCGAGTTAGGCTGATCAACACTCGGCAAAAGAAAAGGGCGCTTTGACAGACTGTGTGAAAACACACTGACAGGCCTTAGACCAAACGCCCCGACTTGTTCGGGGCGTTTGTTTTTGTGCTGAAAAAGGCTCTTCAGCCCATCAGTTGCATCATTTTCTTGGCTCCCAAGACAC
>NZ_JAAMRE010000001.1 GCF_013522705.1 Pseudomonas lurida
GCCGATAACCCTACTAACCGCATGCCCCCCGCATCCCCATTCGACCGAGCCCCACCCCATGAATCCACTCGCCCTTCTGAAAAAATCCCGGCCCGCTCGCCAAGGCACCACCACCCTCACCTGTACCGCCAGCGACCTGGACGCCGCTTTATCCGCCCAGCGCATCACGCCCACGCTGATCACCGGTTTCATCTCGCCGCACCTGGACATCGACGCCATCGCCGCCAAGCTCAAACGCCGGTTCCCGCACGCTACCATAAGCCTTTGCACCACCTCCGGCGAGCTCTGCAATGCGCCCAATTCGCTGTATTGCGCCACCGGCGAGCGCTGGGATCGGATTGTGTTGCAGTTGTTCGACGACAGTGTGATCGCCTCGGCCGAGGTGGTGATGGTGCCGTTGGAGTGCGAGGACATTCGCAGCGGTGGCAAGCGCCTGGGCATGCAGGAGCGAATTGCCAAGTTGGTGGCCAATATCAAGCGTGTGCAGGTGCGCACCTCGATCGATCATCGCGATACGCTGGCGTATGTGGTGTTCGATGGGCTGTCGGCGTCGGAGTCGTTTTTTATGGAGGCGTTGTATGAGTCGGGGCGATTCCCGTGTTTGTTTGTAGGGGGATCGGCCGGGGGTAAGTCGGATTTCCAGAAGACGCTGATTCATGACGGCCAGCGCAGCTATCAGAACCATGCACAGATTGTGTTCCTGAAGACGGCGGCGCATGTGCGATTTGGGGTGTTCAAGAGCCAGAACTTTAAACCGGCGGATTTGACCTTCAGCGTGCTGACTGCTTCGGTGGAGGACCGCACCATTGACCAGGTCATCGACAGCGCGGGCAACATCAAAAGCATGGTGCAGGCGCTGTGTGATGCCTTCAATTGCACGCCCCAGGCGCTGGAGCCGAAGCTGGCGGATTATTCGTTTGCCATCCGCGTGGGCAGTGAGTTGTTTGTGCGCTCCATCGCGCGCATCGACTATGAGCAGCAGATCGTGCAGCTGTTCTGCGACGTGGCGCCGGGCGAAGAGTTGGTGATGGTGCGGCGTACACCATTGCGCGAGGCGACGCGCCGGGACTATGAACAATTCCTACGCGGCAAGGGCGGCCAACCGGTGGCGGGCATCTTGAATGACTGCATCTTGCGGCGGCTGAACAATGGCGCCGAACTGGGCAGCATGGCCGGCACGTTCGGCGATGTGCCGCTGGCGGGGTTCTCCACCTTTGGCGAAATCCTGGGTTTGAACCTTAACCAGACACTGACGGCGATTTTCTTTTTCCGGGTGGGCAAAGGCGCAAGTTTCAGTGACGAGTACGTGGACAATTTCATCGCCCATTACGGCGAGTTCAAGGCATTTTTCTTACGTCGGCAGGTGAAGAAGCTGGCGGGATTGAACCATGTAGTGGTCAAGCAGATTGCCGCGTTCAAAAACAACGACTTTGCTAACACCCTTAATACCCGCGGGCTGGATCGCAATATCCTGCCGGTGTTCGAGGGACTAGCGGACTTGGGTATGGTGCTGGCCCAGGCAGAGCGCCAGCAGGAAGACATCGCAGCGCAACTCAAGCATTACTCGGGCGAGTTGCACGCGTCGATGGATGAATTGGTGGGGACCATCGACCAGCAGAACGCGGTGTCGGCCCAGGCCGGGTCCACGGTGGAAGGCTTGTCCAGCCAGGCGGATGTGGCGGTGGAAGGGGCGCGTACGCTGGCGGGTTCGAGTTTGCGTATTCAGTCGATCGTGCAGGTGATCCAGCAGATCGCCGGGCAAACCAACCTGCTGGCGCTCAACGCGGCCATTGAAGCGGCACGCGCCGGTGACCTGGGCCGTGGGTTTGCGGTGGTGGCGGACGAAGTGCGCAAACTGGCGGAAATCACCCGTAAGAATGCGGCGGAAATCGGCGTGGATATTGACCTGCTGTCCAGTGAGATCCAGCGCGTTGCCCAACAGATCGAAGACCAATCCACCGGGGTCGGCGCGCTGCGCGAGATGCTCGATGCGCTGGAAGCGTCGAGCCGCGCCACTGAGGGCACGGCGCAGCGGACCAAGACAATTGCCGATACGTTGACGGGGCTGACGCATGCGTAGGGGCAAACCGCGCCGCCAGGGCTGTAACGCTCGTTCGCTGCTAGCCACCGCGGCGCCCGGCTGATGCACCGTTTCACGGTTTTAAACTTTTGATCAGGTTGAACACATTGCCGGCCCAGAACCAACGCTTGGTCGGCGTTTCGCGGTTGCCTGAAAGGGCCTCAAGCAGGGTGCGGTCACGCGCTGCGCCTGTGGCAAGGCCAGGCTCTGAGCGCTGCGGACCAGCAAGATCAGAAGGCTCGACTGGCTTGATCAGCAAGCCAGTGGCCTGGTCTATTGTATAGCCCGCTGCCTTGCCTTTTTCAAAGAGGGTCCAGACGCCGTTTAGTCTACCCGCAAGTGCCTCGGAGGGCGCAAGCCTCATGGATTCGTGGGTGGTCACAACGATGTTGTCTTCGACCGGGGTCGCTTTAAAAGTGGTGAACTCATCGCCGAGCGCAGTTTGCATGCCACCTTCGTCAGAGAACCTATTCACCATTTTTTCCAGGAACGGCAGGCCGCCGATATTGGAGAGCGCCCCGTAATCCGGATTGAGGATATGCCGCAAATAGCCCTGATCAAGTCGGGTACTGGTAATGGCCGTACCGTTCAATATGCGTGAGGCCGTTTCGGCGTCTTCTTGCTTGAAGTTGAACGTTACGCGATAGCCCTGTGCATCGTAGCCATTATTGGAGCTCAACTGCTGGCGCCCATCGGTCGCACGACGATAGCTGCCAAGTGAATGAGCCAGTTGGTCCACGTAGCCCAGATCGGCACCCTCCTCCTGTAAGTAGGCGTACATATCCGAGATCAGTGCACGATCATCGCGGTGCAAAAATTCAAAAACGCTCTGGCCCGCGTTCTCGTAGGTCGCAGGCGGCAGGGCGACCGGCGGCTCGTGGCTACCGAACAAGCGCGCAACCATCAGCTCGCGGCCGGGACCTGGCGTTGAACTGGCGACTGTCGGAGACACCGCAGACTGCATCTGCAACCAAGCGGCGCGTCGTTCATTAATGGTGAAGATGCCGCCGTCATCGTGGGCAATCAAGCTCAGTTGATCGCGGGCCAGGTCTTTGAACGGGTTGACGTCACTGCCGTTGACGAAGCCGGTAGCTTGCCGAGCCCGCGCCCTCAGGACCGGGTCATCGGCAACGGGAGTCTCTGCGTCGTGCTGCGCTTTACCGGCGATATAGTGGCCGCCTGTGATCGGTTCAAGCAGTTTGGGGTCTTGCTGGACGACACGGTTCTCGGCATGTATTGCGGCTTCACTTAACTGACGCGCAAGGATCGAAACGGTCTCGGTCGCCGTGTGACTATTGGGTGAAATAACCACACTCGCACGCTCACTCGCAGGCACGACAGCATGGTCGCCATAGACACTAACGGACCGACTTGCCAAATCACGGTAAGACGACGAGGCATCAGGATTTAGATTGACCACGACGGCACCCCTCCTTCATAAGGGAGTAGCGATAACGCTACCTAAAAACACCTCCAGTTACTATAAGTCATCCGCAGAGGATTTAGCTGCGGGCACTTCGCGCCGCATCAATATCGATATCGGAAAGTTACCGAGTCGGCACCCGCAGGTCGGGTATAAGGGGGTGTTCCACCTAATACATAATGCTTGATAGTGACGCGCACACCGTGATCAAAGCTCTGGTTATTAAAGTCGTAAAGAGTTCCGGACGATCCCGAGCGTATATCTACACAATTTTCTTGAGAACTGTAAGGACGGTAATAGCAAAACTGCACCCGTTGAGTCACGCTGCCTGGGTAATAAGTGGTATTCCATTGAATTTCCAGCAACTGCTTGGGATTTATGAGTGTGCCTTGTGGAATATCCGAGGTAAAAACATTAAAACTTACGAGCCCAACACCAGGACTGGTATCAGAATTCGACAAAACAAGTACGGGGCTTGGGGCGCCAACTTTGGTGATAGACTGCTCCTCCGCATCTGATTTTCCACCTACCAATATCATCCATACAAAAAGCAATACAACGGTGAATGTCTTTAAACTCAAACTACGTAGCAATAACGAGGACATAACTGGACTGCTCATATCGCACCTTCCTGTCATAATTGGCCAATCTAATTAATTCCAATCCTGCAATATGAATACGCCTCTACCATTGCATGAATTTTCAGCCAAGGTAAGTTACCAACGTCCTAAAAACATGAAGTCCCTATCTGTAAGACCTTTATGTAAGAACTCGCCAGCAACTTCCTAATCCCGTCTTGCAGCTATAAAAATGCCTGTTTTTCGGCGTCGTGTTCGCCCTTCAAACGCCGCGCAAACAGGTGTGGATATCGACGTGTTATCGGGCAAGCTCCAGCACGTTGCCCAACAGAGCGAAGACCAATGCTCCGGCGTCGGCGCGCTGCGCGAAATACTTGACGCGCTGGGACCGTCCAGCGCCACCGAAGGCACGGCGCAGCGAACCAATACGATTGCGGATACGGTGACGGGGCTGCCCCAAGCGTAAGTGGCGAGGACGTCCTTTCGTTGCGCTGCGGGAGGAGAAAACATCTACAATCGCGCTCCCCCAAGCTCGGAGTGCTGCCATGCCACGTTTCCTGCCCCTGCTTCTGCTGCTGTTACCCGGCATGGCTCATGCACTCCCGGCCCTGCAGGACACCACACTGTACGGCGAAAAAGCCAAGGACTGCCAAGACGTCGACCTCGCCACCTGGCAGCACCCGACCCGCACCCTGCTGGAGAAAAACAGTTTTCAGCTCGAACGCATCCAGCTCTGTAACGGAGGGCGTTATCCGATTTTTCACGTGCAGGCACCTTACGATCCCCGGGGTCAGACCAAGGATTTTTTCTTGCCGCTGTACGAAAATATGCGCAAGGCCAACGGTAAATGGCCCTTCGCATTAGTCGACCGCAGTGACGCGGTGGTGGTGTATGTGAGCTACCCGCAAAGCAACGGAATATCGCTGAATTATGAGGGTTACGCGATGCCGTAAGCGAACGCCCCGGGTCATGACACTCGGCCTCCGATCAAGGACGATATCACCAATGAAAACCGCACTGCGCACCCTGCTCCTGCTATCCCTGGCCACTCCCGCCTTCGCTGCCCAAAGCCCTGTCGGCTTCAAGACCGCAACCCTGCCCGATGTGCAAAACAACCGCCCGTTGGAACTGACTGTCTGATACCCCGCCGCTACCGGCGCGGTGCCCGAGCTGATCGCCGACAACCCGGTGTTCGTCGGCGCCCCGGCCGTGCAGAACGCGCCGGTGGTGGCCGGGGAGCCTCCGCTGGTGGTGCTGTCCCACGGTTACGGCGGCAATTGGCGCAATCAGGTGTGGTTGGCCAGCGCATTGGCGCGGCTGGGCTATATCGTGGCGGCGGTCAATCATCCTGGGACCACCAGCAAAGACCGCAGCCCCGCCGCCGCCGCGCAGTTGTGGCAAAGGCCCAGGGACGTGAGCCAGGCCACGGGCGGTGATTCAGCAGCAGGTGGTGGGGCTGATCAGTGAGTTTTTGGGGCGCGCGTTTCGCAATTAAGCAACGCAGGTTGCTCACTCACAATGCATCAAATGATCGTTGCAACGCGCAGCGCGGGACCGATCATCACATACGCCTAGCTCAACCCC
This sequence comes from Pseudomonas lurida, assembly GCF_013522705.1. Lineage (GTDB taxonomy): Bacteria > Pseudomonadota > Gammaproteobacteria > Pseudomonadales > Pseudomonadaceae > Aquipseudomonas > Aquipseudomonas quebecensis. Next base: position 5,666 of record NZ_JAAMRE010000001.1, read on the forward strand.
CTCACATCGATAGCACTGATGATTACTATCGAACCGCTCGCCTATAGGGTGGCCAGGCCCGATTCCTATAATCGCCTCCCATTCTTCCCCTTCGCCTGGCCTCAGGCGACATTCCCTTGGAACCCAGTACCATGCCAAGCGCCCCTCAGGCCCCCAGCGGCCGTCCCGAACATAATCAACAAAGCGTCAAACAGCAGTGGCTGGCGATTCTCTCGGTCGCGGTGGGGGCATTCGCCCTGGTGACCAGTGAGTTTCTGCCGGTGGGTGTGCTCAACGACGTGGCCGGCGACCTCGGTATCAGCGCCGGCCACGCCGGGCTGATGGTCACGCTGCCGGGCATCATGGCCGCACTCGCCGCCCCGTTCCTGTCGGTGAGCATCGGCGCGATGGACCGACGCTACCTGCTGATCGGCCTGACGTTGATCATGATCATCGCCAACTCGGTCGTGGCCTTTGCCAGTGATTTCAGCCTGCTGTTATTCGGCCGTGTCTTGCTGGGGATCAGCATCGGCGGTTTCTGGGCGACGGCCATCGCCCTCAGTGGGCGCCTGGCGCCCAGGGGCGTGGACGTGGCGAAGGCCACCTCGATCATTATGATGGGCGTGACCCTGGCCACCGTGCTCGGCGTGCCCGTGGGCACCTGGCTCAGCGGCCTGATGGGGTGGCGCATGACCTTTCTGGTGACCGCGCTGCTGGGCGTTCCGGTGCTGCTGGCGCAGGTGTTCCTGCTGCCCCGCCTCACCCCGGAGAAGGCCATTCGCATCAGTGACCTGCCGGCGTTGTTTATCAACCCACAGGCGCGGATCGGGTTGATCGCGGTGCTGTTGATCGGCCTGGCGCATTTTGCGGCCTATACCTATGTCGCGCCGTTCTTCAAATACAGTTCCGGCTTCGATGGGCCGACGATTGGTTCGCTGCTGTTGCTGTTCGGCGTGGCCGGGGTGTTCGGCAATATCTTCGCCGGTTTCGCCGCCAACCGCAGTGTGCGTCACACCCTGTTGCTGGTGGCCCTGATGATCGGCACCAGCACCGCGCTGTTCCCTCACTTCGCCACCGGTATGACCGGCGCCGCCATGCTGATCGGGCTGTGGGGCTTCGCCTTCGGTGCCTTCCCGGCCTGTGCCAGTATCTGGATGTTTGTGGTCGCACCCAAGGATGTGGAGCGCGGCATGCCGCTGTTTGTCGCGTTGTTCCAGGTGATCATTGCCTTGGGTTCGTTCTTCGGCGGGCGCATCGTCGACCAGTTGGGCAGCTCGGTGCTGTTGAGCCTGGCCACGGCCCTGGTGGGCTGCGGTTTTGTTACAGTGCTGGTGCTGGGGCGCAACATCAGTAATAGCTTGGTGGCCCAGCCTGGCTAACCCGAGGGCTCATGGATACCGCCGACGACGCTTCTTTCGCCTATCAGGCGGTGTACCGTTACCTCGTCGAGTTGATCGAGGCGAGCCCTTCGACAGCTGAACGCAAGCTGCCGTCCCTGCGCCAGTTGGCACAGCGCCTGGGGGTGTCGGTGTCGACCACCAAGTACGCCTACGCGCTGCTGGAGGACGAGGGACGTGTCCAGGCCAGGCCCAAGCTTGGCTATTTCACTCGGGCCGTGCCGGGGCTGTTCGCGCGCGAAGGTTCGCCTGATTTGCTCGACCGGGTATTCGCCCATGCCCGCCAGCCGGGCATGCTGGCCCTGAGCAGCGACGCCCCGGCGATGCTGCTGTCGTTGGAAAACCCCTTGTTGATGATGGAGCGCGAACTGGCCCGCCAGTACCCACGCTCCCTCACCCCTCTGTACCTGCCATTCGGCGAGCCCGAGTTGCGTGCGGCGCTGGCCGCGCGCTACACCCAATCCACTCACAACTATTGGCAAGCCGAACAGGTGTATATCGGCTCGGACCTGCACAGCGTGCTGGACCTGTCGCTCAGCGCTTTGGGGTTGCGCGGCACGCTGGCGGTGGTGGAATCGCCGTGTTCTTGGGCGGTGCTGCGCCAATTGCAGGCGGCGGATATCCGCGTGATTGAAATGCCCCTCGGCGCGGACGGGCGCTTCGACCTGGCCGCCTTCCAGGCGCTGCTGGAGCGAGAGCCGATCCGCCTGGCCGTGCTGTCATCCAGCGTGAACGCGCCCCAGGGCGGCGTGATGCCGGCGCAGGATAAACAGCAGATCTGCGCCTGGTTGGCGCAGCAGGATATCTGGCTGTTCGAAAACGACACCTACGGCGAGCTGTATTTCGAGGCGCGCCCCGCCCGCTACCGCGACTTTGCCGACCCGCAGAAGCTGCTGGTGTTCTCGACCTTCGACAAGGTGATCGGCGCGGAGGCGCCCTACGGCTATGTGCTGTGTCGCGCGCAAGGGTCTCAGTTGCAGCGGTTGTTCCTGGCGCGCGGGTTTCGCCTGTCGCCCATCCGACAGAAAGCAATCGCCAAGCTGTTCACCTCCAGGCGCATCGACCAGCACCTGGTGACGCTGCGCGCCGCATTGCAGGAACGGATGACGCGCCTGAAAGCCCTGCTCGGAACGCACGACGAATGGCACGTGGTCGAACCCCAGGGCGGCGCGAGTTTCTGGCTGGAGGCCAGGCGCCCGGTGGACATGCGGCAGGTGTTCGAGCGCCTGCTGGCTCAACGCATCGTGATCGCCCCAGGCCAGTTGTTCAGCCTGCACGGCAGCTGGGCGCAGCACGTGCGCCTGAGCTACACCCTCGACTGGAGCAAGGACATCGCCCAGGCCGTGCAATTGCTGGCCCGGGCGATCCGTCACAGCCCGTAGCAGTGCCGCGCTTCGGGGAAGCGGCCGTGGCGCACGTCGTCGGCGAACTGCCCGCACGCCTCGCGGATCACCGCGCCGACATCGGCGTACTGCTTGACGAAGCGCGGCAGACGCTCGCCGCCCAGGCCCAACAGGTCCTCGGTGACCAGCACCTGCCCGTCGCAGGCCGGTGAAGCGCCGATGCCGATGGTGGGCTTGTCCGAATCGTGGGTAATCTGCCGCGCCACGCCTTCGGCCACCCCTTCGAGCAGCAGGCTGAAGGCGCCCGCCTCCAAATTGACGCGGGCGTCTTCGGCAATCACGGCGCCGGTTTGCGCCGTGAGCCCCTGCGCTTTGAACCCACCCATCACATTGACGAACTGAGGCATCAACCCCACGTGCGCCATCACCGGAATACCGCGCGCCACCAGAAACGCCACAGTGCCCGCCAACGCTTGGTTGGCCTCCAATTTGACCGCGTCGCAGCCCGTGCGCGCCAACACCTGGGCACAATTGCGAAAAGCCTGTTCATGGGATTCCTGATAGCTGCCAAACGGCATGTCGGCAATCACACAGGCCAGGCGGGTGCTGTCGACCACCGCGCGGGTGTGGCCGATGATTTCTTCGAGCTGCATGCTCAAGGTCGACGCCCGGCCATAGCCGACCATGGCCGTGGAGTCACCGACCAGAATGAAGTCCACCAGTGGGTCGATCAGCTTGGCGATAGCGCTGGTGTACGCCGTGAGGGAGACGATTTTCTGCTGGCCTTTCATGGCGACCAGCTCAGGCACGGTCATGCGTTGGGTTCGGATGTGCAGGCTCATGGTGTGTTCCTTATAGCGTTCAATACTCGGGAGTTGCGGGGCCCGAGTATTAGCCAAAGGCATGGCGATTCAATGCACAGATCGGCACTGAAAAACGACCCAGGCAGCGGGGCCGGGTTTTGAAGCTGGTATCATCCGCGCCTGCACACTCCAGGTAACTACCTATGAATCGCCAGAAAAAACTGCAACAGCTGTTCAAGGCCAAGGCCAAAAAGGCCAGCGCCAAATTGGCACCCAAAAGCAAGGACCGCTACATCAGCAAGGCCGAGCGGGAAAAGCTGGCGGCCGAGGCCGCACAGGCGCCAAGCGTTTGCCCGGAGGACTGATTCAGCAACCGCTCAGCGCCACCTGGGGCCGCTCGCCCGCAAAGAAAAACGGCCGCAGGCGCACACCCACGCTGTTACCGATAAACGCCGCCACCAGCCACACCCAGCCATGCAGGCTGCCCGAGGCGATGCCGCTGAAGTAGGCGCCGATGTTGCAGCCGTACGCCAGGCGCGACCCGTAGCCGAGCAGCAGCCCGCCGATCACCGCCGCCAGCAGCGAACGCGCCGGGATCTTCAGGCTGGGGGCAAAACGCCCGGCCAGGCCGGCAGCCAGCAGCGCACCGAGGACGATGCCGATGTCCATGACGCTGGTGATGTCTTCCCATACCGGCGCGGCCAGGGCCTTGGCATTGCCCGGCATTTGCCAGAACGCCCAGCTGGCCACGTCCACACCCAAGCCGCTCGCCACCTTGGCGCCCCACAGCGCGAATGCCGACGTAATCCCCCACGGCCGCCCGGCCAGCGCCAAGGTGGCGTAGTTGAGCAGCGCCAGGCCAATCGCGCCCCACACCAATGGCCAAGGCCCGCGCAGGAAGCGACGCAAGCCGTGATGTTCGCTCGTGACGCCCGCTTCCAGCTGGCCGTGACGGCGTTTTTCCAAGCGCACGGTGACGGCCGTAATGATCGCAAACATGGCCAGGCTGGCGAGCAGCGCGGGCATTACGCCGAAGCTTTTGACGATGGACACCGCCGGGAACGCCGGCAGCGCAAACCACCAATCCACATGGTGCGTGGCGATCAGCGAGCCGCAGATAAAGAACAACAGGGTCACCAGCATGCGTGCATTACCGCCGCCCACCGTGAACAACGTGCCCGAGGCGCACCCGCCGCCCAACTGCATGCCGATGCCGAAAATAAACGCGCCAACCACCACCGACACCCCGGCCGGCGCCACCAGCCCGACCACCGGTTGCCCGAACAAGGTGCCCGCCCCCAGCGCCGGGAAAAACAGCAGCACCGCCAGCGCCAGCATCACCATTTGCGCCCGCAGGCCGGCGCCACGGCGATCATTGATAAACACGCGCCAGGCGGAGGTGAAACCGAAGGCAGCGTGGTAGAGGGTCAGGCCCAGTGCGGCGCCGACCACCAGCAACAGCACCTGGCGCGAGTCGACGCTGCTTTGCAGGAACAAGGCGCCCAGCACCAGGATCATAAAGGCCACCAACGGTGCGACAGGCCGGCGCGCGGGAGCGAGAGGAAGCGAGGTGCTCATGAGGTATCTCGGTTGGTTTGAAGAGGTGATTGCGAACGGGTGAGTATAACCTGTGGGCGCTGTCGAGCTTCAGCGAGGCGGCGATCGCGCTGACAGGATGCGTCCCTTTACGGTTTTGCGAGGTGAAATCTTGGCTAAAGACATCGAAAACCCCTGCGTCTCCACTTGCCAGCTCAGCGGCGACCTGTGCGTCAGCTGCGGGCGCAGCAAGGACGAGATCCGCAAGTGGAAACGCATGAAACGCCCCGAAAAAATGGCCGCGGTGCAACGCGCAACCCAACGCTTGAAAGCGTTGAAAAAAGCCAGGTAAGCCGCTTGATCAGGTGCGCCCGACCGACCCCGACACCGGCAGATTACCCAGCAGTTTAAGCCCGGTGCTTTTCACGAAGGCGTCGTAGTCCATGGGCTTTTGAATGCGGGTCTCGGCGTTGGGCAACACGTAGGCCCAGGCGCGCTGGGACGATGCGTCGTACACCAGCTTGAACAGCCGCGTCGGCACCCAGACCTGGTTGGCACCGATGGTGCCGTAGCCCTCGTCGAACAACGGCCCGGTGAACACGTACACGTCGCCGCCGGCGCGCAAGGCGAACTTGCGCACATCGGCCTCGACCTTGCTCCAGATCTTGCGGTTGTTGGTGGGGTCCTGGGGCACCATGTTCGACAGCGCAAACGACTGGGCCATGGCCTTGGCGTCGGGTGCATCGGCAGCGGGGGATTGATGGCCGCGATCCATGGCCGGTTGCAGGCCACGGTAGTCGCTCAGCTCCGCGCGCGCGCCCTTGGGAATGCGCGGGTCCGCATAGAAATGGTTGGTACGTTCTTCGCCTTTCGCGTCCTTGAGCTGGCGCGCGTTGAGACGCTCCACCACCACCAGCGGCGTCTTGCTGGTCTGCGAATACAGCACCGCGAAATGGTCGGAGCACAACGCCAGGGGTTTCATGCCGGCGGGGATGGTCGCGGTTTTGATCGGCGTCGCGCCTGGAAAGACATCGGCGCAGTGGTCGAACGACAATTGTCGTTCCTGAGGGGAGTAAAGGTCTATCGCGCCACGAGCCTGTGCCCCGGCTGAAAACAAAACAAAGGCCGATAGCCCAACTGCAATTTTGCGTAGGTGCATGGATTGAATCTTCGAAAGAGAGTGACGCGGCAGGCCCCGCGTACGGGGCCAAGTGAATGATATTTCGAGGATTATGGACTAACGAATGTCAGATTAGTGCCCGAGCGATGTAGGTTTTCCCGCACCCCGCGCGCCCGGCTTGAAGCCATGGGCGCTGGCCGCCCAGGCAATGGCAAACGCCACGCCCACCAATAGCAGCATCGCCCACGCAAATGCGGCCACACCCCACGTGTCCAGCAGCACCCCACCTGCCACGCCGCTGCCCGCGATCGCGCTGTTCCACGCCACCACGTTCAGCGACAACGCCACATCCGCGCCATCCCCCGCCGCATCCGCCAGGGCGGTTTGCAGCAAGGTCGCGGCACCGCCGAAGCTCAGGCCCCATACCGCCACGCCGAGGTAGATCACCTGCGGCACCTGCCCCAGCAAACCGAATAGCACGCTTACCGCCGCGAACGTCGCCAGGCTCACCAGCACAGTGTTGCGTAATAACGGCTCGACCAGTCTGGCCGTGACCCAAATGCCCGCTAACGCGGCGATGCCGAAGACCAGCAGGACCAGGTCCACGCGCTCGGCCAGGCCCGCCGGCGTCACGAATGGAGCAATGTAGGTGTACAGAATGTTGTGGGCCAACATCCAACTGATCACCACTGCCAGCACCGGGCGTACGCCCGGCGTGGTCAATACCTTGCGCAATGAGCGGCGTTGATGCGCGGGCTGCGGCGCGAAGTCCGGGACTTTCACCAACACCCAGCCGATCAGCACCAGGCTCACGCCCGACATCAGCCCAAAGGTGGTGCGCCAGCCCACCAGGCCACCGAGCCAGGTGCCCAGCGGCACACCCAGCGACAGCGCAATCGGCGTACCCACCATCGCCAACGCCAGCGCCCTGCCCTGTTGATGCGGCGCGACCATGCGCCGTGCGTAACCAGCCAGCAGGCTCCAGGCCAGCCCCGCCGCCACCCCGGCGAAAAAGCGCGCCACCAGGGTTACGCCATAGTGGGACGACAACGCGGTGATGGAATTGAACAGCAGGAAGCCGACGATGGTCAGCAGCAACACGTTGCGCCGGCGCCAGCCGCGAGTGGCAATGGTCATGGGGATCACCGCCAGCACCGACCCCAGCGCATACGCGGTGACCATCTGCCCGGCCATCGACGGCGAAATCTCCAGGCCGTCACTGATCAACGGCAACAGGCCGGCGGGCAGGGTTTCGGTGACGATGCAGATGAAACCGGTCATCGCCAGCGCGAGCAAGGCGCCGATGGGCAAGCGGTCGGACGAAGCCGATAACGTCAGTGAGGGGGTCACGGGAAACTCCTTGAGGAACGGATTTAGATACTGATCGATACAAATGTTGCAGGGGACCGCAACGCGTTGTCAACGACTTATGTATCGACTAGTATTTATCTCGTTTTGCAAAGGAGACGTCACATGGCACAAATGGGCCGCCCACGTAGTTTTGACCGTGAACAGGCCGTGGAACAGGCCCTGCATCTGTTCTGGCAGCACGGCTATGACGCCACTTCCCTGGCCCAGCTCAAGGCCGGACTGGGCGGCGGCATTTCCGCGCCCAGTTTTTACGCCGCCTTCGGCTCTAAAGAAGCGTTGTTCGAGGAGTGCGTGCAGCGCTACCTGGCCACCTACGCCCAAGTTACCGAATGCCTGTGGGACGAATCCCTGTCGCCGCGCCAAGCCATCGAAACCGCACTGCGCCAATCGGTACGCATGCAATGCGAAGACGGCCACCCCAAGGGCTGCATGGTGGCGCTCGGCGTGATGAGCGCGCCAAGCCCGGAGAACGCGCGGGTGGCGAATGCGCTGAGCCAGTCGAGGTTGCGCACGCGGGCCGGGATTGTGGCGTGTGTGGAACGGGCTGTGCGTGATGGCGAGTTGCCTCAGACGACCGAGGCTGCGGTGATGGCGAGCGTGTTTGACAGTTTTTTGCAGGGGGTGTCGATCCTGGCGCGGGATAACGTGCCCCATGCAAGACTCGATGCAGCAATCAGCCAACTGCTGGTGACGTGGGACGTCGCGGCCTCTACCGTGGCGCCCGCGGGGCGTGAAGTGGGTTGCGAAAAATAAAGGCGCTCCGAAGAGCGCCTTTATTCATTGCTGTATTACTGCTCGCTGATCGACTTCACGTCAGCCTTGCTCGCACCGCCAATCGCAATACGCTTAGGCTTGGCTTCCTCCGGCACGACTCTGAGCAGATCAATGCTCAACAAGCCATTGGAGAGCTGCGCGCCCTGCACTTCGATGTGGTCGACCAGGCGGAACGACAAGCGGAACGCGCGCTGGGCGATACCTTGGTGCAGGTAGGTGACGTTTTCATCGTGTTCGCGCTTGCCGCCGGCGACGGTCAACACACCTTTTTCTACCTGGATCTCCAGGTCGTCCTCCACCAGGCCGGCAGCTGCGATAACGATCCGATAGTGGTCATCACCGTGCTTTTCGACGTTATGGGGTGGGTACGTGGTACCGGCCTCGCTGCGAAGCGCCGATTCAAAAAGGTCGTTGAAACGGTCAAAGCCAACGGAGTGGCGGAACAGTGGGGCCAACGAGAGAGTAGTAGCCATTGCAAAATCTCCTGAGTTTTCTCCAAGTGATTTGATACGCGACCCGTATTCGGCATCGCGTAAAACCTAAGTAGGTTCAGGGGGAAAAATTTCAAGCGCCGACCAAAAAAAATTTTCGCGGCGGATGACTGGCTGTTCGGCCCCTCGGAAGGGGCGTGCTGGGCAGGCCTATTCAGTGGTCTCGGCCACCCCCTGATCCTCCCCCAGAAACCCGCCGCTCTGGTGGTGCCATAAGCGCGCATACGTGCCGTTCTTCCTGAGCAGTTCAGCGTGGGTGCCTTGCTCGATGATACGGCCGTTATCCATGACGATAAGCCTGTCCATGGCCGCAATCGTGGACAGCCGATGGGCGATGGCAATGACGGTCTTGCCCTTCATCATTTCATCGAGGCTTTCCTGGATGGCGACTTCCACTTCTGAATCCAGCGCGCTGGTGGCCTCGTCAAGCAGCAGGATCGGAGCGTTCTTGAGCATCACTCGGGCGATGGCGACCCGTTGACGCTGGCCGCCGGACAGCTTGATGCCACGCTCGCCAACCAGCGTGTCGTAGCCAGAGTGACCTTGCTTATCGCTCAGTTGGCTGATGAAACCGTCGGCCTGGGCACTGGCTGCAGCACTGCGGATTTGCTCATCGGTCGCGTCGGGGCGCCCATAGGCGATGTTGTCGCGAATCGAGCGGTGCAGCAGGGACGTGTCCTGGGTGACCATGCCGATAGCGCTGCGCAGGCTGTCCTGAGTGACCTGCGCGATATTTTGCCCATCGATGCAGATCTGCCCCTTGTCCACGTCATAGAAGCGCAACAACAGGTTGATGAGCGTGGATTTACCGGCGCCGGAACGCCCTACCAGGCCGATCTTTTCGCCTGGGCGGATGTTCAGGCTCAGGCCCTCGAGGACCTGGCGTTCGCCGTTGTAATTGAAGCTCACATTGTCGAAGGTCACCGCGCCGCCGCTGGTTACCAGCGTGGCGGCGTCCGGCGCGTCCTGCACCTTGGGCCCGCGGGTCAAGGTTTGCATGCCATCCTGCACGGTGCCGATATTTTCGAACAGCGAGGTCATCTGCCACATGATCCAGTGCGACATGCCGTTGACGCGCAGCGCCATGGCGGTAATTGCGGCTACCGCGCCGGTGCCGACTTCGCCTTGGTGCCACAGCCATAGGGCATAACCGCCCGCGCCCATGATCAGCGCGACCACCAATGCCTGATTGACGATCTCGAACTGACTGACCAGGCGCATCTGGCGAAAGCCGGTCTGCTTGAAATCCTCCATCGCCGCGCGCGCGAAATGCGCCTCACGCTTTGAGTGGGAGAACAACTTCACGGTGGTGATGTTGGTGTAGGCGTCAGAAATGCGCCCGGTCATTGATGACCGCGCATTGGCCTGTTCCTGCCCGACTTTGCCCAGGCGCGGCACGAAGTACCACATGGCCAGGCCGAATAACGCCAACCAGCCAATGAAAGGCAGCATCAATTTGGGATCAAAGCCGCCGGCCAGCGTGATAAGCGCGATGAAGTACACGCCGATTCCAGGCGCCATCTCGATCAGGGTGAACAGCACCTCGCGTACCGACAGCGCCGTCTGCATTACCTTAGTGGTGACGCGGCCGGAGAACTCATCGGAGAAAAAGGAAAGGCTCTGTCGCAGCATCAGTCGATGGAAATCCCAACGCAGCCGCAACGGCAGATTGATCGCCAATATCTGGTGCTGCACCATCGTGCGCAGCGCAACCAGGCCGATACTGGTCACCAGCACGATACCGATCCCCCACAGCACCCGGCTTTCCTGCCCGGCTGCATCGCCGCCGGCTTGCCAGGTCGACAGCAGGTCCACGACCTGTCCGAGAAAAGAAAACAGCCAGGCCTCGTAAATCGACACACCGGCGCTGAGCAGCGCGAGCACGACGATATAACCACGGGCACCACGGGTGCAGGCCCATAAAAATCGCGCCAGGCCTTCCGGAGGCGGGGGAGTCTCGTCGGGCGGGAAAGGGTCGAGCCGTTGTTCGAATACGCGAAGCATGGGGTTCTCCAGAACGGTCTAGTGAGGGGATTCTGGCATTTAAAGGATGGCTTGAGGGCGTATCGGGATAGAACCCCTCCCGGCAAGAAGGGTCTGCTCTTGAATCAGATCTCAGGAATCCATCGAATGTCAGCGCAAAACAGTCTTGTGATACTTGCTCGAGGAGGCTATGCCGCCCGGGGCGTGCTGTATCTGATCATCGGTATCTTCGCACTGCTGGCAGCCCAGGATTCGACCAAACCCAAGGATAGCCACAAGAGCCTGGAAGCCGTGCTCAGCCAACCGTTCGGCTATTTTTTAATTGGGATTGTGGTAGCAGGCCTGCTCTCATTCGCGTGTTGGCGCGTGCTGCAGGCTACCCGCGACGTCGATCATCACGGCAAGGAATTCAAGGGCCTGGTGATTCGAACCGGTTTATTTGCCGGGGGGATGGTCAATGGCGCTCTGGCGTTTTTTGCGCTGGGTCTACTGATAAGCGGCATTAAAAGCTCGGGCAATTCCACGGGGCAGGCCAAAGACTGGCTGTCCCATCTGTTGTCTTGGGAACACTCGAACATGCTGGTGTACCTGATCGCCCTCATTCCGCTCGGAGTGGGCATTGCTCACATCATCAAGGGCTGGAAGGCATCGTTCGAAAAATATTTTGAGGCCGACGAAGATGTCATGCGCTACGTGCGCCCCGTCTCACGATTCGGACTGATCGCCCGTGGCGTGGTGTTTTTAGAAATTGCCGTGTTATTGGCGATCAGCGGTTCCACTTATCAAGCCATGGACCCACCCGGTATGAAAGAGGCACTGGATGCGCTCCAGAACCTACCCGCTGGGTGGTTGATCTTGATGGTGATGGCCCTGGGGCTGATTGCTTTTTCGGCTTACAGTTTCTCTGAAGCGTGCTGGCGCAAAATCAACATGGATGTGCCGGGGGTGGCGAGGACGTAAGACCGTGTTCATTCATAGCGGGATTAGAGACGCGTTCATGCTGTGAGCTTTGACTCCGCCGGAAAAATCCAAGGCAAAAAAAAACCTGCATCGCTGCAGGCTTTTCCCTATCTGGCTCCACGACCTGGACTCGAACCAGGGACCCAATGATTAACAGTCATTTGCTCTACCAACTGAGCTATCGCGGAATGCGCCGTATGTTACTGATTGAAAAGGAGAAGTCAAGCATTGCCTGGTAAACGGAGCGTTTAGATTCTTTGCGCACTGCCCAGTGGCTGTTCGGCGGCCAGGTCCAGCCAAGCGCGGGCGGCGGGTGGCAGGTGGGCGTTGGCGCGCCAGGCCAGGGCGATGTGCCAGTCGGTGTGCGGTTCGTCCAGTGCGATCAAGGCGATGCCGGCGTGTTGATGCTTATGCGCCAGCATGCGCGGCAGAAAGGCCACGCCCAGGCCGGCGGCGACCAGGTCGACGATGAAGTCGATCTGCCCGCTGCGTGCGGTCACGCGAGGGTTAACGCCTTTGCGTTCACAGGCGGCGAGGATCTTGGCGTTCAGGGCGAAGCCAGCTTCGAACAAAATGAAGGGCGAGTCGGCCAGGTCGGTGAAGTCAATGCGTTCGCGCCCGGCCAAGGGGTGATTGAGCGGCAGCACCGCGATCAGCGGTTCATTACGCACTGGTTGGTAGTCGAACACGTCATCGACCGGCAGCAGCAAGGCGGCCAGGTCCACCTCCCCCGCTTCCAGGCATTCGCGCAGTTTTTTGCTGCCGTATTCGGTCAGTTCGATGTCGATGTCCGGGTAGCGGCTGCGGTAGGTGGCGAACATGGTTGCAAACAGCACGCCGCAGCCCACCGGGGGAAGGCCGATGCGCAACCTGCCACGCTTGAGGCCGCGCAGGTCGTTGATCTCGCTGACCAGGTCGCTGTGTTCGGCCAGCAATACCTGGGCGCGGCGGTAGGCAATTTCGCCGGCAGCTGTCAGTTGGTTGCGATGGCCGAGGCGATTGAGCAGCGGCATGCCCAGCTCCTCCTCCAGGGTCCTGACCGCCTTGCTTACGGTGGATTGGGTCAGGGACACCACCTCGGCGGCCTGGGAGAAGCCGCCCTGGCGCACCACTTCGACAAAGGCGCGCAGCGTTCTGAGGTTCATCGGTATTCCCTTGGCGACTGGCAGCCAGTAATAAAAGTTGTTTTTATCATGCCAGAAGTTGGCTTATGGTGGAGCCACCTTGCCCTGTGGATTGACTGTTGATGATCATTTCGTCCGCCTCCGACTACCGCGCCGCCGCGCAGCGCAAATTGCCGCGTTTTCTGTTCGACTATATAGACGGCGGTGCCTATGCCGAACACACGCTGCGAGCCAACAGCGCGGACCTGGCCGACATCAGCCTGCGCCAGCGCATCCTGCGCAATGTGGACAACCTCAGCCTCAGCACCACCGTGCTCGGCCAGACCCTGGCGATGCCGGTGATCCTGAGCCCGGTGGGCCTGACCGGCATGTACGCCCGTCGAGGCGAGGTGCAGGCGGCCAAGGCGGCGGCCAACAAGGGCATCCCGTTCTGCCTGTCGACGGTGTCGGTGTGTTCAATTGAAGAAGTCGCCTCGCAAAGTCCGCAGGCGATCTGGTTTCAGCTGTATGTGCTCAAGGATCGCGGTTTTATGCGCAATGCGCTGGAACGCGCACAGGCAGCCGGGGTCACCACGCTGGTATTTACTGTGGATATGCCCACGCCGGGCGCGCGTTATCGCGATGCCCACTCGGGCATGTCCGGGCCGTTCGCGGCATCGCGGCGCATGCTGCAGGCCGTCACCAAGCCACAATGGGCCTTCGATGTGGGGCTGATGGGCCGCCCCCATGACCTGGGCAATATCTCCAAGTACCTGGGCAAACCCACCCACCTGGAAGACTACATCGGCTGGCTGGCCAGCAATTTCGACCCATCGATCAGCTGGAGCGACCTGGAATGGATCCGCGAGTTCTGGAAAGGCCCGATGATCATCAAGGGCATCCTCGACCCCCAGGATGCCCGGGACGCGGTGAGCTTCGGTGCCGATGGCATCGTGGTATCCAACCACGGCGGCCGCCAACTCGACGGCGTGCTGTCCACCGCCAAAGCGTTGCCGACCATTGCCGATGCCGTGGGCGATAACCTGACGGTACTGGTGGACTCCGGCATCCGCTCCGGCCTCGACGTGGTACGCATGCTCGCCCTCGGCGCCAAGGCGTGCCTGCTGGGCCGCGCGCCCTCCTATGCGTTGGCCGCCGACGGGCAGCATGGAGTAGAGAACCTGCTGGATATCTTCGCTAAGGAAATGCGCGTAGCCATGACCTTGACTGGCGTGACGTCCGTCGCGCAGATCAATCACGATACGCTCGTGCAGGCAGCCAAATAACTGACGTGGCCCGCTGCGCGCCAGCTCGGGCGGTAGGGAAGCGTCATTGATTTAAAAGGATATTTATTTATTTAAACAAAGTGGCATGAATCTCGCTCTAACCTCTTCCAAGCAGGTCGAGCGATGACACGACGTGCGGCGGTGCCCAGGGGTTAAAACCCTCTGCAAAGCGGTTTAGACTGTTCCCCTGTTTTACGTAACTGACGGAACAGCAAGACCCCTCGCACTCGCCACACTCATCGGGCCTGTAAGACACTTAGAGGCCCTACGCTTATGAAAGCTCCTACCCAGACCAACGCAATTGATTTCGACCGCGCCAAATTGCAACGTCTGGGTTTCGGCCAGCCGTCTCTGCCTCCTCGACGCCCTACGACCATTACTCAACTGCGCCAGCAACTGACCCTGCAACTGCAGACCAGCCTGGAACCCGAGCGCATCCTCGGCGTGTTCTTTCGTGAGGTGCAACGCCTGGTTCCGCTGGACGCCCTGCATTACCGTCACGAAACCAGCGACCTGCGCCTGGAATTCGGCCAGCGCGGCCACCACTCCGTGAGCTACAGCCTGAGCCACGAAGGTGAACACCTCGGCGAATTGATCTTTCGGCGCAACCAGCGCCTGACAGAGGAAGAGCTGGGCCAGCTCGAATCGCTGCTGGCCACCCTGCTCTACCCGATGCGCAACGCCCTGCTCTACCGTGCGGCGACCCGCAGTGCCCTGCGTGATCCGCTGACCGAGACCGGCAACCGCATCGCCATGGACCAGACGCTGCAACGAGAAATCGACATGGCCCGTCGGCATATGAGCCCGCTGTCCTTGCTGATGCTGGATATCGATCATTTCAAGACGATCAACGACACCCACGGCCACGCCGCCGGCGATGACGTGCTGCGCAGCGTCGCGGCGACCATCAAAGCGCAATTGCGCAATGTGGACATGGTATTTCGCTTCGGCGGGGAAGAGTTTCTGATCCTGCTGTCCAACACCAGCCGGGAAGCGGCGGCAATGGTCGGTGAACGCCTGCGCAAGGCAGTGCAGGCCCAGGACTATTGGGCGGACGGCAAACGGATCGAATTGACGGTAAGCCTGGGTTGTTCGACTCTGCTGGCCGCCGAGTCGGTCGAAAGCGTGCTGCGCCGGGCCGACAACGCCCTGTATGTGGCCAAGCGCGAAGGCCGCAACCGCCTGGCAATGGCGGGGTAGGCACCCCGCCATCGCATCCTGTCAGGCCTCGCTGGCGACGCGTGCCGGGCGCTCGCGCACGGTGGCGCTCGCGATGCCGGCAGGCTTGTCTTTTTCCAGACGCATGCAGCTTTCCAGGAACAGGTACATATAGTCGTAGCTTTTGCACACGGCCTGGCGCAGCTCCACCTGCAGGGCCTTGCTGGGGTTCATCCCGGCCAGGGTGCAGATGATTTCCAGGGCTTCCCATGGGTGCGCATCGTCGTACTGGGCGTGCATCTTCAACCACTTCATCGCCCGCTTGCGCTCCTCCTCGGGGAAGGCCGCCGCGTACACGCCGGTGGAGCACACCACGGCCGACCACTCCCCGGTCGCGCCCTCGATCGCGTAGTTGGTGGCGGCAATGGCCACGATCAGCGAGTCGGCCGAACTGGTGTGCCAGCACCAATGACTCAACGCGTGCAACTCAGGCGGTACGTTCTGGGCCTGCAGCTCTTCCAGGCTGACGCCATGGGCCGCGGCCCAATTCACCCAATAATCGGCGTGGTTGAGTTCCACGCGAATATTGCGCATCAGCCACCGGCGCGCCATATCCTCCCCAGGATGGCGGGCAAACTTGGTCTTGGTGAGGTTCTGTGCCATGTATAAGGCAAACTGTTCCACCACAGGCCAGCCACCGATGAGGTAGTGGCGCAGGGTACGTGCGCTCAGCGTGTTATCGCGCATGCGCTGGTACAGTTCGTGTTCGACCACCCGGCGCTTGCTCTCGCTACAGTCCTGGATCAGTTGCTGTGCCCAGGCGGGGTAACTTGAGGCTTCCATCAGCGGGCCGGTTCTGTTGAATGTGTCGATCACTATAAGGCTCCTTTTTAAGTGTGATTTACAGACCGGCGGTTGTTTCAGCGGAATGTGCCGGGCGCCTTGAGCAACAAAGGCTGCGGCCGCTCGGGTCGACACTGCAGGCTGTCAAAGGTAAACAATTGCGGCTGTTCGATCAGGTAGCCCTGAGCGTAATCCACACCTATGTCGAGCAGTGCCTGTTCGATCTGCGGTGTTTCAACAAACTCGGCAATTGTGCGCTTACCCATGACGTGGCCGATGTGGTTGATCACTTCGACCATGGCGCGGTTAATCGGGTCGTCCAGCATATCCTTTACGAAACTTCCATCGATCTTCAGGAAGTCTACAGGTAAATGTTTCAGATACGCGAACGAGGACATTCCGGCGCAAAAATCGTCCAGCGAAAAGTGGCAACCTAACGCTTTGAGTTCATTAATAAAACGAATGGCGCTGCCCAAATTGGCGATAGCGCTGGTCTCGGTTATTTCAAAACAAATCATTTCCGGCGCAATGCGATAAGTCTCGAATTTCTCATGTAAAAATCCTAAAAAGTCGTCATCTCCGATGGTGATGCCTGACAGATTAATCGCACACATGGCCATAGAACGGCCCGGACGCTCCTGCTGGCAACGGGCTATGATCTTGAACACGTTCTCGACCACCCAACGATCCAGGGATGTCATCAGGCCATAACGCTCGGCCGCCGGGATAAAACTGTCGGGCAGGATGATGCGGCCGGCTTCGTCGTGCAGGCGCAACAGGATTTCGATGTGCCCGCTGCCACCCTCGGTGGGGCCGAGGGCCGCGATTTCCTGGGCATACAGGCAGAAGCGGTTTTCTTCCAGCGCCATGTGCAGGCGCTGCACCCAGGCCATCTCGCCAAAACGCACGGACAGCTCGGAATCGTCGGGGTGATACACCTGCACGCGGTTGCGGCCCTTTTCCTTGGCCATGTAGCACGCCATGTCCGCGGCGCGCAGCGACGCTTCCAGGCTGGTCGGGGTATGGGCGATATGCACCAGGCCGATGCTCACGGTGGTCACGAACGGCCGGCCCTTCCACACAAAATGCAGGCTCTGCACGGTATGGCGCAGGCTCTCGGCGATTTTTTCCGCCGCGTGCGCCGGGCAGTTTTCCAACAAAATGCCGAACTCATCGCCGCCCAGGCGAGCCAGGGTATCGCCTTCACGCAGGTCCGACTGCAACAACGCGCAGATATGCCGCAACAGTTCATCGCCCGCCGCATGGCCACAGGTATCGTTGACCAGCTTGAACTGGTCCAGGTCCAGAAACATCAACGCGTGCCGCGCGCCTGGCTGACTGGCCGCAGGATGCAGCACCTGCTCCAGGCGGAATTCGAATTCGCGGCGGTTGGCCAGGCCGGTCAGGGCGTCGTGGGTTGCCTGCCATGACAGGTTGGCAATGTATTGACGCTCCTGGGTCATGTCATGCAACACCAGCACCGCGCCGCTGACCTGGCCGCCGCTGCGGATGGGCGCGCCCACCAAGGTGACCGACACCGTGCTGCCATCCAGGCGCTGGATGGTCTTGGCATGCTCGCTGCCGCCCCTGAGCTGGCCCTTGACGATGTGCTCGATCAGGGTAAAGGCATCGGGCTGGGCATTGTCATCCAGCAGGTTGAACAGCGCCGCCAGGGGCAGGCCCTGGGCCTGGCTCGACTTCCAATGGGTGAGCGCCTCGGCCGCCGGGTTCATGTAAGTAATGGCGCCATCGACATTGGTCGTAATCACACCGTCGCCAATCGACTCCAGAGTGATCTGCGCCCGCTCCTTCTCTACCTGCAAAGCATTGGCAAAGGCATGACGCTGGGCCAGCAACTTATGGGTGCGCAAAAGCGCCAGCACGATCAACCCCAGGGCGGTGGCCAGGTTGGTGATCAGTAACAGCCGCAGGATCACCCGCGAACCTTCGCCCAAGGCGTCGCTGAAGGCTTTGGCGGCCGGCGTCACACCGTCGTTGATCGCGATGATATGCGCCTTCCATTGACGCACATCGTTGGCGTTGACCCGGTCGGCACTGATCGCGGCGTGCATCTCGCGGGCCAGGTTGTCCAGCTGGACCAGGTAGCCATCGCCCACCGTCCATAGCTCGATGGCCTTTTCCAGGTAGCTGAAATGGCGAAAGTTCAGGTACAGCCAGATCAGGCTGGAGACGTCGTCCGGGTGATTGCCGCCCTTGAGGATGCCCAGGCGCGCGGCGTTCAGGTCGGGCGTGGGACGATCCAGGGCGATGCGCAGCTCGTGGCCGCCCTGGGGCACCGCAATGGCCTGCTGGTATTTGAGGTAGGTGCTTTCGTCGCGGTTATCGGCGTACAGCGTCAGATAATAGATGGCATCCTTCTGGCCTTTGGACCACAGGCTTTCGCCGCCCACATAACCGCGCACCGCCGAAAGCATGTACAGGCTGACGCAGCCCAGCAGTGCCTGGAACAGCACAACCGCGATAAAGGGCCACACAATGCCCAACAGCCGAGGCGTTCCGAGAGTCCGCTTTCGCTTCATGAAGTCCCTTGCATATGCACCACTGACTACGCACGCTAAAAACCACTTTCATGTCGCACAGCCTAAGCTGAATCAACGCACTTGTTGCAAGTGTCCATAAAGCTTGGCGTATAGGCCGCCATCGGCGATCAGCTGCTGGTGGTCGCCATCTTCGGCAATATGCCCGCCATCAAACACTAATACGCGGTCCGCCTGTTTTACCGCCGACAGACGGTGAGCGATGATCAGTGTAGTACGACCGCTGAGAAACCGCGCCAGCGCCTGGTGCAGGTTGTACTCGGTGGCGGCGTCCAGGGCCGAGGTGGCCTCATCGAGGATCACCACTTTCGGCTCGGCCAGCACCATCCGCGCAATCGCCAGGCGCTGGCGCTGGCCGCCGGAAAACCGTACACCGGAACGCCCCACCACGCTGTCCAGGCCCAGAGGCAAAGCCTTGACGGTGGCGTCCAATTGGGCGATTTCCAGCGCCTGCCAGCAGGCCTGGTCGCTGCGATCACGGCCCATGGTCAGGTTGGCGCGTACCGTGTCGTTGAACAGCGCCGGGTGCTGCAACACCACCGCGACATGCTCGCGAATCATCTCCAGGCCAATCGCCTGCTGGGTGGCGCCACCAAAACGGATGCTGCCGGCCTGGGGCGTATAAAGCCCCAGGAGCAATTGCACCAGGGTACTTTTGCCGCCACCGCTGGCGCCGACAATCGCGACTTTCTCACCGGGAGCGATGCTCAGGTTCAACTGGTCGAGCACCAGGTCTTCGCCGTAGCCGAAATCCAGCCCGCGCACGTCGATGCCGACGGTATCGTGCCCGCTGAACGGATCTTCACCGCCGGGGTATTGCGGCTCATCGGCGCGCGCCAGCAGTTCGTTGATCCGCGTCAGCGCACCGCCCGCCGCGTAATAGGCGTATTGCAGGTTCAGCAACTGTTCCACCGGGCCGATCATGAACCACAGGTAGCTGAACACCGCGAGCATCTGGCCGATGGAAAGGTCGGAAAACAGCACGGTGAGCATCGCCGCCGCGCGGAAGATGTCGATACCGAACTGGAACAGCAGCCCGCTGGCACGGCTGGACGCGTCGGTTTTCCACTGCGAATGGATCGCGTAGTCACGCACTTCCTGGGCGCGCTGGCCGAGCCGGCCGAGGAAGAAGCCCTGGCGGTTGCCGGCGCGCACTTCCTGGATGGCGTCCAGGGTTTCGGTCAGCGCCTGGGTAAAGCGCGAGGTGCTGTCGTTTTCCAGCTTCTTGAGGTGTTTGACGCGCTTGCCCAATTGCACCGTGGCGTAGATCACCAGCGGGTTGAACAACAGGATCAGCAGCGCCAGTTGCCAATGCATCCACACCAGGATCGCCGAGGTGCCGAACAGCGTCAGCATCGCCACCAGAAAGCGGCTGAGGGTTTCACCGATGAATTTGTCCAGCGTATCCAGGTCGGTGACCAGGTGCGTGGTCACCGTGCCGCTGCCCAGGCTTTCGTATTCGCCCAGGGAGATGCGCTTGAGCCGCTCGATCAGACGCACGCGGATGCGGTACACGATGTCCTTGGCCAACCGGGCGAACAGCCGCGCCTGCACCACGTTGAACAGCAGCGCGCCGCAGCGCAGCAACAGGGTCACCAGCAGCATCAGGCCGATATAGCCGGCGGCTTTCTGCCAACCCAGAGGCAGCGCGTGGTTCATCACCTTGAGCGCGGCGTCGCCACGGCCCAGCAGCACTTCGTCCACCAGCAACGGCAACAGCAAAGGAATGGGCACGCTGCACAGGGTCGCCAGCACGGCGACGCCATTGGCGATCCATAGGGATTTCCTGTGACGCAGGGCCAGGCGGCGAATTTCCGCCCAGGTCAGTCGATCGGTGCGCTTGCCGGGTTCTTTATCGGGTTGATCATGCACAGGCTGCTCGCTCCAGCCATCGACCCAGTAACGGCGACAACTCGGACAGCGGCTGGTAGCCATTGGTCAACAGCGCCAGCTGGCCGTCGCGCTCGGCCAGCAGCGTCGGGAACCCGGCGATGCCCAGATCCTGCACCCAGGTGAAATCGGCGGCCGTGGCGGCATGCTGCTCGGCACGGTCGAACTCGCCGGCAAACTCGATTCGCGGGATGCCGGCTTGTTCGGCCAGTTCCACCAGCACCTTGGCCAGGGTCACGTCGCGCCCCTGGACATAAAAGGCCCGCTGGATCAGCCCCAGCAATGTCCACGCGCAATCCGGCGCCAGGCTGCGGGCGGTAACGATGGCACGGCACGCAGGCTCGGTGTCATACACAAAACCGTCGGGCAACGCCCCTTCGCGCTTGAACGGCTGCCCGGTGGCCTCGGTGACCGCCTGCCAATGTTCAAGGATATAGCGCCGCGTGGTCGGCTCCAGCGCCGCGCCACTGCCGGTCCGCAGGCCGCCCACCACCAGGTGCACGTCGACGCCGGCCGCCTGGGCCTGCTCTACCAGTGCCTGCGCCACCGGGGCAAAGCCCCAGCACCAGGAACACATCGGGTCCATTACATAGAGCAGGCGCGCGGACATGGCTCAGGCCTCGGAAGGGGTTTGCTTGTAGTTGTAGCCAATCGGGTGCGGCATATTGCGGGCCTTGGCCAATTCAATCTGCTTTTGCCGGTCGATGGCGCTGCGACGGGTTTTCTCCGGCAGCTTATCCCAGCAATGCGGGCAACTGATGCCGGCCACATAGTGTTCGGATGCACGGTCTTCCACGCTCACCGGTGTGCGGCAGGCATGACATTGATCGTAGTCGCCTTCGCTCAAGTCGTGGCGCACGGTCACGCGGTTGTCGAACACAAAGCAGTCGCCCTGCCATTTGGTTTCTGCCTGGGGCACCTCTTCGAGGTATTTGAGGATGCCGCCCTTGAGGTGATACACCTCATCGAAGCCTTCGCTGAGCATGAAGCTTGAAGCCTTCTCGCAGCGAATGCCGCCGGTGCAGAACATCGCGACCTTCTTATGCTTGGCCGGGTCGAAGTGGGCTTTGATGTAGTCGGGAAACTCGCGAAAGCTGGTGGTCTTCGGGTCGATCGCGCCTTCGAAGGTGCCGATGGACACTTCATAGTCGTTGCGGGTGTCGATCAACAGCACGTCCGGATCGCTGATCAACGCGTTCCAGTCCTTGGGATCGACATAGGTGCCGACCTGCTTGTTAGGGTCGACGCCTTCGACGCCCAGGGTCACGATTTCTTTCTTGAGCTTGACCTTGGTGCGGTAGAACGGCTGCTCGTCGCAGTACGACTCTTTGTGGTCGAGGTCGACCATGCGCGGGTCGGTCTTCAGCCAGGCGATCAGGCCGTCGATGCCTTCGCGACTGCCGGACACGGTGCCGTTGATGCCTTCTTCGGCGATCAGCAGGGTGCCTTTGATGCCGTTGTCGACCATTGCCTGCAGCAGGGGCTCGCGCAGGGCGACGTAATCTTCGAGGGTGACGAACTTATACAGTGCCGCCACGACAATCGGTTGAGTCATGGGTGTTTTCTCCAGGTGGCTACCCTCGTAAAGGGTGAACCGGATACATAAAAAAGCGGGCCGGGGCGCGCGGCGCGCATTCTAGCAAAACCCTGGCGACGCCGCATCGACACTCAGTCGCCGATATTTCCTCGACACCCGCGCGGCATTGGCCGACCTCGGCACCGAAACCTGCGTGATAGCGTCTGGCGTTGCCCATTGGATCCACCTGTGGGCGCACTGGAAGACCGTCTTCATGCTCACTTCAAGCAGTCCGCTACTGGCCAGACTGGTAGAACGGCCCGTCCCTCCCGGCGAGGGAAAGGTCGACTTCTGCACGGCCCTGCATCAACTCGGCATCACCAGCGTCTTTGACATTGTGCGTCTGCCCCGCGCCGACTTCATCGGCCGACTGGGCCGTTGCAACGATGACGATGGCGCCCAGGCCTACGACACCGCGCTGGCCTACGCCACTCAGCTGCAATGGCTGCACGACCTGCAGCCGGACCATTCAGTGTCAGCCCCGGCACGCGACAAACGCGCGCTGGCGTCCGGCATTACCGGCCAGCCTGAGACAGACTGGGCCAACGCCTGCGCCCCCGACGCCCTGGCCGCGCTCGACTCGCCGGTGGCCTACCTGCGCACGCTGTTTCTATTCGCCCTGCAACTTGAGAAAAACGGCACGGGCACCCAGGACAAAATCCCCCTGGGCCAGCGGCGCCCGGACCTGGAAACCCTGCTGATCGACCACGACAGCACCTTCACCGAACGGCCCTTGCTCACGTTGGTCGATGAGCTGCTGCGCCGGCAGATCACGCTTCATCATCCCGGCCAGCACCTCAATCGCCTGCTCAGCACCCGGCACTATCCGCTGGCGCTGCCGTATCACCATCACCACGCCCAGGTTCGCCTGGGGCTGGCGGGCACCGGGTACAGCCTTGGCGAATTGAACTACCGGATCAGCCGGCGCCTGCCCTTCGACGCCGCCGGCATTGCAGGTTACGCCACGGTGCGCGCGCGCAACGCCGATGTGCACTGCCTGATGAACGAACTGAACCCCGGTCAACACACGCTCCTGCTGCAGCCACCGATGGGCGGCAGCACGTTGTTTGAAACCTGTTTCGGCCAGGCGGTGGACCCGGTCACCCGACAGGCAGGCCCGCCGCCGACTCTGCAGGCGCTGCTCGACGCCACCGCAATGGACACCGCCCGGCTGCAGGCACTGCTGGCACAGGAACGCTTCGCCCCATATGCCTCGCCCTCGGCCCGGCACGGGTCGCTGCCCACTTACGGCGCGCGCTATATCAACGGTGGCGGCCAACGGCCGCTGACGTTGACGGGCAACGCCGCGCAGTTGCTCAACGCTTCAGACGAACACTTCGACCGCCTGCAGCGCATGATCCGCCTGCAACAAGGGTTCGACCTGCCGTTTGCCGAACTCGACACCTTGCTCGTCAGCGCCATGGCGTGTGAACAGCCGGCCAACACCCAACTGCGCATCCGCCACGCCACCCTGCGCGCCCTCGGGGTGTATCGCTACCTGGCGCGACGCTACACGCTGACGCCGCTGGAATTCGGTGCGTGGCTGGACCGCCTGCCGCTGCAGGCCAGCGCCCCGGCCCAGCCGTTGTTCGACCAGGTGTTCAACCGCACCACGGTGGGCGCGCACGCCCTGGCATTGGACGAGCAACCCTTCGACGCAGCCACCCGACAACAGCTGTGCGCCGCGCTGCAACTGAACGACACCCCCCAGGCGCTGCAACTGCTGATCGACGCCAGTCCGACTCCAGTGCTGCGCAACCTGGCGACCTATACCGCGCTGTACCGGCAGGCGCATATCGCGCGCACCTTCGGCCTGTCGGTGTGGCACTGCAAACAATTGGCCGACCTGCTGGGCCCCTCAACCTGGACCACCCTCACGCGCCCCACCCTGCACGTCGAAGGCCACGGCGCGGCGGATTTCCTCGATGTGCTGATGCAACTGGACTGGGCCGTCACCTGGCTCAACGACAGTCACACCAGCGTGCCCCAACTGCGCCAACGCCTGCTGCTGGAGGCGGACACCGATAACCCGGCCCTGGCACGTTGGGTCGAGTTGCTGCAGCGCCCGCCTTACGAGCTGCCGTCCACCCGCCAACTGGCGGCGCTGTCGCTGCCGCAACCTGGCGCCGCGGACAACCTGGCCGCCATCGAATGGGCCGGGGTGCTGGCCCAGGCGCTCGGCCCGGCGCCGGACCTTTCCCTACCCTGGCAGCCGACGCTTGCGCTGGCCCACGCGATCGACGCCCTGACCCTGAGCCGCACGCCGACCGAGGACGCCGCATTGAAACGCCAAGCCCGGGAAATCCTGGTGCCGTGGCTGCAACGCCTCGCCCACCAAAGCCTGCGCCTGTGCATTCAACGGCTGTTGGACAACCCGGTGCCGGCCCCATATAGCCGCGAGCTGACGCTGTACTACAACCAACACCTCAACACGCTGAAACAGCCGGTTGTGCTCAAGCACCTGATCCTGCTGGCCCCGGATATCACCACGCTGCTGGCGCTGCCGGTGAACGGCGCGAGCCTGCGGCAGTGGTTGCTTAACCCGCATTGGCTGGACAGCCACCTGACGCCCTCGACGCCGCTGGAACTGAACCTGGGCACGCTCTATCTGCTGCAGCGCTTCAAAGACTGCTGCGATACCTGCGGCCTGACCCAGGAGCGCCTGCTGGCGTTCTTCCAGGCCGCCAACCACCACGACGCTCAAGTCGCTGACGAGCGGCTCAGTCACTGGCTGGGCTGGAGCGAAACGGAGCTGCGGGTGCTCACCGACACCCTGCCCGCCGGCCGCGTGACGGCCATGGACCAATTGGACTGGGTGATGCGCTGCCGACAGGCGTGCGCGGTTACCCGCCTGTCCAGCCAGACCCTGCTGGACGCGAGCGAGCTGACCAGTACCAGCGATTTCAACCAATGGAAAGCGGTGGGCGAAGCGGTTATCGCCGCGCGTCACTGACGGCCGCACCCACCCAGGACTCAAGGAATGACGATGTCAGAGACCCTCGACAGCACCCTCAACCAAGCCCACCGCGATGCCATGCTGGGCTTCTACCTGGCGCACTGCGTCAGCGCGCCATTGAAAGCCGCGCTGCGCACCCCCAACGACCTGTACGACTACTGGCTGCTGGACGTACAAGTCAGCCAGGCCGTGCCCAGCAGCCCGGTGGCCAGTGCGATAACCAGCCTGCAGCATTACATCAACCGTATCCACGGCGGCCTGGAACCCGGCTACGAAACCCAGGGCCCGTCAGCGGATGAAAGCCAGGCCTGGCACGACAGCCTGCGCACTTACCCGTTGTGGCGCGCCACCCAGCAGTTGCGCTATCAACCGCACAACTTCCTCGACCCGGCGCTGCGCGAAGACAAGAGCGCCAGCTTCGAACAACTGGAAGCCGACCTCAACCAGCACCGCCTGCAGCCGGCCACGGTGCACAACGCCGTGCAAGGCTACCTGTCGCGGTTCGAAGCCATCGCCACCCTGCACACGCTCAATGGCTACATCGACGGCGATGTGCGGCAGCTGGATACCAGCACCTATTACTTCGTCGGCAAATCCGCCAGCGACAACCTTTACTACTGGCGTTCGCTCGACCTGTCCAAGCGCTCCAGCGCCCGCCCCGACACACCGGCGCCGCTGGCCTGGACTGACTGGAAGCCAATCAACCTGGCCTTTTGCGCCGACACCCCCGCCCACAGCATCCGCCCGGTGCGGTTCAACAACCGGCTGTTTATCGCGTGGGCCGAGAGCATCAAGCCGGCGCCCTACCACGCCGCGCAGGTAACGGGAAACGGCAATGGCGAGGATGACGATGAAGAGCAACAACAGCGCCAGACCGAATGGCTCAACAGCCGGTTCGTGAAGTTTCGCCTGTGCTTTTCCTATCAGAAGCTCGATGGCAGCTGGAGCGTGCCGCACACGGCATTGGAGGAGCATTGCGTCACCCGCGGCGTCAACGCGCTGACCCGCGCGCAGCTCGCCGGCATCACGCAGACCATCGCGGTGGTCGACGGCCGCACGCCCCATAGCCTGTTCCTCGGCATACGCGCCAACACCCTCAACCATGGCAGCGAACAGCCGGGAGAGTTCTTCCAGGCGGTGAGTGTCGATCAAACGCTGGGAGTGAAAGTCGTGGCATCCGCCGGCAGCCCCGGACGCTACAAGATCGTGCCGGGCTCGGCCGTTGCGCTGGAGACCATTCGCCTGTTGGAAGCCTACGAGTCAACGCAGAACACGCCCTTGCAAACCGCGCTGCTTGGCGGCCCCGACGAGGACGACGTGTTTTCCAGCGTCTTGCTGACGCCCTTTGCCCATCGCTATTTCGGCCTGTTCTTCGACATCAACCACGGCAACCTGCAATTCAAAGCCAGCGTGGCGCAGGACCCCGCGCTGCCGGTGCTGGCCCTGATCCCGGACACCTCGCCGCCGGTGAAAGACTGGAATTTCGAATACCGCAGCCAGGACATCCTGACCGCCGACAGCCCCCATACGACAGTTGACCCGATCACCCACGAACTGGTTTTCAGCTCGAAAACCGCCAGGAGTTTCCTGCAGACCTATCGCATCAACCTGACAACCCGGCACGGTGAGGCGAGTATCCATTTGGTCACCGAGTCGGCCATGCATAACGCGGCCAGGGAAGACGTCGCCTTGAGCCGTGGCTCGGCCATCGTCCTGGACAGCGGGCTCGTCTCGGAACTGGATGTCACGCACTACGCGCTGTTTTTCAAAAACCCCAAGACCGGCAAGACCTTCGCCAATGCCATCTACGACCAGGGCAGCATGCTGTTGACCCTGTCGGGCCAGGCCGACACGCTGCGCGCCGAAAAAACCGCCGACAGGAATGTCACGAGGTATTCACTGGAAGGCAAGTTCATCAACAAAAATGCCTTTCTTCACCTTTATGCCCATGCCCAGGACAACGTCCTGGCGATCCTGGATCGCTACAGCGGCTACTTATTGCCAGGGGACGACTCGTCCAGCAGGAAGCTGCATTTCGTCAATGACCTGAGGCTGGTGTACAGCAGCGCGTCCACCCCGATCCGCCTCTATCGCCACGTGATCATGCAGTCCAGGCTCAAGGACTTGCCCACGCCGCAGGCCGTCGGCAACAACACCATGCATATCCTCAACTTTATCGACACCGAACACGAAAGCCTGTCGGGCTCGGCACCGGAGTTGCCCGCCGGGCATGTCGCGACGGCACGCATAAAACTCCCTGACGGGCACCCGACCTCGGCCGTCACGTTGATCCATGGCGTCATCACCCTGGAGAGCCTAAGCAACGGCGCGCGCGTGCTGGGCTATGCGCTCAAGGCCGTCACCTGCACCCTGAGCCAGACGCAGAGTATCGACGACCCGGCCCATTCTCCGCGTGTTCAACGCGTGCACGAGGAAACCGGCGAACCCAGCGAGTTCATCGACTTTTCCGCGAGCCTCAAGCCGGCGCTGCCGTCGATCCCACTCACCAGTCGGCTGGCCAGCCGCGTATTCAGCCAGGCCGGCGCCGGTCTTGAACAACTGTCTGCAGGCAGCCTGGCACGACTTGCCGGGGCGGCGCCGCAACCGAGCGACTTCCAAGGCGCGCATGGCCACTGCGTGCGCGAACTGTTTATCTATTTGCCCTGGACCCTGGCCCAGCGTCTGCACCAGCAACAGCAATTCGCCGAGGCCGAGCGCTGGCTGCACGCGCTGTTCGACCCACGCCGGCCGGACACCGGGACACTGCGCATCCTGGCGACGGCCCCCATGGAACTGAGCTACGCCTGCCAGCATCCGCAGAGTCCCCATTACCTGGCCCTCAGTTTCCCCAGCTATCTGCGCATGGCGCTGCACTTGCTCAACGTCGACATCCTGATCAACCGTGGCGACGCGGCCTATCGCCAGTTGAGCCCCGACAGCCTGGCTGAAGCCAAGCTCTGGTATATCCAGGCGCAGAACCTGCTCGGCCCGCGCCCGACGCTGACCCGCACCGACAGCTGGACTCCACGCACCCTGGCTAGCCTGGCCAACACGCCGGCCACGGCGATACGCGAACGGGAGCACTCGCCCGAGCAGCACCGCACACTCTTGCGTCAGTGCGGGACGTTCGGCCAGCGCACATGGCTCACCGACAGCGCTTACCTGCTCCGGCCGCTGAACCCGCAACAGGTGGCGCGCTGGGACACGTTGGACAGCCGCCTGCATGGGCTGCGTAATCACCTGGACATCACTGCAAAGCCGTTACGCCAGCCGCTGTTCGCCGCGCCGATAGCGCCCGCCGACCTGCTCGCGCGACGGGCCGAGGGTGCCGCCGTGGGCATCGAGGGGTACATGCCGATGCGCCCGGAAGTCGGGCATTACCGCTTCCAGGTGATGGCCGCGCACGCCCTGAGTGCGGTCGACAGCCTGGCGCAGTTCGGCAGCACATTGCTCACCCTGATCGAACGCAAAGAGCAGGCGCACCTGCTGGAGGTGCAGCAGCAGAATGCCTGGGAGCTGGCCCGACTGGTGGTGACCCAACAGGCCCAGGCGCTGATGATCGACGAGAAAAACACCCACGCCCTGCAACGCAGCCGCGCGGTGGTCAAGGCGCGCCTGGACTTCCTTGCCCATCGCCTCGACGAAGGCAGCAGCGCCGGTGAAACCGCCGCCGGCCGACGCTATCTTGAGAGCGCCGCGTGGGAGCGCAAAGTGGCGATTGCCGGCGTCGGCGCCGGTGCGGCCATGCTCGCGCCGAACATCTTCGGCACCTCGTTCGGCGGCATGCGCTTTGAGGGTCTGTTCCACAGCTATCAGGCCTTTGCCCAAGGCGAGGCCAACCGCGCCCGCGCCACCGCGAACGACCTGGACCGCACCGAGCAGTTCAACCGCCGTGCCGAGGACTGGGCCCACGCCGCCCAACAGGCGCGCCTGGAACTGGCGCAGATCGACGCCCTGCTGCAGGCCCAGGCCGAGCAGGAAAAAGCCACCCGCCTGCAACTGCGCAGCGCCCGCACCGCCCTGGCCCACGCGCAGTCGGCCTATCAGCTGTTGAGTACGCGCGTCTCCAGGGCGCAGCTGTATCAGTGGCTGAATTCGCAATTGGCGACGTTCTATTACGCCCTGCATGACAGCGCGCACTCGTTGTGCCTGGCGGCCGAAGCCTGCTGGCAGTACGAAACCGCCGAAGACCGCCGGTTCTTCCAGGGCGACAGTTGGCGGCAGGCCTCACAAGGCCTGCTGAGCGCTGAAGCCATGAAGCTCAACCTGATCAGCATGAACGCGGCCTACCTGCAACACACGCCCCGGGAGCTGGAGATCACCAAAACCGTGTCGCTGCGCGATCGCCTGATCGCGTGCGCGGTCATCATCCCGCAGGCCGGCGCGCCTCTCAGCGGCCAGACTTGGGACGATCACAAGGCCGCGCTGATGCAGCACGGCAGCCTGTGTTTCGAGCTGCCCCAGGCTGTGTTCGACGAGGACTACCCCGGCCACGTGCTGCGTCGCATCAAGCACGTCAGCGTGTCGCTGCCCGGCACACTGGGGCCGTTCGAGGACCTCAAGGCCACGCTGACCCAGACCCGCAACGAGCTGAACGTTGCCGGCGGCGGCACGCGCACCGAATGGCGCGCGCGCCAGCAAATCGCACTGTCGCGCGGGCTGGACGACAACGGCCTGTTCACGCTCACCTTCGACAACGACCCGCGCTATCTGCCCTTCGAGTACACCGGCGCGGTGTCGTCCTGGCGCCTGGACTTTCCCCATCCGCAGCGCCAGAAAGACTTGCTGGCGTCGATCACCGACATCATCTTTCACCTGCGCTACACCGCTCGGCCGGCAGGGAGTGACGCATGAATCCGTCTACCGATCTATCGCCCCTGCCGGCGCCGCCGACCACCGCCACCGCCCCGCAAGGCGCCGCCAAAGGCTGGGCCCCGGTCGGCGCCGACGGTGCCGCATGTTTCGAGATCGCGTTACCGATCAGCGCCGGCCGTGGCTACGCACCGTCCCTGGCCCTCACCTACCGCAGCGATGCCGGCAACAGCGCGTTCGGCTTCGGCTGGACGGTTGCCGTGGCGGCCGTCACACGCTGCAGCCGTCGCGGCGTGCCGACCTACACCGAAGCGGACACGCTGCTGGGGCCGGACGCCCAGGCGTGGATGCCCGAATGCAATGCCGATGGCACGCCGCTGCGCACCCAGCGCGACACCTTCAACCAGGTGCCACTGGGCACGACCTACACCGTGACCCGCCACTTCCCACGCGTGGAGAGCGACTTCTCGCGCATCGAGCATTGGTGCTCGGCCCTCGACGGCGCCGGCTTCTGGTGGGTACAGGCCAGCGACGGCAGCCAGCACCTGTACGGCAAGACCCCGATCGCGCGGATCGCCGACCCCGAGCAACCGCACCATGTCGCGCAATGGCTGCTGGAAGAAAGCCTGAATGCCCACGGCGAACATATCGGCTACCGGTACCAGGCCGAGACCGATAGCCGCACCTTCCCCCATGACAGCCGCGCCCAGCGCTACCTGCACAGCGTTTACTACGGCAACGCCACCGCCCGGGAACAAGAAGCGCCGTACCTGCTCAAGAGCGACGACTTCACCCGCCACGCCTGGCACTTTCACCTGCTGTTCGACTATGGGCAGCGCACCGACGCCTTCGATCAGCGCCCCAGCTACGCGCCGCTGCACGCGTGGACGCCGCGCGCCGATCCCTTCTCCCGTTATGCCTATGGGTTCGAACAGCGCACCTTGCGCCTGTGCCGGCAAGTCCTGATGTTTCATGCCTTCCCCGACGAGCCAGGCATGGGCCCCGAACCGGTCCTGGTGCGGCGTCTGCTGCTGGAGCATCACCTCAGTCGCAACGGGGTAAACCAACTGATGGCCGTACACGAACAGGCGGTGGATGCCCACGGCAACCTCACCTGCCTGCCGCCGCAGGAATGCCTGTATCAGGGCAGCACACTGAAACTGGACAGCGCGCGCTATCGGCAGCTTGAGGATTTCCCCGGTTTGAACGACGGTCACCGTTATCAACTGGTGGACCTTTATGGCGAAGGCGTACCGGGGATGCTGTACCGCACCGCTCACGCCTGGTATTACCGCGCGCCGCAGCGGGCCGACAACCCCGCCGATGCCGACGCCGTCACCTATGGTCCGGCCCAGGCGCTGCCCATCAACCCGGCCGGCGAGTCGACGTTCCAGGCCTTGCTGGACGTGGACGGCGACGGCTGCCCGGAGTGGGTAGTGGCACGCCCGGGCATGGCCGGCTTCTTCAGGCTCGGCCCGCACTCGGCGCGGTTTGTGCCGTTCGACGCCATCCCGGTGGAGCTGTTGCACGCCGATGCGGTATTCGCCGACCTGCTGGGCAGCGGCCTGGCCGACCTGGCCCTGGTGGGCCCGCGCAGTGTGCGGCTGTATGCCAATCGGCAAGCCAAAGGCTTCGCGGCGGGCGTCGACCTGGCGCATGCCATCGACGGTGATGACTTGCCCAGTCTGCGGCCCTGCGCCAGCGAGTGGGTGGGGTTCAGCGATGTGCTCGGCAGCGGGCAGCCGCACCTGGTGCGCATCCGCCATGACCGGATCGAGTGCTGGCCGAACCTGGGCCGCGGGCGCTTCGGCAAGGGCCGGGTACTGGCCACGCTGCCATTTCGGCACACCGCGTTCAAGGCGGCCAATGTGCTGCTCGCCGACCTGGACGGCGGCGGCGCCAATGACCTGCTGTACCTGACGCCGGACGCGGTGCGCATCTACCTCAACCAGCGCGGCAATGGCTTCGCCGCCACACCGCTGGTGCTGCCGTGGCCGGCCGGGGTACGGCACGACGACCTGTGCCAGGTCAGCCTGACGGACCTGCGTGGCCAGGGTTTCGTCAGCCTGGTGGTCAGTGTCATGCACCCGCGCCCGCGCCACTGGTGCTACGACTTTTTCGATACCCGCCCCGGCTTGCTGCGCTACACCTGCAACAACCTCGGCACCGTCTCCCGGCTCACCTACCGCAGCAGCGCTCAGGAATGGCTGGATGAAAAACATCAGCGCCAGGCTAACGGCCTGCGCGCCCGCTGCCGGCTGCCGTTCGTTATCGATGTGGTCAAACAGCAGGTGCAGCACGACGAAATCACCGGCAACACGCTGACCCAGCGCCTGAGCTATCGGCAAGCATATTACGCGCCAGAGGAACGCGCCTTTAACGGCTTCGGCCTGGTGCTGCAACGCGACAGCGACGCTGCGCCCGGCGGCCTGCTGAGCAAACGCTGGTTTCACACCGGCCAATCACTCGACATGCCGCGCGACGATTACAGCCAGCACGACCCCCACGCCATCACGCCAGGCCCCACGCTGATCGGGCGGCACACCACGCCCGATGCGATGCAGCCCACCGATCACCACGACAGCCTGATCACCCCGCCCACCCCACAGCAACAACGCGAAGCCGCCTACGCACTTCGGGGGTTGCCGTTGCGGGTCGAAGTGTTCGCCCTCGACGCCGCCGACGGGGTGCCGTTGTCCGTGCAGCAGCACCGCTACATGGTGCGCCGGCTGGCCCCGGCGCATGGCGCGCAAGCCTGGGCGCGACTGCTGCCGCTGAGGCTGGAAACCCTGGACTGTCACTACGAGCGCGTGCCCGACGACCCGGTGTGTCAACACCAGCTCAACCTGCGCTGGGATGCCTACGGCAGCCTGGTGCACAGCGTCACGTTGCATCACGCGCGGCGCAAGACCGCCACCGATGCCCCACCCGTGCAGCTCAGCGATGCTCACGCACACCAGTGGTGGCGCGAGACCCACGACGCGGCGCAACAGCACTATTACCTGAGCGAAACCCTGGCGCAGTGGATTCACCTCCCTCGGCCGGATCAATGGCGCCTGGGCCTGCCCTACCGCCAGCGCAGCAATGCCTGGACGCTGCCCAAGGGCGAATGGCCCTCGGGCCTCGCCCCCGCGACCGTCAGCTACGAAAGGTTTATCGACCGGCACAGCGGGCCGCTGGGGCCGCAGGCGCCTCGGCAATTGAGCGGCTTATCGGTGCAGCGCTACCGCGAACCCGGCGGCAAGGGCCGCACGCTGGACGCGGGCGTCGCCACCGTGCATGCCCTGAGCGATTACCTGGAAAGCGCCGAACTGGGCCCCGACGCCCTGCAGGCCTACGCGCATATTCCCACGCTGCCGGGCCAACCGGCCTGGGACCGTCAGGCGCAGTTGCAGCACCTTGGCTACCAGCCCATGGCGGTGTTTTTCTTCGCCAATGCCGCAGAGCAAAACGCACCGCCGGAACTGTGGTCGGTGCGCAGGCGGTTTGCGCGCTACCTCAATGCCAAGCGCTTTTGCCGCCTGCGCAGCTGGCGCCTGACCCAATCCTTGGGCGAAACCACGCTGGAATACGACGCGTACGGCTGCCACGTGCGCCAGGTGACCCAGGCCGACGGCTGCGTGACCCGCGCCACTTACGACTATCGGCTGTTGCAGCCGCTCACGTGGGTGGACCCCAACGGCACAGTGCAGGAAGTGCGCTACGACGGGTTCGGACGGGTCCTGGCCAGCAGTGTCTACGGCCACGAATCCGGCACGGCCACGGGTTTCGCCCCCTTGTCGTCCGCCGAAGCCGCGCAGCCAGCGCCCATCGCGCAGGTAATCGAAGCGCCCGAGGCCGTGCTGGGTAACGCCGCCAGCGCCTGGGTGTACGCGCCTTTCAGTTGGATGGGCACCCTTGCCGAGGCCGACCTGCGACCCGAATGGGTGAGCCAGCACTACCTGTTGCCCGGCGGGCAGATCCGCGCGACCGCGCGGCTGCGCCTGCAAAAAAGCCTGTCGACCGCCAGCCAGGATCAACAACTATTGAGCCGGCTGATCAGCCAGGCGCATCGCGAACCGGTGAACTGCCTGACGCTGCAGGCCGATCGTTACCCCGACGATCCGGCCAGGCAGGTTCGCCTGCTGCTCAGTCACTGGGACGGCTTTGGACGCGCACTGCAGAGCAAGCACAAAACCGAACCGGGTCCGGCCTATGCCGTGGCGGTCGACGGCACGCTGACCCTGCACAACCAGCGCATCCGGGAGGTCGACGCCAACCCGCGCTGGCGCGTCAGCGAGCGGGTGGAATACACCCTGCGGGGCCAGCCGATGCGCGTCTACCGGCCCTATTTTGCCGACCGGCACGGCTACATCAATGACGCGTCGCTGCGCACCGGGGGGCTGTGCGACCAGCACACCTACGACGCGGCCGGCCGCGTGGTGCAGACCCTCAACGCCGACGGCACGCTCAAGCGCACCACCTATTGGGCTTGGTACACCGTCAGCGAAGATGAAAACGACACCGCCGCCGACGGTTGACCCGCCCCCAGGGCTCAGCGCCGATGGGGCTGGCGCACGCCTTCGACGCGGTACCGGCTGCCGCCCAGGTGGCTGACCATCAGGCGGTAAGCGCCGCGCCCCCGTGCGGCGGCATAGCCGTGCAGGTCGGCGGACCACAGGCGATCCTGGTGCTGGTGCCAATGGACCGCACCAAAGCGCCGCTCGCGCAAGTGGCTGAGCGTCAGGGCGATGCTGCGACCGGCGCGGCTAACGGGGTCGACATCGGCGACGGCGCCGCTGTCGATCTGCATCATCGGCAGACCGGCGCTGCTGGCCGTCGACGCCACGCCGGGCAACGTCGCGCCCGGCTTGCGCATCCGGCGCCCGGCACCGCTCGCCTGGATCGTCGGGCCGACCTCGAAGGCACTGGCAGCGCCTGATTTACCGCCGGCGGCCAACGCCTCCCTGACCGGCCCGCGCAGCACAATGGCGCTGTAGCCCATACGCCTGAGCTCCGGGACGGGGTTGCGACTTTCCTTCAGAGCCCTGTCGGCTTGCGCGCTTTCTTCCACCGGCCCCACATAGCCATAGATGCGTTCTTCACGGGCGGACAGGTAGATCGAAACACCCTCTTCAGCGTGCCGACGCTCATAGGCGAAGTTGACCAACCGCGCCGTTTCTTCGTGACTCAAACTGGCCTGTTGCGCCAGTGTGAGCGCCATTTCCGCGACCGACTGGGCAAACAGCGCCTCCTGCGCCTGCGTGTCCTGGTCCTGCGGTTGCAGTTGCCGGTAACCAGCGTAACGGCTGGTGCCAAACAGCACACCGCCCACCAGCCCACCCACGGCGGCACCGGTGGCGGCATTGCCCAGCAACGCGCCGACGCCCAGGCCCACAAAAATAAATGCTGCGAGGAGGATAAGCCCGCCCAGGATGCGCGTGCTCTCGGCGCTGGCCGGCTGCAGGCCCATGAAATCAACCAAAGTCACCGGGTTGTTGGCGGCCATCCGGTAGGGGTTCGATCCGCCCTGCTCGGCGATCGGATCGGGGTTGATCCAGCGCTGCAACCACGGTGCGTAATAGCGAAAACCGTAGTAGTACAGGCCGCTGGCATCGCGCTCCTTTCCGCAATAGCGGCGGCTCCTGTCGCGCACGTCGACGGCACTGTGCGACGCCCACCAGGCGGTGCCGCCGTAGGGAAAGTAGCTCTCCTGGCTGAGCACTTGTGCCTGCTCATCCAGCTCGAGGCTGTGACTGGACTGATGGTCGGCCAGGCAAAAACGCAGCGCCTCATGACGGTCGCCCGGCTCGCGCCCATGTTCCCACTGCAGAACCTCGACCGTGCACAGCGCCAGCTCAAGGCGCACCACATTCAGATGGCGCTGCGCGCTCTGGCGGATCTCCAGTCCCGGCAGGTAATACACCCGCGTCGTGCGGCGCTGCCCGCCGACCTGCTGTCGACTGAGCTTGAGCGCGCGCTGGCCGTCACTGGCGTAAACGTAGACTTCGTCGTCGGCCGGCGCATCCTCGCGCGCTACCTGCGTGACCCCGGCCAACTGATTGCGCACATTCCACTGCATCGCCTGCCCCTGGGCCAGTTCCTGCTGGTTGCCGTTGGCATCGAATCCCTGCATGGGCCTGTCGCCAGCCACGGCGCGATTGCTGTCGGCCGCCACCTGCAACGTGCGGGTATAGCCGACACCGCTCGATGGCGTATGCCGCAACCGCGTCAGGTTGCCGCCTTCATCGTAGGCGTACTGTTGGGTGTAAGTGCGCCACAAGCCGTCGTCGGTAGCACCGAATGTCAGGCGCGGCGGCAAGTGCGGGCCGACACTGGCCGCCGCGCTTTCGCGGCCCGTGGCTTGGGTGAGCTGGTACAACGAGTCGTAGGTATAGCGGCTCACCGCGTCAACTTGAGTGTTGTGCCGCCATTGCGTCGGTTGCGCCTGATCACGCAGGCCCAGCACATTGCCCACCGGGTCGTAGACGTAGTGCAGGTCCTGCAAGGCGGTCCGCCGCGCCGCCGTGCGATACGCCGTCAGCCGCTGCAGGCGACCATTCTCGGCGCGGTAGTGCGCTTCGCGCTGAACGCCGTTGCCCAGCAGCGCCGATTGCACCTGGCCGGCGGCGTTGTAGACATGGCGTTGCAGCAGCGTTTTTTGTGCGCCGCCCTTGAAGCTGAGGCTGCTGGTTTGCAGCAGACCATCGACCCCATACAGAAATTGTCGACCGTTGCCCTTGGCATCGATCTGTTCCAGGGTGGCGCCCAGTGCGTCGAATCGCCAGCGCGTGGTGTAGGCCTCGGGTTGTAGCTGCGCGTCCTGCTCGGTGACAGCCTGGGGCCAGTCGACCTCAAGGGCGCCCGCGTGAAAGCGCCGAGTCTGACTCAGCACTTGTCCATCAATGCCATAGGCGTCATACAGCTGGGTGCCGGCCGGATCGGCATGCCGCACCAGGCGACCGCTGCGGTTGAGCGCCTGGTGGTCGGGCGTCGGCGCCGCGTAGACCAACCGCTCGACGCAACGCGGCTGCGCCTGCGAGGCGGCCTGCTCGTAGACCGCCACCGGGCGCTGCAGCGTGTCGTATTCATGCCGCTGATGGGCACCGCGCCCATCCCAGGCCTGCACCAGCTGCCCGCCAGGCGCGGACAGCAGCAGGCGCAGGCCGGCGTCGACGTCCTGTCGGCGCACCACCGTGCCGGACAGGCTGTAGACAAACTGCTGATTGGGCACGGTGCGTGGTTCGCGCTGGCGCAAGGCATGCAGGCGCGGGTCCCACTGTTCCAGCACCAGACCGCTGGCGCTGTGGACGCGACGACTCACCCGCGGCGCAGGGGCCGCCTGGGCCGTGGCACGGTGATAGGCAATGGTGCGGACTGTCAGACCACGCGGGTCGAACGCCGTCAGCGAGGGGGTGTTGCGATGCAGTGAAGCAGACATGGACTCATGACCCCAATGACACAATGGTCACCTGAGCCTAGGGAGCCTGTACGGGGAATGGCGGTAGCCGCGTATGCGGGCTCCAGCCGGTGAGTACCGGTTGAAGCCCGCCACTTTTTACGCGTGCCCGCCGGCGCAGGTCGGCGAGGCCGGCGCTGCGTCGATGGTCGCCCATTCTTCGGGCGTGTAGGTGTGCAGCGCCAGCGCATGAAATTCGCTCATCAGGTCACCCAGGGTGGCGTAGACCTTCTGGTGGCGCTTGACGCGGTTAAGCCCTGCGAACTGCTGGCTGACCAGCACGGCCTTGAAGTGGGTCTGCAACCCACGGCTGTGCATATGGCTTTCGTCCAGCACGCTCAAGTGGTCCGGGGCCAGGGCGGCGAGCGCCATTTCGATACGCTGTTGCATGGTCATTGCTGCTTACTTCTTCTTGGCCGGAGCGGGGGCTTTTGGCGCCAGCTCGTTGGTCATGTCTTCCAGCAGCTTGTTGACCACCGGTACGGCGCTTTCCAGCTTGGCCTGGGTCATCTGGGCCGATTGCTGGGTCAGCTGGGGCATTTTTTCCAGGACTTTCTTGCCCAGGGGCGACTGGTAGAACGCGACCAGGTCCTTGAGCTCGGACTCGCTGAAGTTGGTGGTGTAGAGCTTGACCATGTCCGGCTTCAGCTTCGGCCAGCCGATAGCCTGGTCCAGGGCGGCGTTGGCCTTGGCCTGGTAGCTGTCGAGCACCGATTGCTTGGCGGCGGGTGCCTTGGTCTGTTCGAAACGCTGGGCGAACATTTGCTGCACTTGCATGTACACCGGGGTACCCAGCTTGTCAGCATGGGCCAGGGTCAGGAACGCTTCGGCACTGGCGTTGTGGCTGGCGGTATCGGCAAAAACCTGGCCGCTGGCGCAAACCAGAGCAACCGCGGTACAGATGGCACGAAGACGAGTCATCGAGTTTCCTTTCTAGCTGGCGAGGTAAAACCCCAAGGGCGACCATTCTGCGCCTAAAAAACCTCGCGGCTCAACCCCACCCCCTTGCGAGGCCTGGTTTTACGGGGCGCGGTCGCACAAATGCAAGTTTGTGGAACCCATCGCGGTGGCCAGGGCCTAAACTGACCGATCACGACTGGATTAAGGAGGATGCACGATGAGCCGTATCGAAACCGACAGCCTGGGCGACGTCGAGGTGCCGGAGGACGCGTATTGGGGCGCGCAGACCCAACGCTCGCTGGTCAATTTCGCGATTGGCGAGCAACGCATGCCCCTGGCGGTCCTGCATGCGCTGGCCCTGATCAAGAAAGCCGCGGCGAGGGTCAACGACCGTAACGGCGACCTGCCCGCCGACGTCGCCCGCCTGATCGAACAGGCCGCCGACGAAGTACTCGCCGGCCAGCACGACGATCAGTTCCCCCTGGTGGTCTGGCAGACCGGCAGCGGCACCCAGAGCAATATGAACGCCAACGAAGTGATCGCCGGGCGCGCCAACGAGCTGTCGGGCAAGACCCGCGGCGGCAAGAGCCCCGTGCACCCCAACGACCACGTAAACCGCTCGCAGAGCTCCAACGACTGTTTCCCCACGGCCATGAGCATCGCGGCCGTGCAGGCCGTGCATCAACGTCTGTTACCGGCGATCGCCACGCTGTCCGGCGGTTTGGCGGAACTGGCAGCACGGCACATGAAGCTGGTGAAAACCGGTCGCACCCATATGATGGACGCCACGCCGATCACCTTCGGCCAGGAACTCTCGGCCTTCATCGCCCAGCTCGACTACGCCGAACGCGCCATTCGCAGCGCCCTGCCCGCCGTGTGCGAGCTGGCCCAGGGCGGTACGGCGGTGGGCACCGGGCTCAATTCGCCTCAGGGTTTCGGCGAGGCGATTGCGTCCGAACTGGCCGCACTGTCGGGCCTGCCCTTCGTGACCGCGCCGAATAAATTCGCCGCGCTGTCCGGCCATGAGCCGTTGGTGACGCTGCACGGCGCGCTGAAGACCCTGGCGGTGGCGCTGATGAAAATCGCCAACGACCTGCGCCTGCTGGGTTCTGGCCCACGCGCCGGGCTGGCCGAGGTGAAACTGCCGGCCAACGAACCGGGCAGCTCGATCATGCCGGGCAAGGTCAACCCCACCCAGTGCGAAGCGCTGTCGATGCTGGCCTGCCAGGTGCTGGGCAACGACGTGACCATCGGCCTGGCCGCCAGCCAAGGGCATTTGCAGTTGAACGTGTACAAGCCGGTGATCATCCACAACCTGCTGGAGTCGATCCG
This sequence comes from Pseudomonas lurida, assembly GCF_013522705.1. Taxonomy (GTDB): domain Bacteria; phylum Pseudomonadota; class Gammaproteobacteria; order Pseudomonadales; family Pseudomonadaceae; genus Aquipseudomonas; species Aquipseudomonas quebecensis. Next base: position 45,275 of record NZ_JAAMRE010000001.1, read on the forward strand.
CCTGCTCGCCGATGGCTGCAACAACTTCCAGGAACACTGCATCGCCGGGCTGGAACCGGATGCCGGGCAAATGGCCGAGCACCTGGAGCGCGGCCTGATGCTGGTGACCGCGCTCAACCCGCATATCGGCTATGACAAGTCGGCGCAGATCGCCAAGAAGGCCTATGCCGAAGGCGTGACGCTAAGGCAAGCGGCGCTGGACCTGGGCTACCTCACCGACGCCGAGTTCGATCAGTGGGTGCGACCGGAGAACATGCTGGAGGCGGGGCATTAAGACGCCATGCGCAGTCGCCGGGCCTTGAGCCCGGCGAACAATGACGGCGCCAGGGCGACCGCCGCCGAGCCCAGCACCACCACCACCGCGCCGAAATAGCCGAGCGCGTTGATCTCTTCGGCCTGCACATAATCGGGCCACAGCCACGCCGCCAGCGCCACGGCGACAAACGTCACCAACGGCGTGAGCGCCAAAGTCGCGCTGACCCGCGAGGCTTCCCAATGGGCCAGGGCTTCGGCGAACGCGCCATACGCCACCAGGGTATTCATGCAGCAGGCCAGCAGCAGCCAGCCCTGCAGCGTGCTCAGTTGCAGGGCCTCCAACGGATGCGCCCATGGCGTCAGCAGCGCGGCGCAGCAGAGGTAAATCACCATCATCACCTGCAACGAATTCCAAACCGTGAGCAATTGCTTCTGGCCCAGGGCGTAGAACACCCAGATAGAGGTGGCGAGCAGTACCGTGAGTACACCGGCGGTGTAAGCGCCGAGGGAGGTCAGCAGCTCCGTCAAACGCTGGTTGAAGAACAGCCCGAACCCGACGATCAGCACCACCAGCCCTATCACCTGGCCCAGGCTGAAGCGCTCCTTGAACACGAACACGCTGGCGATCATCAGAAAGATCGGGCCCATCTGCACCACCAGTTGCGCAGTGCCGGGGCTGAGCAACTTGAGGCCCACCAGGTACAACACGTAGTTGCCCACCAGCCCGCACACCGCCATGGCCACCAGCCAACCGCCCTTGGGACCCAGCACCTTGCGGCTGGGCAGGCGCCGGGTAGCGGCCAGGTAAACGAACAGGCAACCGCCGGCCACCGTCAGGCGAAACCAGGTGACAGTGATCGGGTCCATCACCTGCAGCACTTGCTTGAGTTTGATCGGCAGGATGCCCCACAGCAGCGCAGTCAGCAGGGTCAGGAAGAAACCGTAGACCCAGCGGCCGGAAGAGATATGCATGAGTGCCCCAAAAAAGACCAGAGGTGGAGGAGCGGCCATTCTAGGGGCAAGTGCACGAATTGGGATACGGCGCCGTTTAACGGTGGGAGCGGTTGCGCCCCTCCCACCTGTGGCTCAGCGCACGGCTTCGAAGAGTCCGGTGGCCCCCATGCCGCCGCCCACGCACATGGTGACGATGCCGTAACGCAGGTTGCGCCGTTGCAGTTCACGCACCAGATGCCCCACCTGCCGCGAGCCGGTCATGCCGAACGGATGGCCGATGGAAATCGAGCCGCCGTTGACGTTGTATCTGGCGTTGTCGATTTCCAGGCGATCGCGCGCATACAGGCACTGCGAAGCGAACGCCTCATTGAGTTCCCACAGGTCGATGTCCGCCACCTGCAGGCCCTTGGCCTTGAGCAACTTGGGCACCGAGAACACCGGGCCGATGCCCATTTCATCCGGCTCGCAGCCCGCGACGGCGAACCCGCGGAAAAACGCCTTGGGCTTGAGCCCCAGCGCCAGGGCCTTGTCCAGGCTCATCACCAGGGTCATCGAGGCGCCGTCGGAGAGCTGCGAGGAGTTGCCCGCCGTGACCGAACCGTCTTCGGCAAACACCGGCTTCAACCCGGCCAGGCTGTCCAGGGTGGTGTCGGGGCGGTTGCAGTCGTCGCGGTCGACCACGCCATCGAGGATCTGCACCGCGCCGGTGGCTTTGTCTTCGACTTTGTATTTGACGGCCATGGCCACGATTTCATCGTCGAACAAGCCGTCCGCCTGGGCCTGGGCCGTGCGTTGCTGGCTTTGCAGGGCGTAGAGGTCCTGGGCCTGGCGGCTGACGTGGTAGCGCCGCGCGACGATCTCGGCGGTCTGGCCCATGGGGAAATAAATGCCGGGCACCTGCTCCTTGAGCAATGGGTTGATCAGGTTGTCGGTGTTGACGCTCTTCATAGTCAGGCTGATCGACTCCACGCCGCCGGCGACAATGATGTCGCTGCAGCCGGAGGCGATCTGGTTGGCGGCGATCGCGATCGCCTGCAACCCCGAGGAGCAGAAGCGGTTGAGGGTCATGCCCGCCGTGCCGGTGCCTAACTGCGAAAGCACCGCCACATTGCGCCCGATGTTGTAGCCCTGAGCGCCTTCGTTGGAGCCGGCACCGACGATGCAGTCCTCGACGCTGGCCGGGTCGATGCCGTTGCGCGTCAGCAGCGCATTGACGCAATGGGCGGCCATGTCATCGGGGCGGGTCTGGTTGAACTTGCCGCGAAAGGACTTGGCCAGGCCGGTTCGCACGCTGTCGACGATCACTACTTCACGCATGGGCTACCTCGATCTTGTCATTGTTGGGAGATGGATCGAGGATAGATCCGCACCTGCCCGACCGCGATGATCATTCATCGGGCGTATGCAAAAGCATGGTTCGGTGCAGGCGCTTGCTGTGGTGAGGGGCCAGTTGTGGTGAACGGGCTTGTCGAATCGTCGCACCGCCCGCGCTGGGCAAGCCTGCTCACCACAAAAAACCGCTCGCCACGACAGTCCCGCCTTTCATACAAGGGGATTATTTTTTGGTTTTCTTGCCGTGTTTATCGGATTGCGCAAACGCCTCTTCCAGCGCGCGGTTGATGGTGCGCAGGACCTTGATCCGGGCCCAGCGTTTGTCGTTGGCTTCCACCAGCGTCCATGACGATACCTCGGTGCTGGTGCGGTCGACCATGTCGCCCACGGCGGTGCGGTAGTCGTCCCACTTGTCGCGGTTGCGCCAGTCGTCTTCGGTGATCTTGAAGCGCTTGAACGGGATCGACTCGCGGGCCTGGAAGCGTTCCAGCTGGGTTTGCTTGTCGATGGCCAGCCAGAACTTGACCACAATCACTCCCGCATCGCGCAGTTGCTCTTCGAAGTCATTGATCTCACCGTAGGCACGCATCCAGTCCGCCGGGGTGCAGAAGCCTTCGATGCGTTCAACCAGCACGCGGCCGTACCACGAGCGGTCGAATACGGTGAACATGCCCCGCGCCGGGATTTTCTGCCAGAAGCGCCACAGGTATGGCTGGGCACGCTCGTCCTCGCTCGGCGCGGCAATCGGCACGATGTGGTACTGGCGCGGGTCCAGCGCCGCCGCCACGCGACGGATCGCGCCGCCCTTGCCCGCCGCGTCGTTGCCTTCGAACACCGTGACCAGCGCGTGCCGACGCATACGCTTGTCGCGCATCAGGCCTGAGAGGCGCGCCTGTTCGGTGATCAGTTGTTCTTCGTACTCGTCCTTGTCCAGGCGCAGGTTCATGTCGAGGCTGTCGAGCAGGCTCTTGCGGTCCACCGACGCCAGCAGCGGCGCAGGGTTCATGCCGCTGGTCCTGGCCTTGGCCAGTTTCAGGGCATTGTGCAAGCCATCGAGGAGGATCTTGCCCACGGTCAGCCCACGATAATGCGGGTCGACACCTTCGATCACATGCCACGGCGCATAGTCGCGACTGGTGCGACGCAGCACGCGTTCGCCGAAGTGCACGAACTTGTCGTAGGTCTTGGACTGCTGCCAGTCCAGCGGGCTGATGCGCCAACTGTGCAGCGGGTCGTCGGCCAGCGCCTTGAGCCGCGCCTTCATTTGTTTCTTGGAAAGATGGAACCAGAACTTGAAGATCAGCGCGCCTTCGTCGCAGAGCATTTTCTCCAGGCGTTCGGCGCCGGCGATGGCCTGGTCGAGCCGCGCGTCCTTGATCTGGCCGTGCACGCGGCCTTGCAGCATCTGGCTGTACCAGTTGCCGAAAAACACACCCATGCGCCCCTTGGCGGGCAGCTGGCGCCAATAGCGCCAGGCCGGCGGGCGCGCCAGTTCTTCGTCGGTCTGCTGGTCGAAGGTGCGCACCTCGATCAGGCGAGGGTCCATCCATTCGTTGAGCAACTTGACGGTCTCGCCCTTGCCGGCCCCTTCGATGCCGTTGATCAGCACGATCACCGGAAAGCGTTTTTGCTGCTGCAGCTCGTACTGCACTTCCAGCAAGGCTTCGCGCAGGGCCGGCACTTCGGCGTCGTAGGTGGCTTTGTCAATGGCGTGACCGATTTCGGCAGATTCGAACATGGGCGGCTCCGTTCCAGAAGTGAGCAAGACTAGCGGATTGGGCAACGCCGCGCGGGAGGAAATTCAATGCACCGTTGCCGTAGATCAATTCAGATCGAGTTGATCGGATAGAATGGCGGCCTCGCCTTTACCTGCTGCCATTTTTCAGAGCCGCCCATGAACCCCGTACCGCCCAACGCCCAACTCGACTGGGACGCAGAAGGTCGCCCGCATTCGCGGGTGTTCGACGACGTGTATTTCTCCGACCAATCGGGCCTGGAAGAAACCCGTTATGTGTTCCTGGAACAGAATCGCCTGCGCGAGCGCTTCGCCGCCCTCAAGCCCGGCGAGCGCCTGGTGATCGGCGAAACCGGCTTCGGCACCGGCCTGAACTTCCTCTGCGCCTGGCAATTGTTCGCGCAGCACGCCTGCGCCGGGGCGCGCCTGCACTTTATCAGCGTGGAAAAGTACCCGCTTACCCATGCCGACCTGCACCGCGCCCTCGCCCTCTGGCCGCAGTTGCAACCGCTGGCCGAGCAGTTGCTGGGCCAGTACCAGGCGATCCATCCAGGCTTTCAACGGCTGCTGCTGGACCGCGGCCGTGTGACGCTGACGTTGCTGATCGGCGATGCCATGGAGCAATTGTCGCAACTGGACGCCCAGGTCGACGCCTGGTTTCTCGACGGGTTCGCCCCGGCCAAAAACCCCGACATGTGGACCGCCGAGCTCTTCGCCGAACTGGCGCGGCTGGCGGCGCCTGGGTCGACCATCAGCACGTTCACCAGCACCGGTTGGGTGCGGCGACTGATCAACGCCGCCGGGTTCAAGATGAAACGCACTCCGGGCATCGGGCATAAATGGGAGATCCTGCGCGGCGAGTTTGTCGGTTGGCCGGCCGACACACCGCCACCGGCGCCGGATAAACCGTGGTTCGCCCGCCCGCCTGCGGCCCACGCTGAGCGCAGCGCCCTGGTGATCGGCGGCGGCCTGGCCGGCTGCACCACGGCGGCCAGCCTCGCTGCCCGCGGCTGGCGCGTGACCTTGCTGGAACGCCACGCGGGCCTGGCGCAGGAAGCGTCGGGCAACCCGCAGGGGGTGCTGTACCTCAAGCTGTCGGCCCATGGCACGGCGTTGTCGCAGCTGATCCTCAGCGGCTTCGGCCACACCCGGCGCCTGCTCGAACACCTGCAGCGCGGTGTCGACTGGGACGACTGCGGCGTGCTGCAACTGGCGTTCAATGCCAAGGAAGCCGAGCGCCAGGCTCAGTTGGCCGCCGCCTTCGCGCCGACGTTGTTGCACCCCCTGGACCCGGCCCAGGCCCAGGCCCGCGCCGGCGTGGCGGTGGATCATGGCGGGCTGTTTTTCCCGGAAGGCGGCTGGGTACATCCGCCGGCCCTGTGCGAATGGCAAGCGCATCACCCGCTGATCGAGGTGCTGCAGCACCGTGAAGTGGTGCTTCTGCAACGGGCGCGAGGCCAGTGGCAGGCCCGCGACGGCGACACGGTGCTGGCCAGCGCCAGCGTGGTGGTGCTGGCCGGTGCCGCCGAGATCAAACGCTTCCCCTTCAGCGCCGAGCTGCCGCTCAAACGCATTCGCGGGCAAATCACCCGCCTGCCCCAGACCGTCGCCAGCCAGGCCCTGACCACGGTGGTCTGCGCCGAAGGCTACGTCGCCCCGGCGCGCCTGGGGGAGCACACCCTGGGCGCCAGTTTCGATTTCAAGAACGACGACCTGACCCCGACAGTGGCCGAGCACGTCGGCAACCTGGCCATGCTGCGCGAAATCTCCCAGGACCTGGTGCAGCGCCTGGACGCCGACCGCCTGGCCCCCGAACACCTGCAAGGCCGCGCGGCGTTTCGCTGCACCAGCCCCGACTACCTGCCGATTGTCGGGCCGTTGGCCGAGCGCGGCGCCTTCGACGAGGCCTACGCGGCGCTGCGCAAGGATGCGCGCCAGGTGCCCGACGCCGCCTGCCCGTGGATCGACGGCGTGTATGTGAACAGCGGCCACGGCTCACGCGGCCTGGTGACGGCGCCCTTATGCGCCGAACTGCTGGCGGCCTGGCTGGACAACGAGCCGCTGCCCGTGCCACGCAGTGTGGCCGAGGCGTGCCACCCCAATCGCTTCGCCTTGCGGGCGTTGATGCGCAATCAATCTTGAGATTCGCGCCAGGTATGGGGCGAGCGGGCAGGCTCTACCGTGGCCAATCAAGGTCACGGAACAGGAGCCTCGCATAAGCCCTGCGCATCGTTTTTCAGGGCCTCTTCGGTCAGACCATTGAGTTCGGCTTTTTCCGCGGCCGCCTGCTCCACCATCAGCAGGTTCACCTGCCGGCTGTAGTCCGCGTACTCCAGCGTATCGACCTGCTCAAACAAGGCATTCATGCGTTGGTCGAACGGCTCGTACAAGCGTTCGAACCGGTCTCTGTAGGTTTTTTTCAGATAGCGGACCCATAACGGTAACTCGACCAGATAATTGACCAGCGCCGGGGACAACTCCGCCGAGCGGAGTTCAAAGGCCGCGCTCGTCATGTCTTGCGGCGTCACCCCACCCAGGCGGGCATAACGCATATGCCGAGGCTGGCCCGGCAGATAAAACCGGTCGGCCAGGCCGGTCCGGAACGCGAGGCTCACCTCCAGAGGATCGGCAGCCGGATTCTGGTCACTGTGGCGCTTGGCGTATTGCTCAAGCCGGTCAAGACGAAACAGTCCCTGGCCCAGACGCAACAGCGGCTTGGCCGTGAGCACCCCACCTTCAACGCTTTCGGCCGCGATATGCACTTCGACGAGCACCTCAAGGCTGGCGAAGTTCACAGCGGCGGCGTCATCACAATTGATCGGGGTGGCCGCGCGATCGAAGATTTCGTCGCGCAGGTTTTCGTCGGCGGCGGCGGCCTCCAGTACCCGCCAGACCCGCCGGCGCATGTCTTCACGCACTTGGGTGGCATCGGCCGTGTCCCCCACCTCGGTGAGCAACTTGAACAGGCCGTCGGAGCGAGGCTCGTTCTTGAGTGCCGCCCAGGTCGCCTCGCGGGCCGGGAAGTCCGCGCCGCTGTCCTGCAGCCATAAATCGCGGGCCTTTTGTTCGTTCATGCGTGCGATGTTGTCTTCCAGAATGCCCATGCCGATGCCCGTACGCTTGCGGTAATCGCCAAGCAACCGGTGGCTGGGCGTGTCCAGGGGGTTTTGGCGCAGGTTGAGGGTTCTGGCCACGCGGCTGGGCAACTCGAACACCCACGGCGGCAGGCTGGAGATGTCGTTCTCGCGCAGGTCCAGGTACTCCAGGTAAGGCAGCCTGGCCAACCCGCCGGGCAGTTCCTTGAGTCGGCAGTTGCGCATGAACAAAGCGCGCAGGCTGAACAGGCGGCTGATGGGCGGCGGGTCTACCAAGGGGTTGTCATTGAGGCCCAACACCTCAAGATCGCTGAAGCCCGCCAATTTGGTGCGGGTGTATTGGGTCAGTTGCAGCCGGTTGTTATCCAGATACAGGCGCTTGAGCTGGGGCATCCGCGACAGCGCTTCGGGCAGCCGGCTTATGCGGTTGCCTTGCAGCTCCAGCGTTTGCACGCCCGGGAAGTGCTTGAGGAAATACGCCACATCGTCATTAAGCCCCATGTGGTTAAGCGACAACTTGCGAATAGCTGCAAAGCTGACCTCGGCCGGCAACGTCGGCAGCGGCCCCACTTCCATGCCATCGAGGTTCAGCGCCAGCAACCTCTCCCCTTCGGCATCCGGCTGCCGGGTCATCTGCTTCCAGGCGTCTTCGATCCTGCGCATCGTGTAATGACGGCTCATGCGGTAGTCATCGATGGGCCTGGGCAAGCCGGCCAATGAGGTCTTGTCCCGCCGCCAGGCCTTCAGCGCGCGGTGCAGGGCGTCGAACTCTTGTTCAAGCGCCTGCACCGCTCTGGCACGGGATAAAGGGTCGGCGCCCTGCTCATCAAGAAACGCCGCGATCTGCGCATCGCTGAACATCGGGTACAGATGCCTGACCTTGGCCACCAGTGCGCGCGGGTGCTGCGCCGGGTTGATCTGGGCAGCCACTGTGCACAGCGCCGGCGGCTCGGGCACGGCACGCTCCGGATACAGGTAGCGCGACAGCCGCGGGCGCCGGGTTTCGGCCTCCGTCATCAGCGCATAGCGCAGATAGCCACTGTTTGCCCTGCCGGTCACGCTCAGGTCACGGCGCTGGTCCGGCGAGAGGGTATCGAGAAGCGCTTGATAAATGCCCTCGTGGCCCGAGGCGATTTCACCCAAGGCGCGGCCCTGCTCGTCAAACGCCTGAAAGCCCTGTTCGGACTTGACCACGACACGCCGCACAGTGGCCGCCTCGGCACTGGACTCACCCAGCACACGCCCACGCAAAGAACCCTCGCGCAGTTGCACGGATAACTCGCCCGGCCAGCCGGGTACCCGCCTCAGCAGGCCGACGGCCAGACGCTGGGTATTTTCATTGGCCAGTTCCGGCAGCAACAGGCCGAACAGCGCCTGGTCTTGCTCCAGATCCTGCAGTGCCGCACGGGTACGCTGCGCCAGCGCCAAGGGCACGCGCCGGCTGTCGCGCAGGCGCCAGCGCTGTGTGGTGGGGCTGTCTGACAGCAACTCCCAGGCGACCCGGTTCGGCAATGCGGGGTAATGGGACTTGAGCACGCCGTAGTCGGTGTCCACCTGCGCTTCGGTTTGTTCGTACAACTGCTCGTAGAGCGGGCGGTGGGTGCGCGCGAGGGAGGCGAGCAACTGCCGCGCCAACGTGGCCTGGCGCGCTTGAGGCGCTACTTCGGCACCAAGCAAAGTCTGGACCTCCTCGGGCTCCAATGCGTCCAGCACAGTGGACATCACCTCGCCCTCGTGCAATTGCTGCTCGGTGATGTGAATGCTCAGGTCCTCATAATCAAAAGGCGCTGTGTCGGGGTAGCGCTCGATCAAGTAGCCTTCACTGTCCAATACCTCGAAAAAACGCCCCTTTGGCCACCCCGACATCAGCGGCAACGCCAGCAATTGCGTAGGGGCCGTGTCGGCATCCGGACGCGGCTGATGCTCCAACTGCCAGATCAGGTCACGCACCTTCTGGTTCTGCTGCACGCGCACGATGCCGTCGCGAAAACGCTTGGGCAGCGCAAGATTCTGCCGGAAATGCAAGCGCAGGCGCGGCACGTCCAGGCCGGTGATGCTCGCCACGCTCCGCACGTGCTCCGGCGGCAAGGTCGCCAGGCTGGGGTCGAGCCGGATCAACAGGCGGTAAGCGTCGTCCCAATCGTCCGGGCGCTCGAAAGCGAACCGCCAGCCGCCCTGGAAGTTGTGGCTCAAGGGCGGACGATACGCGCTGTCACGCAGGGGGTGGCGGACCCGCCAATGGCCGGAGGGCGCATCGTAGGCGATGGAATAAAGCGCGCCGTCGATCTTGACGTAGGACTGGCCGTTGACCTGATAAATACCGCGCGTGTTGGCACTGGTCTGCGCGTCGACGTCCAGGGACTGCCGATAGGTCCCTAGACGTCGTCGCCACAGCCGCGGTCCGACACCCTGTTGTTCGATGGCTTCCATTTTGTCGAAGAAGCGCGTCGCGCCGATGCGGGTCGTCTGGACGACCTTGCTGACAGCCTTGACCCCGGCGGCGAACAGTGCCATGCCGGCGAGGTTCTCCGCTACGTTGACCAAGTGCTCGAACGCCTCGGTTTTCTCGCCGTGGGTCCAGTCATCAATGCCTTCGAAGACTTCACCGAGCAGTTGCCCGATGGCCACGCCGGTCATCAGTTGCCCGAGTACCGGCACCACCAGTCCGGCCAGCCCCAACACGGTCAGCCCCGCATTGAGGTAGTCCTGCAGGCGCCGCCACTGTTGCTCCTGGTCCGCGCTGGGCACGGGCACCGCCAGCACTTCGGCATCGCGCTGGAGCTTGCACACCAGCGCCGTAAAAAAGAACCACGACAGGTTGGCGGTGACGGGCATCGGTTCAACCCGGCCGAGGGTTTTGTCCTGGTCGATGTGCTGGAAAAAATCGAATCGCTGCGACTCGTCGAGGTAGTGGGTGAAAAAGCGCCGGTACTCGGGCACCTGCAGCTTGAGCGACAGGTAGGTGGTGAAGTCCTCCAGCGACGGGTATTCGAACCATGGCCTCAGAGGATCGCCGGGCATGTACACCAGCACGGGGCCGGTGGAAAAATCCTCGGCGCCCGCCTGACTGAACACCAGCACACCCCACAGGTTGGCATGATGAGCCGCGATGCCCTGCCAGCGCAGCGGCTGCCCATTGAACCGCACGTGGGTGAGGCGGTTGGCGGGCCGATCGGCATCGATCAGTGTTTGCAAAGCCGCGTACGCCGCCTGGCCGACATCGCCTTTGGCGAAAGCGATATGCAGGTCGACCAGCATGTTCATGCACATGGCCGGGCCGATGGCAGCGATTGTCGGGTTGTAATCCAGTTCAGCGTTCACCGGTTCGTCAGGTGCCGGCAGGTTGAACACCTCGCGCAGGTGCTGCTGGTAAGCGCCGCCGACATCCAATTCGCGGCAAGCGTCTACAAAGGCCTGGGCGCTGAGCGCCTTGACCACGGACTGATCCGAAGCGCGTCGAATCACCGACCCTGGCGGCAGGCTGACTGACGCCACGGTTTGCATGGCGGCGTGCAGCAAGGTGTCGTTTTGCGCAGGCTCCATTTCAACATGGGGGCCATCCAGCAGGCCGCCCGTCAGGAAATACACCCTGGGTACCTGCAGCAGGTCCCGTTCGACATTCAGGTCGGCCAGCCCCTTGGCGACCAACAGTGCCTGCAATCGGTCGCGGCAGAATTGCCGCAGCGGTATGACCCGTTCAAGCAGGCGCGCTGCCGTGTCGCGCGCGGGCTGACCGGCCTCGTAGCTGTTGAGCAGCGCCTGGCGCACCTGCGAGCTGGCGCCGGTCAGCCAGGTCGGCAAGGTGCCCTGCAGTACCTGGGCCTTGTCCAGGTCGCCGGTCAGCTCCAGCAGCGTCGCCATCATGCTGTCGGGTACGGTGGGGTCGGGCGCGGTGGCACCGTCAAGGGGTGAGTCCATGGCAATCGTCCTTATTGCATTGAATGATGCCTGCGGACGATACGGGCACAACGCCGGATAAAGGGTTCGAATACTGGGTGGATCGAGGCGCCTGAACCGCCGAACTTTGGATAAAAGCTTGACCTGTGCACCGCACATTCCAGGCAGGCCGCGCGCGCCGGTGAGGCGTCAAGGCGGATTGCCTTATAACGTATTGTTCTAAAACTCCCACAATCTGCTCGGGTCAGTTTCTGGGTACCTGCCGTTTTGGCGCGCGGTACTTCATCCCTCCCCAACGGAAAAACCGGTAAGGAATTTATGTGCGGATTAGCTGGTGAGTTACGTTTCGATGCCCAACCTGCCGACCTGGCTGCGGTTGAGCGCATCACCCATCATTTGGCGCCACGCGGCCCTGACGCGTGGGGCTTCCATGCCCAAGGGCCGATTGCCCTGGGCCATCGCCGTCTGAAAATCATGGACCTGTCGGATGGCTCCGCCCAACCGATGGTCGACGCCCAATTGGGGCTGTCCCTGGCGTTCAACGGTGCGATCTACAACTTCCCGGAACTGCGCCAGGAGCTTGAAGCCCTCGGCTACGCGTTCTATTCCGGCGGCGACACCGAAGTGCTGCTCAAGGGTTATCACGCCTGGGGCGAAGCGCTGCTGCCCAAGCTCAATGGCATGTTTGCATTCGCCATCTGGGAGCGCGATGCGCAGCGGCTGTTTATCGCCCGCGACCGCCTCGGCGTGAAGCCGTTGTACCTGTCGCGCACCGGTCAGCGCCTGCGCTTTGCCTCGGCGCTCCCGGCGCTGCTCAAGGGCGGCGATATCAACCCGATCCTCGATCCGGTGGCGCTCAACCATTACCTGAACTTCCACGCCGTGGTGCCGGCGCCGCGCACGTTGCTGGCGGGCATCGAAAAGCTGCCGCCGGCCAGCTGGATGCGCATCGACGCCGACGGCAAGACCGAGCAGAAAACCTGGTGGACCCTGCCCTACGGCCCCCATGACGATGAAAAAAGCCTGACCCTGCAAGACTGGACCGACCGCGTGCTCGACAGCACGCGCGAAGCCGTGGCGATCCGCCAACGCGCCGCCGTGGATGTGGGCGTGCTGCTCTCCGGCGGTGTCGATTCGAGCATGCTCGTGGGCCTGTTGCGGGAAGTCGGCGTGCAGGACCTGTCGACCTTCTCCATCGGTTTTGAAGATGCCGGCGGCGAGCGTGGTGACGAGTTCCAGTATTCGGACTTGATCGCCAGGCACTACGGCACGCGCCATCACCAGTTGCGCATTGCTGAAAGCGAAATCATCGAGCAACTGCCGGCGGCCTTCCGGGCCATGAGCGAGCCGATGGTCAGCCACGACTGCATCGCCTTCTACCTGCTGTCGCGGGAAGTGGCCAAGCATTGCAAGGTGGTACAGAGCGGCCAGGGCGCCGACGAATTGTTCGCCGGTTACCACTGGTACCCGCAAGTGGACGGCGCGAGCGACCCGTACGCGGCCTATCGCGAGGCGTTTTTCGACCGCAGCTACGACGACTACGCGGCCACCGTCGCGCCCAAGTGGTTGACCGCCAACGACGCCGCCGGTGACTTCGTACGCGAGCATTTTGCGATGCCGGGCGCCGATGCCGCCGTGGACAAGGCTCTGCGCCTGGACAGCACGGTGATGCTGGTGGACGACCCGGTCAAGCGCGTCGACAACATGACCATGGCCTGGGGCCTGGAAGCGCGCACGCCCTTCCTCGACTATCGCCTGGTGGAACTCTCGGCCCGTGTGCCAGGTAAGTTCAAACTGCCCGATGGCGGCAAGCAGGTGCTTAAAGAGGCCGCACGCCGAGTGATCCCCAGCGAGGTCATCGACCGCAAGAAAGGCTACTTCCCGGTGCCGGGTCTCAAGCATTTGCAGGGCGATACCCTTAACTGGGTGCGTGAATTGCTGCTGGATCCGAGCCAGGATCGCGGCCTGTTCAACCCAACGATGCTCGATCGTCTGCTGACCGACCCCCAAGGCCAGCTGACCCCGCTGCGCGGCTCCAAGCTGTGGCAACTGGCAGCGCTGAACCTGTGGCTCAGCGAACAAGGAATCTGATTGATGAAACCTCACGCCGCGGCTTACAGCCAACGTTTGTTGAAGGGCCAGGCGCCGACCTATGAGCGCCTGCAGGCCCGCCTGGCCGAGGATGGCAGCCCCCTGGCCGCCGAGCCGATTGCGGTGCATTGCGGCTGGGGTCGCCTGTTGATCGGTCACACCTTTCCCGACCCGACCAGCCTGGCTAAAGAGTTGCTCAAAGAGCAGCCGGGGGAGCGCGATATCGCACTGTACGTGGCCGCGCCCCAGCAGATTCTGGGGATCGACCCGCAGCAATTGTTCCTCGACCCGTCCGACACCCTGCGTTTGTGGTTCAGCGACTATCGCCCGGCCACGCGAGTATTTCGCGGGTTCCGCATTCGCCGTGTGCAAAGCGAGGCGGATTGGCACGCGGTTAACCTGCTGTATCAAGGCCGGGGCATGTTGCCGGTGGACGCCGAGCGCCTCACTCCACGTCATCAGGGCGGCCCGGTGTACTGGCTGGCCGAGGATGAAGACAGCGGCGCGGTAATCGGCAGCGTCATGGGCCTGAACCATCAAAAAGCCTTTCACGACCCGGAAAACGGCTGCAGCCTATGGTGCCTGGCGGTCGACCCGCAGTGCACCCGCCCCGGTGTGGGCGAAGTGCTGGTGCGCCATTTGGTCGAACACTTTATGAGCCGTGGCCTGAGCTACCTCGACCTGTCGGTGCTGCACGATAACCGCCAGGCCAAGAACCTCTATGCCAAGCTGGGTTTTCGCGCGCTGACGACCTTTGCGATCAAGCACAAGAACGGCATCAACCAACCGCTGTTTCTCGGTCCCGGCCCTGAGGCGGGGTTCAACCCGTATGCGCGGATCATCGTCGAAGAAGCCCATCGGCGCGGCATCGATGTGCAAGTCGATGACGCCGATGCCGGGCTGTTCACCCTCAGTCATGGCGGGCGCCGGGTGCGCTGCCGCGAATCGTTGAGCGACCTGACCAGCGCCATCAGCATGACCCTGTGCCAGGACAAGAGCCTGACCCACAAGGCCTTCGAGGCGGCCGGGTTGAACGTGCCGTCGCAGCAGTTGGCGGGCAGCCCCGACGACAACCTGGAGTTCCTCGATCGACACCAGCGCATCGTGGTCAAGCCGCTCGATGGCGAACAGGGCCAGGGGGTGGCGGTGGATCTGCGCACCATTGAAGAGGTCCAGCAGGCCATCGAAGCGGCGCGCCAGTTCGACAGCCGCGTGCTGTTGGAGAGCTTCCACGAGGGCCTGGACCTGCGCATCCTGGTGATCGGTTTCGACGTGGTCGCCGCCGCGATCCGGCGTCCCGCCGAAGTCACCGGCGATGGTCAGCATTCCATCCGTGCGCTGATCGAAGCCCAGAGCCGACGTCGCCAGGCCGCCACCGACGGCGAGAGCAAGATCCCACTCGACGCCGAGACCGAACGCACCCTCGCCGCCGCCGGTTATGACTACAGCAGCATCCTGCCACGCGGCAAAACCCTGGCGGTGCGGCGTACCGCCAACCTGCACACCGGCGGTTGCCTGGAGGACGTCACCGCAATCCTGCACCCCACGCTGGTGGACGCCGCCGTGCGCGCCGCCCGTGCCCTGGACATCCCCATGGTGGGCCTGGACCTGATGGTGCCCGCCGCCGATCAACCCGAGTACGTGTTTATCGAAGCCAACGAACGGGCCGGCCTGGCCAACCACGAGCCGCAGCCGACGGCCGAGCGATTTGTGGACCTTCTATTTCCACACAGTTAGAAGCCTCGAGTTACAAGCTGCAAGCTTCAAGAGTAGAGCATTGCCGGCAAGCCTCAGATACCGCTTTTAACTTGAAGCTTGCAGCTCAACGCTTGCAACTAAAGGAAACCTTTATGACCCGAACCATCCCAGAACCGGATCTCAACTACCTGCAAAAAGTCCTGCTGGAAATGCTCGCCATTCCCAGCCCTACCGGCTTCACCGACACCATCGTGCGCTATGTGGCCGAGCGCCTGGAAGAACTGGGCATTCCGTTTGAAATGACCCGGCGCGGCACTATTCGCGCCACGCTCAAGGGTCAGAAAAACAGCCCGGACCGCGCGGTGTCGGCGCACTTGGACACCATCGGCGCCGCCGTGCGCGCGATCAAGGACAACGGCCGCCTGACGCTGGCGCCGGTCGGTTGCTGGTCGAGCCGCTTTGCCGAAGGCAGCCGGGTCAGCCTGTTCACCGACAACGGTGTGATCCGTGGCAGCGTGTTGCCACTGATGGCCTCCGGGCATGCGTTCAACACCGCCGTGGATGAAATGCCGGTGAGCTGGGACCATGTCGAGCTGCGCCTGGACGCCTACTGCGCGACCCGCGCCGACTGCGATTCCCTGGGGATCAGCGTGGGTGATTACGTGGCGTTCGACCCATTGCCCGAGTTCACCGAAAGCGGGCATATCAGTGCCCGCCACCTGGACGACAAAGCCGGCGTCGCCGCCCTGCTCGCGGCGCTCAAGGCAATTGTCGACAGTGGCGAACCGTTGCTGATCGACTGTCATCCGCTGTTTACCATCACCGAAGAAACCGGCAGTGGTGCGGCGGCAGCGCTGCCTTGGGATGTGAGTGAATTTGTCGGCATCGACATCGCCCCGGTTGCGCCCGGCCAGCATTCCAGCGAGCATGCGGTGAGTGTGGCAATGCAGGATTCCGGCGGGCCGTACGACTATCACCTGTCCCGGCACCTGCTGCGCCTGGCGGCGGATAACGAACTGCCGGTGCGCCGTGATCTGTTCCGCTACTACTTCAGCGACGCCCATTCGGCGGTGACCGCCGGCCACGATATCCGCACCGCCCTGCTGGCATTCGGCTGCGATGCAACCCACGGCTATGAACGCACGCACATCGACAGCCTGGCCGCGCTGAGCCGCTTGCTGGGCGCGTATATTCTCAGCCCGCCGGTGTTCGCCAGCGACGCGCAACCGGCCCAAGGCTCACTGGACCGCTTCAGTCATCAGATCGAGCACGAAACGCAGATGGAGAGCGACACGCGAGTGCCATCAGTGGACAGCCTGATCGGTCAAAAGTCCTGACGCTGGCAACCGGAGTCCCGGCGCAGTAGGATCGCCGGGATCCAACATCCGAGGCTTGTATGCTGATTCCCTACGATGCACTTGAAGTCGACACCCTGACCCGCCTCATCGAAGACTTCGTCACCCGCGACGGCACCGACAACGGCGACGACACGCCGCTGGAAACCCGCGTGCTGCGCGTGCGCCAGGCGCTGACCAAGGGCCAGGCCCTGATTGTGTTCGACCCTGAAAGCGAGCAATGCCAACTGATGCTCAAGCACGACGTGCCCAAGCATCTGTTCGACTGAGCGGATCTTTCAGGGGTTGGGCACTACCACCGGATGAGTGGCGGGCCCCTGGCGCTTGAGGATTTTCTGGTACACCTCGGCGCGATGAACATTCACCCCGGCCGGGGCCTGGATGCCGAACTTCACGTGGTTCCCGTTCAATTCGACGATGTGCAAGGCGATGTCATCGCCGATGGAAATGCTTTCGCCTACGGCGCGGCTTAAGACCAGCATGGCGGTTGTCCTTTTAGAGTGACAGGACCCCGACCATGCGCGCCGGATGTAAAAGCATCAATGCCCTGCCCCTAAAACAGGCAGGCCCTACATCGACCGGTAATTTAACTGACAGACTGGGTGAAAGATGCGAAGGGGTTTTCCACTCTCTCACCTATGGTTTTCTACATAAATTCATCAACCTCGGGGGCAAGCCTGAGAAATTGAGGTTCTTGTGATGTTTCAGCCTTTGGTCGCCTGCGCCTTGGCGCGCATTTTGTCGGCCATGCTGGCCATTTCGTCATAAAGCAGTTGCGGGTTCTTTTGCTTCAATGCCCAGGCCATCCGCCCCTGTTCATGGGGCAGAATCATGAACTCGCCCTCGGCGACACGCTGGTAGATGTAATCGGCGATATCCGCCGCCGAGATCGGCGAACTCTCGAGCAACTTGCCTACCTGCGCTTTCATGGCCGGCGTGGGGCCTCGGAACGAGTCCAACAGGTTGGTCTGGAAAAACGATGGGCAGACCACGTGTACCCCGACTTCCTGTTGCCTGAGCTCCACCAGCAGGCTCTCCGACAGCGCCACCACGCCGGCCTTGGCCACGTTGTAGTTGCTCATGGCCGGGCCCTGCATCAGCGCCGCCATGGACGCGATGTTGATGATGCGACCCTTGCTCTTTTCCAGCAGCGGCAGGAACGCTTTGCAGCCCTTGACCACGCCCATCAGGTTAATTGCGATCTGCCAGTCCCAGTCTTCCAGCGACAGCTCCGCAAAGAACCCGCCGGAAGCCACCCCGGCGTTGTTGACGATCACATCGATCCCCCCCAACTTGACCTCGCAGGCCTGGGCAAACGCGGTGAGCTGGCTGTAGTCGCGGACATCGCAGCGCTGTACAAAGCCTTCGCCGCCGACTTCGCGTACCTGTTTGAGGGTTTCCTGCAGGCCGGGCTCACTCACATCCGACAAGGCCAACTGCCAGCCCTCGCGCGCCCAGCGCAGCGCGATTTCGCGACCCAGGCCGGAGCCGGCACCAGTGATCATCATGCGATTTTGCATAAGAAGTAGCCTTGTGGTTCACAGAAGAAGTGATCGGCAGTGTAGCGAAGGTTGTTGGGCGGCCCACTCACCATCAGAGTGATGAATGCCCCGGGCAAACCGGCGGCCAGGTCGGATGCCTGCGCTCGGCCTAAGTTCAATCTTTTTTCAACTAAGGCTTAGTCCGAGGCAGTATTTAAAGGAAATAAGCTAGTTATCGAAATGGATTAAAAAAACAGGGAATTTTCTGTACGGCACTACAGTCGGAGTTGTTAAGGCGCCGGTAATTAACATTACGGTCCTACCGTTAAATAACCTGTCCTTGCATAAGGCCTATAAGGAAATAAAACCATGAGCCTCATTTTAATCATCATTCTGATTCTGCTGCTGGTCGGCGGTCTGCCGGTGTTCCCGCACTCGCGTAACTGGGGCTATGGCCCGTCGGGTATTCTGGGCGTGGTACTGGTCGTGCTGCTGGTGCTGTTGTTGCTCGGCAAGATATAAAAGCGCAGTCAAAAAAAAGAGGCCTTCAAGAAGGCCTCTTTTTTATTGCCGGTCAATCAGTCCGGCTTGCCGTCTACCACGCCGGCGGTATTGTCCAGCAGGCTCTTGGTGGCCGTTTGCAGGAACGACTCAAGTTTCTGCTTGAGCGCCGCCTCGTCCGAGGACTCGGGAATTAATTTACCGGTCGGGTTGGCGCCCAATTCGTACTGCCACAACTTTGGTGGCATTTCCTTGGGCAGTACCAGGATGCGGTCCGCCGTCACCAACGCCACGGTCTGATCGCTGCCCGAAGGCTTGATCACGCCGAAGCCCTTGTCGCCCTCCGGCAGGTTCAGCAGGTCGCGCCCCCAGCACTGATGCAGGGTTTCGCCACCGAGGCGTCCCATGATGGTCGGCACGATGTCGATCTGCGTACCCACCGTGTGATCGCGCTCGCCGAACTTTTCCTGCATGCCCGGCGCGATCATCAGCATGGGCACGTTGAAGCGGCCCAGGTCCATCTCGGTGATCTGCTGTTCGTTGCCGAAACCGTGATCGCCGACGATCACGAACAGGGTTTCCTTGAAGTACGGCTCTTTACGCGCCTTTTCAAAGAACTGGCCCAGGGCCCAGTCGGAGTAACGCATGGCGGTCAAGTGTTCGTTGAGACTGCCACGGTCGGTGACTTTCTCTACCGGCAATGGCGTGGGCAACGCGTACGGCGTGTGGTTGGACAGGGTTTGCAGCAGCGCGTAGAACGGCTTTCCGCCTTCACGAGCCTTCAGCTCTTGCAGGCCACGGTTGAACATGTCCTGGTCGGACACGCCCCAGGTCGGATCGGAGAACACCGGGTCGACGAAGTCGTTACGGCCGATGAAGTTGGTCATGCCCTGGTTGCTGAAGAAACCCGACTGGTTGTCCCAGGCGAAGTCGCCGTTGTAGACATACACGTCGTCGAACTTGCGCGCGCTGAGCAGCTGCGGCAGACCCGACAGTTTGTGGCTGCCTTCGGGGGTCTGCATCAGGTATTCGAAGCCCGGCAGGTTCGGGAAGCAGGCCATGGTGGCGAACATACCCTGGTGGGTGTGGGTACCGTTGGAGAAAAAGCGGTCGAACAGCAGGCCTTCCTTGGACAATTTGTCGAAGTATGGCGTGATGTCGCCCGGACGGCCCAGCGCACCCACCGAGTGGCCGGCGAAGCTTTCCATCAGGATCACGACAACGTTTTTGATCGGCAGGGTCTTCTCGGCCGGCGGCAGGTAGTCACGGCGTACGGCGGCAGTGTCGGTGTCTACCAGTTTTTCCGCCGGCAGTACCAGCATGTCGCGCACGGTCTGGGTCGCCAGCGGCTGTTCCAACGTGGCTTTCCAGATGTTGGAGCGGTCCTCGGAGAAGCGCGCCTTGGCCGCTGCAATCAGTGACAGTGTGCCGTTGAGGCCCAACTGGTTGGCGAAGTTGGACTCGGTGGTGTACACGTCGCCCCAGCGCAGCGGCGGGCCCTGGCGCAGGGTGCCACGGGCGGCGACCACGGCCACCAGCAGGCACACCACAAATACGGCGATGCGCGAATACCACGGCGCTACCTGGCGCGTACCGATGCTGCCGCCGCTGAACGGGCCGCGCGGGCGCGTGGCGCGGTCGGCGCCTTTGAATGCCATGCTCAGGATCAATGTACCCACGGCCCACGCCAGCAGGTAACGCACCACCGGGAAACCGTACCAGAGCATGCTCATCACGGTTTTGGGGTCTTCTTTCACATACTGGAACACCAGGCCGTTGAGACGCTGGTGGAACTCGCGATAGAAGTCCATTTCCATCAGGCCCAGGAACAGGGCAATGCTGGACGCGACGGTCAACCAGAAACGGAAGAACCCCCGCGCAGCCATCGCGCGCACGCTGAACAGCGCCAGCAACAGCGGGATGCTCAGGTACACCACCAGGCGCAGGTCCAGGCGCAGGCCGTTGCCGAACGCTTCGAGGAACGTCGAGGCCGGCGTGTCGAGGATCATCTCGCGGTTGTACACCAGCAGCGCCAGGCGCAGCAGGGAGAACATCACCATCATGATCAGTGCGCACAGCAGCGTGTAGGCCAGATGGGATTTGACGGTCGGTTGCAGCAGGCGAGTCGAGGCTCGCTGCTGGCTCAGGGCGTCCGGGTTTGCCATGTCGTTTCAGGACCCATTGGAAGTTGAAGTGACGAAGTATTGCAGTGGCGCGAATGGTGCCCGATCAATGCCATCAAGGCTATTAATTACTGAACGAGCACCGCTGCGCTGCCTTTAAAAGCGCCTGAGGCAGGGGCCTTGGCCGGGAGATGGAGCCGGGGGATTGTCTTGAATGGGATGTGAAAATTTTGTGCAGCGAATATTTGGACACACAAATCTGTGCAATGCGCTGAAACCAGGCTGGGAGGGAGCAGGCCCCCTCCCACGCTTACCGTGCCGCTGAACGAGCTGTCAGATCCGCACGTTACCGCGCGGCCCGGCGATCGCCCAGATGATCAGGCCCAGCACCGGCAGCAGCAGGATCAGCAGGATCCACAACACCTTGGCCCCAGTGCTGGCGCCGCTTTTGAAGACGTTGATAATCGCCCAGATATCCAGCGCGAGGATGATCAGGCCGATCAGGCCGTTGAAAGTGGAACCCATGGTGTCGCTCCTAAGTGAGGGCATGCCCTTGTAGGATAGTCAGCCCCTGCCAGGGTTCCGTTTTATTTCAAACATGTACGGCGATTTTTAGGGCTTCCAGGGACGGCTCGGCCTTGATCCCGATCTCTTCGCACAACGCCAGCACGCGCGGCAAGGCATTGCCGTGGACCAGCACCACCTGGATGTCGTCGTCCAGCAACTGGCTGAAGTTCACCAGCACATAACCGCCGTCTTCCCGGCTCAAGGCGCTCATTTGCACCTGGATACGATTGAGTGCGGTCAGCGCCTCGGTCTTGGCCAGTTGCTTGGGCTTGAGGTTGAACGCCACGCCGGGGCCGAACGAAGCGACGATCTGGGCAAACAGGTCGCCATAAGTGTCGGCCTGGAACAACACCGTGTCGGGCAGGCTGCCGACTACGACCCACTCTCCCAGCGGAATCGGGAAAGTGTCGTCGTAGTTGATATCCGGGTTGGTCACCAGAAACGCTGCCGGATCGGCGTAGGCCTGGGCTGCTTCCTCGGCGATGCGCGCCACCTCATCCTCGCCCATGACGCCGGCGCTGATGTGACTGATAAGTTCGACGAGGGCGGTTTTCATGGGGCATTCCTGCAGCGGTGTGATTTTCGAGGGCGCAAAGCCTACACCAGATTCTGCAAGCGCGCCGCCGTATCCATCGCACCCATGGTTTGCGCCGCCGCCAGCGCCGTAGCGCCCTGGGCGTCGGTGGCGTTGGGGTTGGCGCCCTGGGCGAGCAGGTAGTCGAGCATTTCAACGCGATTGAACATCGCCGCCATCATCAACGCGGTGCGACCGTCCGAAGATGCGGCCTCCACCGGTGTGCCGCCTTCGATCAGGGCCTTGACCACGGGCAGGTTGCCTTTGAACGCCGCGCCGGCGATCGGTAATTGATTCTTGTCGTTGGCGATCAGCGGGTTGGCCTTGAATTCCAGCAATACTTTGACCGCTTCGGCATGGCCGTGGTACGCGGCGAGCATCAGCAAGGTGTCGCCATTGTGGTTGCGCAAGTTGGCCGGCAAACCCTTGGCCAGCAGCGCGGCGAGCATGGCGGCGTCGCCTTTGCGGGCCACATCGAAGACCTGTTCGGCAAATTCGGCGGCTTCGTCTTCGGTCATTTGTCGAGGGGTGGACATGCGGGGCTCCTTAGCGGGTGCGAATTCAAGTACTCATAGGGCGCCCAGTGTCGCGACGGAGTTCCCCACTGTCATGGCTTTTTTGTCAAAAGCCCCCATAGCCACAATCAATAGCGGAAATGGCCGCCCTGGATTTGCGCCAGTAACTCGCCGGTGACGGGTACGTACCCCTGCGACCCCGGCAGCCAGGCATACACCGGGTCGTTGCCCGCCCTGGCCGGGTCAAAGGCTTCCTCCTTAAGCCGTACTTTCTGGTACTTGAAGGTGCCGGTGGTTTCCATCTGCACCTTGATCCGCAGGAATAGCGGCACTGCGTAGGGGGGCAACTGACTGTGGGCAAATTGCAGCAGTTCACGCATGTCCAGTGCGGCCAGAGACTCGCTTGGGGTGATCGCGACCATGCCGGCGCGCCCGTTGGTGTTGTTGATTTCAACGCCATAGGCCACCACTTCGGCGATCTGCGGATGCTGCAGCAGCACATTCTCGACCTCGGTGGTGGAGACGTTTTCACCCTTCCAACGATAAGTGTCCCCCAGGCGATCGACGAACTGCGCATGGCCGAACCCGATGCTGCGCAACAGATCGCCGGTATTGAAGTAGCGATCACCCGGTTCGAAGACGTCGGTGAGGATGACCCTGAGATTCTTTTCCGGGTCGGTGTAACCGTCGAAGGGCGACTTGTCATCGATCCTGGCCAGCAACAGCCCCTGCCCGCCCGTCTGCACCTTGCGCATGAAACCATCGCCGCCACGAATGGGTTCGCCGCTGTCATGGGCGTAGTCCACCAGTGCCCAATGCTGCAGGCAAAAGCCGATGGTGTTGTCGAAATTCAGCACGTTGGTAAAACCGATATTGCCGTCACTGGCAGCGTATAACTCGCAGACATGCGCCACGCCATATCGCGCCTTGAACTGGGCCCATACACCGGGGCGCAGGCCATTGCCGACCATTTTGGTGACACGGTGGGCTCGATCGCTTTCGCTCGGCGGCTGGTCGAGCAGGTAACGGCACAACTCCCCCACATAGCCCAGGGTGGTCGCGTTGAACGCGCGCACATCGTCCCAGAACTGGCTGGCGCTGAACTTGCGGCGGATAGCGAACCCCGACGCGCCGACAATCGCCGAGCCCCAGCACACACACAGGCCGGTGGCGTGGTACAGCGGCAAGGTGCAATAGAGAACGTCGTCAGGGCCCATGTCCAGGGCGATACGGCCGAAACTCACGGCGGTCCTGGTCCAGCGCCCGTGTTTCATGATGCCGGCCTTGGGCAGGCCAGTCGTGCCGGAGGTATAGATATAGAAACAGGGGTCGTTGAAGAACACCTGGGCAGTGCTGGCCGGGTTGCCCTCCGGGCAGTCGGCACTGGCCGCGATCAGTTCGATATAGCCCTCGGGCTCTGGTGCGGGCTGGTCAGGAATGAACCAGGTGCGCGCGGCCTGGATCGATACCTGATCGCGCACAGCGTCATAGGCCCCCATCAATTCCCCGCCGACCACAATCGCCACCGGGCTGACCAGGTTGAGGCTGTGCACCAACGTTGCCTGGGTTTGCGCGGTATTGACCATCGCGCAGACGCCACCCAGCTTGGCTACCGCCAGCACACACAGCAGCAACTCGGGGCGGTTTTCAATAAACAGCGCAACGACGTCCCCCTTGCCCACGCCTTGGGCCTGCAGGTAATGGGCGATACGGTTGGCCTGCCGATTGACGTCGGCGTAACTGAGCACGCGGTCGCCATACAGCACCGCGTGGCCGTGCGGGTTGCGCAAGGTGGCTTGCTCGAAGTGCCAACCCAGCCCGCACGGTTGGCCGGGGTCGGTGACATTCGCCGCGCGCAGGCCGCGCACCACGCGCGGCAGCGCGCGGACAATGGCGGGCACCTTACGCAGCATCTTGCCCCAGGTGATCATGTCGCCGTGCGGAGGGTTCATGGTGGAACGTCCTTTTTCTTATTCTTCGAATGATGCACAGGCAGCAGCTTCACCGTAGGACGCTGCCAGATACCTAGCGGGAAAATACGTGAGCCCCTCTTCAGCTGTACACGCGGGATTTGAAAAGTTTTGTATCCCGACAGGCGTGCTCGGCAAAAGGGAATTTAGCGGCGCCTGCGCAGTCTTTAAACATAACCAGATGCCGATTGCACCGCATCGAGTAACGCAAAATGCAGGATGCATGATGGCCATTCATGCAAATTGCACGAAATCGAAAATTCTGATTTTTTGCAAACCGATGATTTATAAAGAGTTTTTTAATTTCTGCTAGCTGGCACAATCGCTGCACCTATCACTCCATGCTTGCCCACTTGAGCCAATGGAGCTGATAAACATGAGCCTGATCCAAGATAAATTCGCTTCGGTATTCTCCAACTACGACGTCACCACTCAGCCTCGTCCGGACGGCGGCATCCTGTTGACCCTGCGCAACAGTGAAGGCAAGCAGGTCAAGCGTTCGATCTCTTACCAGCAGTTGCACACCGCCGACCAACTGACCTGGGTGATCAGCGCGATCCGCCGTGACCTGGCCGAGCAAGCCAGCGAGCTGCCGCAGATTTCCATGCTGCAAAGCCAGAATCGCTTCGCCCTGCCGACTTACCATTCCGCGTAAGTCAGCAGCGCAAAAAAAGGGCCGCGACGCCGTTGAGCGTCGCGGCCCTTTTTTGTGGGTTCAACATAGGCCCCGGCGGGCGGCTTCGTTCATCGCTTGCACACGGTTGTTGACCTGCAATTTGCCGTAGATATTGCGCAGGTGAAATTTCACTGTGGCCTCGGACGTGGCGCGAATCTGGCTGATTTCCCAGACAGTCTTGCCTTCCGAGGCCCATCGCAAGATCTCCAACTCTGAACAGGTCAGCGGTTTGCCGGACAGGTTAAGGCGCCTTCTGACAGCATTAGGCACGGAATACGACGCTTCAAACGGCTCCTCTGGGCGATTCATCGGTTCTCTCCTTTTATTGGCTAATGCCTTATCACCCTTCGGATTCCTCCTATTGACAGGCGATACAAACACTGAGGCCGCAGAAGAGTTACACAACCAGGAGCGCCCATGGGCAGGGCTCAGGATAAACAGCAGCGCCCTACAACTGACTCAGCTACTTCCCACACAAACTTACAACGTTTCGGGGTTGAAGATTCTGACGCAAGGGCCTAATCGTCCAAACCGGGAAAACGGCCGGCGATGGCGTCTGCGGTCAATACCGGCACGCAATCCTCGGCGCTGTTGAACATGCGCAGCGCCACGGCATGGGGATGCTCACCGAAGTCCAGCCAGTGCGCTGTGTCGGCCGGCACGATCAGTAGATCGTTTTTCTCGCAGCGCACGATGTAAACGTCCTCGCCCATGTGCAGGCCGAAGAGTCCTTGGCCGGCGATGAAAAAATAGCCGTGGGTGTCTCGGCAACGCTGTTCGGCGCGTGCCGGGAAAGGGTGTGTGATGTTGAGTACCTCGACGTTGCTGTAGCCCAGGTCATTGATCGGTGCGCGATAGGCCTCGATCATCACGGCGTCGCTGGCGCCCTTCTCGATCGGGCCGGGTTGCCAGCGCTCGAACCGTACACCGTGCTCGGCCAGGGTGCTGGCGATATCTTCGACATGGGTCAGGACCTTGTTCGGCGTATCCGGTGCAGCGACGTGGTAGACGGCGACATAGCTCATTGAGGGGTTCCTTGGTTCTGCTCGTGCAATCGAAAGCCGATGATAACGGCCGCGGCCAGGGCGGCGACGCTGGCAAGACTAAAGGTGAAGGTCGGGCCCAACAGGTTCCAGCTGTAACCGGCATACAGCGCGCCCAAGGCACCGCCGGTGCCGGACAACGCAGCGTACAGCGCCTGGCCCTGGCCCTGTTGTCTGGCGCCGAAGCTGCGCTGCACGAAGGCAATCGCGGCGGCATGGAAACTGCCGAAGGTCGCGGCGTGCATCACCTGCGCCAGCAGCAACACCCAGAAGAATTCGGCAAAGCTGCCCAACAGTAACCAGCGCAGCGCCGCCAGCACAAAGCTGGCCAGCAGCACCCGGCGCAGCGAAAAACGCGTGAGGATACGGCTCATGCCGAGGAACATCAGCACTTCGGCCACCACCCCCAGCGCCCATAGCAACCCGATCACCCCACGACTGTAGCCCAGGTGCTCGAGGTGCAAGGTCAGAAATGTGTAATACGGGCCGTGGCTCATCTGCATCAGCGCCACGCACAGGTAAAACGCCAGCACGCCGGGGCTGCGCAGTTGCTTGAGGAAACCATCCCCGGCCAGGCGATTGCCGTGGCTGGCCGGTTGCGCATTTGGCACCCACAGGCTGGCGCCGATAATCCCGGCCATGATCACCACGACCACCACCGGGTAAATGTCCAGGCTCAGCCAATCGAACAGGCGGCCCATGATGACCACGGTGAGGATAAAACCGATGGAGCCCCACAGGCGGATCTGGCTGTAGCGTGAAGTCTGTGTTTGCAGGTGAGCCAGGGTAATGACTTCAAACTGCGGCAACACCGC
The DNA here is from genome assembly GCF_013522705.1 of Pseudomonas lurida. Classification (GTDB taxonomy): domain Bacteria; phylum Pseudomonadota; class Gammaproteobacteria; order Pseudomonadales; family Pseudomonadaceae; genus Aquipseudomonas; species Aquipseudomonas quebecensis. The sequence goes on from NZ_JAAMRE010000001.1 coordinate 71,952, forward strand.
GTGCCAGAAGAACGCATGCAGCGCCATCACCAGCGCCAGCCAGGCGTAGCTGTGGCTGACGAAAATCAGCGAAAAACTCAGCAACGTACACACCGCGCCAAACCGCACGATGGCCAGGCGACGACCGGTGTGGTCCCCCAGCCAGCCCCACAGGTTCGGGGCCACGCAGCGCATCAGCATGGGGATGGCCACCAGCTCGCCGATACGCGCGCTGGAGAACCCCAGGTGATCGAAGTACAGCGCCAGGAACGGTGCCGTCGCCCCCAGCAGGGCGAAGTAGAACAGATAGAAACTGGAGAGGCGCCAATACGGAAGGGCTGTCACAACCAGCCCGTCACAGCTGGCCCAGCACCGGTGTACTCACACGCACATCGGCGTTTTGCCCGCGATTGCGCAGCAGATGGTCCATCAGCACGATGGCCATCATTGCTTCGGCGATCGGCGTGGCGCGGATGCCGACGCAGGGATCGTGACGACCCTTGGTGATCACGTCCACCGGGTTGCCGTGCACGTCGATCGAGCGGCCCGGGGTGGTGATGCTCGACGTGGCTTTGAGTGCCAGGTGCGCAACGATGGGCTGGCCGGAAGAAATACCACCGAGGATGCCGCCCGCGTTGTTGCTGAGGAAACCTTGCGGCGTCAGCTCATCGCGATGCTCGGTGCCGCGCTGGGCAACACAGGCGAAACCGGCGCCGATCTCCACGCCCTTGACCGCATTGATGCTCATCAGCGCGTGGGCCAGTTCGGCGTCGAGACGGTCGAAAATCGGCTCGCCGAGGCCCGGCTTGACGCCTTCGGCGACCACGGTGATCTTGGCGCCGACCGAATCCTGGTCACGGCGCAGCTGGTCCATGTAGGCCTCCAGCTCCGGCACCTTGTCCGGGTCGGGGCAGAAAAACGCGTTGTCTTGCACGCTGTCCCAGGTCTTGAACGGGATTTCAATCGGGCCAAGCTGGCTCATGTAGCCACGGATCAGGATGCCCTGGGTTGCCAGGTATTTCTTGGCAATAGCCCCGGCGGCCACGCGCATGGCAGTTTCCCGCGCCGAACTGCGGCCGCCGCCACGGTAGTCGCGCTCACCGTATTTGTGGTGGTAGGTGTAGTCGGCGTGGGCCGGGCGGAACAGGTCCTTGATCGCCGAATAGTCCTTGGACTTCTGATCGGTATTGCGAATCAGCAGGCCGATGGCGCAGCCGGTGGTGCGGCCTTCGAACACGCCGGAGAGGATCTCGACTTCGTCGGGCTCCTGGCGCTGGGTGGTGTGGCGGCTGGTGCCGGGCTTGCGGCGGTCGAGGTCACGCTGCAGGTCGTCCAGGCTCAACTCAAGGCCGGGCGGGCAGCCGTCGACAATGGCGACCAACGCCGGGCCATGGCTTTCGCCCGCGGTGGTGACAGTGAACAGCTTGCCGAAGGTATTGCCGGACATGCAGGGCGCTCCGTGAAATCAGTTGTAATCACTCAGGGGTGATAACCAAGCGCGCCAGTATACGCGGGCCCACCGACTAGTTCATCCTCGAAACCTTACCGGTCGGCATGGGTCCAACCGGCACCTCCCTGATGATGGCGCGATGATGCTGCGAGTTTTGCTGTTCACCCTCACCCTCTTGACCACCCTGGCTCACGCCGCCTCCCCCGTTGTACTGCAACGGCCTATCAGCCTCGATACGGGCAATGGCGAGTTGTTCGGCTCGCTGCTGCTGCCGCAGTCGGACCGCCCGGTGCCGGTGGTGTTGATCATTGCCGGTTCCGGGCCTACCGATCGCAACGGCAACAGCGCCGACGGCGCACGCAACGACAGCCTCAAGCGCCTGGCCTGGGTGCTGGCCCGGCACAACATTGCCAGCGTGCGCTACGACAAGCGCGGCGTGGCCGCCAGCCTGGCCGCCACCCCGGACGAACGCAACCTGACTCTGGATGCCTATGTCGCCGACGCTGTAGCCTGGGGCAAGCTGCTCAAGGCCGACAAGCGCATGGGCCCGTTGATCGTGCTGGGTCACAGCGAGGGCGCACTGGTGGCGGCGCTCGCGGCGCCGCAGCTGCAACCGGCTGGCGTGATTTCCTTATCGGGCAGTGCGCGCCCGGTCGACCAGGTGATCCGCCAGCAACTGGCCGATCACCTGCCCCCTGCGCTGCTGCTGCGCAGCAATGAGATCCTCGACCACCTCAAGGCCGGCCAGGTGGACGCCGATGTCCCTGCTCCGCTGGAAGGTATTTTCCGACCGAGCGTGCAGCCGTATCTGATCAGCCTGTTCCGCGCCGACCCGTCGGCCGCGTTCGCCAAGCTGAGCATGCCGGCACTGATTATCCAGGGCACCCACGACATCCAGGTGGGCGTGAGCGACGCACAGCAACTCAAGCAGGCCAAACCTGACGCGCAATTGGTGGTGATCGACGGCATGAATCATGTGATGCGCATCGTGCCCAAGGAGGTGAAACAGCAGCTGGCATCCTACAACGACCCGCAACTGCCGCTTGCCGCAGAGCTGGGCAACCGCATAGTGCGCTTTATCGACGGACTTCAAACCCGATAAGCGACAAATTGCCTCCAGTCCTGGCAAATCCGGCCGATAAGCCCAGGGTCGACAGTAAAAAGACTGTCGGCTCGCTGGGCCTGGACAGGATCGCACCGCATGACAACCACTGAAGTACTACCCGAACCGACCGCCGACGCCTCGGCCGCGCCACCCGAGGTTGCCGACGCGGCGCCTTTGCCGTGGGCGGATGTTCAAGCCGAACATTTCAAGATGCTGCGCCTGGCGCCCCTGGCCACCGACCGCGCCACCGGTGCACGGCCGCTGCGGTTCGTGCAGTTCGGCTATGCCGAGCGCAACGACAAGCACCGCAGTTTGCTGCGCATGGTTATCCAACTGCCCGGCCAGCGCGTGCGCCGTGAGCAGAACCATCTGGATGTGTGGGTCGACCACGATACACATCGCGTGCATTTCGGCCCCGGCAACAGCCTGGAAATCGAACCGCCCAACCGTGGCATCGGTCGATTCCTGGTGGCCCAGGCTGCGGCGTGGGCGAAAAAGCACGGGGGCCATTACCGCGTCGACGGCGTCGACCTGGCCAACAAGGACGCCCTCAACGAATCCACACGCCTGCGCCGCGATCACTTCTTGCGCGTCCAGGGCTTCGACGTGGCCTACGCCGACGTGCAGCACCTCAAAGGCAATGTGCAACCCGGCAAGGTCAGCGCCGTGCTGGACAGCTGGAACACCGAGAAGGTGCAGTTCGTGGAAATCCTTGAAGCCGCGCAGATGCTGCAACAGGCGGAGCAGAACCTGCTGGAACAGGAAGTGAAGCTGCGCAAGGAAGAAGAAAAGGTCACCAAGTTCAAACGCGAAGACAGCGGCTTGCGCTTTACCATCACCTGCCTGGTGGCGTTTACGGTGTTTCAAGCGGGGTTGTTGATCTGGATTGCCACGCACCGGTAGCCGTTTGAAAGGCGATCCCTGTGGGAGGAGGCAAGCCTGCCTCCCACATTTTACCTGTGCCCCTGCCGTTAAACCTTGGCGGCGAACACCGCTTGATGGGCGCGGCACTGTTCGGCAGTCAACATGAACACCCCGTGCCCGCCGCGCTGGAACTCCAGCCACGCAAAGTCCACTTGCGGGTACAGCGCTTGGACATGCACCTGGCTGTTGCCCACTTCGACGATCAGCAAACCTTTTTCGGTCAGGTGGTCCGCCGCTTCGGCGAGCATCCGCCGTACCAGGTTCAAGCCGTCATCCCCGCAGGCCAGGCCCAACTCCGGCTCGTGCTGGTATTCGTCCGGCATGTCGGCAAAATCCTCGGCGTCCACATACGGCGGGTTGGAGACAATCAAGTCAAAGCGCTGCGCCGGCAGGCCGTCGAAACCGTCGCCCTGCACGGTGTACACACGCTGATCGAGGCCATGACGCTCGATGTTCTGGTTGGCCACTTCCAGGGCTTCAAAGGACAGATCCCCCAGCACTACTTCGGCATCCGGGAACTCGTACGCACAGGCGATGCCGATGCAACCGGAACCGGTGCACAGGTCGAGGATGCGCGCCGGGGGCTGGGCCAGCCAGGGTTCGAAGCGGTTTTCGATCAGTTCGCCAATCGGTGAGCGCGGGATCAGCACCCGCTTGTCGACGATAAACGACATGCCGCAGAACCACGCCTCGCCCAGCAGGTAAGCCGTGGGCACGCGCTCATGGATGCGGCGATGCAGCAGGCGCTGGACGTGAGAGATTTCCTCTTCTTCGAGGTTGCAGTCCAGGTAGCTGTCGGCCATTTCCCATGGCAGATGCAGGGCGCCGAGCACCAACTGACGGGCTTCATCCCAGGCATTGTCGGTGCCATGGCCAAAAAACAGGTCTTCCCCATGGAAACGGCTGACAGCCCAACGGATATGGTCGCGCAAGGTGCGCAGGCGGGAAGTGATCACGGGGGCAGACTCCTGGAAAAAACGACTGGCGATTCTAACAGCCTTCGCCTGTACCGACGATGTACGAAAAACCTGGTGCCATACGTCGGATTTCATCCAAATTGCCAGTATTGCCCCAGACGAGTTCGCCTCTTGACATGGCTGCACGCCAGCAACGGCGTACCTTACGATGGTAGCGATTCACAGAAGCGCTCAGCCAGTGGACAATGTCGCAAATGCCCCCCTCACAGGAGCCCCCAGAATGTCCGTTCCAAAGACGATGTTTCAACTCAGCGGTCGTGGTTACGCAGCTGCCAACCTCAGCCATGCGACCCTTGTGATCATCGACGCCCAGAAGGAGTACCTCAGCGGCCCACTCGCCCTCTCGGGCATGGACGCGGCCGTGGCTAATATCAAGCAACTGGTCGCGGCGGCGCGCGAAGCCGGGCGCCCGATCGTGCATGTGCGTCACCTGGGCACCGTGGGCGGCCTGTTCGACCCACAAGGCGAGCGGGGTGAATTCATCCCGGGCCTGGAACCTGCCGCTGACGAAACCATCATCGGCAAACTGCTGCCCAGCGCTTTCCATGGCACCGAACTGCTCGACCGACTGCAAAACCTGGGTTCCCTGGACCTGATCGTCTGCGGTTTCATGAGCCATTCCAGCGTCAGCACCACGGTGCGCGCGGCCAAGAACCTGGGGTTTCGCTGCACCCTGGTGGAAGATGCCTGCGCCACCCGCGACCTGCCCTACAAAGGCGGCGTGCTGGGCGCCGAGCAGGTGCAGCAAACCGAAATGGCGATCATGGCCGACAACTTCGCCACCCTCGCCCTGACCAAAGATCTGATCTGATCTGATCGCTGCCGGGATGAGCGGGTTTATTCCCCCGCTCATCCGCCACGCCCTTTCATTTGGCGCATTTACCCCTCCCGCCGGAACAACCTGGGTATCTTCCGGTCGAAGGGCCGATACCCTGGAGGAAAGGTCGGGATGAAGATATCCGATGGTTTTGACGCTCGTCGCTTACGCCCCAAGGGCCCGAGCAATTGGCGTCTGCGCCTGGTGGCCGGCATTGCCGCGTTGCTGGCGATTGTAGGTGTGCTGTTGGCGGGCGCTGGTGGCGCCGGTCTGTTTGGCCATTCGCCGGCCCTGGGCGAATTGAATGCCAGCCCGGGCGGTTCGGCCCTGCTGCTGGGCATTGGCCTGCTGGTGCTGTGGCTGGGCGTGTGGTTGTGGCGCCGCAGCCGACGCCGCATGCGGCAGCCGCTGTCATTGAACATTGCCTCGCACTTGATGAAGAAGCACGACTAGTGGCGCTTGGATAGCGTTTCCTGCGCCCGGCCGCCGCGATTTAGGTAAACTGCCCGCCCTTCGCGGAGGCTGACATGCAAGACGACGATTTTTCCCTGTTCAAAAACGAGCTGCGCGGCGTCAAGCCGATCAAACACGATCGTGCCGACACCGGTAAACCCAAGGCCGACCGCGCGCAGATCGCCACACTGCGCCAGGCCGCGACCGTGCGCACCGACGCCACCACGGTGGATGGCCTGTCGGACCAGTTCGTGATCGACGTCGGCCCCGAAGACGAGTTGATGTGGGCCCGCGACGGCGTGCAGGAAAGCCAGATGCGCAAGCTCAAGGCCGGCCAGATCCCGTTCGAAGGCAGCCTGGACCTGCACGGAATGACCGTGGAAAAAGCCCGGGAAACCCTGTGGGCCTTTCTCGCCGAAGCGACCAAGTTCGAAATCCGCTGCGTGCGCGTCACCCACGGCAAGGCCGTGCGGCTGGACGGCAAGCGGCCGATGATCAAGAGCCACGTCAACACCTGGCTGCGCCAGCATGCCCAGGTACTCGGCTTTACCTCGTGCCAGGCCCGCCACGGCGGCGCGGGGGCGGTGTATGTGATGCTCAAGCGGACCATGATGGAAGGGCGCGACGAGTAGGCAATTCAACAAAAAGCCCAGCGGATTGGCTGGGCTTTAAAGGAGCCTCTCAGAGGTTCAACTGTCGAAAAGCTCTCTTGCTTTCTTCTCCCTCGCCTGCGAGATCATTGCTTTTTGCAGGGTTATCGCAGTATTGGCGACACAACGGTATACCGCACGCCTCTCCTCCACCGAACCACTTCGAAAAAAATCCGACATCGTGGTGGAAGACGTCCCTATGACTTCTGTGGCTTCACCTTTCATAAGGCTACTCCGGTCAAAATTTGCTCAAGTTGGTCTGGATGGTAGGGCTGCCTGACCAGTTCGTCAATTTCCTCGGCCGATAGATCGATGCCAATTTCCGCCTGACTTCCATCGGTATCCTTAATAAGAACATCGACTTGCAGATGCCCCCGAAACTCTCGCTTCAATCCGCATACCGTCGTCTTTGAGGCATAAAATTGGCGGATAAATTCCTTACACGGAATGTTCCGACCTTCTACCGCCTCGCGGGCCAGCACAAACTCCCAGGCAAGTTCAGGTTTTTGATAAACGTAAATGATTTGTGCAGACCTGTTTTCCTTGTCCAGCGCGCGCTGAATGTTTTTACGAGCCACTGCGAAATTCGCCAACGTCCCGTCCAACAAAAAGGATTGGTTCTGCTGATAAACCAAGTCTATGGTCCGTTCGACCATCAAAGTTACGCCACGTTGAAACAGGCTGGAGTTCGCCCCGTTGTACTCAGGAAAATAAACCCGAAAATCATCGGGGTCTATTCGCAATGCGCTAGTCCCGCCATCCTCCATCAGACGAATAAAAGATTTAGAGACTTCTGTCTTCCCCGCCCCCGGAGAGCCGGCCATAAATACCGACACTGGGCAGCGTTCACCCGGGTATTTAGTCAAGCAAGCCAACTCACGCGCGATACGCGTGCGATTTGCCTTGGCAAAGATCAGCGCACGCTCGGAAACACTACGGTCCTGCAAGGTCATCAGATCCTCCCTCTGAACGGAGGTCGACTCTAGCACCGACTTCGCCCAGGAATACAACTGTCCGCCTACCTAGGCTACTATGTGCGCCACGTTACCTGCTGCCGCTGCATACGGGGCAGCGCTCCATCTTGGTACAGGCATACACCGTACCGTCCTGAAACCCATACGGAAACAGTCCTGTGACATTGGAACAAAACTACACCGCGATCCTCGGCCAACTCGGCGAGGACGTTTCCCGCGAGGGCCTGCTCGATACGCCCAAGCGTGCCGCCAAGGCGATGCAGTACCTTTGCCGCGGCTATGAACAGACGCTCGAAGAGGTCACCAACGGTGCCCTGTTCAGTTCCGACAACAGCGAAATGGTGCTGGTCAAGGACATCGAGTTGTACTCGCTGTGCGAACACCACCTGCTGCCGTTCATCGGCAAGGCCCATGTGGCCTACATCCCGAGCGGCAAGGTGCTGGGCCTGTCCAAGGTGGCGCGGATTGTCGATATGTACGCGCGCCGCCTGCAGATCCAGGAAAACCTCAGCCGCCAGATCGCCGATGCCGTGTTGCAGGTGACCGGCGCGCTGGGCGTGGCGGTGGTGATCGAAGCCAAGCACATGTGCATGATGATGCGCGGTGTGGAGAAGCAGAATTCGTCGATGATCACCTCGGTGATGCTCGGTGAATTCCGAGAAAACGCGGCCACTCGTAGCGAATTCCTCAGTCTGATCAAGTAACGGGCTGCGTAAAAAAAACCGGCGCTCATCGCCGGTTTTTTTTCGCCTGCACAAATCAGGTAAGCTGCGGCCCCTTCTGTGTTCGGCAAGAGGTTTCAGCCATGTTCGTAAAAGCACTTCGAGTGGGCCTCGGCCACGTCATCATCGCGGGCGATTTGCTGACCCGTCCTCGCAAAAAGCAGCGCCCCGCCGAGCAGCAGGCACAGGTCAACGAAGCGGCCAAGGGCCTGACCCTGTACCAGTTCCACGCCTGCCCGTTCTGCGTGAAGACCCGCCGCACCCTGCATCGCCTGAATGTGCCGGTGGCGTTGAAGGACGCGAAGAACAATGAGCAGGACCGTCAGACCCTGCTGGAGCAAGGCGGCAAGATCAAGGTGCCGTGCCTGCGTATCGAAGAAAACGGCCAGACCACCTGGATGTACGACTCCAAGGTGATCATCGATTACCTGGACAAGCGGTTTGCGGCGATCTGACACGCCTGCACCGCCCCCACCGTCAGTTCGGTATTGGCACATCCAGGTCCAGCAGCGCCGAGCCGAGGCACTTGCCATGGGCATCCAGTGCCAGTGAGCGGGTCACGCCGCCGCGCAGTATCCCCGGCAGCACGAAGTTCAGCGCGTGCACGTTGGGCAGTTCATGGCGCCGCACCGGCGCCGCGCCCGGCGTGAGCAGCCCGGCAAAAAACGCGGCGACCCGCTCGGCGGTGAGCTGCTCGCACAGCAACGGGTAATCCTCGGCGCGGTAGGCAATGATCGAGATGTTCGACGTATCGCCCTTATCGCCGGTACGGGAATGGGCCAGAGTGTGCAGTTTCATGCCTGGATCCTCGGGTTGACCGCGTCGCGCGGCAGCAGCAGCGACGCTACCGCCACCACCTGGCGCACGCTTTTGCTGGCACCGCCGCCGCCGGACGGGCCGTTGGTGTACAGGGTTTCCACTTCGTTACCGACGCGCACGGCGTCGCTGCGTTCTGCACAGCGAGCGGCGACGCGCAGGCGCACTTCCCAGGGCTCCACGCTATTGCGCGGACCGTGCAGCGAATCCATGCCGATCAATTCGGCGCGTACGTCCTGCATCTTCACTCCCATCAATTCAAGACGCTTGAGCACCACATCCCGCGCCAACTGCGCCCGTGCGACAGCGCCGGGGCCGCCGTAGGACATCTGCCCTTCCCCGATCCAGCCATCCAGATAGCCCACGCTGACCTTCAACTGCGACGGCCGCCCACGGCCATCGGCGCCCAGAGCGCGCACACGGTCCACGCCCTCCTCGACAAAACTCACCTGGGAAAAGTCCGCAGTCACATCGGGGGTGAGATAGGCCGCCGGGTCATGCACCTCATAGATCAACTGCTCGGTGCAGGTGGCAGCGCTGACTCGTCCACCGGAACCTGCGACCTTGGTGATCACCGCGCCGCCCTCGGCATCGATTTCGGCCAACGGAAAACCCAGCCGCGCCAGATCCTCCACGTCCTTGAACCCCGGATCGGCAAAATAGCCGCCGCTGACCTGCCCCGCGCACTCGAGCAAATGCCCGACCAGCGTGCCACGCCCCAGACGCGGCCAATCGTGCGCGGCCCAGCCGAATTCAAACATCTGCGGCGCAAGGAACAGCGATGGGTCGGCCACGCGACCGGTGATGACAACGTCGGCCTCGGCGCGCAGGGCCCCAAGGATGCCGTCGACGCCCAAGTAGGCGTTCGCCGAGATCACTCGCGCGCCGAGTGAGGCAAGGGTCTGGCCGTTGTCCAGCACCTGCTCGGGACGCAGCAGCGGCAATACGTCGTCGCCGACCACCGCCAGTACTTTGAGATCCAGGCCCAGCTCATGGGCGATGCGCCGCACCTCATCAGCCGCCGACAGCGGGTTGGCCGCGCCCATATTGGTAATCACCCGCAGACGCCGACGCCCCGACTGCGCGCCCACAAACGGCAGCACCCGACGCATGCGCTCGCCCAGCAGCGGGTCGTAGCCGCCCTGGGGGTCGCTGATGCGGGCTTGCTGGGCCAGGGCGATGGTGCGTTCGGCCAGGCATTCGAAGACCAGATAATCCAGGTCGCCGTGCTCGGCCAATTCGACGGCCGGTTCGATGCGGTCGCCGGAATAGCCGGCGCCGGAACCGATGCGCAAAGTGTTCATGTCAGATCACTCCCAAAAGCAACGCGGTCAGGGTCATCAACACTGACGCGGCAAACAGAAACGGAATGGTGAAGCGCTGGTGATCGGCCAGTTCGATTTTGCACAGGCCCACCAACAGGAACGTCGCCGGGGTCAACGGGCTGACCGGGAAACCGGTGGTGTGCACGCCCAACAGCGAGGCCTGGGCCACTTGCAGGGGGTCGACGCCGAGGGCCTTGCCGACTTCGGCAATCACCGGCATCACACCGAAATAGTAGGAATCGGGATCGAAGAGCATGCTCAGCGGCATGGATATAAAGCCCACCACCGCCGGGATCAGCTTGCCGTGGCCCGCAGGAATCTGCGCCACCGCTACTTCGGCGATGGCCTTGAGCATGCCGGTGCCCTGCATGATGCCGGTGAACACTCCGGCGGCGAGCAGGATACTGGCCATGGTCAACGCGGTTTTTGCATGGGCATCGATGCGCGCACGCTGGGCGTCCACGTTCGGGTAATTGATGCACAGCGCCACGACGGTGCCGAGCATGAACATCACCACCGGGTCGACCCAACCGGCAATCATCACCACCATCACCAGCACCGTCAGGATCAGGTTGAGCCAGAACAGGCGTGGGCGCCGCAGCTTGAGGTCATCCTCGCTGAGCACGCGTTGCGGCACGGCGTCCACCGTGGACCCCGCGCCCAGGCCCAGGCGTTTTTCTTCGCGGCGGCCCAGCCACCAGGCGCAGGCGAACACAAATATCAACCCCACGATCTGCACCGGAATCAGCGGCTGGAACAGATCCGCCACCGGCACATGCAGCGCGGCCGAGGAGCGCAGCACCGGGCCGGTCCACGGCAAAAAGTTGACCCCGGCGGCCATGGCGCATACACAGGCAAGGATACGTTTGTCGATGCCCAGCCGCGTGTAGAGCGGCAACATCGCCGGCACCGTCACCAGGAACGTCACCGCGCCGGAACCGTCCAGGTGCACCAGCAACGCGAGAGTCGCGGTGCCGACGACAATCCGTGTCGGGCGCGTGCCCACCGTGCGCAGGATGCGGTCAATGATGGGATCGAGCATGCCCGCGTCGGTCATGATCCCGAAAAACAGGATCGCGAAGACAAACATGCCGACCACGGGGGCGACGTTCTTGATACCGGTGATGATGAAGGCGCTGGTTTGCAGGCCGAACCCACCGAGCAGCGCGGCGATGATCGGCAAGGCGATCAGCGCCACCAGCGGCGAGAGGCGTTTGCTCATGACGGCAGCGAGCAGGCACAGGATGGTGATGACACCCAGGGTAGCGAGCATGGGGACTCCAGAGCGGCCTTTGGTGGCCGGTTATTGTTTTCCCCGGAGTATTGGAAGCGCGGTAGTCTTTGTAAATTGGAATATTCAGCCCGGCACGTTCGGAAAAACAAAACGATGAAAAATTCTATCCAGCATATCCAGGCCTTTCTCGCCGTCGCCCGCACCGGCAGCTTTACCAAGGCCGCCAGCGAAATGAACCTGTCGCCCTCGGCGCTCACTGTGCAAGTGCAGCAACTGGAAGAGTGGCTGGGCATTACGCTGCTCGACCGCAGCCCGCGCCACGTCAGCCTCACCACTGCCGGCCAGGAAGCGCGCGGCCCCATGGAAAAACTGCTGCTGGACCTGGATAACATCGTCACCGGCTCGCGCGACCTCGCTGCGTTGCGCCGGGGCGTGGTCACCATTGCCGCCCTGCCCTCGGTGTGTGCCGGTAGCCTGCCCCCGGCGCTGCGTCTGTTCCGCGAGCGCTTTGCCGGGATCGATGTGCGCCTGCACGACGTGGTGGCCCATCGCATTCATGCCCAGGTGCGCGCCGGCGACGTGGACTTTGGCATCGGCGTGCGGGCGCGCTTAAGCCATGGCCTGGATTTCGTGCCGGTGCTCAATGACCGCCTGTGTGCGTTTGTGCCGCTGGATCATCCCTTCGCGGCTTTGCCACGCTTGTCCCTGGGGCAACTGGCGGACCAGCCGATCATTCTGACCGGCCGCGACAGCAGTGTGCGCGAGCAGGTGGACGCGCTGTTCGACCAGACGCGGCTGAGCATGACGGCCGGCATGGAGGCTAACTACATGTCGACGGTGCTGGCCTTGGTGCGTCAGGGATTGGGGATCAGTGTGTTGCCGGAATCGGCGGCGGATAGTTTGGAGGGGTTACAGCGGATCGCCATCGATCATCCCGGGGTAAGCCGGGAGATCGGCCTGATCAGTCGCAGCGGCACAACGCTGAGCCCGGCGGCGCAGCGCTGTTTCGACCTGCTGAGCGATGAGTTATCTGACACGTCATCGAACTGAATGGAGTGATCAGTCCAGCATCGCCACATGCTTGGGATGACTGGCTACCCGCGCCAGCCAAGCCTGCACCGCTGGGTACGGCGCCAGGTCGAAGCCACCTTCGTGCGCCACATGGGTGTAGGCATACAACGCGATATCGGCAATCGAGTACTGATCACCCACCAGATACGGCGTGGCTTGCAGTTGACGCTCCATCACCCGCAGTGCCTTGTAGCCGCCTTTATGGGTGGTTTTGTATTCCTCCAGACGGTCTTGCGGCATGTTCAGGTAGTACTGGATAAACCGCGCCACGGCGATGTAGGGCTCGTGGCTGTACTGCTCGAAGAACTGCCATTGCAGCACTTGCGTACGCAAACGCGGCTCGGTCGGCAGAAACGCGCTGCCGTCGGCGAGGAAGTTGAGGATTGCGTTGGATTCCCACAGGCAGGTGCCGTCTTCCAGCTCCAGCACCGGGATTTTGCCGTTGGGGTTCTTGGCCAGGAATTCGGCGGTCTGGGTGTCGCCGTTGAGGATGTCGACATTCACCCATTCATACGGGATGCCCAGCAGGTTGAGCATCAATTTGACCTTGTAGCAGTTGCCCGAGCGGTAATCGCCATAAACCTTGTACATGGGGTTCCCCTTATGCCGCTTGCGCGTGCTGTGCTTGACGGATCACGGCGGCCAGACGCATCAGACCTTCGTCCAGGCGGGACGGGTCGATATGGCTGAAATTGAGCCGCAGTGAGCCCAGGTGCTGGTCCGGCTCGGAAAAGAAGGGTTCGCCGGGCATGAAGGCGACGTTCTCAGCGAGCGCGGGCGCCAATAAGGTGCGGGTATCGAGCGGCTGTTTCAAGGTCAGCCAGAAGAATAATCCGCCCTGGGGCACCTGCCAGTCGGCGAGTTCGCTGAAATGCCGTTCCAGTGCGGCCTGAAACCCATCGCGGCGCTCGCGGTAAAAACGGCGCAGTTCAGCCAGGTGCTGCTGATAATTTGGCGTGCCGATCCACTGCATCGCCTGCCACTGGCCCACGCGATTGGTGTGCAGATCGGCCGATTGCTTGAGCTTGAGCAGATGCGGGAACAGGTCGGGGCTGGCAATCAGGTAACCGACGCGCAGGCCCGGCAGCAGGGTTTTGGACACGGTGCCGGTGTAGATCCAACTGGCCTTGTGCAGGCGGCTGACGATGGGCCGCGCGCTGGCGCCGTCGAAGGTCAGTTCGCGGTAGGGTTCGTCTTCAATCAGGGTCACGCCGAATTCGTCGAGCAACGCGGCGACGGCGTCGCGCTTGGCCTCGCTATAGCGCACCGCCGACGGGTTCTGGAAGGTGGGGATCAAGTAGATGAACGCCGCGCGATGACGCTCAAGCTTGGTGCGCAACGCGGCCAGGTCGGGGCCGTCGTCCTCCAGGGGCACAGTGAGGCAATCGGCGCCGAACAGCTGGAAGATCTGCAACGCGGCCAGGTAGGTCGGGCCTTCGAGCAGGATGGGCGTGCCTTGATCGATATACAGCTTGGCCGCCAGGTCCAGGGTCTGCTGGGACCCGCTGACCACCAGCACCTGGCTGGCCTGGCACGGCACGCCCAGGGCGCGCGCCTCGGCCGCCAGCAATTCCCGCAACTGCGGCTCGCCTTCGCTCATGCCGTATTGGCCGATGTTTAATGGCATATCATCCCAGTTCAACGCCGGCAGCATGCTTTCGGCCGGCAGCCCGCCGGCGAACGACATCACTTCCGGGCGCTGCGCCGCGGCGAGGATTTCACGGATCAAAGAGCTTTTAAGGCGCGTAACACGTTCGGAGAAGGCCATAAGGTCACCGCTGGCGAAAACTGTGGGAAATACGTCAAACTGGTTGACCGAAATTACGACAGCTCACCTGGATACGTCAACATGCTTGACCTTAAAAACCAAAACAGCCAGCAACAAGCCATGGAAGCGTTTTTCTTCGGCTACCAGGCGTTCACCGCCAAGGCCGATGAAATGCTCGAACGTCGCGGCCTGAGCCGGGTACATCAGCGCATTGTGTTTTTTATCGCCCGCTACCCGGCCCTGAGCGTGACGCAGTTGCTGGCATTGCTGGGGGTGAGCAAGCAGGCGCTGAACATGCCGTTGCGCCAATTGCAGGAAATGCACTTGGTGAGCAGCGTGGCGTCGCGGACCGATAAGCGCAAACGCCTGCTGGAGCTCAGCGAAGACGGCCGGCGGTTCGAACAGTCTTTGCGCCGCGAGCAGGTGAAGTTGCTGCAGCGCGCTTTCAGTGAAGCCGGCGAAGAGGCGGTGAAAGGCTGGCTGGCGGTGAATATGGCGCTGAGCGCGAATAACTAGAGGTTTGCCTTTCATCCCTTTCGCACACAAAATGGAAAACATTATTTGCTTTCTTTGTATACAAAAGCATAATTCGCTTCGTGCGAGTTCCTGACCTATCAGTCAACAAAACCCGCCGGTAACCTCACAGCGCTTCGCGCTGGCCATAACAATAAAATGCTTGAGGAGTACTCGCTGTGGATAGCCGCAAATCCGAAGCCCCTACGCTGGACCTGTCGCCCTCCTCCCAGGGCGGTTGGCTGGAACGCCTGTTCAAACTGCGCATGCATGGCACCACAGTGAAGACCGAGCTGATCGCCGGCCTGACTACTTTTATCACCATGGCCTACATCATCTTCGTTAACCCCAACATCATGGCCGACGCCGGCATCGATCATGGCGCGGCATTCGTCGCCACTTGCATCGCCGCCGCCCTCGGTTGCCTGCTGATGGGCCTGTATGCCAACTGGCCGGTGGGGCTGGCGCCGGGCATGGGCCTGAATGCGTTTTTCACCTACACGGTGGTCGGCACCATGGGCTATCACTGGGAGACCGCCCTGGGTGCGGTGTTTATCTCCGGGGTGCTGTTTATGCTGCTGACGCTCTCGCGCATCCGCGAATGGCTGCTCAACAGCATTCCGGTCAGCCTGCGCCATGCCATGGGCGCCGGTGTCGGCCTGTTTCTCGGGGTGATCGGCCTGAAAACCGCCGGCATCATCGTCGACAGCCCAGCCACCTTGATCAAGCTGGGGTCACTGCACGAGCCGGCGCCGTTGCTGGCGGCGGTGTGTTTTTTGCTGATTGCGATCCTCAGCTACCACCGTGTGTTCGGCGCGATCCTGATCAGCATTATTGCCGTGACGCTGGCCGGTTGGGGCCTGGGCCTGGTGCATTACAACGGCATCCTCTCCAGCCCGCCGAGCCTGGCCCCGACCTGGATGGCAATGGACGTCAAAGGCGTGTTCAACGTCAGCATGATCAGCGTGGTATTCGCCTTTCTGTTCGTGCACATGTTCGACACCGCCGGCACGCTGATGGGCGTCGCGCAACGGGCCGGGCTGGTGAATGCCGACGGCAGGATCGATAACCTGTCACGCGCACTCAAGGCCGACAGCGCCTCCAGCGTGTTTGGCGCCATGGTCGGCGTACCGCCGGTAACCAGTTATGTGGAAAGTGCCGCCGGCGTGGCGGCCGGTGGACGCACCGGGCTGACCGCCGTGACCGTGGGCGCGCTGTTCGTAGCGGCGATGTTTTTTGCGCCGCTGGCGGGCATGATACCGGCCTACGCCACCGCCGGTGCGCTGATCTATGTGGCGATGCTGATGATGGCGAGCATGGCTCATATCAACTGGGACGAAGCCACCGACAGCATTCCGGCGATCGTCACGGCGATCATGATGCCGCTGACGTTTTCGGTCGCCGACGGCATCGCCCTGGGCTTTATCACCTATGTGGCGCTCAAGGCCGGCACCGGCAAGTACCGCGAGATTTCCGTCAGCCTGTGGGTGCTGTGCGCGATCTTCGTCGCCAAATTTATATTTTTATGAAACAGCGGCAAGGGACAAGAGGATGATTTGTCGTTTGCCGCCGCCCCCTGGAGCAATGAAATGACCCTTGAAACCTGGCTGCTGTTCAGCGGCGCTGCCTTGATCGTGATCCTGATTCCCGGCCCGTTGTCGCTGTTGATGATCAGCAACAGCCTCAACTATGGCGTGCGCCGTTCGTACCCGGCATTCCTGGGCGGGGTATTTGCCTCGATCTGCCTGCTCAGCGCTTCGGCCCTGGGGCTTGGCGCATTGTTGCTGGCCTCGGAGCAGCTGTTCAGCGCCCTGAAAATCGTAGGTGCGCTGTATCTGTTCTACCTTGCCTGGCAAAGCTGGCAGCAGTCGCGCCAGCCGGCCCAAGGTGCCGACGTGCCGCGGACGGCAGCTGTGCCGCGCTTTCGCACGCTGTTTGGCCGCGCATTCGTATTAGGCGCCAGCAACCCCAAAGACATCCTGTTTTTTGCCGCGTTCCTGCCGCAATTCCTGAGCAGCCAGCAGGCGTTTGTGCCGCAGCTGTTGGTCATGATCGCCACCTGGACCGTGCTCGACCTGCTGTGCAAGCTGGCCTACGGCCTCGGTGCCCATGGTGCGGCGGGCTATCTGCGCAGCGGCCATGGCCAGAGCTGGTTCAATCGCATCAGTGCGGCGCTGTTCGGTGCCGCCGGCGTGGCGGCGCTGATCAAGGCTAGGACGGGTTTACTTTGACAAAATAGACGGTCGGTGCAAGCGTACCGAGGGTAGGCCATTGAACGCCCGCCACGATACGAACCAGGCGGTTTTCTCTCATGGCGCTCTCGACGCCCGCCAATAGAAGCGAATTCGGATTTTTTTTGATCGCGACATTCACCCAACTGTCCGTAAGCCTCGTATTCAAAGGAATACCCGATCGCTCCAGCCAATGCGGGGAGATGTAGTACACCCTGTTTGAACTGGACAGAGGATGAGTCGCGATCAATTCATCAACAGTCCTTCGCCCGCGCAGGACTTGCAGGCGCTGCACGTTGAAACCTTGCTGTTGCAATACGCGCTCGATGCGCGCGCTCTGCGCAGCGCTTCGCTGAGCGGCACGCCCACGGCCGAGACCGCGACCGCGAGCGCGATCCCGCAGCGCAGGGGCCAATCCGGATACGTTGAAGTCAACGCGAGTGAAGCCAGGTGCCTTGCCTTCATAGCCGATGTTTATTGTGTCCTGCCTTTCGGTAGGCCGAAGCAGCCTCAGCAGATCATCCGTCTGGCCAAGCCCATTAGCGGTCGGGGTCAACCAATTATCCAGCGTCGCGCGGATATTGAGCAGGTGAGTGGCGGTGGCCGGGCGAGACGAATCTGCCAGTTCAATCAGCCTCTGCGCGGTGAAGACTCGGCTTTGAGAGGTCATCTCAGGGAAAGCGATGCCGACATAATTAGCCAAGGGCCTGTCGAACTGTACGCTGTGCAGCCTCCACTCACCGGTTGCGCTGCGTGATACCGGAATGGGCTGCTCTGCAAGCGCAGTGGTTGTCCACCGATCAATATCTACATGCGCGCGTGAAACCAGCGGCTCATTCCTAGTGATAAACGCAATGCCATCCAACGGTGCATTGGCTCCCTGGTGGAGCAACCGGTAGTACCCCGCCCCTGCCGTCGTCGGACTGTCGTACGTTCTGCCCACATAGATGACATCGAAGGGAAAATTCGGGGGTTCCATATGCACATGAAACGTCCCCATGGACGACGTAGCAGACAACTGCGTCGTGGAGAGCTGCACTTTCCAATCACACCAATAGGTCGTCGGCGCCGGTGATTGACGGATGCGGTTTTCGGTCGCCGCGCGCACCACTGGCGGCCGCCAGTCCGGCGCCGGTGACACGGGGGCGCGCCATGGGCTCAGCGCCCCCGCGCTGCTGCCCGGCGCAGGTTGAGGAGCGTCCGCGTCGAGCAACCACTCCCTGGAGTGGCGGATGTTCAGAATCAGTTCGTCTTGCCCTGGCGCGTGTTGATTCTTCAGGCGATACATCGGTTCGTCGCTGCGTCGGTACACCGGGTAATGGTGCACGCCATCCGCCACGAAGGATTCGCCATTTTTCACATAGATACCGTGTTCGCCCGGCGCTTTTAACGCCACCGCTTCGTCAGGCAACCCTTTGGTTTTGAAGCGCGCCAGGGCGTCAAGTTGCGTCACGGGTGACGGCACCACACGGGCGCCTCCACTTGTCGTCACCGGCAAGCGACGCATCCGCGCCAACGCTGTCCTCGATCTGGGCCGTATCGCGCGCGCAGCAGAGCCGCCCACCTTTTTCGGGCCGGGTACAAAATTCAGTAGCAAATCAATCGCCAACACGGTGCTCATAAAGCCCACATCCAGTGCATCTCGTGCGTCACCAAAACGATGAAAACGTCGCGCCGCCAGCAGCAACTCGTAGAAATCGTTGAACATTCCAAAGAGCGGAGAGAAAAAAGCCTTCACCGCCCGGTCGCGGGTATCGCTCTGCTCACCAAGACGGCGAGTGCGGTAGGCTTGCAACGCTTTGCCGGACTGGCTGGCGGCCTGGGTAGTGCGTTGCAGCTCAAGCACACTGGCGCGGTACAGCAATGCCTGGGCGTCGCTGTGGGACGTGGCAACGAGGGCCAGCCAGTCAAGCGGGTCACTGGCAATCTGCTCGAGGGCTTGCTTTTCGATCTCATCCAAAAACGGCACTGGCTCCAGATGTCGAGTGCCAAATGAGCGAATGAACTCGATACCTTGCCAAATGCCTTTGGCCATGACGAACGCCGGTATCAGGTCAAGATAATCAAGGGTCGGGCCAGACTGGTCAGCGCCATCGGGATGGTGGACGACTGCCTCGAATGCCCAGCCGGGTGCGACCTGCCGCGCCAGTGCCTTGACGTTGGCCGGCGACGCACCGAGACGGTTCAGCTCGTCATGGGCATGCTGCAGGCTGCCGTATTCGGTAAGAACCAAATCGTGCGCAGCCTCGGGCCAATACACCACGCAGAGCCCGGTGCGCTTGTCCTGTACCACGACTATTCCCGCAATGTAGCGATCATGCAGCATCGTGTGCCCAATCAAATGCACCACGTACAGCTGCAGCTCATGCTGGTTTTTCAGCAAGTCTTGCGGCGTGCGTGCCGCCATAGCCGTGCTGAAGACGCTTTGTGCCGCAGCAGTGAGCCCCCGCTGGATCGCCGACAAAAGATGATGTTCATAGCCTGTGCGCAATGCGCGATTCAATAACGCCGGAACACGTCCCGCGCCGGGTGCCTGGCTGCCTGCGACACGCGGATAAAAGACCCGAAGAATCGATGCGTCGTATTGCCCGCCGATATCCAGCGAGGACACCATGCGGATCAAATAATCGGCATTCAGCGATTGTTTCCATTCCGGTTGCAGAAAGCGTGCGCGATTGAGTCGCCAGCGTGTCCAGGGCGCCAGCGGGTCGAGGTTATGCATCGCCAGTTGTAACAGACTGAAGGAGGTACGCGTGACAGTCGGGGTCAATTGGATATTGCGGTCGCCTGCGGTACAGCCGCTTGTCCAGCCACAAAAGCTGCCCTGAACGTCATCAGGCAGTTCAATAAAGGGTTGGTCGATATCAAGCTCTGGGGAGATGCCGTCCTCGCGCAATCGGGCAGTCAAAACGCGCCGGGCGAAGGTGTACAAGTCAGGCAGCTCGTGTTCAAGCCCGGTTCTAAAAGCAAAGGTGCCGCTCAGATAAAGTTTTAGCGAGCGCCTGAAACGTTTACGCTGACCACGCGTTGCGCGCGTCAGCCAGGCCGGCATGGTTTTGGCTTCGGACGCGGCCTTGCGCACCAGCTCAATGGCGGCCTGGGCCTGGCTCAGGGCGACGTTGGCAGGAATCTTCAACTGTTGTTCCAGCTCGACGGTCAACAGCGCGCGACTCAACTCGGCATCCTTGACCTCACTGAAAAGACGCACGAGCTCTTCGTGGCTTGTTTGCAGGCGGTCGTAGCTACCAAGCAGTTTCTTGAGCGCGGCCAGCGCAGGCTTGCCCTTGATGTTCAGGTAGCGTACAGCCAATGTTCGATTGGTCGCATGGGCACGCAGATCGCGACGCTTGTCACGCTCGATATAACCCCACAGCGGGGAGTCGTCCCGACTGCCCAGGCTTGCCTTGAGGCTTCGGGTCAGTGCCTCCACCCCGGAAAAAGCCACCACCCCACCGTCCATGCCAAACGCGTACAGCACCACCGGATGCTGGCGGGTCGGAACCCTCATCGCGGGCGCCGTGGTCACCACCCAGACGTTATGCAACGCATAGAAGGCGTCCGGCTCACTGCCCACCGCGATCCAATACACCTGGGCATCGCTGTCGGTGCGTTTGTAGGCCCAGGGCTGCTCCACCACATCAATGACCAGGTCGCGATGCGCCGTGCTTAGAAGCTTGAGCTGGTGCTGCAGGTGAACTTCGCAACGCAGGGCCTCGGTTTGCGCGTTCATGAACAACGTCACACGCCGCGCAGTCCACGCACCGCCTGGGCGCTCAGCCCAAAAACCCAGCTCGAGCAAGCGGGCCCGCGCGCCCTTCATCAACGTGTCCAACGCCTGCGTATGGGCCTTAAGCTGTTCCACCAGCGTCGTGAGCGCCTGATAGGTCGGCGTGTCGGCGCCTGGGTCGGAGGGGTCAAGCAACGCAAGCACCCGTTGTTCGTAGCGCTTTGCCCGTTCCTGTACGGTGCGCAAGGCCAGCCCGGACGTGGTACTGGCGAAGATAATTTCCGCGCGCCGTCGTCGATGATCCCAATCAAGCAATTGATCGCCAAGGGCACCGAGTCGAGCGCTGCCGACCATTTGCTTCCTGAACCCCTCCGCGTATGCGAGCAGACGCACGGCGTCCAGCGGCGGTGGCCGGGGCCGATCACTGGAAAACACGTGCGCGTGGTTGACACTGACCGCACAGGCCAATTCGTTGCTCGATTGCCCTGTGAGCAAGGCCTGCGCGCCCAGTTCTAACGCATTGCTCATCACCTCAAGGCCGCGCATGACCGTGGAGGCTGCCGACAAGTCAGCAGGCCTGCATAACCCGTTACGACGGTTTAACGGCAGGCACTGCCACAGGTCGTGGAGCCGAGACGATTCCAGCTCCAGCAAGCCGCACTGAAGGCTTGCGAAAGAGCGATACTCGTAGAAATTGCGCGCCGCACCCGGCAGGTGAATAACATGGGGCGCATCCACCGGGTCGCCTTCACGATAGAGGTGCAGTGCGCCCGGGATCGCTACCGCCGAGGTACCTGGCCACATCAACTGAGCCACGCGCACACTGGCCCAGTCACCGCCCGCGCGCTGGCGCGCCTCGGCGGTCGGCGCATCGATCAGCGCCTTTACCATGGCAATACCTGCACTTGACAGTTCATCAAGTTGGCGCGCCATAAACGCCTGATCGGCGAACAGCTGCGTGTATAAATCGACCCAACGCTCCCGCCGTGTGCGCCAGGAACCCTGGGCCGGCGTGTCCCAATAATCGCTCACCGCGTGGGCCAGGCGCTCGAAAAGCCGCATTGCGATAACTCGTCGCAGCACTTGCAGCGGTGTATACGGCAACCGACGTTGCGGCTCTCCTTCGATGCTCAGGACGGTAAATTGATTGACATTGATCGACACCGAAGGCAGCACCAGCAGCAACAAAGCCCGCTCCGTCAAACTGTCCACTTTGTGGACCACCCCAGGCGCCTTGGTCTCAGTAAACAACAGGCGGTCGGGGTCAACCTCGAACGCTTTGCGCAGCTCTGCGCGGATCACCGTCAACACCTTGGGCGAACGCCCTATCAGACGAGAGAGGGCTTGGGTCGACTCTCGGCAACGGCGCTCGGCAAGACCGATCTGATTGATCAGGCGGCTGGGATGGGCGCAGGTGTTGACTCGTCGGGTCAACTGGTCGCGAATGAACTGCGACGCTGCTTCGACCGCGGCGTCGGAATCAGCGCCGTCGGGTGGTGACAGGCTGAAGGGCGGTGAGGACATAGCGTTTTCGTCTCTATGATGAAAAGGCCAAGCCTATGCACCGCAGCGCCTCAAGGGGCGCTAGATAGTTGAATGTGTGACGAAAGAAAAAAAGCCCGCAGTGTGGGCGGGCGAAACCAACGAAGAGCTTTGGGGGTGATGCGCGGTGACGACTCAGCTACCGCGATAGGTCGAGTAGCTGTAAGGCGAAATCAGTAAGGGCACATGGTAGTGATCCTGTTCGGCGCTGATGCCGAAACGCAGCACCACTACGTCCAGAAAGGCCGGCTGCGGCAGTTGCACGCCGCGGGCGCGGTAGTAGTCGCCCGCGCTGAACTGCACTTGGTAGACGCCGCTGCGATAGTCGTCGCCTTGCAGCAGCGGCGCGTCACAACGGCCGTCGCTGTTGGTCACCGCAGTGGCCACCAGTTCCAGTTGCGTGCCTTCGACGCGGTACAGTTCGACCTTGATGGCGCTGCCGGGGCAGCCGTGGGCCGCGTCGAGTACGTGTGTGGTCAGTCGTCCCATGGGTCGGGGCTCCGTTCAGTCAGGTCAATGAGGCCGCACTTTTTCAGGGCGAGAAAAACGTGGCGATGGCTGATTAAGACACTTTCAACGAAAATTGTACACAATAAAAATGACAAATTTCAGCCTGCGCCGCTTGGCCCAGTGCTGGTGTTTGAATTCTTGGTAATCCTCGCTTTTGAACGACCTTTTAGACATTTACTGACCGACCGGGCAAGTTTCTTGCAGTGCTAAGCTGTGCAAGCGGTCTGGAAAAAATGCGGAAATACAGGCTTACAAAGTGGCTATCAAGTTGTATACAATCAGCCCATCGCTGTGACGCCACCCAGTCTTTCCGCTGGCCGCCACACACTCGCTACCACGCACAAGAAGGAAGACTGCAGTGAGCGCTGACTACCCACGCGACCTGATCGGTTACGGCAGTAACCCTCCTCATCCCCACTGGCCGGGCAAGGCGCGCATTGCCTTGTCGTTCGTACTCAACTACGAAGAGGGCGGTGAACGCAACATTTTGCACGGCGATAAAGAGTCGGAGGCGTTCCTTTCGGAAATGGTCTCGGCCCAGCCGCTGCAAGGCGAGCGCAACATGAGCATGGAGTCGCTGTATGAATACGGCAGCCGTGCGGGGGTGTGGCGCATCCTTAAGTTGTTCAAACAATTCGATATCCCGCTGACCATCTTCGCCGTGGCCATGGCCGCCCAGCGTCACCCGGACGTGATCCGCGCCATGGTCGCCGCCGGTCACGAGATCTGCAGCCACGGTTACCGCTGGATCGACTACCAGTACATGGACGAAGCGCAGGAACGCGAGCATATGCTCGAAGCCATCCGCATCCTTACCGAACTGACCGGTGAACGGCCACTGGGCTGGTACACCGGGCGCACCGGCCCCAACACCCGGCGGCTGGTGATGGAGGAAGGCGGCTTTCTCTATGACTGCGACACCTACGACGACGACCTGCCTTACTGGGAACCGAACACCCCCACCGGCAAGCCGCACCTGGTGATCCCCTACACGCTGGACACCAACGACATGCGCTTCACCCAGGTGCAGGGGTTCAACAAGGGCGATGACTTTTTCGAGTACCTCAAGGATGCGTTCGACGTGCTTTATGCCGAAGGCGCCGAAGCCCCGAAAATGCTCTCCATCGGCCTGCATTGCCGTCTGATCGGTCGCCCGGCGCGCCTGGCCTCGCTCAAACGCTTTATCGAATACGCCAAAAGCCACGAACAGGTGTGGTTCACCCGCCGCGTCGACATCGCCCGTCACTGGCAAGCCACTCACCCTTACAAGGGAGCGGCGAAATGACTGCGTTCCGAACCCTGCAACCCTCGACCTTAAGCCGTGATGCTTTCGTGCAGGCCTTTGCCGATATCTACGAACACTCGCCATGGGTGGCCGAAAAGGCCTTCGACCTGGGCCAGGACGCGTCGATCGATCAGATCGAAACTCTGCACCAGCGCATGAGCGATATCCTGTTGAGTGCTGATCACGCCTCGCAACTGGCGCTGATCAATGCTCACCCCGACCTGGCCGGAAAAGCTGCCGTCCAGGGCCAACTGACCCAAGCCAGCACCGATGAACAAGCGGGCGCGGGTATTCACCAATGCACGGCCGAAGAGTTCTCGCGCTTCACCGAGCTGAATGAGGCCTACAAAGCCAAGTTCAAGTTTCCCTTCATCATGGCGGTAAAAGGCAGCAACCGGCATCAGATCCTCGCCGCGTTCGAAACGCGCATCCACAATTCGGCAGACACCGAGTTCAAGTGCGCCCTGGACGAGATCAACAAGATCGCGTTGTTCCGTTTACTGACCCTCTAAACACCATCCCCAGCCACTCTATCTAAGGCAGACAAGAAGAATGAAAGCGCAACCCGTACCTTTCGAAAAGTTCGTCAACCTGGCCGACGCCCGCTTGGGCACCAAGATCATCTCCGTGACCGATGACTGGTTCGCCGACGCCAACCGCTTGTTCCAGCCGACCCCGGCCGTGTGGAAGGAGGGCGTGTTCGATGACAACGGCAAGTGGATGGACGGCTGGGAGTCGCGCCGCAAGCGCTTCGAAGGTTACGACAGCGCAGTGATCCGCCTGGGCGTGCCGGGTTCGATCAAGGGCGTGGACATCGACACTTCATTCTTCACCGGCAACTACCCGCCGTCGGCCTCCCTGGAAGCCTGCTTCCTGGCCTCCGGCGAGCCTGACGCAAATACCCAGTGGACCGAAGTACTGTCGGCCGTCGAGCTGCAGGGCAACAGCCACCACTACCACGAGATCAACAACGACCAGGCGTTCAGCCACTTGCGTTTCAACATCTACCCGGATGGCGGCGTGGCGCGTCTGCGTGTGTACGGCGTGCCGTTCCGCGACTGGTCGGTGGTGGGCGACAACGAACAAGTCGACCTGGCGGCGGCGCTCAACGGCGGTCGCGCCCTGGCGTGCTCCGACGAACACTTCGGCCGCATGAGCAACATCCTCAACCCAGGCCGTGGCATCAACATGGGCGATGGCTGGGAAACCGCGCGTCGCCGCACGCCAGGCAATGACTGGGTGATTGTCGCCCTGGGTCATCCGGGCGAGATCGAAAAAATCATCGTCGACACCCTGCACTTCAAGGGCAACTACCCGGACACCTGCTCGATCCAGGGTGCTTTCGTGAAAGGCGGCACCGACAGCCAGATCGAAACCCAGTCGCTGTTCTGGCGCGAACTGCTGCCGGCGCAGAAGCTGGAAATGCACGCCGAACATACCTTTGCCGAGCAGATCAAGGCGCTGGGGCCGATTACCCACATCCGCCTGAACGTGTTCCCGGATGGGGGTGTAAGCCGCCTGCGCGTGCTGGGCAAGGTCGCTAAATAAGCGGTGAACCCAATCGCGGGCAAGCCCGCTCCCACATTTGGAATGCATTCCCCTGTGGGAACGGGCTTGCCCGCGATAGCAATAGACCAGACAACACAGAACTCGGATAAGAAGACAGCCATGCGCACACTGATGATCGAACCCCTGACCAAAGAAGCCTTCGCCCCTTTCGGAGACGTTATCGAAACCGACGGCAGCGATCACTTCATGATCAACAACGGGTCGACCATGCGCTTTCACAAATTGGCCACGGTCGAAACCGCGAAGCCGGAAGACCACGCCATCATCAGCATCTTCCGCGCCGACGCGCAGGACATGCCGCTGACCGTGTGCATGCTGGAGAGACACCCGCTGGGCAGCCAGGCTTTCATTCCGCTGCTCGGCAACCCCTTTCTGATCGTGGTCGCGCCACTTGGCGATGTACCTGTATCAGGCTTGGTCCGCGCCTTCGTCACCAACGGCAGGCAGGGCATTAATTACCATCGCGGCGTCTGGCACCACCCGGTGCTGACGATCGAAAAGCGGGATGACTTCCTGGTGGTTGATCGCAGTGGCACAGGCAATAACTGCGATGAGCATTTTTTCCAAGAGGATGAGCGGTTGATCCTCGCCCCCCACCAATAAGAGAAGGCCGGATCACCCGACAACAAGGGTGACAGGCGAGAGGTAAAGACTGTGGAAGCACATCTGTTGGAATGGCTGAACCTGAGCGTGCGCTGGGTTCACATGATCACTGGCGTCGCCTGGATCGGCGCTTCGTTCTACTTCGTCTGGCTGGAAAACAACCTCAACCGCGTCAACCCCAAGGACGGCCTGGCCGGCGACTTGTGGGCGATCCACGGTGGCGGCATCTACCACCTGGAAAAATACAAACTGGCCCCGCCGACCATGCCGGACAACCTGCACTGGTTCAAATGGGAAGCCTATTTCACCTGGATGTCGGGCGTCGCGCTGCTGTGTGTGGTGTTCTACTCCAACCCGACCTTGTACCTGCTGGCACCGGGTAGCAGCCTCAGTGGTCCGCAAGGCGTGTTGCTGGGCATCGGCTCGCTGTTCGTCGGCTGGTTTATCTACTCCTTCCTCTGCGACTCGGCCCTGGGCAAGCGCCCTGCCCTGCTCGGCTTCATCCTGTTCGTGCTGTTGATTGGCGCCGCGTATGGCTTCAGCCAAGTGTTCAGTGGACGCGGCGCTTACCTGCACGTAGGCGCGGTGATCGGCACCATCATGGTGGGCAACGTGTTCCGCATCATCATGCCGGCACAACGCGCGCTGGTGGCGGCCATCGCCGAGAACCGCACACCCGATCCGGCCTTGCCGGCCAAGGGCCTGCTGCGCTCGCGCCATAACAACTACTTCACCTTGCCGGTGCTGTTCATCATGATCAGCAACCACTTCCCGAGCACCTACGGCAGCCACTACAACTGGCTGATCCTGGCCGGTATCGCGGTGGCGGCGGTGTTGGTGCGGCATTACTTCAACACCCGGCACAACAGTCAGAAATACGCATGGACCCTGCCGGTGGGCGCGTTAGCGATGATTTGCCTGGCGTATGTGACCGGTCCCAAGCCGGTCGCGGAAGTGGCCAAGGCACCGGCGGCCATCGAGTACCAGCCACTGCCGGAAACCGCCCTGGGCGGTGGTGCCAAGCCCGCCGCGCCTGCTGCGGCACCGGCGCCTGCGCCTGCGCCAGCCCAGGCCACGGTGGATTTCGACAAGGTGCATGGGGTGATCCAGGAGCGCTGCGCCGTATGCCATTCGGCCAAGCCCACCAGCCCGCTGTTCAGCACCGCGCCGGCCGGCGTGATGTTCGATACACCGGCGCAGATCCAGCAGCAGGCGGCGCGCATCCAGGCCCAGGCCGTGGCGAGCCAGATCATGCCGCTGGGCAACATTACCCAGATGACCCAGCAGGAGCGCGATCTGATCGGCACCTGGATCAACCAGGGGGCGCATACCAACTAACAGCCTGGTGCAACTCCAAAATGTGCGAGGGGGGCTTGCCCCCTCCCACAGGTGACTTGCAGTGGTTTAGAGATTGCGTTCCACACAATACAAAAATAAAAAAGATTCGAGGTGTTGCATGTCCCCGTTAGAACCGCAGACTCCTGCCGCGCCCGCCATGGTGCGGCTGCCCCTCTTGCAACTGATTCTGGTCGGCCTGCAACACGTCTTGTTGATGTACGGCGGCGCCGTCGCCGTGCCTCTGATCATTGGCCAGGCCGCCGGCCTGAGCCGTGAAGAAATCGCCTTTCTGATCAACGCCGACCTGCTGGTGGCCGGCGTCGCCACCATGGTGCAGTCGTTCGGCATCGGCCCTCTGGGCATTCGCATGCCGGTGATGATGGGCGCCAGTTTCGCCGCCGTCGGCAGCATGGTCGCCATGGCCGGCATGCCCGGTATCGGCTTGCAGGGGATCTTCGGCGCCACCATCGCCGCCGGGTTCTTCGGCATGCTGATCGCGCCGTTCATGTCCAAGGTCGTGCGCTTTTTCCCACCGCTGGTGACCGGCACCGTGATCACCGCCATCGGCCTGTCGCTGTTCCCGGTGGCCGTGAACTGGGCCGGTGGCGGCAGCGCGGCGGCCACCTTCGGCTCCCCCATCTACCTGACGATTGCCGCGTTGGTGCTGGCCACCATCCTGCTGATCAACCGCTTTATGCGAGGCTTCTGGGTCAATATCTCGGTGCTGATCGGCATGGGCCTGGGTTACGCCCTGTGCGGCGTCCTCGGTATGGTCGACCTCAGCGGCCTGGCGCTGGCACCGTGGGTGCAGGTGGTGACGCCGCTGCATTTCGGCATGCCCACTTTCGAGTTGGCGCCGATTCTGTCGATGTGCCTGGTGGTGGTGATCATCTTCGTTGAGTCCACCGGGATGTTCCTGGCGCTGGGCAAGATCACCGACCGCGAGGTCACGCCAAAGATGCTGCGTCGTGGCCTGCTGTGCGACGCCGGCGCGTCGTTCGTGGCCGGGTTCTTCAACACCTTCACCCATTCCTCGTTCGCCCAGAACATCGGCCTGGTGCAGATGACCGGCGTGCGCTGCCGCTCGGTGACGATCATGGCCGGGGCGTTTCTGATCGTGCTCAGCCTGTTGCCCAAAGCCGCTTACCTGGTGGCGTCGATTCCGCCGGCGGTGCTGGGCGGCGCGGCGATTGCCATGTTCGGCATGGTGGCGGCCACCGGCATCAAGATTCTGCAGGAAGCCGACATCGCCGACCGCCGCAACCAGTTGCTGGTGGCGGTGAGCATCGGCATGGGCCTGATTCCCGTGGTGCGCCCGGAGTTCTTCGCCCAACTGCCGCTGTGGATGAGCCCGATCACTCACAGCGGCATCGCCATGGCCACCCTCAGCGCGTTGTCGTTGAATGTGCTGTTCAACATCCTCGGGGGCGCCGAGCGAGCGGTGGTCGAGCACGCGCACACCTGAATGCCCCATCATCGCGCTGTACGCCCTGTAACAGCGCGCTTGAGGCCAGGCAGGGTTATCAGTATTCTCCGCGCCCGCTCGAATCGATTGCTCTTCAACGCGTTGGCGCGGCTCTTGCTAAACCCATAAAAGCTGACCGATCAGACGATATTCACAGCGAACCAAAGGCGCCGCATCAGAGCGCCTGCACTAAAAGAAAAACATAAAACTTTAACTCGGGAGCAACCGAATGAAACCTATGTTCAAAGGCCTGGTACTGGCGGGATCCCTGCTGGCCGGCGGCCAGGCCGTGGCCGGTGACTTGTTGCAGTGGCAGAACAACAGCCTGACGTATTTGTGGGGCAAGAACTTCACCGTCAACCCGCAGATCCAGCAGACAGTCACGTTCGAACATGCCGACGCGTGGAAGTACGGCGACAACTTCTTCTTCCTCGACCGCATCTTTTATAACGGCAAGGAAGACGGCAACGTCGGCCCGAACACCTACTACGGTGAGTTCAGCCCGCGCTTGTCGTTCGGCAAGATTTTCGACCAGGACTTGTCCTTCGGCCCGATAAAAGACGTATTGCTGGCGATGACGTACGAGTTCGGCGAAGGCGACAACGAGTCGTACCTGGTCGGCCCCGGCTTCGATTTGAACATCCCCGGTTTCGATTACTTCCAGTTGAACTTCTACCAGCGCCAGACCGAAGGCAATCGGCCAGGTGACGGCGTGTGGCAGATCACCCCGGTATGGTCGTACACGATCCCGGTGGGCAACTCGAACATCCTGATCGACGGCTTCATGGACTGGGTGGTGGACAACGACAAGAACGCCCGCGGCACCTACCACGCCAACCTGCACTTCAACCCTCAGGTCAAATACGACCTGGGCAAAGCCATGAACTGGGGCGAGAAACAGCTGTACGTCGGTTTCGAATACGACTACTGGAAGAACAAGTACGGCATCGAAGATTCCGGCGCGTTCAAGACGACTCAGGACACGGCGAGCTTCCTGGTCAAGTATCACTTCTGATCGAACACCGCAGGTGCGCGTGTGAGAGGGGCTCGCCCCTCCCACAGTCAGACAGGCTGCAAACCCAGGAACCGGGTGATCTCTTCACGCTTGGCCAGCGCATCTTTCCTGCCCAACTCGATCAATTCGCTGCAATACCCCGCCTCGAACAACAAGTAGCTCAGCACCCCTGCCCCGCTGGTCTTGGTCGCACCCGGCCCGCGCAGGAACACACGCAACGCCGCCGGCATTTCCTGGCGATGCCGCGCGGCGATTTCGTCGATGGGCTGGCTGGGGGCGATCACCAGCACCTCCACCGGCGCCAGACCGCGCGCCGCGCTGTCGGCCGGTTGCAGATGGCTGAACTGATTGAGGCGTTCCAGCAATTCGATATCGCTTTCCAGGCTGTCGATGAAGGTGCTGTTGAGCATGTGCCCGCCAATCTGCGCCAAGGTCGGTTGCTGCCCGGTGTAGACGCGCTGCACGACCGGCTCGTTGCCACGCGGGTTGCCGCTGACGCCAACCACCAGCACGCGACTGGCACCCAGGTGCAGTGCCGGGCTGATGGGCGCCGACTGGCGCACCGCACCGTCCCCGAAATATTCCTGGTCGAGCTTCACCGGGGCAAACAGCAGCGGGATCGCCGAACTGGCGAGCAGGTGCTCAACCGTCAGTTGGGTCGGCACGCCGATGCGTCGATGGCGCAGCCAGGCGTCAATGGTGCCGCCGCCCTGGTAGAAGGTCACGGCTTGCCCCGACTCATAGCCAAAGGCTGTGACCGCCACCGCATGCAGGTGCTTTTGCCGAATGGCTTCGTCGATCCCCGGCAGGTGCAGCTTGTCCTGCAACAGGTCACGCAATGGCGAGCTGTTGAGCAGCGCCACCGGCACCTGGCGGCCCAGACCCAGCAGGCTGTGAATCAGGAAGCGCCCGGCCTGGCGCGCCACGCCGGGCCAATCGCTGCGCAGCACAAGGTGGCTGCGAAAGCCCTGCCAGAACGCGGTCAGGCGCTCGATGGACGCGCGAAAATCCATGGCGCCACTGGCCAGGCTCACGGCATTGATCGCCCCGGCCGACGTGCCGACGATCACCGGAAACGGGTTGGGCGCCCCCGGCGGCAACAGCTCGGCAATCCCCGCCAGTACCCCCACCTGATACGCCGCTCGCGCCCCACCGCCGGAAAGAATCAAGCCTGTAACCGGTTCAGCTGGGCGCATCGCGTCACTCCATGTGGGGAAAGGTCGGTCTTATCGACGGCGTTTTTCGTACAGTTTCGGTTCACCCGCCGGCCGGCTCTTGAAGCGGCGGTGGGTCCATAGGTATTGCTCGGGGCATTCACGCACGCAGGCTTCGATCCACTGGTTGATGCGCAGGCAGTCGACCTCATCGCTGTCACCGGGGAAGTCAGCCAGCGGCGGGTGGATCACCAGGCGATAGCCACTGCCATCGGCCAGGCGCTCCTGGGTGAACGGCACCACAAGCGCCTTACCCAGGCGGGCGAACTTGCTGGTGGCAGTGACGGTGGCGGCCTGAATGCCGAACAGCGGCACAAAAATGCTTTGCTTGGCGCCGTAGTCCTGGTCCGGTGCATACCAGATGGCGCGGCCGGCGCGCAGCAGCTTGAGCATGCCGCGCACGTCTTCGCGTTCCACCGCCAGGGAGTCGAGGTTATGCCGCTCGCGGCCACGGCGCTGGACATAGTCGAACAACGCGTTGCCATGCTCGCGGTACATGCCGTCGATGGTGTGCTTCTGGCCGAGCAGCGCCGCGCCGATTTCCAGGGTGGTGAAATGCAGGGCCATCAGGATCACGCCCTTGCCGTCCAACTGCGCCTGTTTGAGGTGTTGCAGGCCCTCGACATGGGCCAGCCGCGCCAGGCGCTGGCGCGACCACCACCAGCTCATGGCCATTTCAAAGAAGGCGATGCCGGTGGATGCGAAGTTCTCCTTGAGCAGCCGCTTGCGCTCCTCGGCGGATTTTTCCGGGAAGCACAGCTCCAGGTTGCGCGCGGCAATGCGGCGGCGCTCGCCGGCCACACGGTACATGCCCGCGCCCAGCAGCCGACCAATGGCCAGCAGCGCGCGGTACGGCAATTGGGTCACCAGCCAGAGCAGGCCGAGTCCCAGCCATAACAGCCAAAATCGCGGGTGAAAAAATACAGCTCGAAAACGCGGGCGATCCATTACAGATTCCGGTAAAGACAAGGGCCGCGCATTCTACAACGGTTCGACTCGGCTTGCGGCGGGTGAGTGTTCTCGTTATAAGTCTCGACACTTTTCGTGACAAGCCGCTTTATGCCGACCATGAGCCAAACCGAACCGCTAGACCAAGATCCCGTGTTCCAGTTGAAAGGCAGCATGCTCGCCATCACCGTGCTGGAACTGGCGCGCAACGACCTCGAGGCCCTGGACCGCCAGCTCGCCGCCAAGGTCGCCCTGGCCCCCAACTTCTTCAACAACGCCCCGCTGGTGCTGGCCCTGGACAAACTGCCCGCCGGTCAAGGCGCCATCGACCTGCCCGGCCTGATGCGCGTGTGCCGCTCCCATGGCCTGCGCACCCTGGCCATCCGGGCCAGCCGGATCGAAGACATTGCCGCGGCAATCGCCATTGAACTGCCAGTACTGCCACCGTCGGGTGCACGCGAGCGACCGCTCGATCCGACCGAAGGCGAGCTGAAGAAAAAACCGGAAAAACCACCCGAGCCGACGATCAAGCCTACAAAGATCATCACCACGCCCGTACGCGGCGGGCAGCAGATTTACGCCCAGGGCGGCGACCTGGTGATCGTCTCCTCCGTCAGCCCCGGCGCGGAACTTCTCGCCGATGGCAATATCCATGTATACGGCCCGATGCGCGGACGCGCCCTCGCCGGGATCAAGGGTGACACCAAGGCCCGTATTTTCTGTCAGCAGTTGACCGCTGAACTGGTGTCCATCGCCGGCCAGTACAAGGTTTCCGAAGATTTGCGCCGCGATCCGCTGTGGGGCGCCGGGGTGCAGATAAGCCTGTCGGGCGATGTGTTGAACATCGTCCGCCTTTAACGGATACTGCCGCATTTTCCAAGCATCTCTAGACTCTGATAGCACAGCGAAACCGGCAAGACTTGCGTAGGAATAACTGAAAGCTGGCGTTCCCCATGGGAGCCACAGCTTTTTTCCTACAAGGGCTGTCCGCCTGCAGCGAGTTTCAAGAGATGTTTTTCAGGGGCTGAAAAGTCCTTTTTCCTTAGGGGTGAAACACCTTGGCCAAGATTCTCGTGGTTACATCCGGCAAGGGTGGTGTGGGTAAGACCACCACCAGCGCCGCTATCGGTACCGGTCTCGCGTTGCGCGGCCACAAGACAGTCATCGTCGACTTCGACGTGGGTTTGCGTAACCTCGACCTGATCATGGGCTGCGAACGCCGCGTGGTGTACGACTTCGTCAACGTGGTCAACGGCGAAGCCAACCTGCAACAGGCTCTGATCAAGGACAAGCGTCTTGAGAACCTGTACGTGCTGGCCGCCAGCCAGACCCGCGACAAAGACGCGCTGACCAAGGAAGGCGTAGGCAAAGTTCTTGCCGAGCTGAAGGAAACCTTCGAATACGTGGTCTGCGATTCCCCTGCGGGTATCGAGACCGGCGCGCACCTGGCGATGTATTTCGCCGACGAAGCCATCGTCGTGACCAACCCGGAAGTCTCCTCGGTACGTGACTCGGACCGCATGCTCGGCCTGCTGGCCAGCAAATCCAAGCGCGCCGAAGAAGGCCAGGACCCGATCAAGGAGCACTTGCTGCTCACCCGCTACAACCCTGAGCGCGTCAGCAACGGCGAAATGCTCGGCGTTGAAGACGTGAAGGAAATCCTTGCCGTGACCCTGCTGGGCGTCATTCCAGAATCCCAAGCGGTGCTCAAGGCCTCCAACCAGGGTGTTCCGGTGATCCTCGATGACCAGAGCGACGCCGGCCAGGCGTACAGCGATGCGGTCGACCGCCTGCTGGGCAAGTCCGTGGAACATCGCTTCCTCGATGTCAAGAAGAAGGGATTCTTCGAGCGTATCTTTGGAGGCAATTGAACAATGAAATTTCTCGACTTCTTTCGCGCCAACAAAAAGCCAAGCACCGCGTCGGTCGCGAAAGAGCGTCTACAGATCATCGTGGCGCACGAACGCGGCCAACGCAGCACCCCGGATTACCTGCCAGCCTTGCAGAAGGAACTGGTCGAGGTGATCCGCAAGTACGTCAATATCGGCAACGATGACGTGCATGTCGCCCTGGAAAACGACGGCAGCTGCTCGATTCTGGAACTCAACATCACCCTGCCCGATCGTTGATCGAACGGGCGGTCGCCACGGCGGCTCGGTCATTCGGCTCCCTTCGCGGGAGCCGGGTGGCCCAGCCGCCGTTGGCGTTTGTTACGAGGCTGTTTAATGCCGTTGTCCAACATTCATATCCTTTACCAGGACGCCGCTGTCCTGGTGGTGAACAAGCCGACCCTGCTGCTCTCGGTGCCTGGGCGCGCCGACGACAACAAGGATTGCCTGATCACGCGCCTGCAGGAAAACGGCTACCCTGAAGCTCGCATCGTCCACCGGCTGGACTGGGAAACCTCGGGCATTATCCTGCTGGCCCGCGACGCCGATACTCATCGCGAGCTGTCGCGCCAGTTTCACGACCGTGAAACCGAAAAGGCCTACACTGCCCTGGCCTGGGGCCAACCGACGCTGGACAGCGGCAGCATCGACCTGCCCCTGCGCTACGACCCACCCACCAAGCCCCGCCATGTGGTGGACCACGAATTCGGCAAACATGCGCTGACCTTCTGGAAGGTGCTGGAGCGCTGCGGCGACTGGTGCCGCGTTGAGCTGACACCCATCACCGGACGCTCGCACCAATTGCGTGTGCATATGCTATCCATCGGCCACCCTCTGTTGGGGGATGGCCTGTACGCCCACGAACAAGCCCTGGCTGCGTGGCCGCGCCTGTGCCTGCACGCGAGCATGCTCAGCTTTACCCATCCGCAAAGCGGCGAGCGCCTGCGCTTCGAGTGCCCTGCACCCTTTTAAGTGGTCAACACAGGCAAATGTGGGAGGGGGCTTGCCCCCGATGACGGCGTATCAGTGACAGATGTACTGACTGACACACTGCAATCGGGGGCAAGCCTTCTCCCACATTTGTTATGTGCACTTGCCGCCATCGAACGGTAAACTCCGCGCATTGCTGTCTGGAGCTATTTATGCGCGAAGCGTTGAATCAAGGCCTGATCGACTTTCTCAAGGCCTCCCCTACTCCTTTTCATGCCACCGCCGCCCTGGCCCAGCGCCTGGAAGCGGCCGGTTACCAGCGTCTCGACGAGCGCGAAACCTGGACCACCGAAGCCAACGGACGCTACTACCTCACCCGTAACGACTCCTCGATCATCGCCTTCAAACTCGGCCGCCATTCACCACTGCAGGGCGGCATTCGCCTGGTCGGCGCCCATACCGACAGCCCGTGCCTGCGAGTCAAGCCGCAGCCGGAATTGCAACGCCAGGGCTTCTGGCAGTTGGGCGTGGAAGTCTACGGCGGTGCCCTGCTGGCACCGTGGTTCGACCGCGACCTGTCGCTGGCCGGGCGCGTGACCTTCCGCCGCGATGGCAAGGTCGAAAGCCAATTGATCGACTTCAAACTGCCGATCGCGATCATCCCCAACCTGGCCATCCACCTCAATCGCGAAGCCAACCAGGGCTGGGCGATCAATGCCCAGACCGAGCTGCCGCCGATCCTGGCGCAGTTCGCCGGTGACGAGCGCGTAGACTTCCGCGCCGTGCTCACCGACCAACTGGCCCGCGAACACGGGCTCAATGCCGACGTCGTACTCGATTATGAGTTGAGCTTCTACGACACCCAGAGCGCCGCGGTGATCGGGCTCAACGGCGACTTCATCGCCGGCGCGCGCCTGGACAACCTGCTGTCGTGCTACGCCGGTCTGCAGGCCCTGCTGACCAGCGACAGCGAGGAAACCTGCGTGCTGGTGTGCAACGACCACGAAGAAGTCGGCTCCTGCTCGGCCTGTGGCGCCGATGGCCCGATGCTGGAGCAGACCCTGCGTCGCCTGTTGCCCGAAGGTGATGAATTCGTGCGCACCATCCAGAAATCCCTGCTGGTGTCGGCCGACAACGCCCACGGCGTGCACCCTAACTACGCCGACAAGCACGACGCCAACCACGGCCCCAAGCTCAACGCCGGCCCGGTGATTAAGGTAAACAGCAACCAGCGCTACGCCACCAACAGCGAAACCGCCGGTTTCTTCCGCCACCTGTGCATGGCCCAGGAAGTGCCGGTGCAGAGCTTCGTGGTGCGCAGCGACATGGGCTGCGGCTCGACCATCGGCCCGATCACCGCCAGCCACCTGGGCGTGCGCACCGTGGACATCGGCCTGCCGACGTTTGCCATGCATTCGATCCGTGAACTGTGCGGCAGCCATGACCTGGCGCATTTGGTGAAGGTGTTGGGCGCGTTCTACGCCAGCCACGACCTGCCCTGAAACCAGGACTGCCTGTAGGTGGGAGGGGACACCCCCCCTCCCACATTGGTTTTGCATCCACCTGACCTGCATCACCTGCACTTTGCGCAATCCGACCTAGACTGGTCGATATTCCCCTCAGACAAGGCCGTCGCTCCATGATCCCCATGTCCTCGTTCCACGCCATGCTGATTCCCATCCTGATCGGCATGATCCTGCTGGCGGTAGGCTTCAACTTTCGCGACAAGCCTCTGGGCGTGTTCGGCATGTGGATCGGCATGCTGCTGATTCTGGGCACCGTGGTGTACAAAATCCTGGCCAAGCTGGCCGAATGACAATTGCACTCGCATCTGGCATAGCGCCCTCGTACACTCGGTCAATTCGTCGTCTCCAAGGTTGACCGCCTCGTGCTTTCCCGTCTGTTTGCCCTGCCCTGTTGCCTGCTGCTCGCCCTGCTCATTCTGCTGCCGACCTCGCCCGCCCACGCGGCGGGCCTGCCCGGGTTACTCGCAGGCTCCAGCAAGCCCCAACCGCAGGCCGAGGTGCCCTTGGGGCAATCGCTGGACGAGGTGATCAAGACCCTGGAGAACGACCAGCAGCGCACCCAGTTGCTCAGCGACCTGAAAAAGCTGCGCGCCGCGACGCAAAAGGCCCAGCCGGTCGCCGAGCAAGGCGTGCTCGGCTTGATCGGCAGTACGCTGTCAGGCCTGGAACAGCAATTCTCCGGCAGCGACAGCCCACTGGGGCGCTGGTCCGATGAAGTCGACCAGGCCAAGGACGAACTTGAAGCCCTGATGCTGCCAGCCAGCGAATGGCTGCCGATCATTTTCGGCTTTGCCTTGATCCTGGCGGTGTGGAGCCTGCTGGCCGCCGCGCTGATCTGGCTCAGCCACCGCGTGCGCGAACGTTTCGGCCTGCCCGAAGAATTGCCGCAACATCCACGCACATGGGACATGCTGCGCTTCGCCCTGCGCAAACTCGGGCCGTGGCTGATCGCCCTGGTCATCACCGTGTACCTGAGCTACGCCCTGCCTTCGTCCCTGGGCAAATCCCTGGCGATGGTGCTGGCCTATGCGCTGGTGGTGGGCACCTGTTTTTCGGCGATCTGCGTGATTGCGTTCTCCCTGCTCGACGGTCCGCACCGCCATCGTGCGCTGTACATCCTGCGCCACCAGGCCTTTCGCCCGCTGTGGCTGATCGGCAGTTTCGCCGCTTTCGGCGAAGCCCTGAGCGACCCGCGCATGATGCAATCCCTGGGACCGCACCTGGCCCACACCGCCGCGACCGTGGCCAATGTGATGGCGGCCCTCTCCACCGGTGTGTTCATCCTGCGCTTTCGCCGGCCGATTGCGCACCTGATCCGCAACCAGCCGCTGTCGCGCCGCCTCACTCGCCGCGCCCTCAGCGACACCCTCTCGATTATCGGTACCTTCTGGTACCTGCCGGCGTTGTTGCTGGTGGGCATTTCGCTGTTCGCCACCTTCCTGTCCGCCGGCGACACCAGCACCGCCCTGCGCCAGTCGCTGCTGTGCACGGTGCTGTTGGTGTTGTGCATGGTGATCAACGGCCTGGTGCGTCGCCATGCGCTCAAGCCGCAGCGCGGGCACAAGCGTCATGCACTGTATTCCGAGCGCCTGAAGAGTTTCTTCTACACCCTCGCCCATCTGCTGGTGTGGCTGGCGTTTATCGAGTTGGGCCTGCGGGTGTGGGGCCTTTCCTTGATTCGGTTTACCGAAGGCGACGGCCATGAAATCAGCGTCAAGCTGTTCGGCCTGGGCGGTACGCTATTGTTTGCCTGGCTGATCTGGATCCTCAGCGACACCGCGATCCACCACGCCCTGACGCGCTCGCGCAAAGGCCTGGCCAATGCCCGCGCCCAGACCATGATGCCGTTGATCCGCAACGTGCTGTTCGTGACCATTTTCATCATCGCCGCCATCGTCGCACTGGCGAACATGGGCATGAACGTCACGCCGCTGCTGGCCGGTGCCGGTGTGATCGGCCTGGCCATCGGCTTCGGTGCACAATCGCTGGTGGCGGACTTGATCACCGGTCTGTTCATCATCATCGAAGACTCCCTGGCCATCGACGACTACGTCGACGTCGGCGGCCACCTGGGCACGGTCGAAGGCCTGACCATTCGCACCGTGCGCCTGCGCGACATCGACGGCATCGTGCACACCATCCCGTTCAGCGAAATCAAAAGCATCAAGAACTACTCGCGGGAGTTCGGCTACGCGATCTTCCGCGTGGCGATCCCGTACAACATGGACATCG
The DNA here is from genome assembly GCF_013522705.1 of Pseudomonas lurida. Classification (GTDB taxonomy): domain Bacteria; phylum Pseudomonadota; class Gammaproteobacteria; order Pseudomonadales; family Pseudomonadaceae; genus Aquipseudomonas; species Aquipseudomonas quebecensis. The sequence goes on from NZ_JAAMRE010000001.1 coordinate 110,754, forward strand.
ACGACGCGATCAAACTGATCCGCGAGGTCGGCCAGAAAATCCGCAACGACCCTATGCAGCGCCGCAATATCTGGTCGCCGCTGGAGATCCAGGGCGTGGAGAGCTTTGAGTCCGGCAGCGCCATTCTGCGCGCGCGGTTCAAGACGGCGCCGATCAAACAGTGGGAAGTGTCGCGGGCGTTCAACCTGGCGCTCAAGCGCCAGCTGGACGAAGCGGGCCTGGACCTGGCCACGCCGCGCTTGAGTGTGCAGGTAGTGACGGCGGCATCCGGGCAGGAAAAAGACAAAACCGTCTGACTCCCGATCCCATTGCAGGATCGGGAGCGGCGCAGATCAACCGGCCAGTGCCGCGCCGTCCATCTTCTGGCGCAGGCTCAGGGGACGCATGTCGGTCCAGACTTCTTCGATGTAGGCCAGGCATTCTTTCTTGAAGCCGCTCTTGCCCACGGTGCGCCAGCCTTCGGGCACGGCCTTGTAGTCGGGCCAGATGGAATATTGTTCTTCATGGTTGACCACTACCTGAAACAGGATGTCGTCGCGGTCAAATACTGAGGTCATTGCGGTTCTCCGTCGTTCATGGGCTGGCTGTGCAGCGTGCACAGCGTCGATGTCTGTAGAAACGTAGCGCGCCTACAAAAAATTAGAGGCTGGCGACGGCTGCCGCGAGGGCGCGACCGAAAATCTCGGCCACCTGGTCGATTTCGCCGGCGGTGATCACCAGCGGGGGCAGAAAGCGCACCACGCTGGCGTGGCGACCGCCCAGCTCCAGGATCAGCCCGCGCTTGAGGCATTCGCGTTGCACCAACGGCGCCAACTGGCGATGCACCGGAGGGTGGCCCTGGTGATCGAGCGCGCCGTGCGGGTCCACCAGCTCGACGCCGAGCATCAGCCCGCGCCCACGGATGTCCCCCAGGTGCGGGAACTCACGCTGCAGCAGGCGCAGGTGTTCGCCCAGGCGCTCGCCCATCGCTGCCGCGTGGCCGGGCAGGTCATGGGCCTTGAGGTAGCGCATCACCGCCGAGCCTGCCGCCATGGCCATCTGATTGCCGCGAAAGGTCCCGGCATGAGCACCCGGCAACCAGGTGTCGAGCCAGTCGCGATACACCACCACTGCCAGCGGCAGGCTGCCGCCGATGGCCTTGGACAGCACCACCACGTCCGGAATGATGCCGGCGTGTTCAAAGGCAAACATCTTGCCGGTGCGACCGAAGCCGCTCTGGATCTCGTCGACGATCAACGCGACGCCCGCCTGTTCGGTGATACGCCGCAGACCGCGCAGCCAGTCGAGGTCGGCCGGAATCACGCCGCCCTCGCCCTGCACGACTTCCACAATCACCGCAGCCGGCAACAACACGCCGGCTTCGGGATCGTTGAGCAGGTTCTCGAGGTAATGCAGATTGACCCGCACCCCCTCCGCGCCGCCCAGGCCGAACGGGCAACGGTAGTCGTAAGGGTATGGCAGAAACTGCACGCCATGAGCAAGCAAGGCGCCCAGGGGTTTCTTAGGGCCCAGGCTGCCCATCAGGCTTAACGCGCCCTGGCTCATGCCGTGGTAACCGCCCTGGAACGACAACACGGTGCTGCGTCCGGTGGCGGTGCGCACCAGTTTCAGCGCGGCTTCCACCGCATCGGTACCGGTGGGGCCGCAGAACTGGATCTTGGCCTGGCGCGCCAGTTCGGCCGGCAACAGGCCGAACAGGTCCTGCACGAATTGATCCTTCACCGGCGTAGTCAGGTCGAGGGTGTGCAGCGGCAGCTCATCGATCAGCACCTGCCGGATTGCCTCGATCACCACCGGGTGGTTATGCCCCAGCGCCAGCGTCCCCGCACCGGCCAGGCAATCGATAAAGCGGCGACCTTCCACGTCTTCCACATAAATACCCTTGGCGCGTTTGAGCGCCAGGGGGATGCGCCGTGGGTAACTGCGCGCGTTGGACTCCTGCTGACGTTGACGCGCCAGCAGCGGGGTTTCGTCGAACTGATAGAGCGTTTCATGCACCTGGGTATCTTCGATACGGCTGGTAGCGACTGACATCTCTGGATCCCTCAATACGCTGGATGATGGTGACCAAACTGCCGATCCGTTGGCGTCTGGCCCAAGGGCATGCGCACGGATTTCCTGTTCTGGAAACGCACCAGCGAGAAGAGGATTTAGGCGGCAGTGATGAATGCCCCTGATGACCCTAGGCATCTACCCATCTTCGGTGAAAACATAACCTGAAAAAATGAGGTTCTTGTAGCGAGCAGGCTTGCCCTGCGCCGGGCTTCAGAGCCCGCGGTATTTTTCATTCAAGGCATACAGAATCGCGCAGGTTTCGGCGTCCAGCACGCCGCGGTAATCCCCTGGCCGGAAATGCATTTGCAACGCACGGGTTCTCAGTTCGAACGCCTGGCGATTCTGCGCCGGTTTGTACCCATAGCGCTGGAAGGCCCGCTCCACTTCGACTTCCGGTGGCAGACCGACACAGAAGCGTCGTTGGTACATGGCCCGCGTCGGCTCATCGAACCAGGCGCCGATACCTGCCCTGTGCAGTCGCTCCCAGGGCAGCCGAGGCCCCGGATCGCTCTTGCGCCAGTAGGCCACGTCGGAGTGGCCGAGGATATCGGTCGGCGTAATCCGCGGATAGCGACCCAGGACATCGTGCAGCAGCGCGATCAGTACTTCGATCTGTTCCTCGGCGTAGGCGGGAAAGCTGAATACGCCCGCGTCGTCCCGCGCCAGGTTGACGAGCTCGATACCGATCGAGCGGCTATTAAGGTTGTCCCCTGCGTCCCAATGGCTCGCGCCGGCATGCCAGGCGCGCTGGGTCTCGTCCACCAGGCGAAACACGCGCAATTCTTCATAGCCGACGGCGCGATAGCCGGGATCATCGGGGTCGGGCAGCAGGTAATGCGCACTCACCCCATCCTGCGTCAACGTGCGCAGGGAGGATGCAAACGGCGCCGCGGTGTAATGCACGATGACCTGGCGCACGGGCTCGCCATTGCGCCCGTTGAAGCCGGTGGCGGGATAACTGGTGTCGATGACCAACATGAGAGCCGTCCTTTTCAATACAGGCCAAGTCGTTCGGCCCGTTCAAACGCAAAAAAATTACCGCCATCCTGAAGGTTCGGACGCCAGGCGGGCGGTAACTATTTGGCTCTCAAAGAAAAGCGATCAGCGCCGCAGCGGCATGCTCAGCTCGACGCGCAGGCCATCGGGGAGGCTGTCGAAGGTCAGCGAGCAGGCGCAGCGCTGCACGATCGCCTGCACGATCGCCAGGCCCAGGCCACAGCCTTCGCTGCTGCCGTTGCGCCAGAAGCGCTGAGTGAGGTATTGCAGGTCTTCGCTGGAGATCTGCTTGCCATGGTCGCGCACGCGAAACACCACCTTGTCTGCGTGGTTGAACACGTTCAATTCCACGCGGGTGTGCGCCGGAGTGTGGCGCAACGCGTTGTCCAGCAGGTTGCGCAATGCGGCGACCGCCAGGCCCACCGGCATGTCCACCGGGGCGCCGCAGAGGTTGTCCGACAGGCTCAGGTCGATGCGCGCGTTGTCGCCGGCGTTGGCGTCCTGGATGGCCAGGCGCGCGACTTCTTCGGCGCTGGACTGCAGCCCATCGTCAAACGAAAGACTGCCTTCCACCCGCGCCAGCAGCAGCAATTGCTCCAAGGTGCGATGCAGGCGGTCGGCGCCCTCCTCGGCGTGGGCCAGGGATTGGTCGCGGGCGGCACCGTCGGTCATGCGCGCCACCTGCAGGTGAGTCTTGATCGCCGTCAGCGGGCTGCGCAGCTCATGGGCCGCATCGCCGGTGAGGCGGCGTTCGCGCTCGATGGTCTTGGCGATGCGCTGCAACAGTTGGTTCTGGGTGTCGAGCAGCGGTTTGAGTTCGCTGGGCAGCGGGTGGATCTGCAGCGGTTCGAGGGAATCGGCGCTGCGCCGCATCAGCGCGTCGCGCATGCGGTTGAGCGGCAACAGGCTTTGGCCGATGCCCAGCCACAGCAGGCACAGGCACCCCAGCATCGCCACGCCCACCGGCACCGAGGCTGCCAGCAGGATCGACAGGTTCAATGCCTCGCGCTCCACCTGGCGGTCGGCGGTGGTGATCAGCAGGTCGCCACGGGACAAGGTAAAGCTGCGCCAACCCACGCCATCGATGACCTGGTCGCGAAAGCCGCTCTTGCGCGACTCCAAGCCCTCATCCGGGGTGGTATGGCTACGCGCGAGGACTTCCCCGCGCAGGGAACTGACCTGACAGGCCATGCCGCCCGGCACATTGAGTTGTTCGGCACTGAAATGCGCACCACCGCTGACACTGGCCAGGCCCGGCATCTGTTCGGTCAGCCCGGCCACCATGCGCGCAGACGCCACGAGGCGCTGGTCGAGGGAAAACATCATCTGGTTGCGCAGGTCATTGAGCATCCAGGCCGCCGCCAGAGCCCAGATCAACACAAACGCGACGCCCAACTTGAACGTCAGGCGCAGACGCAGGCTTTTCAAGACGCGTCCTTTGCCGTGCCCGCCGGCCCCAGGCGGTAACCGAGACCGCGCACCGTTTCGACGATACCGTTGCCCAACTTGCGCCGCAGGTGGTGGATATGCACATTGAGAGCGTTGCTTTCCAGCTCGTCATTAAAACCGTAGACGCTGTCTTTGAGCTGCTCGCTGGAGAGCACGCGGCCCTTGTTGTGCAGCAGGGCCTGCAACAGCGCCTGTTCACGGCGGGACAGGTCCACCGGCTGACCGCTGAGGAAGGTTTCACGGCTGCTGGGGTCGTACGTCAGGCAGCCGTGCTCGATCAGGTTGACGCTGCGGCCCGCCACGCGGCGCAGCAGGGTTTGCAGGCGTGCGGCCAATTCGCGCAGGTCGAAGGGCTTGAGCAGGTAATCGTCGGCGCCGGCCTGCAGGCCATCGACACGGTTGGTCACCGAGTCCCGGGCGGTGAGGATCAGCACCGGAATCTCCAGGCCCTGGCTGCGTTGTTGCTGCAGCAGCTTGAGACCGTCTTCGTCGGGCAGGCCGAGGTCGAGCACCATGATGTCGAAGGTCGCGGCCTTGAGCATCGCGCGCGCGGCGGCGGCCGAGGCCACGCGCTCGACGGTAAAGCCCTGGGCAGTGAGGCCGGCCACGATGCCGCTGGCGATCAGTTCGTCGTCTTCGCAGACCAGTACGTGCATGCTGAACCCTTCATGAAAGATGGGGCGATTAGAAACACAGCCGATTAAGCGCCGATTATGCCGCGAAAAGAGGCCGCCCCAAGATAATCCCTACACTCTAGAATAGCGCCCGGTTAATCATCGGTTAATCAACGCCACACATTGTGGCCTCACTTGCATCGAACTAAGGCTTGACCATGCGGCATCTGTTTACCTTTCTGCTGGTGTTGTTCGCCGGGTTCGCCCAGGCCGCGCCGGGCAGCCCCTTCGACACCAAACCCGAGTTCCTGCCGGTGGGCAAGGCATTCACCTTTACCTCCGAGCGGCTTGAAAGCGGTGAGACCCAGCTGTATTGGCAGATTGCCGACGGTTACTACCTGTACCAGCAACGCATGAAGTTCGACGGCCTCGCCGAAAAGCCCGCGCTGCCGCCGGGTGAAGCCCATAGCGACGAGTTCTTCGGCGAGCAGCAAGTGTATCGCCAGGGCCTGGAAGTCAAGCTGCCGGCGGGCACCACCGGCCGGGTCAAGCTGGGCTGGCAGGGCTGCGCCGACGCGGGCCTGTGCTACCCGCCGCAATCGATCACCGTGGACCTGGGCGGCAACCCGGCCGTCGCCGCCACTGCGCAGGCGCAGGATCAAAGCCTGGCCAGCGGCCTGCAACAACGCAGCCTGGGTTGGAGCCTGCTGGTGTTCTTCGGGCTGGGCCTGCTGCTGGCGTTCGCGCCGTGCTCGTTGCCGATGCTGCCGATCCTCGCCGGCCTGGTGGTCGGCAGTGGCGCCAGCCCACGTCGCGGCCTGGCCCTGGCCGGCAGCTATGTGGTGTGCATGGCGCTGGTGTATGCAGGCCTGGGCGTGCTGGCCGCCCTGCTCGGCGCCAACCTGGCGGCGCTGCTGCAAACCCCTTGGATCCTCGGCAGCTTTGCAGCGTTGTTCGTGATCCTGGCCCTGCCGATGTTCGGGTTCTTCGAGCTGCAACTGCCGGTGGCCTTGCGCGATCGCCTGGATAACGTCAGCCGCAGCCAGCGCGGTGGCAGCCTGCTCGGCGCCGGGATGCTCGGCGCGTTATCCGGCCTGCTGGTCGGGCCGTGCATGACCGCGCCCCTGGCCGGCGCCCTGCTGTATATCGCCCAGAGCGGCAATGCACTGCACGGCGGGCTGATCCTGTTCGCCATGGGCATCGGCATCGGCATCCCGCTGTTGCTGCTGGTAACCGTGGGCAATCGTTTCCTGCCCAAGCCGGGCACCTGGATGAACGTGCTCAAGGGCGTCTTCGGCTTCCTGTTCCTGGGCACTGCGGTGTTGATGATTCGTCCCGTGGTGGATGACAACCTGTGGCTCGGCCTGTGGGGCGCCCTGGCGATTGCCATGGCTTATTGCGGTTGGCGCCTGGCTCAGGACTTCGGGCGGGTGGCCATGCTGTTCGGCGCCGGCTCCGTGGTGCTGGGCCTATGGGGTGCGTTGATGCTGGTGGGCGCCGCCGGTGGCAGCGACGATCCGTGGCAACCGTTGAAGGTCTACAGCGGCTCGGGTATTGCCGGCGCGCCGACGGCCCACGACGCGTTCCTCACGCTCAACGACCCGGCCGCGCTGCAAACCCAACTCGACAGCGCCAAGGCCCAGGGCCAGTGGGTGCTGGTGGATTACTACGCCGACTGGTGCGTGGCCTGCAAGGTCATGGAAAAACAGGTGTTCGGCCGCCCCGAAGTCCTCGCGGCGCTTAAGGACGTACGCCTGCTGCGCCTTGACGTGACTGCCGACAACGCCGCCAGCCGCGAACTGCTGGGCCGCTATCAGGTGCCAGGGCCGCCGAGTTTTGTGTGGATCGGCCCGGACGGTCACGAGCGCCGCGCCCACCGCATTACCGGTGAGGTCGATGCCATGACCTTCCTGCAACGCTGGACCCAAGCCCGGGACGCCCTCTGATGCTGACCCTGACCATCGGCACCTTCGCCATCGCCCTGAACCACATCCTGCTGATCGGCGCGCTGATTCTCGCCACATTGGTGGGCTGGCGCGTGGCCAAGCGTGGCGGTGAAAACCCGGAGTCGGTGCTGTTCAGCCTGTTCCTGCTGGGGATGCTGGCCGCGCGCATCAGTTTCGTGCTGGCGTACTGGGGCTATTACCGTAACGACCCACTGCAGATGATCGATCTGCGCGACGGCGGTTTCCTGGCCTGGCCGGGCGTGATCGTGCTGATCCTAGGCGCCCTGCTCTACGGCTGGCGACGCCCGTCACTGCGCAAACCGCTGAGCGCCGGGGTTATCACCGGCCTGCTGTTCTGGGGCATGACCAGCCTGTCGTTGAACGTGTATGAAAAAGGCACGCGGCTGCCCGACATCACCTTGCGCAATGCCAATGGCGACGTGGTGCAATTGGCCGACTATCAGGGCGGCCCGCTGGTGATCAACCTGTGGGCCACCTGGTGCCCGCCGTGCCGCCGTGAAATGCCGGTACTGGAAAGCGCCCAACGCATGCGCCCCGACGTGACCTTTCTGTTCGTCAACCAGGCCGAGAGTATGCAAAGCGTCAGTATCTTTCTCATCACCCAGGGCCTGACCCTGGACAACGTCTTGTTCGATGCCAGCGGCCGCCTGGGCCAGGCCGTGGGCTCCATGGCCCTGCCGACCACGCTGTTCTATACCGCCGACGGACGCCTGATCAACAGCCATCTGGGGGAGTTGTCCCAGGCCAGCCTGGCCCGTGCCCTGGAACCTTTCGACACCGTCCCCGCCGCCACAAGGAAACCGACATGCCCCGCCTCCGCCACCTGCTGACCCTGCTGCCGCTGACGCTGGCGGCCACCCTGGCGCACGCCGAAGACTGGCCCGCGCCGATCAAACAGATCGAAGCCAAAGGCGCCAAAATCATCGGCAAATTCGACGCTCCCAGCGGCCTCACCGGCTATGCCGCGCAGTACCAGAACCGCGGCATGGCGCTGTACCTGACCGCCGACGGCAAACATGTGATCGCCGGCAGCCTCTACGATGCCCAGGGCAACGACCTGAGCAACGCGCCCCTGGAAAAACTGGTGTATGCGCCAATGGCCAAGGAAGTCTGGGCCAAGATGGAAAAAAGCAGCTGGATCCAGGATGGCGACGTTAAGGCACCGCGCATCGTCTACCTGTTCAGCGACCCCAACTGCCCTTACTGCAACATGTTCTGGGAACAGGCGCGACCTTGGGTGAAGGCCGGCAAGGTGCAACTGCGCCACATCATGGTCGGCATCATCCGCGAAGACAGCCCCGGCAAATCCGCCGCGCTGTTTGCCGCCAAAGACCCGCAAAAAGCCCTGGAAGAACACGAAGCCGCCGGCAAAGGCAGCAAGTTGCAGGCGCTGGCCAAGATCCCGGCGGATATCGAAGCCAAGCTCGACGCCAATATGAAGTTGATGGATGAACTGGAGTTGTCGGCGACGCCGGCGATTTTCTATCTGGATGACAAGGGCGGATTGCAGCAGCAACAGGGGGCGCCTTCGGCGGAGAAGTTGGTGAAGATACTGGGGGCAAAGTAACTACCCATCTTCCATTGTCAAATAGAACTGACGAAGCACTTATGAATGAACAAGGTGCGCCCTCTAAAACAGGCGCACCTTGCTCGTTCGAACATCCCAAAAATACTGGGCTGCTTTGTCAGGGTTAGAACCCTAACGGTAATAGACAGTTAATGAGTCTATGCAGCCATGCTCGACCGTTCGTATATCGACATAAGCGATTCTGGAGCTACCAGGAGCCCTGAAATCTACCCACGTTCCCGAAGAAACCTCACGTCTGCCAAGCCGTTGCCCCTGCGCATCGAAGTAAGTGAATTCGGCAATACTGGTGCCGATGTTCGAATATCCAAACCGAACTCGGGACGCTTGGGTCTTCAAACGTAAACGTGCTAACTGTGGGGGAGTTCCCCCAGAGCAAAAAATCGCGTATGACCTTCCTTCTACCATCCCAGGCACCGTTTCCCCTGCGCCCCGGACAACATGAAGCCCTAGATAAGAAGCGAGCGGTGCAACCATCTCAAGCGTCGCAAGTCGAGTCGAAATTGGATTTCTCGTCCTTTCAATAAGATTGTAAGTTTCAAAATCATCGAAATCGCTCGTCTCCATACGAACTTCCAAGCGCAATAATTGAAACTCTAACGCGTCACGCTCACTGGAACTTCCGTCCGTTGTCACCTTACACGTGAAGGTCAAAGTGCTGCCTTCCTCCAACAGATTTAGCTCGCCGCGCCGCAATATATCCGCCAGCCCCGCACTTACCTCGTCAACTGCCACTGCCTTACCCAGGTAAACATTCAGGGTGTACGGGCTTCCGTCTTCATGAGTTCCCACACCTCTGAGCCAGACTTTCTGCTCCGGCAAGATAAACCACCAAGGCTCAACAGTAATATCCGCATCCCCGCCAAAGGTCCGCAAGTCCAGAATGTTACGCGTCGCCTGCGGCACTACCGGCATAGGCAACCGCGTCGGCCTGCTGATCTTCAACTCAAAGGTTTTGGACGGTGCAAATTGACAGCGGCTGGCAACGGTGTAGTCGATAAGGACTGTTTTCCCAGCGTTATGAATCACCGCTTCACGAGGAACCGCGAACTCGACATAGCCACGATCGCTGTCTCCGCTCTTGGAGCCAAGCTGCAGGATCGTGCCGTTCGGGTTGATCCAACGCGCTGAGATCGTTTGATGGCGACTCATGCGTGCATAGGCTACTCGTACAGTCACACCAAAGCGGCCGTTCCAAATCGTCAGGTCTGAGCCATCGGCCTCAAGCACGGTAGCTGCCTTGAGATCCAATTCTTTCTGAATGACGTGCAGTTCCAATCGCCGGAATCGCGTCGCGCTGTGCTTATCGGACCGGCCATTGAAATTCACGGCAAAATGCACCTCAAGGTCGCTGCAACCCGCCAGTTTTTCCAACTCCAGGCGCGGCAACGGCGTATCGACGCCATTGGTTAGCCACTTACTCGTCACGGGCACACCTTCCAGCACCTCAAAGCTATAGAGCGTGTCATCCTCCAGCTTCCCAGTCACCCAAAGCCAGCACGGATGACCCAACGCAATGTAGGGCCAGCGGTCCACGGTGGCGTTGGCGTCACCGGTAAAATGATTGAGATTCAGCGTACCGTTGGTGGCCTCCCTGACGACCGGATCGGGCAGGTTGCTGATACCCAGCACTTTGACTGTCCGCTGCGGTGATAACCACGCACTACCGTCGCACCGACTGACGCGGTACGTGAGCGTAATGTCTTGCTCAAAGTTCGCGCTGATCGCCGATGGCGGTACCGTAAACACCAGGCTGCTTTCACCTTCGACCGGTTGTCGACACTCCAGCAACGGAGAGCCCGGCCCAGGGGTGCCGGAGAATGTCGGGCACACCGTGTCCCCGCAGCACATGCCCTCATACGTCACGACCATATGTGCTCCGTCAACCGTGTTCACCGGGTTGACGACCCAAGCCTCGCCCGTGTTTACCGCTTCGCGCAATTCAGGCGCCGACAGGGTCAGGTGAGGCTCGGTAAGCACCTTCAGTGATAGCGGAGGAAACATTCTGTAGACCGGCCGCCCCTCTTTACGGGGGCGGAACTCAACATAAAAGACCGTATACAACTCGCTGCCATGCTTGAGCTTGGCCAACTCCTCTCGTGGCAGTGCTCTGCTCCAACCCTGCTGAACATCTTCATCAGTCACTGGCGAGTCGAGAAAGAACGTCCACCTGGCATTGGAACCATCGGCATAAGTACCAGTAACGGCTACATAGACAAGTTGCGTCGTCCCAATAAAAACCCAAGGGGCGACATAAAGATCAGGGTCTTTACAGCACAACAGCGAAAGGTCGAGGTTATCGCCATGAGACTGGAGGAACTGAGGCCTGGGGAAATTGGTCGGGAGCTTAATTCTGACCTGACCTAGAGGTGACGTATACGGCTCGCCATCGCGGGTAACGGTGTATGAAAAAAGCGCAAAATTATCCAGGCGCATACCGACGTACAACGGCGGTATGTGGAAATCTACGCAGCCTTCTTCCACTCCGTTCTGCGGCGCAATGGGTGCCCAATCACCGTCCGTGGTCGCCCAGAACAGGGAGATACTGTCCGTCTCGCGCATATCCTCGTAACAGACACGGACAGTGGCCCCCTCCAGCAGTTTCAGGGGGTCAATCGAACTCTGGCCCTCAGCCTCGACCAGGAAAGGCTCGGGTAAGTGCAACGCCGTATCGACCAACAAGCGCGCGGTCGTGCGCGGGTGAAATTCCAGGGCGTTTTTGGGCAACTGTGTCTCGAAGTGCGGATCAACCGGAACCGCAGGCATGGGCGCCGTGCCATCAAAGATCACTGCCGTGTGGACAGTCAGGGACGAATAGTCCTCTCGCTGCGCCATCCAAGCCCGTGAAAGCTTGAACTCGAAGACATGCCCGGCAATCGCCTCGGCCGCCGTCACTACATGGTCCCGGGCTGCCCAGGCAAATGCAAAGGGTGGAAGGTGCTGGTCACCGGCCACGTTGATAAACAACCGCTGCCCGGCCTGAATCATCGGCCACGCGTTGACCTTAATGGTCTCATCGCCGCTGAAGGTGGCCATATCCAGTACCCAGTCGTTGTGGATGTACTGCACATGGGCAAATACCGGCAACGATTCGCGCAGGTCTTCTTCCCTGATCTGTTGGACTTCCAAGTCCAGCCTGAAAGATTTCTGTACTTGGCTACCCACGGTGGCTTCATACCGCACCTGTACCGTGTGCCCAATGCAATAACTGATCGTTTGCGCCGAAATATCGACGACGTTGACACCGTCCGCTACGGCGACAGGCTCGAATACTGGCTCTGTCTGACCCATGATTTCCATGTAGAACATGACGTGGGTCGCCCCTGCTGGCAGTGCCAGCGTTGCTGTCGTGCCGGCAATTGCATCGATGGGGTACAGCACGTTGCCGTTCGCCGCGAACTGAATAATTGGCAAAGGCAAATTTGTTGAAGCCGGCCCCGCTGATGGCGGTGTCGGTGCAACGCCAGCGGCTTGTGCGGAAGATGGACGTTTTCGAGTGGGTGGTTTAGCCATGATAAAACTCCTTTCCTGCGTTAAATGACCAGCAAGGTTGACCTTAGGGCCAGGTACTTGAGGCATCTATCTAACGCCTGGATCAGGAGCGCGACTACTGTCAGATTTGACAGGTATTTAGCAGAATTCCGTTTTTTCGGATGAACGGCCCCCTCAAAATGACTGAAGAAACTCGGGCCAAGATAGGCGCCATCGGGGCATCGGTATCTACACATCCTCGATAAAAACACAGCCTGAAAACGTGAGCTTTTATGGTGAATGGGGCTGCTTCGCAGCCCGGCGCGGGGCAAGCCCGCTCACCACATGTGTCAGTCTTCAGGACTTGAGTAGATGCAACGAGCATCGCAGATCAGAGCCCTTCCAACTCGGCCATCAGATCACTCAACCGATCCACCTTCTCCACGCTGATCTCATTACCCGCCAACCCTTCGATGTACTCGGCCAACTCCGCCACGGTGCTGCACTCGAACATCGCGCGCAGCGGTACGTCCCGTTGCAGGGTTTTCTGCACGCGCGATGCAATCTGTGTGGCCAGCAGCGAGTGCCCGCCCAGTTCGAAGAAGTTGTCCTGTACGCCTACCCGTTCGACTTTGAGCACCTCGGCCCAGATAGCGGCCAGGGTGGTTTCCAGCTCATTGCGCGGTGCCAGGTAGCCCTGGCGGTGCAACTGGCCGATGTCCAGGGCCGGCAGGGCATTGCGGTCAAGTTTGCCGTTGGCGTTGAGCGGCAGGCGCTCAAGCCATAGCCAGTGCAGCGGCACCATGTATTCCGGCAGTTCGGCGCGCAGGCGTTGCTTGATGCGGTCCAGGCGTTCGCTCGGGTTGAGCGCCGTATCCGCAGCGACCAGGTAACCCACCAGGTGCTTGCCGTTGGCGCCTTCCTGTACACCGACGGCCGCGTCGCGCACGTACGGTTGCTCATGCAGGCGCGCTTCGATTTCCCCCAGTTCGATGCGGTAGCCGCGAATCTTCACCTGATGATCGACACGCCCGACATATTCCAGCACGCCATCGCTGCGCCGCCGCGCCAGGTCACCGGTGCGGTACAGGCGCTCGCCCGGCGCGCCGAACGGGTCGGGTACGAAGACCGGCGCGGTGCGCAGCGGGTCGCCGACATAGCCGCGCCCTACCCCGGTGCCGGCCACGCACAACTCGCCGACGGCGCCTTGAGGCACCAGTTCCAGCGCGCCATCGAGCAGGTACAAACGGTTGTTGTCGGTGGGTGTGCCGATCGGCAAGTAGGTGCCACGGGTGGAGGCCAGGTCAACGCGGAAGAACGCCACGTCATCGGAACATTCCGCCGGACCGTACGCATTCACCAGGCCAATCTCGGGGTAGCGCTGCAGCCACTGGTGCGCCAACTCCGGCGGCATCGCTTCGCCGGTCGGCAGCATCCAGCGCAGGCCGTCCAGGCTGATACGGTCCTGGGCCAGCATGCCCTGGATCAGCGACGGCACGCTCTCCAGCACGCTGATGCCCTGGGCCTGCACATGCATCAGCAAGCCTTGCGGATCGTGGGCCAGGGTATTGGGCACGATGTCCACCCGTGCGCCGAACAACGGCGCGGCGAGAAATTGCCACACGGAAATATCGAAACTCTGGGACGCGGTCTGGGCAATCACATCCGCCGAGGTCAGACCCAGGTACGGCACCTTGCTCAATTGGTTATTGAGCATGCCGCGCTGTTGCACCATCACGCCTTTGGGCAAGCCGGTGGAGCCGGAGGTGTAGATCACGTAGGCGAGGTTGTCCGGGCCGCTATACACCCCTGGGTTTTCGCCTCGCGACGGCACGTCGTCCCACACCAGCAACTGGCAGTCAATCCCGTCCAGCAGCGCGATGGCCTGCTCGCGACAGGCCTCGCTGCACACCAGCAGCGGCGTGCGGCTCAGCTCGATAAGGCGACGCAGACGCTGGCTCGGCAAGCCCGGATCCAATGGCAGGTAGCCGGCACCGGCCTTGAAGCTGCCGATGATCATGCCCAGCAGATCCAGGTTGCGTTCAGCCAGCAACGCCACCGGTTGATCCAGGCCGACACCCGCTGCGATCAAGGCATGACCCAGGCCATTACCGCGGCGGTTCAACTCGTCATAGCTCCATTGCTGATCAAGGCAACTGGCGGCGATACGCTGCGGGTGCGCGGCCACCTGGGCTTCGAACAGCTCCACATAGCTGCGCTCCAGCGGGTAGGCGTGCGCGCTCCGGTTGCAACCCTCCACCAGAAACTCGCGCTCCTGCACACCGATCAGCGGCAACTCGGCCATGTCGCCATGGAAGCCCTGCACCAGCGCCAGCAGCAGGCGTTTGAACTCGGCGAGCAAGCCTTGCACGGTGCTTTCGTCGAAGTAGCGCTGGTCGTAGGACAGGTGCAAACCGAGGTCATCACCGGGGTAGCACACGGCGGTCAGCGGGAAGTTGGTGTGGGTGCGGCCGGAGTCCGAGGTGGCATTAAGGCTGTGGGCACGGTCCAGCACCGTGGTGTCCACCGGGGCGTTTTCGAACACGAACAGGCTGTCGAACAGCGGCTGGCCCTTGGGCAGTTCGCTGTGTTCCTGCAGAGTCACCAGCGGCAGGTATTCGTACTCGCGCAATTGCATGTTGCTGTCGAGCAGGCCGCTCAGCCACTGACGCACACTGCAGGGCTGGCCGTCTTCGGGCAGTTGCACCCGCAGCGCGATGCTGTTGATGAACAGGCCGACCGTGTGTTGCATCTCGGGCATGTCCACCGGGCGACCGGCCACTGTCACACCGAACACCACGTCACGATCGCCGCTGACCCGGCGCAGGACCAAGGCCCAGGCCGCCTGGGCGAACGTATTGACGGTCAGCTGATGGGCCTGGGCCAGCTCCCGCAGTTGTGCGCCGTCACGCGCATCGAGGCGGGTGTAGCAATCGCCCACCACCATGCCGCCGCTGTGGCCGGCGTGTTCGCGCAGAAATGGCCGGTCGCTGGGGATTGGCGTGGTTCGTTCGAACCCTTGCAGGTTCTGCTGCCACCACTGGCGCGCCTCATCCAGGTTGCGGCGTTGCAGCCAGGCGATGTAGTCGCGATAGCGCGGCGGCGTGGCCAGTTGCGCATCGCGGCCTTCACCGAGGGCCAGGTAGATTTCAAAGAAGTCGTTCATCAGCAGCGAACGGCACCACGCATCGATGAGGATATGGTGGTTGCTCATCATGAACCAATAGCGTGCCTCACCCACGCGAATCAGGCGCAGGTGGAACGGTGCCTGGTTGAGCAGATCGAACCCGGCCTCGCGCTCGGCCTTGAGCAACGCTTGCAGACGCGGCTCGTGCTCGGCTTGCGGGTCGTGGCTCCAGTCCAGGTATTCAATCGGCGCAAGGCCCGGCTTGTGGATCACCTGCAGCATGTCTTCGCCGACGTTCCAGCAGAACGAGGCGCGCAGGGCTTCGTGGCGGGCGATTACCGCTTGCCAGGCCTGGGCGAAACGTTCGGGGTCCAGCGCACTGTTGATGCGGTAGCGGTCCTGCATGTAGTAGAGGCCGGTGCCCGGTTCCAGCAGGGTATGCAGCAGCAGGCCCTCTTGCATCGGCGTGAGTGGGTAGACGTCCTCGATCGCCTGGGCAGGCACCGGCAGGGTGTCCAGTTGCGCCTGGGTCAAGCGTGCCAGGGGGAAGTCGGACGGCGTGAGGCCGCCGGCATCGGTCTTGAGGCAATGCGCGATCAGGCTGTGCAATTGGGCCAGGTAGGCGTCGGCCAGCTCGCGAATCACCTGTTGATCATGGCGTTCGCGGCTGAAGGTCCAGCGCAGCACCAGCTCGCCGCCGTACACCTGGCTGTCGACGCTCAGTTCGTTGGGCAGCGGCGCATCCGGATCATGGGCCAGGCCGGTGGACTCCTCCAGCGGATGGAACAGCGCATCGGCGCCGAAGCTCTGGTCGAACTGACCAAGGTAGTTGAACGTGATTTGCGCGCTCGGCAGTGCGGCCATGCGCTGTGTGCACAAGTCATCGGCCAGGTAGCGCAGCACGCCAAACCCCAGGCCCTTATGGGGCAAGGCGCGCAGTTGCTCCTTGATTGCCTTGATCGAGTCGCCCAGCTCCGCCTGCGGTGTCAGGCGCAATGGATAAGCGCTGGTAAACCAGCCGACGCTGCGGCTCAGGTCGATATCGTCAAACAGGGGTTCGCGGCCATGGCCTTCCAGCTGGATCAGTGCCGAGTCATGGCCGCTCCAACGGCACAGCACCCGCGCCAGGGCCGTCAGCAGCAGGTCATTGACCTGGGTGCGATAGGCGCTCGGTGCCTGTTGCAACAACTGGCGGGTGTGTTCGGCATCCAGGCGCACGCTGACCGTCTCGGCATCGCGATTGCGCCGTGCGCCTTGGGGGCGCTGCACCGGCAATGTCACGGCCGGGCCGGCCAACTGCGCTTGCCACACGCTCAATTCTTCGCGCAGGGATTCACTCTGGGCATAGGCCTGCAACCGCGCAGCCCAATCGCGCAGCGCACTGGTCTTGGCCGGCAAGCTGACGGGTTGGCCGTCGCTGAGTCGGCGATAGACGGTTTGCAGGTCTTCCAGCAGCACGCGCCACGACACGCCGTCGACGACCAAGTGATGAACCGCAATCAGCAAGCGCTGCTGGCCTTGCGGGCCGTCGACCAGCAGGGCACGCAGCAGCGGCCCGTGCTCCAGGTCGAGGCTGCGCTGGGTGTCGGTGAACAAGGCGCTGCACTGCGCCATGTCGCGCACCTGCGCCTGCATCAGCACGCCGGCTTCCGGCACATCCCGATAGTCGGCATGCCACTGCGCGCCGCGCTGGCTGAAGCTCAGGCGCAGGGCATCGTGGTGCTCCAGCACCGCCAGCAATGCCTGCTCCAGGCGTCGGGGATCGAGCAGGTGCAGCGGTTTGAGCAGCAATGCCTGATTCCAATGCTGGCGCGCGGGGATGTCGGTGTCGAAGAACCAGTGCTGGATCGGCGTCAGCCCGGAGCTGCCGGTGAGTACACCTTGCTCGGCCACGACCCGCTCCGATCGGGTGGCGACGGCGGCCAGGCTTTGCACGGTCTGGTGCTGGAACAGGTCGCGCGGGCTGAAGTGAATGCCCGCCTGGCGCGCGCGGCTGACCACCTGGATCGACAGGATCGAATCGCCGCCCAGTTCAAAGAAGTTATCGTCCAGGCCGACTTGCCGCACGTTCAACACCGCGCACCAGATCGCGGCCAGGGTACTTTCCAGGGCGTTGCGTGGCGCCACGTAGTGTTGGCGATTGGCCTCGGGATCCGGTTGCGGCAAGGCGCGGCGGTCGAGCTTGCCGTTGGCGGTCAACGGCATGCTGTCGAGGATGATCAGGTGCGCGGGCACCATGTAATCCGGCAGTTGTGCCTTGAGGTGGGCTTTGAGCGCCTCGCGCAAGGCGGCGTGGTCGGCGTCCCCGACCAGGTACGCCACCAGTTGATGGCCGCTTGGGGCCTCCAGCGCCAGCACCACCGCTTCGCGCACCTGGGGATGTTCCAGCAGGCGGGTTTCGATTTCCCCCAGCTCGATGCGGAAACCGCGAATCTTCACCTGATGGTCGATGCGCCCCAGGTACTCCACCAGGCCGTCGGCGCGCTGGCGCACCAGGTCGCCGGTGCGGTACAGGCGCCCGCCATCGGTGGCAAACGGGTCGGCGACAAAACGCTCGGCGGTCATGCCTGGACGCTGGTGGTAACCCTGGGCCAGCCCGGCCCCGCCGATGTACAACTCGCCGCTCGCGCCCTGGGGCACCAGGGCCAGATCGGCATCCAGAATGTACGCCACACGCTCACCGACAATGCTGCCGATCGGCACGCTGCCGGTGCCCTCCTCCCACTGCGGCGGCGCCAGGCTGGCCAGCGGCATCACCACGGTTTCGGTGGGGCCGTAGGCATTGAAAAACAGCTGGGGCTGGAACGCCGCGCGGATGCGCTGCAAGTGCTCGCCGGTCAGGGCTTCGCCGCCGGTGATGCACATGCGCACCGGCAATGTCTGCCGTTGGGTCGCCAGCCACTGCGCCAACTGGCTGCCGTAGCTCGGAGTAAAGCCCAGCACCGTAACGCCATGGGTGCGGATCAGCGCGCAGATCTGCTCGGCGTCCCATTGCCCCTCGGCCCGCAGCACCACGTGGGCGCCGCTGAGCAACGGCACGAGCAAACGCTCGGTGGCGGCGTCGAAGTTGATCGAATAGAAATGCAGCTCACAGTCGTCGGCGCGCATGCCGAAACGCTCGATCACGGCCCGGCAATGCATGGCGATTTCACCGTGTGACACCACCACGCCTTTGGGTTTGCCGGTGGAGCCGGAGGTATAAATCAGGTACGCCTGGTGCTGCGGCAGGTTGATAAAGGGCAGTTCATCAGCCGGGTAATCGGCAAGCGCGGCAAGGTCATCTTCCAGGCACCAATGGGCCACCGTCGCCGGCAATTCGCCGAGGGCTTGGAACATCGCCGCATCGCTGAGCAGCAGGCCGATGCCGCTGTCTTCGATCATGTAATGCAGACGGTCGAGCGGGTATTCCGGGTCCAGCGGTACGTAGGCGCCGCCGGCCTTGAGGATCGCCAGCAGCCCGACCACCATCTCCAGGGAACGGGGCAGCGCCAGGCCAACGCGCACCTGCGGCCCCACGCCACGCTCGCGCAGCATCCAGGCCAGGCGATTGGCGCGCGCATCCAGCTCGCGGTAGCCGAGGGTTTCGCCGGCAAAGGTCAACGCCTTGGCGTCGCCACGCCGCTGAGCCTGTTGGCTGAACAGCGGATGCAGGCACTGGTCGAGGCGATGCACGCCGGGCTCGGCGCCGAGGCTGCGTTGCAGTTCGCGCCGCTCGGCGGCACTCAGCAACGGCAATTCGCTCAAGCGCTGACGCGGGTCGGCGATCAGCGCTTCGAGCAGATTGCGCCAATGTTCGGCCATGCGCGCGATGCGTGGTTCGTCGAACAGGTCGGTGCTGTAGGTCAGGCAGCACCCCAGGCGATGATCGAGATCGGTGACTTCCAGGTTGAGGTCGAACTTGGTGGCGCGCGCATCGTTGGCCAGGTACTCGACGGTCATCCCGGCCAGTTGGCGGCTCTGCTGGAACTCCCAGCGCTGCACGTTGCACATCACTTGGAACAGCGGGTTGTATGCCGCGCTGCGTGGCGGTTGCAGGGCTTCGACCAGGTGATCGAACGGCAGGTCCTGATGGGACTGGCCTTCGATCACGGTGTGGCGGACGTGCTCAAACAATTGGTGGACAGTCATCTGCCCATCGAGCCGGCAACGCAGCACCTGAGTGTTGAGGAACGCGCCGATCAGCCCCTCGCTCTCCGGCCGGATGCGGTTGGCCACAGGGGCGCCGATGCGCAGGTCGGTCTGGCCGCTGTAGCGGTAGAGCAACACGGCCAGGGTCGCCGTCATGGTCATGAACAGCGTCAGGCCGTGCTCGGCATTGAACGCCCGCACGCGCGCGGCCAGTTCATCGCTGAGGTCGAAGCGATACAGCTCGCCTCGATGGCTTTGCACCGGCGGCCGTGGGCGGTCCGCGGGCAATTCCAGCAAGGGGTGTTCGCTGCCCAGTTGCGCCGTCCAGTAATCCAGCTGGCGCTGACGCTCGCCGCTTTCCAGCCATTGGCGCTGCCACACGCTGTAGTCCAGGTACTGCACCGGCAACGGCGCCAGCGGCGACTCGCGCTCGTCGATAAACGCTTCGTACAGCGCGCTGAGTTCACGGGCAAAGATGTCCATGGCCCAGCCTTCGGTGACGATATGGTGCAGGGTCAGCACCAGGTAATGCTCCTGCTCGCCGGCCTTGACCAGGCATGCGCGCAGCAATGGCCCGGTTTCCAGGTTGAACGCGGTGTGGGCTTCGTGATCGGCCAACTGCTGCAGGCGCTGCTGGCGCTCGGTAGCATCGAGCGCGGACATGTCCCGCCAATCCATGCGCACGCCGGTCTGCGCCGAGACCTGCTGACAGGCCACGCCGTCGACGCTGGGGAACGTGGTGCGCAGGGTTTCGTGACGCATGATCAGGGCCTGCAACGCGGCCTCGAAACGCCCCACGTCCAGCACGCCGCGCAGACGCGCCATGCCACCGACGTTGTAGGCCGGGCTGTCCGGTTCCATCTGCCAGAGGAACCACATGCGCTGCTGGGAATAGGACAGCGGCACCGGCTGGCGACGGTCGACCCTGGCGATGGCCGTGTGTTGATTGCGCTGGCCGGCGGCCTGGATCAGCGCGACCTGCGCGACGAATGCTTGCAGCTCGCTGGCGTCGAACAGGGTGCGCAACGGCAGCTCGACGTCGCAGGCCTGCCGGGTGCGAGAGACGATCTGGGTGGCCAGCAGTGAGTGGCCGCCGAGGGCGAAGAAATCATCGCGCAGACCCACTTGCGGCATACCGAGCACCTCACGCCAGATCGCGGCGATCTGCTGTTGCAAGGGCGTCTGGGGTTCCACGTGTTCGCGGGTATGCCACACCGGCTCAGGCAACGCGCGGCGGTCGAGTTTGCCGCTGGGGCTCAGGGGCATCGCGTTCAGGCGCATCAGCTGCGCGGGCACCATGTACTCCGGCAGCTCGGCGGCCAGGGCGGCTTTGACCGCGTGTTCATCCAATGCGGTGTGCGCGGTGTAGTACCCGATCAATTGCGCGTCACGCACCTGCACCACGGCCTGGGCGATGCCGTCCAGGGCCAGCAGGCGCGCTTCGATTTCTTCCGGCTCCACGCGGAACCCGCGCAGCTTGACCTGCTGATCGAGACGACCAAGGTATTCCAGCACGCCGTCGCGGCCCCAGCGCACCCGGTCGCCGGTGCGATACAGGCGCGTGCCCGCATCCCCCAGCGGGTCGGCGACGAAACGTTCGGCGGTCAACCCCGCACGTCCCAGGTAACCGCGCGCCAGGCCGATGCCGGCGATGCACAGCTCGCCCGGCACCCCGGCCGGCAGCGGGTTGAGGTGTTCGTCGAGCACGCGGCAGATCACATTGCCCAGCGGCCGGCCGATCGGCGAGCGCTCGCCATCCTCGGCCTGGCAGTGCCAGTGGGTGACGTTGATCGCGGTTTCGGTCGGCCCGTAACGGTTGTGCAACTGCACCGCCGGCAACTGCGCCAACACGCGGTTGCGCAGCTCGGCGGGCAAGGCTTCGCCACCGCAGAACAGGCGACGCAGACTGGTGCATTCGGCGCTCAGCGGCTCGTCGATAAACAGCTGCAACAGCGGCGGCACAAAGTGCAGCGTGGTCACGCCGTAGGTCTGCACCAACTGTGCGATGCGGTGCGGGTCGCGGTGTTCGCCGGGCCCGGCCAGTACCAGGCGGCAGCCGCTGATCAACGGCCAGAAGCACTCCCATACCGATACATCGAAACTGATCGGTGCCTTTTGCATCAGCACATCGCTGGCGTCCAGCCGATAGGTGGCCTGCATCCATTGCAAGCGCTCGGCCAAGGCCCGATGGGTGTTGCCCACGCCTTTGGGCTGGCCGGTGGAGCCGGAGGTGTAGATCACGTAGGCGAGGTTGTCGCCATGCAGGTGCAGGCCCGGCGCTTGGGTCGGCCAGCTGTCCAGGTGCAGGCTGTCCATGGCGATCACGCACACGCCGTCGGCGCTCGGCACCCGGTCGAGCAGTGCGGTCTGGGTCAGCAGCAAGTGCACGCCGCTGTCCTTGAGCATGTAGGCCAGGCGCTCGGCCGGGTAGTCCGGGTCCAACGGCACATAGGCACCGCCGGCCTTGATGATCGCCAGCAGGCCGATCAGCAACTGCGGCGAACGCTCGGCGGCGATGGCCACGCACACATCCGGGCCGACGCCTTTGTCGCGCAGGTAATGGGCCAGGCGGTTGGCCTGGGCGTGCAGTTGGGCGAAGCTCAGGCTGCCGCCGTCCCACACCAACGCAGTGGCGTGCGAGGTGTGCCGCCCGAGGGCTTCGGGCAGCCATTGCCGGGCCGGTGCGCAGGGCGCGGCGTTCCACGCCTGCTGCTCGTCATGTGGCAGCAATGGAAGGTCGCCGAGGGCTTGTCGCGGCTGTTCGCACACACCGTTCAGCAGGTGGATAAAGTGCTCGGCCAGGCGCTGGATAGTCGCCGCGTCGAACAATTCGTCGGCGTAGTCGAACGACAGGCTCAGGCGCCCATTGCGGTCCTCTTCGCTGTGCAGCTGCAGGTCGAACTTGGCCTCGCGGCTGTGCCACGGCAATTCGTCGGCGAGCATCCCAGGCAGGCGGCGCAGGGCGCTCAAGTCGCGCTGTTGATGGTTGAACATGACTTGGAACAGGCCCTGTTCGCGGGCCTGAGGGAAGGCTTCCAGCAGTTGCTCGAACGGCAGGTCCTGATGGGCCTGTGCCCCCAATGCGGTGTGGCGGGTGGCGGCCAGCAGCTCACTGAACGGCATACGCCCGTGCAGTTCGGCGCGCAGCACCAAGGTATTGATGAAAAAGCCCACCAGCCCCTGGGTTTCCTGGCGCGGGCGGTTGGCGTTGGGCACGCCGATGCGAATATCGCGCTGGCCGCTGTAGCGATAGAGCAGGGTCTGGAACGCCGCGAGCAACAGCATGAATGGCGTGGAGTCGTGGGCCAGGGCGGTCTGGCGAATGGCTTCGCTCAGAGGCGTGCTCAAGCGCACGCTGTGCCGCGCCGCGCTGCGGCGGTGCTGCGCGGAACGCGGGTGATCGGTAGCCAGGCTCAGCACCGGATGTTCATCGCCCAATTGCGCCTTCCAGTACGCCAGTTGGCGCTGGCCCTCACCGTCGGCCAGCCATTGGCGTTGCCAGCTGCCGTAATCGGCGTAGCTCACGGCCAGGGGCGCCAGCGTCAGCGCCTGGCCCTGGACGGCGGCGGCATACAGGCGCGAAAACTCGTCGAGCAGAATAGTCAGCGACCAGCCGTCGGCGATGATGTGGTGCAGCGTCACCAGCAACTGGTGATCCTCATCGTCCAGGCGCACCAGGGTCAGCCGCAGCAGCGGGCCTTTTTCCAGATCGAACGGGGTGTGCGCCTGGTCCTCGCGGATCTGCGCCGCGCGAGCCTCGCGCTCGGCGGTGGGCAGGTCGCCGAGGTCGATGAGCGGCAGGTCGAACACCGCCTCGGCGTCGATGCGCTGACAGGCCTGGCCGTCGCGTTCGTAGAAGCGTGTGCGCAGGGCATCGTGGCGCTGGATCAAGTGCGCGAAGCTGGCGCGCACGGCGTGTTCATCCAGCTCGCCGCGCAGGCGCAAAGCGCCGGGGATGGTGTAGGCGCTGCTCCGTGGGTCGAGTTGCCAGGTAATCCACAGGCGGTTCTGCGCCAGGGATTGGGGCCGTTCATCGTCGCGCGACAAGACGCGGATAGCACCCTGGGCCACACCGCCATCCTGTTGCAGGCGCGCGACCTGCGTGGCGAAACCGTGCAAGGTCGGCGCCTCGAACAGCAGGCGCAGGTTCAGCTCCAGGCCCAGGCTTTCACGCAGACGCGCGATCACTTGGGTAGCGTTGATGGAGTTGCCGCCGAGCAGGAAGAAGTGGTCGTCGGCGGCAACGCTCGGGACCTGCAATTGCTCGCACCAGATCGCGGCGATCCGGCGCTGCAGATCGGATTCCAATGCGGCCTGAGCGGCCGGCACCTGCCGACCGGGGAATTGCGCATAGCTGTCGAGGCTGCCGTCGGCATGGCGCAGCCCACAGGCCGCGCGCTGCACTTTGCCGCTGGAGGTCTTGGGCAAACCGCCGGGGTTGAGCAGCACCACCACCGATGGCGCCTCTTGATAGGCCTCGGCTACTGCCTGGCGGATCGCTTTGATCAGCGCTTCGGGCGGCAGGATTTTCTGCACGCTGCGGCTGATTTCGGCGGCGATGCCAATACCCTCCACGCCCTGGTCGCTGACGGCGAACGCCGCCACCCGGCCTTTGCGCACCCCTTCCACTTCGCGTTCGATAGTTTGTTCGATGTCCTGGGGATAGAGGTTGTGACCGCGCACGATCAACAGGTCCTTGAGACGGCCGGTGATGTACACCTCGCCGTCACGGATAAAGCCCAGGTCGCCGGTGCGCAGCCAGGTACGTCCGGCGTGCTGCACAAAGGTCCTGGCGGTGGCTTCGGGGTTGCGCCAGTAGCCGTGGGCGATGCTCGGGCCGCTGGCCCACAGCTCGCCGACGGCGCTGTCGGGCAGTTCGCTCAAGGTGTGCGGATCGGCGATCAGCACCGCGTGTTCCGGCTGGCTGGTGCCGCAGCTCATGATCGCACTGCCCTGCCCCGGCTCGGCACGGTTGGCGGCCAGCGCCTGGTCGTCGACCCGCAGTGCCGCGATGCCCTGGCCGCGAGTACCGCCGGCCACGAACAACGTAGCTTCGGCCAGCCCGTAGGAGGCGAAGAAATGGTTCGCGGTGAAGCCGCACACCGCGAACTTCTCGGCGAAGCGCTCCAGGGTGTCGAGGCGGATCGGTTCGGAACCCGAATACGCCACGCGCCAGCGACTCAGGTCGAGGCGCTCCAGGGCGGACTCGCTGACCCGCTCGCTGCACAGGCGGTAGGCGAAATCCGGGCCGCCGCTGATGGTGCCGCCGTATTCGCTGATCGCTTGCAGCCAGCGCAAGGGCCGGCCAAGAAAGTACGAAGGCGACATCAGCACACACGGCACGCCGCTGAAGATCGGTTGCAGCAGACCGCCGATCAGGCCCATGTCGTGGTACAGCGGCAGCCAGCTGACGATCACGTCGTCCGGGTTGAGGTCGATGCCGAAGCCGCGGCGGATCAGCACTTCGTTGGCCACCAGATTGCCGTGGCTGACTTGCACCCCCTTGGGCATCGCGGTGGAACCGGAGGTGTATTGCAGGAAGGCGATGTCATCGGCTTGCAGGTCGGCGGCGACCCACTGCTCGGCGAGCTGCGCATCGAGGGTGTCGACGCTCAGCACCGGCGGCGCATTGTCGAGTTGCGCCAGGCCGTCGCTCAGGCTGGCGATGGTCAGCAACAGGCGCGGCTCGGCGTCGCCGATAATCGACAGCAGGCGCTCCTGATGGTGACGACGCGTGGACTCCGGAGGGTAAGCAGGCACCGCGATCACGCCGGCGTACAGGCAACCAAAGAACGCCGCGACGTAATCCGGGCCGCTGGGGAACAACAGCACCGCGCGGTCGCCCAGGCTCGCGTGCGCCTGCAGGGCGGCGGCGATGGTGCGGGCGCGCAGGTCCAGGTCGCGGTAACTGAGCACCACGTTGTGCTCGACCGACTCGGCCAGGAAGCGCAGCGCCACCTGATCCGGGGTGTGCGCGGCGCGACGTTGAAGGGACTGGACCAGGGTACGGGGAAGTTCGAAGGCGTCCATCATGGGGTTCCTGCCTGAAATCGGCTTACGGGGAAATCGGAAAAATTGAGGGCGTTCAGCTGGCGGCCAGTTGCCGCGCCTCGCCATTGCGCCAGCGCGCCAGGTGCGCCTCGGCATAGCGCCGCACGCAGCGCAGCACTGCGCTTTCCTGCTGCATCAGGAAGAAGTGGTGACCGTCGAACCAGTCCAGGGAGAAGCCGCTCGCGGCCTCGCGCTGCCAGTCGAGCAATTGGTCGGCGCGTACGCTGTCCTGCTTGCCGCCCAACACATGGATCGGCATGCCCAGCTGCGGGCGCTCGCCATAACTGAAACTGCCGCAGAGCAGAAAATCGGCGCGCAGGATCGGCAGCATCAGCTGCATCAATTCGGGGTTGGCCAGGGCTTCTTCGGTGGTGCCCTGCAATTGGCGCAGGCGGGCGATCAGTTGCTCATCGGTTTTTTCAATCGCGTATTCGCTGACGTCGCGCTGCGCCGGCCCGGCGGTGCCGGAGGCGAACAGCGCCAGCGGCGCGGGAAGGTTGCGGGCATGCAGCGCGTGGGCCAGTTCGAAGGCCAGCAGGCCACCAAGGCTGTGGCCGAACAACGCATAGGGGGCGTTCAGGTCGTGGCTGATCTCCTGCGCAAGTTGCGCCGCGAGGGCCTTGATGTCGCGCTGCAAAGGCTCATCCATGCGCATGCCACGGCCGGGTAACTCCAGCGGACAGATGTGCAGCCAGTCCGGCAGCGCGCGCCGCCAGCGCATATACACCATGGCGCTGGCGCCGGAATAGGGCAGGCAATACAGACGCATTCGGCTCGGTGCGCTCATCGCTGGAGCACTCCGATGTGAGACACGCTGTGTGCACGATAAAAACCCATCTCGCCCTCCTGCGGGTGCTGATCCTTGGCCGCTGCGCTAACGGACCTGTCACCCAAGAGAACGGACGGCATCGGCAAATAATTAGTCGCCGGCGGCGCACACGAGGCGTGCCTATGCCGCGCCGAAAGGCATAAGATTAGTTCGTCTTCTCATTTGACAATCATTATCATTAAGCATAATTTGTTGCCCGATGTGTAGGAGGCCTCAGCAAGGAAGCCCTCCCCTAACCTCTCAGCGACAAGGTGATTTCCATGACGGAACCAGTAACCACAGGCAGGTGCGACTCACCCCTTCTCCAGGCATTCGTCGACAATCGAACGATCCTGGTGAAGATCGCGGCACGTATCACCGGGTGCCGCTCGCGGGCCGAAGACGTAGTGCAGGACGCCTACTTCCGGTTGCAGTCGGCGCCGACGATTACGTCATCGTTCAAGGCCCAGCTCAGTTACCTGTTCCAGATCGTGCGCAACCTGGCGATCGATCACTACCGCAAGCAGGCGCTGGAACTCAAATACTCCGGGACCGAAGAGGAAGGCTTGAATGTGGTGATTCACGGTGCTTCGCCGGAGACGTCCCACATTAATTTCAACACCCTGGAAAACATCGCCGACGCGCTGACGCAACTGCCCCAGCGCACCCGCTATGCATTCGAGATGTACCGCTTGCACGGGGTACCGCAAAAGGACATCGCCAAGGAGCTGGGCGTCTCGCCAACCCTGGTGAACTTTATGATTCGCGATGCGCTGGTGCACTGCCGCAAGGTGTCGGGAAACCACAGCGATACGTTTGCGCGGCGGGTTTGATGGAGGTTGCGCCCGCCGAGCAACGCGCCGCCGTTCAAGGCACCGGCATCACATCGATGCGGTAAGGTTCGAAAATTTTCAGCATCTGGCCGTTGTCGCGCAGGCCCTTGAGCAGAGCGGCGAAGGCCTCGCCGGTGATCGGCGCATTGGGGCGCAGCAGCGCGTAGTGGTGATACACCTGGTCGATACGTTCGGAGACCAGGAACTGCTCGCCGACTTTCGGATTGCGCACCATGAAGTCACTCAGGTACGAACGCGTCACCAGCGCAATGTCGGCGCGGTCGCGGGCGACCATCTGCAGGTTGCTGTCATGGGAATAGGTCAACGTGGCGTTGAAGCGTTCGGCCAGGAACTTGGGGTCGGCGTTGAAGTTGGCGAAAGCGTAGTGATACCCGCTGAACACCGCCAGACGCTTGCCGGTCAGATCGGCGAAATAGCGCTGGTCGCGCCCGTCCTCACGCTGGGCGACGAAGATTTCCGCGTCTTCCAGGCCCATGTCGACGCTGATGTGGGGAATGCCCTGCCAACCCCAATCGGGGTTTTCAAAGATCGCCATATCGACCCGGCCTTGCTCGAAATCACGGAAACGCCGGGGAATGGAAGTGGGCACCAGCACAAACTGATAATCGCCCTGGGCGCCGTTCAACGCTTCCACCAGCTGGGGCAGCAACCCCGTGTCGGCGCCCTGCTCGGGGCGCACGGTGTAGGGTGGGAAATGCGCCGCACCGATCCGCACCAGTTGCGCAGCCGAAGCGGGCATCCACCCCGCGGTGCCCAGTGCCCATAAAGTAACTCCTGCAGCCAACCGCCATGGCGATAACATCAAGGCACACACCGTTCAATACTCTGATGGCATTAAGCTAGGCGTTTTTGCCCACAGAGACAACTTAACCATCGGCAAATTAACCACTTGCGCCTCAAACCCCCTCTAAAACCATTAACAACGCTTCCTGCGCCAACTGCTCGAGGGTCAGGCTTCCCTCGGCGCGGAACCACGTGGTGGTCCACGACAGTGCACCCGTCAGGAAACGCCGGGTAATGCACACGTCGCCGCGAATGTAGCCGGCGGCCTTGGCCTCACCCAGCACCTGCAGCCAGATCTGTTCATACACGTCTCGCAACGCCAGCACGTGCGCCTGGCCCTCGGCCGACAACGAACGCCATTCATACACCAGCACCGCCATGGCTTCGCCGCTGCCGCCCATGATCGACTGCAATTCACAGCGGATCAGCGCCAGCACACGCTCGCGCACGTCACCCGCCTCTTCCAGCGACGCACGCATCAACGCGGTGTTGTAGCGGATGGTCTCTTGCATCACCGCCCACAGAATCTCGTCCTTGCTCTTGAAGTGATGAAAGATACTGCCGGACTGGATGCCCACGGCGCCGGCCAGGTCGCGCACCGTGGTGCGCTCGAAGCCCTTATTGCGAAACAGGTGAGCCGCCGTCTGCAGCAACTTGCCCCGGGCGCTGTCGGGGTCGGTCAATTGGCCGCCGTCGACCAGGGTGCGCATCACCCGCAGGGCTTTTTGCTCATCCATGTTTCTCTCCTTTCCCGCTCGCGAACGTCTTGGCCGGCAATTTAGGCGGTGCCGGCCACCCAAGCAAGCGCTCGGGCTTAACGTGCAAATGCAATGTACAAACCAAGTGCTTGCCTGGTAGCCGGTATGGTGGATTGCCGAGGCGGTGACCCGACGAGGCAGGCAAAGACACCAGGCCCCCACGAAAAAACAGCGCGGAACTACAAGAGCCGTCTACGCTCTATCCCCCAGGACGGGAAGAGTACGGGAACCTGCACCATGCCTCATTGGCTGATTATTGACCTTGAAGCCACGACGGATGAAGGCGGCTGGCCCGTGACGGAGATGGAAGTCATCGAGATCGGCGCGAGCCTGGTTAACCGCCAGGGCCGCGAAGTGGATCATTTCCAGCGCTTTGTACGGCCGCAGCGCCGCCCTTTGCTGACGCCGTTCTGCCGCCAGCTCACCCATATCACCCAGGCCAATATCGACGCGGCGACGCCGCTGAGCGAGGTGTGGCCGCTGTTCGAACGCTGGCTGGGCCAGCACCAGACGCGGTTGGAAGGCTGGGCCAGCTGGGGCGACTACGACCGCCAGCAACTGGAACTGGAGTGGCAACGCCACGGCCTGGACAGCGCCCTGGCCCACACACCCCACATCAACCTCAAGCAACGCTTCGCCAAGGCCCGGCGCCTGGACAAACCGCTGGGGCTCAACGGCGCGCTGCAACTGGCCGGCATGCAGTTCCATGGCCAGCAGCACCGGGCACTGGAAGACGCACGCAACACTGCCCGCCTGTTGCCGCTGATTTTGCCGGTCTAGGCAGCCTTGCCACGCTTGGGCATACTGGCCGACCTTTTCCATAACGCTGCCCTCGCTCCTGCAGGGAAGGCAACTTTTCCGAGGATTCGCCCATGTTCAAAGTCAACGAGTACTTCGACGGCACCGTCAAGTCGATCGCGTTCGGCACCGCTGAAGGCCCGGCGACCATCGGCGTGATGGCCCCGGGTGAATATGAGTTCGGCACCGCCCAGCGTGAAATCATGCACGTGGTCTCGGGCGCCCTGACCGTCAAACTGCCGGACGCCGACGACTGGCAGACCTTCGCCGCCGGCAGCCAGTTCAACGTACCGGCCAACAGCAAATTCCAGCTGAAGGTCGAGGTCGACACCGCTTACCTGTGCGAATACCGCGGCTGAGGATTCCGCCCGGCAAAAAAATGCCCGTCTCCTGGAGACGGGCATTTTTGTATGGGCGCTGAATTATTCGAGGATTGTCACCGGCATGCCGACTTCCAGGCGGCCCACGCCATCGTTGACCAGGTTCTGGCCAAACATCGCGCCGGCTTCGGTCTTGCGGTAACCATTCAAGGTGGCGAACGGTTCGCGATCGGCGCTGCGCTCGCCGGTGCGCGGGTCGATGGTGGTGAGAATGCACCGCGAGCACGGCTTGACCACCCGGAACTCCACGTCGCCGATGCGCAGGCGCTTCCAGCTGTCTTCGGCAAACGCGTCGGCGCCTTCGATCACCAGGTTGGGCCGAAAGCGCAGCATCTCCATGGGGCGGCCGACCTTCTCGGACAGGTCGTCCAGGGAGGCCTGGCCAATCAGCAGCAAGGGATAACCGTCGGCCAGCGCCACCTGATCATCGTCCCGGCCATAGCCGGACTGCGTGGTACGCGCACGTTGCGGCGGCATGTGCACCAGTCGGGTCGGCTTGCCGATAAATTCGCTGACCCACGCCGCCGCGGCGTCGCCGGCGTCCGGCAGGCGCACGGTGTCGCGCCAGATGGTCACGCCACGCAAGTTGGCGTCTTCGCCGGGCAACGCAACGTCGAGGGAGGGGTGGCCGGGGGAACTCAGGGTCAGGCCGCCGGCGCTGTTCCACAATGCCGACAGTTGGCTCATTTTGTTTTCGGTGCGCTGCGTCAGGAAGCGCCCGCTGGGTTCGTCCACCAGCATCCAGCGTCGATCCCCGTCCAGCCCGAGTTTATCCAGGCCGACATGCGGCAAGGACTGGGCCTTGCCGGATTTCAAGGGATAACGGTACAACGCGCTGAGACGAAGCATGGGCCTGCATTCCTGGGAGACGAAGCCGTCACCCTAAGGTCAAGCCGGCTGTTCGTCCAGCATCAGTCGCTGACGCACCACATCCACCAGTTTGTCGGGTTGGAATTTGGACAGGAAGTTGTCGCACCCGACCTTCTTGACCATCGATTCGTTGAAGCTGCCCGACAGCGACGTGTGCAGCACCACGTACAGCTTGCGCAGGCGTGGGTCGTTGCGGATCTCCGTGGTAAGGCGGTAGCCGTCCATTTCCGGCATTTCCGCGTCGGTGAAGATCATCAGCAGCTTGTCGGTCATCACGTGCCCGGCGTCGGCCCAGGACTTGAGCATGTTCAGCGCTTTGAGGCCGTCGCTGGCGATATGCATCTTGATCCCCAACTGGCCGAGGGTGTCACGCAGCTGCGACAGCGCCACGTTGGAGTCGTCCACCAGCAGCACTTCGCGGCCACGGGCCCGTTCGAGCACCGGGTCTTCGAGCTTCTCCCGCGAGACCTTGGCGTTGTACGGGACGATCTCGGCGAGGACTTTTTCCACGTCGATGATTTCCACCAACTGGTCATCGACCTTGCTGATGGCGGTGAGGTAATGCTGGCGACCGGCACTGGTCGGCGGCGGCAGAATGGCTTCCCAGTTCATGTTGACGATGCGGTCCACGCCGCCCACCAGGAACGCCTGCACCGAGCGGTTGTACTCGGTCACAATAATGGTGCTGTTCGGACCCGGCACCAGCGGGCGCATGCCAATCGCCTGGGACAGGTCGATCACCGGCAGGGTCTGGCCCCGCAGGTTGACCACGCCGCAGACAAACGGGTGGCGCTGGGGCATCAACGTGAGCTTGGGCAGTTGCAGCACTTCCTGCACCTTGAACACGTTAATGGCGAACAGCTGCCGCCCGGCCAGGCGAAACATGAGGATCTCCAGGCGATTCTCACCCACCAATTGCGTGCGTTGATCTACCGTGTCGAGAATGCCGGCCATTAAGAGCTCCTGAAATGCGCTGGTAAGTGCTGCGCCTGGGGATTGTGCAGTTCACTAAGTGTTTTATCGGCGGCGAGCGCCAGATCTTGACCCCGTTAACATGCCACGTAAATTAATTGATGTCACACTGACATCATGCTTTACTGGGCGTGCCTCTTCATGACGGTAAATGAGCCCATTGCGCGACACTCAAATCGACGTAAGGTTCCACCGTGTAAGGGATTCCCCTATACGCAATCAGGCCCAACCTGATATTCGCAATATCTAATAGCCATTAATGTGACGCCATTCTCATTGCATGAATGGAGTCAGGCTTTTGTTTGCCATCCCAAGTCCTCGCCCCCTGGGTCTTCCAGGCGTCCACGTCGCGACAACAGAAGGTGTGCAATCAAGCCCGCGCATGGCGGCTGCGCCGCGCCGTCACCGTCATTTCAATAAGTTTCCTACTCAAAACTCAGAAGCCACCTACAGGTACGAGTCAAATTTCAGCGCTAGTTTTAAGCCATTCACCCGCAGCGACATCTCATCACCCGACCGTATGTTGTGGAGACTTGCATGATGAACGACGGTAAAGAATGGCAGCGCGCACTGCCCGAATTTCTGCTCGAAGCAGAAAAGCTGCTGAACAAATCGGAAGAATGCCTGAGCCACCTGCACCTGATTCGCAATGACAGCGACGCGATCGACTGCATGAAAATCAGCCTCAGCAGGCTCGCCGAAAAGGCCGACGCCCTGGCCCTGCAGGCGATCGGTGAATTCTCGCGGCATATCCAGACCCTGATCGCCAACGCGCAGAACCCCTTGCAACTGCATGACCAGGCCCTGGAGGCATTGCATGCCTGCCTGACCTTGCTGGCGTGGCAGCTGGAGTTGATCGACACCAGGACCGGCGAATTGGCGCTGGATGACACCGAACAAACCACCCTCATCGCCACGGTTACGCTGCAGATTCCGCAGAAGACATTCAGCCAAAAGCCGCAGCAACGTTTGCATCATATGTGGTGATGGGCAGCGGCCTTCTAAGGCGACGGATTATCTAAAAGCGACATACGCAAAATATCATTTAGCCATCAACGACAGAATAACTATACAAGTTCGCATAACTTGTAAAACATTCTGAGTTAATGCGTTGAGACTGTCTCTGTCCATTAACCGGGATAATCGACCAACGCCGCCTGGTGCCAGGCGACCGACGGTTACAGGGGTGGTACTATGCGCCGCTCGAAGTCATTGAACTTCTTGTATATAAACGCTTCGGCCATGCACTTCAGACTGAGCCTCGTCAGACGTGTCCGAACTTTCGCAACGACTTCTCATTGGCTCCATCCGCTATGTACGCCAGCCTCAAGTCACTCCTCGCCAGGTCCGCGTCCCGCAGCCATGCTCGCCGCCTGATCTTTGGCCTGTGCCTTGCCTCGCTGCTGATCAGCCTGTGGGCCTTTAACCACGCCGCCCCGTTGCCGCTGAGCGTATTGCTGCTGAACCTGGCCACGCTGCTGGTACTCGGCCTGCAACAGTGGCGCTCGCGCAAGTCCATTCGCCTGCAGCCGCAGGAACTGGCCGATCGCCTGCTGCAGGTGCAGGAAAACGAACGTCACCGCCTCAGCCGCGAACTGCATGACGACATCGGCCAATTACTGACCGCCGCCAAGCTGCAAAGTGAATGGCTCAAGCGTCGCCTGCCGCAAGACCTGCAAAGCCAATGCGCGGTGCTATGCAATACGCTGAACGAGACCCTGGCCAAGGTGCGCGACGTGTCGGCCATCCTCAATCCCCGGCAACTGACCAGCCTGGGGCTGGAAGCCAGTCTGCGCGCGCATTTGCTCAAGACCCTTGAAAACACCCCTGTGCACTGGAGCCTGGAATGCCAGCAGCGGCTTACCGGCATCCCGGAAGAGATGGCCGTGGCGGCGTTTCGCATCACCCAGGAAGCGGTAACCAACATGCTGCGTCATGCTCACGCGCATAACCTGCTGGTGCGCCTGCAACGCCTGCCCGAAGGGCTGTCGCTGAGCATCAGTGACGACGGCCAGGGCTTCCTGCCCGCCGGCAACCCAGGCCGCGAAGGCCAGCGGGGCATGGCCGGCATGGCCGAACGCATTGATCAACTGGGCGGCACGCTGTCGGTCAACAGTCAGCCTGGTCATGGCACACGCATCGACGCACTTTTTCCCTGGGCGCCGCGCGCCCTCGAACGGGCCAGTTCCCCTAAGGTTCTCGAGTGACCTGCACATTACTCCTGGTGGATGACCATGCACTGATCAGGGCCGGCGTGCGTGCGTTGATCCAGGATATTCCCGGCTATACGGTGATCGGCGAAGCCAGCGACGGCGCGCAGTTGCTGGAGCAATTCCACGTGCTGCAACCCGATATGGTGCTGCTGGACCTGTCGATGAAGCACACCAGCGGCCTTGACGCGCTGCAGCAGCTCAAAAGCGCCTATCCCCGCTGCAAGGTGCTGATCCTGTCGATGCACACCGACCCGGAACTGATCATGTGCGCACTGGAAGCCGGCGCCCATGGCTACCTGCTCAAGGACACCAGCGCCAACGAGCTGGAACACGCCCTGCGCGCCCTGCGCAACAATGAGCGCTACCTGAGCCCGGCGATCGCCCACACGGTGATCAGCCAGGCGCTGGTACGCAGCCAGGGGCCCGCCGTGCCGGTCGGCCACAGCCACAACCTCACGCCGCGCCAGTTGGAGATCCTGCGCCTGATCGTACGCGGCAAGTCCACCCGCGAGATCGCCCACGGGCTGGGGCTGAGCATCAAGACCGTGGAAGCCCATCGCTCGCAGATCATGAAGCGCCTGCAGATATTCGACGTGGCGGGGCTGGTGTTATTCGCGGTGCGCGAGAAGATCATCAGCCTGGACGACTAGGGGCGAGCCCAGCGGCAGGTGCACCCGCAGCGCCTTGGGCAGTGTTTCGAAACGCAGGTCGTCGCCCTTGAGCGGTTCGCCGTCCAGATTGATGTAAAGCCCTTCGGCCTGTTTGATCTGCACCCACGGCAGGCGCGCGCGCACGAACATGTTGTCCAACCCCCAGCCATTGCTCATCAGCTCGCGCAAAGTGCCGACCACTTCCTGCGGCGCCGGCAGAATGCTGACATCGAGCAAACCGTCATCGGCCATTGCCTGCGGGCACAGCACATGCCCACCGCCGGCCTGGCGACCGTTGCCGATGCCCAGCGCCAGCATCTCGCCCTTCCATTGGAAATCCGGGCCTTCCAGCTCGCCGTAGGCAGCCTTCAACTCGCTGAAACGCGTGAGGCCGGTAAACAGATACGCCGCGCCGCCCAGGACTTTCTTCAAGTCTTCGGAGGTATTGGCGGTGACCTGGCTGCCGAACCCACCGGTGGCCATGTTCAGAAAAACCTGGCCGCCCACCTGGCCCAGGTCGATCGCCCGCGGCGCCAAGTCCAGCAGTGCCAGGGCCTGGGCCGGTTCCAACGGCACCCCGGCGGCCTTGGCAAAATCATTGGCGGTGCCCAGCGGCATCAGTACCAGGCTGGCATCGGCCCTGGCCTGGGCCATCGCCTCGGCCACGTCGCGCAAGGTGCCGTCGC
This sequence comes from Pseudomonas lurida, assembly GCF_013522705.1. GTDB lineage: Bacteria > Pseudomonadota > Gammaproteobacteria > Pseudomonadales > Pseudomonadaceae > Aquipseudomonas > Aquipseudomonas quebecensis. The sequence continues at coordinate 145,969 of NZ_JAAMRE010000001.1, forward strand.
CGCCGCCGGCAATGATGTGCGTATAGCCCTGCTCCAACGCCTCGCCCACCAGGCGCCGAGCGTCGCCGCCCTCCCACGTCACCCGCACCGCCAGCTCCCAACCCTGCTCACGCCGGGCCAGCACGGCGCTGCGCACGTCCTCGTTGAGGGCTTGCTTGCCGTGAAGGATCAACAGTGCCTTGGGGGTGCTCATGCGGGGAATCTCCTGATTCAAAGGTGCTTGAAGGATGTGGACCTTGGAGGAGAAGAAAAAAGTCAGTGGGATTGGAAATTAATTGGGCGGCCGGGCGCTCCCCATCGCAGGCGCGACGCTCCCTAACGCCTGACACCTGATTCTGTAGTGAGCAGGCTTGCCCTGCTCGGCACAGACGCAATCAGCTCTTGTGCAACTTACTCATCAACTGCGCCTCAGCCTGGGTCAAGCCGCACGACTGGGTCAGGTCGTCCACCGTCGCGCCCATCCCCACCAGCTTCGCCGCCTGGGCAAACGACAGGTTGGCAGGATCGCGCTGCTCCAGCTGCTCGAGCTTGTCCGGCATCGGAGCGAGGATCGCGCGCAGTTCATGCACCTCATCCCCGACCCGCACCGCACTCTTCTGGTAATGGTCGACGCGCTTGACCAGTTCCAGAATGCGCCGATCGCGCACAGCCTCGCGCTCGGCCTGCTGCAGTGCCAATTCGCGCTGCTGGGCCATGTAGCGCAGCAGAAAACCCAGGGTCCCGGCCCACAACAGGGCCAGGACGATCACCGCGACCTCAAGGAACAATCAGATGCTCTCCAGTTCCGACCACTCTTCTTCGCTCATCATTTTGTCCAGCTCAACCAGAATCAACAGTTCGTTGTTCTTGTTGCACACGCCCTGGATAAACTTGGCCGACTCTTCGTTGCCCACGTTCGGCGCGGTTTCCACTTCCGATTGGCGCAGGTAGACCACTTCCGCGACGCTGTCGACCAGGATACCGACCACTTGCTTGTCGGCTTCAATGATGACGATGCGCGTGTTGTCGGTGACTTCAGCGGTGTCCAGGCCGAAACGCTGGCGCGTGTCGATCACGGTCACGACGTTGCCGCGCAGGTTGATGATGCCGAGCACATAGCTCGGGGCACCCGGGACCGGGGCGATCTCGGTGTAGCGCAGCACTTCCTGCACGCGCATCACGTTAATGCCGTAGGTCTCGTTGTCCAGCTTGAAGGTCACCCATTGCAGAATCGGATCGTCCGAGCCTTTTTGTGCTGATGCTGACATATTCATACCCATGACCCCTTCAAATGCCGTTGGATACGGCGTGTGTGCTTCGTTCGGCGACCGCACACCCGTGCGGCCGGCGTGTTCAATCAACTGCGTTTGTTACCGGGCATCGACTTGACGGCACCGCTGGCGATCAACTCGGCCAGTTCGGCGACGTCAAGCAACGCGCACATGTGTTCGATCACGGTGCCGGCCAGCCAGGGCCGCTGGCCCCGGTGGCTGCGCCATTTGATTTCGTTGGGGTCCAGGCGCAACGAGCGGCTGACCTGATGCACCGCCAGCCCCCACTCATAGCCCTGAACGGAGATCACGTACTGCAAGCCCTGGCGGAAATCGTCGCGGTAGCGGTCGGGCATCACCCAGCGCGCGGTATCCAGCACCTTAAGGTTGCCGGCCTGGCTGGGCAGGATGCCGAGGAACCACTCCGGCTGCCCGAACAGCGGCGTCAGCTCGTGACCTTCGAGCGAATAGATCGAACCCAGGCACACCAGGGGCACCGCCAGGGTCAGACCGGCGACGTCGAACAACAGGCATTCGAACGGCTCGGCGGCCCATGCCGGGCGCCCATCGCCGCTTGCCGGAGGCGGAGTGATGCTCGGTGGCAGGTGCACTTGCACCACCGGTTCGACGACCATGGGCGCCGGTACCACAGGCTCCGGCACCACAACGACGGCGGGCGCGGCGACAGGCACCACGATCCGGGCGTCCCGTGCCTGCTCTTCCAGCACGGCCAATTGGAATTCATCCAGCGCACTGCTGGTTTCGACTATCGGCTCCAGTACCAGCACCGGTTCCGGCAGGTCTTCGTCGGTTGCTTCCTGCAGCAGGGCATCCAGGTAGGATTCCAGCGCCAGCTGCGGCCGGGTCTTGGTCTTGAGGTCGACGGGACGGTTCATCATGCCACCTGCGCCACGAGTTGCTGGGACAACAGGTGCTTGAGCAATGCGCGATAAGCCAGCACGCCACGGCTCTTGCCATCGAACTGCGAAGGGGTGAGCCCGGCGCGGCTGGCGTCACGCAGGCGCGTGTCCACCGGAATGTAGCCTTGCCAGATGGTGTCCGGGTACGCATCGCGCAATACACGCAACGTACCGAGCGACGCCTGGGTGCGGCGGTCGAACAGGGTCGGCACGATGCTGAACGGCAGCGGCTGCTTGCGCGAGCGGTTGATCATCGCCAGGGTGCTGACCATGCGCTCCAGGCCCTTGACCGCCAGGTGCTCGGTCTGCACCGGGATCACCAGTTGCTGGCTGGCGGCCAACGCGTTGACCATCAACACCCCCAACAGCGGCGGGCTGTCGATGACGGCGTAGTCAAAGTCCTGCCACAGTTGCGCCAGGGTCTTGGCGATGACCAGGCCCAGACCGCTCTGACCTGGCGACTGGCGCTCGAGAGTGGCCAGTGCGGTGCTGGACGGCAACAGCGAAATACGCTCGTCGCTGGTGGGCAACAGCAACTGCCCAGGCAGGTCGCCGGGCACGTTGCCCTTGTGCAGGAACAGGTCAAAGCAGCTGTGTTCCAGCGCATCCGGGTCATAGCCGAAATAGCTGGTCATCGAGCCGTGGGGGTCCAGGTCGACCACGACCACGCGCTTGCCCGCCTCGGCCAGCAAACCGGCCAGAGCGATGGAGGTGGTGGTCTTGCCGACTCCACCTTTTTGATTGGCAACTGCCCAGACTCTCATTCGGATGGTTCCTCCCGGCAGGCACAGGCGCGACCGAGACATTGCATAAAGTTATTGAGCCGGTGACGGAGAATTGACGGCGCTCTGACGAACCGGCGGCTTAATCGCTGGCGGTGCAGTTTGTGTGCCAGCACGCCTCAAGGCCGCATCCGGTGTTGCATTGGCGGTGCCGGTGCCGGTCAGGCTGCGGCGCACATCCAGGTTGCGCGACACCACCAACACCACCCGACGGTTGCGCGCACGTCCTTCCAACGTGGCGTTATTGGCCACCGGCTGGAACTCGCCATAACCCACCGACGCCAGGCGACCGGGGTTCACACCCTGCATCGCCAGCATGCGCACAATGCTTGCCGCGCGCGCCGACGACAGTTCCCAGTTGGTGGGGTACTGCGCGGTGCTGATCGGAATATTGTCGGTGAAGCCTTCGACGTGGATCGGGTTCTCGAACGGTTTGAGGATAGCCGCCACTTTATCGATGATGGTGAACGCCTGGTCGCTGGGCATCGCATCGGCACTGGCAAACAGCAGGCTGGAATTAAGCTCGATCTCGACCCACAACTCATTGCCGCGCACGGTCATCTGGTTGGAACTGATCAGGTCGCCGAATGCGGCGCTGATGTCATCGGCGATGCTCTTGAGCGGGTCGCTGGTGCCCCCCACCCCGGCGGCGGTTTCATCGCTGTCGTTGACCAGCGGTTTGGCCGGGGTCACGGTGCGGGGCCGTTCCTCACCGATGGGGATCGGCTTGAGCGAACGGTCGGCGTCGTTGAATACGCCGATCAGCGCCTGGGAAATCACTTTGTACTTGCCTTCGTTGATCGACGAGATGGAGTACATCACTACGAAAAACGCGAACAGCAGGGTGATGAAGTCCGCGTAGGACACCAGCCAGCGTTCGTGGTTAACGTGTTCTTCAGGCTCGCGACGGCGACGGCTCACAACCCATACCTCCCATCAATCCATGAAGCCCTGGAGCTTCAATTCGATGGAGCGCGGGTTCTCGCCCTCGGCAATCGACAGCAGGCCCTCGAGCAGCATTTCACGGTAACGCGCCTGGCGCATGGCGATTGACTTGAGCTTGCTGGCCACCGGCAGCAGCACCAGGTTGGCGCTCGCCACCCCGTAGATGGTGGCGACGAATGCCACGGCAATACCGCTGCCCAATTGCGACGGATCGGCCAGGTTACCCATCACGTGGATCAGGCCCATTACCGCACCGATGATGCCGATGGTCGGCGCGTAGCCGCCCATGCTTTCAAAGACTTTGGCGGCATTGATGTCGCGGCTTTCCTGAGTGAAGAAATCCACCTCCAGGATGCTGCGGATCGCTTCCGGCTCGGCGCCGTCCACCAGCAACTGCAGGCCTTTGCGCGCGTAGCTGTCGGGCTCGGCATCGGCCACGCCCTCCAGGCCCAGCAGGCCTTCCTTGCGGGCGGTAAGGCTCCAGTTGACCACGCGGTCGATGCCGCCGGCCAGGTCGACGCGCGGCGGGAAAATAATCCAGATCAGGATCTGCATGGCGCGCTTGAACGAACTCAATGGCGACTGCAGCAACGCGGCCCCTACCGTGCCGCCGATCACGATCAGCGCCGCCGGCCCGTTGGCCAGGGCGCCGAGGTGGCCGCCCTCAAGGTAGTTGCCGCCAATGATCGCGACGAACGCCATGGTGATGCCGATCAGGCTCAAGACATCCATCAGAGGCAGGCCTCCACCAAGTGCTTGCCGATGTCATCCAGGCTGTAGACCGCATCGGCCAGGTCGGCCTTGACGATCGCCATGGGCATGCCATAGATCACGCAGCTGGCTTCGTCCTGGGCCCAGATCGCACTGCCGCCCTGCTTGAGCAACCGCGCACCTTCGCGACCATCGGCGCCCATGCCGGTGAGCACCACCGCCAGAACTTTGTCGCCGTAGGACTTGGCCGCCGAACCGAAGGTGATATCAACGCAGGGCTTGTAGTTGAGGCGTTCGTCACCCGGCAGGATTTTGATCGCGCCACGCCCGTCGACCATCATCTGCTTGCCGCCCGGGGCCAGCAGCGCCAGGCCCGGACGCAGGATGTCGCCATCTTCGGCTTCCTTGACGCTGATGCGGCACAACTTGTCCAGGCGCTCGGCGAAGGCCTTGGTGAATGCCGCCGGCATGTGCTGGATCAGCACGATCGGCGCCGGGAAGTTGGCCGGCAACTGAGTGAGCACGCGCTGCAACGCTACCGGGCCACCGGTGGACGTGCCGATGGCCACCAGCTTGTAGGCTTTGCGCTTGGGCGCCGGCGAGTGGCTTGTCGATGCCGATGCCCGCGCGGGAGCCGCCGCCGGCCGGGCAACCGGCGCGGGGGCCGGACGCCCGAACGTCGAACTGCTCGGCGCCGCCGGAGCAGCCGGAGCAGGTGCCGGCGAAGGCGAAGGCGAAGGCGCGCTGAACAGGCTGCGACGGTTGCTGCGGGAAATGCTGTGGACTTTCTCGCACAGCAGTTGCTTGACCTTCTCGGGATTGCGCGAGATGTCTTCGAAATTCTTCGGCAGGAAGTCCACGGCCCCCGCATCCAGCGCGTCGAGGGTCACTCGGGCGCCTTCATGGGTCAGCGAGGAGAACATCAACACCGGAGTCGGGCAGCGCTGCATGATGTGCCGCACCGCCGTGATGCCGTCCATCATGGGCATCTCGTAGTCCATGGTGATGACATCCGGCTTCAACGCAATGGCTTGATCAATCGCCTCTTTGCCGTTGGTGGCCGTGCCGACCACCTGGATGCTTGGATCGGCGGAAAGAATTTCCGAGACGCGGCGGCGGAAGAAACCCGAATCGTCCACCACCAGGACCTTGACTGCCATAAACACTCCGTTAGGCGGGGCGGGCTGACCGCCCTGCCCCGCCAGAATCAAATACGCCGAGCGGCGTAACGCTTGAGCATGCTCGGAACATCGAGAATCAGCGCGATCCGACCGTCACCGGTGATGGTCGCACCCGACATGCCCGGGGTTCCCTGCAGCATTTTGCCCAAAGGCTTGATGACCACTTCTTCCTGGCCGACCAGTTGATCGACCACAAAGCCGATACGCTGGGTGCCCACGGAGAGAATCACCACATGGCCTTCGCGCTGTTCTTCATGCGCCGCCGATGCCACCAGCCAGCGCTTGAGGTAGAACAGCGGCAACGCCTTGTCGCGCACGATCACCACTTCCTGGCCGTCCACCACGTTGGTGCGCGACAGGTCGAGGTGGAAGATCTCGTTGACGTTGACCAGCGGGAAGGCGAAGGCCTGGTTGCCCAGCATCACCATCAGGGTCGGCATGATCGCCAGGGTCAACGGCACCTTGATGACGATCTTGGAACCCTGGCCCTTGGTCGAGTAGATATTGATCGAGCCGTTGAGCTGGCTGATCTTGGTCTTGACCACGTCCATGCCCACGCCACGGCCCGACACGTCGGAGATCTCGGTTTTGGTCGAGAAGCCTGGGGCGAAGATCAGGTTGTAGCACTCGGTGTCGGTCAGGCGGTCGGCGGCATCCTTGTCCATCACGCCACGCTTGACCGCGATGTTGCGCAGGATGGCCGGATCCATGCCCTTGCCGTCGTCGGTGATAGACAGCAGGATATGGTCGCCTTCCTGCTCGGCCGCCAGGATCACCTTGCCGCCACGGGACTTGCCCGAGGCTTCACGTTCTTCCGGGGTTTCCACGCCATGGTCGACGGCGTTGCGCACCAAGTGGACCAGCGGGTCGGCCAGGGCCTCGACGAGGTTTTTGTCGAGGTCGGTTTCTTCGCCTACCAGTTCCAGGTTGATTTCTTTCTTCAGCTGGCGCGCCAGGTCGCGAACCAGGCGCGGGAAGCGGCCGAAGACTTTCTTGATCGGCTGCATCCGCGTTTTCATCACGGCGGTCTGCAGGTCGGCGGTCACCACATCGAGGTTCGACACGGCCTTTTGCATGGACTCATCGCCACTGCTCAGGCCCAGGCGCACCAGGCGGTTACGCACCAATACCAGTTCGCCGACCATGTTCATGATGTCGTCCAGGCGCGCGGTATCGACCCGCACGGTGGTTTCGGCTTCAGTCACAGGCTTGTCGGCCACCGGCGCGGCGGCGGCCGCTCGTGCAGGGGCAGCCGCGGCGGCCGGAGCAGGCGCAGGCTTGGCGGCCGGGGCGGCGGCCTTCGCGGCTACCGGTGCAGGCTTGGCGGCGGCGGCCGTCGCTGCGGCGGCCGGGGCCACTTCGCTGAACTTGCCTTTGCCGTGCAGATCGTCCAGCAGTGCTTCGAACTCATGATCGGTGATCAGTCCGTCGCCGGCGGGTTGGGCCGGTGTCGCCGGTTTGGCGGCGGCCGGTGCCGCAGGGGCTGCCGCGGTGGCGGCCACTTCCGGCAGCGCATCGGCGGCGAAGGTGCCCTTGCCATGCAACTGGTCGAGCAACGCTTCGAATTCGTCGTCAGTGATATCGGTGCTGGCAGTGGCAGCGGCCGGCGCCGGCGCTGCGGCGGCGGGTGCCACGGCGTCGGCGGCGAACTGGCCCTTGCCGTGCAACTGATCGAGCAGCGACTCGAACTCGGCGTCGGTAATGTCTTCGCTGGTCGGCGCCTGCGACGGGGCCGCTGCAGGAGCTTCAGCTTCGGCCTTGACCGCGCTGAGAGAGCTGAGCAGCTGTTCGAACTCGCTGTCGGTAACGTCCGGTTCCGGCGCCGGCTCAGGTTCCGCCACCGCCTCAGCCACGGGCTCGGCCGCCAGGTCGGCAGGCTCCGCGTAACGCGCCAGGGCGGCCAGCAGTTCCGGGGTGGCAGCGGTGATCGGGGCACGTTCGCGCACTTGGCTGAACATGCCGTTGACCGCATCGAGTGCTTCGAGAATCACGTCCATCAACTCCGAGTCTACGTGCCGCTCACCCTTGCGCAGGATGTCGAACACGTTCTCGGCGATGTGGCAGCACTCCACCAGCTCATGGAGCTGGAGGAAGCCGGCGCCCCCTTTTACAGTATGAAAACCGCGAAAAATTGCATTGAGCAGGTTCGCATCATCCGGGCGGCTTTCCAGCTCGACCAGTTGTTCGGACAGTTGCTCTAAAATTTCGCCGGCCTCTACAAGGAAATCCTGAAGGATCTCTTCATCGGCGCCGAAGCTCATGTGGGTGCTCCTTAGAAGCCTAAACTGGATAACAGGTCATCTACGTCATCCTGACCTGACACAACGTCTTCACGTTTATCGGCATGAATCTGCGGACCTTCACCCTTGGCGAGATGTTTTTGTGGATCTTTTTCCGAGAGGATCGCTGCGCGGTCATGTTCGATGCCGGCGAAACGGTCAACCTGGCCTGCCATGAGCACCAGTTTGAGCAAATTGCTTTCCACTTCGGTGACCAACTGCGTCACACGCTTGATCACCTGACCGGTCAGGTCCTGGTAGTCCTGGGCCAGCAGAATGTCGTTGAGGTTGCTGGACACCGTGCGGTTGTCCTGCTCGCTGCGTGACAGGAACCCTTCGACCCGGCGTGCCAGCTCGCGGAACTCTTCAGCCCCCACTTCCCGGCGCATGAAGCGGCCCCAGTCGGCATTCAGGGCCTGGGCTTCATTGGCCATGCCGTTGACCAGAGGCGTGGCGTTTTCCACCAGGTCCATGGTGCGGTTGGCCGCCGCCTCAGTCAGCCTGACCACGTAGGACAGGCGTTCGGTGGCATCGGTAATCTGCGAGATTTCTTCGGCCTGGGGCATGTGCGGGTCAATCTGGAAATTGACGATTGCACTGTGCAACTCGCGCGTGAGCTTGCCCACTTCCTGGTACAGGCCTCGGTCACGGGTCTGATTGAGCTCATGGATTAACTGCACCGCGTCGCCGAAATGACCTTTTTCAAGGCTGTCGACCAGTTGGTGAGCATGTTTTTTCAGGGTTGACTCAAAGTCTCCCTGTGACGTTTCTTTCTGCTCCATAGCTCCCCCGCGATGGCATTAGCCGTGGATGCGTTCGAAGATTTTTTCGATCTTCTCTTTCAACGCCTGTGCAGTGAATGGCTTGACCACATAACCGTTAACGCCGGCCTGGGCAGCTTCGATAATCTGTTCACGCTTGGCTTCGGCGGTCACCATCAGCACGGGCAGGTTGCGCAGCTTTTCGTCGGCGCGCACCCAGCGAAGCAAGTCGATGCCGGTCATGCCGGGCATGTTCCAGTCCGTGACCAGAAAGTCGATGCCTCCGCTGTTGAGGATCGGCTGCGCCGTGATGCCATCATCCGCCTCGACCGTGTTGGTGAACCCAAGGTCACGCAACAGGTTTTTTATGATCCGCCGCATCGTTGAGAAGTCATCAACGATGAGGATTTTCATGTTCTTGTCCAATTCGACCTCCAAGCAGTCTTAAACGCGCCCAGCACCTGGACGCGCCATTTCAATCAACAGGCATTACACAAAAAGGACTGCCGGGGCCACCACGGGCCGAACCCGCGCAGGCCCATGGCCCACGCGGTATCGCTCTGCAGTGTCCCCACACTGCCTGTCAGCGCGCTCGCCACTCTCCCAGACGTCCCCGCAAGCGGGCGGCGCACTGGCTATGCAACTGGCTGACCCGCGATTCGCTGACCCCCAGCACCTCACCGATTTCCTTGAGGTTCAGCTCTTCGTCGTAGTACAGCGCCAACACCAAACGTTCACGCTCCGGCAAATTGGCGATTGCGTCCGCCAATGCCCCCTGGAAGCGTTCATCCTCCAGGTCGCGCGACGGCTCCATGTGAGCGCTCGCGCCGTCCTCGTGCAGCCCTTCATGCTCGCCGTCCTGCAACAGGTCGTCGAAACTGAACAGGCGGCTGCCTAAGGTATCGTTCAAAATCCCGTAATAATCGTCGAGACTCAATTGGAGTTCGGCCGCAACTTCATGATCTTTAGCGTCACGACCGGTTTTTGCTTCAATTGCTCGAATTGCGTCACTGACCATGCGCGTATTGCGATGCACCGAACGGGGTGCCCAGTCACCTTTACGCACTTCATCGAGCATCGCGCCGCGAATACGGATACCCGCATACGTCTCGAAACTCGCACCCTTGGTGGCGTCGTACTTGGTCGACACCTCCAGCAGGCCGATCATGCCCGCCTGGATCAGATCCTCCACCTGCACGCTGGCCGGCAACCGGGCCAGCAAGTGGTAGGCAATGCGCTTGACCAGGGGCGCATAGCGCTCGATCAGTTCACCCTGGCTGTCACGCGCCGATTTTTTGTAGAGGTTGTAACCGCTCGATGTCATAGCACTGGCCCTGCGCTCGTCTGATGCACCAATCGCTCGACGAAAAACTCCAGATGCCCACGCGGGTTGGCGGGCAGCGGCCAGGTATCGACCTTCTGGGCAATAGCCTTGAACGCCAAGGCGCATTTCGAACGAGGGAATGCTTCGTAGACCGCGCGCTGTTTCTGCACGGCCTTGCGCACACATTCGTCGTAGGGAACTGCGCCGACGTATTGTAAGGCGACATCGAGAAAGCGATCCGTGACCTTGGTCAACTTGGCGAACAGGTTGCGCCCTTCCTGCGGGCTCTGGGCCATATTGGCCAGGACGCGGAAGCGGTTCATGCCGTAGTCACGGTTAAGGAGTTTAATCAGGGCGTAGGCGTCGGTGATCGAGGTGGGTTCATCGCAGACCACCAGCAATACTTCCTGCGCGGCGCGCACAAAGCTGACCACGGACTCGCCGATCCCCGCAGCGGTGTCGATCACCAGCACGTCGAGGTTGTCGCCGATATCGCTGAACGCTTGAATCAGCCCGGCATGCTGCGCGGGGCTCAGGTGCACCATGCTCTGGGTGCCGGAAGCGGCCGGCACGATGCGGATCCCGCCGGGGCCTTGCAGCAGCACATCGCGCAGCTCGCACCGGCCTTCGATCACATCGGCCAGGGTGTGTTTGGGCGTCAGCCCCAGCAGAACGTCGACGTTCGCCAGTCCCAGGTCGGCGTCCAGCAGCATGACGCGACGGCCAAGCTCTGCCAGCGCCAGGGACAAATTCACTGACACGTTAGTTTTTCCGACGCCACCTTTGCCGCCGGTCACCGCGATCACCTGTACGGGATGCATGCTGCCCATTTTATTTCTTTACCTTGTCTTGCTTAGACGCAGGCTACATGGCTTGGCCGCGTGAATCGCTTGCAGACCATCAATGTAGGTACATTGCATTGTGTTCATGTTGCTCAGCCCACCCGTTTTGCCGGGCTGTGGTACAGATCAGCGAACATATCGGCCATCGCTTCCTCGCTAGGCTCGTCCTGCATTTGCACGCTGACGGCACGGCTGACCAACTGATGACGGCGCGGCAGATGCAGATCATCCGGAATCCGCGGCCCGTCGGTCAGGTAGGCGACCGGTAATGCATGACCGATAGCCAGGCTCAACACTTCGCCCAGGCTGGCGGTTTCGTCCAATTTGGTCAGGATGCAACCGGCCAGCCCACAGCGTTTGTAACTGTGGTAGGCAGCGGTAAGAACCTGTTTCTGGCTGGTGGTTGCAAGCACCAGGTAATTTTTTGACTTGATCCCACGCCCGGCCAGGCTTTCCAGCTGCATGCGCAGCGCCGGATCGCTGGCTTGCAGGCCGGCGGTGTCGATCAGCACCACGCGTTTGCGCAGCAGCGGGTCCAGGGCGTTGGCCAGGGACTGGCCCGGGTCGACATGGGTTACCGGCACGTTAAGAATGCGCCCCAGGGTCTTGAGCTGTTCCTGGGCACCGATACGGTAGCTGTCCATGCTCACCAGCGCGATGTTATGCGCGCCGTACTTGAGCACATAACGCGCCGCCAGCTTGGCCAGGGTGGTGGTCTTGCCCATGCCGGCAGGGCCGACCATGGCGATCACGCCGCCCTCTTCCAGGGGTTCGATTTCCGGGGTGACGATCATGCGGGCCAGGTGCGCCAGCAGCATGCGCCAGGCCTGGCGTGGCTCGTCGATTTCAGTGGTCAACGCCAGCAGGTCGCGGGACAACGGGCCGGACAGGCCGATGCGTTGCAGGCGACGCCACAGGTTGGCTTGCTGCGGCTTGCTGCCTTGCAACTGGTTCCAGGCCAGGGAGCCCAGTTGCACTTCCAGCAATTCACGCAGGCCATTGAGTTCAAAACGCATCGAATCGAACATGCGCTGGTCGACGGCGGCGGCCGGGGCTGGCGCGGCGGGACGCGGCGGTTCGACAAACGTAGGTTCAACCAGCGGCTCGGCGGCGGTCAGCGGCAGGCCGGCGAACAACTGGCGATTGGTGGTGGCATCGCTGTCGCCGCGCATGCTCAGTTCGGCCTGGGCCGAGACGATGCGCGAAGCGGTCTTGCGCAACTCGTCCTCGAGCTCCATGTTGGGAACGCGTGGCGCCAGCGCCGAGGGGGTGTAGTCCAGGGCAGCCGTCAGCTCGACACCGCCGGCAATACGACGGTTACCGATAATCGCGGCGTCGGCGCCCAGCTCATCACGGACCAGTTTCATGGCCTGACGCATATCGGCGGCGAAAAAACGCTTCACTTGCATAACCCACTACCCTCAGCCGTTGGGCCCTACTGTCGCGACGATAGTCACTTGCTTGTTGTCAGGAATTTCCTGATAAGCCAACACGTGCAAATTCGGTACTGCCAGGCGTCCAAACCGCGACAACATCGCTCGGACCGGACCCGCCACCAGCAGAATCACCGGTTGGCCCTGCATTTCCTGGCGCTGTGCGGCGTCGATCAACGAACGCTGCAGTTTTTCAGCCATGCTTGGCTCCAGCAGAACGCCTTCTTCCTGGCCTTGCCCTGCCTTCTGAATACTATTGAGCAATATTTGTTCCAACCTTGGCTCCAAGGTGATAACAGGCAGCTCGGAGTCAAGCCCTACAATGCTTTGCACGATTGCGCGGGACAATCCGACGCGCACCGCGGCCACCAGCGCGGCGGTATCTTGACTCTTGGCGGCGTTGTTGGCGATGGCTTCGGCAATGCTGCGGATGTCGCGCACCGGCACTTGTTCGGCCAGCAGCGCCTGCAGCACTTTGAGCAATTGCGACAGCGACAGCACGCCCGGCACCAGCTCTTCGGCGAGTTTTGGCGAGGCTTTGCCGAGCAACCCCATCAATTGCTGGACTTCCTCGTGGCCGATCAGCTCGTGAGAGTGCTTGTACAGGATCTGGTTCAGGTGCGTGGCAACCACGGTGCTGGCGTCGACCACGGTGTAGCCCAGGGATTGGGCCTGGCTGCGCTGGCTGATTTCGATCCACACCGCTTCCAGGCCGAAAGCCGGATCTTTGGCGGTAATACCGTTGAGGCTGCCGAACACCTGGCCGGGGTTGATCGCCAGTTCGCGATCGGGGTAGATCTCGGCTTCGGCCAGGATCACGCCCATCAGGGTCAGGCGGTAGGCGCTGGGCGCCAAATCGAGGTTGTCGCGAATGTGCACGGTGGGCATCAAAAAGCCCAGGTCCTGGGACAGCTTCTTGCGCACGCCCTTGATCCGCGCGAGCAATTGGCCACCCTGGTTGCGGTCCACCAATGGGATCAGGCGGTAGCCGACTTCCAGGCCGATCATGTCGATCGGGGTCACGTCATCCCAGCCCAATTCCTTGGTTTCCTGGGCGCGGGCCGGGGATGGCAGCAGTTCCTGCTGGCGAGCGATCTCTTGCTGGGCCTGGACCTTGACCATGTTCTGTTTTTTCCAGAACAGGTAAGCCGCGCCGCCGGCCATGGCTGCCATGCTCAGGAACGACACGTGCGGCATGCCCGGCACCAGGCCCATGATCGCCATGATGCCCGCCGCCACGGCCAGGGCCTTGGGCGAGGCAAACATCTGCCGGCTGATCTGCTTGCCCATGTCTTCGGAGCCCGACGCACGGGTCACCATGATCGCCGCCGCTGTGGATAACAACAGTGATGGCAATTGCGCCACTAAACCGTCACCGATGGTCAGCAAGGCGTACACCTTACCGGCATCGCCGAAACTCATGCCGTGCTGGAAGATACCGACCGCCATGCCGCCGATCAGGTTGATGAACAGGATCAACAGGCCAGCGATGGCGTCACCGCGCACGAATTTACTGGCACCGTCCATGGAGCCGTAGAACTCGGCTTCCTGGGCGACTTCCAGGCGGCGCGACTTGGCCTGGTTCTGGTCGATCAGACCGGCGTTGAGGTCGGCGTCGATGGCCATCTGTTTGCCGGGCATGGCGTCGAGGGTGAAACGCGCGCTCACCTCGGAAATACGCCCGGCGCCTTTGGTCACCACCACGAAGTTGATGATCATCAGGATGGCGAACACCACGATACCGACCACGTAGTTACCGCCGATCACCACTTCACCGAAGGCCTGGATCACCTTACCGGCGGCGGCGTGGCCGTCCTGACCGTGCAGCATCACCACGCGGGTCGACGCGACGTTGAGCGCCAGGCGCAACAGGGTCGCCACCAGCAGGATGGTGGGGAACACCGCGAAATCCAGCGGACGCAGGGCGTACACGCAGACCAGCAGCACCACCACGGACAGCGCGATGTTGAAAGTGAAGAACACGTCCAGCAGAAACGGCGGCATCGGCAACATCATCATTGCCAGCATCACCAGCAACAACAACGGCACACCCAGATTGCCCCGCGACAGGTCAGTCAGGGTGCCACGGGCCGTGCTGAGCATTTGAGAGCGATCCACCACCGGTATTCCTCGTTTCCTTGAAGCAAACTTTTGACGCCAGCTGGCGACTTGCAGGCGGTATTGCAAGAAGCCTTCCAACTTTACTTTTGTGCCTGGAGAACCTCACAAACACTCGGGGGATCGGATGTTGTCATCCAAATGTAATGAGGGGGCTTGCCCCCGATTGCAGTCTGTCAGGCCTGGATCAGGTGCCTGATACACCGCCATCGGGGGCAAGCCCCCTCCCACATTTGCGCTATGTGCAGCCAGCGCTGCTGAGGACATTTATTGCAAGAATTGGGGACCGTCTCTAGGAGGCCCGCTCGCTAGTCCAACACCGAAGAACTGAAGCTCAAAGGGCGCGAACGTTTTCAGCCTGAGCACCTTTGGGCCCCTGGGTAACCTCGAACTCCACTTTTTGCCCCTCTTCAAGGGTCTTGAATCCGTCGCTCTTTATGGCCGAGTAGTGGACAAATAGATCGCCCCCACCGTCCTGAGTGATAAATCCAAAGCCCTTCTCCGCGTTAAACCACTTCACAGTACCTGTTGCCATTGCCGTTCTCCGTACACTTCAATTAAACGCAGATCAGCTTGATCTCGCACGCATAGACTCCATCAGGACGATGGATTTTCTGAAATGCCACTCTCTGGCCCTGCGAAAGCAAACGACCGCCTGAGCTGAGCAGATCGACCGCCACCACCTCACCCCACTCCTCCGGAGCGATCAAACCCTTGCCGGTCTGTGGGTCATACGCTTGAACCCAGCCTTTAAAAACCTGCATTTCCCACTCCCTGCATCTTGATGCGCAGCGAGGTTATGGAACCGCGAGAAAGCGATGCTGGCTACTGTCAAAGTTGACAGGTAGACACTGATCAGCGACGAGTGGTAACGGCCAATGGGAGGACTTATGGATGAGGAGACCTTGCGGTGAGAGCAGGCCTGCCACAGCACGACTGATTACCCGACGGCTCAGGAATCGCGGCGCAGATCCGGCGGAATCGGCAGATCCTTGAGCGGATCAGGACGCTTGCCCTTGCCGGCGCGATACTGGCGAATCTGATAGACATACGCCAACACCTGGGCCACCGCCAGATAAAGCCCGGCGGGAATTTCCTGGTCGAGGTCGGTGGAGTAGAAAATCGAGCGCGCCAATTCCGGCGATTCCAGCAGCAGGATGTCGTTGGCCACCGCGATTTCGCGGATTTTCAGCGCGGTGAAGTCGCTGCCCTTGGCCAGCAGCATCGGCGCCCCGCCCTTCTCCGGGTCGTACTTGAGCGCCACCGCGTAGTGGGTCGGGTTGGTGATGACCACGTCGGCATCCGGCACCGAAGCCATCATCTTGCGCTGCGACATTTCGCGCTGCAGCTGACGGATGCGCTGCTTGACCTCGGGCCGACCTTCCTGGTCCTTGTGCTCGTCGCGCACCTCCTGCTTGGTCATCAGCAGTTTCTTATGGCTTTCCCACAGCTGGATCGGAGCGTCCACCGCAGCGATGAGGATCAGCCCGGCCGCCATCCACAGCGCACTCCAGCCCACCACCTGCACGCTATGGATAATCGCTGACTCCAACGGCTCATGGGCAATGCGCAGCAAGTCATCGATATCGGACGACAACACCGCCATGGCCACGAACAGAATCAATATGAACTTGGCCAAGGCCTTGAGCAGCTCGACCAGCGCCTTGGCCGAAAACATGCGCTTGAGCCCCGCCGCCGGGTTCATGCGGCTGAACTTGGGCGCCATGCTGCTGGCAGCGAACAGCCAGCCGCCAAGGGACACCGGGCCGATCAGCGCGGCCAGCAGCAACGTAATCAGAATCGGCTGTACCGCCAGGATCGCGATCTTGCCCGAGTGCAGCAGGTACTGGCCCATCGCGCCGGGGCTGAGCAGTACCTCGCGGGGCAAGGCGAAGTTGAGCTTCATCAGCTCCATCAGATCCAGGGCCAGGCCGCCGCCATAGATCAGCAGCGCACCGGAGCCGGCCATCATGGTGGCGACGGTATTGAGCTCTTTGGAGCGGGCGATTTCGCCCTTTTCCCTGGAGTCCTTTTTGCGTTTCTCCGTGGGGTCTTCTGTCTTGTCCTGACCACTCTCGCTCTCGGCCATGGCTCAGCGCGCCCGTGCCAGATCACGTAAAAACTGCAAGGCGTCGGTCGCCAGCGGTTGATACTGATTGAGAATGTCGGCCAGGCCGATCCAGAAAATCCCCATGCCCAACACCAGGGTCAATGGGAAACCGATCGAGAAGATGTTCAGTTGCGGCGCCGCACGGGTCATCACGCCAAACGCGATGTTGACCACCAGCAGCGCCGTGATCGCCGGCAATACCAGCAACAGTGACGCGCCCAGCACCCAGCCGAGGCGCCCGACGATTTCCCAGAAATGGTTCACCACCAATCCTGAGCCCACCGGCAGCGTGATGAAGCTTTCGGTCATGACTTCGAACGCCACCAAATGACCGTTCATGGCCAGGAACAGCAAGGTCACCAACATGGTCAGGAACTGCCCGATCACCGCCGCCGACACACCGTTGGTGGGGTCGACCATGGAGGCAAAGCCCATGCCCATCTGGACCGAGATGATTTGCCCGGCGATCACGAAGGCCTGGAAAAACAGGCTCAGGGAAAAGCCGAGCAAGGCGCCGATTAGGATTTGCTCGGCGATCAGCAGCAGCGCGCTCAGGTCCAGCGCATTTACCGGCGGCATCGGCGGCAGTCCGGGCACGATCACCACGGTGATCGCCACCGCGAAGTACAGGCGCACCCGCCGCGGTACCAGGGTCGTGCCGAACACCGGCATGGCCATCAACATCGCCGTCACGCGAAACAGCGGCAGGATGAACGAGGCCACCCAGGTGCTGATCTGCGTGTCGGTCAAGGCCAGCAAGGATTGCATCGGGTCAGCCGATCAACTGCGGAATACTGCCGTACAACTGCAGGATGTATTCCATGAACGACTGCACCAGCCACGGCCCGGCGACGATCAGCGTGACCAGCATCACCAGCAGGCGCGGCAGGAAGCTCAAGGTCTGTTCGTTGATCTGGGTCGCGGCCTGGAACATCGCCACCAGCAGGCCCACCAACAGGCTGGGCACCACCAGCACGGCGACCATCACGGTGGTCAGCCACAGCGCTTCACGGAACAGGTCGACGGCGACTTCTGGAGTCATAGCGCTATACCCCTCCGAAACTGCTGGCCAAGGTGCCGATAATCAACGCCCAGCCGTCCACCAGCACAAACAGCATGATCTTGAACGGCAACGAGATGATCAGCGGTGACAGCATCATCATCCCCATGGCCATCAGCACGCTCGCCACCACCAGGTCGATGATCAGGAACGGGATAAAGATCATGAAGCCGATCTGGAACGCGGTCTTCAATTCCGAGGTAACGAACGCCGGCACCAGAATGGTCAGCGGCGCCTGGTCGGGGCTGACGATGTCGGTACGCTTGGACAGGCGCATGAACAGCTCAAGGTCGCTGGAGCGGGTCTGCGACAGCATGAAATCCTTGATCGGGCCCTGCGCCTTGTCGATGGCGTCCTGGGCGGTGATTTTCTCCGCCAGGTAAGGTTGCAGGGCTTGCGTGTTCACCTTGTCGAACACCGGCGCCATGATGAACAGCGTCAAGAACAGCGCCATGCCGGTGAGGATCTGGTTCGAAGGCGTCTGCTGCAGGCCCAACGCTTGCCGCAGGATCGAGAAGACGATGATGATCCGCGTGAAGCTGGTCATCAGCATGACAAACGCCGGGATAAAGCTCAGCGCGGTCATGATCAGCAGGATCTGCAGGCTGACCGAATACTCCTGCGCGCCGGCCGCGTTAGTGCCCAGCGTAATAGCCGGGATCGACAGCGGGTCGGCGGCGAACGCCAGCGGCGCCGCAAGCCACAGCATGAGCGTCAATAAAACGCGCATTACTTATTATCCTTCTGGTCCTTGCCCAGCAACTCCATCAGGCGCTGGGCAAATTCCGGCGTGGCGGACTGGGTCTTGTCGACATTCACAGGGGTCTTGAGCACGTGCAATGGGGTGATGCGGCCGGGTGTGATACCCAGCAGAATCTGCTCCTCGCCCACTTGCACCAGCACCAGGCGATCACGCGGGCCGAGGGCGCGGGCACCAATCATCTCGATGACCTGGCCGTTGCCCGGCCCCACGCGCTGCACGCGGCGCATCAGCCAGGCCAGCACAAAGATCAAACCCACCACCAGCAACAGGCCCAGCACCAACTGGGTCAGTTGCCCGCCCACGCTGCCCACCACCGGCGCGGCAGCGGCCTGAGCCACTGGCTCGGCCGCCCAGGCCGGCAGGGGCAGCGCGATTAACAGTCCCACCGTGAGCCGGTTCATATCAGCGCAGCTTCTTGATGCGTTCGCTCGGGCTGATCACGTCGGTCAGACGGATACCGAACTTTTCGTTGACCACTACCACTTCGCCGTGGGCGATCAGGGTGCCGTTGACCAGCACGTCCAACGGCTCGCCGGCCAGGCGATCCAGCTCGATCACCGAGCCCTGGTTGAGTTGCAGCAGGTTGCGGATGTTGATTTCGGTGCTGCCCACTTCCATGGAAATCGACACCGGAATATCCAGGATAACGTCCAGGTTCGGACCGTCGAGGGTCACCGGGTCGTTGTTCTTCGGCACGCTGCCGAATTCTTCCATCTGCAGGCGGTTGCCGGCTGGCGCGGTGGCGGCATCAGCGGCCAGCAGAGCATCGATATCGTCCTGGCCGACATCGCCGGTTTCTTCCAGGGCAGCCGCCCATTCATCAGCCAGGGCCTGGTCTTCGGCGGAAGTGTTTTCGTGTTCGGTAGCCATTACATGTCCTCGGCGAAGCAAACATTTATAAATTAGGGGTCAGCGGCGGGTGATCGGCTCAACCACTTGTAATGCCAGGTTGCCCTTGTGGGAACCGAGCTTGACCTTGAACGACGGCACGCCATTGGCGCGCATGATCATTTGTTCCGGCAGCTCCACCGGGATGATGTCCCCAGGCTGCATGTGCAGGATGTCGCGCAGACGCAGCTGGCGGCGCGCCACGGTGGCGCTGAGCGGCACGTCGACGTCCAGCAGGTCTTCGCGCAGGGCCTTGACCCAGCGCTCATCCTGGTCGTCCAGGTCGGACTGGAAGCCGGCGTCGAGCATCTCGCGCACCGGCTCGATCATCGAGTACGGCATGGTCACGTGCAGGTCGCCGCCACCGCCGTCGAGTTCGATATGGAAGGTGGAGACCACGATGGCTTCGCTGGGCCCGACGATGTTGGCCATGGCCGGGTTCACTTCCGAGTTGATGTACTCGAAATTGACTTCCATGATTGCCTGCCAGGCTTCCTTCAAGTCGATGAAGGCCTGCTCCAGCACCATGCGCACCACCCGCAGCTCGGTGGGGGTGAATTCACGGCCTTCGATCTTGGCGTGACGGCCGTCGCCGCCGAAGAAGTTGTCCACCAGCTTGAACACCAGTTTGGCGTCGAGGATGAACAGCGCGGTGCCGCGCAGGGGCTTGATCTTGACCAGGTTGAGGCTGGTGGGCACGTACAGCGAATGCACGTACTCGCCGAACTTCATCACCTGCACGCCACCCACCGCCACGTCCGCCGAACGGCGCAGCATGTTGAACATGCTGATGCGCGTATAACGGGCGAAACGTTCGTTGATCATTTCCAGGGTCGGCATGCGTCCACGGACGATGCGATCCTGACTGGTCAAGTCATAACTTTTGACGCTGCCGGGCTCGGCAGCCATTTCGGTCTGTACCAGACCATCGTCGACGCCATGCAACAGCGCATCGATTTCATCCTGGGACAGCAGGTCCTGCACGGCCATGTCGTGATCCTACTGCAATACGAAGTTAGTGAAGAGCGCCTGTTCGACCACTACTTTGCCGAGCTCTTTCTGGGCCACTTCCTGCACGCTGGCGGTGACCTTCTGGCGCAGCATTTCCTGGCCGACCGGGGTGGCCAGGGTGTCGAAGCTCTGGCTGGAGAACAGCATCACCAGGTTATTGCGGATCACCGGCATGTGCACCTTGAGGGCATCCAGGTCCGATTGGTTGCGCGCCAGCAAGGTGATGCTCACCTGCAGGTAACGCTGACGGCCGTTCTGGTTGAAGTTGGCGACAAACGCCGGAAGCATCGGCTCGAAGATTGCCGGTTGCTTGACGTTGGTAGCGGTTTCGGCGGCGGGAGCCGGTTTGCTGGCACTGCTGTGCATGATGTACCAGGTGCCGCCCACCGACGCGCCAATGGCCAGGAGCAGGCCCACGACTATCAACAGAATAAGCTTGAGCTTACCTTTGCCCGCGGGTGGTTTTGCTGCTGCGTCTTCGCTCTTCGCCATGCCAATAATCCGTCACTATTCGGGGATTCATAGATCTACGGGAAGGCAAGAGCAAGTGTTATGCCAGAGTTGTCTGGCTGAACACAGACAAAGGAACACCACAAATCAAGTGTGGCAGGGGGCTTGGCCCCCGATAGCGGTGTATCAGCAACCGATGTATGAACTGACACATCCTCATCGGGGGCAAGCCCCCTCCCACATTGTGATCTGGTTTCGTCAGTGGGTAATTAAGTTGGAATGCGATTCGAGTGGGAGGGGGCTTGCCCCGATGAGCATGGGCATCTACACAGACCTTAAAGGCTGACACATAACTCTGTAGTGAGCGGGCTTGCCCCGCGCCGGGCTGCGAAGCGGCCCCAAACCCAGGCACCTCGGAGTGTCAGCTGAAACCACATCGCCTGGAATAGGGCCGCTTCGCAGCCCGGCGCGGGGCAAGCCCGCTCACCACATCAAAGCCAGCTCACCAGATCAAAGCCCGCTCACCACATCAAAGCCAGCTCACCACAGCAAGCCCCCTGCCCCATTTTGTCCTATGCCAGACCTACATCAGGCGTAGTAATCGACGGCGCTGGAGCCGATCACCGTCGAAGTCACGGGCGCCACTGCTTCGGCCACATCAATGTGGCTGCCGTTGTCACCGCTGTCGCCGCCCCGCCCGCTGCGGCTAACGCCCCCCGTCTGCGCCTGTTGTTGCTGCTGTTCCTGACCACGGGACTGGTCGGACACGTTCACATCCACCTGCCCCATGCCTTGCTGGGCGAACATTTCACGCAGGCGGCCGGACTGGCTTTCCAACGCTTCACGCACCACTGGGTGGGCGCTCATGAAGTTGACCTGGGCCTGCTGGTCGGCGGTCATGTTGACCTTGATATCCAGGCGCCCGAGTTCGGCCGGCTGCAACTGGATTTCTGCCGACTTGAGGTTGGCGCTCGACAGGTACATCACGCGGTTGACGATCTCATCGGTCCAGCCGCTCTGGTGCATGGCCAGCGGCGCATTCGCGACGGGCGGCAAAGCGTTGGCGGTTTTCGGCGTGGCGGCCTGGGTCAGGGCGGCCAGGCGGTTGGCGAAGTCATCGACACGCGTGTCGCTGCCGGCGCTCTTGAGGTCCTTGAGGCCGTCGTCGATCAAACCGCCAAAGGCCTTGTCGCCCCCTTGGTCGGTGCTGTCCTTGGTAGCCTGCTGGTCGACCAGGGTGGCCAGGCCGGCAGCGAAATTCTGCGCGGCGGTCGGTTGGTCCAGGGTCGGCGTCGACGCATTTTTGGCTGGCGCCTGGCTGCTGGCCGACACATGACCGCCCTGCTCCATGGCCAGGCGCACGGCCGGCATTGCATCCAGCGGGTCGGCCGCAGGGTCGAACGCGGGCTTGGCCTCTTCGCTCGCGGCCACCGGCACCGGCGGCGCGGCAACCAACGGCTGGGCGTGATCATCCGGCGTGTCGGCGACTGGTGTCGGGGCTTCCACCGGCACCGGCACGGCGACCGGGGTGACGGCCGCGATCAGCGCCGGGTCGACCACCGGGTCGGCCGGGAGCTGCTGCACCAGGGCCGGATCAACCGGGGCATCATCGTCCGAACCGACGCTGTCGTCCGCCTTGGCCGCAGGCGGGCCGGCAGGCAAAGGATTGCCGCTATCGGCAACCGCCGGTGCCTTGGCGGCAGGCTTGTCACTCCCGGCAGCCGGCTTGGCGCTGGCATCGACGGGCTTGTCGCGGCTGGGTCTGGTGGAGTTGTCGTCGCCTTTGGAGGCAGGCTTTGAACCCTGGCTGGCGAACACTTGAGCGAAGCCAGGGCCCTTGTCCCGTGGCTCCGCAGCCACCGCCGGTAGATTGGCGGAGGGCGCTTGAGGCTTGGCCGCGGGGGCAGCCTGAAGAAGCGAATTCGGGGCGACTGGCATGGTAAAGGTCTCCACTGCATGGGGATCGGGGATGCAGTATGAGGAGATAGAGCAAGAGTCGGGCCAGGTTTGGTTTCGGCTGGGCCAGGTTTGGTTTCGGCTGGGCCAGGTTTGGTTTCGGCTGGGCGAGGGTTGGTTGCCACCGTCACATCTGGAAGCGCTGACGCTCCGACTCGTACAGCGGCTTGACCAACGCAAACTCAAGATCGATCTGATCCACCAGTGCCTCCAGATCGCCGGCCGCCTCGGCGGATTCGGCCTCCAAGCGCTGACACAAGTGCGCCAAGCGCACCGCTCCGAGGTTGCCGCTGCTGCCTTTGAAACTATGGGCAATACGCCCCAGCGCCTTCGCGTCGCCCCGAGACTGGCGCAATGCTTCGATGCGTTTTTGCGAATCGTCAAGAAAAGTATCGAGCAACTTGGGGTACTCGCTTTCCATGACTTCCTGCAAACCCGACAACACTACCGGGTCCAGATGAACATCAACCACTTGCTCGCTCCTTGATCAAGAATCGGCGGATTATGCCAGAGCCTCCCACGAAAACTCCACGCACACACACCGCCCGCCGTCGGACCAACGCACGTCCTGACTTAGCCGACGTACCAGGCTCAAGCCGCGACCGGACAGACGGTCGATATCCAAGGGCTGCGCCAACACCTTGTCCACATCAAATCCCGGCCCGCTGTCCTCGATGCGCAGGGTCATCGTGCCGCCGGCGTCGGTCGGCACCACTTGTACCTGCACTCGCACGTAACCGCTGTTCAACTCGGCCAATCGTTCGTTGCGCCGGCGATAGTACTCGGCAAACCCCTGGGCATCGCGTTTGAGCCGTGAGTCCAGGCCCAGCACGCCATGTTCCAGCGCGTTGGAGTACAACTCGGCCATCACGCTGTAGAGTGCGCCGCTCTGCGCGCGCAGGCCATGGATCTCCAGCAGCAATTGCAACAGGTAGGGCAGCGGGTTGTAGCGCTTGAGGGTCTGGGCGCGGAACTCGAAATTCACCGACCAGTCCAGCGGGCACGACTGGCCGCTGTCGGCATACAGCGGCCCACTCGCACGCAACGCCGGGCCGGACTGCAAGGTGATCTCCACCATGCTCACGTCATCGCGCGCCTCCCCGCGAAATGCCGCCAGGGCCTGCTCGACATCTTCGAACAAGCGATCAGGCTCGCGGTTGGCAGCGAACACCTGCTGCAAGCGCTCGACCCCGAACAACTGGTTATTCGCGTCGGCGGTCTCCAGCACGCCGTCGGACAACAGAAACACGCGATCCCCCAACGCCATAGGCCAGACTTCAGTGCAGTCATTGAACAGCTCGGCCGACAGCACACCCAACGGCAAGTGCCGCGATGCCAGCGATGTGCGTTTGCCTGTGGCGACCTGATGCACATAGCCCTCGGGCATGCCGCCGTTCCATACCTCCACCACATGGCGATCGGTGCTCAGGCACAACAAAGTGGCGCAACAGAACATGTCCACCGGCAGGATGCGTTTGAGCTTGGCGTTCATCTCGCGCAGGATCTGCGCCAGGCCATAGCCCTTGGCGGTCATGCCGTAGAACACGTCCGCCAGGGGCATGGCCCCCACCGCCGCCGGCAAGCCGTGGCCGGTAAAATCCCCCAGCAGTACATGCATATCGCCCGACGGCGTGTAGGCCGCCAACAGCAGATCGCCATTGAACAGCGCGTAAGGCGACTGCAGGTAGCGGATATTCGGCGCGGCATTGATACAACCGGAGTGGGCGACCTTGTCGAACACCGCCTTGGCCACCCGCTGCTCATGCAACAGGTGGTCATTGTGCTTGGCGATCAGATCGCGCTGCTGCAGCACCGTGGCCTGCAACCGACGCAGGCGGTCCATGGCGTTGATTTTTGCGGCCAGGATCAGCGGGTTGTAGGGCTTGGGCAGGAAGTCATCGCCACCCGCGTCCAGACACTCGGCCAGGTCGGCGCTGTCGCTCAGGGAGGTGAGGAAGATGATCGGCACCAGGGCTTCCCCCGACAGCTGCTTGATCCAGCGCGCAGCGGCGAAGCCATCCATCACCGGCATCAGTGCATCCATCAGCACCAGTTGCGGGCGCTCACGGGTAAACACTTCGACGGCTTCGCGACCATCGGCAGCGGTGAGCACCTGATGGCCCTGGCGTCGCACAATGGTCGACAGCAACAGCAGGTCGGCGGGGCTGTCGTCGGCGATCAGGATCGTGAGCGCCTCATGGGCGGGGGCCAGAGCGCTCAATTGATGTCAAACAGCCGATCGAAGTTGGCGATAGCGAGGATCTTGCGCACGTCAGGGTTGCTGTTGATCACAGTAACCTGCGATTCGTCGCCACCGGCGTGGTCGCGCAGCAGCAGGAGCATCCCCAGCGCCGAGCTGTCCATGTAAGTGGTTTCCTTGAGGTCCACGATATAGGCCTGCGGGACCTTATAGAAACGCTCGTAGGAATCACGAAACTTCTGATGCTGGCCGAAATCGAACCGGCCTTTGATCACGATCGTCAACTTCTTCCCGTCCGGGGATACTTCTGACTCGACTGCCATGCGACTGCTTCCTTGTCGTGGGACTACACACAAGGTTTAGCAGGTGAACGGGATGTGAGCAACAGCGCACCCTGATTTAGAACTGCTCCGGACGCGGCAGACGCTGCGACAGTTCATCGAGCAGTTTCTGTTCGCGTTTGTCTTCGATCGCGCGTGCTTCGTCAATGTAACGCTGCACCAGCTTGCGCAGGCCTTCGACGCGGGCGAACGCCTGTTGCCAGCTCTCGCGGGCTTTTTCCAGGTTGTTCTGATGCCAGGCCAGGCTCTGGCGCTGCTGGCCGACCGCTGTTTCCAATTGGTTGAGAAAACCCTGATAACCCATCAGCCACTGGCCCGACACGCCTTTGGTGCCACGCTCGATCCATTGCTGCTGGTACTCGCCGCGAAAACGTTCGAGGTCGCCCAACTTGCTTTCCGCCAGGCGCACTTGGCCCTGGAAATACCCCAGGCGCTGCACGGCGGTTTTCTCGGCCTTCTCGGCCATTTCCACCACCGGGGCCAGGCGTGACGCACGGCTGCTGGCCATGGCTTAGCCGCCTGGCGCCGGGGCGAAGATCGACTGCAGGTGCGCTTCGCTTTCGCCCATGCTGATCTTGTCGTTCAGGCCCTGGCGCAGGTAGGTCACCAACTGCGGCTGCAGGGCGATGGCCAGGTCGGTGTCGCGATCGCCGCCGGCCACGTAGGCACCGACACTGATCAGATCGCGGCTCTGTTGATAGCGCGACCACAACTGTTTGAACTGCTGCGCGCGAACCATGTGCTCGGGCGTGACCACCGCCGGCATCACCCGGCTGATGGACGCTTCGATGTCGATGGCCGGGTAATGCCCCTCCTCCGCCAGGCGCCGCGACAGCACAATGTGCCCATCGAGCACGCCACGCGCCGAGTCGGCAATCGGGTCCTGCTGGTCGTCACCTTCGGACAGCACGGTGTAGAACGCAGTGATCGATCCTCCGCCGGCCTCGGCATTACCGGCCCGCTCCACCAACTTGGGCAGCTTGGCGAATACCGACGGCGGATAGCCCTTGGTCGCCGGCGGCTCGCCGATGGCCAGGGCGATTTCCCGCTGGGCCTGGGCGAAACGCGTGAGTGAGTCCATCAGCAACAGCACGTTCTTGCCCTTGTCGCGAAAATATTCGGCGATGCGCGTGCAATACATGGCGGCGCGCAGGCGCATCAGCGGCGCATCGTCGGCGGGCGACGCGACCACCACCGAGCGCTTGAGGCCCTCTTCACCCAGGCTGTGTTCAATGAACTCCTTCACTTCGCGACCACGTTCGCCGATCAGCCCGACCACGATAATGTCGGCCTCGGTAAAGCGCGTCATCATGCCCAGCAACACCGACTTACCCACGCCGGTACCGGCGAACAGGCCAAGACGCTGGCCGCGGCCGACCGTCAATAAACCGTTGATGCTGCGAATTCCCACGTCCAGCGGCACGCTGATGGGGTTGCGGTTGAGGGGGTTGATGGTGGGGCCGTCCATCGGCACCCAGTCTTCGGCCTTCATCCCGCCCTTGCCGTCCAGGGCGCGGCCGGCGCCGTCGAGCACGCGACCGAGCATGCCCATGCCCATCGGCAGGCGACCGGTATCGGCCAGCGGCACCACGCGGGCGCCGGGAGCGATGCCCGCCAGGCTGCCCACGGGCATCAGGAAAATCTTGCTGCCGGAAAAGCCCATCACCTCGGCCTCGACCTGTACCGGATGATAGCTGTCGTCATTGATGACCATGCAACGGCTGCCCATGGCGGCGCGCAAGCCCTCGGCTTCGAGGGTCAGGCCGACCATGCGCAGCAGGCGACCTTCAAGGATCGGCTGGCCGGGCAACTCGGTGGCTTCGGTGTAAGCGCTCAAGCGCTTGGCGAAGCTGGTGCGATCAAGGCGCATCTGGGGTGTCCAGGTCGATGCTCAGGTCAGGTTCGGCAGGATTCAGGACCTGTTCGTGCTGCTGATCGAGCAACTTGGCCATGATCTGGCTGATACGGGTTTCCACCGTGGCATCGATACGGCTGTGCTCGGTCTCGACGCGGCAACCGCCGGGCTGCAGCGCCGCGTCCTCGACGATGCGCCAGGTTTCCTCATGGCGCTCGCGCAGGGCTTTGACCTGTTCGAAATCCTGCGGGTTGATGTACAACCGCACATTGCCGACGCCCAGGGGCAGCAGCTTGAGGGCCTCGCGCATCACGCTTTCGATCTGGCTGGAGTCCAGCGCCAGCTCACGCTGGATCACCTGGCGAGCGATGTGCTCCACCAGGCGCACCATGGCCTTTTCGAGCTGTGTGTCCTGCTCGGCGATCGGGTCGAACAGGCTGCCCATCAAGCGTTCCAGGCTGGCCAGCTTGACCGCCAGCGCCGCGTCGGCCTCCTGGCGCACCTTGAGGGTGGTGCTGCGAAAACCGTCTTTTTCACCGGCGGCAAAGCCCTCGTTGTAGGCTTCCTGGCGGATGCTTTCCAACTCTTCCAGGGTCAGTGGCTGGACTTCTTCCAGCGGCACTTCTTCCATTTCCACCGGGAGTTCTTCCACCGGTTCCGGCTCGGGCTCAGGCACGTGCGGATCGAAGCTGGGCAACGACCAGATGTCGAACCCGCCGACATCCCGCGCGCGAATCAGATCGCTGGGAGCCTCATCTTTGTTCGACATGGACAACGCCTTAGATCATTTCTTCGCCGCCCTTCCCACCGAGAACGATTTCTCCGGCTTCGGCCATACGGCGGGCAATGGTGAGGATTTCTTTTTGCGCGGTTTCCACGTCGCTGACGCGCACCGGCCCCTTGGCTTCCAGGTCGTCGCGCAACAGTTCGGAGGCACGCTTGGACATGTTCTTGAAGATCTTTTCCTTGACCCCGTCGTCGGAACCCTTGAGTGCCAACACCAGCACGTCGGAGGACACTTCGCGCAGCAACGCCTGGATGCCACGGTCGTCGACATCCGAGAGGTTGTTGAACACGAACATAAGGTCTTCGATCTGGCCGGACAGGGTGTCGTCGATCTCGCGGATCGAGTCCATCAACTGGCCTTCGACCGAGCTGTCGAGGAAGTTCATGATATCCGCCGCGCGCTTGATGCCACCCAGGGTGGTGCGCGAAGCATTGGAATTGCCCGAGAACTGCTTCTCCAGGATGGTGTTCAACTCTTTCAACGCCGCCGGCTGCACGGTATTAAGCGACGACACCCGCAGGATGATGTCCAGGCGCACTTTATGGTCGAAGTGGCCCAGCACTTCACCGGCCTGGTCGGGGTCGAGGTAAGCCACCACGATGGCCTGGATCTGCGGGTGCTCATAGCGGATCACATCGGCCACGGCGCGCGGCTCCATCCACTTGAGGCTGTCCAGGCCGCTGGTGTTGCCGCCCAGCAGGATGCGATCGATCAGGCCGTTGGCCTTGTCTTCGCCCAGGGCCGAGGTGAGCATTTTGCGAATGTAACTGTCGGAGCCGACGCCCAGGCTGGTCTGGTCGCCGACGATCTCGACGAACTCGCTCATCACCTGTTCGACTTGCTCGCGGTGCACATTGCGCATTTGCGCCATGGCCACGCCCACCCGTTGAACCTCTTTGGGGCCCATGTGCCGCAGCACTTGGGCGGCGTCGGTTTCCCCCAGCGACAGCAGCAGGACTGCGGCTTTGTCGACCCGGGAGAGCTTGGCAACAGCGGCTCGATCACTCATCTGCGTTAATCCACTCTTTCACGACCTGGGCCACACGGCCCGGGTCTTCTGCTACCAGACTCTTGATTGCGTTCAACTGAGCGTCATAGCCTTCGCTCGGGCTCGGCAACAGGATGCTTTGCGGACCGCCGAGGCTGACGCGGTCGTTGGCCAGTTCGCCGTCCAGGCCGCCCATGCCACCCAATTCGACATCGCTGCCGCCGGCCAGGGCCAGTTGTTTCTTGCCGTTGCCGGTGATGTTGTTCAGCACCGGACGCAGTACGCCGAACACCAGCACCAGGATGAACAACACGCCCAGCACTTGCTTGACGATGTCCCAGAACCAGGGCTGCGAGTAGAACGCTGGCTCGGCAATCACTTCGCCACGCTCGGCGGAGAACGGCATGTTGATCACGCTGACGCTGTCGCCACGGCTGGCGTCGAAACCGACGGCGTCCTGCACCAGGCGGGTGAACCGCGCCAATTCGTCGGCGCTCCACGGGGCACGGGTGACCGCACCGTCGGCCGCATTGACCTTGACTTGGTCATCGACCACCACCGACACCGACAGGCGATTGACACGGCCCTGTTGCTGCTTGGTGTGGCTGATGGAACGGTCCAGCTCAAAGTTTTTGGTGGACTGGTTACGCTTGTCCGCCGGGTACGGCGCGAGCATCGGTTGGCCGGTCGCCGGGTCCATGATCTGCTGGCCGTTGGCGTCCAGCAGCGGTTGGCCAGGCTGGATCGCGCCGGCAGTGGCGGCGGCGCCACCGGTGGTCTGCGGAGCCGAAGCCGGCGAAGGCGGTTGGTTGCTCAGCGCGCCCGGTACGCCTTGCGGGCCATTGCTGGCGGTGCGTTGTTCGCTGGTGGACTGCTCGCTGCGCAGGGCCGGCTGGTCCGGGTTGAACTGCTCGGAGGTCGACTCGACGGCGCTGAAATCCACGTCGGCGGAAACTTCGGCTTTATAACGGTCGTTGCCCAACACCGGTTGCAGAATGTTATGCACGCGCTGGGTCAGCATGCTTTCCACGCGGCGGCTGTAGTCGAACTGCTTGCCGGCCTGGGTCAGCGCCGAGTTCTCGGCCTGGTCGGACAGCAGGTTGCCCTTCTGGTCCACCACGGTGATCTGCGATTTGCTCAGTTCGGGAACACTGGTGGCCACCAGATTGATGATCGCCATGACCTGGCCCGGCTCCAGGGAGCGGCCGGAAAACAGCTCCACCAGCACCGACGCGCTGGGCTTGCGCTCATCGCGCACAAACACCGAGCTTTTCGGAATGGCCAAGTGCACACGGGCACCCTTGACGTTATTCAGGCTGGAGATGGTGCGTGCCAGTTCGCCTTCCAGGCCACGACGATAACGTGTGGCTTCCATAAACTGGCTGGTACCCAGGCCCTGGTCCTTGTCGAGGATCTCGAAACCGATGTTGCTGTCAGACGGCGTGACACCCGCAGCGGCCAGCTTCATGCGCGCACGGGCGACGTCGTCGGCCTTGACCAGCAGCGCGCCGGAGTTGGGCTCTACGGTGTAGGCGATGTCGGCCGCGGCCAGGGTTTCCATGATCTGCTTGGAATCCATGCCCGCCAGGCTGCCGTACAGCGGCCGGTAATCGGGCTGCTGCGACCACAACACCACAGCGAAACCAATCGCCACGCTGGCGGCCAGACCGACCAACAGGCCGACCTGACGCAACATGGTCATTTCCGAGAGGTTTTCCAGGAACGACAGGCCAAACAGCGGCGGCTTGCCGTCTGTCTTGGCGGGTACGTTGTCCACGACTGCTTCTGCCATGACTTAAATCTCGCCCTTAAACCGGCATCTGCATGATGTCTTGATAGGCCTGCACCAGCTTGTTACGCACCTGGGTCAGAGCCTGGAACGAAACGCTGGCCTTTTGCGACGCGATCATCACGTCGGTGAGGTCCACGCCGCTCTTGCCGATTTCGAACGCGCTGGCCAACTGGTTAGAGGCTTGCTGGGTGTCGCTGACTTTGTTGATGGCCTGGCCGAGCATGTCGGCAAAGCTGCTTTGGCCCAGTTGCGGCGCTGGCGCGACGGATTTCGGTTGAGCCATGGCATCCATCTGCATGGAGCGCATATCCAACATCAACCGATTGAACTCAATACCCTGGCTCATGACCTTCTCTCTCCGACCCGCAAAAATTTGACACTACGCAGCAGTTACTAGGGGAGGTAGCAACAAGGGTGCCAGATCCGTGGCGACTCGTAAGAAAAGGCGACAAACCTTGTACGCCTTAGTAAATTTCAGGTGGCGAAAAGATACGCTTCCACATCCATGCCAGCGTCGCGCATCTGCGCCAGCTTGTAGCGCAGCGTGCGCGGGCTGATGCCCAGGCGCTCGGCGGCCTCTTTGCGGCGGCCGCGTTCGGCGCGCAGGGTGTCGATGATCATCTGGAATTCGCGGCGACGCAGGTCATCGCCCAAAGCGCTGACGGTTTCCACCTCGGCGATCAACGGTGCGGGGGCCAGTGTCGGCAGCGGCGCCGCGCCACTGCCCATGGCCAGACAGAAATCCTGGGGCTGGATCAAGCCGCCCTGCTGCAGGATCAGGGCGCGCTGGATGGCGTTGTCCAGCTCTCGCACATTGCCCGGCCAGGGGTAAGCGATCAGGCACGCCTGCGCCTCGGCCGACAGCCGCGCCTGGGCGTGCTTCATTTTTTTGACGTGGTTATGCAGCAGGCGCTCGGCCAGCGGCACGATGTCCGCCGGGCGCTCGCGCAATGGGCGCCAGGCCAGGGGAAATACCGACAGGCGGTAGAACAAATCTTCACGGAAACGCCCCGCCGCGACTTCGCCGGCCAGGTCGCGGTTGGTGGTGGCAATCACGCGGATATCCAGCTGGATCGGCTTGCGCGCACCGACGCGCTCCACTTCGCGCTCCTGCAGCACCCGCAACAACTTGGCCTGCAGACCCAGGGGCATTTCTGAAATTTCATCGAGCAAAAGCGTGCCGCCGTCGGCCTGTTCGAACTTGCCCGCTTGCGCGGCGATGGCGCCGGTGAACGAACCTTTTTCGTGACCGAACAGCGTGGCTTCCAGCATGTTATCGGGGATCGCCGCGCAGTTGATGGCGATAAACGGCTGACTGGCGCGGGTCGATTGCTGATGGATGTAACGCGCCAGCACTTCTTTACCGGTGCCCGACTCGCCGGATATCAACACCGTGGAATCACTGCGCGCCACGCGGGCCGCCAACTCCAGCAACTGGGCACTGGCCGGCTCGATGGCGATCGGCCCCTCGCCTTCGCTCGCTGCGATCACGCCCAGGGCGT
Source organism: Pseudomonas lurida (assembly GCF_013522705.1). Lineage (GTDB taxonomy): Bacteria > Pseudomonadota > Gammaproteobacteria > Pseudomonadales > Pseudomonadaceae > Aquipseudomonas > Aquipseudomonas quebecensis. The sequence goes on from NZ_JAAMRE010000001.1 coordinate 178,218, forward strand.
GACGCGCCACCAGCTCGATCAATGCCTTGGGCTCGAACGGCTTGACCAGATAATCCGCCGCGCCCTGGCGCATGGCATCCACCGCGCGCTCGACGGCGCCATGGGCAGTCATCAACAGCACCGGCAGTTGCGGCTGACGGGCGCGCAACAGGGCCAGTAACTGGTGACCGTCCATGCCGGGCATGTTGACGTCGCTGACCACCAGGCTGAACGCCTCCCGGGCCACCGCCTCCAAGGCCTCTTCGGCCGAACCGACCGCCCGGTAGTCATGGCCCGCCAGCAGCAGCGTGTCAGCCAATGCTTCACGCAGGGCGCGGTCGTCTTCGACCAATAGAACCTTGATAGCCATCGTTCGTTACTCCGTGCCGGCCGCGCCTGAAAACAGCGGCAAGCTCATCAATGCACAGGTGCCGCGCCCCAGTCGGGAACGCAGTTGCAAGTGTCCCTGATGCGCGCGTGCCACAGCCTTGACCACGGTCAGGCCCAGGCCGGTCCCGTTGGTCTTGGTGGTAAAAAAGGGTTCTCCCAGGCGCCGCAGCACCTCAGGGTCGATGCCGCTGCCGCTGTCGCTGATGCACAGGCGCAGCGTGTCTTCGCGACGGTACAGGTGCACCTTGAGCCGCGCGCCGGACGCGCTGGCCTGGGTGGCGTTTTCGATCAGGTTGAGCAGCGCACCTACCAGCGTGTCGCGATTGCACAGCAGCTCGCCCTGGTGGCTGTCGCACTGCCAGCGCACCTGCGCGTCCTGAATGTGGGGGGCGGCCGCAGCCTGCAGCGCGTGCATCAGTTCGGCCGGGGTGATGCGGTCGGTCAGCGGCAATTCGCCGCGAGCAAACACCAGCATGTCGCGGACCTGATGCTCCAGCTCATGCAGGCGCTCCTTGAGGCGCCCGGCAAAACGCTGGTGGGTGGCGGCCGGCAATTGCTCGTCAGTCAAATGACTGGCGTAGATCAATGCCGCCGACAATGGCGTGCGGATCTGGTGCGCCAAAGAAGCGACCATGCGCCCCAGGGACGACAATCGCTCATGGCGTGCCAACTGGTCCTGCAGGTGACGGGTTTCAGTCAGGTCGTTGAGCAGCACCAATTGGCCAGGTTCGGCGTCGAGGGAACGGGTGGAAATCGACAGGCGCCGCCCGTCCTTGAGGGACACTTCATGGCCGTCATCCTCACGCGGGGCGAAGCAACGGGTGATGACGTGACGCCACAGCTCGCCTTCCAGCGGCAGGCCCAACAGGTCGCAGGCGGCCGGATTGGCTTCGCGTACGCGGCCCTGATCGTCGATCACGATCACGCCGCCAGGGAGCAAATCGAGCAGGTTTTGCAGACGGTTGGCCAAGCGCTCTTTCTCAGCCAGTTCCTGCATGCGCTGGGCACTGACTACCGCCAGCTCGCCTTTGAGCTCGCAAACGCGCGCTTCAAGCAGGCTGTAGGAGTCGCTCAGTTGGCTGGACATCTGGCTGAACTGCGAGAACGCCTGTTCAAGACCCTGCCGGGCAAGCGGCTCTGCGGATGGAACAAGCCCCTGGATGGCAGGGGCTGAGGCTAATTGGGCGGCGTGGGGCATGATGCTCTCTCGCTTGGCTGACCGTCAGTTAAACGGAACGTTGCGAGGGCTGTAGCAATACCCGTGCCTAAAAAAATAGGCTTAGTTTTCAGTCAGTTGAAAAACAGGCGTCAATCATCCGCCTGTTCGTCTCCTTCCCGTCGGCTCATGCCGTACTTGCGCATCTTCTCCACCAGGGTGGTGCGACGGATGCGCAGGCGTTCGGCGGCACGGGCGACGATGCCACCGGCATCATCCAGGGCCTGCTGGATCAGGCCTTGTTCCAGGTTGCCGAGGTAGTCCTTCAGGTCCAGGCCTTCCGGCGGCAGCATGGCGGTGGAACCGAAGTCCGGGGTGTGGCCGTTGATGGCGACCCGTTCTTCCATGTCACTGCGCAGGCTGTCGACCAGCTGCTCGTCTTCGTCGTCGACGTAGCGGAATTTCTTCGGCAGCTCGACCACGCCGATCACACCGTAGGGATGCATGATCGCCATGCGCTCTACCAGGTTGGCCAGTTCTCGCACGTTGCCCGGCCAGCCGTGACGGCACAGGGACATGATCGCGGCGGAGTTGAAGCGAATCGAGCCACGCTTTTCATGCTCCATCCGCGAGATGAGTTCATTCATCAGCAGCGGGATGTCTTCCACGCGCTCACGCAGCGGGGCCATCTCGATGGGGAATACATTGAGGCGGTAGTACAAGTCCTCACGAAAGCTGCCGATCTCGATCATGCTTTCGAGGTTCTTGTGGGTCGCGGCGATGATGCGCACGTCCACGCTCTGGGTCTTGTTGCTGCCGACGCGCTCGAACGTGCGCTCCTGCAAGACGCGCAGCAGCTTGACCTGCATAGGCAGCGGCATGTCGCCGATTTCGTCGAGGAACAGAGTGCCGCCGTTGGCCAGTTCGAACCGTCCGGCACGGCTGGTGATCGCCCCGGTGAAGGCGCCCTTCTCGTGGCCGAACAGCTCGCTCTCCAGCAGCTCTGCCGGGATCGCCCCGCAGTTGACCGGCACGAAAGGCCCGTCGCGGCGCTTGGAGTGGTAATGCAGGTTGCGCGCGACCACTTCCTTGCCGGTGCCCGATTCGCCGAGGATCAGCACGCTGGCGTCGGTGTCGGCCACTTGCTGCATCATCTGGCGTACATGCTGGATGGCACGGCTGGTGCCGACCAGGCTGCGGAACAGGTTGGGTTCGCGGTGACGACCGCGCTCGCGGGCCTGGTCGTACATCTCGCGATAGACCTGGGCACGGTGCAGGGAGTCGAGCAATTTGCTGTAGCTGGGCGGCATTTCCAGGGTGGACAGCACACGGCGGCGCTGGTCTTCCGGCAGGTCCGCCGAAGAATTTTCACCCATCAGCAACACGGGAAGGAACTCATCCCAGGTCGACAGTGTCTTTAACAAGCCCAAAATAGCGCCAGGAGCGTTTACGGTCCCGATCAGCACACAAATGACTTCACGGCTCGACGACAACGAGCTGACCGCCTGCTGCCAGTCGTGGCTGCCGCAGGGCAGATTTTCTTCGCCGAGAAAATTCAAAATCACCGCTAAATCGCGGCGGCGGACGCTATCGTCATCAATCAGCAGAATTTTGGTTTCACGCCACATGCAATAGCAACTTCCCTAGTAAAACTTCCTGCCCCAGTGTAGGGACAATCGAGACGGCCGTAGGACTTCGTACTCTATAGACGTCTGAACTCTGAAAACAGCACTAGTTAAGTGAAAAAAGCTGGCACGGTCAAATTTATGACGCGCCGGTCGGATTAACTGCGTCTGTTCACCCGAACAGATGGTAGACCTTGGACGCATTCTTCGCCTGGTTGATCTGCGACATCTCCTCGAAAATCGCCTGGCGCTCGCCCGTCGTTACCGTCAGCAGCTGCTGGTACACCGCCAACAGACTCTCCAGCTTCTCCCGCAGCGCACTTTCATCCACCGGGGCCTCATTGAGCACTTCGTCGATCACGCTGCGACAGCCCATATCCAGCTCGCCGATGGCTTCCCAGTTACGTTCCGCCAGCGCGCCGATCAAGGCTTCGCGGGTTTCATCAATGCGTTGCAGTGCGTGGCTCATGACGTGTTCCTCAAGACCCGTGGTCTTATTGTGCGACGCCCTGCGGCGCCCCGATGGCATCCCAGCCTTCTTTCACGGTAATCAGCAGTTGCGCGACTTCGTCGATCATGTCGGCATCGTTGTGCAGATTGGCTTCCATGAGGCGGTTGCTCATGTACACATACAGGCCTTCCAGGCGCTGGACGTATTCCTTGTTGTCGCTTTTTTCCGCATTCAGGCCATCACGAAGGCCGATAATGATATCGGTGGCCTTGCCCAGCATCAGACCCTTCTGAGCAATATCACCGCGCGCCAGGGCGCCCTTGGCTTGTGCCATACGGTCCAGGCCGCCTTCAAGCAGCATCTGTACCAGGCGATGCGGGCTGGCTTCGGAGATCTGGGCGTGGGAATTGACCTTCTGATATTGGCGAAGGGCTCTCATGGGATTCATGTTTCTACCTCGTGACAAGCAACAGCGAGAAGGATTTCACTAACTAATATGTCGACTGGGTTGCAGGAAACTTTAACCCGTCGGCGGCTTGAAGAACAAAGCCCAGGTCAATGAACCTGGGCTTTTTTTCGACCATTCAATCAGTTATCGCTTTTTGAATTACTGATCGCATTGAGCGTGCCGAGAATGCTGTTGCTCTGCTGCCGCAGCTGCGCCACCAAGGTGTCCATGGCGGTGTACTTACGAGTCAGCGCATCCTGCATGGTGGTTATGCGCTCATCCAGGCTGATCTGGTCTTTGTTCAGGTCTTTGAGGCTCTCGGACAACGACGCGGTGCGCGTGGCCAGGATGCCAGTGGACGCCTTCGCGTAGGGCTCGGTCGCCGCCTTCATGCGCGCCAGCAGGCCTGACTTGCCACTGAAGATGCTGTTGATATCCGCCGGATTGCTCAGCACCGCCTTGTCCCATTGCTTGGCGTCGATGCTCAGTGCACCGGTGTCCTGATCGGTACTCACACCGAACTGCGCCAGGGACTTCAAGGTGCCGTTGCCGGACAACATATTGAACTCGTTGCGGATCGCCGATTGCAGGGTGCGCATGGTCGAGTCGCCGGTCAGCGTTGCCGCGACTGAGTTACCGGCGGCATCCTTGGTCACTTTGGTCTCAGCGTTCATGGCCTTGAGCAGAGCGTTGTAGGTGTCGACAAACCCCTTGACCCCGGACTTCAGTGCGGTAGTGCTGGTGCTTACCGAGATGGTCAGGGCATTGCGAGCCGTGGATGTCGTGTCGGAGGGTGTGGTTAAAGGCGACACAGTCAGCAGCTTGATACTCACGCCACTCACGGCATCAGTGATGCTGTTGGACTTGGATTCCGCCGCAATGCCGTCGATGGTGTATTTGGCGTTCTGCGGCACGTCGACCACTTTGTAGCCCGTGTCGATCCCGGAGTTGCCCGACATGGTCAGGTCAGACCCTACCCCGCCGTTGGTGGACGTCAGGATCATCCGCGAACCGTTGGAGTCGGTGAGAATGTTGGCACTCAGACCGGCAGTGCCGAACTGCGAGTTGATCGAATCGCGCACCTGTTGCAAGGTCGCACCGGCCGGCACACTCAGGTCGAAGTTCTTGCCTGACTGGCTGATGGTCAGCGTCGTCGCTTTGCCCGTGCTGTTGACGACCGTGGATTGACCACCGGCAAAACTGGTGGTCGACAGCTTCGAGGGTTTTGCGAGCTGGTTGACGACCAGCGAGAAACTGCCGTTGGCCGCGCCCTGGTTGGCCGTCATAGTGGCGACTTTTTCGTCCGAGGACGTGCCGGTCAAACCACTGAAGCTGTTATCGGTCGCCATGCTGTCCAGCGCGCCGCGGAACGCATCCAGCGCGGCCTGGATCTTGCCGATCGACGACAGCTGGGTCGTTGCCTTTTGCGACTGTGCGTTGATCTGCGCCTGCTTCGGCGCGCGTTCGGCATCCACCAGGGATTTCACAATTGCCTGGGTGTCGAAACCAGACCCCACGCCAGTAATCGTTGTACCCGCCATCATCTTTCTCCTAGTCCGGTGGCTGCCGTTATCTTGACGAATTACGCATCAGACAGTAGCAGCAACAAGTTTCATGCCAGCTCAAGCCTTGTCGTCAAACAGCACATGACTGGCGCTGGACAAGCTCTGCGCCAATTTCAAGGCCGTTTCCGATGGGATCTGGCGGATCACTTCACCGGTGTCGGTGGCAATGACCTTGACCACGACCCTGTGAGTGGAATCATCAATGGAAAAATCCAGATTGCGCTGGGCCGCTTGTACGAATTCTTTAATGTCGGTGACCGCTTTTTCCAGATCGCCAGGTTTGGCCTTATCCGGGGTTGGTGCAGTCGCTTCAACCTTGCTTTTGTCTTTATCCACAACCACAGGTGCCACAGCGCCTTGAGGGGCGAGCGACGGATAAGACAAGTTCAAATTTACGTTCATGTCCATGCCCAATCTCCTCTGATTGGAAAAGACGAAAGGGCACGTAAACGCGCCCTTCCGTCAGCTACCAAGCGCTTGAATTACTGAAGCAGCTTCAGTACAGCGGATGGCAGTTGGTTAGCCTGCGACAGGATCGCGGTCGAAGCCGACTGCAAGGTTTGCTGCTTGGTCAGTTCAGCGGCTTCGGAAGCGAAGTCGACGTCCTGAACAGTACTACGGGCAGCAGTGGTGTTTTTCTGGATGTTGGTCAGGTTATCCACAGTGCTGGTCAGACGGTTCTGAACAGCACCCAGACCCGAACGGGCGCTGGAGATGGAAGCGATAGCCTGGTCGATCACGGACACAGCGTTCTGTGCCTTGGTGGCGTCGGTCACGTCGGTTTGCGAAACAGACGTCTTGGCCGAAGCAGCCGAAGTAGCGGCACCGAACACACCGGTCACACCAGCGCCTTCCAGCGAGTAGCCCTTGGAGGAGTCCAGGTTTACAGCACCGGTAGCGATGATGCCGTCAGCCAGGGCGGTAGCAGTGCCGTAGGTACCGGAACCGTCTTTGGTGGCGACAGTGATGCTGCCGGCAGCGGTCGAAGCGCTGAAGGCCAGGTTTTCACCGGTATCGGATTTAACCGACAGAGTGCCTTTGGATTCATCGTAGTTAACGCTGATACCCAGTTTGGCGGAGTTGGACTTCAACTGGTCAGCCAGGCTGGCGGTATCGGTCACACCGACGAAGGTGGTGGCTTGGCCGCCAACAGTCATGGTGAACGAAGCCGGAGCGGTAGCAGCAGCAGCGCCGACCACGAACTGAGCTTCTGTGCTGGCGGTAGCACTCAGGCCACCGATGGCGCCGTTCAGTTGGGCAGCGATGGTTTTGGCCGAAGCAGCAGCCGCTACGGTGACGCTGTTAGTCTGGCCGTTACCGGTTACAGCGATTGCGCCGCCGACAACACCGGCACCAGGGGTGATGCCAATGCTCTTGACTTGCTGCGAACCAATGTTGTTGGCCGCAACGTTGTCCAGGCTGACGTTGATGGTTTCGTTAGCGTTGGCGCCAACCTGGATGGCTTTGGTACCGTACGAACCGTCCAGCAGTTTCTGGCCACCGAAAGTGGTGGTTTGCGAGATACGGGTCAGTTCCGAAGTCAGAGCCTGGTATTCGTCGTTGTTCGACTTACGGTCGTCGGTGCTCAGGGAGCCGGTAGCCGAGGACAGAGCCAGGGTACGCATTTTTTGCAGAATGTCGGTCGAAGCCTGCATTGCGCCTTCAGCGGTCTGCGCGATGGAGATACCATCGTTGGCGTTCTTCACTGCTTGACCCAGGCCGTTGATCTGGCTGGTCATACGGGTAGCGATACCCAGGCCGGCAGCGTCGTCTTTAGCGCTGTTGATACGCAGGCCCGAAGACAGGCGCTGCATGGAAGTGGCCAGGGCGGTGCCAGCTTTGTTCAGGTTGCCCTGAGTGGAGACGGAAGCAATGTTGGTGTTTACTGTTAAAGCCATGACGAAATCCTCGTTGGATGGATACTGCGGCTTCCGGCCCTGGCAACTGCCGGGTGTGGCCTAGAGAACCTACGTAATAGTTATCGTCGTGGTAGCCGGTTGCTTGAGGGTTTTTTTGATTTTTTTTACTGGCGTGGTGCCACCCCTTGCAATTCAAGGGTTTAGCCCGAGCCCCAGCGTCGATTTCACGGGCTTTTTTGACGCCAAATAAAAAACGCCGATGATTTTTCAATCATCGGCGTTTGCATTTACCAGAGAAGCCGTCTACTGAAACGTCACGGTCGATAGAGAATCGCCGATCCCCACGACAGGCCCACACCGAAACCACTGATCGCCACGCGCTTCCAGGTGGCGTCCATCACGTGCTTTTCCAGCAGCAACGGAATGCTCGACGACACAGTGTTGCCGGTCTCGACCATGTCCTTGATGAACTTGTCCACCGGTGCGTCTTCGAAACGACGGGCCACCGCGTCGACAATCGCCGCACTGCCCTGGTGAATGCAGAACGCATCGATGTCATCTGCCTTGAGCTCCGATTCATTGAGCAGCTCGTGCAAATGCGCCGGCACCTTGAGCAGGGCAAAGTTGAACACCTGCCGACCGTTCATGAAGAACACGCCATCGCTGACCTTCAAGTGCGGCGCGCCGGAACCGTCGGTGCCGAACTTGGACTTGCCCAGCTGCCACGAAGCGTCTTCGCCCATCCAGGTCGCGGTGGCGGCATCGCCGAACAGCATGGTGGTGTTGCGATCTTCCGGGTCGACAATCTTCGAATACGGGTCGGCGGTGATCAACAGGCCGTTTTTCAGGCCGGTGGCTTCCATGAAGCCCTTCATCGCGTAGATGCCGTAGACGTAACCGGAGCAGCCCAGGGAAATATCGAACGCGGCGACGTGGGTCGGCAGGCCCAGTTTGTCCTGGACGATAGCGGCGGTATGGGGCAAGCCCTCCTCGTCGCCGTTCTGGGTCACGACGATCAGCGCGTCAATCGACTCGCGCTTGAGATCCGGGTTGTTGGCAAACAAGGCGTTGACCGCTTCGACACACAGATCGGAGGTTTCCTGCGCGGCTTCCTTGCGCGGCAGGAACGCCGAACCGATCTTGCCAATGATGAACTCTTCATCCTTGGCGAATTTGGCACCCTGGGCGTAGTTATCGATACCGTCCGCCGGCACGTAACTGGCGATGCTTTTTATGCCAATCATTGTGGCTTCCCAATACTAAATAGCTGGAGAACACCCCAAGGCCGACGCCTGGGGTGCTGACAATAAAGGGGGTAACCCCATAAAAATCTCGCTGAAAGCCGCCCCGCAAGGACTCTGTGACGACTTATCCTTTTCACACGATACAGTGAAGATGCGCTTTATGACTCACAGGTCACTCAATTTTCTGCGGTTTATGCAAAACCTTTAAACAATTGAGCCGCGAAAACGACTGCGGCCCAACCTGTTTCCAGGCTGGGCCGCGGCGTTCACGCGCTGAAATTACATCTTATTGAACAGGCTCAACTGCGAGATCTTCACGAACGCCAGTTGCGAGGCTTGCAGCATGGTCTGCTGCAGAGACAGGTTGATTGCCGCCTCGCCCATGTCGATGTTGGCCAAGTCGCTCATCGTGCTGGTGTTGGCGATACCAATGCTGGCGTTTTCGTCGGACTGGATAGTCAACGCCTGGCCTCGCGCACCGATGGAGCCCCGCACGTTGACGATCTGGGACGTCGAATTGGCCAGGTTGGCGATGGACGTATCCAGTACGTCCTTCAGCTTGACGGTCGCCGCCGGGTTGCCATCGGCCGGCAGCTCCAGGGCATGACGCAACTGCCCCAGGGTATCGAGTGCATTCTGGGTCTTCTGGGTGTTGGCCCCGACGGAGAACTGATCACCCGGCTGCGGTGGCCCGGCACTCACATCGAAGGTCACGCCGGCCGCTGTCACCGTGGTGCCGCCACCGGTATCACCGGTGGCAATGGTCTTGCTGTCGGTGGTGTACGGCTGGGCATACACCTCATAGGCCGTGGCACTGGTGAACTTGATGATCGCGCCGCTGTTGGTCGGAAAGGTGCTGGCATAGTCCGTCTGGTTTGACACACGAGCCCCGGTCAGTTGGGCGTTTGAGGCGTTGCTCGGCGTGCGCGAGACGCTGAAGGTGTCGGGTTTGGACTCCAGGCTGAACGTACGGTCCTTGACCAGCGCATCGGAGGGCGCGCCTGGCGCGACATCGTCGCCCAGCTTCAGGGTGATATCGAACTTCACACCACGCAGCGCAACGCTGGAGCTGCCTTCTTTGGAGGCATCGAACGTGCCGTTGCCGGGGATTTCGGAAGTGATATCGGTACCGTTTTTATCCTCCACCTTAAATTGCGTACTGCTGGTGAACGTGAGCTTGTATGGCTGGCCATCGGCAAATTTATTCGAGTAGTCAGCGCTCGACGTGACCAGGCCGGCGGACAGGGCCACCTTGTTGTCGTTGACAGTCGGCGGCACCGTCTGAGGCACCGGCGCCAGCCACGGGGCCTGGGTACGACCCGAGTTGGCCGCGCCTTCCAGGACAGTCTTGCCGGTATCGCCGGCGTTGATCGTCAGCGTATTGGAAACCTGCAGGCTCAGCGGTGTTTCATCACCCTGATAGCTGTAGGTCCCATCGTTGTTACGCGTATAAGGCGGAGTCTGGGTTTTGGAGCCGGAAAACAGATAGTTACCGGAAGAGTCTTTGCTGTTGAGCAAACCCAGCACCTGATCCTCGATCGCCCCCACTTCGCTGGCGATCGAGCGTCGATCCGCGTCGCTGACCGAACCACCGGCACGCAGCGCCAATTCAGTGGCGCGCTGCATGGCATCGCTGATCGCGCCCAGCACGCTCTCTTCGTTGGTCAGCTTGTCCTTGAGGCTGGTGATATTGCCGTTGTACTGGGTCAGCATGTCTTTCTGCTGCTGCAGCATCAACAAACGTGCCGCCGCCACCGGGTCATCCGCGGCGGTTTGCACGCGCACGCCGCTGCTGGCCTGGTCCTGGGCTTTCACCACGCCGGAATAGTTGTTCGAGTACTTGGTGGAACTGGTCTCGAAATACTGCTGGGTAGAAATGCGCATCGTCCCTGGCTCCCTTAAAGACTATTGATCAGCGTGCTGAAGGTTTCTTGCGCAGCCTTGATGATCTGCGACGACGCGGTGTAGTACTGCTGGAACTTGATCATGTCACCGGCCTCTTCATCCAGGTTGACCTGGGACACCGAATTGCGCGCGTTTTTATTGGCGGTTAACAGCGCGCCGGTGGCGCTGGTGTCGGTGCCCGCCGCAGCAGCCTTGGCACCGACGGTCGACACCAGCTTACTGTTGGCCCCTACCAGGCTGGTGCCGCCGGTGCCATCAGCCGCCGTGCCAATGGTTGCCTTGGTCTGCAGATTCAACAGTTGCAACGCATTGCGGTTGTCCGACTTGCCGCCGGCATTGAACGAGAAGGAAGTGCTGTCACCATCCGCTGGCACCCCGCCCACCGTGGTATCAAAACTGAAACTGGTGGCCGGCACTACCAATGCCCCGCTGGCATCGCGCATCGGCACATTAATGGTGACTTTGTTGCCCTGCCCCGGAACGATAGTCCCGCTGCCGATCGGATTACCCTGGGAATCGTTGAGCTTATACGGCTGGGTGCCATCTGCCGCGGGCTTGCCGAACACCATCTTCACCGGCATCGAGTTTTCAATGCCGACGCGCAACTGAGCAGTGGCGGCGCCGCCCTGGATATCCAGGGGTACGGTCAGCGCCGGCGGTGTGAAGTTGCCGGTGCCCTGGTTGGTTTTGCTGGCTTCGCCCAGCAGCGGCGCGGCAAAGGCGAGCTTGGTAGGGTCGGTGAGAACGGTGCCGATTTCCTTCGCGCCGTTAGCTGTGGGGCTGACCTTGAAGCTGTCACCGGCCTGGACCGCACCACTCTTGACCGCCAGCGTGAACCCATCAATGACCGGCGGCGGCGTGGCGCTGAGGTCGTAAACCCCCATGGCCTTGCCGTCGGAACGCAGCACGGTCGCCTTGGTGAGGTCGGTGCTGTCGTTGAAGGAAACCTTGTAATCGTAATTGGTCAGCTTGCTGGTGTCTTTGATCGTCACGCCCAAGGCGCCATTACCGAGATTGCCTTGGGCAGCCTGGCTACGCAGGGCAACGGCCGACGCACTGTTAATGTCCGTGAACAACGAGGAGCCGAACTCACCGTTGAGGTCCAGGCCCTGGCCCAGCTGACTGTTGACCACATCAGCCGTCGTCACTGCAATGCGGCCCAGGTCATTGATCGCCGGGATCAGCGCATCGCTGCGATAACGCAACAGGCCACCGATACTGCCGCCGCTGATTACGTTGCCAAGATCGAGCTTGGTACCGCCGGGTGCATTCAGCTCAATGGTGTACTGGCTGGTATCGCCTCTGCTCGGCACGGCGGAAATGGTGCTGAACTGGTCGCCCAGGACCAGGGACTGGCCACTGCCGGTGCTGACACTGAACACGCCATTCTTTTCGACTGCGGTCACGCCGATCAATTCGTTGAGAGAACGCACGGCCTCGGCGCGGGAGTCGAGCAGGTTGGCGGGTGTGGTGTTGGTCGAACCCTGCGCCTGATTGATCTGCTTGTTGAGCGAGGCAATCGAGGCAGTCAATTGGTTGACCTGATCGCTCATTGAAGTCAACTGACCATTGATGGTCTCTTTCTGCTGGCTCAACTGCGAGGAAATCGCGTTGAAGCGATTGCTCAACGTCTGAGCGTTGGTGATCATCACCTGGCGGGCGGTCACGTCGCTTGGGTTGCTTGCCGCCGTCTGCACCGCGGCAAAAAACGAACTGAGCACCGCCGACATGCCGGTCGTCTTGTCCGATAAGGTCTTGTCGATAGCACTGACCTGATCCTGATAAGCCTTGGCATCGCCGTTGAGCGCGGTGCTGTTCTGATAAGCAGTGTCCAGAAATTCGTTATACACCCGGCGCACATCGGCAAGGGTGGTACCGCTGCCGATGTACACGCCGCCGAACTGGTTCACGGCGTTCGCGCTTTGCGTGGTCTGCTGACGCGAATAGCCTGCGGTATTGGCGTTGGCGATGTTGTTACTCAAGACCGACAACGATCCTTGAGCGGCGTTAAGCCCCGACATCCCGATATTGAGCAAACTCATGGTTCAGACCTTATAAAAGAGTGGTCGCGCCCGCGGCGGCGTAATTCTGGTAACTGTTCATCGAATTGGCGATCTGCGAAATCTTGTTGGCGTAGTTAGGGTCGGTGGCGTACCCCGCCTTTTGCAACTCGCGTACAAAGCGTTCTGGGTTATCGGCCGATTTCACCACGTCTTTATAGCGATCATTGCTTTGCAGCAACGTCACCAGGTCGTGGAAGCTGTCCTGATAGGAATCGTAGGAGCGGAACTGCGCGGTCTCCTTGACCATCGCCCCATCGCGAAACTCGCTGGTAATCGCACGTGCCTGGCCGCCCTGCCAGCTCTTGCCGGCCTTGATGCCGAACAGGTTGTGGCTGCTGGTTCCGTCCTGGGCACGCATCACCGATTTGCCCCAACCGGTTTCCAGGGCGGCCTGGGCCACCAGGTACTTCGGATCGATGCCGATACGCTTGGCGGCCGCTTCGGCCATCGGCAGCATGGTGGCGACAAATTCGTCCTGGGAGCTGAACGCCTTCTTGGCCGGCGCCAACGGTGGTTGGGCCACGGCGCGGCCATAGACCTGCATGCTGCCGTTGGCCGCGGCAACGCTGCGTGCGCCGCTGTTGATCACGTTGTCCTGCAAGGCGCTGTTGCGCAGCGGCGCGGCCTTGGCCTCGGTGGCAACCTGGGTGCTCGGCACGATGCCGGCCAACAGGCGATCGGTCAGCTTGCTCGGCAAGGCAATGCGGCGCTGGTTCATCAGTTCCATGTCGTTGCCGTGGCTGGCCGCAGCGCCGGCTTGAGGCTCGGCGACACGGAACGCCCACAGCGGACGTTGGCCATTGGAGCGTCCAAGCGGACCGTCGGCCTGGGTACCGGCGGCGATCTCGGTCGGCACATCGACTTTCTTGACCGCTTCGGCCGCTGCAGGCCCCTGCAAAGTAGCCGCCTGCGCGTCCACCGGTTTGTTCTTCTGCATCTGGCGCATCAGCACGTCGGCCAGGCCAATGCCGCCGCCCTCGCGGGACAGCGAGACGGCCAGTTGCTGGTCGTACATTTCCTGGTACTGCTTGGCCGCCGGGGTGTTCATCGGGTTGTCTTTGCCCAGCGCTTCGGTAGCCGAACGCATGGATTTGAGCATTTCGCTCAGGAACAGCGACTCGAACTCCTGCGCCACTTTGCGCATGTTGCCTTCGCTGTTCTTGTCACCGACCTTGAGCTGGTTAAGCCGGTTCAGGTCGGAGTAAGACCCCGAGTCCGCCGTGCTGCTGATTCCGCTTTTATGCATATCCATGGCCATGGCCTCAGATGACGATTAGGTCGGCCTGCAAGGCGCCGGCCTGTTTCAAAGCTTCAAGGATCGCCATCAAGTCGCCGGGCGCCGCGCCCACCTGGTTCACCGCGCGGACAATTTCGTCCAGGGTGGTGCCGGGGCCGAATTTGAACATCGGCTTGGCTTCTTGCTGAGCGTTGACCCGCGAGCGTGGCACCACCGCCGTCTGGCCGTTGGACAACGGCCCAGGCTGGCTGACGATCGGGTCTTCGGTGATGGTCACCGTCAGGCTGCCGTGGGTCACCGCCGCCGGCGAAACCTTGACGTTCTGGCCGATCACAATGGTACCGGTACGCGAGTTGATGATGACTTTGGCCACCGCCTGGCCTGGGTCGACTTCCAGGTTTTCCAGAATCGACAGGTAGTCCACGCGCTGGCTTGGGTCCAGCGGCGCGGTCACGCGGATCGAACCGCCGTCGATGGCCTGGGCAACGCCTGGGCCGAGCATGTCATTGACCTTGTCGACCACGCGCTTGGCGGTGGTGAAATCCGAGCGGTTGAGGTTCAAGGTCAGGCTGTTGCCCTGGTTGAAACCGCTGGGCACGGTGCGTTCCACCGTGGCCCCGCCGGGGATGCGACCGGCCGAAGGCACGTTGACGGTGATCTTGGAACCGTCGCGACCTTCGGCGTCGAACCCGCCCACCACCAGGTTGCCCTGGGCGATGGCGTAGACGTTGCCGTCAATACCCTTGAGGGGCGTCATCAGCAAGGTACCGCCGCGCAGGCTTTTGGAGTTACCGATGGACGACACCGTGATGTCCACTACCTGGCCCGGCTTGGAGAAAGCCGGCAAATCGGCACTGATCGACACCGCCGCGACGTTTTTAAGCTGCACGTTGCCCGACCCCGGCGGCACTTTAATGCCGAACTGCGAGAGCATGTTGTTGAAGGTCTGCAGGGTAAACGGGGTCTGGGTGGTCTGGTCACCCGTACCGTTGAGCCCCACCACCAGGCCATAGCCGATCAACTGGTTGGAGCGCACGCCGGAAATACTGGCGATGTCCTTCAAGCGCTCGGCCTGGGCGACAGCGCTCAAGGAGAGCAGGAGTGCCGCCGCCATCAGCTGTTTGAATTTCAAAGTGGCCACCTAGAAAGGGAACAGCGGGCTGAGGAAGAACCGGTCGAACCAGCCCGGCTGGCTCGCGTCGGCAAACGCGCCGGTGCCGGAGTAGGTAATACGCGCGTCGGCAATGCGGGTCGACGGCACCGTGTTATCGGTGGAGATATCGTCGGCACGCACCATGCCGGCAATCCGCACCAGCTCGTCGCCGGTGTTGAGGGTCATCCACTTCTCACCGCGCACGGCGATGATGCCGTTGGGCAACACGTCGGCCACCGTCACGGTGATCGACCCCGTCAGGCTGTTGCCCTGCCCCGCCGCGCTCTTGCCGTTGGTGGCGCGATCGCCGCTGTAGCCGGCATTCAGGCTCAAGTCGCCGTCACCCAGCGGGTTGTTGGTGTTGGGAATGGCACCGAACAACGAGGTCAGGCCAATCCCTGCCTTGCTGGTCTTGCCGACCTGCGAGTTGGCGTTCTTGCTGGCCTGGGTCTTCTCGTTCAGGGTAATGGTGATGATGTCACCGACCCGGAAGGCCTTGCGGTCGCTGTACAGGTTCTGTTCGAAACCGGCCTGGTAGATCGAGCCGTTGTTGGCCGCCGCCGGCAGCGGTGTGCGTGGCAACACCGGCGCGTAGTACGGGTCATTGGGTTTTGGCGTCGGGGCGACACAGCCCGCGAGCACGGCGATCCCACTCAATGCCAGAACGGAAACATAGCGATTCATGACCCTTACCTCACGGTGTTGCAGGCGCCGTCAGGGCGCCCCATAGACTTGATTACAGATTCTGCGTTACGAACGAGAGCATCTGGTCGGCGGTGGAGATCACCTTGGAGTTCATCTCGTAAGCGCGCTGGGTGGTGATCATGTTGACCATCTCTTCCACGGTGCTGACGTTGGAGGTTTCCAGGGTGCTTTGCAGCGTGGTGCCGAAACCGTTCAGGCCAGGGGTGCCGATCTGTGGCGCGCCGCTGGAGGCGGTTTCCAGGAACAGGTTGTTGCCCGTTGCCTGCAGGCCCGCCGGGTTGATGAAGTCGGCGGTCTGCAGGTTGCCGATCACCTGCGAGGCCGGGTTGCCGGCCACGGTGATGGACACGGTGCCATCGTTGCCGACGGTGAAAGTCTTGGCATCGGCCGGCACCACAATCGCCGGTTCCAGGGCAAACCCGTTGGCGGTAACGATCTGACCGTTGGAGTCCAGGTGGAATGTGCCGTCACGGGTGTAGGAAGTAGTGCCGTCCGGTTGCAGGATCTGGAAGAAGCCACGGCCGTTGATGGCCATGTCCAGCGGCTGGCCGGTCTGTTGCAGGTTACCGGCGCTGAAATTCTTCTGGGTGCCGACGATCTGTACACCGGTACCCAGTTGCAGGCCCGACGGCAACTCGCTGTCCTGGGTCGACTGGGCGCCCGGCTGTTTCTTGATCTGATAGAGCAAGTCCTGGAACTCGGCGCGGTCACGTTTGAAACCCGTGGTCGACACGTTGGCCAAGTTGTTGGAAATGGTGGTCAGGTTGGTGTCCTGGGCGGACAGACCGGTTTTGGCAACCCATAGAGCCGGAAGCATATCGTTCTCCTTCGTGCGCCTGTTTGTTGGCGCTGCGCTGCAAAATTAGTGGTTCAGTGAAACCGCAATCAGCTCATCTGCATGACGCGCGTCATGGCCTGGTCGTCTTCCTTGGCGCTGTTCATCATCTTGACGTGCAGCTCGAACTGTTTGGAAAGCGCCAGCACCGCCGTCATCTCTTCCACGGCATTGACGTTGCTCGCCTGCAGGAACCCCGAGGTCAGCCTGACGCCCGCGTCGGCCTGGGCCGGTTGGCCATCTTTGGTATGGATGGTGCCATCCAGGCCTTTATTCATGTTCTTCAAGTCCGGCTGAACCAGCTTGATGCGGTCCACTTCGGCCATTACCCGCGGGCCTTCGCCCATGGCGCGGATGCTGATGGTGCCGTCGGCGCCGACTTCGATTTTCTGCTGCGGCGGCACCGCGATCGGGCCACCGTTGCCCATGATCGGCATGCCGTTACCGGCACGCAGCACGCCCAGGGCGTCCACGTTCATGCTGGCGCTGCGCACATAAGCTTCTCCGCCGTCCGGGGTCTGCACGGCCATCCAGCCGTTGCCGTTGACGGCCACGTCGAGGTCGCGCCCTGTCTCGATCATCGCGCCGGGGCTGAAGTCGGTGGCGGGACGCTCGGTCATGGCAAAAGCCCGCGCCGGAAAGCTGTCACCAAACACCGGCATCGAACGCGCCTGCTCAAGGTCACGTTGGAAACCGTTGGTGGAAATGTTCGCCAGGTTGTTGGCATGGGCCTTCTGCGCCAGAGCATTCTGGCTGGCGCCGGTCATTGCCACGTAAAGGTACTTGTCCACGCTCTTTCCTCTTTCTGACGGACGCTTGCCGCCCACCGCTGTACTGATGAGGCTTAAGCAATTAGCGAACCAACTTTTGAAAAGTCAGGAAAGTCCAGGCGGGACGGGGGTTTGGCGGCAAGCCTCAATAAAGGCGCCGGGGTGGGAGTCGAAAAAACGGCGGACTTATGCCGCTTACGGCAAGTACCCGGGCTATGGGTGACAGAGAACCCATGTGGGAGGAGGCTTGCCCCTCCCTCTTTTTGTGCCCCCGCTGTGCCAGTTGATTATTTTTCGGTCTTGAAGATGTCGTAATCGCGCAGTTTGTTGGCGACGGTGGTGTGCGATACCCCCAGTCGCTTGCCCAATTGCCGACTGCTCGGGTGCTCGGCGTACAGGCTCTCCAGCACCGCCTTCTCAAAACGCCCGACGATCGCCTCCAAGCTGCCCTCCAGGGAAAAATCGCCAAGCGGCTGACGCACGCCGTAATCCGGCAAGCGAATATGCTCAGCCTTGACCGTGCCGCCCTCGCACAACGACACCGCCTGAAACAGCACGTTTTCCAGCTGCCGCACATTGCCCGGCCAATGGTAATGGCTGAGGCGATCCATCGCCGCCGGCGCCAACCTGGGCAGCGGGCAGCCAATCTGGCGGCTGGCCTGGTCGAGAAAGTGCTCCACCAGCGGCGCGAGGCCGTCGAGGCATTCGCGCAGCGGCGGGATGTGCAGCGACAGCACATTGAGGCGGTGATAAAGGTCCTGGCGGAATTCGCCGCGCGCGCAGAGTTCGGACAGATCCACCTGGGTGGCGCAGATCACCCGCACATCCAGGTAGACCTCCTCGTCACTGCCGACACGACGGAAGCAACCGTCCTGCAAAAAGCGCAGCAATTTCACCTGCAGGCGCGCGCTCATTTCACCTACGCCATCCAGAAATAACGTACCGCCCGCAGTCAGCTCCAACAGCCCCAACTTGCCTTCGGCCCGCGCGCCTTCGAAGGCACCGGGGCCGTAACCGAACAGTTCGGTCTCGGCCATCGACTCGGGCAGGCCGGCGCAATTGAGCGCCATCAGCGGCGATTGCCCGCGCGGACTGGCCAAGTGGCAGGCGCGGGCCAACAGTTCCTTGCCGGTACCGGTTTCGCCTTCTATTAATAGAGGGGCGTCCAACGGGGCCATACGGCGTGCTTCACGCACCACCGCAGCCATGACCTTGGAGCTTTGGAAAATACTGTCAAACCCGCGCAGCTCCTGCTTGCGCACATTGTAGATACGCTCGCCGACGCGGTCAGCGCGGTGCAGGGTCAGCACGGCACCGGCCATGGCTTCACTGTCATCGTGCTCGGAGGATTGCAGCGGCGCGATATCCGCCAGGAACACGTCGCCCTTGACCTTGACCCGCAAGCCGTTGATCCGCGACTTGCTGGCGCGCACCAGTTCCGGCAAATCGAAATCCTCGGCATAGCGCGACAGCGGGATACCGGGCACCTCATCGACCCGCACGCCGAGTAACTGCGCCGCTGCGCGGTTGGCCGCCACGATGGAGCCGCCCATGTCGATCGACAGCACCGGAAACTCCAGCGCGCCCAGCAAGGCGTTGAGTTCCATGTGTCGCCGCTCGCTGGGCATCAGCCCGACCCGCTTGACGCCGAACACCCCGGCAATCGCTTCGAACTGCGGGCGCAGGGCTTGAAACTGCATATTCACCAGGTTCGGGCAGAACAGGTAGATGGCATTGCCGTGCTCGCCGCCGACCTCGCCCTTGGCGACGTTGACGCCGTATTCCACCAGCAGGTTGAGAATGTCCCGCAGGATGCCGATGCGGTTCTGGCAATGCACTTTGATACGCATGAAAGAGGCCCGAAAAGTGGGGAGGCGCCGCGGCTTTTTGTCGCTGGGCGCAGATAGTCGTCAAGATTATGTGACAGTCCAGGCACATTTCCCAGCCCAACACTGCGCGCAACGGCGTGTGCGTAACGATTAGTTTACGAATATCAGTAAATATTCCTACGCAGGCGCGCGGCAGGTGGCTGGCACGCAAGCCTGAACGGGTTATCAATAGACCCATCGCAGGACATAACAAGAATGAATGCCTAGCAGGAGAGCCGTATGAAGCAGACGCACTACGTGGCCCGCGAGCCCGACGCGCAAGGTTTTATCCACTACCCGCCGGAAGAACATGCGGTGTGGAACACCCTGATCACACGTCAGTTGAAGGTGATTGAGGGCCGCGCCTGTCAGGAATACCTGGACGGCATCGACAAGCTCGGTCTGCCCCTTGACCGCATTCCGCAACTGGGCGAGATCAACCAGGTGTTGGCCGAGACCACCGGCTGGCAAGTCGCCCGCGTGCCGGCGCTGATTCCCTTCCAGACTTTTTTCGAATTACTCGCCAGCAAACAGTTTCCGGTGGCCACTTTTATTCGCACCCGTGAAGAATTGGACTACCTGCAAGAGCCGGATATTTTCCACGAGATCTTCGGCCACTGCCCGCTCCTGACCAACCCCTGGTTCGCTGAATTCACCCACACTTACGGCAAGCTCGGCCTGGCGGCGACCAAGGAGCAACGGGTCTACCTGGCGCGCCTGTACTGGATGACCATCGAGTTCGGTCTGGTAGATACCCCGGCCGGCCGGCGCATCTACGGCGGCGGGATTCTGTCGTCGCCCAAGGAGACGGTGTACAGCCTGTCCTCCGAGCCCGAGCATCAAGCCTTCGACCCGTTGGAAGCGATGCGCACGCCTTACCGCATCGACATCCTGCAACCGCTGTACTTCGTGCTGCCCGACCTCAAGCGTCTGTTCGAGGTGGCGCAGGAAGACATCATGGGCATGGTCGAGCGCGGCATGCAGTTGGGTCTGCATGCGCCGAAATTTGCGCCCAAACCAAAGGCCGCTTGAACCGCGCCTTTTAAGGCCAGGTGAGTCTGTTCCCTGGCCGCGCGTTGCTTTAGGGTAACGCCACTGACCTCTACCTATTCGAATTCAGGACACTTGCACATGACCACCTTGAACCAAGCCCACTGCGAAGCCTGCCGCGCCGATGCCCCGCAAGTCAGCGACGAAGAACTGCCGGTGCTGATCAAGCAGATCCCCGACTGGAACATCGAGGTGCGTGACGGCGTGATGCAGCTGGAAAAGGTTTTCCTGTTCAAGAACTTCAAGTTTGCCCTGGCCTTTACCAACGCCATGGGTGAGATCTCCGAAGCCGAAGGCCATCACCCTGGCCTGCTGACTGAATGGGGCAAAGTCACCGTGACCTGGTGGAGCCACTCCATCAAGGGCCTGCACCGCAACGACTTCATCATGGCCGCGCGCACCGATGAAGTGGCCAAGACCGCCGAGGGCCGCAAGTAATGCATTTCAACGCCATTGGCCGCGTGCCCGGCGATCCGATCCTGGGGCTGATGGACCTGTACGCCCAGGATGCCAATCTGAACAAGTTCGACCTGGGCGTGGGCGTGTACAAGGACGACCAGGGCCTGACGCCGATTCCGCCGTCGGTAAAACTTGCCGAACAGCGCCTGGTAGACCGGCAAACCACCAAGACCTACATCGGCGGTCACGGTGACGCCGCGTTCGGCCAACTGATCAGCGAGCTGGTGCTGGGCGCCGACTCCGCGCTGTTGCACGGGCGGCGTGCCGGCGCGACCCAGACGCCGGGCGGCACCGGCGCGCTGCGTTTGAGTGCCGACTTTATCGCCGCCAACCTGCCGGGCCGCGGCGTCTGGCTGAGCAACCCGACCTGGCCGATCCACGAAACCATCTTCGCCAAGGCCGGGCTCAAGGTCAGCCATTACCCCTACGTGGGCGCCGATAACCGCCTGGATGTGGCGGCGATGCTGACCACCCTCGCCACCGTGCCGCAAGGCGATGTGGTGCTGCTCCACGCCTGCTGTCATAACCCGACCGGCTTCGATCTGTCCCACGACGATTGGCGCCGGGTGTTGGAGATCGTGCGCGAACGGCACCTGCTGCCGCTGATCGACTTCGCCTACCAGGGCTTCGGCGATGGCCTGGAGCAGGACGCGTGGGCCGTGCGCCTGTTTGCCGCCGAACTGCCGGAAGTGCTGATCACCAGTTCCTGCTCGAAGAACTTCGGCCTCTATCGCGACCGTGTCGGCGCGCTGATTGTGTGTGCGGCGGATGCCGAGAAACTCACGGATGTGCGCAGCCAATTGGCCAACATCGCGCGCAATCTGTGGTCGACCCCGCCGGATCACGGTGCGGCGGTGGTGGCGACCATCCTCGGCGATGCCAAGCTGAAACAGCAGTGGAGTGAGGAAGTCGAAGCCATGCGGGCGCGCATTGCGCAGTTGCGCTCCGGGCTGGTGGAGGCTCTGACACCTCACGGTTTATCCGAGCGGTTCGCGCACATTGGCGCGCAACGCGGGATGTTTTCCTATACCGGCCTGAGTGCCGAGCAGGTCAAGCAACTGCGCGAGAAGCACAGCGTGTATATGGTCAGTTCGGGACGGGCCAACGTGGCAGGGATTGATGCGACACGCCTGACGTTGCTGGCCGAGGCGATTGCCGACGTCTGCAACTGAACACTGCGCATCTAAGTCAGTCACCGGTTGACTGATACACCGCTATCGGGGGCAAGCCCCCTCCCACAAATGTGGGAGGGGGCTTGCCCCCGATAGCGATCTGAAGTTACAGAATGTGTGCCTGAGCCACCTCGGCCTTCAGTTGCGCTTCTTTGCCCTGGGCGTCCGCCAGCCGATACAACTCGATACTGCCATCCCAATGTTCAATCAACGCCGTGCACGACTCCACCCAGTCCCCGCAGTTGAAGTAATCCACCTCGCCCACCTTGCGAATCTCCGCGTGGTGGATATGCCCGCACACCACCCCATGCAGTTCACGCCGCGTCACTTCATGGGCGATCGCTTCTTCAAAATCGCTGATGAAACTCACCGCCGTCTTGACCTTATGCTTGAGGTACGCCGACAGCGACCAGTAGCCATAGCCATAGCGCGCGCGCCAGTGGTTTAACCAGCGGTTCAAGGTGAGGGTAAATTCGTAGGCCGAGTCGCCGAGAAACGCCAGCCAGCGGTGATAACGGGTAATCACGTCAAATTGGTCGCCGTGAATCACCAGCAGGTGGCGACCATCGGCGGTCACATGCACGGCTTCGTCGACCAACTGGATATTGCCCAGGATCAGCTTGGAATAACGGCGCAGGAATTCATCGTGGTTGCCGGTGACGTAGATCACATCGGTGCCACGCTTGGCCATGGTCAGCAGACGGCGGATCACGTTGGTATGCGCCTGGGGCCAGTACATGCCGCCGCGCATTTTCCAGCCGTCGATAATGTCGCCCACCAGATAGACCTTGTCGGCATGGTAGCCCTTGAGAAACTGCGAGAGATGTTCAGCCTGGCAATCCCGGGTGCCCAGATGCACATCGGAAATCCACAGGGTACGCACCCGTTGCTTGCGGCTGGGCTTGGCGAACTCGGCACTGGTCATGGGCATCCCTCGACGGTGTTTTCGCGAGCTTGCGCTATGGCGGTTAATGCCCCATGACAAGTGTGGGTCAGTCTGATGACAGCGACCGGCGCCCGCGATGCGTTGTAGACTGGCGCCTCGCCGCCCAGGAGACCGTGATGAGACCGTCCCTCACCCTACGCCACTACCTCGAAGCGCCCATCGCCCACAGCCATGAGCATGCGCAACTGGTGTTCGGGCTGTCCGGCCATCTGGACCTGGAGGTCGATGGTCATGGCAGCCAGGTGCGCGAGAGCAGCGTGATGGTGCTGCCCTACTCCGCCCACCATGCCTGTGGCAGTCGCGATGGCAGTCGCTGCCTGGTGCTGGACGTTCCCACCGAACACTGGGTAGTGCAGTCTCTGGGCGAGCACGCGGACGCCAGCCGCCGGCTGCTTGACCAGCCGGCGCGCCTGGCCCTGGATGCCCGCCAGCACCAGCTGGTGCAGTGGCTCGCCCAGAGCCCGGTGGACGACCCGCTGATGGTGCAGCAAGGCGCGGTATTGCTGCTCGCCAGCCTCAACCATCCGCAGGTCCAGCCCGTGCCAGGTCGACGCCTGCCTTATGCAGCCTTCAATGCGCATATCGAGCGGCACGTGTCGCACCCTCTGCAGGTGGCCGACCTGGCGCGCATCGCCGGCCTGTCGGTGGCACGCCTGCATGCGCGATTTGTCGCCGAGTGCGGTCAGACGCCCATGGACTACATCCGCAGCCGTCGGCTGCACAAGGCACGGCGCCTGCTGCAGGACACGGCGCTGCCCATCGGTGAAATCGCCGAGCGCGTCGGCTATGCCTCGCAAAGCGCATTCGCGGCCGCCATGTTGCGTGAGTTCGGCGCGTCTCCCGGAACCTTGCGGCGCTCGTCATAGGGCGAGTCCTGCGCTAAAACGCGCGAGCCCCACGACAGACGCCCGCCACCCCAAGCCACTAGACTGCGAGCTGTCACTCTCGTGGTTTGAAGGATCGCAATGACTCCCCGCACAGCCCTGGGCGCCCTGCATATCGGCGCATTGATGTTTGGCCTCACCGGCGTATTCGGCAAACTGGCGGCTGCCTCGCCGGCGATCATCGTATTCGGCCGGGCGCTGTTCGCGGTGCTTGCCCTGGCGATGTTCGCCCGGTTCGCCAGCCGCACCCCATGGAAGCGCCTTGAGCGCCGCGATGGGCGGCGGCTGCTGCTCAGCGGCGTGTTGCTGGCGGCCCACTGGGTAACGTTCTTTATCGCGGTGAAGGTGGCGGGCGTAGCGGTGGCGACGCTGGGCTTTACCGCGTTCCCGGCCTTCACCGTGATCCTGGAAGGGATGATTTTTCGCGAACGTATCCGCGCCAATGAAGGGCTGCTCGTGGTGCTGGTCACAGTCGGCCTGGTGCTGGTGACACCCGACTTCAACCTGGCCAGCGAGGCCACGGGCGGTCTGCTCTGGGGTATCGCTTCGGGTTTGCTGTTTTCCCTGTTGTCGTTGAACAACCGTGCCGGCTCCGGGCGCATCCCGGCGGTGCAGGCGGCGCTGTGCCAGAACCTGGTGGTAGCGGTGTGCCTGTTGCCGGTGGCGGCTCCGGGCCTGGCGGATGTGCGCGCGCTGGATTGGTTGTGGATCGGCCTGCTCGGGGTGTTCTGCACCGGCCTGGCCCACAGCTTGTTCGTGGCGAGCCTGGCGGTCATCAAGGCGCGCACGGCGTCGGTGGTGTTTGCCATGGAGCCGGTCTACGGCATCACCGCCGCATGGCTGCTGTTTGCCGAAACCCCGACCCTGCGCATGCTGTTGGGCGGTGCGTTGATCATCGTCGCGATCGTGATTTCCGGCCTGATGGGCAGCGCCGCCCCGGCCAAACAGCCCACCGCAGCCGCCTGATCTATACTCCTGGCATCCGCAACAGTCTGTCGTCGTTCAACGGATATCGATTCCTCGACGACAGCCAGGGCATGTTCCGCCATTGCTGCCGGCGCGGGGTCGCTCCCTTAACGCTACGCAGGAATTGATCATGGAAATGCTCATCAATGTATTGGTTCAGATCATCAGCGGCATCATTGGCGGCAATATCGCCGGCATGACCAAACAGAGCCTGGGGACCGGGCTCAACACGCTGCTCGGTGGCGTCGGCGGATTGCTGCTGGGCCAGGTCGTCGCCGCGCTGACCGGCACCTCAGGCGGCGAACCGCTGGATGTCGCGGCCATCGGCGGCAACATCGCCGGCGGCGGTGTCGGTGGCCTGGTGCTGACCTGGGTGGTCGGCTTCATCAAGCAAAAGATGACCGCCAAATAGCAATCACGGTCGCCGTGCCGTTCGCTGCGGTGACCGTTTTTTTATTGCGTCCGGTCGTTGTGGCCAAGGTCGCGCGCCGGGTCGATCTGGTCACGTACGCGCTTTTTAAGCTCCTTGGCTTCGGGAAAACCGCCATCGGCTTTACGCTCCCAGAGCTGCACGCCGTCGCAGGTGATCTGAAACGCCCCACCGGTTGCAGGCACCAGCGAGACTTTGCCCAGGTCATCGGCAAATGTGCTCAACAGCTCCTGGGCCAGCCACGCGGCGCGCAGCAACCACTGGCATTGGGTGCAATACGTGATGACGACCTCGGGTTTGATCGAAGACATAATTTGACAGGTTCCTGGCATGACGGGCGCGAAGGATCGGGTGGCTATAATAGCCGCCTTTATCGTCCAGCCCCGAGATTCAAGATGCGCCGCCTGTTGTCCTGCCTGTTCCTGAGTCTGCTGCCCCTCCTCGCGCACGCCGTCGACATACCACGCCCAAAGGTCGGCCTGGTGCTGTCCGGCGGCGCCGCCCGTGGCCTGGCGCATATCGGTGTGCTCAAGGCCCTGGAAGAGCAAGGTATCCAGATCGACGCGATCGCCGGCACCAGCATGGGCGCCGTGATCGGCGGGCTGTATGCCTCCGGCTACAAGATCGACGAGCTGGAAAAACTGGCGCTCAACATCGATTGGCAACAGGCGCTGTCGGACGCGCCGCCGCGCGAAGATGTGCCGTTTCGCCGCAAGCAGGATGACCGGGATTTCCTGGTCAAGCAGAAGCTCAGTTTCCGCGACGACGGCAGCCTCGGCCTGCCGCTGGGGGTGATCCAGGGCCAGAACCTGGCGCTGCTGCTGGAAAGCATGTTCGCCCACAGCAGCGACACCCGCGACTTCGACAAACTGCCGATCCCTTTCCGCGCGGTGGCCACCGATATCACCACCGGCGAAAAAGTCGTCTTCCGCAAGGGCCATTTGCCCAAGGTGATCCGCGCGAGTATGTCGATCCCGGCGGTGTTCGCGCCGGTCGAGCTGGACGGTCGGTTGCTGGTGGACGGCGGCATGACCGATAACATCCCGCTGGATGTCGCGCGGGAGATGGGCGTGGATATCGCCATCGTGGTGGACATCGGCACGCCGCTGCGCGCTCGCAAGCAACTGGCCACGGTGGTGGATGTGCTCAACCAGTCCATCACGCTGATGACCCGGCGCAATTCCGAAGAACAACTCAAGGCCCTGCAACCCAGGGACGTGTTGATCCAACCGCCGTTGGCTGCCTACGGGGTGACCGATTTCGGTCGCGCCAAGGACATGATCGACGCCGGCTACCGCGCCACCCGCGCCCTCGACGTGCGCCTGGCACACCTGCGCCCCGCTGCGCCGGTTGACCCGCAACTGGTGGCCGCACGTACGCCGGGTGAGCGCACGCCGGTGATCACCGCCATCCGCGTGGAAAACGACTCGAAAGTCAGTGACGATGTGATCCGCTATTACATTCGCCAAGACTTGGGCGAACCGCTCAATCTAGGGCGCCTGCAAAGCGACATGGGCACCTTGTATGGCCTGGATTATTTCGACCAGGTGCAGTACCGCGTCATCAAGAAAGGCCAGGACAACACCCTGGTGATCAGCGCGCGCGGCAAACGCAGCGGCACCGACTACCTGCGCCTGGGGCTTAACCTGTCGGATGACATGCGTGGCGACAGCGCCTTCAACCTCGGCGCCAGCTACCGCGTCAATGGTATCAACCGCCTCGGCGCGGAATGGCTGACGCGAGTGCAGATCGGCGATCGCCAGGAACTGTACAGCGAGTTCTACCAACCGATGGACGCCGGCTCGCGGTACTTCGTCGCGCCGTATATCAGTGCCCAGGCGCAGAACGTGGAGCTGATCCTGGACAACGACCCGATCTCCGAATACCGTCTGGAACGCTACGGTTTTGGCCTGAATGTGGGACGGCAGATCGGCAACAGCGGCGAGATCCGCTTCGGCATCGGCGAGGCCTGGGGCCAGGCCGACGTGCGCATCGGCGACCGCGACCTGCCGAGCGTGAGCTTCAACGAGGGTTTCTACGAACTGAAATACTCCTTCGACTCTCTGGACAACGTGTACTTCCCCCACACGGGGGAGGACATCGGCCTGGCCTACCGCGAATTCGAACCCGGCCTGGGTTCGGACCAGCGCTACCGCCAATGGGAATTCAAGCTGGACAAAGCCATGAGCCACGGCCCGGACACCCTGGTGCTGGGCGGGCGCTACGGACGCACTCTGGACGATTCGGACGTGGTGATTTCCAGCTTCCTGCTCGGCGGCGCGCGGCAGCTCTCAGGCTTTCGCCAGGACGCGATTTCGGGGCAGAACATCAGCCTGATGCGCGCGGTGTACTACCGCCGGCTGACACCGCGCTCGTACTTGCCGCTGGATTTCCCGCTGTATCTGGGCGCATCCCTGGAGCGCGGACGGGCGTGGAACAATGACAATGAATTTGATAGCGGTTACATCAACGCAGCCAGTATTTTCCTGGGCTTCGACACGCCGTTGGGGCCGCTGAATTTCAGTTACGGGTTTAACGATGACAACCAGAGAGCGGTTTACCTGAACCTGGGGCAGACCTTTTAAGGGCTCGGCAAGCTATTTATTTGTGGTGAGCGGGCTCACCACAACAAGCTCGGCCTGCTGAGGCTCAGGACTTTTCCAGATTCGCCAGAATATGCCCGTGCACACGCATGCACACTCGCAGGTCCGCCTCATCCACGCCCACGAACAGTTCATGGCGCAAGGCGGTGGCGATGGTTTCAATCTGATCGATCAACGGCCGCGCGCTGTCGCACAGGAGGATGCGCTTGGCACGTCGATCCTCCAGCACAGCCTGGCGTTGCACCAGGCCCTGGCCTTCGAGGCTGTCGAGCAGTCGTGCAAGGGTCGGCCCTTCCACCCCGACGCTTTGCGCCAGTTCACGTTGAGTGGGGGCTTCCTCGAAACGGGCCAGGTGCAACAGCACCAGCCAACGCGCCTGTGACAGGCCCAGACCCGCCAAACGGCGGTCCAGTTCGGCGCGCCAACCTCGGGACATTTGCGCCAGTTGCATGCCAAAACGGTGTTGATCGGTTAACGGCATAAAAAACTCATGTTTTAGACTGAAAATAAAATGTGGCTAATTATTAGTCAGCTAAGCATGAGCCTTGCCCATAGGCAAGAGTGGCCATGTACTGATTCGTTACATTGTCGTAATTGGCACACTAAATTTCGAATTCCGACTGCAAAGCGGCGCGTACGCAGTACAGAACACCCTCAGGCACGCGGCCGGTAAACAACGGTGCAATCTCCGTCACCGGTGGCAATTCGCCTTCGCCGTCGAGGAAAGCGTCCTGTATTTCACCGAGCAAATCTTCCGGTAAATCAAGCGCCTGCTCCAGGGACAGCTGCTGCTTGCCAATGGATTCGGCCAGCAAGGTGTAGACGTTTTTTTCCGAGCATTGCAACTGCCCCGCGATCTGGATAGGGGTCATGCCCGCACGGGCCAGGCTGATCAATTCATGGCGAATGTCGGCCACTTCCTTGGGCGCTTCGGCCTGGCCACCGAGTACTTCAAGGAAGGCTTGGCCATAGCGCTCCAGCTTGCGCGCCCCCACGCCGCTGACACGCGCCATTTCCGCCAGCGTGGTGGGCTGCTCGCGCAGCATCTCCAGCAAGGTGGAGTCGGGAAAGATGACATAGGGCGGCACGCTGTGTTCCTGCGCCAGTTTGCGCCGCAGGGTGCGCAAGGCTTCCCATTGTTCGCGCTCTTCCCCGCGCACCAATTGGCTGGCCTGGCTGGTGCTGCTTTTGGCGGTGGTCTGCGGCTTGAGGTCGCGGCGCAATTGCAGGCTCACTTCGCCCTTGAGCAGCGGCCGGCAACTGTCGTTGAGGCGCAGCCCGCCATACCCTTCAAGATCGATGTCTACCAGGCCGCGAGCGACCATCTGCCGGAACAACGAGCGCCACTCGCCTTCTGCGCGCGCTTTGCCGACGCCGTACACCGAGAGTTTTTCATGGCCGAAGCTGCGAATCTTTTCGTTGTCCTTGCCCAGCAACACATCCACCAGATGACCCACGCCATAACGCTGGCCGGTACGATAAATGGCCGACAGGCCCTGGCGCGCCGGTTCGGTGGCGTCCCAGGTCTGCACGCCGTCCACGCAGTTGTCGCAATGGCCGCAAGGCTCGGGCATGTCTTCGTCGAAATAGGCCAGCAAGGTCTGACGACGGCAGCGGGTTTCCTCGCACAGCGAAAGCATGGCGTCGAGCTTGTGCTGCTCCAGGCGCTTGTGGCGCTCATCGCCTTCGGAGTTCTGCAGCATCTGCTTGAGCATCACCACGTCCTGCAGGCCGTAGACCATCCACGCATCCGCCGGCAGGCCATCTCGGCCGGCACGTCCGGTTTCCTGGTAATAGGCCTCGAGCGACTTGGGCAGGTCCATGTGGGCCACGAAGCGCACGTTGGATTTGTCGATCCCCATGCCGAACGCGATGGTCGCCACCATGATCAGGCCCTCCTCGTTGAGGAAGCGCTTCTGGTGATAGGCACGCAGGTCGTTTGGCAGGCCGGCGTGGTAAGGCAATGCCGGGTAGCCCTGCTCGCACAGGAAGGCAGCAACTTCATCGACCTTTTTACGCGACAGGCAGTAGACAATGCCCGCATCGCTGCGCCGCTCGGACAGGAATGCCAGCAACTGCTTGCGCGGCTGCTCCTTGGGCACGATGCGGTAGAAGATATTCGGGCGGTCGAAGCTCGACAGGAAGCGTTCGGCGTTCTGCAAGTGCAGGCGCTCGACGATTTCTTCGCGGGTACGCTTGTCCGCAGTGGCCGTCAGGGCAATGCGCGGCACGTCGGGGAACAGTTCCGCCAACTGACCCAGCTGCAAATATTCGCGACGGAAATCGTGGCCCCATTGCGATACGCAGTGCGCTTCGTCAATGGCGAACAAGGCAATCTCCAGGCTCTGCAGGAACGCCAGCATGCGTGGCTGCACCAGGCGCTCAGGGGCGAGGTAGAGCATTTTGACTTCACCACGCTTGATCCGCGCGGCCAGGTCGCGTTGCTGCTCGGCGCTGAGGGTGGAGTTCAGGGATGCGGCGGCCACGCCGAGTTCCTCAAGGGTCGCCACCTGGTCGTCCATCAAGGCGATCAACGGCGACACCACCACCGCCAGCCCGTTGCGCAACAGCGCCGGCACCTGGAAGCACAACGATTTGCCGCCGCCGGTAGGCATCAGGACCAGGGCATCGCCACCACTGGCCACGCGCTCAATGATCGCACCCTGACGGCCACGAAAACTGTCGTAGCCGAAGATGTCCTTGAGGACGCGTTGAGCCTGCTCGAGCATGTAGAACTCCAAAAAAGTACCGAAACCCTCTGTACAGGCTGGCCGAAAAAAACCGGTGTCACGGGAAATAATCCGTAAGCGAAGTTTTCTCGGGTGGCAACCAGGCCGGCAGGGGCATCACAAAACGCGGCAGTATACCCGAGCGTCATCCGCCAAAGGGCGCCACTGACGAATTGCAGCCCGTCTTTAAAACCGGGCAAATATGCATGGCGGCTGGCCTGCGGGCGCAAGAACGCCTAGAATTCAGCATCGTTTATCCCCAAGGTAGTCCTTCATGTCCTTCGCTGAGCAACTAACCCGCCTGCAAGCCTTCCTCGACGCCGATGAGCTGCATGAGGAGGCGCTGGACTATGTAGCCGCCCACGGCTACCTGACCGCCCTGTCCATCTGTTCCGAGGTTGTGCCGGACCGCGAATGGATCGACGCGCTGTTTGCCGAAGAACCGCACTACACCGATGCCGCCCAACGCGAAGAAATCGAATCCACCCTGCTGGCCCTCAAGGCCCACATCGGTCGCCAACTGGCGTCCGACGAGGAGTTCGAGCTGCCGTGCGAGCTGGACCTGGGCGACGACCCGGACGACTCCGACCTGCGCGGCTGGTGCATCGGTTTCATGGAAGGGGTGTTCCTGCGCGAAGCCGCCTGGTTCGAAACCGCCGAGGAAGAGGTCAGCGAGATGCTGCTGCCGATCATGGTCGGTTCGGGCCTGTTCGAAGAAGAGGCGGAATTTTCCGACATCGCTGCCGACGCCAACCTGATGGACGACATGATCGTACAGATTCCGGAAGCCCTCACCGCCCTGTACCTGCTGTGCAACGCTCCTGACGAAAAACCGGCGATCCTCAAGCCTCGTCACCACTGAGTCGCTTGCCCGTGACACCCATGGGCAAGCGCTCGCCGCTCCTGCGCTACGCGCTGCTGGCCATCGGCTGGCTGAGCGTGGCGTTGGGCGTAATCGGCATTTTCCTGCCGGTGCTACCGACCACCCCATTCCTCTTGCTTGCCGCCGCCTGCTTTGCACGAAGCTCCCCGCGTTTCTACCAGTGGCTGGTGGAGCACCCGCGCCTGGGCCCGTGGATCCGTGACTACCTGGATGGCAATGGCATACCGCTCAAAGGCAAGGTCTACGCCATCGGCCTGATGTGGCTGAGCATCGGCCTCTCCTGCTATCTGGTGCCGCTGCCCTGGGCACGCGGTTTCATGCTGACCAGCGCGGTGGTGGTCAGCATCTATATCCTGCGCCAGAAAACCCTGCCGCCGCGCTGATCGCCGCCTGCGACATAAGATCCCACACGACCTTGGTCGACACTGACTAACCCCAGGCATCATGCGAGACTGTCCCACCGGGCCTGGAATGCCCGGGTGTTCCCTTGCTCGGAGTTCCCATGACGCTGTCCAGCGGGCTGATCGCCGCCGTTGCCCTGGCCTATATGGCCATTATGTTTGCCATCGCCTTCTACGGTGACCGTCGTCGCGCGCCCTTGCCGCCGCGCATGCGTGCCTGGGTATACAGCCTGTCGCTGGCCGTTTATTGCACCAGCTGGACCTTCTTCGGCGCCGTCGGCCAGGCGGCCGAGCAGCTGTGGGCTTTTATACCCATCTACCTGGGACCGGTGCTGTTGCTGGTGCTGGCACCCTGGGTGCTGCAAAAGATGGTGCTGATCAGCAAGCAGGAAAACATCACCTCCATCGCTGACTTTATCGCGGCGCGCTACGGCAAATCACAATCCCTGGCGGTGGTGGTTGCGCTGATCTGTCTGGTGGGCGTGCTGCCATATATCGCCTTGCAGCTCAAAGGCATTGTGCTGGGCGTTAACCTGTTGATCGGCGCCGGTGCCGACACCACCGGCACGCGGGCCCAGGACACGGCGCTGGTGGTGTCGCTGGTGCTGGCGCTGTTCACTATCGTGTTTGGCACGCGCAACCTGGACGCCACCGAACACCATCGCGGCATGGTGCTGGCCATTGCCTTTGAATCCCTGGTCAAGCTGTTCGCTTTTCTTGCCGTGGGCGCGTTCGTGACCTACGGCCTGTACGACGGTTTCGGTGACCTGGTCGACCAGGCGATGCTTGCGCCACGCCTGGAAGAATACTGGCAGGAGACCGTTAACTGGCCCTCGATGGTGGTGCAGACCGGCGTGGCAATGATGGCGATCATTTGCCTGCCCCGGCAATTTCACGTGACGGTGGTGGAAAATATCGAACCCCAGGACCTGCGCCTGGCCAAGTGGGTGTTTCCGGCCTACCTGGTGCTGGCCGCGCTGTTCGTGATCCCCATCGCCCTCGGTGGCAAGATGCTGCTGCCCGCCTCGGTGCTGCCGGACTCCTACGTGATCAGCCTGCCCTTGGCCGAGGCGCACCCGGCGCTGGCGGTGCTGGCGTTTATCGGCGGCGCGTCGGCGGCCACCGGCATGGTGATCGTGGCGAGCATCGCGTTGTCGACCATGGTGTCCAACGACATGCTGCTGCCCTGGCTGCTGCGCCGCTCCAGCGCCGAGCGGCCGTTCGAAGTATTCCGCCACTGGATGCTGTCGGTACGCCGGGTGAGCATCGTGATCATCCTGCTACTGGCGTACGTCAGTTATCGCCTGCTAGGGTCCACCGCGAGTCTGGCGACCATCGGCCAGATCGCCTTCGCCGCCGTGACTCAATTGGCGCCGGCCATGCTCGGCGCGTTGTACTGGAAGCAGGCGAACCGGCGTGGTGTATTTGCCGGCCTCGCCGCAGGGACGTTCCTGTGGTTTTACACCTTGGTCCTACCGGTCACCGCGAAAAGCCTGGGATGGTCCTTAAGCCTTTTCCCTGGGTTGACGTGGATGCATTCCCACCCGCTGGGCTTGTCCGTGACTTCACTGACCCTGGGCACCGTGCTGTCACTCGCGGGTAACTTCACGCTGTTCGTCTGGGTTTCGATGCTGTCGCGCACACGGGTGTCAGAGCATTGGCAGGCCGGACGCTTTATTGGCCAGGAAATCAGTCAACGCGCCAGTGCCCGTTCGATGCTCTCGGTGCAGATCAGCGACCTGCTCAGCCTGGCCGCGCGGTTCGTGGGTGAGGAACGTGCCCAGCAGAGCTTTATCCGGTTTGCGTATCGCCAGGGCAAAGGCTTCAACCCCAACCAGAATGCCGACAATGAATGGATCGCCCACACCGAACGCCTGCTGGCGGGCGTGCTCGGCGCCTCTTCGACGCGCGCAGTGGTGAAAGCCGCGATTGAAGGTCGGGACATGCAGCTGGAGGACGTCGTGCGCATCGCCGACGAAGCCTCGGAAGTCTTGCAGTTCAACCGCGCCCTGCTGCAGGGCGCCATCGAGAACATCACCCAAGGCATCAGCGTGGTGGATCAGTCGCTCAAGCTGGTGGCCTGGAACCGGCGTTACCTGGAGCTGTTCAACTACCCCGAGGGCCTGATCAGCGTGGGCCGGCCGATTGCCGATATCATCCGCTACAACGCCGAACGCGGCCTGTGCGGACCGGGCGAGGCCGAAGTGCACGTGGCGCGCCGCCTGCACTGGATGCGCCAGGGCCGCGCGCACACTTCCGAACGCTTGTTTCCGAACGGCCGCGTCATCGAGTTGATCGGCAACCCAATGCCCGGTGGCGGCTTTGTCATGAGTTTTACCGATATCACCGCGTTCCGCGAAGCTGAACAGGCGCTGACGGAGGCCAACGAGGGCCTGGAGCAGCGCGTGGTCGAACGCACCCATGAACTGTCCCAACTCAACCTGGCACTGACCGATGCCAAAGGGGTGGCCGAAACCGCAAGCCAGTCGAAAACCCGCTTCCTGGCGGCGGTAAGCCATGACTTGATGCAGCCGTTGAACGCCGCGCGCCTGTTCTCCGCCGCGCTGTCCCACCAGAGCGACGGACTCTCCGACGAGGCCCGTCAGTTGGTGCAGCACCTGGACAGTTCGCTGCGCTCGGCAGAAGACCTGATCAGCGACCTGCTGGATATTTCTCGCCTGGAAAACGGCAAGATCACACCCCAGCGCCAACCGTTCGTGCTCAATGAGCTGTTCGATACCCTGGGCGCCGAATTCAAGGCGCTGGCCCAGGAGCAGGGCCTGCGCTTTCGCCTGCGCGGCAGCCGCCTGCGGGTGGACAGTGACATTAAATTGCTGAGGCGCATCCTGCAGAATTTTCTGACTAACGCTTTCCGTTATGCAGACGGCCCGGTGCTACTGGGCGTACGCCGGCGCGGGGGCCAATTGTGCCTGGAGGTATGGGACCGAGGTCCGGGCATCCCGCCGGATAAACAGAGCGTGATCTTTGAGGAATTCAAGCGCCTGGACAGCCATCAGACCCGCGCGGAAAAAGGTCTGGGCCTGGGCCTGGCGATCGCCGACGGCCTGTGCCGCGTACTCGGCCATCGCTTGAGCGTGCGTTCGTGGCCGGGCAAAGGCAGCGTGTTCAGCGTAAGCGTGCCGTTGGCGCGCAACCAGGCCATCGCGCAGCCCCAGGCGGCGCTGGAAAACGGTTTGCCACTGAGCGGCGCGCAGGTGCTGTGCGTGGATAACGAAGAAAGCATTCTTATTGGCATGCGCAGCCTGCTCAACCGCTGGGGATGTGAGGTATGGACGGCCAAGGACCAGGCCGAGTGCGCCGCCCTGCTGGCCGAGGGGGTGCGCCCGCAACTGGCGCTGGTGGACTACCACCTGGATCATGGTGAAACCGGCACCGAGTTGATGCGCTGGCTGCGCGCGCAGTTGGCCGAGCCGATTCCAGGCGTGGTCATCAGTGCCGACGGCCGTCCGGAGAGCGTGGCCGAAGTGCATGCGGCGGGTTTGGATTACCTGGCCAAACCGGTCAAGCCCGCGGCGTTGCGTGCATTATTAAATCGGCACTTGCCGTTGTAGGCCGGGTTTGCGCCGGGGCGTTCATTCAGGCAGGTGCGCCACGCCATCCGAGTCGCTCATCGCACGCTCCAGCAGATCCGTCGGCAGGCTTTTGCTCGCACGCGCGCCGAGCAACCTCAATTGCTCGGTACGGCTGACCAGATTGCCGCGTCCGTCTGTCAGCTTGTTTCGCGCCGCGCTGTAGGCTTTATCCAATTGCTGCAGACGATTGCCCACCTCATCCAGATCCTGGATAAACAGCACGAACTTGTCGTACAGCCAACCGGCACGCTCGGCAATTTCGCGGGCATTCTGGCTTTGGCGCTCCTGTTTCCACAGGCTGTCGATCACCCGCAGGGTCGCCAGCAACGTGGTGGGGCTGACGATGACGATATGGCGATCAAAGGCTTCCTGAAACAGGTTGGGCTCAGCTTGCAACGCGGCGGAAAACGCCGCTTCGATCGGTACGAACAACAGCACGAAATCCAGGCTGTGCAGGCCTTCCAGGCGTTTATAGTCCTTGCCGGCCAGGCCTTTGACATGGTTGCGCAGCGACAGCACGTGCTGCTTCAGGGCCGCCTGGCCGATCACGTCGTCCTCCGCGGCGACGTATTGCTGGTACGCGGTCAGGCTGACCTTGGAGTCCACCACCACCTGTTTATCACCGGGCAGCATGATCAGCACATCCGGCTGGAAGCGCTCGCCGTCCGGCCCCTTGAGGCTGACCTGGGTCTGGTACTCGCGGCCCTTCTCCAGCCCCGCGTGCTCCAGCACCCGCTCAAGAATCAGCTCACCCCAGTTACCCTGGGTTTTCTGGCCCTTCAACGCACGGGTCAGGTTGGTGGCCTCATCGGACAGACGCAGGTTCAGTTGCTGCAGGCGTTCAAGTTCCTTGGCCAGGGAAAAACGCTCGCGCGCCTCGTTCTGATAGCTCTCTTCCACACGCTTTTCGAAAGACTGGATGCGCTCCTTCAATGGATCGAGCAACTGGCCCAGGCGCTCCTGGCTGGTCTCGGCGAAGCGCTGCTCGCGCTCATCGAAAATCTTGCCGGCCAGTTCGGCGAACTGGGCGCGCAGCTCATCGCGTGAACCCTGCAGGTCGGTCAGGCGTTGCTGGTGGCTGTCCTGCTGCTCGCGCAGCTCGGCGCGCAGGGCGGCCGCCAATGCATCAAGGCGACGCAGTTCGGTTTCCTTGGCGCTGCGGTCGAGGTTCCAGGCGTGGGCGGCATCGCGGGCGTTGTCGCGGTCGATCTGCAGCAGTTCGACTTCGCGACGCAGCGCTGCCAGGTCGGCTTGCTTGGCGGCATTGGCCTGGCTCAGATCGCTGATTTCATCGCGGCTGGCTTCCAGTTGGGCAATGAGGCCTTCCTGGGCCAGTTGCGCCATGGCCAGGCGCTCTTCGAGCAACTCCCAGCCGGCCATGCGCGCGCTCAAACGCCGTTGAAGCTGCCAGCACACAGCGAGTAAGGGCAGCGCGGCGCCCGCAAGGCCCAGGGCAATACTGGTCCAGTCAAAAGCCATAGCCATGTCTGCCATCACCGAAAAAGAGCAAGGTTAACCAAGCGCGGGGCTCGAGGACAGCTCAGTCTTCGACCTGACCCAGTTCGCGCCGGGCCTGCACATCGCCGGCGCGGGCGGCCGAGCGCAGCAGGTCGTGGCCGATGCGACGGTCACGGGCACTCCCGCATTCGC
Source organism: Pseudomonas lurida (assembly GCF_013522705.1). Classification (GTDB taxonomy): domain Bacteria; phylum Pseudomonadota; class Gammaproteobacteria; order Pseudomonadales; family Pseudomonadaceae; genus Aquipseudomonas; species Aquipseudomonas quebecensis. The sequence goes on from NZ_JAAMRE010000001.1 coordinate 215,237, forward strand.
GGCACATCAATTGCCCCAGGCGGCTCTGGGCCGCGACCACACCTTCACGGGCCGGCTGCTTGAGCAGGCGCCCGGCGAAGTGCTTAACGTTGGTGTTATGCCCCAGGCGCGGGCTGTCGAGTAGCCACAGCGCGACTTTCAAGGAAAACCGCTTGGGTGCGGTAACAGTCTGGAGGGTATCGGTAACAGCAGGTGATACTGAGCGAAACTTCATAAAGCACTGTGGGACGGAACGGAAGGCGCGCCACTCTACTCTTTTTTTCGTACAGGTAAAGCTGAAAAAACCCTGCACGCCCGTTCTAGAGCAAGCGCTTGGGACAATCCACAGAAGCTGTGGATAACTCAGTGGACAACCCTCTTCGAACCCTCGCAAAGCCCCATGGAACGTGGCCCGCAGTCAAACTGACGATTTTTTCACCAATAAAAAAAAGCCAGATTTTTCATTGACTTAAATTTCCATTGCAGGCAAATGGCGGGGCGTTGCAGCGAACGTCCGCTTGGTTACACGCGACACAACTAATGTGCACAAGTACACATCCCGCGGTTATAAACGGGGCCTTTTTTGAAGCGACCGGTGCAAAAAATGTTACCGGCAGGTCCTGCAAGGACTTTTCAAATCATTGCAGGCTGGCCACACTGCCCGACCTGCAACGCAATGGGGAATGGCTCGATGAAGGGAATGCTGGTGTTCGCGGTGCTACTGCTGGCCATCTGCGGCGTTTCCCTTGGGATCAATGCTGCGCTGCCTCCCCCGGACGGCGCCTTGTTCGCCATTGCGATCCTGCTGTCAGCTGCGTTCACCGCCATTAGTCTGTGCATCGAACTGGGTGAAGGCCGCATCAACGACATGAGCGATGTGCTCAAAGCCGTCGAAACCGGCCAGTCGCTGCGCCTGACGCTTGCCGCCTACGGGCTTGGCTGTTCCCTGGCGGCGGCCGCGACGGTGCTGGTCTATCGCGGCCTGCTCGGCGGCTGATGTAAACTTTTTGGCTAACACACTTCCCTTAGCTGTTTCAATCCGTTACTATCCGCCCCGTTAGTACCAAGCTGAAAGTCAATTCTGGTCGAACAACTCCCTTGAACAACATGGGATCGACCACCTCGATGGTTTCCAGGTATCACTTGCGACGACACTGCCTTTGAACAAGCAAAGGGTGTCGCGAAGTCCAGTACTCTGACCGAACCAACCTGCAAATTGATCAGGATCTTCACCCCGGGCCCAGAACCTTTGCCCCTGTTGTGTTGCCTGCCCTCCTAAGTACCTACCTGCCAGCCCAAGCGCGCCTATTGAATAGCGCTTCAAACTGGCTGCTTTGTTCCAGTCGGGTTCTTCGTTTGATCAATGGTGATCAACGTCACTGGAACGTTTTAACGTTGCACGGTTCTTAACCGTGTCATTTGTAGGAACACCAATAATATGTCCACTCAAATCCATACTCAGGATGCCATTCGCACCCTCACCAATGCTTTTGCCCCAATGAACTGCCTGATCATGGCCGCTCGCAAAGGCTGCTTCAGCTTCACGCTGGTCAACGAACACGGCATCGCGCGTCACAGCGAACGCCTGTACCCCGATCAATACTCCAGCGCAGAACCGCTGCAGGCTGTGATCGAGCGTACCCGCCAGGCACTGGTTGCCTGATCGACCCGAGTCGCCGAAGCACAAAAAACCCTGTTTGAAACACAGGGTTTTTTATTGCCAAAAATTTACTTCACAGCCCCAGCGCCTAAGTACAAATAGATATAAACGCTATAACTGAATGGATAAGACGTTTTAAAAACAATCCTTTACATCATAAATATGACACTACACTTCAACTCAAGCGGCATGATCCGCTTACGGCGAGCCTGAGATCCGATCCACCGCTGCCAAGCCCGACTCTCTCAGGACTCGCCTACCCTTTTCACGATTGAGGCGTCTATGGGTATCGCGGCCAGTGAATTGTGTCGTTATGTGATCCGGCCAACGCTGACCTACCTCGGCCAGCACAGCCCCACGGCAGAGTCCCTGCTGCTGGGCATCGCCGCCAGCCAGTCGGAGCTGGGCTCGGCGCTGCACGAACGCCGCGGCCACGGCCTGTATGGCATCACCAAACCGCGCCATTGCGCCCTCTGGGACAACTACCTGGCGCTCGATCCTGAACGTGCCAGCCTGGTGCGCGGCCTGGCCAGCCAACATGCATTCCTCAGCGCGCCCCAGCTTGAGCTCACGGTGAACCTGCGTTACGCCACGGCCATCGCCTGGCTACTGGTGGAACAGCACACCGTCACCCTGCCGGCGACCGGCGATGTGTTAGGCATGGCGCGTATCTGGAAAGAAATTTTTCACCCTCAAGGCAGGCTGCGAGATTTCAGCCAAGCGTGGCAAACCTGTGTTTCGCCCAAGAATCACGTGAGCTGCTGACCGGGCAATTTGCAAGATTCGCCAAAAACTGCCGATTTTGGTCGGATTGTCCTACAAAACCGCTCTATCTCCTGCATTACAGCCTATAGCGCGATGTTAAATTTATTGATACTTTCCGCAGCGGTGATCACCACGGAGTTCTAATAATGAAAAAAGTAATGCTCAAGACCACACTTAGCCTCGCCGTTGCCATGGCATCCTCCCACCTGTTTGCAAGCGGTTTCGCACTCAACGAACAGAGCGTCAGCGGGATGGGTACGGGTTTCGCAGGTCGCTCTTCTTCTGCCGATGATGCAAGCACTGTGTACGGCAACCCTGCCGGTATGGCGCGCCTGAATGGCCAGCAAATCACCGGCGGCGTAGCAGCCATTGATGCCTCCACCGATATCAGCGATGTCAGCGGCCGTTCCCGCGGCAGCAACAAAGGCGACATGGTGCCTTTCACCGCCGTGCCTTTCGGTTTCTACACCAATAAACTCAACGATCAGTGGGCTGTCGGTTTTGGCGTATACGCCCCGTTCGGCCTGGTGACCGACTACGAAAGAGGCTTCCAGGGCCGCAGCTTCGGCAGCAACAGCGAAGTCAAGGTTATCACCCTGCAACCTACCGTCAGCTACGCCTTCAATGATCGCGTCTCGGTAGGTTTTGGCCCGACCATCAACCGCATCGCCGGTACCCTGGAATCGGACCTGTCGTTCAACCCGGCGGCGCCCGATACCAACATCAAGATCAAAGGTGACGACACCGCGCTGGGCTTTAACGTCGGCGTGCTGGTACAAGCCACCGATACCACGCGCGTGGGTCTGACCTATCACTCCAAGGTCAGCTACAAGCTGGACGGCCACACCGAGGTAAGCGCACCTACCGTGACTTCGGGCCTGTTGCGCAGCAACCGTTATGACGCCTCCCTGAAGATCGATACGCCTGAGTCCTACGACCTGTCGGTCACTCAAGACCTGACCGATGCCTGGAAACTCTACGCCGGTGCAACCTGGACCCGCTGGAGCCGCCTGAAGGACATTACGGTCAAGAACGAAGGCGTTGTCGGTGGCGCGAGCGGCGGCCTGCTCGCCCCGTCCCTGGTCAGCACCATCAAGGAAGAACAGAACTGGCACGATACCTGGGCCTACGCCGTGGGTACTTCGTATCAGTTGACTAAGCAGGTGGTACTGCGTACCGGCCTGACGTTCGACCAATCGCCGACCAACAACACTGATCGTTCGCCGCGTATTCCTACCGGTGACCGTACTATCTTCAGCCTGGGCCTGGGCTATGAAGTCATGCCGAATATGACGATCGACGTGGCCTACTCCTACCTGAAGGAAGAAGACGTCAAGGTTGCGCGCTCCAACCAACTGGCCAGCTACAACGCCAAGTACGAAAACAGCGCCAATGGTTTTGGCCTGGGCATGACCTATCGCTTCTGATTTCACCGAGGCGTAAAAAAGCCCCGCTCTCCTGCAAAGGAGGCGGGGCTTTTCAATGGGTGTCGATCAGGGTTTGGAAGCCAGTGCTTTCTCCACCGCCTCGATCAGATCCGGGCTGTCCGGCTTGGTCAGGCTGGAAAAATCGGCGATCACCTTGCCCTGTCGGTCGATCACGTATTTATAGAAATTCCATTTCGGTGCATTACTCTGCTGTGCCAGCACCTTGAACAAGTGCACCGCGTCCGGGCCCTTGACCTTCTGCGGTTCAGTCATGGTGAAGGTCACGCCGTAATTGACGTAGCAGACCTTAGCCGTCTCTTCACCCGTCTTGGCTTCCTGCTTGAAGTCATCGGAAGGCACGCCAATCACCTCCAGGCCCTGATCCTTGTAACGCTGGTACAACGCCTCAAGACCTTTGAATTGCGGGGCGAACCCACAGAAGCTCGCGGTGTTGACGATCACCAGCGGCTTGCCGGCAAAGCGCTGGCACAGGTCGATGGACTCCTTGGCGCGCAACTTGGGCAATTGGCCTTCCAGCAAGGGTGGACAGTCGGCTGCCAACGCTATGCCGCCAAAGGCAGCCATCAGCACGGGTACTGCAAGCCAGCGCATCTGCATGGGAAATGTCCTTTTAAGAATTCAGGGATCGAACTTAACAGATCGACATGCCCAGTTGCATCAACGCCAGGCCGCCGCGCTGCCAGCCCCACCAGGCCAGCGCCAGCAACAGCGCCATGGCTGCTGCGCCGCCGAGCCAATACCAGGTTGAACTCATGCCGCCTCCATCTGCGCCTGCAAGCGCGCCACCGGACGCTCGCGCACCGGCCAGTTCAAGGCCGCGGCGAGCAGGCTCAATAGAATCGCCATCTGCCAGATCAAATCGTAGTTGCCGGTTCGATCATAGACCACCCCGCCCAACCAGCCGCCGAGGAATGAACCGAGCTGGTGAAACAGGAACACGATCCCGCCGAGCATGGACAGGTTTCGTACACCAAACAGCGTCGCGACCGTGCCGTTGGTCAGCGGCACGGTGGACAGCCACAAAAAGCCCATGGCCATGCCGAACAGGTAAGCCGAGAGCTCTGTGACCGGCGCCCACAGAAACAGCACGATCACCACCGCCCGCAGCAGGTACAAAGCCGTCAGCAGGCGCGGCTTGGACATGCGCCCACCAAGCCAGCCGGCGGTGTAGGTGCCGAAGATATTGAACAGCCCAATCAGCGCCAACACCGTGGTGCCGACCGTGGCCGGCAGGTGTTGGTCCACCAGGTAGGCCGGCAGGTGCACCCCGATAAACACCACCTGGAAACCACAGACAAAAAAACCGAAGGCCAGCAGCCAGAAACCGGAGTGGGAGCAGGCTTCCTTGAGCGCCTCAGCCAGGGTCTGCTGGCCGGCCGTGACCGGCAGCGGCCGATCCTTGAGCATGCCGACCAGCGGCAGAATCAGCGCCACCATCAAGCCCAGCGCCAACAGCGCGGCCGACCAGCCCAACCAGCTGATCAGGCCCAAGGTGCCCGGGACCATGGCGAACTGACCAAAAGACCCGGCTGCGCTGGCGATGCCCATGGCCATGCTGCGCTTCTCCGGCGCCACGGCGCGGCCCACCACGCCCAGGATCACCGAGAACGAGGTACCTGACAGGCCAATCCCGATCAGCAGGCCTGCGCTCAGCGACAGCGACCACGCCGAATCGGACATGCCCATCAACACCAGGCCAGCGGCGTACAAGACCCCACCGACGAACACGGCCTTGGTCGCGCCGAAACGGTCGGCCAGGGCACCGGTGAACGGCTGCGCCAGGCCCCAGATCAGGTTTTGCAAGGCAATGGCGAACGCAAACGTTTCACGGCCCCAACCGAACTCGGAACTCATCGGCGCGAGAAACAGGCCGAATCCGTGACGCACGCCCAACGACAGCGCCAGGATCAGCGCACTCCCCACAAGAACCCAGCCACTGGTGCGCCACATCGAGGTCATTTCTTATTCTCCGTACGCGGGTATATACCCGTTTGTCATCGAACAAACCCGCGCTCAGGCGAGTTCGTCCAGCAAGGCCAACAGGGTCTCGCGTTTTTGCGCGCCCAGTTTATCGATCAACTTCTGCTGCGCCGCTTCCCATGCCGGCAGTGCGGCGGCCAGGCGTGCTTCACCGGCTGCCGTCAACTGCACCAGGCGATTACGCAGGTCGTCGCCCTCCACCAATTGCACTAACCCTTCCCCTTCGAGCACCCGCAGGTTGCGGCCGAGCGTACTGCGATCCAGGCCCATCGCATCGGCCAGACTGGAGATACTGGGTTGATCCAGACGCTGCAGATTGCACAGCAGAGAATACTGGGCAACGTTGATCCCGAAGCCGTCGAGAGCGCCGTCGTAGTGCCTGCTGACGCCACGGGCGGCGCGTCGCAGGTTGGTGCATAAACATTGGGAGGCAAGCATGGAACGTGTATATACCCGCGATTCTACAAATGCAAGAAAGTGTTACAGCGCCAGGCCGACCAGCACGACGACTTCCAGCAGCTCCAGTAACGCGCCGGCGGTGTCGCCCGTGGTGCCGCCGAGGCGCCTGACCATCAACTGACGCAGCGCCACAAACCCGAGGGCGGCCAGCAGTACGGCAATTGCGCCGCTGAACCCGCCGATCAGCACACAGGCCAGGCCGCTGAGGACCAGCACCAGTTGGCCGACAGCCCTCGGTAAATGCTCTGACAATGCCTGGCCTAATCCGCCGGCACGCACATAACGCGTGGTCAGGAATAACGCGAGCATCGACGCCCGGCCAATCAGCGGCGCCAGAATCAATGCGACGGTATTGTGCTGTTCGATCAAGGCCACCAGCGCAGCGAACTTGAGCAGCAGCACCAGGCCCAGCGTGACCACGGCAATCGGCCCGCTGCGCGGGTCCTTCATGATGGTGAGGGTGCGCTCGCGATCGCCGAAGCCACCCAGCCAGGCATCGGCGCTGTCCGCCAGGCCGTCCAGGTGCAGGGCGCCGCTGAGCAGCACCCAGGCAGTCAGCAGCAGCGCCGCGTGCAGCAGCAACGGCGCGCCCGCCAATGCGCTGCTCAGCCCCCATAACAGCACACCGAACAACCCACCGACCACCGGGTAAAACAACAGCGAACGTCCCATTTCCTGGGGCTGCGGCATGCCTGGCAGGCGAATCGGCAGGCTGCTCAGAAACTGCAGGGCAATCCAGAACGGCGACATCGTCAGTCTCCTTCGCGCAACACGCCATCGGCCGCGACACGCAGGCTGAACAACCCACCGTGACCGACTTCGACATTCAGCAGGTGCTCACGGGGCAGGCCTCGTGCGCGCGCCAGCAGCAGACGCATCACCCCGCCATGACTGATCAACAGGACGCGCTCACCGGCATACGCGCGATGCAGCCGTGCGACCGCGCCCAGAACCCGCCGGGAAAAATCCTCAACCGCTTCACCCTCGGGCGGCGTGAAGCTGTATGGGTCGGCCCAGAACCGTCCGAGCCCGTCGGCATCGGTTTGCATCAGTGCGGCGGCACTCTGCCCTTCCCATGCGCCGAAGTGCAATTCCTGCAGGTCCTTTTCCAGACTCACGGGCACGTTGAGCCGGGCCCCCAGCTCGTCGGCAAACCGTGCGCAGCGTTGCAGGGGTGAACTGATCAACCGATCCCAGGGCCCCTGCTGCGCTACGGCGGCGCGCATCTGTGCCCAGCCGTTGGCGGTGAGTGCGTCGTCCAGGCTGCCACGCAGGCCGCCGCCCAGTTCGGTTTCACCGTGGCGCAGCAGGTCCAGTTGCAAGGTCATGCGGGGCGATCCGCCACGGCGGCTTCGGCGAAGGTCGCCATCTGCCCGTGCAGTGCGCAGGCCAGGCGCAACAACGGCACCGCCAGTGCCGCGCCGCTGCCTTCGCCCAGGCGCAGGCCCATGTCCAGCAGCGGTTGCGCGTCCAACTGTTGCAGCACATGGCGGTGGCCTGGCTCGGCGCCGCGATGGCCAAACAGCAGCCATGGGCGGCAGGCCGGATTCAAGCGCGTGGCCACCAGTGCGGCGACGCTGCAGATGAACCCGTCCACCAGCACGGCGATACCGGCCTGGGCACAGGCGAGATAAGCGCCCACCAACGCGGCGATTTCAAAGCCGCCGAGGTTGAACAGCGTCTGCAACACATCGCCGCGCTCGGCAGCATGCCGTGCCAACGCGCGTTCAATCACCGCTACCTTGTGACTGACGCCCTGGGCATTCAAGCCAGTGCCCGGCCCGGCCAGGTCGCTGACTCGGCAATCGAGCAAGGCACACGCCAGCGCGCTGGCCGCCGTGGTGTTGCCGATGCCCATTTCACCGCCGATAAACAGTTGCGTGCCCAGTTCCAACGCGCGCCGTGCGCTGTCGCGTCCGGCCTGCAACGCCTGTTGGCCTTGGGCGGCGCTCATCGCCGGGGCATGCACGAAGTTGGCGGTACCCGCGCCGATATTCAGGTGACGTACGCCGGGCAGGTTCAGCGCGGGTGTCACCGTGCCCAGGTCGACCACCTCCAACCGTGCCTGCAGTTGCCGCGCCAATACGCTGATGGCTGCGCCGCCGCTGACAAAGTTGTGCAGCATTTGTGCGGTCACCGCCTGGGGAAACGCCGACACGCCCTCGGCTACCACGCCGTGGTCGCCGGCAAAGATTGCGATCCACAGCTGATCCACCACCGGCTTGACCTGGCCTTGCAGGCCGGCCAATTGCACCGCCACCGCTTCGAGCTGGCCGAGAGAGCCGGCGGGCTTGGTCAATTGCTGCTGGCGTGCCAAGGCGTTTTCATACGCGATGGTGTCGACTGCCTTACAGGGATCCAGCCACCAGGTGTCAGTCATAACGCAATACCTTTCAATGTCAGGGGCAGTCCGGCGACCGTCAGCACCACGCGCTGACACCGCTCGGCCAAGGCTTGATGCAGCCAACCGGCTTCATCCACGTAGCGGCGAGTCAATTCGCCCAGCGGCACGACACCCAGACCGGTCTCGTTGCTGACAAAAATAATCTCCCCCGGCAGCGTGGCCAGGGTTTCAAGCAAGTGGTCGCGTTCCAGCGCCAGGCGCTCGGAGTCTTCGAGCATCAGCAGGTTGGTCAGCCATAAGGTCAGGCAATCCACCAGCAGACAGCGGTCGGTGGCGGCATTCTCGCGCAGCACCCGCGACAGTTCGATCGGTTCTTCGATCAGGCCCCAGTGCGCCGGACGCCGCTGGCGATGCAAGGCCACCCGTGCGTTCATTTCGCCGTCCTGCGGTTGACTGGTGGCGATATAGATAACCGGCAACGCGCTGTCGGTGGCGAGCGTTTCCGCCAGGCGACTTTTGCCGGAGCGGGCGCCGCCGAGGATCAGTTGGTGCATGGGGCCACTCCACACAGGGTGCGCAATAAATCGGTATCCAAATGCTGCTCCACCAGATCCGCCAGGCGCTCGATATCGCGCTCGCGCAGGGCGTGATAATCCACCGCCTGCACCTGCGCCAGCCCGGCCCAGCGCAGCAATGCGCCGCAAGCGGCCGGCGTTTCGAACAAGCCATGCAGGTAGGTGCCGAGGATCTGCCCGTCGGCACTGCGTGCGCCATCCTGGCGACCGTCGTCCAGGCGCACGGCAGGGCTTGCCAGGGCTTCGCCGGACGTCACCCCGGCATGGATCTCATAACCGTTGACCTCGGCATCTTCCAGCAGCAAGCGCCCGCGCACGTTGCGCAACTGCTTGTCCTCTTCCAGGGTGGTGCTGAACGCCAGCAGCCCCAGGCCGGCGCTGGAACCGGGCGGCCCTTCCAGGCCCAGCGGGTCATGCACCTGCTCGCCGAGCATCTGCAGCCCGCCGCAGATGCCCAGCACCTTGCCGCCGTAGCGCAAGTGTCGCGCCACGGCATTGTCCCAGCCATTGGCGCGCAGGTAGGCGAGGTCGGCGCGCACGCTTTTGGAGCCCGGCAGGATGATCAGGTCGGCGGCCGGGATCGGTTGGCCAGGGCCGATAAATTGCAGGTCCACCTGGGGGTGCAGGCGCAGTGGGTCGAAATCGGTATGGTTGCTGATGCGCGGCAGCACCGGCACAACTACTTTGAGTACCTGGGCGGCCTTGTCGATCTGGCGCCGATCGATGCCGTCCTCGGCTTCCAGGTGCAGATCCATTACATAGGGCAGGACGCCGACCACCGGTTTGCCGGTGTGCGCCTCCAGCCAGTCGAGGCCGGGCTGCAACAGTGCGATGTCGCCGCGAAAACGGTTGATGATAAAGCCCTTGACCCGCGCCTGTTCGCTAAGCGAGAGCAATTGCAGGGTGCCCACCAGGTGCGCGAACACGCCGCCACGGTTGATATCGGCAATCAGCAGCACCGAGCAGTCCACCGCTTCGGCGAAACCCATGTTGGCGATGTCATTGGCGCGCAGGTTGATCTCCGCCGGGGAGCCCGCGCCCTCCACCATCACCACCGGGTAAGCCGCGCTGAGTCGCGCGTGGGAGGCGAGTACGGCCTGCATGGCAATGGCTTTGTAATCGTGATAGGCCACGGCGTTCATGGTCGTGACGGCACGGCCATGGATGATCACTTGAGAACCGGTATCGCTGTTGGGTTTGAGCAGCACCGGGTTCATGTCGGTGTGGGGCGCCAGGCGCGCGGCCTGGGCCTGCACGGCCTGGGCGCGGCCGATCTCGCCGCCCTCGGCGGTTACGGCGCTGTTGAGCGCCATGTTCTGCGGTTTGAACGGGGCGACGGCGACGCCCTGGCGGATCAGCCAGCGGCACAGCGCAGTCACCAGCGTGCTTTTGCCGGCGTCGGAGGTGGTGCCTTGCACCATCAGCGTACTCATGGAAGGGCCTTGTAGGCAGCCAGGGCTTCATCGAGGCGCAGCCAGTCGGCCTCGGTGTCGGGCAGGCCGAAGCGCAAGCTGCTGTTGTGAACAAACAAGCGCAGCAGGATGCCGCGCTGGGCCATGAATTCATGCATGCGCTCGGCATGCGGGGTGATCAGCCACTGGAACAACGCGCAGCCGCCGTGGGGCTGGAACCCCTGTTGTTCAAGCAATGCGTACAAGCGCTGGCCGGCCTCCAGGCAGCGCGCGCGCTGGCGTGCCTGCCCTTCTGTGTCGCGCAGGCAGGTTTGCCCCACCACCCGCGTAGGGCCGCTGACCGCCCATGGCCCGACCTGCTCGGCGAGCAACTTGAGCAACTTGCGCTCGGCCAGCACAAAGCCCAGTCGCACGCCGGCCAGGCCGAAGAATTTGCCGAACGAACGCAGCACGATCAAACCGACAAGATGGGTTTGACCGGCCAGGCTCAAGTGCGGCGTCACATCCATGAACGCTTCGTCCACCACCAGCCAACCACCACGCTGGGCCAGACGCGCGTGCCAATCCAACAGGCGTTGCGGGCTCAGGCTCAGGCCGGTGGGGTTGTTGGGGTTGACCACCACCAGCACATCGAGACCGTCGAGGAAAAAGTCGACTTCCTGCTCCTGCACCTCGCGCACCACGTAACCGGCGCGACGCCAGGCCTCAGCGTGTTCGGCGTAGCACGGCGACACCACCCCGACCTTGCCGGCCCGGCGCAGACGCGGCAGCAACTGGATCGCCGCCTGGGAACCGGGCACCGGCAACAGGTGAGCCGCGCCGTAGTACGCGCTGGCGGCCTGCTCCAAACCATCGTCGGTTTCCGGCAGGCGTGCCCAGGCGCGCAGCGGGATTTCGGGGATCGGCCAGGGCCAGGGCGCGAGGCCGCTGGACAAGTCCAGCCAATTAGCCTCAGCGATCCCGTATTGAATGGATGCCTTACGCAGTCGACCGCCATGTTCAAGCATAGAATTGCGCCCCCGCGCATAGGATCAGCAGCCACAACCATACGCCGCGCTGCACCAGTTGCCAGCCCCGCTCGATGGCGTCGGCGTCCGCTGCCGGGCCTTCGCCCAGTGGCGGGCGTTGGTGCAGTTGGCCGTGATAAATCGCTGCACCGCCCAACTCGACGCCCAATGCACCGGCGCCTGCCGCCATCACCGGGCCGGCGTTGGGGCTGTCCCAGGTCGGGCCCTGGGTGCGCCAGCATTTGAGCGCCAGACCGGTTTTGCCGAGCACGGCGTAGGTCAACGCCACCAGGCGTGCCGGAATATAATTGAGCACGTCGTCGATTTTTGCCGCCGCCCAGCCGAACCGTTCGAAGCGTTCGTTGCGATAGCCCCACATGGCATCCAGGGTGTTGCTCAGTCGGTACAGCACCACGCCAGGCACCCCGGCCACCACAAACCAGAACAGTGCGGCAAATACGGCATCGCTGCCGTTTTCGAGTACCGACTCGGTAGCGGCGCGGGCCACTTCGGTGCTGTCCAGTTCGCTGGTCTGGCGGCTGACCAGATAACTCACACGCGTGCGCGCTTCTGCCAGGTCATCGCTGCGCAGCGCCTGGGCCACGGGCAGCACATGCTCGCCCAGGCTGCGCATGCCGAGGGCGCAGTACAGCGCGAGGATCTCCAGCACCCAACCGATATAAGGCGCCCACGACAACGCCGTGGCCAGCAGGGTCAGCGGCACCACCACGATCACCCAGGCGGTGACCCCATGGCTGCGCCAGCCGCGCCCGCCGCTGTTGAAACGCTGCTCGATGCGCCCGGCAAAATTGCCGAACGCCACCAGCGGATGCCAACGCCTGGGCTCGCCCAACAGCGCATCCAACGCCACGGCGGCGACACACAGCAAAGCCACACTCATCGACTCACTCCCCACGTATTTTCATACAACATGTCACTCAGCGGTCGAGGCTCGGCCCAGCCTTCGAGCTGCAACATCGGTGCCGGGTAAAACTCGGCCACCGGGCCCAGGCATAACACCGCAAGCGGCTTGGCACCGGCGGGCAGCCCCAAAAGATCCGCCAGGGCCTGGGGCTCGAACAACGAGACCCAGCCCATGCCCAGCCCTTCGACGCGGGCCGCCAGCCACAGGTTCTGGATCGCACAGGACAGGGAAGCCATGTCCATTTCCGGCAAGGTCCGGCGACCGAAGATATGCCGCTCACGATCCTCCATCAGCGCCGCTACCAGGACTTCGGCGCAGTCGTGGATGCCTTCGACCTTGAGCTGCATGAACTCGTCAGAACGCTCGCCGAGCGCTTCGGCGGTGCGCACGCGTTCTTCCTCCACCAATTGTTGAATCTGCCCACGCAACACGCGGTCGCTGATGCGGATAAAACGCCACGGCTGCATCAGGCCGACACTCGGCGCCTGGTGCGCGGCCTGGAGCAGGCGCTGCAGCAATTGGGGAGCGACGGTGCCACCGGTGAAGTGGCGCATGTCGCGGCGCTCAGCGATGGCGCGGTAGACGGCGTCGCGGTCGGCCTGGGGGAAAGCGTTGTCGGTCATGACCCTATCGGGGGCAAGCCCCCTCCCACAGTGGAGGGGGTTTCAGCCAGGTCCGGGGCAAACAAGGCGGCGACCGCCGTCGGATTCGACGGGAAATAGAAGTGTACGTAAGAGGCAGTCATCCGCCCCTGTCGGAAGACTGCCTCGGCACCGCGCCCACCATTCGGGCTTTGGCCACGGGCAATCGGCTGCCACTCCGTGCTGGTCAGGGAATGATGGTAGGTATGGCCACGCAGTACGCCTTCGGGCAATTCGACGCTTTGCAGGGCCAGGGCGGCGAGTTTTTTCTGCATGACGGCATCGCCCTGCAGCAGGCCGACCAGTTCGGCTCGATTGCCGTCGACATCGGTGAGCGAGTCCAGCAGATACAACATGCCGCCGCACTCGGCGAGCAACGGTTTGCCGGCCGCGTGGTGGGCGCGGATCGCGGCCAGCATCGGGGTGTTTTGCGCCAGGGCCTGATGATGCAGCTCCGGGTAACCGCCGGGCAGGTAGAGACTGTCGGCGTCGGGCAGTGCGCGGTCGTGGATCGGCGAGAAGAAGTGCAACTCGGCGCCCATCGCCCGTAGGAGGTCGAGGCTGGCGCCGTAGGTAAACGCGAAAGCTTCGTCGCGGGCCACGGCGATGCGCACACCGGCCAGCAACGGCTCGGCTTCCACGATCGTCGGCGCGGCGAAAGTGACCGGCGGCGGCACCGCGACTTCGCAACTGCTGCCCAGGGCTTGGGCGGCGGCGTCCAGGCGCAGGTCGAGGTCATTCAGTTCGCTGGCCTGCACCAGCCCCAGGTGACGGCTGGGCAGCTCGATCCCGGTTTCGCGGGACAGCGCGCCGTACCAGCGCAGGCCTTCGGTAAGGCTGCCTTCGAGCAGTTGCGCATGGCGCAGGGTGCCGACACGGTTGGCCAGCACCCCGGCGAACGGCAGGTCCGGCTGGTAGCGCGCCAGGCCCAGGGCCAGGGCGCCGAAGGTCTGGGCCATGGCGGTGCCGTCGATCACACCCAGCACCGGCACGCCGAAATGCCGGGCCAGGTCGGCGCTCGAAGGTGTGCCGTCGAACAGGCCCATCACGCCTTCGATCAGGATCAAGTCGGCCTCGCCGGCGGCTTCCCACAGCAGACGGCGACTTTCCTGCTCGCCCACCATCCACATGTCCAATTGGTACACCGGCGCACCGCTGGCGCGCTCGTGGATCATCGGGTCCAGGAAGTCCGGGCCGCATTTGAACACGCGCACCTTGCGCCCCAGGTTGCGATGCAAACGGGCCAGCGCGGCGGTGACCGTGGTTTTGCCCTGGCCGGACGCCGGTGCGGCGATCAGAACCGCCGGGCAATGACGGGGCTGATTCAAAGTTCGACGCCTTTCTGTGCCTTGATACCGGCCTGGAAGGCATGTTTGAGCATGCCCATTTCGGTGACGGTGTCGCCCATCTCGATCATTTCGGGCTTGGCGCCACGGCCGGTGACCACCACGTGCTGCATCGGAGGGCGGGCTTGCAGGTCGCTGAGCACTTGGTCCAGGTCGAGATAACCGTGCTTGAGGGCGATGTTCAGTTCGTCCAGCACCACCAGGCCGATGGCAGGGTCTTGCAGCATCGCGCGGGACACGGCCCAAGCGGCCTCGGCGGCGGCGATGTCGCGTTGGCGGTCCTGGGTTTCCCAGGTGAAGCCTTCGCCCATGACGTGAAAGCGCACTTGTTCAGGGAAGCGTCGGAAGAACAACTCTTCGCCTGTGCTGTGGCGGCCCTTGATGAACTGCACCACGCCGCATTGCATACCGTGGCCCATGGCCCGGGCCAGCATGCCGAAGGCCGAGCTGCTCTTGCCTTTGCCATTGCCGGTCAGTACCAGCAGCAAACCGCACTGATTAGGGGAATTGGCGATGCGCTCGTCGATCACGGCTTTTTTGCGCAGCATGCGCGCCAGGTGGCGTTCGTCGCGGTCGGGGGAATCGGTCATGGCAGCTCTCCGTTGGGGCTGGACAAAAACGGCGGGCAGGAAAAAACACAATCAGACAGCCAAGCATCGCCCACCGTGATGCTGTTGAATGGTCCAGGCCGGTCTCCGGGCTCATAAGTGGCCGTACCCTGGCGAACCAGGAGCGGACCCACGCTGCGCCTTCCCATATCGCATGCGATACAGTGGCCAAAGGCAGCGTCTTGACTCATTTACCGTTGCGGGGGCAGCGCCGGAATTGCGGCAGCACTGTGTCTAAGTGCGCTCACTCACCGGCTTCCCTGTTTCACTCCGTCGACCCTTGGGTCACAGAGCACCTGAAACAAGCCGCGAAGGTTAGTGGGTTGGGGGTGGAGCGTCAATTAAAGCCGGCCTTGTACTTGAACCATCGCACCCGCGCCCTCCTCTATCCCTACAGGTATTAAGGAGAACACCATGCATAAAACCAGACTCGCCTTACTGATCATGCTCGCCGGCACTCTTGCCGCCTGTGGCGAAAGCTCCACGTTGCAGATCAGCGACGGCACCGGGCCATCGCCTAACCTGCCGGAACCGAACAAGACGCTGATCCCCACCGTCAATATCGCCCCTGCCATCGGCTGGCCCGAGGGCGTCAAGCCCACCGCAGCACCCGGCCTGCAGGTGAGCGCTTTTGCCGAAGGCCTGGACCACCCGCGCTGGCTGTACGTATTGCCCAATGGCGACGTGCTGGTAGCTGAAACCAATGCGCCGCCCAAGCCGGACGATTCGAAGGGGGTGCGTGGCTGGGTAATGGAAAAAGTCATGAGTCGCGCAGGCGCCGGTGTACCCAGCCCGAACCGCATCACCCTGCTGCGCGATGCCGACCACGACGGCGTGGCCGAAACCCGTACGGTGTTCCTGGAGAACCTCAATTCGCCGTTCGGCATGACGCTGGTGGGCAATGACTTGTACGTGGCCGACTCGGACAAACTGCTGCGTTTCCCCTACCAGCCAGGTGAAACCGCGATCAAGCAAGCCGGCACTAAAGTCGTGGACCTGCCGGGCGGCCCGCTGAATCACCATTGGACGAAAAACGTGGTGGCCAGCAAGGATGGCAACCAGTTGTATGTGAGTGTGGGCTCCAACAGCAACGTCGGCGAAAACGGCCTGGAGGCCGAACAGGGCCGCGCCGCGATCTGGGAAGTCGACCGCGCCAGCGGCCAGCACCGCCTCTTCGCCTCAGGCTTGCGCAACCCCAACGGCATGGCGTGGGAACCCCAGAGCGGCAAGTTGTGGACCGCAGTGAATGAGCGCGACGAAATTGGCAGCGACCTGGTGCCGGACTACATCACCTCGGTCAAGGACGGCGCTTTCTATGGCTGGCCTTTCAGCTACTACGGCCAGCACGTGGACGAACGCGTCACGCCGCAGAACCCGGATCTGGTGGCCAAGGCCATCGCCCCGGATTACGCGGTAGGGCCACATACCGCCTCTCTGGGCCTGACCTTCGCCGACGGCAGCAAGTTGCCAGCCGCCTACAGCAACGGCGCCTTTATCGGCCAGCACGGCTCGTGGAACCGCAAACCCCACAGCGGCTACAAAGTGATCTTCGTGCCATTCGAGGGCGGCCAGCCCAAAGGGCAACCGCTGGATGTACTGACCGGCTTCCTCGATAAAGATGAGAAAGCCATGGGCCGGCCGGTGGGCGTGGTGATTGATCGGCAAGGCGATTTGCTGGTGGCCGATGATGTCGGGAATAAGGTGTGGCGGGTGTCGGCCGCTCGATAGGCGCTGTGAAAACCTGTGGGAGGGCGTTGCACCCTCCCACAGCGGACTCAGGGATTGCGCGCCAGATGCTCAGCCGGCAATACGCGTTTGGCACTCAAGTAAGCATTCTGCCAATACGCCTTGGACAAGGTGTCCAGCTTTACCGTGCCGCCGGTTTGCGGGGCGTGCACAAAGCGGCCCTCGCCCACGTAGATGCCGGCATGGCTGACTTGGGAGCCTGCGCCGGTGGCAAAGAACAACAGATCACCGGTCTGCAGGTTCTGCGCGCTGACGTCCTGCGCACGCATGCCGATCAGCTCTCGGGTAGTGCGAGGCAGGGAAATGCCGGCGGCGTCGCGGAACACGAAGCCGATCAGGCCGCTGCAATCAAAGCCTGAATCGGGCGTGTTGCCGCCCCAGCGATAAGGCGTGCCGACCAGGCCGAGCGCGCGAAACAGCACGTCTTCGGCGACAGGCGAGTCATTCTGGGTGGTATAGGTGAAGACCGGCTTGGGCTTGACCGCAACAGGCGCGGGCGGTGGCCGGTTGGCGCAGGCGCTGATCAGCGCGGCGCAGAGGATAAGAATCAGGCGGGCCGAGGTCGACATGTGCAGAACAATCCTGGTCTGGATGCGGCTTTCGCTGCCGAACGTTGAAAACCAGAACGCGCGAGCAAGGCTCGCGCGAACGGATTACAACAATGTCCAGGGATTCTAGCGCTTACACGTCAAACTTCAAGTATCACTTTAACTTTACTTGCTGGCGGTAACCGTGGTCGGAGCCATCGCCAGGGCACGCTTGGCCTCGATGAAGGTTTTGCTCCAGTAGCTGTCACCCAGGCTGTCGACTCGGACACCGCCACTGCGACGGCTGCTGGAGTGAATAAACTGGTTATCGCCCAGGTAGATACCGGCGTGGCTTACGCGGCCACGACCACTGGTACTGAAGAAAAGCAGATCGCCGGGCTTGAGGTTGTTACGCGCGACCAGCGGTGCATTAACGTTGATCATTTCACGCGTCGAACGCGGCAGATTCATGCCGGCCTCTTCACGGAACAGATAACCGATAAAGCCGCTGCAATCGAAACCGGCTTCCGAGGTGCCGCCGAAACGGTAGCGAGTACCGATCAGGGACATGCCGCGTTCAAGGATGCTGTCGGCCAGAACTGGAAGCTGGTAAGGCTTGTTGCCGGAGAAGTCGGCCAGTTCCTTTTCGGTCGCCACTTCTTCCTCATAAACAGTGGAAGACTGGGCTGCGACGAATTTTGCCTGGTTTTGAACCTGTGGTTTCTGCTGTTCCGCCACCTGTTGAGGGTGGGACGCGCAACCAAACAACAGGGTAACGAGTGCGAGAGGCACGAGGGGTGCGAAGCGATTTAGCATGGGCACGACCGTGGCTGATGGATAAAGAAGCCGCGACTATGCCCTCTATCACATCGATTTGCAAATTCAATCGTGGCTTTTGTGACTTGGCGATTAGACGCTGACATCTAAGCCGTAATTCCATTTATCGACAAAATTGCGTAGCTCACCGGGCTTAAATGCAGGTTTTCTGACGCCTGTAAAATGTCGAAACATTGAAAATCAACGAGTTACCAACCCAACGTCTCTTTGAGAAAAGGGATCGTCAATTTTCTTTGCGCCTGCAATGAGGCCTGGTCGAGCTGTTCAAGCAGATCGAACAGCGCGCTCATGCTGCGGGTACCCCGGGTCAGAATAAAGTGCCCGACTTCATCGGTCAGGTGCAGACCGCGACGCGAGGCGCGTAGTTGCAACGCGCGCAATTTGTCTTCATCGGACAGAGGGCGCATCTGGAAGATCAGCGCCAGGGTCAGGCGCGATTTGAGGTCGGCGAGTTTTATCGGTAATTCCCGCGGCGAAGTCGAAGCCGCAATCAACAGGCGCCTGCCGCTGTCACGCAGGCGGTTGAACAGATGGAACAGTGCCTCTTCCCAATCCGCTTTGCCGGCGATGGCCTGCAGGTCGTCCAGGCACACCAGCTCGTATTGCTCGAGGTGGTCGAAAATCCCGATACCGCGATCCATCAACTCAGCCAGCGGCAAGTACACCGCCGGTTCGCCCATCTGTTCGAAACGCAGGCACGCGGCCTGCAACAGATGAGTACGCCCCACGCCGTGCTTGCCCCACAGATAAATCAGGCTTTCAGTCCACCCGGCGTCGGCTTCGCAGAGCCGCTCGACATAGCCGAGTGCAGCGGCGTTGGCGCCTGGGTAGTAATTGATGAAGGTGGCGTCGTCACGCAGACGCACACCCAAGGGCAGCTGAATCGGTTTCATGCTGACTGAACGGCTCCCATCGAACCGTTAGTGGCCTCTGTGAAAAGTTTGCGAAGTTTATACCCGTGACGTCGGGCGCACAATGCAGCAGACCCCAAGCAAAATCAAAGGTTTGCGTTAACCCGTTGGTTTTAAGCGAATTGTTTGACGCCAAGCCTGCCTGAACGCCACACCCGGCGTTGCGCCGGGTGTGGGTCGTAGCGACTACAGGTCGGGGTCTTCAACCCCGGTATAGACATCCGAATCCTTGTAGAGATCATGCGCATGGCGCACCAGCACCATGATCACCGCCGCCACCGGCAGCGCCAGCAGGATACCGGTGAAACCGAACAGCTCACCTCCTGCCAGGATCGCGAAGATTACCGCCACCGGGTGCAGACCGATTCGGTCACCGACCAGCAGGGGCGTGAGCACCATGCCTTCCAGGGCCTGGCCGACCATAAACACAGCAACAATGCCCAGCATCGGGTACAGGTCACCGCCAAACTGGAAAAGACCCGCCACCAGCGCCGCGCCGATCCCGATGACGAACCCCATGTACGGCACGATGGCGGCCAGACCGGCAATCAGGCCGATCAACAGACCCAGCTCCAGGCCAATAGCCATCAAGCCTGCGGCATAGATAATCCCCAGTGCCAGCATCACCAGCAACTGGCCCCGCACGAATGCACCCAGGACTTCATGGCACTCTTCGGCCAGGGACACAATGCGCTCTTCGCGGTCACGCGGCAGCAGGCTGCGGACCTTGGCCATCATGATGTCCCAGTCACGCAGCAGGTAAAACGCCACCACCGGAATCAGCACCAGGTTGGTCAACCAGCCGATCAATGCCAGGCCGGACGCCGTGGCCTGGCTGAGTACCACCCCGACGATGTCGCCGGTCTGGCCCATATGCTCGCTGATCGCCGCCTTGACCTTGTCGAACTTCCAGAAGCCATCCGAAAGCCCCAGCTTGGCCTGGGCCCACGGCATCGCCGTGTGCTGCAGCCAGTCGAGCATTTGCGGCGCCAGTTCGTACAGCCGGTACAACTGCTTGACCAGCATCGGCACCAGCACCAGCACCAGAGCCGTGATGATCAAGGTGAACAGCGCGAACACCGTGACAACACCGAGCGTGCGCGACAGGCCAGCCTTCTCCAGGCGATCCACCACCGGATCGAACAGATAGGCCAACAGCAACGCGACCAGGAACGGCGTCAGGATCGAATGCAGCAAAAACACAAAAACGCACAGCAGGACGATCCCGCCAAGCCACACCCAACGACGCGTATCCGCCATAAACCACTCCATTTATTTGCTTCTATCTATATAAGGAAGAACATTTACCAGCGAAACCGCAGTTGCGCCTGGGGTTCGGGTGCGCTGGCCGGTGGCGTTCCATCGCCCACAGGCTGCGCTTCACCTGCCGCAATCTCCTGCAACTTGCCCAGGCTCAACTGGGTGCGCAACTGCTCGGCGTTGCCATTGACGCGATACACAATGCGATTGCCATCAACCAGCAGCGGCTGAGCGCCAAATGGCTCCAGCAGATGCCCCAGGGTCGCATAGCGCTCCAGATTCATGCCCTGCACCTCCAGTAACTGCTCAGTGCTGACACCGGGCTTGACCGCAAAGCGTGGCGCCAGCTTCTGGCTGACCGCCAGCATCACCGCATCCGCCAGCGCAGCCGTGTCTGTGCCTTGGGCGGTGCCCTGCTCGGCCTTGTCGCCCAACCACAGGCGCCACTTGGCCTGCCATTGATTGCCTTCCTGACGCGCGTGCACCGCCAGCAAGGCGTCGGCACCGTAGCGTTCGGAAGCGGCGCGCAACGGCGTGGCATCGGCGCTTTCCAGATTCGGCGCGGTGGCCACCACTTGCTCTTCCAGATCGCCCATGGGCAGACGCAGCGGCAAGCCGCGGTGTTGCGCTGCACGGCGCAGGGCCTGGGCAACGGCCTGGCCATCGCCGACCAGGCTGCTGCCTTCGGTGGAGTCGTTCAGCCACCAGCCCAGGATCGAGGGCCGATTGCTGCCCCAGATCGACAGGCCCGCGTCACGCAACGCGCGGTCGGTACTCACCGGGTCGAAATCCACCTGCAGGCTTTCCGGCGGACCGGCGTCGTAGCCGTACTGGCTGATGATTTGCTGCGGGTCTTTGCGCACCGCCGCCAGGCCCGGCCCTTCGGCGGCCTTGGCATCGCCGGTCAGGCGAATCACCAGCGTCTGCACCGCGCGCTGGGTGGCCTGGTCGCGCTCCTGGGGCGACTGGCTGCTGACCGGTTCAAGTACTTGATAAAGGCCATTGAGGGTTTCGGCATGACTCGCCAGGCTGACCAACGACAAACAGCCCACAAAAAACACATTACACAGACGCATGAAAGATTCCCGAACGACAGATTTAGCGGCTGGAACAAACCGCGCGAACTCGGTTTCGCCAGGCTGTGACCATGGCAACCGGTGAAACATTCGCGGGGTCTCGGTAAGTTTTCGTACTGTCACAGTACTAGCGGATTCAAGGCTATACCTTAATACGCGCTGAAGCCGAGCCGATTAGCATTTTTTAATCCGCTTTTTTAGTCGATATGGCCCTGCCCGTCGGCCCGAGGATGGCCGCTGCCCCGCAAGCCTGATAAAATCGCGCGCCTTCGCAGACCGTCAACGGCTGGGCCTCTTTTTCAAACGCCCCCGCCCGCCCGGTCGTTACCCAGAAATCCCCCCTAAAGGCCTGGATCATGAGCAAGCAACCCTCCCTGAGCTACAAGGACGCCGGTGTAGACATCGACGCCGGTGAAGCATTGGTCGAACGCATCAAGAGCGTCGCCAAGCGCACTGCGCGCCCTGAAGTCATGGGCGGCCTGGGCGGTTTTGGCGCCCTCTGCGAAATCCCGGCCGGCTACAAGCAGCCTGTGCTGGTGTCCGGCACCGACGGTGTGGGCACCAAGCTGCGTCTGGCCCTGAACCTGAACAAGCACGACAGCATCGGCATCGACCTGGTAGCCATGTGCGTCAACGACCTGGTGGTGTGTGGCGCCGAGCCGCTGTTCTTCCTCGACTACTACGCCACCGGCAAGCTGAACGTGGACACCGCGGCAC
This sequence comes from Pseudomonas lurida, assembly GCF_013522705.1. GTDB lineage: Bacteria > Pseudomonadota > Gammaproteobacteria > Pseudomonadales > Pseudomonadaceae > Aquipseudomonas > Aquipseudomonas quebecensis. The sequence continues at coordinate 237,460 of NZ_JAAMRE010000001.1, forward strand.
AAGTGGTCACCGGCATCGGCGCCGGCTGCGAGCTGGCGGGTTGCTCCCTGGTGGGCGGCGAAACCGCTGAAATGCCGGGCATGTACGAAGGCGAAGACTACGACCTGGCCGGCTTCTGCGTCGGCGTGGTGGAAAAAGCCGACATCATCGACGGCTCCAAAGTGGCCGCCGGCGACGCCCTCCTCGCCCTGCCATCCTCCGGTCCTCACTCCAACGGCTACTCGCTGATCCGCAAGATCATCGAAGTGTCCGGTGCCGACATCGAAAACACCCAGCTCGACGGCAAACCGCTGACCGACCTGCTGATGGCGCCAACCCGCATCTACGTCAAGCCACTGCTCAAGCTGATCAAGGACACCGGCGCGGTAAAAGCCATGGCCCACATCACCGGCGGCGGCCTGCTGGACAACATCCCGCGCGTGCTGCCAAAAGGCGCCCAGGCCATCGTCGACGTGGCCAGCTGGCAGCGCCCTGCGGTGTTCGACTGGCTGCAGGAAAAAGGCAACGTCAACGAGACCGAAATGCACCGCGTGTTGAACTGCGGCGTAGGCATGGTCATCTGCGTGGCGCAGGAACATGTGGAAACCGCGCTGAACGTATTGCGCGAAGCCGGCGAGCAGCCTTGGGTCATCGGCCAGATCGCCACCGCTGCGCAAGGCGCGGCTCAGGTTGAACTGAAGAACCTTAAGGCGCACTGATGCCTGCAACCTGTGATGTCGTGGTGCTGCTCTCCGGCACCGGCAGTAACTTGCAGGCCCTGATCGACAGCACGCGCACCGGCGACAGCCCGGTGCGCATCGCTGCGGTGATTTCCAACCGCAGCGACGCCTACGGCCTGCAACGCGCCAGGGATGCGGGGATCGAAACCCGCTCGCTGGATCACAAGGCGTTCGACGGCCGCGAGGCCTTCGACCGCGCCCTGGTCGAACTGATCGACGCCTTCAACCCCAAGCTGGTGGTACTGGCCGGCTTCATGCGCATCCTCAGCGGCGATTTCGTGCGCCATTACGCCGGGCGCCTGCTGAATATCCACCCTTCCCTGCTGCCCAAATACAAGGGCATGCATACCCATCAGCGTGCCCTCGACGCCGGTGACCGCGAGCATGGCTGCAGCGTGCACTTCGTCACCGAGGAACTCGATGGCGGCCCTCTGGTCGTACAGGCAGTGGTTCCGGTAGAGTCTGACGACTCGGCGCAGACGCTTGCGCAACGGGTTCACACCCAGGAACACAGGATTTACCCGCTGGCGGTTCGCTGGTTTGCCGAGGGGCGGTTGATTCTCGGTGACCAGGGTGCATTATTGGACGGTCAGTTACTCGCGGCCAGCGGCCACTTGATTCGAACCTAGGAGATTTTATGCGTCGCGCCTTGCTCTTCGCTTTTGCGCTATTCGCCTTGCCTGCCGTGCAAGCGGCAGACCTTCATCCCTTCTCCGTAAGCTATACCGCCGACTGGAAACAGTTGCCCATGAGTGGTTCGGCCGAACGCAGCCTGACCAAGAACCCAGACGGCACGTGGACCTTGAACTTCAAGGCCTCGATGATGATCGCCAGCCTGACCGAAACCAGCGTGATCCTGTTTGACAAGGACAGCCTGCAACCGAAGAGCTACACCTTCGAACGCGGCGGCCTGGGCAAGGCCAAGAAAATCAACCTGGACTTCGACCAGGCGACCAAGAAAGTCACCGGCTTTGAAAACAAGGACGCGGTCAATGTGCCCCTGCAAAGCGGCATGCTCGATAAGTCGACCTACCAGTTGGCCCTGCAGCGTGACGTCGCCGCCGGCAAAAAGAGCATGAGCTACAACGTGGTGGAAGGCACCGACGTCGACACCTATGACTTCCGTGTAATCGGCCCGGAAAAAGTACAGACCAAGGTCGGCGCCATCGACGCGATCAAGGTCGAGCGCGTGCGTGATCCGACGCAAAGCAAGCGCATCACGCAGATGTGGTTTGCCAAGGACCAGGGCGGCATCCTGGTTGCCCTGCGCCAGGTCGAGACCGACGGCAAGGAATACAACATCATGCTGCAGGACGGCAAAGTTGACGGTAAAGAGGTCAAAGGCAGCTGATCCAAACGCAAGACCAGGAGCCCCGCAAATGCGGGGCTTTTTTTCGCCTGGGTTTTGTCGCTCGCACCCGTGCGATAAGCCTTTGCACATGAAACTTTCGTCATCTAACCCAGCGCTCTAAAGCGCAACGCCTTGGTTTATCTGGCCTGCAGCATTGTTGCGTATGACGCAATGAATTGTTGCGGGCAAAACCGGTTTACTTAGCAAGCTAACAAAACATATAACGAAGGCCTGCGACGACTTGCCGCAGATCCACCAGAGATTGGAGCAAGCAGATGACTGTAAAAGTAACTGAACGCGACGATGCACATATGTCCCACGAAGCCTTGGGCCATGGGATTCACATCTGGGATGTACACCAACAAGACCTGCTGGTCGGCATGTTTCACAACGAGAGCGACGCTCAGAACTACAAGAACGAGCTCGAAACCCTTGAGATGAGACGCCAGGCACAAAACGTCTGAACCGCTGAAAGTGCGCAGGCGCTGCGTCCACGACACGGAGCACCTGCGAAACAAAACCCCGCCTTCGAGCGGGGTTTTGCGTGGTCAAGACGGTACTTTTTAATCACCGCATAAAACCAGACACGTCTTACAAAAATTGCATCTACGTACTACGGGCTGCGTTAAAAAACCTGAACAGGCCCATTCCAGAGCCTCCCAAGCCCGCCTCCCCGCCTCCAAAGCGACACAGTTGCCTTGAGACACCCCGCCCCAGCCAAGCGCGAATAAACGTGGGCGTCTATTCGAGTAACAAAAAATAGACATTTGATAATGGTTCTCGATACTATCGCGCCGCCTTCGACTCAGTACCCAGGATAAGGAATTCGACTTGATGTACGGAAACAGCATGACGCCTGAATCGTCCCTGCTCGCACGTTGGAGCGAAGCACTGGCCACCTCGCCCTTCCAGGCAAATCACATCACCCTCGAAGACCTTGCCGGCACCTTGCACCCCGCCGCTGAACGTAGCTTTCAACGGCTGCTCCAGGCACTGTTCCGCGAAGCGCTGCTGGCTCCCGACACCTGTACCTACGACGGTCATGGCCATTGCTGGCTGGTGTTGCCGGACCAGTCGCGCCTGTGCTTCGAGCATCTGCGTCCAGGCCGTATGGCCAGCTGGGATCTGCGCGGGCGCGTCGTGCATGTGCGCGAGGGTCAGCCGGCGCTCAAACTGCAATTCCCCTCGCAATTGCTGACGCTGCTCAACAGTACGCTTCAAACCCCTGCCGCGCCGGATGTACTGAATCGTCTGAACACTGAAATTGACGACAGCTTCGTGAACGACACGCTGTGCCTGGCCTTTCACGCGCATTGGACGCTGAAGCTTCAGGCCGCCATGCCACCTGCCCACGCGGGCAACCTGCTCAGCTATCTCAAGCAGGATCCACAGGTCGCCAACCCGACCTGCGTGTTGGAGCAATGGGGCACGCTGGGCCATCCCTGGCACCCCAACTACAAAACTAAACTGGGCTTGAGCACCGAGCAGGTGATCGCGTTCTCGCCGGAGTTCGAAGCGCGCTTCCCGGTGTTGCTGTGCGCCTTGCACCGTCAATACGCACACGTTGAAACGCTGGCCGGTTCTGCGGATTACTGGCCGTGGTGGCAACAGCATTTTCCCCAGGCCGCCCGGGAATTGGCCGACGTGCTGACCGCGCAAGGCCTTGCACCCGCCGACTATCTACCGCTGCCCGCTCACCCCTGGCAGGCTCGCCAGGAGTTGCCACAGCTGTTCGCCAATGAGATCAGCGACCGGCTGCTGGTGCTCACCGAGATTGTCGCGTTTACAGCCCACCCCACCATGTCTTTTCGCACCGTATTGCCGGACGGCCGCTGCGATGCACCGATGGTCAAGCTGCCAGTCTCGCTGCGCCTGACCAGCGTGCAGCGTACCGTTTCACCACGTTCGGCGCGTATGGGGCCGCGTATCAGCAAGCTATTGTTGAGCATTCTTTCCCGTGAGCCGGGTATCTCCAAGCGGCTCAACATCGTACCGGAGCGAATCGGCGTGCACTTCAAGCCGCAACCGGCCAATGACGAACATTCCCGCCACCTCGCCGTGCTGTACCGCGATAACCCGCTGAGCCAGCTGCAATCGGGGGAAATGGCTGTGCCGGTCGGCAGCCTGTTCGCCCTCGACCAGCACGGCGAACCGCTGCTGCGACACTGGGTACGCCTGAGCCAGGGCCGGGACGATGCCCAAGGCATGCGCGCGTTTTTCCGTGATTACGCCGCGATCACGGTGCCGGCGCTGTTGGGCATGTACCTGCGCTACGGCGTCGCATTCGAGGCCCATCAGCAGAATTCCTTTATGGTCATGAGCGACGACGGGCAACTGAGCCGCCTGTTGCTGCGCGACTTCGGCGATATCCGTATCGACCGCAAGACCTTGCATGGCCAGGGTCTGGACATTGAGCTGCACGACCCGAAAATGACCTTGTACGACGACGCCAGCTTCGTACGCGACAAGTTGCTGCACACGGTTTTCATGTGTCATTTGGGCGAGCTGGTCCTGCTCAGCGCGCGTCATTTCGAAATGCCCGAGGCGCAGCTGTGGGATGAACTGTCAGCCCAGGTCAGCCAGTGTTTCGACGCGCTGCGCGACCAGGTCGAGCCCCAACGCTGGCGGACCGAACGCGCAGCACTGCTGGAGCAGGCATGGCCGGCCAAGTCGTTTATGCGCATGCGCCTGTTGGAAAGCCACGCCGATATTGTCGGGCGGCTGCCCAACCCGCTGAGTGCCACCGCCAATGGGCTCTGACCGTACGGCGTTGCGGTTGCTGGTGATGATTCAGTTGGTGTCGATGGGCGCCATGGAAATGAGCGGGCCTTTCTGGCCGTTGCAAATCCAGAAACTGCTCGGCGTTGCCGACGCTCATTACACTGGGCTGCTGTCATCTCTGGTGTACGCCGGGCCGATGATGGCGGCGATGCTCCTGACACCGATGTGGGGCCGCCTGGGTGACCGCACCGGTCACAAGCCGATGATCCTGCGCGCGCTGCTGGCGCTGGCGGTGTGCCAGGCGCTGGCAGCGATCGCACAGGATCCTTGGTTGCTGGTGGCAATCAGGGTCGTGCAAGGCGCGTTGGCGGGCTTTATCGCAGCGGCCCAGGCCTACGCTCTGGCGTGCTGCGGCGACGGCGGACGCGGGCACATCCTAGCGCGGCTGCAATCGGCGACCGCCGTGGGTTCGCTGGCAGGCCCGGTATTGGGCGGCTGGCTGATGGACGTCTCGGGGTTCGCCCTGCTGTGCTACAGCGCCACTGCGGTCTGCCTGCTCTGCGCAGCGCTCAGCCTGTGGCTGCCCAGCGATACACCGCGCGCACGACCGGCGCGCAACGCGACCCGCGCCGCGCTGCCCAAGGGCTGGCTCGGCGCGATGCTTGGCATCATCGTGTTGATCCAGGCGGCCAAAATGATGCCGCAGCCGTTCTATGCGCTGTACGTGGCCGATGTGCTGCACGCGCCGGCGTGGTTGATTGGCGCCAGCTATGCCGCCAGCGCGCTCACCCTGGCGCTTTCCGCGCCGCTGTGGGGTCGCCTGTTCGACCGGCACCCACCGGCGCATACGCTGCGCATCATCGAATGGGTCACGTGGGCCTGTGCCCTGACGCTGGCATTCACCGCCATGGCCAGCGAGTGGCTGGGGTTTCTCGCCAGCCGGCTGCTGTGGGGCGTATGGCAAGGCGCATTGCTGCCTGTCGCTTATACGTTGATCGCCAGCACCGTGCCCCCCAGCCAGCAAGGGTTTGCCCTTGGGCTGGGTAATAGCGCCGCCAAGGCCGGCGCGCTGTGTGGCGCGCTGATCGGCGGTATCGGCATGGGGATGGTGGGCCTGGCGCACAGCTTCTGGCTGGTCGCGCTCACCTATGCCGTGGCGGCCGTGGGCATCCGGGGGATCCGCGGGCTGGCGCGCGCGCCTGAGCCGTCCGATTTTTCTGTCAATACTTCTAATAACTCAAAGGCAAGGTCATGAATAAACCACACTTGGCACTTCTACTGCCCTTCCTCGGCTCACTCAGCAATGCTGCCTGGGCCGATACCGCGGAGCAAACCCAGGCAGCTCCCACTAACCTGCAGTTGCAGGCAACCGTGGTCTCGGCCACGCGCAATGAAACCAGCATCGCGGCGATCCCGGGCTCGGTGCAGGTCATCGACGAAGCGCAGATCCGTCAGCAAACGGGCGCCGGGCGCCGGGTCGCGGACATCCTCGGGCAGTTGGTGCCGGGCATCGCCCCTTCCAGCGGCGGAATGAGTAACTTCGGCCAGACACTGCGCGGGCGCAATACACTGATCCTGATCGACGGCGTGTCCCAGAACGCCACGCGCGACAACTTCCGCCAGCTCAACAGCGTGGCGCCGGAGAGCATCGAGCGTATCGAAGTAATTTCCGGCGCCAGCAGTGTCTACGGTGCGGGGGCCTCCGGCGGCATCATCAACATCATCACCAAGCGCAACAAAGGTGAGGACCTGGCGTTCAGCAGCAAAATCGGCATGACCTCCGGCAACAATTTCAACCGTAAAGGCTTTGCCTACGAGGCATTCCAGAGCGCCACCGGCCGCCAGGGCCCGGCGGACTGGTATTTGTCCGCCAATACCGTGCAACGCAACGACCAGTTCGACGGCAACGGCAAGCGCATCCCCCAGGACACGTCCCAGGGCAGCAACATGGACACCGACACCTACGACCTGCAAGGCCGTTTCGGCTACGAGTTGGATGACGATAAAAAGATCAGCCTGTCGCTGCAGGACTACAAGGACGAACAGGATACCCGCTACACCAAGAACCCACGCATCACCAGCACTGCTGTTGCGGTCAAAGGCCTGGACCTGGACGACCAGCCGTCCACCCACAACCAGGCCGTCAACCTCAACTACACCGACCGGGACTTCTACGGTCAGGGCCTGCAGGTGGAAAGTTACTGGCGCCGCGCCGACGCGCTGTTCTTCCCGGACCTGTCTCGGGGCCGCGCCGGGGTATCGGACAATAACAGCGTGCAGGACGTGTACGGCCTACGCGCCGCCATCGACACGCAAATGCCGGACATCGGCCGCGCCACCGGCAACCTGGTGTGGGGCGCGGATTACGATCACGAGACATCCCGCCAACGCGGTGACCAGTACCGGGTCAATGGCCTGACCTACACCAAGACCGGCACTACCTTCGAGTTGGGCCCGGACATCCAGACCACTACCAAAGCCATCTTCGGGCAGCTGTCCTACGACATTGATGACTGGACCCTACGCGGTGGTGTGCGCCGCGAATGGATCGAAAGCGATGTGGACGACAGCATCGCTTACGGCGAAATCGTGCAGACCGGCAATCGCGCGACACTGCCGGGGGGCACCCTCAAGTATGACGACACCCTCTACAACCTGGGCGCGGTGTACCACCTGAGTGAAAACCAGGATGTGTTCGTCAATTTCAGCCAGGGGTTTTCCCTGCCGGATATCCAGCGTTTTCTACGTGACGTGAGCAGTCGATACGATATCCAGAACCTCAACGCCCAGGCGCTGAAAGTCGACAGCTACGAGCTGGGCTGGCGTGGCAATTGGGACAAATGGCTGGCCAATGTCACCGTGTATGAAAACACCTCGGACGTCACACAGTTCTACGACGCCAACGACCGTGTGCTGCGCCTGGTCAGCCAGAAAGAGCGCGTGCGCGGTATCGAAACCAGCCTGACGTATAACGTTACCGATGAGTGGTCAGTCGGCGGAACCTACGCCTACGCCAAGGGCGAGACGCGCCAGAATGGCCAATGGATTGACCTTCCGGCCACGCGCATCGCGCCAGCCAAGACTACCGCCTTTATCGGCTATGACCGCGGCGACTACAGCCTGCGCCTGCAAGGTATGCGCCTGGCCGACTACGACGTCGCGTTCAAGGACAATAACGGTCGCGATATCAAGGGCTACACATTGGCCGATCTGCTGGGATCGGTGCGGTTGCCGGTGGGGCGCCTCGAAGGCGCGGTCTACAACCTGACTAATCGCAACTACCAGAACATGTTTGCCCAGGCGAATGCGCGCGCGCCCTATCCGAACGCAGAGGGGCGCACGTTCAGCTTGAGTTACGCCGTGGATTGGTGAGGGAAACTCCCCTTGTAAAAGCGCTTTAAGAAGAAAAACAAACCCCGCCATTGAGCGGGGTTTGTTGTTTGCAGCGGGACGCGCCGCTTACCACATCAGGTCGTCAGGGATCTGGTAAGCCGCGTATGGATCATCCTCGTCCGGCACCTGGCTCTCGGTGAGGATATTGAGCTGCACGATGCGCTCGGGTGCGCGTTCCTGAATCTTCAGCGCGGCTTCACGCGGGATCACTTCGTAACCGCCGCCGTGGTGCACGATCGCCAGGGAGCCGTTACTCAGTTTGTTGCGCATCAGCGTGTTGACCGACAGGCGCTTGACCTTCTTGTCATCCACGAAGTTGTAGTAATCCTCGGTGGTCAACTTGGGCAGGCGCGAGGTTTCGATCAGTTGCTTGACCTGGGCCGCGCGGGCCTTGGCTTCGGCTTTTTCCTGCTGCTGACGGTTCAGTTCCTGGTCGCGCTTGACCTTTTCCGCCTTGGCTTCAAGGGCCAGGCGCGCCTGGGTGTCGTCGGCTTCGGCCTGGCCTTTGTGGACCAGGCGTTGCTGCTTCTGTTTCTCTTTGCCGACCTGTTTGGCCTGCTTTTGGTTGACCAGACCTGCTTTAAGCAACTGGTCGCGAAGGGAAAGGCTCATGGTGCTTACTCACTTAGGCAACTGCTCAACCGCAGCTGGACACGTTCTTTTCCTGACGTTTGGCTTCGCCCCACAGGGCGTCCAACTCTTCGAGGGTGCAATCTTCCATGGGACGCCGGGTCTCGCGCAATGCCTGTTCGATAAATCGGAAACGTCGTTCGAACTTGGCGTTGGCGCCACGCAGCGCGGTTTCGGGGTCGACCTTGAGGTGACGGGCCAGGTTGACCGCCGCGAACAGCAGGTCGCCGACTTCATCGGCAATGGCCGCCGGGTCGTTATCGGCCATGGCTTCGAGGACTTCATCCAACTCTTCGCGCACGTTGTCGACCACCGGCAAGGCGGACGGCCAGTCGAACCCGACCTGGCTGGCGCGCTTCTGCAACTTGGCGGCACGGGACAGGGACGGCAAGGCGTTGGGCACGTCATCGAGCAGCGACAACTGCTGCGGTGCGTCGGACTTTTCCGCACGCTCCTCGGCCTTGATCTGCTCCCAACGCTCCTTGACCTGGTCTTCGCTGAGTCGCGGAACGTCCAGCGGCGCATACAGGTCGCCGCTCGGGAACACATGGGGATGACGCCGAATCAGCTTGCGCGTGATGCTGTCGACCACCCCGGCAAATTCAAAGCGCCCCTCTTCCCGCGCCAGCTGGCTGTAGTACACGACCTGGAACAGTAGATCGCCGAGCTCGCCTTGCAGGTGATCGAAGTCGCCACGCTCGATGGCATCGGCCACTTCGTAGGCTTCTTCGAGGGTATGCGGGACGATGCTCGCGTAGGTTTGTTTGATATCCCACGGGCACCCGTATTGCGGGTCCCGCAGGCGATTCATCAAGTGCAGCAGGTCTTCGAGGCTGTACATCGGGTTACTCATGATGGCGTGCGATTACGCCGCGTCTCGATGATGTTCGGCAACTGGGAAATCCGCCCCAGCAACCGCCCCAGCGCATCCAGCCCGGGAATCTCGATGGTCAGGGACATCAGCGCGGTGTTGTCCTCTTTATTCGAGCGGGTGTTGACCGCCAGCACGTTGATCCGCTCGTTGAGCAGCACCTGCGAGACGTCGCGCAGCAAGCCCGAACGGTCGTAGGCGCGGATCACGATGTCCACCGGATAAGTGAGCACCGGCACCGGCCCCCAACTGACCTGGATGATGCGTTCCGGCTCGCGCCCGCCCAACTGCAGCACCGAGGCGCAGTCCTGGCGGTGAATGCTCACGCCACGGCCCTGAGTGATATAGCCGACGATGGCATCGCCCGGCAGCGGTTGGCAGCAGCCGGCCATCTGCGTCATCAGGTTGCCCACGCCCTGGATCTGGATATCGCCGCGCTTGCCAGGCTTGTAGCCGGTGGCTTTGCGTGGGATCAGCTCCAGTTGTTCGTTGCCGCGTTCCGGCTCGACCAACTGCTGGGCCAGGTTGACCAGCTGCGCCAGGCGCAGGTCGCCGGCACCGAGGGCGGCGAACATGTCTTCGGCGATCTTCATGTTGGCCTTTTCGGCCAGCTTGTCGAAGTCCACCTGGGGCAGGCCCAGGCGCGCCAGTTCGCGTTCGAGCAGGGTCTTGCCGGCAGCGACGTTCTGGTCGCGGGCCTGCAGTTTGAACCAGTGGACAATCTTGGCCCGCGCCCGCGACGTGGTGATGTAGCCCAGGTTCGGGTTCAGCCAGTCGCGGCTCGGCGTACCGTGCTTGCTGGTGATGATCTCGACCTGTTCACCGGTCTGCAGGCTGTAGTTGAGCGGCACGATGCGCCCGTTGATCTTGGCGCCCCGGCAGTTGTGGCCGATTTCGGTGTGCACCCGGTAGGCGAAGTCCAGCGGCGTGGCGCCCTTGGGCAAGTCGATGGCATGGCCGTCCGGGGTGAAGATGTAGACCCGGTCCGGTTCGATATCCACCCGCAGCTGTTCGGCCAGGCCGCCGATGTCGCCGAGTTCTTCGTGCCATTCCAGCACTTGGCGCAGCCAGGAGATTTTCTCTTCGTACTGGTTGGAGCCGGCCTTGACGTCGGTGCCCTTGTAGCGCCAGTGCGCGCACACCCCCAGCTCTGCCTCTTCGTGCATGGCGTGGGTGCGGATCTGCACTTCCAGCACCTTGCCCTCGGGGCCGATCACCGCGGTGTGCAGCGACCGGTAGCCGTTTTCCTTGGGGTTGGCGATGTAGTCGTCAAACTCTTTGGGAATGTGCCGCCACAGCGTGTGGACGATGCCCAGCGCGGTGTAGCAGTCGCGCATTTCCGGCACCAGCACGCGCACCGCGCGCACGTCGTAGATCTGGCTGAAAGCCAGGCCCTTGCGCTGCATTTTGCGCCAGATGGAATAGATGTGCTTGGCGCGACCGCTGATGTCGGCATCGACGCCCGTGGCCTGCAGTTCGGCGCGCAGTTGGCTCATCACGTCACTGATAAAGCGCTCACGGTCCAGGCGCCGCTCATGCAGGAGCGTGGCGATCTGTTTGTATTGATCGGGTTCGAGGTAGCGGAAGGACAGGTCCTCCAGCTCCCATTTGATATGGCCGATACCCAGGCGGTGCGCCAGGGGCGCGTAGATATCGAAGACCTCGCGGGCGACGCGATTGCGCTTTTCGTCGTCGGCGGTCTTGACCGCACGGATCGCACAGGTGCGTTCGGCCAGTTTGATCAGGGCCACGCGCACGTCGTCGACCATCGCCACCAGCATCTTGCGCAGGTTCTCGACCTGGCCCTGGGTGCCCAGCACCATCGACTGGCGCGGACTGAGGCTGGCGCTGATGGCGGCCATGCGCAGCACGCCGTCGATCAGCTTGGCCACCACTGCGCCGAAGCGCTGGCTGACCGTGGGCAATGGAATATGCCCTTCACGCACGCCGCGATAGAGCACGGCGGCGATCAGCGAATCCTGGTCCAGCTTGAGATCGGCGAGGATCTCGGCGATCTCAAGGCCGGTGCGAAAACTTGAAGTGCCTTCGGCCCACAGATTCTTCGCCGCGTTGTCCTGTTGTTCAGACTCACGGGCGAACTCGCAGGCGGCCTTCAAGGCTTCACGGTCCAATGCCGGATCGACACTGACCGCATGATCCAGCCATGCCTCGAGATTGATACTGCCGTCAGTGTTGATCGGCTGGTGTGCTCTCACCTGTACCATCTTGCTTACCTTCCCTACGACGCACCTTCGATGCGTCAAAAATCATCGCCGACCGGCTTTATCGCTAAAGCTCATCCTGCAGATTCCCTGGCGGATCATGGCCCTGGAGAATGCAGGCCAGTCGGATTAAACGGGCATCCTAGCCCGCCTCAAATAACGCCATGGCCTCGACATGCGCTGTCTGCGGAAACATGTCGAGGATCCCGGCACGTTTTAGCCGGTAGCCTTGCTTGACCAACTCAACCGTATCCCGCGCCAGCGTCGCCGGGTTACAGGACACATACACCAGACGCTTGGCCCCCAGGGTGGCGAGCTTGCGCACGACCTCCTGGGCACCGTCGCGAGGTGGGTCCAAGAGTACCGCAGAAAAGCCCTGTTTGGCCCATTCCGCGTCAGTCAAAGGCTGGGACAAATCGGCCTGAAAAAACCGCGCATTATGCAAATTGTTACTGACGGCATTGAGCGCCGCCCGGTCCACCATGGTCTGCACGCCTTCTACCGCCACCACTTCGCGCACTTGGCGCGCCAGTGGCAAGGCAAAGTTGCCCAGACCGCAAAACAGATCCAGCACCCGCTCGTCGGGTTGCGGTGCCAGCCACTCCAGCGCCTGGGCCACCATCGCGTCATTGACCGCCGCATTGACCTGGACAAAATCCCCCGGCCGATACGCCAGGTCCAGACCCCACGCCTCCAGGCGAAAGCCCAGGGCCGTATCGGGGTCCACCGGTGCCGGTGGCCCCTCGCCGTGCAGCCATAATTGAGCGTCATGGAACGCGCAGAACTCTTTCAACACCAGCAGGTCCGCTTCGCACAGCGGTGCCATATGCCGCAGTAACACAGCAATGGACGACCCACTGAACAACTCCACATGCCCCAGGGCTTGAGGTTTGCTCAAGCGACGCAGCATGTTCGGCAAGCGCTGCATGATCGGCTGCAAAGCCTGTACCAGTACCGGGCATTCATCGATGGCGACAATGTCCTGGCTGGCCACGGCGCGAAAACCCACTTCAAGGGTCTTGGCCTTGGCATCCCAGCGCACGGCCACGCGGGCCCGGCGACGGTAGCCGAATTCGGCGCCGCTCAACGGCTCCGCCCATTCCTGGGGTTCGACGCCGGCCACGCGGGTCAGCTGCTCGGCGAGCATGCGCTGTTTCAGGGCCAGTTGTTCGTCATGGGCCAGGTGCTGCACGCTGCAGCCACCGCAACGGCCGAAGTGAGCGCAAGGGGCCGGACGACGCAGTTCACTGGCCGTGAATACCCGTTCGGTACGGGCCTCGACCACTTTGCCGTGGGCACCCAACACCCGCGCCTCAACCTCTTCACCGGCCAGCGCACCATTGACGAACCAGGTGCGGCCTTCGAAAAACACGATGCCGCGTCCGTCGTTGGCCAGGCGCTCGATGGTCAGGCGTTGTTTCTTGCCCACCGGAATCTGCGGCGCTCGGCTACCGCCCGTCGGTTGGAAGCGCAGGCCTCTTTCATGCTTGGCCATCAGTTGGGTTCGTCGAAAATGCCGGTCGACAGATAACGGTCGCCGCGGTCACAGATGATCGCGACGATCACCGCGTTTTCCAGTTCTTTCGACAGACGCAACATGCCGGCCACGGCACCGCCGGAGGACACGCCGCAGAAGATGCCTTCTTCACGCGCCAGGCGACGAGTGGTGTCTTCGGCTTCGCGCTGGGCCATGTCGATGATGCGATCAACCCGCGAGGCGTTGTAGATCTTCGGCAGATACGCTTCGGGCCAGCGGCGAATGCCGGGGATGGCCGCACCTTCCATCGGCTGCAGGCCGACGATCTGAATCGCCGGGTTCTGCTCCTTGAGGTAACGCGAGTTGCCCATGATGGTGCCGGTGGTGCCCATGGAACTGACGAAATGGGTGATGGTGCCTTGGGTCTGGCGCCAGATTTCCGGGCCGGTGCTGGCGTAGTGCGCCTCGGGGTTGTCCCCATTGGCGAACTGGTCGAGCACCAGGCCGCGGCCTTCGGCGGCCATGCGCTCGGCGAGGTCGCGAGCGCCTTCCATGCCGTCTTCCTGGGTGACCAGCACCAACTGGGCGCCATAGGCGGTCATCGCCGCCTTGCGCTCGGCGCTGCCGTTGTCAGGCATGATCAGGATCATCTTGTAACCCTTGATCGCGGCGGCCATGGCCAGGGCGATGCCGGTGTTACCCGAGGTGGCTTCAATCAGGGTATCGCCCGGCTTGATCTGCCCGCGCAGCTCGGCGCGGGTGATCATGGACAGCGCCGGGCGGTCTTTTACCGAGCCGGCCGGGTTGTTCCCTTCGAGCTTGAGCAACAGGGTATTGCTGGTTTCACCCGCCATGCGTTGCAAGCGGACCAGAGGTGTATTGCCGACGCAATCGGCGATTGTTGGGTACTGCAAGGTCATGGCGTATTCGCAATCCAGACTGCGGGGCGGACATCATACCGGGAAAGGCTGGCGGGCCATATCACGCAAAGTGTGGTGCTTATGGCTTATGGGAATAAGCGAGGGAAATGGGCAGCTGTGAGGGCCCTATCGGGGGCGAGCCCCCACCCACATGCGAGCGCATTTCATGCTGCATCGCCCCCCGCCTACTCCCAATGCCCGCCGCCATGATTTTTCTGGAAAACCTCCTCCCCCATCGCCGCAATCTGCCCATCGATCAACGCTTCAAAAGGTTTGAGCAGCGGCTCGAAAGAAGTGGGTGCCTCCAGCACCTGCAATGCCTGCGCAATTGCTTCAACCGTCGACAAGGCTCCCGGCCCGGGTGCCTTGCGCAGCCGATAGCGCGACACACCGCCCTCGGCCAGCGACACCCGTGACAACGCCGCCAACAATGGATTCAGGTGCAGCAATTTACGTGCTTTTCGCCAGGTGCCGTCGGGGACCACCAGCAACAGCGGCTGATCGACAGGCCCATAGGCTTGCAGCGGCTGGGCATCGTCAGCGGGAAACAATAATCGTGCCTGATAGCCGGGTGGATTCAGCAAGGTCTGCAGATCGTCGAATACCTCGCCCACCACCAGCTGCGCATTGTTCAGGCCCAACGCAGCCAGGCGTGCGGTATTGAGCGCATGGTTGACCTCGCTCGGGTGCTGCAAAACAAGCACACGTGTGCGGCTGTCGAGGCTGGGTATCAGTGCGCACAAGCAATGCGCAGCGGGCCTGAGGCAACGGGAACATTGGGGTCTGGGCATGGCGGTATCAGGCCTGATTGAGCTGGGCTTTAAGTAAATCGCGGAAAGTCTGGATCAGCGGTTCGCGGCTGCGGCCCCGGCGCATGATCATCGAAAACGGTGCCTGATAACCAAAGGTGGCCGGCAACAACACCCGTAGATCGCCTCTGTCGGCCCAGGCCTGGGCGTAGTGTTCAGGCAGGTAACCGATATAGGCGCCGGACAGCACCAGGATCAATTGCGCTTCCATACTTTCCACCGTGGCGGCGCTGTGCTTGAAGCCGTGGCGCGCCAGTTCCGCCTGGCTCCAGTAGCCGCGTCCGACCATGCGCTGCTGGGTAATCACCTGTTCCGGGATGCGCCGCTCGCTGAACAACGGATGCCGCGAGCTGCAATACAGCCAATGCTGTTCGCGGTACAGCGGCATATACATCAGCCCACTCATGCGGTTGGAGAAGGCGCCGATGGCCAGGTCGAGGCGGTTGTCCTGCACGCCCAGCTGCAGTTCGTAGGGGCTCATGACCGACAGGTGCAGGTGCACCGCCGGGTGCTCCTGGCTGTAGGCACCGATGACCTCGGCAAATGGCAGGGCCTTGTCGCTGACCGTGGAATCCAGCACACCGAGCTTGAGCGTCCCGCGCAGCTCACCCTTGAGCGCGGCGGCGTATTGCTCGAAGCCTTCCAGTTCGCCGAGCAGGCGCAAGGTTTCCTGGTGGAACAGCTCGCCCTTGCTGGTCAGGCTGAACCCGCCCCGCCCGCGATGGCACAGCACCAGGCCCAGCGCGCTTTCCAACTGGCTCATATAGGTGCTGATGGCCGAGGTGGACAGGTTGAGTTCGTGCTGGGCGTTGGCGAACCCCTGGTGCCGCACGACACTGACGAAGATGCGCAGGAGTTTCAGATCGGGCAAGGCGTTGGCCATGGTCGGCTCCGGGGGTCGAGAGCAGCAGTCTACCCGCCCCTTTAGTTTAGAAAAACCTGAACTAAGTATTTGCCTCAGCCGATTCTTCCCACTCCAGGCTTTTCGCAGAATCGGCCCCCAACAACCAAAACAACGATGAGGCACTCCCGTGGACAAGATTTTTCACCAACCACTGGGCGGCAACGAAATGCCGCGCTTTGCCGGCATCGCCACCATGATGCGCCTGCCCCACCTGCAAACGGCCCAGGGCCTGGACGCCGCGTTTATCGGCGTGCCCCTGGACATCGGCACTTCACTGCGCGCCGGCACCCGCTTCGGGCCACGCGAGATTCGCGCCGAATCGGTGATGATCCGCCCTTACAATATGGCCACCGGCGCCGCACCGTTCGACTCGCTGTCGGTGGCGGATATCGGCGACGTGGCGATCAACACCTTCAACCTGCTCGACGCGGTGCGCATCATTGAAGAGGCGTATCACCAGATCCTCGAACACGACGTGATCCCCCTGACCCTGGGCGGCGACCACACCATCACCCTGCCGATCCTGCGGGCGATCCACAAGAAATACGGCAAGGTCGGGCTGGTGCACATCGACGCCCACGCCGACGTCAACGACCATATGTTCGGCGAGAAAATCGCCCACGGCACCACGTTCCGCCGCGCCGTGGAAGAGGGCCTGCTCGATTGCGACCGCGTGGTGCAGATCGGCCTGCGTGCTCAGGGCTATACCGCCGAGGACTTCAACTGGAGCCGCAAACAGGGCTTTCGCGTGGTCCAGGCCGAAGAATGCTGGCACCACTCCCTTGCGCCGCTGATGGCCGAAGTGCGGGAAAAAGTCGGCGGTGGCCCGGTCTACCTCAGCTTCGATATCGACGGCATCGACCCGGCCTGGGCGCCCGGCACCGGCACGCCGGAAATCGGCGGCCTGACCACCATCCAGGCGATCGAAATCATCCGCGGCTGCCAGGGGCTTGACCTGGTGGGTTGCGACTTGGTGGAAGTGTCGCCGCCCTACGACACCACCGGCAACACCTCGCTGCTGGGTGCGAATCTGCTGTACGAAATGCTCTGTGTACTGCCCGGCGTGGCGCACCGCTGATGAGCACGCAGGAGGTGCTGCAAGCGGCCGCCGACCTGGTGGCAGCCTTCGCCCGCAATGACCGCGCCGCTTACTTCGGCGCGTTCACGGCCGATGCCAGCTTTGTGTTCCACACCCTCCCCCAGCCGCTGCTGAGTCGCGACGCCTACCAGTCGTTGTGGGACAGCTGGCGCAGGGACGATGGATTCGAGGTGCTGTCCTGCACGTCGAGTAACGCCCACGTCAGCCTGCACGGGGATGTGGCGATTTTCATGCATGACGTGGCCACCGCGTTGCGCATGCACGGGGAGCAATGCTTCAGCCAGGAACGCGAGACCATTGTGTTTATTCGACAAGGG
This sequence comes from Pseudomonas lurida, assembly GCF_013522705.1. Taxonomy (GTDB): domain Bacteria; phylum Pseudomonadota; class Gammaproteobacteria; order Pseudomonadales; family Pseudomonadaceae; genus Aquipseudomonas; species Aquipseudomonas quebecensis. The sequence continues at coordinate 254,893 of NZ_JAAMRE010000001.1, forward strand.
TCTGGCACACAACAAGAACAAGGCCTGTGGCTGGCCTGTCACGAACATTTGTCCGCTATGCCGGAAGGGCTGCCGCCCCCTTAGCCAATGTGATCGGAGCTGATCATGAATAATAAAAACAACCAAAAAAGTATTCGCACCATAGAAACCAACGGGGTCGAACAGATCCCGGACCACGAGCGTACCGCCAGCCCCAAGGATCTGTTCCGACTGATCTTCGGCGGTGCCAATACCTTTGCCACCGCCGTGCTGGGCTCCTTCCCGGTACTGTTCGGCCTGTCGTTCCAGGCCGGCGTGTGGGCGATTGTGCTCGGTGTGCTGGTGGGCGCGCTGATCCTGGCGCCCATGGGCCTGTTCGGGCCGATCAATGGCACCAACAACGCCGTATCGTCCGGCGCGCATTTTGGCGTGCATGGGCGCATTGTCGGCTCGTTTCTCTCGCTGCTGACGGCGATTGCCTTCTTCTCCTTGTCGGTGTGGAGTTCGGGTGACGCACTCGTAGGCGGCGCGAAACGTCTGATCGGCCTGCCGGAAACCGACCTGACACTGGGCCTGGCCTACGGCCTGTTCGCCTTGCTGGTGCTGACGGTGTGCATCTACGGCTTTCGCTTCATGCTGTGGGTCAACCGCATCGCCGTGTGGGCCGCGAGCCTGCTGTTCCTGCTGGGCATCTTCGCCTTCGCACCGGCCTTCGACAGCCACTTCGCCGGCAGCGTGGCCCTCGGCCAGAGCGGTTTCTGGGCGGCCTTTATCGGCGCCGCGCTGGTGGCCATGAGCAACCCGATTTCCTTCGGTGCGTTCCTGGGCGACTGGTCGCGCTACATTCCGCGCCAGACGCCGAAACTGCGCATCATGCTGGCGGTGATTGCGGCGCAGATCGCCACGCTGATCCCGTTCCTGTTCGGGCTGGCCACCGCGACCATCGTGGCCGTCAAGGCACCGGACTACATCGCGGCCAACAACTATGTCGGCGGTCTGCTGGCGGTGGCGCCGACGTGGTTCTTCCTGCCGGTGTGCCTGATCGCAGTGATCGGCGGCATGTCCACCGGCACCACCTCGCTGTATGGCACCGGGTTGGATATGTCCAGTGTGTTCCCGCGTTTGCTCTCACGGGTCAAGGCGACGTTGCTGATTGGGGTGATGTCGATTGCCTTCATCTTTATCGGACGTTTCGCCGCCAATCTGGTGCAGAGCGTGTCGACCTTCGCCGTGCTGATCATCACCTGCACCACGCCGTGGATGGTGATGATGATCATCGGCCTGATCGTGCGCCGCGGCTTCTACTGCCCGGATGACCTGCAGGTGTTCACCCGTGGCGAGACCGGCGGGCGCTATTGGTTCAGCCATGGCTGGAACTGGCGCGGACTGGGGGCGTGGATCCCGAGCGCGCTGGTGGGCCTGTGCTTCGTCAACCTGCCGGGGCAGTTCGTCGGCCCGCTGGGCAACCTGGCCGATGGCATCGACATCAGCCTGCCGGTGACCCTGGGGCTGGCCTCGGTGGTGTACCTGACGCTACTGCGAATGTTCCCGGAGCCGGCCTCGGTTTATGGACCGACCAAGTCGGCCAGGGCTTTGGCCACAACCCGCGCGCAAACCGCCTGAAAAAAATAATCGGAGACTTGCCGTCATGGCTTTGGATTTATTCGTCGTACTCATCTACGCCGCCGGCATGCTCGTGCTCGGCTATTACGGCATGCGTCGCGCCAAGACCCACGAAGACTACCTGGTGGCCGGCCGCAACCTGGGCCCCTCGCTGTACATGGGCACCATGGCCGCCACGGTGCTGGGCGGCGCGTCCACCGTCGGCACGGTGCGCCTGGGCTATGTGCATGGCATCTCCGGCTTTTGGCTGTGCGCTGCGCTGGGCATGGGGATCATCGCGCTGAACCTGTTCCTGGCCAAGCCGCTGCTCAAGCTGAAGATCTTCACCGTGACCCAGGTGCTGGAAAAACGCTACAACCCCATGGCACGCCAGGCCAGCGCGGTGATCATGCTGGCGTATGCGCTGATGATCGGCGTGACGTCGATCCTGGCCATCGGCACCGTGCTGCAAGTGCTGTTCGGCCTGCCGTTCTGGGTCTCGGTGCTGCTGGGCGGTGGCGTCGTGGTGGTGTATTCGACCATCGGCGGCATGTGGTCGCTGACCCTCACCGACATCGTGCAGTTCGTGATCAAGACCGTCGGCCTGATGTTTATTCTGCTGCCGATCTGCCTGTATCGCGTCGGTGGCTGGGACGAACTGGTGGCCAAGCTGCCGGCGTCGAGTTTCAGCTTCACCGCGATAGGCTGGGACACGATCATTACCTACTTCATGATCTACTTTTTCGGCATCCTGATTGGCCAGGACATCTGGCAACGCGTCTTCACCGCCCGCGATGAAAAGGTCGCGCAGTACGCCGGGACCTTCGCCGGCTTCTATTGCGTGCTCTACGGGCTGGCCTGTGCGCTGATCGGCATGGCGGCCCATGTGCTGATCCCGGACCTGGACAACGTCAACAACGCCTTCGCCGCCATTGTGAAACTGTCGCTGCCGGACGGCATTCGCGGCCTGGTGATCGCTGCGGCCCTGGCGGCCATGATGTCCACCGCCAGCGCCGGCCTGCTGGCAGCGTCCACGGTATTGACCGAAGACCTGCTGCCCCGACTGCGTGGCGGTAAACAATCGAGCCTGAGCATCAACCGTCTGTTCACCCTACTGACCGGCACCGCAGTGCTGGGCATTGCGCTGGTGGTCAATGACGTCATCAGCGCCCTGACCCTGGCCTACAACCTGCTGGTGGGCGGTATGCTGATCCCGTTGATGGGGGCGATCTTCTGGAAGCGCGCCACCACGTCCGGTGCCATTGCTTCCATGACCCTGGGCTTTGTGACGGCGCTGGTGTTTATGTTCAAGGACGGGCTGGATGCAAACACGCCGATCTACTACAGCCTGGCAGTGGGCTTGGTGAGTTTCGTGGCGGTGAGCCTGCTGTCGCGCAAACCACAAGGTGTGGCTGCGCGCGCGGTGTGAGGCGTGGGAATTTCTTCAACGGGTGCGACGTCGGAGGTCGCACCCGTTTTTTCAGTGGGCGTTCATGGCCAAGACCATAGGCGCTTTGGCCTGGATAATTTCCTGCACCAGAGCGGCCCACAGCAACCCCTGTGTGGTGCCTGCGGCATAGGTTCCGCCGGCGGCGATGCGGTTGTGGGCGCAGTAGTACACGATGGATAAACCATCCTGGGTGCCCGGCCTGGCACATTCGATAACGTGCAAGTCACCGGTCTCAACAGCCATTCGATAAGACGTCGGAAAGTGTCTAGAAACGGCTGCCAGACAGGCGGCGAGTATTTGCTCTTTGTATTCCGGTGATGAGCCCGGCGGAACCTGCCCACCGGAGATCAAAATGCAATCTTCGTCCAGGCGGCAATTCATGACGCCGATGGGCAGTTCATACTGCAACTTAAGCCCACGTATACTTGCACCTTCATTAGCCATCGCGCGCAGTTTGAAAAACCAGCCGATGATTGGGAGCACTGCTTGTTCCTCTATCCCCATGGCAGTGACAACAATGTGCTCTCTACTGAGCTGGGCAATTTCGACCGCACTCAGGTGCCGGGACCTGAACTGTACCCCGGCACGCCGCAAAAGTACCTCTATCTCAGCCATCAGCTGGATAAACTCCAGATCGTAACCCGATACTTCAACCGCCTGATCGACCCCAGGAACTCCAAACTCTGCGCTGAATGTTTGCTGAGTAAGCGTTTTCAGTTCAGATCCCGGCTTACCACTCGGCCAAGGTCTATTTTCAATATCGCGTTGCTCGCCAATCGCTGCGTCGACGTCGCTGATATTATCGGTATAGGCTCTTACGATCTTTGATCGCGTGAAGGGCGCCAATGACGGATTGTCGACAAGTAGCTTCTCAAACAACTCGATACCAGCGCGATTGCACTCAACAGTCAAATATTGATTTATGGGAAATAAGTAGTCGTTGTGCAGTGGTTTTGCCATGGTCTCTGTTGCTGACATATGGCGCATGTTCACGAGCTTATGACTGGCACCATCGTTCTGTGAGTTTCCGCCATATACCACCACACGATAATTTGCCAGACGCAACATTACGGCTTGAAGCAGGCCATTGATACCTCGCCCGATAATAGATACCTGCGGCGCACCGGCATTTGCTGGCTGAGAAGGAATCGTCAGTGGCTGTGTAAGCTTACGCCTTACAAGCCCACGTAAAGCCGTCAAGCTCAATTGAACACTGACCGCGTAATCCAAGTCGCAATTGCAGTTTTCGGTTGTAGCCGCATGTGTAGTGAGCATCGGGGGTCTGCGCCAAGTTGCAATGGCGCAGTCGAGCTCCTTTGCGCGAATCCGAAACGCCTCCAGCGTCGCAGGGCCATAGTCCAGAATAAGCTGGACATCGTCAGTTACCGCCAACGCACGCAAAGCCTCACTACTGAACACATCTGGCTTGGCGACGCAGATCAAGCGAGCATCACTGTGTAGACACTGTATAAGCGTCTGATCAATACGATGAGCAGACTCTTCATTCAGCGATAAGCAGATAGCTACAGCATGGGCCCCCTTCATTGCCTCATGCCAATCATCAAAAAATGAAACTCTATTATCGAGTTGAGCGCTCCCTCTATTGTTCAGGATTCGACTTTTTCGTTCCAAAACCCTGATCCGAGCGTCCGAATCTTGTTTCAACAGCAATTTAACCAGCTCTTTACCGACGTTTCCGTATCCGAGCACACAAATATCCAGGGGCATCGTATCGTTAGAAAGCGTCAGCCAGTGCGCCACATACGCCGCCACATGCGGCGCGTTCACGCCTGGGGTATTGATCACCCGGATATGGTTCGCTTCGCACAGGTCCAGCCGTACTTTATCCAGGCTGGTGCCTCTACGAATCAGACAAAGGTCGCCAAACGGGTGAGCGACGCGCCATCGCTCAATGAGGTCGGCATCGATGACTTGGTCCGCGACAATCAATGTGGACGGGCGCAACAGGGCGATCTGCAACAGCAGCGTTTGTTGGGGGATGGTTGGGGGAAGAAACACGACATTGCCGGGAGCCTCGGCCCGCCAGCGTCTCGACACCGGAGCGATGTGTAAGACTGTGTCTAGGGTGGCGATCAGTGAGGCGACGACGGGCGGCACACAAGAGAGGGTCATGTCCTCATCTCCAGCAGGTTCAAGTAGGCGCTGGAGAATTTTCTACGCTGATTTTTCGAATTAACTAAGCCAGCCGATTCTGACAAATAAGTAGTCTGATTCCGACGCTTGAAGACGAAAGTCTGACAGGCAGGGAAGCATAAGTATCTTATTGGCGAGGGAGCTTGCCACAGCAAGCCCTCTCCCGCGGTGGGGTCCTCAGTGTCCTATCAACCGCGGATTACCGGCGACGTGGGCGACGCTGTTCATCATCCGTACGAATCGGCACCGGCTGCAGCGGCGGCTCGATCAGGCCCAGCGCGACGCCGAGGTCATGGAGCCAGGTTTGAATTTTCTCTTTCATAGTGGTGCCCCCTTTGAGGGTAATGCGGATCGGCGGTAGCTGAATTGCCTTACATAAAATGTCGCCGCTTCCTACTGATAATAGCCCTAAGTACTACGTATTGCTTGAACCAAACCACAACGAACTATTACCGAATGGGTCCGAATCCTGACGGATCGCTCAAGCAATCGCGCGCGTGTCCGACAGCACCTCGGCCTTGCCTTTTTGCTGCAGGTCGATCCATGCGTTGAGGTTAGCGCCGAGCATACCCTTTCGCCACATTAACCAGGTGGTCGCAGTGGCAAATTGCCCTATCAGCGGATGAACGGACACGCTGTCCCTGCCCGGCAGGCTGGCAAGCATGGATTCGGACATCAATGCCACTCCCGAGCCGGCGATGACACAGGCGAGCATGCCCTGATATGACTCAATCTCGATGGCGCGGCCCATGGCTACGCGATCCTGGGCAAACCAGCTTTCCAGACGCGTACGGTAGGCGCAGCTGCGGCGGAAGGTGAACACTGAGCGGCCGGCCACATCCTGCGGCCCGCGTACCGGCGGGTGGTCCGCTTCACAGATCAGCACCAGGCGCTCCTCACATAGCGGGATCCCGTCCAGGGAGGCGATGGTCAGCGGGCCGTCCACCAAGGCCGCGTCCAGGCGTCCGGTGATCAGGCCTTCAAGCAATTCGCCGCTGGGCGCCGACTGGACCTGCAGGTTCACCATCGGGTAAGCCTTGTGATAACGCGCCAGCAACGTCGGCAAGTGAATCGCAGCGGTGCTGTACATGCTGCCCAGCACAAAATCCCCGGCCGGTTGGCCACCTTGCACCGCGCCGTGGGCTTCGTCATGCAAGGCCAATAGCCGCGTGCTGTAGTCCAGCAAGACTTTGCCGGCCGGGGACAGCTGCAAGCGCTGACGTTCGCGCACGAACAATTCGACGCCGAGCTGTTCCTCCATCTGCTTGAGGCGAGTCGACAGGTTCGACGGCACGCGGTGCAGGCGCTCGGCCGCGCGGGTGATGGAGCCCTCTTCGGCCACGGCTTGGAAGATGCGCAATTGACTGAACTCCATACCTTTCTCCAAAGCTGAACAAGTTGCTCACTATTATTCATTTTTACAGAAAGTCAATGCACCTTAGGCTGATCGTCATTCGCCTCTCGCCGGAGCCTGACCATGTCGCCGTTGATTCGCTTACTTGCCAGCTTTGTCGCCTTGATGATGGCCATGGGCATTGGCCGCTTCGCCCTCACCCCGCAGCTGCCGCACTTGCTCAACGAAGGTCAGATCGACCTGACGGGGGCGGGATTGATAGCCGCCGCCAACTACCTGGGCTATTTCGTCGGTGCCGTGGATTCGATGTTCGCCCGCAGCCATCACCACATTCGTGGCCGTCTGTACGGCGGGCTGTGGCTGTGTGCGCTGCTGACCCTGGCCTCGTACTGGGCCCACGGGTTCTGGCCGCACCTGCTGCTGCGATTCGGCACGGGGGTGGCGAGCGCCTGGGCGTTGGTGATGATTACCAGCCTGAGCCAGCCGCTGGCTATTGCCGCCGCCCGGCCGCGCGCGGGGACGCTGGTGTTTGCCGGGCCGGGGTTCGGGATTGTGCTGACCGGCCTGCTGGCGCTGGGCTCCAACCTGCTTGGGCAAAGCAGCGCAACGCTGTGGCTGGTGTATGGCGGCGTGGCGTTGGTAATGCTGCTGGGGATACTACCGTTCCTGCCGCCGGTCAACGCAACGGCCGCCCCGGTGGCCGACACCAGCGTCGTCGGCAACGCCAGCATCACGCATCTGTGCTGGACGTACGTGTTGTACGGCGTGGGCTACATCATCCCGGCGACGTTTCTGTCGCAGATGGCCAGCGCGCAATTCAGGGGCGCCTGGCAGGCAGACCTGTTCTGGCCCTGCTTTGGCCTGGCATCGGCTCTCGGTGTGGTGGCCGCGAGCCTGCGCCGCAAGGATGCGCACACCACACGCCGCTGGCTGATGACGACCCTATGGCTGCAAGCGGCCGGCGTATTCGCCTGCCTGCTGGGCAATGTCTGGGGCCTGGCTTTGGGGGTGCTGTTGTGCGGCGGGCCGTTCCTGGCGTGCATGCAACTGGTGATGGCGCGCCTGCGAGAGATCGCGCCCCACGGCTACCAGCGCAACACCGGCCTGCTCACCGCCAGCTTCGCCATCGGGCAATTGAGCGGGCCTTTGCTGGCGTCGTTCAGCAGCCATTTGAGCGGCGGCCTGCAGCCGGCGCTGGTGATGGCCGGTGCAGGTCTGTTACTGGCGGGCGGGATCGTACTCAGCTCGCGACCAACGGCGCCGGCATGCGAACCTGCTCGCGTCGCGCCAGCACCAGGAAGAACAGCCCACCCAGCAAACACCCGGTGAACCAGGCGAAGTTGGCCAGCCCCTGCAATGCCGGGGTGAAGGTGATCGCGACGCCCACCAGCGTCGCGGGCACCAGCGCCTTGACCGCCGTCCAGTTCACGCCGCCGTCGAAGTAGTAACGCCCGCTCGGGCTGTCGTCGAACAGCGCATCCACGTCGATCCGCTGCTTTTTGATCAGGTAGAAGTCCACCAGCAGGATGCCGAACAACGGCCCGATAAACGCCGCGAGAATATCCAGGGTGTAGTGGATCATCAGCGGGTTGTTAAACAGGTTCCACGGGGTGATGAAGATCGAAGCCACCGCAGCGATCATGCCACCGGCACGCCAGCTGATTTTGCTCGGCGCGACATTGGCGAAGTCGAACGCCGGGGACACGAAGTTGGCGACGATGTTGATGCCGATGGTGGCGGTCACGAACGCGAAGGCGCCGAGCAGAACGGCCATGCTGTTATCGATCCGCGAGACGGTCGCGATCGGGTCGTGGAGCATCTCGCCAAACACCGGCAAGGTGCCTGAAACGATCACGACGGTGACCAGGGAAAACGCCAGAAAATTCACCGGCAGGCCCCAGAAATTACCGCGTCGCACGTCCTGCATGCTGCGGCAGTAGCGGCTGAAATCGCCGAAATTCAGGGTAGGCCCGGAAAAGTACGACACCACCAAAGCCGTAGCGACGATTACCTGGCCGAACGCCTGCCAACCCGAGAGGGATTTCTCCGCCAGGGTGAAACTGATATTCGCCCAGCCGGCCTTCCACACGATCCAGCCGGCCAGGATAAACATCACGGCGTACACCACCGGACCTGCCCAATCGATAAAACGACGGATGGACTCCATCCCGGCCCAGAACACCGCGGCCTGCAGTACCCATAAGCTGAGGAATCCGAACCAACCCAAGTAGGAAAGACCCGCAAAATGCGGCTCGGCGTACACCGCCATCTGTGGGAAAAAGCGCAGCACCACAATGATCAAGGCACTCGATGCCAAGTAGGTCTGAATGCCGTACCACGCCACGGCGATCAGGCCGCGAATCACAGCAGGAATATTCGCACCGAACACCCCGAATGCCAGCCGGCAGATCACCGGGTAAGGTACGGCCGCCTGCTGGCTGGGCTTGGCCACCAGATTGGCGATCAACTGCACGATACAAATGCCGGCGAGCAAGGCGATCAACACCTGCCAACTGGCCAGCCCCAGCGCGAACAGGCTGGCGGCGAACACGTAGCCGCCGACGCTGTGTACGTCGCTCATCCAGAAGGCAAAAATGTTGTACCAAGTCCACTTCTGCGGCAGTGGTCCCAGGTCCTGGTTATACAGGCGTGGGCTGTAGCCGTTGGGCAATTGCTCGGTCATCGCTGGGCTCCTCGTCATACCCGCCTGCGCTGCCGTAGCGGGTGCATACGGGAGGCGGCATAGTTTGTATACGGAAGAGTCAGCAGAATACGTGCCAATGGCACACAATCCCTGTGGCACGGGGCTGCAAAGCGATCATCAAGCTTTAACCAACGGCACTTCGCTCAGCAACGGTGCAGGTTGATCCTGTACACAATCATCGGTGCACCCGATCTGCACACGCATAACCCACCGTGCAGCAGGCCGCTGTGAGGAAGGTGCCCCAGGCCATATCCATCATTGCCAATTGGGCGGACCACCCCTGCAGCGTGGCCCAATTGCTCAAGTCATAGGTGCCATAGGCCACCAGGCCCAACAATGCCCCCAGGCGCGCCGCACGTTGCCGGCTGGCACTGGGCAGCACCACGAACACGACGCATCCGAGTACATATAAGAGATAGAAGAGTGCTGCGGGCAACAACCGCGGCTGATCGAGCATCAGCGGGCCCAGCAGGGATTTGTAGGTGGGGCCCATGACCACGCCGAGCCAGAGGCCGTCCAGAATCAGAAACGCGAGCATAGTGCCGAGGTAGGCAAACAGGGTCTTCTTGGTCATGGAAACAGCCTCCGTAGGCACCGATTGGTGCCTACAGAAGAGCAAACCGCACTCAGCTTAGTTCAATGCGATCGGCATGAATCACAATCTGCCCCTGCTTGTAGAGCGCACCAATGGCCTTCTTGAAGTTGCCTTTGCTCACCCCGAACAAGTTGCTGATCAGCGCCGGGTCACTTTTATCGCTGACCGGCAAGGTGCCGTTGTTGTCGCGCAACTTGGCTAGGATCTTCGAGTTCAGGCTGGACGCCGCTTCCTGGCCGACCGGTTGCAGGCTCAGGCTGATGTTGCCATCGGCGCGGATCTCTTTGATAAAGCCCTTCTCTTCCTTGCCAGGACGCAGAAACTTGAACACTTCGTTCTTGTGGATCAGGCCCCAATGCTTGTTGTTGATGATCGCCTTGAACCCCATATCGGTGGCTTCAGCGACCAGCAGATCGACTTCCTGACCCACCTGATAGTTGGCGGGGGTCTTGTCCAGGTAGCGGTCCAGGCGCGCCGTGGCAGTGATGCGCTTGGTGTGCTTGTCGAGATAGACGTGCACCACGCAATACTCACCCGCGCTCAATTGACGTTTTTCTTCCGAATACGGCAGCAACAGATCCTTAGGCAGCCCCCAATCGAGAAACACGCCGATGCTGTTAACTTCCACCACTTTCAAACTGGCGAATTCGCCGACTTGAACTTTGGGTTTTTCGGTAGTGGCGATAAGTTTGTCATCGCTGTCCAGATAAATGAAAACGTTAAGCCAGTCTTCATCTTCACTGGGAATATCCTTGGGAATATACCGATTAGGCAAGAGGATTTCGCCATCTTGCGCACCATCAAGGTACAAACCAAAGTTCGTGTGTTTGACTACTTGCAAACTGTTGTAGCGCCCGACTAAAGCCATTTCCAACCCCCTCGTTACGTGGGCGGCATTCTACCCGAGTTGTGCCCGCCACGCGCGCGCGCCTGAAAAATCGCGGGGTTGCGTGGCTTTCTACTGGCCCTGCTCCGCTCGTCAGATCATCGTGGTGAATTCCACTGTGGGAGAACGTCACGCCGATGCACGGCTTTCGAGTTAAAACAGCAAGTTAGCGGCTTATTTGCGTGACGAACTTCCGCCATTGCGGACAGCAGCACTTATTCCAAAGGGATATTTGCCAAGCAATTGTCAAGTATTTCCTGTACGATGCCTGGCCAAGTTAATTTTCTACAGGTTAGTGGCCGCCATGCGTGTAAAAGCATCCAACAGCAAAGCAAAGCCAGCTCCCGCCGTTGAAACCAGCGAATCGATCAACAGCCAGATCGCTGCGTTCCTCAAGTCCGGTGGCGAAATCCAGCAAATTGCCAAGGGCGTGAGCGGCCAGACTTTCGGCCCGTCCAAGCAAATCAGCCTGGGCAAGAAGTAACCCCCCGCACCACACCCTGGTTCCTGAGCGCCTTGCCTTCAAGGCGCTAGGGCTGGCGTCTGAGACACCCTCACATCGCATTCAATAGCACGCTAATCGACGAACGGAGCTCAACGCCCGCCATTCGCCGGTATCCTTGCACACGTCTAGCACGGGCATCCGCTCGATTTTCTCCGTCACTGCTCCTCGCTTTTCATGGAGTGAAGCATGTTCAAACCCTGCATATTCCTGATCACTGCCCTGGTCGCCAGCCCGCTGGCCGAAGCGCAAATCTTCCAGCGCGAATTGGGCGACTTCGACCTCAAGCTGGGCACCACCCCCAGCCGCAGCATGGCCCAGGGTCTGGTCAAACCGACGTCGCCGGGCAGTGATTCGTTTCACGGTGGCCTGGACCTTAGCCACGACAGCGGCCTGTACTTCGGCCAATTTTCGCCCAACATGGGCCTGTCATCGTCCAGCAACCTCGAAGTCGATTCCTACATGGGCTTCAAGCACCCCTTTGACCAGACCCTGGGCTATGAAGTGGGCCTGATCCACTACAGCTACCCCACGCTCAGCCCGATGAACAGCCAGGAGTTCTACGGTGGCCTGAACCTGCTGGGCAATCGCTTCGGCGCCTCATTCAGCAACGACCCGGACCGTCAGGACAGCACCCTCTTCGCTGACCTGGGCGGCACGCAGCCCTTCGGTATCGGCGTGAGCATGAAGTACACCACCCATCAGCTGGGCTCCCCGGTCTCGGTGAACGGTGGCTCCATCAGTAGTTTCAGCGATTGGTCGGTGCAATTCTCCCGCGCCTGGAAAGGCATCGACCTGGACCTGATCTACAGCGATTCCAGCCTCAGCGGCGGCGACTGCTCGGCCTACTCCGGGCACAACACAGAATGCGATGGCCTGCTGACCCTCAAGGCCGTGCGCTCGTTTTACTAACCGGCTGAACTGTCGGACCCGGCCAGCGTTCACATGCACTAATCCCCTCTGCGCAAGGTTTCGCTCATGCTGCGTCGGCTCAAATTAACGGTGGCACTGCTGGCCCTGAGTCTGCTGCTCGCCGGCTGCAATCGCGTGGGCCTGGCCTATCGCAACCTGGACGTAATCATTCCCTGGACCCTCAACGACTATCTGGACATGAACGCCGGGCAGAAAAGCTGGTTCAACGACAGACTCAAGGAACACCTGGCCTGGCATTGCACCACCCAATTGCCGGGTTATCTGGACTGGCTCGACCGCCTGCAACAGATGGTCGACAGCAACCAAGTCACCGACGTCGAACTTCAGGCTCGTACGGCAGAGGCCAAGCGAGCGATCGCCGAGGTCGCCCGCGAAATCACGCCCTCGGCCATCGAGCTGCTTAAGGGATTGGACGATGAGCAGGTCAACGCGATGAACGACGCGCTGGCCAAAGACCTGCGCAAACGCCAGGACGAATACCTCAAGCCGCCACTGGAGCAACAGATAAAGGAACGCGCCGAGCGGATGCGCAAGCGTCTGGACAGTTGGATGGGCCCGCTCAGCGCCAGCCAGCAAGCCAGGGTCATGGCCTGGTCGGTAGCGTTGGGCCAGCAGAATGAGCAGTGGATCGGCAACCGCGCCCATTGGCAGGCGCAGTTTATCGACGCGGTGCAGCAACGCCGTAGCGCCGATTTCCCACAAAAAATGCAGCAGCTGCTGGTGGACCGGGAAAGCCTGTGGACCCCGCAGTACCGAGCGGCCTACGCGCAGACGGAAGCGCAGGCGCGCAGCCTGATTATCGACCTGATGGCGGACAGCACTGCGCAACAGCGGCTGAAACTGACTCAGAAAATCGACGGGGTGCGCAGCGACTTCAAAGCCCTCAAATGCCTGAAGGCCACTGAGCGCTAACGGGGCGGGGTGCCCCCCGCCACGACAGCGTCGTACAGACCTTAGATCGCGCCGCCCGCATTCGCCGCTTCGCAGGCCACACGCTCAAAGGTCGCTTCGTCCAACGCGTCTTCCTGTTCGTCCAGGATCTGACGCGAACGGGCATCGCCGGGAATGGAGCTGTCGATCAGCGCCAGCAAACTCGAACCCCGCGGGGTCAAGATGAAATTTTCACCGTTACCGCCCTCTTCTTCCGGGCGCGATTGGATAAAGCCGCGCTTGAGCAGCAGCGCCTCATAATCGGCGGCGGTTTTTTTCAGTGCATCCAGGTTACCAATGGATTCGCCGGCCGTGGCCTTATCGGCGGCTTCCTGCTCCGCATACTTGCGCGGGGCAAAGCTGCCCTCGCCGTTCTGCACTTCATGCAGCAAACGTTCGATCAAATCCCAATTGTAAGTCGTCATCCTGATTCCTCCTGCGGGCGTGAGGAAAAGTAGCCCGTCAGCAGGTGTGACCTGTGACGTCAGCGGCCGTTCAGCCGAATGCACGGGCGGTATTTCTCTGAACTTTCCAGACGTTCGCCCCCTCAACTGACTACTAACGCCAAGGAGGTCGATCATGAAAACCCTGATGAACCTGGCTGCCGCTGCCGCCCTGCTCACCGCCCTGCCCGCCTGGGCCTGTACTCCGGAAGAAGCCACCGCCAAGCGCGAGGAACTGGCCAGGCAAGTCACCCAGCTCACCGAACAGAACCCGGCCAAAGCCAAGGAGATGAACCAGCAATTGCAGAAAATGGACCTGGACACCGAAAGCGCGGAGTTTCCCGACAAATGCCAGTTGATCGACGCGCGCCTCAAAGAGTTGAAAGAGGCTGCCGCCAAGGCCAAAAACTGAGCCTATAAAAAAACCGGACATTGTCCGGTTTTTTTTATATTGCCTCAGGCTTATTCAGCGGCCGGCACTTGCGGCTTGCGGCGCTTGAGCGGGGCCATGCCGTCCTTGCTTACCAACGACAGGTTGTCGGTCTTCGGGCGGTTGGCGATCTTGCGCTTGGTCGGCGACTTCGCGCCGGCTTTCTTCTTTTCTCCCTTGGCGTCGGTCTTTTTCTTCTTCACGCCGACGGCCTTGCCCGACGCCTTGACCTTTTTCGGCCCGGTGTAGGTGCCTTTGACTTCCTTGATGGTGCGGCGCTCGAAAGACTGCTTCAGGTAGCGCTCGATGCTCGACATCAGGTTCCAGTCGCCGTGGCAGATCAGGGAGATCGCCAGGCCATCGTTACCGGCTCGCCCGGTGCGACCGATGCGGTGCACGTATTCGTCGCCGCTGCGCGGCATGTCGAAGTTGATCACCAGGTCCAGGCCATCCACGTCCAGGCCACGGGCGGCGACGTCGGTGGCCACCAGGATCTTTACACCGCCGGCCTTGAGGCGGTCGATGGCGAGCTTGCGATCCTTCTGGTCTTTCTCGCCGTGCAGCACGAACGCCTTGTATTCCTGAGCGACCAGACGGCCGTAGATGCGGTCGGCGGCGGCGCGAGTGTTGGTGAACACAATGGCTTTCTGATACGTCTCGTTGGCCAGCAGCCAGTTGAGGATCTGCTCTTTGTGCACGTTGTGGTCGGCGGTGACGATCTGCTGGCGGGTGGTCGCATTGAGGTCGCTGACGTTGTTGACCTGCAGGTGCTCCGGGTTGTTCAGCACCTTGGCGACCATGTCGCGCAGGGTCGAGCCGCCGGTGGTGGCGGAGAACAGCATGGTCTGCTGACGGTTGACGCACTCGCCCACCAAACGCTGCACATCGTCGGCAAAGCCCATATCGAGCATGCGGTCGGCTTCGTCGAGCACCAGCACTTCGACTTCCTTGAGGTCCAGGTTGCCGGCGTTCAGTTGCTCGATCATGCGCCCTGGCGTGCCGATCAGAATGTCCGGCACTTTACGCAGCATGGCGGCCTGGACCTTGAAGTCTTCGCCGCCGGTGATGATGCCGGACTTGATGAAGGTGAACTGCGAGAAGCGCTCGACCTCTTTCAGGGTTTGCTGGGCCAACTCGCGGGTCGGCAGCAGGATCAGGGTCTTGATGCTGCCGCGGACCTTGGCCGGGCCGATCAAACGATTCAGGACCGGCAGGACGAACGCGGCGGTCTTGCCGCTGCCGGTTTGCGCCGTCACCCGCAGGTCACGCCCTTCAAGCGCGAGCGGAATGGCCGCGGCCTGCACTGGCGTAGGCTCGACAAATTTAAGCTCGGCCACGGCTTTGAGCAGGCGTTCGTGCAGGGCGAATTGGGAAAACACGGGTGCTACCTCGAAGAAATGCAAAATATCAGCTGCATAGGGTAACGGTTTCGGGCGTCCAAACCGAGTTTCTTTACGCGAGCGGTGCCAATCAGGCGTTTTTTTGTGCGTGATTGTGTCAATGACATCAACTTTGTCGCACTCAGATGCTCTAATCGCCCCCGACCTGTCTTACCGAGGAACCGCTTCATCCATGGATATCAAACAGCTTTGGCGTAACGTCCAAGACCTCTGGGGCGCACTGGATCAACACCCGCTGTTGCACGCGAGCCTGGGCCTGCTGGTATTGCTGGTGGTGGCGCTGGTACTGGGTCGGGTGGCGCGCTACCTGATCCTGCACGCGGTCAAATTGCTCGGCCGGCAACCGGCCCTGCACTGGCTCAACGACTTGCGCCACAACAAAGTCTTCCACCGCCTGGCGCAACTGACCCCGTCACTGGTGATCCAGTTCGGCCTGTACCTGGTGCCCGACCTGAGCAAGACCGCCACCCTGTTCATCGGCAACGTAGCCCTGGCGTTCACCATCCTGTTCCTGGTGCTGGCCATGAGCGCCCTGCTCAACGCCCTGCTGGACATCTATGCCCGCACCGAACATGCCCGCACACGCTCGATCAAGGGCTATGTGCAATTGGCGAAGATGGTGCTGTTTGTGTTCGGCACGATCATCATCGTCGCCACTCTGATCGACCGTTCGCCGTTACTGCTGCTATCCGGCCTGGGTGCGATGTCGGCGGTGATCCTGTTGGTCTACAAGGACACGTTGCTGTCGTTCGTCGCCAGCGTGCAGCTGACCAGCAACGACATGCTGCGGGTCGGCGACTGGATCGAAATGCCTCAGGTCGGTGCCGACGGCGATGTGGTCGACATCACCCTGCACACGGTGAAAGTGCAGAACTTCGATAAAACCATTGTCTCCATCCCGACCTGGCGCCTGATGTCGGAGTCGTTCAAGAACTGGCGCGGCATGCAGGTTTCCGGCGGGCGTCGCATCAAACGCAGCCTGTTCATCGACGCCAGCGGCGTGCGCTTCCTGCGTGACGACGAAGAAGTGCGCATGACCCAGGTGCACCTGCTCACCGATTACATCAGCCGCAAACAGGCCGAACTCAAGGCGTGGAACGAAGCCCAGGGCCACAGTGCGCAACTGTCGGCCAACCGCCGGCGCATGACCAACCTGGGCACCTTCCGCGCCTATGCGCTGGCCTATCTGAAAAGTCATCCGGACATCCAGCCCAACATGACGTGCATGGTCCGCCAGATGCAAACCACCGCCGAGGGCGTGCCGCTCGAGATCTACTGTTTCACCCGCACCACCGTGTGGGCGGACTACGAGCGCATCCAGGGGGATATTTTTGACTATCTGCTGGCAGTGTTGCCGGAGTTCGGACTGAACCTGTATCAGCAACCCAGCGGCACCGACTTGCGCACCGCAATACTGACCTTGGCACGCGATACCCACGCCTCGCAATCCTCCGAGCATTGACAGCGATACCGGCGAGGCACTGGCAAGCGCCTCGCTCCAAGGTCAGCCACTGCTGACTCACCCGCCGTAAAAAAGCCCGCCACTATGTGTAGCCGCCACGGCCCATTCTTCAACCGGCACAGCCCACAAAGAAAATTCTTCCTACGCGTTTAGTGAATTTCACTACGTGCGCGCACTGTTTCTAATCTGTTTTAAAAAAAACCAACTGCTTAGCATCTGGGCCATCGAACCACGCCAGCAAAAGGCCCCCGCCATGTTATGGACAACTCAGCTTTCCGTTAATGCAGCAGATTTTGTATTAAGTTCGAATGCCGAAGCCCTGACCCACTATTGTGGTGCCGCCGCCTTTGCTCAACCCCACGACTTTTATACCCAAAGCCCTTATCAACGACCGTCGCGGCCACAGGACGTCACCGATTCAATCATTACCACCTGCCTGACCAGCGATCAACTTTCAAACAGTCAGCATCTCTTGGCACAGCGGTTATTGTTGAATATCTACGAACAGGATCTGGTCTTTTTACCCAAGCCGCCATTGGAACTGGATTTAAAGGCTTTTAAAAGTTTCTACGATCCCGTTCACGCCGCCAGTGGTAAAAAGATCCGGCCCTTGTTGGAACACTATCTATACAACTGGCTCAAGGAAGAAGTGCATATCAACGGCCCTTGGTGCCTGGAGTCCTTTATCGCCCACACCGATAAGGTATTGGACGACGTCGCTCACTCCGAGTCCAAACTCCATGAAGTGTTAACCACCAGCCGCCAGCCGGAACGTGCCGCCAGGTTTTTCATGACGCAATGTGCGGGAGACTTTCTCAGTGAAGCATCGGCGATGGCCCGCAACGTACTGGGCAACAGCGGTGTGTACACCAGCGAATTGTTCAAGATCCTGATCGACGAGTATGGCTACGGCGTCGACAAAAAGAAGCACAGCACCATTTTCGAAGACATGCTCCAGGACATGGGCATGCCCCATCACGTACACCATTACTGGCAGTTCTATACGCCGGCGTCGCTGTCGCTCACCAACTACTTCCACTACGTATCGGCCAACCACGGCGAACTGTTCCGCTATATCGGCGCGATGTACTACACCGAAGCCACGTTGGCACTGACGACCAAGCACCAGTCACGCGCAATCAAGACCATCTTCAACGGCACCGTCTCCACGGACTATTTCGACGAACATGCCCACATCGATGTACACCACGGAAGAATGGCGCTGCAGCGCTTGATCATGCCCATGATCAAGCAGTTCGGCACCCAGATCATTCCCGACCTTATACGCGGCTTCGAAGAGTTCAGGCTGCTTCAGGACATCGCCGACGAAGAGTTGTATGCCCATATCCAATGGCATGACGAGTTGGATCAGCATCGCGCACGGGCAGCGGCGCTGCAGGGCCAAAAACCCGTGGACCTGAGGATTACCGAGACTGAACTCGAACTGTCGGTGCTGCATACCCACCCCAATGACGAACTGTTCTGGGTCGAATCAGGCGAGCTGGAGTTTGTCGCCAGCCCCGAACTGACGGTACGCCTCAAAGCCGGCGAAGGCGTTGTGATTCCCAAGGGAATGCTGCATGGCACGCGCATCTGCAGTCCCTCCTGCACCTACACCGTAACCGCCATTTGAGTGGGCAACCCCATGAAAGCCATCAGCCTGAATATCTCCCACGCCAATTATGTGGCCGTGGAGGAACGCACCTACTTTCTCAAGCGTCACGCGTATTCGACGCAATTGCTGCCCACCAAGTGCCCCCACCGTGGCGGCCCGCTGCACATGGGCGAAGTGACAGGCGACGGCCAAAGTGTGATCTGTCCCTGGCACGACAACGCCTACAGGGTCTGCAACCTGGAAAAGAGCGCACTGCCCACCGTGCGTGTCAGGAACCGGATCAGCACGGTCGTCGGCGACACAGAGCGGTGTGTGCCGCTGCTTAAAATTTCCCGCTACGACGGATGAAGCTCATGAAGACTAAATCGACACTGACAGCGTTCTACTCAATCGTGACGCTCTTCACCGGCCTCGACATGGCGATTGTCATCGCGATGGTCTGGTTCGGCCTGGAGACTACCGGTTCGACCTTCCTGGTCGGCGCCACCTTGTGCGTGGCGACCGTCGTGCCTTATCTGTGCGAACAGTACATCGGCCGGTTCTTCACCATTGAACTGAGCCTGAAACGGCTGTTGTACATTCGCCTGGTGGCCTTTGCGGCAGTCCTGGGCTTGTCGTTTACCGAGGCCGCCCTGCTACCGATCGGCTTCCTGGCCATTGCGTTCGTAGTGGGCGTGACCGACTACTTCACCATCAGCACACTGGAATCGAAAAATACCAAGCTGGTGCTGGCCGGCCTCACCGACAGCGATACCTGCGCGCGGTTGATGCAAACCTCCATACAGATCGGTGCCTTCGGCGGCGCGCTCCTGGGCGGGTTGATTGTGGATGTGTTTTCGGTCAACCAGACGCTGCAGATCATCAGCCTGGCAGCGATTGTCTCGCTCGCGGCCATCCTTCTGGTAGCCGACAGCCCCAACGAACACGCCACCGAACAGGCCACGGCAACCTCCACCGCGCGGCCACTGGAGCTACCGCGAAACCTCTATATCCTGATCATCGTGTTGAGCATGATCGGTTTCCATATCGGCGCGTTCAACAGCCTGGTGCCCATCGTTTTTCAAAAACTCAATGAGTGGAATGCCACGCTGTTCGGGGTCGCCAGCGGCCTGGCGGGCCTGGGCGCCTTCAGCGCTGCGGTGTTGCCGCGCATCAAGCTCAACCGCTACGGCGCGATCTCGCTGGTGATACTGGCGGACGTGGCGATCGTCTACTTCCACAACCTCTACGTGATGATGGCCGCGGCCTTCCTGCTGGGTTTTTGCATCAACAGCCTGCGCATCCAATTGCGCAGAACCTTGATCGAGTCGGCGCCCAACGCAAGGGTAGCCGACGTGATCGCGGCCAAAAGCTCGCTCTACTACCTGCTGGTCAGTGGCTCGGCGCCGATGATCCTGACGTTCTTCACCACCTCCGGCTTCCTAGGACTCGAAGGCGCCCGCCTGTTGATGATCGTCTCCGCCGGCCTGTTGGCCACTGCCGTACTGGCGTGGAACCTGACCCCGGCCCCCGCGCCCACCGCCACCACGGAATAAGGAATACACGACGTGACAGTAGTGAAAACCGTATTGATCGTTGACCCGTTCTCCACGGGCAAACTGTATGCCCCCCTGCTCAACGCGCAGGGCATCCGGTGCATCGCCGTGATCTCCACCCGTGACTTGCCGGAACACTTCACCCAAGACTTGATCGCAGACAACTTTGATCAGGTATATCACTGGGAAGAAAGCCTGTTGATCACTCTGGAAACCTTGTCGCTGAGCGCCGTGATCGCCGGTTGCGAAACCGCGATCTATCTCACCGACTACCTGACGGAGCTGCTCGACATCCCCGGCAACAGCCGCATCACCAGCGACCTGCGCCGTAACAAGTTCTCCATGCAGCAGGCATTGAAACACCACCAGTTGTCCCACATCGCCTCGCACCTGCTGAGCTCACCGAGCCGCATCGGCGAGGTGGTGGCCAAACTCGACGAGTCGGCCACCTATGTGGTCAAGCCACTGAACTCGGCCGCCACTGAAGGCGTGGTGTTTGCCCAGGGCAAGCGCGAAGTGGAAACCGCCTTGAAAAACGCCGCCTGGCAGCAGAAAAACGACCTCGGCGAAGTCAATCTCGGGTTTATCGTGCAGTCGTTCATAGCGGGGCCTGAGTACGTGGTGGATATGGTCGCCTTCGGCAGCACCTACATCGTCGCCAGCGTCTGCAAGTACACCAAGATCCAGAAGAACGGCAGCATGTTTGTCTACGAAAGCCTCGACACCCTCGACCCTCAGGCGCCCGAACTGCAACCGCTGACCGATTACGCCCGCCAGGCGGCGGCGGCCCTGGGCGTACGCGTCGGGCCGATCCATATGGAGATCATTTGGTCCGACGCCGGGCCGGTAATGATTGAGGCCGGCGGTCGCTTGCACGGCGGCATCGCGCCCCTGCTGTTCCAGCAGGTGTATCTCCCCGACTTGCTGTCACTGTCGATCGACAGCTACCTCGGCCACCCCCGCCCCCAGGCTGCTGCGGCCAGCCAGATCAGCCATGGCCGGATCGGTTTCTTCTGCTCCGATGAAAGCCGAACCTTCGAGCCGCCGTCACCCCAGGCCTTACAAAGCGCCCAGGCGGACGAAGCCTACTGCGGGCACCGGTATTTCATGCGCGCCGGCGATACCACCCCGGTCACTATCGACTTCGCCACCTGTCCAGGGCTGTTCTGGCTGCAAAGCCCCTCGGCGCAGCAACTGGACGTGAGTACCGCCAATCTGCGAAAAAAACTGTGGGCCTAAGGTTATGAGAAGCCGTTTGATTATCAAAAAGTCAGCTTGCGAGCTGGGCATCAACAATGCGTGCGCGGCCGTTATCGAGGACGTCACCGTCTCGGATGATCGGAGCTTCGTCGGGGTACTGCAGAGCAACCTGAACCACGTGGCCTCGCATCTTAACGAGCTGGATTCGAACGTCGTCTACGAAGGGTTTTCCAGGCAGCTCAAAAAACTCGGCTACGAAAATACCGTCAGCGCTAATGAAAAACTGCTGCGACGCTTCATCGCCAAAGGCGTTTACCCCATCAACAATATCGTCGATGCCTATAACGCGGTCGCAATCCGGCATGGGGTCAGCATCGGCGTGCACACGTATCACCAGAAGGATGACATCTATGTGATGCGCTCGGACAAACCGAGGGTGCTACGCCCGCTGTTCGCCAAGAAGCCCATCACGATTCCTGTCGGCGACATCGTCTATACCTGCGGGGATGTGCCGTTGGCGAGCATCGGCAAGGTGGACGCCGATGCCCATGACTTCCGGCTGACGAAAGACTCATCGAGGCTGCTGGTGGTGATCCTGGGACATGACGACACATCGTTCCAATTCAACCAGGCGGTCATCGAAGAACTCGTGGACACCCTTCGTCAGCAAATGCCGAACCTGAGTCATCATTTTCTTGAAACCGTTCGCGATCATGCGTGAAGCCATGCCGGCCATGGCCTGGGCCTAACGCCAGGCCTTCAGCACGGGGTTGACCACCACTTCCTTCACATGCTCGATCTTCAACAGGCTTTCCTTGAACACCATCAGCTCTTCAAAGCTTCTGTAGCGAACGTCGAGCATCATGTCCACGTCGCCAAACAGTGAGTAGGCATGCACCACCTGGCTGAACTGCTGAAGCATCGGATACACCAGGTGACAGTGACTGCCATTGAGCGTCAGCATCAAAAACGCCGCTTGCAAGGTGCCATCGCCCTCCGCGACGTTGATGGTAAAGCCCAGGATGACGCCTTTTTCAATCAGCTTTTGTACGCGCGACTCTACTGCGGTTCGAGACTTGTGAACTTGCCGCGCCAATTGCGCCAGGCTGACGCGGGAGTCATCCTTCAAGGCCGCAATGATCAGTTCATCAATCTTGTCCACTCTGCCGCCCCCACACCGTTCTTTCCGATAGCAGACTTTCATCGCCGCTCACGCCGCCCAAGGCCCATCACGTCGCAGACTGTACGCCAGGCGCGGGCTTTACGCCCAATCGACTTATCCAGACCGCCGCCAGAATCACCAGGCCACCCAAGGCCAGGCGGCCCAGCGGCTCGTGCTGGTTCCAGATCAGCAGGTTGAGCAGCAGGCCCACCGGTACGTGCAGGTTGTTCATCACCGCCAGCGTGCCACCGTTTACCAGACACGCGCCTTTATTCCACCAGTACAGGCCCAGCGCCGTACTGACCAGGCCGAGGAACACCAGCACGCCCCATTGCAGCGGCGCCTCCGGCAGGAAGTCAGCCTTGCCGAACAGCAGGAACGCCGGCAACACCACCAGCAACGCGCCAAGGTAGAAGTAGCCGAAGCGTCGATAGTGCGGCAGGTCGCTCGGGTAGCGCGCCACCAGGTGCTTGTACATCACCTGCCCGGCGGCATAGGTGAAGTTGGCCAGTTGCAGCAGCAAAAAGCCCACCAGGAAGTGGGCGGTGATCTGGTCGAAGCGAATCACCGCCGCGCCCGCCACCGCTACCAGCGCGGCCAGCAGCGCCCAGAAGTTGAAACGCCGGTTCAGGGCGTCCTCGATCAGGGTCACGTGCAACGGCGTAAGGATGGTGAACAGCAGCACCTCCGGCACCGTGAGCACGCGAAAGCTCAGGTAAAGGCACACATAGGTCACGCCGAACTGCAGCGCGCCGATCACCAGCATGCCGCGCATGAACGCAGGCTCCACCGAACGCCAGCGCGTCAGCGGGATAAATACCAGCCCGGCCAGCACCACGCGCACCAGCACCGCGAAGTAGCTGTCGACGTGACCGGCGAGGTATTCGCCGATCAAGCTGAAGGAAAATGCCTGAATCAGGGTGACAACCAGTAGATAGCCCATGCGCGCCTCGTTTCGAATGGGCGGGACATTAAAGCTTTTCGTTGCGGGACGAAACTGGAGGCAAAAAAAACCCGACCTCGCTATAGCGGCAATCGGGCAGGAGCACTCAGGAGCAACAAGTGCAAAGGGAGGTTCGTTACGCGTACTTGAAGGGTTGGCGTGGAGCGATATAAACACCGAGCGATTACGTGGCGATTAAAGGATCACGCCACCTGGGCAATCAGCGCCTTGGCGTGGTTGATGCCCTTCTCCTGGAAGTCACCGCTCAGGTTCACCCCTTCGGCATGAATGAAGGTGACGTCGTAAATCCCGATGAAGGCCATGACCTGACGCAGGTACGGTTCCTGGTGATCGGAGCTGGCGCCGGTATGAATACCGCCGCGAGCGGTGAGCACGATGGCGCGCTTGCCGGTCAGCAGCCCCTGAGGCCCGGTGGGGGTGTATTTGAACGTCACACCGGCACGCAACACGTGGTCCAGCCAGGCTTTCAGCGTGCTGGGGATGGCGAAGTTGTACATCGGCGCCGCCAGCACCAGCACGTCGGCGGCGAGCAGTTCATCGGTCAATTCGTTGGAGCGGTCGAGGGAGATCTGTTCGTCGTCATTGCGCTGCTCCGCCGCCTTCATCCAGCCGCCGAGCAAATTCGCGTCCAGGTGCGGCACCGGGTTAAGGGCCACGTCGCGCACGCTGATCCGGTCCGCCGGGTGAGCGGCGCGCCATTGGCCGATGAACTGCCGGGTGAGCTGGCGGGAGATCGAATCCTGCTGACGTGCACTGCTTTCAATAATCAGAACGTTGGACATGGCTTTGTAGGCTCCATCTGAAACTGCTGTAAGTCGATGGAGAAAAGATTATCCAGGGCTGATTCGATTAAAAAGCGCAAAAAACTGCTATAACCCATCTAGAAATTTGTTGATTAACCGGGTATCCCTGTAGAGCGCTCCACCGGCGCGCTATTTCGGGGCGCACTCCAGAGCGATACGCATCTTGATAATGGAGCGGGTGAACTTGACCGTGGTGTTTGTGCTTTTGCCGGCCGGTACCGAGACATTACGTCGACGGGGCGATTCCGGACCGTTGGTGAAGACTACCGAACACTGTGCGTCAATGGTGCCGTAGTTATTCAGTTGAATCGAACTGATGTCATCGTCCACGTCGGACGCCGTGTAGTCCAGGCTCACGCCTTCGATCTTTTTGGTCACATCGATGGGGTAGGCATACGCACTCATCGGCAACAGCGCCAGCAACACACAACAGAATTTTCTCATTCGGCAGTCTCCAATAAGGACCGCCAGCTTAGGACAAGAGGAACCTATCTTGAAAGCGCCCCGCGTTACCCTCGATCAATGGCGCACGCTGCAAGCCGTGGTCGACCATGGCGGCTTCGCCCAGGCGGCCGAAGCGCTGCACCGTTCGCAGTCTTCGGTGAGCTACACCGTGGCCCGCATGCAGGACCAGCTCGGCGTGCCGCTGCTGCGCATCGACGGGCGCAAGGCGGTGCTCACCGATGCCGGCGAAGTGCTGTTGCGCCGCTCGCGGCAACTGGTGAAGAACGCCAGCCAGCTGGAAGACCTGGCCCACCATATGGAGCAGGGCTGGGAAGCCGAAGTGCGCCTGGTGGTGGACGCCGCCTACCCCAACGCCCGGCTGGTGCGCGCCTTGAGCGCATTTATGCCACAAAGCCGGGGTTGCCGTGTGCGGCTGCGCGAGGAGGTGTTGTCCGG
Organism: Pseudomonas lurida; assembly: GCF_013522705.1. Lineage (GTDB taxonomy): Bacteria > Pseudomonadota > Gammaproteobacteria > Pseudomonadales > Pseudomonadaceae > Aquipseudomonas > Aquipseudomonas quebecensis. The sequence continues at coordinate 279,896 of NZ_JAAMRE010000001.1, forward strand.
TGTCGAAGAGCTGCTGATCGAAGGCGTGGCCGACCTGGCGATTTGCGGGTTCAGTATCCCCGGCTACCTGGGCACCGAGATGAGCGATGTGGAGTTCGTCGCCGTGGCCCACCCCGAGCATGCCCTGCATCGCATGAACCGCGCGCTGAGCTTCCAGGACCTGGAGAGCCAGATGCAAGTGGTGATCCGCGACTCCGGTCGCCAGCAACCGCGAGATGTGGGCTGGCTCGGCGCCGAACAACGCTGGACCGTCGGCAGCCTGGCCACGGCGGCGTCCTTTGTGGGCAGCGGCCTGGGTTTTGCCTGGTTGCCACGCCACATGATCGAACGCGAACTCGCCGAGGGCGTACTCAAGCAGCTACCCTTGGAACAGGGCGGCAGCCGCCACCCGACGTTCTTTCTGTACTCAAACAAGGACAAACCCTTGGGCCCGGCCACGCAGATCCTTGTCGAATTGCTGCGCACCTTCGACACCGCCCCGCTGGACGCGCCTTTCGCCGCGCCTCGGCAAGCCTGAAACGGAGTTCGTGCATGGCCTGGTTCGACCATCAAGGCTGCACCCTGCACTACACGGAATACGGCCACGGTACTCCGCTGATCCTGATCCACGGCCTGGGTTCCAGCAGCCAGGATTGGGAGCTGCAGGTGCCGGTACTGTCCCGGCATTACCGCCTGATCGTGGTGGATGTACGCGGCCATGGGCGCTCCGACAAGCCGCGCGAGCGTTACAGTATCCCGGGCTTCAGCGCGGATCTGATCGCGCTGATCGACCACCTCGACCTGCCGCCGGCCCATGTGGCCGGGCTGTCCATGGGCGGTATGATCGCCTTTCAGCTGGCGGTGGACGCGCCCTGCCTGGTGCGCAGCCTGTGCATCGTCAACAGCGCGCCCGAGGTCAAGGTACGCAGCGTCAATGACCATTGGCAATGGGCCAAGCGCTGGACACTGGCGCGCGTGCTCAGCCTGAGCTGCATCGGCAAGGCCCTGGCCGAGCGGTTGTTTCCCAAACCGCAGCAGGCCGATCTGCGTCGCAAAATGGCCGAGCGCTGGGCAACAAACGACAAACGTGCTTATCTCGCCAGCTTCGATGCGATTGTGGGCTGGAGCGTGCAGGAACGACTTTCCAGGATCGCCTGTCCAACCCTGGTCATCAGCGCCGACCACGACTACACCCCCGTGGCGCAAAAAGAAATCTATGTAAAACTGCTGCCCGATGCGCGACTGGTGGTCATCGAAGATTCCCGCCATGCCACGCCTTTGGATCAACCCGACGTCTTTAACACGACCCTGCTCGATTTTCTAAAGACCGTCGACACCACTACCAGGATCACTGACCCATGCTGAAAAAAATCGCCTTCTTCGCCGGTTCCGCCTTGTTCGCTGCCAACCTGATGGCCGCAGAGCCGGCCAAGGCGCCGCACGTTCTGCTCGACACCACCAATGGCCAGATTGAAATCGAACTGGACCCGGTCAAGGCGCCGATCAGTACCAAGAACTTTCTGGCCTATGTCGACAAAGGCTTCTACACCAACACGATTTTCCACCGTGTGATTCCAGGTTTCATGGTCCAGGGCGGCGGTTTCACTACGCAGATGGTGCAAAAGCCGACCGAAGCCCCCATCAAGAACGAAGCCAGCAACGGCCTGCACAACGTGCGTGGCACGCTGTCGATGGCGCGCACCTCGAACCCGGATTCGGCCACCAGCCAATTTTTCATCAACGTGGCTGACAACGCCTTCCTCGACCCCGGCCGCGATGCCGGCTACGCGGTATTCGCCAAAGTGGTCAAGGGCATGGACGTGGTCGATATCATCGTCAACTCCCAGACCACCACCAAGCCAGGCATGCAGAACGTGCCAATCGACCCTGTCGTGATCAAGTCGGCCAAGCGCATCGACTGAAGTCTGCAGGACGCACCGCGCGCAGCCCACAAGGCTGCGCGCGCACCTGAAAGGAGAGCCCGCCCGGCGGGCGTCAACCCCAATGCTCTATCGTCGTTTCGAACAACTGATCGATATTTTCCGCGACGCGCCCAGCGCCGCCCCGCCTGACAAAGTCCTGCCCTTCTACCTCTATTACCTGCGCCAGGTATGGCCGCACTTCGCCGCCCTGCTGGTGGTGGGCTTGATCGGCGCGCTGATCGAAGTCGCGCTGTTCAGCTACCTGAGTCGCATCATCGACCTGGCCCAGGGCACGCCGCCCGCGGACTTCTTCCAGGTACACAGCACCGAGCTGATCTGGATGGCCGTGGTTGCCCTGCTGCTGCGCCCGATCTTCGGCGCCCTGCATGACCTGCTGGTGCACCAGACGATCAGCCCCGGCATGACCAGCCTGATTCGCTGGCAGAACCACAGCTACGTGCTCAAGCAGAGCCTGAATTTCTTCCAGAACGACTTCGCCGGACGAATCGCCCAGCGCATCATGCAAACCGGCAATTCGCTGCGCGACTCCGCCGTGGCGGCAGTGGATGCCATCTGGCACGTGGCGATCTATGCCATCAGTTCCCTGGTGCTGTTTGCCGAGGCGGACTGGCGTCTGATGATCCCACTGGTGAGCTGGATCATTTGCTACAGCCTGGCATTGCGTTACTTCGTACCGCGGGTCAAGGAACGCTCGGTGATCTCCTCCGAGGCGCGCTCCAAATTGATGGGGCGCATCGTCGACGGCTACACCAACATCACCACCTTGAAGCTGTTCGCACACACTCAGTACGAGCAGCAATACGCCAAGGAAGCGCTGATCGAGCAGACTGAAAAAACCCAGTTGGCCAGCCGCGTGGTCACCAGCATGGACATTGCCATCACCACCATGAACGGCCTGCTGATCGTCACCACCACGGGCCTGGCGCTGTGGTTGTGGACCCAGTCGCTGATCTCGGTGGGCGCCATCGCCCTGGCCACTGGCCTGGTGATCCGCATCGTCAACATGTCCGGCTGGATCATGTGGGTGGTCAATGGCATTTTCGAAAACATCGGCATGGTCCAGGACGGCCTGAAAACCATCGCCCAGCCGCTGGCCGTGACCGACCGCGACAATGCTCCACGCCTGAACGTACCCCATGGCGAAGTGCGCTTCGAGCAGGTGGATTTTCACTACGGCAAAAAAAGCGGGATCATTGGCGGCCTCAACCTGAGCATCAAGGCCGGGGAAAAAATCGGCCTGATCGGCCCGTCCGGCGCGGGCAAATCGACGCTGGTCAACCTGCTGCTGCGCCTTTACGACCTGCAAGGTGGGCGTATCCTCATCGACGGCCAGAACATCGCCGAAGTGACCCAGGAGACCCTGCGTGAACAGATCGGCATGATCACCCAGGACACGTCGCTGCTGCACCGCTCGATCCGCGACAACCTGCTGTACGGCAAGCCCGATGCCACTGACGAAGAACTCTGGAGGGCGATTCATAAAGCGCGCGCCGATGAGTTCATCCCCTTACTGTCGGACGCTGAAGGCCGCACCGGGCTGGATGCTCACGTCGGTGAGCGCGGGGTGAAACTCTCCGGCGGGCAACGCCAGCGCATCGCCATTGCGCGGGTGCTGCTCAAGGACGCGCCGATCCTGATCATGGACGAGGCCACCTCGGCGCTGGACTCGGAAGTGGAAGCGGCGATCCAGGAAAGCCTGGAAACCCTGATGCAAGGCAAAACGGTGATCGCAATTGCCCACCGCCTGTCGACCATCGCCCGCATGGACCGCCTGGTGGTGCTGGAGAAAGGCGCGGTCGCCGAAAGTGGCAGCCATGCCGAACTGCTGGCGCATGGCGGGCTGTATGCGCGGCTCTGGCAGCATCAAACCGGTGGCTTCGTCGGTATCGACTGACTGACAGATCGGTGAGGGGCCACGTTGTCGTGAGCGGGCTTGCCACAGGCAAGCTCCTCACGGGCAACACGGTAAGGGGATTACCGACGTGTATCGTCGCTCAGGTCAGCGACAGTACGGTCGCCGCAGCGCCGTTGTGAAAGTGGGGCTGGATAAAGGGCCTCAAGCTTGACACCCCATGCAAAGAAGGATCAGGGCACCTGCTCACCCCTGATGGGCCTGCATGTATTGGCGCAACAACTGGTTGATCCGCGTCTGATAACCCGTGCCTTGACCTTTGAACCACTCAAGAACGTCGGCATCCAGCCGAATAGTCACTGCCTGTTTTACAGGCACACGTAACTCCGCACGACGGAAAAATTCGGCGTCCAATTCAGGGATATCGCTGGTATCGATCTCTTTATCACTCATTTTGGCCAGGCGCTCCCAATCAGTTTTGGATGTTTGCGTCATAGTATTTGGCCTCCTTCTTAGTTGCCTTTCGCGCGGAGATGATACGAATCACATCACCACATCGCTCGGTGTATACGACTACACCCATTAACAGTTTTATCCAACCAATACATATCCAACGCTCTTCCCCATAATCCGCTCGATCATCGCGCAAGGCCAGCATTGGATGGCGAAATATATCGGGGACGTCATTGAAATCGATGCCGTGCTTGGAGATATTGGCCTTGTTCTTGGAATCATCCCATTCAAAATGCATGGCAAACGCCTGTATGTACTTTTGTACATACATGATAGCCAGATTATTACCTGTGAGTACCGATGCAGACCAACGGTCTTTATACCTGCCGATACGGCAGCGCCACCTTCGCCTCCTCGGCATACGCCAGAATCCCTACCCGTTCGCGCTCGAGAAAATCCTCCACCGCGCTCTTCAAGCCCGGATGCCGCAGGTAGTGCCATGAACGCGTGATCACCGGTTCGAACCCACGGATCAGTTTGTGTTCGCCCTGGGCGCCGGCGTCGAATCGTTGCAGGCCGTGGGCGATGGCGTAATCCATGCCCTGGTAGAAACAGGTTTCGAAATGCAGGCGGTCGAACTCCGCCAGGCAGCCCCAGTAGCGGCCGTAGAAGCTGTCGCCGCCGATCAGGCTGAAGGCCATGGCCACCGGACGTGTGCCTTGCTTGGCCAGGACTACGCGGATCGCCTCGGGCATACGCTCGGCCAGCAGGCTGAAAAAGGCGCGGGTCAGGTACGGCGCCTGGTGACGGACCGCGTAGGTATTGGCGTAACAGGCGTAGACAAAATCCCACTGCGCCTCGCTCAGTTCGTGACCTTGCAGCCATTCGAACGCGATGCCCTGCCCCGCTACCTGCTCGCGCTCCTTGCGCATCTGCTTGCGCTTGCGCGAGCTCAGAGCGTCGAGGAAGTCCTGAAAGTCGCGATAATCGCGGTTCTGCCAGTGGAATTGACAACCCAGGCGCTGCAACCAGCCCGGTTGGCCGCCCAAGGCTTCATCGGCCAGCCCGTCGGTGAAGTTGATATGTGCGCTGCAGAGCCCTTCTATTTCCAGGTAACCGGGCAGACTGTTGAGCAGTTCGAAACCGTCCTCGACGCTGGCGGCCAGCAAACGCGGGCCGCTGACGGGGCTGAACGGCACCGCCACCAACAGTTTGGGGTAGTACTCGATCCCGGCACGCGCACAGGCATCGGCCCAGCCGTGATCGAACACGTACTCGCCATAGGAATGCCATTTGCGATAACCGGGCAGCGCCGCCACCAGACGATCGCCCTCCCAGTGCAACAAATGCTCCGCTTTCCAGCCTGACTGCGGACCGAGGCTGGCACTGTCCTCCAAAGCGCTGAGGAAGGCGTGTCGCACAAAGGGCTGGGCGCTCGGCACCAGCGCATCCCATACCTGCGGGGAGATTTCGGACAGGTTGTCCAGACGTTGCAACGGCATCGGCATCCTCACTACATCATGGCGTGAAAGCCTGGCGAGTATCGCCTATCGCCAGCATCGATACACGCCCGAATCGCCGGACAAGGCTCTAAACCGATAGTTCCGCGCTCGATTCATTTGTCATCGACATGACATCACTTTGCCACCGCTCCGTCATAAACCATCGCGATACTGACGCCTGTTTTTAGAGCACCTGGTTCTAGCAGGTGGTTACTTTTCCGTCCGTCATCGGTCGGTTGTGTCCTGGATGGTTTGCCATCCCTCCTCACTTTCGGAGATTGATATGCGTCTTGCTTCCACTAAAACTGCGGCGGTCCTGTGCGGCGGCCTGTTGCTGGCCCTGAGTGTTCCGGCCAGCGCCGCAGTCGACGCTAAATTGCTCGACATGCTCAAGGCCAACGGCCAGATCACCGCGGCGCAGTACACCGAACTGCAAACCGAGTTGGCCAAAGACCAGAAAGAACAGCAGATCGCACGGCAAGCTCAACAAGAGACCAACGAACAGATCGCGGCCACCGCCAAAAAGACCAACGATTTGAGCGTGTTCGATCAGAAGCTGGCGTGGGCAGCCAAGACGCAATTCAAGGGTGATGTGCGTTTCCGCCAGGAAACCATCAAGATCGACGGCGAGCCCAACAACGGTGGCCGCGACAAGGATCGTCAGCGTATCCGTGCCCGTCTGGGCGCCTACACCGAGATCAACCCGCAAGTGGACACCGGTATCCGTATCGCCACCGGCGGCGGCGACGACGCCCGCTCCACCAACCAGGATCAGGATGGCTACTTCGACAAGAAGTCGATCTGGCTGGACCTGGGCTACATCGACTACCACCCTGACCAGATCAAGAACCTGCACGTAATCGGCGGCAAGATGCTGCAACCGTGGGTCAATATGGGCGACGTGATCTGGGATAGCGACATCAACCCTGAAGGTTTGGCGCTGACCTACAAGTATCCTCTGGGCAGCAGCGCCGAGCTGTTCGGCAGCATCGGCAACTACAACCTCAAGGACAACGTCGACGGCGACGGCGTGCAGTTCCGTCACGACCTGCGCCTGACCGCCGGCCAGTTGGGCTCGCGTATCTCGCTCACCGACAACCTGAAACTGACCGTGGGCGGCAGCGTCTACGCGTACAAGAACGATGAAGACAGCCGCTGCACCACGACCACCACGCCGTGCGCGCTGGCGGTCAACGGTAACTCGGCCAACGAAGAGTTCCGCCTGTACGAAGGTTTCAGCCAACTGGACATCGGCGGACTGGCTGTACCGCTGTCGCTGTACGGTCAATACGTGAAAAACAACGACGCCTCCACCGATCAGGACACCGCCTGGCTGCTGGGTGCCAAGTCCAAGGTGTTCGGTTTCAACCTGGACTACAACTACCGCGACACCCAGCGTAACGCCGTGGTCGGCGCCTTCACCGACTCGGACTTCGCCAACGGCACCACCGGTTCACGCGGCCATAAGTTCAAAGTGGGCTACGACATCGACAAGAACTTCGCCGTCGGTGCCACCTACTTCCTGACCAAAGCGGATTTCTCCAGCCGTACCCAGCGCGACGCCGACACCAACACCCTGCAGTTGGATGCCGAAGCCAAGTTCTGAAGCTAAGCGTTGTACACCTTGGGCCAGGAAGGCCTGAGGTGGTTGTCACAGTCTGGCGTGGGCGGGGCGATCCCCATCATCCGTTCGGCTCACCCACGCGAGCCTGGTTATTTCCCGTCTTTCTGGTCTTTGCGCCGCTCGTCAGCGAGCCGCTGCGCCAAGGCATCCACATCCGTGACCGGCGCATCAGGCATGATTTTCAAGGTCGCCTGCATCAGGCGCATCTGCCGGATAAAGCGACGGCAGTTCGGGCAGAACATCAAATGATGACGCACCAGCAGGCGCTCGCGAAAGGTTAATTGCCCATCGAGATAGTCACTGGAACGCGCCACTTGTTCTTTACAGGTCAGCATTCGCCGGTTTCCTCAAAATGCTCCACCGTGGCGAAGACTTTAAGCCGTGCCCGATGCAACAGCACTCGCACATTGGAGAGCGAGAGGGACAGCAAATTACAGATCTCCTCCAATGCCAGGCCCTGACGCTCGCGCAACACCAGCACGCTGCTTTGCAGCTCGGACAAACTGAGCAACGTATGTTCCAGGCAGTCGCGCAGTTCGTCCTCCGTGAGTAAAGCCTCCGGTGTGTCCTGGTGCCAGGCGTAGGGGGCGACGGCCCAGTGACCGTCATCGGGGCTGAAACGGTCATCGCCGATGGTGCCATGGGGCGAGGGCAAATCGTCGAGCAGCACTTCCCGACGATTCTGCTTGTAGCGGCCCTTGGCGGCGTTGGCCGTAATGGTCAGCAACCAGGTCTTTAAGCTGGAGCGTCCTTCGAACTTGCCGAGGTTGCGCACCACCGCCAGCCAGGCGTCCTGCACGATTTCATCGGCGTGGCGCTGGCCGACGATGGCATACGCCACCGCCCGCATCGCACTTTGATAGGTGCTGACCAGCTCCTTATAGGCACGCTGCTCGCCCTTGAGCAGGCGCTCAAGCAGGTGAGCGTCGTCCGCGGCTGCCATAGATGACCTCGGTGTTATCAACGTTTGCGCAGAATGACACTGCCGATCGAATAACCCGCGCCAAACGAGCTGAGCACCGCGACGGAGCCCTTGGGCAAATCGTCCTGGTAGGTGTGAAAGGCAATCACGGAACCGGCCGAACTGGTATTGGCGTAGGTGTCGAGAATCACCGGCGCCTCTTCCACGGAGGCTTCACGGCCCAACAGTTTCTTCACGATCAGGTGGTTCATGCTCAGATTAGCCTGATGCAGCCAGAAGCGCTTCACATCCGCCACATTCAGTTGGTTTTCTTCCAGATGTACACCAATCAGCTCAGCGACCATCGGGCACACATCGCGGAACACCTTGCGACCTTCCTGCACGAACAGTTTGTCCGGCGCGCCGATGCCTTCAGGCGCCGCGCGATTGAGGAAGCCGAAGTTGTTGCGGATGTTATTGGAAAACTTGGTCAGCAATTTGGTGCTCACCACCTCGAACTGATGCTCGGACGTGGCCAGGTCGGCGCGCTCCAGGATCACCGCCGTGGCTGCATCACCGAAGATGAAGTGGCTGTCGCGGTCACGAAAGTTCAGGTGGCCGGTGCACACTTCCGGGTTGACCATCAGGATCGCCCGCGCCTGCCCCAGCTGGATGCTGTTGGCGGCGTTCTGGATGCCGAACGTGGCGGAGGAACAGGCTACGTTCATATCGAAACCGAAGCCCGCAATACCCAGGGCTTCCTGGACTTCGATGGCGATGGCCGGGTAAGCGCGCTGCAGGTTGGAGCAGGCGACGATCACGCCGTCGATGTCGGCGGCGGTCTTGCCGGCGCGCTGCAGAGCCTGTTCGGCGGCGCCGACGGCCATCTGGCAGAGCACCGACCACTCGTCGTTGCTGCGCTCGGGGAGGCTTGGGGCCATGCGCTGAGGATCGAGAATGCCGTCCTTGTCCATCACGAAGCGGCTCTTGATACCCGATGCTTTTTCGATAAAGGCCGCGCTGGATTCGGTCAGCGCCTGCACATCACCGCGCTCGATGGCCTCGGCGTTGTCGCGGTTGAACTGATGCACGTAGGTATTGAAAGACTGCACCAGCTCTTCGTTGGAGATGCTGTTGGCCGGGGTGTACAGGCCAGTGCCGCTGATGACGACGTTATGCACGGTCGTTCCTCTAAATCTGTCAGGCAGAAGATATTGGTACCGTCGTACCAAACTGTAAGTAGTCCGATTCCGCACTGCGGACACCAAACTGGCATCGCTTTATTCCATCGCGTCGCAGACTTTTGCGACGATCCCGGCATTTATAGCGGCGAAGTTTGCCACAAACCCAGGGATTTGGCGTCATCTGCCAGATGGTTTCACCATGAGAGGGGACACGCACCCTCTCATATATTGGTCTGCCTGCCTGGATAACGAGAAAGAGATCAGGCCTCGACCAGGCTCCACTGCTTGCTCAATCGCTTGTCGGAAATCGGCACCTTGGTTCCAAGCTGTTGGGCAAACAGTGACACGCGGTATTCCTCCAGCCACCAGCGGTACAGCTCAAGTTGCGGGTCGCGCTTGCCTTCCTGGGTGTGTTTGTTCAGGCGGTTCTGGTACTGCATCCACAGGCCGCTGAGTTCGCCGCTCCACACCCGGTCTTTCTGTACCTGGCTGGGCAGCTTCTCCAGGCGCAGCTCGATGGCCTTGAGGTAGCGCGGCAGTTCCTTGAACCATTGCGCCGGGGTTTCGCGCACGAAGCCTGGGTACACCAGGTTGCTCAATTGCTGCTTGATGTCATTCAAGGCCACCGCCTGGGCCAGGTCGATCTTGCCTTTGAAGCGCTTTTGCAGGCCATGCCAGAGCTTCAGCACCTCAAGGGTCAGGCGCGCCAGGCGCTCGGCGTGCTCGGTCCAGCCGCCGCGCTTGCGGTCGGCCAGCGCTGCCAGGCCGGCACCGTCACGCGGCAGGCTGGTTTCGCCTTCCAACACACAGGTGTCGAGGCTGGCCAGCAGGATGTCCTCGACCAGCGCGTCGACACGCCCCAGTTCACGGTACATCAGGCCCAACTCGGTAAGACCGGGCAATTTGCCGCGCAGGAATTTGGCCGGTTCCGCCAGTTGCTGCATCAGCAGGCGCTGCAACGCCCGACGGTGCTGGAATTCAGCCTCGGCGGCGGTCGAGAAGCGCCCTTCCTTGACCGTGCCATTCTCTTCCACCAGGGCCGGGTACACCGTCATCGACAGCCCGGCGATGTTTTGCTGGGTCTTCTCGGCCACCGCCGCAAACACCTTGGCCTCCACGGGTTGCTGGCTCTTCGCGGTCTGCGGCACGGCCAACGCGGCCTGGCTGGCTTCGGCGAAGCGTGCGGTCAGTTCGGCCAGGTCACGGCCCTCGCCTAGGAACTTGCCCTGACCGTCGACCACTTCCAGGTTCATCTTCAGGTGATTCTCCACCTGCTGCGCCGCCTCGGCCCAGGCTTCGTCGCTGACCCGAGCGCCGGTCATACGCAGCAGTTCGCGCCCCAGTGCCTGGGGCAATGAGCCCTGGCCGAATTCGATGCGCTGCAGCGCAGCCTTGACGAAGTCCGGCACTGGCACAAAGTTCTTGCGCAGGGCCTTGGGCAGGTTGCGCACCAGCGCGATGCACTTGGCTTCGATCATCCCGGGCACCAGCCACTCCAGGCGTTCGGCGGGCAACGCCGGCAACAGCGGCGCCGGCACGCGCAGGGTCACGCCGTCGCGCGGATGATTGGGTTCAAAGTGGTAACTCAAAGCCAGCGCCAGATCGCCCAGGTGCAGGGTGTCGGGATAATGCGCGGCGGTGACTTCACTGGCCTCGCGGGCCAGCACGTCCTCTTCGCGCATGATCAGCAATTGCGGGTCTTTCTGGCTGTTGATTCTGTACCAGCTGTCAAAGGTCGCAGTCTGGTGGATCTCCGCCGGCAAGCGCGCATCGTAGAAGGCGTACAGGGTTTCTTCGTCGGCCAGGATATCGCGGCGGCGGGCCTTGGCTTCCAGTTCGTCGAGCTGTTCCAGCAAGCGCTGGTTGGCGCTGAGGCACTTGGCGCGCGACTGAATCTCACCGCGCACCAGGCCTTCGCGGATAAACAATTGCCGAGAGACGACCGGGTCGACCGGCCCGTAATGCACCGGCCGGCGGCCGACCACGATCAGCCCGAACAGGGTGATCTGCTCAAACGCCACCACTTGGCCGCGCTTCTTCTCCCAATGCGGCTCGAAGTGGTTTTTCTTGATCAGGTGCCCGGCCAGCGGCTCGATCCAGTCGGCGTCGATCTTGGCCACCATGCGTGCATACAGCTTGGTGGTTTCCACCAGTTCGGCGGTCATCAGCCACTGCGGGCGCTTTTTGCCGATGCCCGAGGACGGGTGAATCCAGAAGCGTCGCTGACGCGCGCCCAGGTAATCGCCGTCCTCGGTTTTCTGGCCGATCTGGCTGAGCAGGCCGGACAGCACGGCCTTGTGCAGTTTGGGGTAGTCCGCCGGTTCTTTATTAAGGCTCAGCTGCATGTCGCGGCAAATCAGGCTCAACTGGCGATGAGAATCGCGCCATTCGCGCAGGCGCAGGTAGTTGAGGAAGTTCTTGCGACACCAGTTACGCAGCGGGCTGGCCGTCAGCTCCTGGCGCTGCTCTTCAAAACCGCGCCACAAATTCACCAACCCGGCGAAGTCCGAGTCCGGATCCTTCCACTGCGCGTGGGCCTGGTCGGCGGCCTGCTGGCGCTCCGGCGGCCGCTCGCGCGGGTCCTGGATCGACATGGCGCTGGCCACGATCAGCACTTCCTGCAGGCTGCCAAGCTTGGCCGCTTCCAGCAACATACGCCCCATGCGCGGGTCCACCGGCAGGCGCGCCAATTGCCGGCCGAGCGGCGTGAGCTGGCTGTTGCGGTCCACCGCCGACAATTCCTGCAGCAGGTTGAAACCGTCGCTGATGGCCTTGCCGTCCGGCGGTTCGATAAACGGGAAGTCGGTGATTTCGCCCAGGCGCAGGTGCAGCATCTGCAGGATCACGGCGGCGAGGTTGGTACGCAGGATCTCCGGGTCGGTAAATTCCGGGCGACCGTTAAAGTCCTCTTCGCTGTACAACCGCACACAGATACCCGGCTCAACCCGGCCGCAGCGACCTTTACGCTGGTTGGCGCTGGCCTGGGAAATCGCCTCGATCGGCAGGCGCTGCACCTTGGCGCGGTAGCTATAGCGGCTGATGCGCGCGGTGCCGCTGTCGATCACGTAGCGAATGCCCGGTACGGTCAGCGAAGTTTCCGCGACGTTGGTCGCCAGTACCACGCGCCGACCTGGATGTGACTGGAAAATCCGCTGCTGTTCGGCGGGCGACAGACGCGCGTACAGCGGCAGGATCTCGGTGTGCTTGAGTTGGGCCTTGCGCAGCATGTCGGCGGCGTCGCGAATTTCGCGCTCGCCCGGCAGGAACACCAGGACATCGCCGGGGCTGCGGCGCTCGCTGCGCTCATAGGCGGCGATTTCATCGAGGGTGGCGAGGATCGCCTGGTCCACGGTCAGGTCATCCTCGACGCGGTTGCCCTCCTCGTCCTGCTCCAGCGTCAGCGGGCGGTACCAGGTCTCCACCGGAAACGTGCGGCCCGACACTTCGACAATCGGCGCATCGTCGAAGTGCTTGGAAAAGCGCTCCAGATCGATGGTCGCCGAGGTGATGATGACTTTCAGGTCCGGGCGGCGCGGCAGCAGGGTCTTGAGGTAGCCGAGCAGGAAGTCGATGTTCAGGCTGCGTTCGTGGGCTTCGTCGACGATGATCGTGTCATAGCGTTCCAGGTAGCGGTCGTTCTGGGTTTCCGCCAGCAGAATGCCGTCGGTCATCAGTTTGATCAGCGTGTTGGCGTCGCTCTGGTCTTCGAAACGCACCTGGTAACCGACCAGCGCGCCCAGGGGCGTGGCCAGTTCTTCGGCAACGCGGCTGGCCACGCTGCGCGCAGCGATCCGGCGAGGCTGGGTGTGGCCGATCAAACCGTACTGGCCGCGACCGATCTCCAGGCAGATCTTCGGCAACTGGGTGGTCTTACCCGAACCGGTTTCGCCGGCGATGATCAGCACTTGATGCGCTTGCAGCGCGGCCTTGATCTCATCGCGCTTGGCGGCAATCGGCAGGCTGTCGTCATAGCGGATCACCGGCAGGCTGGCGCGCCGCGCTGTCACCTGGGCACAGGATGCCTGCATGCGCGCGACCCACTGCGCCAACTTTTCCTCGTCGGGTTTCTTGCGCAACTCAAGCAGTTGCCGACGCAAGCGGTGACGGTCGGCGAGCATGGCGTGATCGAGGTTTTTGAGCAGTTGGTCGATAGTGGGCGCTTGTTCAGTCATCAGGGCGGCAAGGGTCTTTTGGGTGAGGCAGGTGAGACCTGCGCAGCGTCGGTCGATGGAATGCGGGGGATTGTCGCAGATTTTGAGACGTCAGGAGATGTTGCATCACATTGCAATCCCTCGTGCCTGACCTGGCAGCGATTTTTACTACAGCTCCTTGTATTACTTTCGCACTACCCAAAAGCGGAAGTCCGATTTGATGGGTGGAATACGCAGGTTTCAATAGATTGCCGGGTATATCTGAATACCAAAACACTATCACTGAAAACGGAGCTTATTATGCCAATAGACCGTATGTCTTCCTCCCGCGACGGCGGCTATGGACACTCATTTGCGGTAAAGCACCAACGTACACCCGACAGCATGCCGCAAGGCGCATCGGCAGCCTCTTCCGGCTCGTGGAAGACAATTGAAACCTTAAAAAGTCTTCCCACCGACTTTCCCGCGACCAACTTCGATCGAAGCTCCGTTGATAGACCTATAGGTTTACTACAGAGAAAAATTGAACTGCAGGACAAGGGGCTTCCAACCAAAAATATTGACAACGCTTACAAGGAGTCGATGAACCAGCTCTATCAGGCAACTTCTAAAAGCCAGAGCACTTCGTCCAACGAAACCGACAGAAATCGTTTGAGCAACTGGAGTGACAAGCTGCTGGAAACTAACAAAAACACGCCCTTTCTGGCCAAAAAGTAAACTCGCCTCCTACTACCCTCAACTACTGGCAATTTTATAATTGCCGGTAGTTTGGGATAGCGCGCTCCAGAATTTGCTTAACGACCGTTGCTCAAGATATTTCTCCCCACCTGCGCCGGTACGGAAACACATCGATCACCTTGCCCGCGCGAATCGCCTCCTGCAGGCCTTTCCAGTAATCGGCGTTGTACAACTCGCCATGCAATTCATCGAACAGCTTGCGCTGGCCGGCGTCGGCGAACAGGAACGGCGGGAATTCTTCCGGGAACACATCCAGCGGACCGATGGAATACCAGGGTTCGCTGGCCATTTCGTCTTCGGGGGTGCGCGGCGCGGGTATGTGACGAAAGTTGGCCTCGGTGAGAAAGCAGATTTCGTCATAGTCGTAGAACACCACACGGCCATGGCGGGTGACGCCGAAGTTCTTGAGCAGCATGTCGCCGGGGAAGATGTTCGCGGCCGCCAACTGCTTGATGGCCAGGCCGTAGTCTTCCAGGGCTTCGCGCACCTGGGCATCGTTCGCGTTTTCCAGGTAAAGATTAAGCGGGGTCATGCGCCGTTCGGTCCAGCAGTGGCGGATCAGCACGGTGTCGCCCTCCACTTCGACGGTGTCGGCGGCGACCTCCAGCAGTTCGGCCAGACAGTCGGGGTCGAATTTGCTCAACGGAAAGCGAAAATCGGCGAACTCCTGGGTATCGGCCATGCGCCCGACGCGGTCGACGCTTTTTACCAGCCGATACTTCTCAATTACCGTGGCGCGGTTGACGTTCTTGGACGGCGAGAAACGGTCCTTGATAATTTTGAACACCGTATTGAAGCCCGGCAGGGTAAACACGCTCATCACCATGCCGCGCACGCCGGGAGCCATGATGAACTGATCGTCGGTGCTCGCCAGGTGGTTGATCAATGCGCGGTAGAACTCCGACTTGCCATGCTTGTAGAACCCGATCGAGGTGTACAGCTCGGCGATGTGCTTGCCGGGCAGGATGCGCTTTAAAAAACCGACGAACTCCGCCGGCACCGGCACATCCACCATGAAGTAGGAGCGGGTGAACGAGAAGATGATCGACACCTCGGCCTCGTCGGTGATCAATGCGTCGATGCGGATGCCCTGGCCTTCACGGTGCAGCAGCGGGATCACCAACGGCCATTGCTCGTCGCGGGTATAGATGCGCCCCACCAGGTAGGCCCCTTTATTGCGGTAGAGCACCGAGGAAAACAGCTCGACTTTGAGGTCCGGGTCTTTGCACACCCAATCCGGCAGGTTTTCCCGCAGTTGGGCTTCGAGCCTGCGCAAGTCGGCCGCCAGGTCGGCGTAGGGCTCGCTGAACCGGAAGTCCTCAACGATCTGCCCGAGCATCTCGCCAATCTGCCCGGCCGGCGCGTAGACGCGGGTTTGCGCCGCTCGTGCGCGCCGCAGGCTGGGCCGGGTGGTGTGGATAAACATGCAGCCGTCGCTGATCAAGTCATGGCTGAACAGGCCGCAGAAGATCGAGTTGTACCAGGTCTCGGACAACTCATCGTCGAAGCGCAGATCGATCAGGCCGATATAGGCGCTTTTCACCAGGGGCCACAGGTCGATGTCCAGCAGATCGCCGGCATCGAACGCGGCGCGCAGACGCGCGGTGACTTCACCGACCTTTTCTTCATACAGATTGATACGCGCCGCCGATGCCGCCTGGCCCAGCTGCCACTGGGCCTTTTCGAACCGCTCGCGGGCACCGTCGGTGATCCGCCGAAAATGTTCGCGGTAATCGTCGAAGCCTTCGAGGATCGTACGGGCGATGGCGAGGGCGGGCGTGGGTTGCGACATGCGGGAAACCTCGAACGGGCATCTGGAAGCCCTTGAGCTTAGCCAGTGCGCGAACCCAGGAGAAGAAGGTTTTTTGCGGCGCGGGTCCGCCCCATGCAAACCCTGCATCCGCCATGGAGCGGCTTTACCTCGCCCAGCAATCAGGGATTGTGTCAGGCAGGCCTCTGGGCAACACTCGCCGGCTTATTGGCGTAGGAGTTTTCCGTGAGACCTGTCGACACCCTGTACCTGCTGGGGCTGGCCGCTATCTGGGGCGCGAGCTTTCTGTTCATGCGCATCATCGCGCCGGAAATCGGTACGCTGCCGACTGCATTTTTTCGCGTGTCGATCGCCGCCGCCGGGCTGCTGGTGATGTTGGCCGCGATGCGCGTGAAATGGGATTTCCACGGCAAATTCTGGACTGTCCTGCTGCTGGGGGTGATCAATTCCGGGATCCCCGCGACGATGTACTCGGTGGCCGCCCAAGTCCTGCCGGCCGGCTATTCAGCGATTTTCAACGCCACTACGCCGCTGATGGGCGTATTGATTGGCGGCCTGTTTTTCAGCGAACGCCTGACCTTCTCGAAAATCGCCGGTGTGTGCCTGGGCCTGATGGGCGTGGCCGTGCTCACCCGCGCCGGGCCGATGGCATTCGACCTGCCCTTGCTGATGGGCGCCCTCGCCTGCCTGCTGGCCACCACTTGCTACGGTTTTGCCGGTTTCCTGGCACGCCGCTGGCTGGATCAACGCGGCGGCCTGGACAGCCGCCTCGCCGCCCTGGGCAGCATGCTCGGCGCTAGCTTGTTTCTGTTACCCCTTTTCGCCGTCAGCGCGGTGTATCAGCCTCCGGCCAGTTGGGGTGGCTGGCGGGTCTGGGTATCGTTGCTGGGCTTAGGGTTGGTGTGTACGGCGTTGGCCTACGTGCTGTACTTCCGCTTGCTGACGGCCATCGGTCCAGTGCGTTCGATGACCACCACGTTCCTGATCCCACCGTTCGGGGTGCTGTGGGGCGCGTTATTACTGGATGAACCCCTGTCGATGGCCCACCTGTATGGCGGGGTGTTGATTGCGGGCGCGTTGTGGCTGGTGCTGCGCGTAGGGAGGCGGGCCAAGACCTTGTAGCCAGGTTTCATGCGGGTTGCAGGGATGCTCGCTATAATGCCGCCCGTTTTTTTCAAGGATCTTCCCATGCTGACATTGCCCTGGCTGTACCTGGCACTGCTTTCCATCGGTTATGTAACAGCCCTGGCTTACGGCCAACTCGGCGCGCTGGCGGTTGTATCAGTCGCCCTGTTGTGGTTCGCCGGCTATGCCGTGCGCCGGCAACGCGCACCCTGGGCGCGCTACGTGGGCCATGGTTTGTTTATCGTAGTGGCGCTGGGCCTGGCGATGCACTGGCTGCCCGGTTTCTACAATGGTCGCGGGATCGACCCGCAGCGCTTCACCCCCGATGCGGTGCCGTTCTCGATGTACTTGAACCAGGACAAACCCCTCATCGGCTTCTGGCTGCTGCTGGCCTGCCCCTGGATCGTGGCCCGGCGTGCGTTGCGCCTGTCGATCTGCGTCACCGCCCTGGCCTTGACCCTGACCGCCATCGCGGCCCTGGGCGGCGCGGCCCTGCTCGGTGTCATCAGTTGGGCACCGAAATGGCCGGACCAGGCCTGGCTGTGGGTGCTCAATAACCTGCTGCTGGTCACGCTGGTGGAAGAAGCGCTGTTCCGTGGCTACATTCAAGGCGGCTTGAGCCAACGGTTCCAGCACCTGCCCTACGGCGATAACCTCGCACTGCTGCTGGCATCACTGTTGTTCGGCCTGGTGCATGTGGGCGCGGGGTGGCACTGGGTGCTGCTGGCGAGCATCGCCGGGGTCGGCTACGGCCTGGCTTTCCGGTTTGGCGCCCTGGGCGCGGCAATTGCCACGCATTTTGGCTTGAACCTGCTTCACTTCGGGTTGTTTACGTATCCGATGCTGGCCGGCTGATTGTTGCAAAAATAAGTTAAATAAACCTCCGTGCCGGTCGATACCCCCTGAAAGCCTTGCGGATTGAACAATCATGCGTAATAACCAACCCGTTACCCAGCGCGAACGTACCTTCCCCGCTCAGCAACGGTTGATCTCCACCACGGATGCCAAGGGCGTGATCACTTACTGTAACGACGCGTTTGTCGAAATCAGTGGGTTCAGCCGTGAAGAACTGCTGCGCGCCCCGCATAACCTGGTGCGTCACCCGGATGTACCGGCGGCTGTATTCGCGCACATGTGGTCGACGCTCAAACAAGGCTTGCCATGGATGGGCATTGTCAAGAATCGCTGCAAGACCGGTGATCACTACTGGGTTAACGCCTATGTAACGCCGGTCTTCGATGGCAACCAGGTGATCGGCTACGAATCGGTGCGGGTCAAACCCACCGCCGAGCAGATCCGCCGGGCCGAAGCGCTCTATCAACGCATCAACCAGGGCAAGTCGGCGATCCCACGTCGCGACAAATGGCTGCCGGTGCTGCAGGACTGGCTGCCGTTTATCCTGGTAAGCCAGTTGAGCTTTATGATCGGTGCGTGGCTCAACTCCCATTGGGGCTTCGCCCTGGCCGCCGCACTGTCGGTGCCGTTGGGCCTGCTGGGGCTGAGCTGGCAACAGCGTGGCCTCAAGCGCCTGCTGCGCCTGGCCGAGCAGACCACCTCCGACCCGTTGATCGCGCAGATGTACACCGACAGCCGTGGCGCCCAGGCGCGCCTGGAGATGTCGATTCTCAGCCAGGAGGCACGCTTGAGGACATGTCTGACGCGCTTGCAGGACACTGCCGAGCATCTCAACGACCAGGCGGCGCAATCCAACACCCTGGCGCACAACAGCTCCAGCAGCCTGGAACGCCAGCGTGTGGAAACCGAGCAGGTGGCCACCGCCGTCAACCAGATGGCCGCGACCACCCAGGAAGTCGCCAGCCATGTGCAACGTACTGCCGATGCCACGCAGGAAGCCAACCGCCTCACCGGTCGTGGCCGCGATATCGCCGGGGAAACCCGCGAGGCGATTCAGCGCTTGTCCACCGCCGTGGGCGAAACCGGCGTGACCGTGACCCAACTGGCCAAGGACAGCGACGAGATCGGTGGTGTGGTCGACGTGATCAAAGGCATTGCCGACCAGACCAACCTGCTGGCCCTGAACGCGGCCATCGAAGCGGCGCGCGCCGGGGAAATGGGTCGCGGCTTCGCAGTGGTGGCCGACGAGGTGCGTCAGCTGGCGCAACGCACCACCGAGTCCACCGGACAAATCCATGCGTTGATCGCCAAGCTGCAACAAACCGCCAGCGCGGCCGTGCAGACCATGGACGCCGGGCATCGCCAGGCCGAAGAAGGCGTGGCGCGGGTGATGGAAGCGGATCAGGCGCTGGTGGGTATCAGCGAGGCGGTGGCGCACATCACCGACATGACCAGCCAGATCGCCGCCGCGACCGAGGAGCAAAGCTCGGTGGCCGAAGAGATCAGCCGCAATATCAGCACGATTGCGCTGCTGGCCGATCAAACCTCGGAACAGGCACTGAACTCGGCGCAACTGAGTGAGGAGCTGACTCATACAGCTAACAGCCAGTATTCCTTGGTCGAGCGTTTCAACCGATAGACCGCTATCGGGGTGTAGAACCTTCCTGCATTTTGATTGTGAGTACATCAAGTGTGGGAGGGGGCTGCCCCCGATAAGCCTTAACAGGCACCGAGAAACCTGCCCACCCGCACCGCCGCAGCCTCCAGATGCTGCTCATGACTGAACCCGGAAGCCTTCAATGGCTTCAAGTCATGATCCCCCGCCACCAGCCACATCACCTCGATGCCCGGCGATAACGCATAACTCTCTACCGCGGCCCGATTGCCCAAGGCATCGCGCTCACCCTGCACGATCAACGTCGGCGTCTTCAGCTCGGCCAAATGTTCGACCCGGGGTTTCTGCGGTTTGCCTACCGCGTAGAACGGGTACCCCAGGCACACCAGTGCGTCGGCGCCCAACTCGTCGGCCAACAGGCTGGCCATGCGCCCGCCCATGGACTTGCCGCCAACAGCCACGGCCCCAGCGACATGACGTCGCACCTCGGTGTACACCTCGCGCCAGGCCTGCAGCAATGTCGGCGCCGGGTTTGGCGGGCGTTTTCCACCGTCGATGCGACGCTGGGCCATATACGGAAATTCGAAGCGCAACACGCTCACGCCATGCCCGGCGAGGCGTGCAGCCATGTCGTTCATGAAGGGTGAGTCCATCGGAGCGCCGGCGCCGTGGGCCAGGATCAGCGTCACCGGCCGCCCCGCCGCCGTGTTCGAGGCGACATCCCAGAGCCAGCCGCGTTCCCGCACACACTGCGCCCATTGATCCCCGTCAATACTGGCCTTGTGCTCTTTGCCCATGCTTGCCTCGCTATTCAGTCTGCCTATAACTCCAGCCCAAGTGCCGCTCTGCTTGGGTTGAACCGTGGATGGGGAACCATGAACACTACTTTAAGTACCGCCTATAACTACAAGGTGGTCCGCCAATTCGCCATTATGACGGTGGTGTGGGGCATCGTCGGCATGGGGCTCGGGGTTTTTCTCGCTGCCCAATTGGTCTGGCCTGCGCTCAACTTCGACTTGCCCTGGACCAGCTTCGGCCGCCTGCGCCCGCTGCATACCAACGCGGTGATCTTCGCGTTCGGTGGCTGTGCGCTGTTCGCCAGCTCCTTCTACTCCGTGCAGCGTACCTGCCAGACCCAGCTGTTCGCGCCGAAAATCGCTGCGTTCTGCTTCTGGGGCTGGCAACTGGTGATTCTGCTGGCCGCGATCAGCTTGCCGCTGGGCTACACCAGTTCCAAGGAATACGCCGAGCTGGAATGGCCGATCGACATTCTGATCACCATCGTCTGGGTGGCTTACGCCATCGTGTTCTTCGGCACGGTGATGAAGCGCAACACCAAGCACATCTACGTCGGCAACTGGTTCTTCGGTGCGTTCATCATCACCGTGGCGATCCTGCATATCGTCAACAACCTGGAAATCCCGGTCAGCCTGACCAAGTCCTATTCACTGTACGGCGGTGCGACGGATGCCATGGTGCAATGGTGGTACGGGCACAACGCAGTAGGCTTTTTCCTCACCGCCGGTTTCCTCGGCATGATGTATTACTTTGTGCCCAAGCAAGCCGAGCGTCCGGTGTATTCCTATCGCCTGTCGATCGTGCACTTCTGGGCATTGATCACCCTGTATATCTGGGCCGGTCCGCACCACCTGCACTACACCGCGCTGCCGGACTGGGCACAGTCGCTGGGCATGGTGATGTCCCTGGTCCTGCTGGCGCCAAGCTGGGGCGGCATGATCAACGGCATGATGACCCTCTCGGGCGCCTGGCATAAGTTGCGCAGCGACCCGATCCTGCGCTTTTTGGTGGTGTCCCTGGCGTTCTACGGCATGTCGACCTTCGAAGGGCCGATGATGGCAATCAAGACCGTCAACTCGCTCTCCCACTACACCGACTGGACCATCGGCCACGTACACGCCGGCGCCCTCGGCTGGGTGGCGATGATCTCCATCGGCGCGCTGTACCACATGATCCCGAAAGTCTTCGGTCGCGAGCAGATGTACAGCCTTGGCCTGATCAACGCGCACTTCTGGCTGGCCACCATCGGCACCGTGCTCTACATCGCCTCGATGTGGGTCAACGGCATCGCCCAGGGCCTGATGTGGCGTGCGATCAACGACGATGGCACCTTGACCTACTCCTTCGTCGAAACCCTGGTGGCCAGCCACCCAGGCTTCATCGTGCGGCTGGTGGGCGGTGCGGTATTCCTCAGCGGCATGTTGCTGATGGCTTACAACACTTGGCGCACCGTGCGTTCGGCACAGCCTGCCGAAGTTGCCACCGCCGCGCAGATGGCCTGAGGAGTCGATGATGAAACACGAAACGATTGAAAAAAACGTCGGCCTGCTGATGCTGCTGATGGTGCTTGCCGTAAGCATCGGCGGCCTGACCCAGATCGTCCCGCTGTTCTTCCAGGACGTGACCAACAAGCCGGTCGAAGGCATGAAGCCCTACACCGCGCTGCAGCTGGAAGGCCGCGACATCTACATCCGCGAAGGCTGCGTGCAGTGCCACTCGCAGATGATCCGCCCGTTCCGCGCCGAGACCGAACGCTACGGCCACTACTCGGTGGCCGGTGAAAGCGTGTGGGACCACCCGTTCCTGTGGGGCTCCAAGCGCACCGGGCCGGACCTGGCACGCGTCGGCGCGCGCTACTCGGACGACTGGCACCGTGCGCACTTGTACAACCCGCGCAACGTGGTGCCTGAGTCGAAAATGCCGGCCTACCCGTGGCTTGTCACGGCCCAGGTCGACAGCAGCCACACCGAGACCAAGTTGAACGTAATGCGCACCCTCGGCGTGCCATACACCGACGACGACATCAAGGGTGCCGTGGCCAGCCTCAAGGGCAAGACCGAGATGGACGCACTGGTGTCGTACCTGCAAGTGCTCGGCACTGCCATCAAGAGCAAGAGGTGAGCCATGGGATTTGAATTCGATGCGGGCACCATCCGCGGCCTTGGCACGCTGGTCGTCGCCATCGCTTTTATCGGCCTGTCGCTGTGGGTGTTCAACAATCGGCGCAATGCGGAGTTCGAGCAGGCGCGCCTGCTGCCGTTCGCCGATGAGCCCACCGCCACCCCATCCGACGCTCAAGAAGAGCCTGCAATAAGGAGCACTCGGCCATGACCCTGTTCTGGAGTACATGGATCTGCGTACTGACCCTCGGCAGCCTGATCGGGCTGACCTGGCTGCTGATCGGCACCCGCAAGGGCGAGACCAAGGGCAGTGTCGACCAGACCATGGGCCACGCCTTCGATGGCATCGAGGAATACGACAACCCGCTGCCCCAGTGGTGGTTCATGCTGTTCGCCGGCACCCTGGTGTTCGCGGTCGGCTACCTGATCCTCTACCCGGGCCTGGGCAATTGGAAAGGCGTGCTGCCGGGCTATGAAGACGGCTGGACCTCGGCCAAGGAGTGGGAGAAGGAGATGGCCAAGGCCGACACCAGGTTCGGGCCGATCTTCGCCAAATTCGCAGCGATGCCCGTGGAAGAAGTGGCCAAAGACCCACAGGCGCTGAAAATGGGCGGCCGCCTGTTCGCCTCCAACTGCGCGGTGTGCCACGGCTCGGACGCCAAGGGCGCGTATGGCTTCCCGAACCTGGCCGACAACCTGTGGCGCTGGGGCGGTTCGGCCGAGGCGATCAAGGCCACCATCATGAATGGCCGCCACGCAGCAATGCCGGCCTGGGGTGAAGTGCTGGGCGAGGACGGGGTGAAAAACGTCGCGGCCTATGTGCGTCATGACCTGGCCAAGTTGCCGCTGCCGGCCGACAGCGCCGCCGATCTGGCCGCCGGCCAGGCCACCTTCAATACCACCTGCGTCGCCTGTCACGGCCCGCAAGGCCACGGTGTGGAAGCCATGGGCGCGCCTAACCTGACCGAGCCCGGCGGCTTTATCTACGGCACCAGCCTGGCGCAACTGCAGCAGACTATCCGTCACGGCCGCCAAGGCCAGATGCCCGCCCAGGAAACCCTGCAGGGCAATGACAAGGTGCATTTGCTGGCGGCTTACGTGTACAGCCTGTCCCACAACGCTGATGGCGCAAAGCCAGAAAGCCAGGCGCAATAAGCGCTGACGGCCGCCCCTCCCGGGGCGGCCCTTTTTTTACCGGCGGCGGTTCCTGACCGAGCCGCGCGACCAAGTGTCGCACCCCTCTCAGGCAAACCTTTCCCCTCCTCCCATTCGGGTCTACGCTTGCTTGCACAGTGGACCGATCCTGGTGTGCGCGACGAGCAGCGTTGCGACCCGCAAATTTTCCTGTCCACTCGATCAGCTTTCGATTTCGGATTTTGTCCTTACGCTAAATATGGAAAGGGCGCAGAATCTGGCGTGGAACGCATTGATACAGGTCAGCCATTGCGTTGCAATGACCCCTCGCTTTCTACATACTTGCGGCCGATTTTTACCTATAAAAAAACCTAAACCGTGGAACCTTAGAATGAGCACAGCAATCAGTCCGACTGCTTATAACTATAAGGTAGTCCGCCAGTTCGCCATCATGACGGTGGTCTGGGGGATCCTTGGCATGGGGCTCGGGGTGTTCATCGCCTCGCAACTGGTCTGGCCGGAATTGAATTTCGACCTGCCCTGGACGACCTTCGGTCGCCTGCGCCCGCTGCACACCAACCTGGTGATCTTCGCCTTCGGCGGATGTGCATTGTTTGCCACCTCCTACTATGTCGTGCAGCGAACCTGCCAGACGCGACTGATCTCCGATAGCCTCGCCGCCTTCACCTTCTGGGGTTGGCAAGCGGTCATCATCGGCGCCATCGTCACCTTGCCGCTGGGTTACACCACCACCAAGGAATACGCCGAGCTGGAATGGCCGATCGCGATTTTGCTCGCCATCGTCTGGGTGACCTACGCAGTGGTGTTCTTCGGCACCATCGTCAAGCGCAAGACCAAGCATATCTATGTGGGCAACTGGTTCTACGGTGCCTTCATCCTGGTGACGGCGATGCTGCATATCGTCAACCACGCCTCGTTGCCGGTCAGCCTGTTCAAGTCCTACTCGGCCTACGCCGGTGCAACGGACGCGATGATCCAGTGGTGGTACGGCCACAATGCCGTAGGTTTCTTCCTGACCACCGGGTTCCTGGGGATGATGTACTACTTCGTGCCCAAACAGGCCGAACGCCCCATCTACTCCTATCGCCTGTCCATCGTGCACTTCTGGGCGCTGATCACCCTGTACATCTGGGCCGGCCCTCACCACCTGCACTACACCGCGCTGCCGGACTGGGCGCAGTCCTTGGGCATGGCCATGTCGATCATCCTGCTGGCGCCAAGCTGGGGCGGCATGATCAACGGCATGATGACCCTCTCGGGCGCCTGGCATAAGTTGCGCACCGATCCGATCCTGCGCTTTTTGGTGGTGTCGCTGGCGTTCTACGGCATGTCGACCTTCGAAGGGCCGATGATGGCGATCAAGACCGTCAACTCGCTCTCCCACTACACCGACTGGACCATCGGCCACGTACACGCCGGCGCCCTCGGCTGGGTGGCGATGATCTCCATCGGCGCGCTGTACCACATGATCCCCAAACTGTTCGGCCGCGTGCAGATGCACAGCGTCGGGCTGATCAATACGCACTTCTGGCTCGCCACCATCGGCACGGTGCTTTACATCGCTTCGATGTGGGTCAACGGCATCACCCAGGGCTTGATGTGGCGTGCGATCAACGATGACGGCACCCTCACCTACTCCTTCGTCGAAGCGCTGCAAGCCAGCCATCCGGGTTACATCGTCCGTGCCCTGGGCGGCGCGTTCTTTGCTACCGGCATGCTGTTCATGGCCTATAACGTCTGGCGCACCGTGCGTGCCTCCGACCCGGCCGAAGCCGAAGCCGCCGCCAAGATCGCCGTTGTGGGAGCCCACTGATGAAGCATGAAGTCGTCGAGAAGAATATCGGCCTGCTGGCCTTCTTCATGGTCATCGCCGTGAGTATCGGTGGGTTGACCCAAATCGTTCCGCTGTTCTTCCAGGACGTGACCAACAAACCGGTCGAAGGCATGAAGCCGCGCACCGCCCTAGAACTGGAAGGCCGCGACGTCTATATCGCCAACGGCTGCGTGGGCTGCCACTCGCAGATGATCCGCCCGTTCCGCGCCGAAACCGAACGCTACGGCCACTACTCGGTGGCCGGTGAAAGCGTGTGGGACCACCCGTTCCTGTGGGGCTCCAAGCGCACCGGCCCGGACCTGGCCCGTGTCGGCGGGCGTTACTCCGATGACTGGCACCGTGCGCACTTGTACAACCCGCGCAACGTAGTGCCTGAGTCGAAAATGCCGGCGTACCCGTTCCTCGTGGAAAACAAGCTCGACGGCAAGGACACCGCGAAGAAGATGGAAGTCCTGCGCACCCTGGGCGTGCCCTACACCGACGAAGACATCGCTGGTGCAGCCGCTGCGGTGAAGGGCAAGACCGAAATGGACGCATTGGTGGCCTACCTGCAGGGCCTGGGCACCATCATCAAAAGCAAACGGTGATTCTTCATGGATATCGGGATGATTCGCGGCCTGGGCACCGTTGTGGTGATGGTGGCCTTTATCGGCCTGGCGCTGTGGGTGTTCAGCCCCAAGCGCAAGTCGGAGTTTGACGACGCAACCATGCTGCCCTTTGCGGATGACCCCGAAGCCATCAAGCACGTCGAGCAAGCTTCTAGGAGTAACAAAGAATGACTACGTTCTGGAGTCTGTACGTCACAGTCCTCAGTCTGGGTACCATCTTCGCCCTGACCTGGCTGCTGCTGTCGACCCGCAAGGGCCAGCGCGCCGAGCAAACCGACGAAACCGTCGGCCACTCGTTCGATGGCATCGAGGAGTACGACAACCCGCTGCCCAAGTGGTGGTTCATGCTGTTCGTCGGCACCATCGTCTTTGCCCTCGGTTACCTGGTGCTTTACCCGGGCCTGGGCAACTGGAAAGGCCTGCTGCCGGGCTACAACTACCTCGACAACGACAAACAAACCCCTTTCGCCAACGGCCAGACCGGCTGGACCGGCGTACACGAATGGGAAAAGGAAATGGCCAGGTCGGATGCCAAGTTCGGGCCGATCTTCGCCAAATTCGCGTCGATGCCGATTGAAGAAGTCGCCAAAGACCCGCAAGCACTGAAAATGGGCGGCCGCCTGTTTGCCTCTAACTGCTCGGTGTGCCACGGCTCCGACGCCAAAGGCGCCTATGGCTTCCCCAACCTGACCGACGCCGACTGGCGCTGGGGCGGCGAACCCAACACCATCAAGGAAACCATCCTCAAAGGCCGCCACGCGGTGATGCCAGGCTGGGCCGAAGTGATCGGCGAACAAGGCGTGGCCGATGTGGCCGGCTTTGTGGTGACCAAACTCGACGGGCGCAAATTGCCTGAAGGCGCCAAGGCCGACGTGGCCAACGGTGAAAAACTCTTCGCCGCCAACTGCGTGGCCTGCCACGGCCCTGCCGGCAAAGGCACCCCCGCCATGGGCGCGCCCGACCTGACTCATCCCGGCGCGTTCATCTACGGTTCGAGCTTCGCTCAGTTGCAGCAAACCATCCGCTACGGCCGCCAGGGCCAGATGCCTGCACAGGAGCAACTGCAGGGCAACGACAAGGTGCACTTGCTCGCGGCGTATGTTTACAGCTTGTCACAGAAGCAGGATTAGAACTCAAGCCGCAAGCGACACGAGAAAAGCCCCGTACAGCGAACGCTGGCGGGGCTTTTCTCGTTCAAGATGCAGCGATAACTCAAACGACGCTCTACCCCTTGTGGCTTGCCGCTTGAAGCTTGCCACCGGAGAGTAGTAACGTAACTACATTCACCCCGACAAGTGGGAGGCCCCCATGACCATCACGACCATTTCCAGCCGCGAATTCAACCAAGACACAAGTGGTGCCAAAAAAGCCACCCGCCAAGGGCCGGTTTTTATCACCGATCGCGGCAAGCCTGCCCATGTACTGCTAAGCATTGAGGACTATCAGAAACTGACAGGGCTCAATGCCGACATCGTTGACCTGTTGGTGATGCCGGAAGCGGCAGAGATCGACTTCGAAACCGAACGTGCCGTGATCACTCATCGACCCGTGGACCTCTCTTGATGTATCTACTCGACACCAACGTCATTTCTGAACTTCGTAAACCCCAGGCTGATGCAAACGTGGTCGCCTGGGCCAAAAGTGTCATTGCTCCGCGTCTGTTTATTTCGGCAATCACCTTGAAAGAATTGGAAACCGGGGTCTTGCGTATGGAGCGGCGAGACCCGGCTCAGGGGAAAGTGTTGCGAACCTGGCTCAAGCGTCATGTGATACCCGCTTTCGATGCCAGAATTCTGCCGGTGGATGCAGCCGTCGCGCTGCGTTGTGCGCACCTGCATGTGCCGGACCAAGCGAACGAAAGCGATGCATTGATTGCCGCGACCGCTCTGGTCCATGGGCTCACAGTTGTCACGCGCAACGTCAGCGATTTCAAATCCAGCGGCGTTCCACTGATCAATCCGTGGGACGAATGACCGCCTAACCGATAGGAACCGTCCATACTTCCCAAGTCAATTGATCCAGATCATGTACACCATCAATTGATTTCCCCCAACGCGACCAAAGGTCGCACCCTTGACGTACCATCGGGGGCGTATCATTACGCTACTGCAACACCCCTAATTTGACCGCGGTTGGCACGTACTGGCCGAGGCAAATCTCCACCGCCGTGGGATGCAATGATGAGCGACCAAATACCGGTACATGACGTTACCCCGCCTGCCAAACATTCGAGCCAGACGGTCGATCTCTACGCCGCGCGCGAGAAAATCTACACCCGCGCCTTCACCGGCCTGTTCCGTAATCTGCGTATGCTCGGCGGTGCCGGACTGTTCCTGCTGTACTTCGGCACAGTGTGGCTGAACTGGGGCGGTCACCAGGCCGTATGGTGGAACCTGCCGGAACGTAAGTTCTTTATTTTTGGTGCCACCTTCTGGCCCCAGGATTTCATCCTGCTGTCGGGCATCCTGATCGTCGCCGCGTTCGGCCTGTTCTTTATCACCGTGTACGCCGGGCGTGTGTGGTGCGGCTATACCTGCCCGCAAAGCGTGTGGACGTGGATCTTCATGTGGTGCGAAAAAGTCACCGAAGGCGACCGCAACCAGCGCATCAAGCTCGACAAAGCGCCGATGAGCGCCAACAAATTCCTGCGCAAGTTCAGCAAGCACAGCCTGTGGCTGATCATCGGTTTCGTCACCGGCATGACCTTCGTGGGTTACTTCTCGCCGATCCGCGAATTGGTATTCGACTTCTTCACCGGCCAGGCTGATGGCTGGTCGTATTTCTGGGTGGGCTTCTTCACCCTGGCCACCTATGGCAATGCCGGCTGGCTGCGCGAGCAGGTGTGCATCTACATGTGCCCGTATGCGCGGTTCCAGAGCGTGATGTTCGACAAGGACACCCTGATCGTCTCCTACGACCCGCGCCGTGGCGAACTGCGTGGGCCGCGTAAAAAGGGTGCGGATTACAAGGCCCAGGGCCTGGGCGACTGCATCGACTGCACCATGTGCGTACAGGTCTGCCCGACCGGCATCGACATCCGTGACGGGCTGCAGATCGAATGCATCGGCTGCGCGGCGTGCATCGATGCCTGCGACAACATCATGGACAAGATGGAATACCCGCGCGGCCTGATCAGCTACACCACCGAACATAACCTGTCCGGTCAGAAGACCCACAAGCTGCGCCCTCGCCTGATCGGCTACGCACTGGTATTGCTGGCGATGATCAGCCTGCTGGTCACAGCGTTCTTCATGCGCTCGCTGGTGGGCTTCGACGTCAGCAAGGACCGCGTACTGTTTCGCGAAAACGCCGAAGGTCGCATCGAAAACGTCTACAGCCTGAAAATCATGAACAAAGACCAGCGCGACCATACCTACGTGCTCGATGCCGACGGCCTGCCGGACCTCAAGCTGCAGGGCCGACGCGAAATCAAGGTGGCCGCCGGGGATATCGTGAGCATGCCGGTGGAACTGTCGAGTGCGCCGGAACAGGTGCCGTCGAGCACCAACGAGGTGACGTTCATCCTCAAGGATGCCGATGACCCGAGCATTCACGTCGAAGCCAAGAGCCGATTCATCGGCCCCCAGGTTCGTTAACCAATACGCCGTTAGACAGAGAGCAGAACAATGCCCGCAGCCACTGCCGCAAGCCCTTGGTACAAGCACCTCTGGCCCTGGATCATCATCGGGATCCTCGCCTGCTCGGTGACCTTGACCTTGTCCATGGTGACGATCGCGGTGAACAACCCGGACAACCTGGTCAACGACAACTATTACGAGGCCGGCAAAGGCATCAATCGTTCGCTGGACCGCGAACGGCTGGCCCAGACCCTGCAACTGCGCGCCAAGCTGCACCTGGACGAACTGACCGGTGAGGTCGAGCTGAACCTCATCGGCTACAGCAACCCCAACACCCTGCAGTTGAGCCTGATTTCGCCGACCCAGCCGGAGAAAGACCGCAAGATCAACCTGACCCGCAGCGACAGCGAACCGGGCCGTTACCTGGGCCAGGTCACCGACAAGGTCGAAGGCCGCCGCTTCGTGGAATTACTCGGCACCGAGGGTGACCGGACCTGGCGCTTGTTTGAGGAGGAAGAGGTCAGCCACGACAAGGATTTGCTGTTGGGTGATGAGCCGTTGCAGGGCGCCGAAGACCTGAAGAAGTAACTTGATTGATCGTTCCCACGCTCCGTGTGGGAATGCAGCCCGTGACGCTCAGCGTCACAAAAGCGGACGCGGAGCGTCCAGCGAGGCGTTCCTACGCAAAGCGTGGGAACGATCTGCGGAACTAAGCCATGACCAGCCCAACCCCCTGCTACCACTGCGCCCTGCCCGTGCCGCCCGGCAGCCGGTTCACCGCCCGGATCCTCGGCGAGCGCCGCGAACTCTGCTGCCCCGGTTGCCAGGCGGTGGCCGAAGCGATTGTGGCCGGGGGCCTGGAAAGCTATTACCAGCATCGCAGCGAAGCCTCGGCCAACCCCGAAGCGCTGCCGGTGCAACTGGTAGAGGAGTTGGCGCTGTATGACCGCGCCGACGTGCAAAAACCCTTTGTGCGCCATGACGGCGAACTGGCCGAAACCACCCTGCTGATGGAAGGCATCAGTTGCGCGGCCTGTGGCTGGCTGATCGAAAAGCATCTGCGCAGCCTGCCCGCCGTGGCCGAGGCGCGACTGAACTTGTCCAACCATCGTTTACAGGTCCGCTGGGCCGATGGGCAGCTGCCGTTGAGCCAGGTGCTCGGCGAACTGCGCCATATCGGCTACGCCGCCCATCCGTATCAAGCGGACCGCGCCGCCGAACAACTGGCCAGCGAAAACCGCCTGGCCCTGCGCCAACTGGGTGTAGCCGGGTTGCTGTGGTTCCAGGCGATGATGGCAACCATGGCCACTTGGCCGGAATTCAATATTGATCTAAGCCCGGAGCTGCATGTGATCCTGCGCTGGGTGGCGATGTTTCTGACAACCCCCATTGTGTTCTACAGCTGCGCGCCGTTCTTCAAGGGGGCACTGCGCGACCTGCGTACCCGCCACCTGACCATGGACGTGTCGGTGTCCCTGGCCATTGGCGGGGCCTATCTGGCCGGAATCTGGACCGCGATCACCGGTGTCGGCGAGCTCTATTTCGATGCGGTGGGCATGTTCGCGCTGTTCCTGCTGGCCGGGCGCTACCTGGAGCGGCGAGCCCGCGAACGCACGGCTGCGGCCACTGCACAGTTGGTCAACCTGCTGCCCGCCTCATGCCTGCGCGTGCAAAGCGACGGCCAGAGCGAACGCATTCTGCTCAGCGAACTGGCCGTGGGCGATCGGGTCCACGTACAGCCGGGCGCGGTGCTGCCGGCGGACGGGGTGATCCTTGACGGTCAGTCCAGCATCGACGAATCGCTGTTGACCGGCGAGTACTTGCCGCAGGCGCGCCAGGTCGGCGATAGCGTCACCGCCGGCACCCTCAATGTCGAAGGCGCGTTGACCGTTGAAGTACGCGCCCTGGGCCACGACACCCGACTGTCCGCCATCGTGCGCCTGCTGGAGCGGGCCCAGGCCGAGAAGCCGCGCCTGGCCCGGATCGCCGACCGTGCCGCGCAATGGTTCCTGCTGGGCTCGTTGATCGCCGCCGCGTTGATCGGCATGCTGTGGTGGCAGCTGGATGCGTCGCGAGCCTTCTGGATCGTGCTGGCGATGCTGGTAGCGACTTGCCCGTGCGCGCTGTCCCTGGCCACCCCGACAGCCCTCACCGCCGCCACCGGCACCCTGCACAAACTCGGTCTGCTGCTGACCCGCGGCCATGTGCTGGAGGGCCTGAACCAGATCGATACGGTGATTTTCGACAAGACGGGCACCCTCACCGAGGGGCGCCTGGCGCTGCGCGCGATTCGTCCCTTGGGCACGCTGGACAGCGACGCCTGCCTGGGCCTGGCCGCCGCCCTGGAAAACCGTTCCGAACACCCGATCGCCCGTGCCTTCGGACGCGCGCCGCTGGCCGCCGACGAAGTGCTCAGCAGCCCCGGTCTCGGCCTGGAGGGGCGTGTGGGCGAACGCCTGCTGCGCATCGGCCAGCCGGGGTTCGTGTGCGAACTCAGCGGCTGCCCGCTGCCCGCCTCGCCGGACGCCGCCGGGCAATGGCTGTTGCTCGGCGACAGCCAAGGCCCCCTCGCCTGGTTCGTGCTCGACGACCGCCTGCGCAGCGATGCACCGGCCTTGCTGCAGGCTTGCCAGGCACGTGGCTGGCGCACTCTGCTGCTGTCGGGGGACAGCTCGCCGATGGTCGCCAGCGTCGCCCTTGAACTGGGTATCGACGAGGCCCACGGTGGCCTGCGTCCCGACGACAAGCTGCACGTACTGCAACGCCTGCATCAGGAAGGCCGCACCGTGCTGATGCTCGGCGATGGCGTCAACGATGTGCCGGTACTCGCCGCCGCCGATATCAGCGTGGCCATGGGCTCGGCCACCGACCTGGCCAAGACCAGCGCCGACGCGGTGCTGCTGTCCAACCGCCTGGACGCCTTGGTGCAGGCCTTCAGCCTGGCGCGGCGCACCCGACGGGTGATCATTGAAAACCTGGTATGGGCGGGTCTATACAATGGCCTTATGCTGCCGTTTGCCGCCTTGGGCTGGATCACGCCCATTTGGGCGGCAGTGGGCATGTCCCTCAGTTCGTTGACCGTGGTGCTCAACGCCCTGCGCCTGACTCGCGTGCCGAGCGCGCCGGCCGCAGGCGCCCCCCAAGTAACCCGCCCGCTGCCGGCATGAGCCGCGCGGGCATGGAGTGCAGATGCCAGCTTTATACGTGATGATTCCGGCGGCGCTGCTGTTAGTCGGCGTGGCCATTTACATCTTTTTCTGGGCCGTGGACAGCGGCCAGTACGACGACCTCGACGGCCCGGCTCACAGCGTGCTGTTCGACGACCAGGACCCCAACCACCTGGCCGCCATCGACGAAGCCAACGGCCCCGAGCAGGCGTCCAAGCCCCAGGACCCACCCCGTGTTTGAACTGGCGCCATTGCTGGTCTCCGCGCTGATCCTCGGCCTGCTCGGCGGCGGCCATTGCCTGGGCATGTGCGGCGGCCTGATGGGGGCGCTGACCCTGGCCATTCCCAAGCAACAGCGCAGCCGCCGCTTTCGTCTGCTGCTGGCGTACAACCTGGGGCGTGTGCTCAGTTACGCCTGCGCCGGGCTGTTGATCGGCATGGCCGGCTGGGCCGTAGCCAATAGCCCGGCGGCGATGATCTTACGGGTGCTGGCCGGCCTGCTGCTGATCGGCATGGGCCTGTACCTGGCCGGGTGGTGGAGCGGCCTGACCCGCATCGAACAGCTCGGTCGCGGCCTGTGGCGGCATATCCAGCCGGTTGCCAACCGGTTGCTGCCGGTGTCCAGCCTGCCTCGCGCGCTGCTGCTGGGCGCGCTGTGGGGCTGGTTGCCGTGCGGGTTGGTGTACAGCACTTTGCTGTGGGCGGCCAGCCAGGGTAATGCGCTGGACAGCGGCTTGCTGATGCTCGCGTTCGGCCTTGGCACCTGGCCGGTGTTGCTGGCCACCGGGCTGGCGGCGGAACGCGTCACCGCGCTCCTGCGCAAACGCAGCGTGCGCATGGCCGGCGGCATGCTGGTAATGCTCTTCGGCATCTGGACACTGCCCGGCCCCCATCAGCACTGGTTGATGGGCCACTAGACAACGTGTGGCATAGCGCCGCTCCCCGTTGATGCAAATCAAGGCGCCCTCCCCGGCCAGCCCCTAGACTCGGCCCACTAGCCTATCCGGGGGACGCCCGCATGCTCGACGCCATTCGTTGGGACACCGATCTGATTAACCGCTACGACCTGGCAGGGCCGCGCTACACGTCCTACCCAACCGCCGTGCAATTCGACAGCCAGGTCGGAACATTCGACCTGCTCCACGCCCTGCGTGACAGCCGCAAGGCCACGCGGCCACTGTCGCTGTACGTGCACGTGCCGTTCTGCGCGAACATTTGCTATTACTGCGCCTGCAACAAAGTCATCACCAAGGACCGTGGCCGCGCCCATGCCTACCTGCAGCGCCTGGAACAGGAGATTCAACTGGTGGCTTGCCACCTGGACCCCAGGCAGGCGGTGGAACAGTTGCACTTCGGCGGCGGCACCCCGACCTTCCTGAGTCACGACGAACTGCGCCAGGTGATGGCCTGCCTGCGCCAGCACTTCAACCTGCTGGACGATGACTCCGGCGACTATGGCATCGAGATCGACCCACGCGAAGCCGACTGGGCCACCATGGGCCTGCTGCGCGAACTGGGTTTCAACCGCGTAAGCATTGGCGTGCAGGACCTCGACCCCGAGGTTCAGCGCGCAGTGAACCGCCTGCAAAGCCTGGAAGAAACCCGCGCGGTGATCGACGCGGCGCGCACCCTGCAATTTCGCTCGATCAACATCGACCTGATCTACGGCCTGCCCAAACAGACGCCGATCAACTTCGCGCGTACCGTGGAGGAAGTCATCAAGCTGCAACCGGACCGTCTATCGGTGTTCAACTATGCGCACCTGCCGGAGCGTTTCATGCCCCAGCGGCGCATCAACGGCGACGACCTGCCCTCGCCGGCGCAAAAACTGCTGATGCTGCAGACCACCATCGAACAGCTGACCCAGGCCGGCTATCGTTACATCGGCATGGACCACTTCGCCCTGCCCGATGACGAGCTGGCCATCGCCCAGGAGGAAGGCCGGCTGCAGCGCAACTTCCAGGGCTATACCACACACGGTCATTGCGACCTGATCGGACTGGGCGTGTCGGCGATCAGCCAGATCGGCGACCTGTATTGCCAGAACGGCAGCGACCTCAACAGCTATCAGAACACCCTGGCCGGCGCGCAGTTGGCCACCAGTCGTGGCCTGGTGTGCACCACCGATGACCGCTTGCGGCGCGAAGTCATTCAGCAGTTGATCTGCAATTTCAGCCTGGCTTTCGAACCCGTCGAGCAGCGTTTCAACATCGATTTTCGCGGGTATTTCGCTGACCTCTGGCCTCAACTGGAGGCGATGGCCACGGATGGCCTGATCGTGCTCGACGAGCAGGGCATTCGCGTCCTTCCGGCCGGACGGCTGCTGGTGCGCTCGGTATGCATGGTGTTCGATGCCTATCTGGAGCATCAGAACCGGCAGCGGTTTTCGCGGGTGATCTGAAAGCCGAGCGACGCCGGGACGCTGCGCAGGTTGCTATACCATTGCTGCTTTTTTGTACAGGCTGGCCTGACTGCACCACAGTGCGTTACCCTTACGCATTATGTGTGTTTTCCCACAAGGATTTAAGAAATGTCTGAGCCAGTCAAACTGCGCGCTCACAGCCAGGCCCATTGCAAGGATTGCAGCCTGGCGCCCCTCTGCCTGCCACTTTCGCTGAATCTGGAAGACATGGATGCGCTGGACGACATCGTTAAACGCGGTCGCCCGCTGAAAAAAGGCGAGTTTCTGTTTCGCCAGGGTGACAAGTTCGATTCCGTCTATGCAGTACGTTCCGGCGCGTTGAAGACTTTCAGCCTGAGCGATGGCGGCGAGGAACAGATCACCGGCTTCCATCTGCCCAGTGAACTGGTGGGGCTGTCGGGCATGGACACCGAGATTCATCCGGTGTCGGCCCAGGCGCTGGAGACCACCTCAGTATGCGAAATCCCCTTTGAGCGCCTGGATGAGCTGGCTCTGCAATTGCCGCAACTGCGTCGCCAGTTGATGCGCGTGATGAGCCGCGAGATCCGTGACGACCAACAAATGATGCTGCTGTTGTCGAAAAAAACCGCCGACGAGCGCATCGCTACGTTCCTGGTCAACCTGTCGGCCCGTTTCCGTGCCCGTGGGTTCTCGGCCAACCAGTTCCGCCTGAGCATGTCGCGTAACGAAATCGGCAACTACCTGGGCCTGGCGGTAGAAACCGTGTCCCGCGTATTCACCCGTTTCCAGCAGAACGAATTGCTCGCCGCCGAAGGCAAGGAAGTGCACATCCTCGACCCGATCCAGCTGTGCGCGCTGGCCGGAGGCTCCCTGGAAGGTTGATGCAGACACCTGCGGCCGCGCCAATCGGCGAGGCCGCAGGTATACTTCGAGTCCGTTTTCCGCACCCAGGACTCTTCGACGATGACCTTCGACTCGTTCGACATCAAATCCCTGATCCGCCCCGTCATCGACTTCCCCAAGCCTGGGGTGATCTTCCGTGACATCACGCCGCTGTTCCAATCGCCCAAGGCCCTGCGCCTGGTGGCTGACAGCTTTGCCCAGCGCTACGTAGAGGCCGACTTCACCCATATCGGCGCGATGGACGCCCGTGGCTTTCTGATCGGTTCGATCATTGCCTACCAGTTGAACAAGCCGCTGATCCTGTTCCGCAAACAAGGCAAACTGCCGGCCGACGTGCTGGCCGAGGGTTACCAGACCGAATACGGCGAAGCCTTCCTGGAAGTGCACGCCGACAGCCTGTGCGAAGGCGACTCGGTGCTGATATTCGATGATCTGATCGCCACCGGCGGTACCTTGATCGCAGCGGCGAACCTGGTACGGCGCATGGGGGCCAAGGTCTTCGAAGCGGCGGCGATTATTGATTTGCCGGAGCTGGGCGGCTCGCAACGCTTGGAAGATATGGGGATTCCGGTTTTTTGCCTGACGCAGTTTGCGTTGACTGATCGTTAACGGTTGCTCGGACTGACGCCATCGGGGGCAAGCCCCCTCCCACCTTTGACAGTCATTGCCTGGGCTGGATCATACGGCGCAGCACCGCGTAGTTTGCGGCATTGCCAATCCATACTGTTCCCCCAGTACTAACTGAAAGAACCGTCTCAAAATGTGGGAGGGGGCTTGCCCCCGATAGCAGTGGGTCCTGCGGTGGTCTTTAGAGAGCGATCGGCTTGCGACCAGCGAACGAATGCGCCAGGGTGCCGCCGTCCACCAGTTCCAGCTCGCCACCCAACGGCACGCCGTGGGCGATACGCGAGGTGATCAGGCCTTTGTTGGTCAGCAGTTGCGCGATGTAATGCGCGGTCGCTTCGCCTTCCACCGTGGGGTTGGTGGCGAGGATGACTTCGGTAAAGGTGCCTTGTTCCTCGATGCGCGCCACCAGTTGCGGGATGCCGATGGCTTCTGGCCCCAGGCCGTCAAGCGGCGAAAGGTGGCCCTTGAGCACGAAGTAGCGTCCGCGATAGCCGGTCTGCTCCACCGCGTATACATCCATCGGCCCTTCCACCACGCACAGCAAGGTGTCGTCGCGGCGCGGGTCGGCGCATTGCGGGCAGAGTTCTTCTTCGGTGAGGGTGCGGCATTGGCGGCAATGGCCAACGCCTTCCATGGCCTGGCTCAGGGCCTGGGCCAGGCGAGTGCCGCCGCTGCGATCACGCTCCAGCAGTTGCAGCGCCATGCGCTGGGCGGTTTTCTGGCCGACGCCCGGCAACGTGCGCAGGGCGTCGATCAGTTGACGAATCAGGGGGCTGAAGCTCATGGGGCATGGGTCCGACAAAACGACGAGACGCGGTTTATACCCGCGCCCCGGATTAGCGTCAAATGATCAATCCTGCGCGACGCGCACCACCAGCTTGCCGAAGTTACGCCCTTCGAGCAGGCCGATAAAAGCTTCAGGCGCCTGTTCCAGGCCGTCGACCACGTCTTCGCGGAACTTGATCTTACCGTCGCGCACCCACGGCGCCATGGCGCTGAGGAATTCGGGCTGGCGGTCGCCGTAGTCGTCGAACACGATAAAGCCCTGGATACGCACGCGCTTGGTCAGCAATGTGCGTTGCAGGGCCGGCAAGCGGTCGGGGCCGCTGGGCGCTTCATGGGCGTTGTAACCGGCGATCAAGCCGCACAACGGCACCCGCGCCTTGGGGTTGAGCAGCGGCATCACTGCATCGAACACCTTGCCGCCGACGTTTTCGAAATAGATATCTACGCCATTGAAGCAGGCCTGAGCCAGCTCATCGGCGAAGTCCTCGCTTTTATGGTCGATACAGGCATCGAAGCCCAACTCATCCACCACATAGCGGCACTTTTGCGCGCCGCCGGCGACGCCGACCACACGCAAGCCCTTGAGCTTGGCCACCTGCCCCACCACCGAGCCCACCGCACCGGACGCTGCAGCCACCACTAGGGTTTCGCCGGCCTTTGGCTGGCCGATGTCCATCAAGCCCATATAGGCGGTCATGCCAGGCATGCCCAATACACCCAGGGCCATGGACGGGCTGGCCAGGCCATTAGGCACCGGTATCAGGTTGCTGCCATCGGAAATGCTGTGACTCTGCCAGCCAGTGGCACCGACCACCAGATCACCCACTTCAAATTTCGGATGACGCGACTGTTCGATACGGCTTACAGCGCCACCCGTCATTACCTCGTTTATTTCAACCGGTGCCGCGTAGGACGGTGCGTCACTCATCCGCCCGCGCATATAAGGATCGAGGGACAGGTAAAGCGTCTTAAGCAGCACCTGGCCGTCCGCCAGCTCCGGCAGGGTCACACGTTCCAGGCGGAAATTCTCCGGTGTCGGTGCGCCTTTAGGGCGCGAGACCAGAACAATTCGCTGGTTGAGTGTCGGTTCTTGAGGCATCAGAGGGCTCCTTATCGAATTCGTCGGTATAGGGTGCAGACCATCGATGCCGGGCCGGGGTTCGATCGGATCGGCATAAACAAAAATGCCAGGCGCGATGCCTGGCATTTGAGTCTAGCCAATGCCTGTGGATCAGAACGGCAGCTTCATGCCCGGCGGCAGTTGCATGCCGGCGGTCACACCGGACATTTTGTCCTGGCTGTTGGCTTCGATCTTGCGCACGGCGTCGTTCACGGCAGCCGCGAACAGATCTTCCAGCACCTCACGGTCATCATCGCTGACGCCTTCGAGCAGGCTCGGGTCAATGCTCACGCGCTTGATGTCATGGCGACCCGTCATCACCACGCTGACCATATCGCCACCGGCTTTACCGGTGACTTCGGCGTTGGCCAGTTCTTCCTGCATCTTGGCCATTTTTTCCTGCATCTGCTGGGCCTGCTTCATCAGGCCGGCCATGCCACCTTTCATCATGGGAATCACCTCAAAAGTACGTGGATCAAGTTAGTAGCCCGGTGTCATGACGCCTGAGGCACCGGGGCTTCGACAGGTTCAATAGTATCGTGGCGGACCACTGCGCCGAACTGTTGCATCATTTGCTGGATGAGCGGATCGGTGTGGATCGCTTCCTCGGCTTCCCGCTGGCGGTTCAGACGTCGGCGGGTCGCGGCCTGGGCCGGGGTTTCCTGCTCAGGCTTGATCAATTCGATGCTGATCGTCAACGGGCGACCGTGGTACTGGTTCAACGCGTCGTTCAGGCG
This sequence comes from Pseudomonas lurida, assembly GCF_013522705.1. Lineage (GTDB taxonomy): Bacteria > Pseudomonadota > Gammaproteobacteria > Pseudomonadales > Pseudomonadaceae > Aquipseudomonas > Aquipseudomonas quebecensis. The sequence goes on from NZ_JAAMRE010000001.1 coordinate 319,405, forward strand.
ACGCTGCTGGGTCGCGTTGAACAGGGCGCTGTGGGCCGGGTCCAGGTGCAGCGACCAATGGTCGCCCTCGATGGCGACCAGCGTGCAGTTGGCGGCGATGCTGCCGGTCATGCCGGAAATCGGCAATTTCGGGAACAGTTCCAGCCACTGCAGGGCCAGGCCGGTGGCCGGCGCCGCGGCGGGTTCCGGCTCGGGCTCCGGGGCCGGTTCGGCGGCGTGTTCGCTGGCCAACTCGTCCAGGTAGCTGTAGGCCGAATCCATGTCCGGTTCGATGTAATCTTCATCCAGCGGCGGCTCATCGTCGAGATCGATGCCCGGCGTGGCCGCTTCCACCTGTGCCACCGTTGGCTCGGGCACCGGCGCGCTGACCCACTCCGGCGCATCCGGCACTGCGCTGTCAGGCGTCGGCGTGGGCATCGGGGTCAGCTCGGGCTGCTCACCGAGGGTTTCCAGCACCGGCTCGACGGCGGGCTGCAGTTCGGGCTCGGGCTCGGCGTCCGCCGGCGCGTTCCACGGCAGGTCAACCTCCGCCACAGGCTCAGGGGGTTCAACCGCCACCGGTTCCACCACCGGCGCCGGCGCCGCTGGAGGCTCTACAAGCGCCGGCGCGGCAACGACTGGCGCGACCACGGCGACGCCAGCCACGGATTTGGCGGAATCAACTGTGGCCTGGCTGATCCCCACTGGCTTTAGCGGCTGTCTCGGTGCGTCCGCCGTATCGGCGGGCCGGAACGCCAGCATGCGCAACAGCACCATCTCGAACCCGCCGCGCGGGTCCGGCGCCAGGGGCAGGTCGCGACGGCCGATCAGGCCCATCTGGTAATAGAACTGCACGTCTTCGGCCGGCAATGCCTGGGCCAGCGCCAGCACGCGGTCGCGGTCGCCATGGCCGTTGTCGACCCCCTCGGGCAGCGCCTGGGCGATAGCCACGCGGTGCAGCACATTGAGAATTTCCGAGAGCACGCCGTTCCAGTCCGGGCCTTGCTCCGACAAATGGCGCACGGCTTCCAGCAATGCCTTGGCGTCACCGTCGATCAACGCGTGCAGCACGTCGAAGACCTGGCCGTGATCCAGCGTGCCGAGCATGGCACGCACATCGGCGGCCATGACCTTGCCTTCACCGAAGGCGATAGCCTGGTCAGTAAGGCTCATGGCATCACGCATCGAACCATCGGCCGCGCGGCCCAGCAGCCACAGCGCGTCGTCTTCGAACGGTACGTTCTCGACGCCCAGCACATGGGTCAAATGCTCGACCACGCGCTCGGGGGTCATGTTCTTCAGGGAGAACTGCAGGCAACGCGACAGAATAGTTGCAGGAAGTTTCTGCGGGTCAGTGGTCGCCAGGATGAATTTGACGTAGGGCGGCGGCTCTTCCAGGGTTTTCAACAAGGCGTTGAAGGAATGGCTGGAGAGCATGTGCACTTCGTCGATCAGGTAGACCTTGAAGCGGCCTCGGCTCGGCGCGTACTGCACGTTGTCCAGCAGCTCGCGGGTGTCTTCGACCTTGGTGCGGCTGGCGGCGTCGATCTCGATCAGGTCGACGAAACGTCCTTCGTCGATTTCCCGGCACACCGAACAGGTGCCGCAGGGCGTCGAGGTAATACCGGTTTCGCAGTTCAGGCACTTGGCGATGATCCGCGCAATGGTGGTCTTGCCGACCCCGCGGGTACCGGTGAACAGGTAGGCGTGGTGCAGCCGCTGGCTGTCCAAGGCATTGATCAGAGCCTTGAGCACATGGGTCTGGCCGACCATTTCGCGGAACGAGCGCGGGCGCCATTTACGTGCAAGAACCTGATAACTCATCGAAAACCGTCGCAACTGGGAAGCGGAAGCCGGTAATGCTAGCGGAGCAAGGGGGAAATTGCATCCGGCACGCTCGTCTAATCTGACTAAGCTCTGCTCACTGGCCCCCAATCGGTCTGAACCCGGAGAGTGTATGCGCGTAGTCCTGGGCGCTTTATGGATGATTACCACGGCCAGCCTGGCGGCGCCCGCCCCGCTGCGCTTTTCGGTTTCCGACAGCTGGGCGATGCCCATGGTGCAGCTGGAAAACGGCCAGCCTACCCAAGGGATTATGTATGACGTGATGGCGAGCCTGGCCAATCAGCTCGGCCAACCGGCCCGGTTCCAGGTGCTGGCACGCGCGCGCATCGCCACCGCCATGCTCCATGGCGATATTGATGTGCGCTGTTATGTCACCCAGGCCTGGCTGGATGACCTGCCGGGAGACTACGCCTGGAGCGTGCCGCTGATGATGCAGCGCAGTGTCCTGGTCAGTACGAGCGAGCAGCCGGTCACGCTGGCCGAGCTGGCGCCACAAGCCATCGGAACCGTGCTCAATTACCGCTACACCGGCCTGGCGGCACTGTTCGCCAGCGGCCGGCTGACCCGCGACGAGGCGCGCAGCGAGGAGCAGGTATTGCACAAACTCCTGGCCGGACGCTTTCAGTATGCGGTGATCAACGAGTGGACGGTGGACCGCTTCAATCAGACCCTGACGCCTGAGCACCGTCTGCACAAGGTCGCCGTGGTCGATGAGCTGAGTCTTGGCTGCATCGTGCGCAACGATCCGAACCTGCCGGTACAGCAGATCCTGCGTACATTGCTGCGTATGAAAGTGTCGGGAGAGATCGACGAAATCATCCAGCTGTATACCGGCCAGGTTCCAACGCAAGCGCACGCTCCTGACAAGAACTGACAGTGCGACCTTTTAGACTGGACCCATTCAATCGCCTGCCCTCAAGGAACCTGCATGTCTACCGTCGCTCATTATTTCCTGCTCTATGTCGACAGTCCGGCCACCAGCGCCAATTTCTACAGCCGGCTGCTCGACAAGCCACCCGTGGAACTGAACCCGACCTTTGCCCTGTTCATACTCGATAACGGCGTCAAGCTGGGGCTGTGGTCGCGGCACACAGTGGAACCGGCCGCCACGCTGACGGGCGGCGGCGCTGAAGTGGGGCTGTCACTGGCGGACAAAACCGCCGTGGACACCTTGCACGCGCAGTGGTCCGCACGTGGCGCCACGATCATCCAGTCACCGACGGCCGCGGACTTCGGCTACACCTTCGTCGCCCAGGACCTGGACGGCCACCGGTTACGCGCGTTTTGCCTGCACGACTAAGCGCCAGCGCCCCTCCAGACTGATGGCCGCCACGCTGGCCAGCACGATCAGCGCGCCGAGCACCACCCACGGCGTCACCTGCTCACCCAGCAGAGTGGCGGCCATCAGCATCGCCACTGGCGGAATCAGGTACATCGCCACCGCCGCGCGGCTGACCTCCACATGTTTCAACACATAGCCCCACGCCAGATAGGCCAGAGCGCTGGGGAAAATGCCCAGCACCAGCACCGCCAGGTTCTCTGTCACCGGTGCCCGCAGCACCGCCGCGGGCAGGTCCGGCAGGTTCACGCAGAGCATCAGGGTGCCCGCCCACACCATGTAGCACGCCATGGTCAGCGGGCTGTAGCGATGGGCGTAGTGTTTCTGAAGGGCGAAATACACACTCCAGGACAGCGCCGCCAGCAGGATCAGCACGCCGCGTGGGTCGATCTCGCCGATGCCCCGATCACCGCAGATCACCACCCCTACCCCGACCAGCCCCAATGACACACACACCCAACGCCACACACTCACCCGCTCCTTCAAAACCAAAAACGCGATCAGCACACTGAACAGCGGTGCCGACTGCGCCAATACGCTGGAAGCCGCCGCCGTGACCCATTGCTGTCCATAGTTGAGGGCTGTGTGGTGCAGGAACACGCCGAAGAACCCCAGCACCAGCAACCAGGGCACGTCCCGCCAGCGCGGTCGGCCGATGCCCAGTACCAGCGCCACCCCGGCCATAAACAGCGACGCGATCAAAAAGCGCAACAACGCCAGTTGACCAGGGCTGTAGCTATGCAGGCCGAGGTGCACGCCAATCGGCGAGTAGGCCCAGCAGAGGATCACGCTGGCGGTGACTAGCGTAAGCTTCAGGTGTGACGGGGTGTTCATCGAGAATGTCCAGAAACCGCGAAAGAAGGCTGTCAGTCTTGGCCGGGTCGCGGCGCAGGACAATTAAGCGTTTCTGACTTCTGAAATCACGGGAATTGAGCAATGGAACTGGCCCAACTGAAAATGGTGCGAGCCGTGGCGCAAACCGGCAGCGTGGCCCAGGCGGCGGTGCAACTGCATTGCGTACCGTCCAACATCACCACGCGCATCAAGCAGCTGGAGAGCGAACTGGGCACGCCGTTATTTATCCGCGCCGGACGCGGGCTGGCGATCAGCGCGGCGGGTGAGATTTTTCTCGACTATTGCGAGCGCATCCTGGCTCTGGTGGATGAGTCCAAACGGGCAGTGGATGCCACTGCCATCCCCCGTGGCACCTTGCGCATCGGCGCGGTGGAATCCAGCGCCAGCGGCCGTCTTCCGCCATTGCTGGCGGAGTATCACCGGCGTTACCCGCAGGTCAGCCTGGAACTGGTGACCGGCGCCTGGAGCCAATTACTCGACGACCTGCAACACCATCGCCTGGATGTGGCCCTGGTAGCTGCAGGCAGCCCGCGCGCCAAGCTCGAACACAGCGTGGTCTACCGCGAACGCTTGGTACTGGTCGCCAGCGCATGCAGCGCGCCGATCCAAGGCGCGCAGGACCTGGCGGGCCGCACCCTGCTGGTGTGGCCAACCGGTTGCCCCTATCGCGCGGCGCTGGAGAACTGGCTCAAACCCCATAACGTCACACCTAGCATCGCCAGCTACGCCAGTTGGGGCACGATTATCGGGTGCGTGAGCGCCGGCATCGGCGTGGCGTTGGCGCCGGAAGGCATTCTGGCTCGCTACGAGCAGGCCAGCCAGTTGACGTCCTACCGGTTCGCGGAGCTGCAGGCGGTGGACAATCTGCTGTTCTGGCACAAAGACACCCAGCGACATCTCGCGCGCGATGCCTTTGCCGCGCTGCTGCACGAGACGTTCGGTTGAGACTTATTTGAATGCCCCATAGCAGGTTTTTCAGTTATCCTTTCGCGAAATTAATTCAAATTGTAAGGGACTACCGTGAATTACCTCCGCTTATTACTCGCGGCGGCCGCTCTGAGCCTGCCCGCCCTCCCCGCCTTCGCCGCCGCCACGCCTGCTCCGGTCGAAGCCAGTGCCGCCGCCGAGCCGGCTGAAACCGCAGAACATTTCCTGGCCTCGCTCAAGAAAAAAACCGGTACGATCACCCTGCCCAGCGGTATCGCCACCCTGAAGCTCAACGACGAGTTCTACTACCTCGACCCGGCCGACACCGAGCGCCTGCTGACCGATGGCTGGGGCAACCCGCCGGGCTTCAAGACCCTGGGCATGATTGTGCCCAAAGCCGTCAGCCCGCTGTCCGAGCGCGGCTGGGGTGTGATCGTCAGCTACAAGGCCGATGGGCATATTTCCGACGAGGATGCGGCAAAAATCGACTACGCCGATCTGCTCAAACAGATGCAGGAAGAAGACGAAGCCGAGAACCAGGAGCGCCAGAAACAAGGCTACGCCGGCCTGCACCTGCTGGGCTGGGCCGAGCCGCCGCATTACGACGACACCACCCACAAAATGTACTGGGCCCGCGAACTGAAAGCCGACGACGCCGATCAGAACACCCTCAACTACAGCATCCGCGTGCTGGGCCGTGAAGGCGTGCTGGAACTCAACGCCGTCGCCGCCATGGCCGACCTGCCTACCATCAAGCAAGAGTTGCCCAAGGTGCTGGCCTTCACCAACTTCACCGATGGCAACCTGTACACCGACTTCAACCCCACCACCGACAAAATGGCCACCTATGGCCTGGCGGCGCTGGTGGCCGGCGGAATCGCCGCGAAGGCCGGGCTGTTCGCCAAGATCGGCATTTTCCTGCTGGCGGCGAAGAAGTTTCTGGTGATCGGCGTGGTGGCACTGCTCGCCGGTATCCGTAAGCTGTTCAGCCGCAACAAGGGCTGAAACCCGCACACAAAAACGCCGCCGCGTGCCCTGGCACACGGCGGCGTTTTTTTACGGCTCAGTTTTGCGCGGTGGGCGCGGCCAGACGGCTGTACTGGTCCTGACTGATCCAGCCGATGGACGAACGGCCCTCGGCGTTGACGAACTCGACCTGCGCCCAACCGTCCTTGTACGCCAGCACACCGACCACGTCACGCTTGGCGATGTACGGGCGCTTGGCGACCTTGGCACCGGGGGTTTTCTGCAGGTAAGCCTTGTCGGCGGACACCGTGACCAGGCCGATCCAGTTTTTGCTGGCGGTCTGGCTCAGGTCCAGGCCGGTGGCGATTTCCGGCATCAGCACGTTCAGGCAGCCGGGATGCTGGCGGCCCTGTTCCACGGTCAGGGTCACGCCATCGGCGGACGGTGCCACGCTGCCCGGATAAGCCTCCTGGCCCCAGGTCGTCAGCGCACCGGGCTTGCCCTGCAGGTAAAACGTGCAGCCCCGGGTGACGCCCTCGCCCATTTCTTCGGCGTAGTAACCTTCGACCTGCTTCTGCGGCGTAACCGCCAGCATCAGGCCCTCGTACTTGCCCGAATGCAAAGCGCTGCTGGCGGCCAATGCCGGCATTGCACAGCACAACGACAACACACCCATCGTCAGAAAACGCGTCATCCTATTTTTTCCCTTCAAGTTTTTCGTAGGCTTTCTTCATCAGGACATCGTAGTTGCCGTAGTCCTCGCCATTGTAGTTGCGCGCCATGCCGGTGAAATCCTTGGCCTTCATGGCTTTCATCAAGGCCGGGCTCTTGCTGCAGAAACCCAGGAAGGCTTTGAGTTGGTTGCCGGCATTCACTTTCAAGGCTGCCGCAAATTCAAACACCGTCTTGTAACCGCACGACGAAAAGTTGAACCCCATGATCTGGAACATGCCCCACGACGCCGACATCAAGGCCGCTTCCTGGTCCAGGGCAAACGCGGTGGCCATGGTTTCCCAGGCCTTGATCTGGTCCTTGTTATTGACCTGCCACTGCGGCCCGGCCTTTTTCACGTAGGGGTAAGACAGCAGCGGGTGCGCCTGGTCGTAGATGCGCTTGGTGTATTTGCGAAACAAGTGCCCTTCGAAGGCGATCACCGGCAACTTGGCCGGCCCGAACCCTGAACGCCCGCCCGATTCCACGGTGGCGAAGGCCTTGATGATGTTCACCGAAATGCCATTGCCCAACTGGGTGGCGGCGTTCTGGAAGTCTGTATCGGAGAGGGTCATGCCGCCGTCGCAGGTGGGCTGCAACATCAATTGGCGGTTGCGCCGCTCTGCCTCGATCATCGCGCGCATGCGGTCCAGGTACACATTGACCGTGGCGTGCACCGCGTCGCCCTGGTTATTGCCGAAGCCGTTGAGGAACGTTGGGATACGCAGGGTCGGCGAGGCCTTCACCGGCACCTTTACCGCTTCTTCGATCAGGCTGTTGAACGTGCGGCCGGTGGGGTCGATCACGCCGTCGGGGTGAGCATATTTGAGGTGACGGAACTGGTACTGGCTGATGCACTGCACCAACTGGCCGTCGCACTTGCCGTTTTCGGCCAGTGGAGCGCCCATCTTCGGAATGATCAGATTGAAGAGATACTGGATGCACTGCACATCGGCGGGCAAATTGCGGGCTTTACCGGGAGCACCCACCGAAGCGCTGATCAGACGGGGCAACCCTTGCAGGCTTTTCATCGGAGACATCCTTGTTGGTTAAAGAAGTGATGCCACTTCAATATCAATGCGTTGCCGTTGTCATATTCTGAAACATGCGGCTGGCGGAAACTAGCAAGGCGATTTTGGGTTGTCCAGAGGGGCGCTTGAAAGTTGTGAAACAACCGAACCAATTTTCTAATAACCATGAGTTTCACGGGTCTTCTGATACTTGTGGTAATCGATCCACTCGACCACATCGTAAGGCAGGTACAGCTGCCGCCTGGCTCTTGAAATCGCGATATACACCTCGCACAGTCGCTGGTCGAACGCATAGGCATCCTTGAATTTCACATTGGTCAGCAGTGCCGGGGTGAGCAGCACGCTGTCAAACTCCATGCCGCCGGCCTCCTGTGCAAGCATCAGCCGGCAGTACTTGTCAGGCTGGCCGCTCAACCGGTTCAGACGGGTCACATCGGCCACATTGAAGCCTTTCTCCAGCTCGTCCTCGACCCACAGGAACGCTTCGTCGAACTGGCCGGCCTCGCGCACCTGCTGCCAGTCGGCCAGGTCGCTGAAATAGGCGTGAGGGCCTTTGTCGGTGTGTTCGGTGCTGTAAAACTGCGGTTTGAACAGGGCAATGGCGCTGATCATGAAACGCTCCAGATCGCGCTGCGCTGCGCTGTCGAACACGCCGAACGGGCAATTGGCCTGCTGCAACTGGATTGCCCACTTCATGGTGTCCCAGTGGGACGCGGTCAACACGACGCAGCCTTCGGGCGGCACGAAACCCTGGGGGTAATGCTCGATGCCGACATCGGCGTCCCGCGCGCCTTCGAACGGAACCTTGCTCTTCTGCGAGTGCACGCTGATCAACGGGTTGACCAGGCGTTCGACATTGCGACCGGAACGCACCGAGTAGCTGATATCGGTGTGCCGGACTTCGCGTTTGCGCCGCACCATCACGCCTGTGGCCAGCTGGTATTCGTCGCCCAAGGTAATCAACACCTGACGGCCGCGCTCAATGATCTGCAGCAACGAGGCCGGGATGTCCTGGCTTTCATCGATCAACACATGGGTAAAGCGCGGTGGCACCTCGCAGCCCGCCAGGCTGGCGCGCTTGATCAACCACAGGGTGGCAAACTCGGTCTGGCTGACCCACTGCGGGTTGCGCTCCAGGTACGTCCAAACGCGGCTTGCGTATTCCAGCAAGACTTGGGCATCCAGGCTGCTCAAGGCGTGCTTGAAGTGGGGCAAGTGCCGGGCCGAGAGGCTGTGATGGCTGGAGGTGCAGTAGTTCTCAAGCACCTTGAGGCACACATTCAGCGTCGCTTGGCCATCGTGGCCGCGCCACCCCAGGATATCCAGGGCTTGGGACACCGCCTGTTTGCCGGGCAATCGGGCCGGCGTTTTGTCCGCGCCGGGGCGCCCCGCCTGCAACAGGGCCTTGGCAAAGGCGGCGAAGGTCGAACCGGCCTTGCCGTCCCGCGCCAGCCCCATGCGCTCGCGAAGCGTGGCGAGTTTGGCCCCGGTGCGCGCCAGGACCAGGGTTTTTTCCGGGCGCAGGCATTCCAGCAACGCGCCCAGCAGATGGCTCTTGCCGATACCGGCGTAACCCTGCACATGCAGGTCTTCATTGAGATTCGCGCGAAAGGTGCGCACCAGCTTGTCCTGGGCCGGGCTGAGCCAACGCTCACGGTGCCGGGGGGTGATCATCTGCTGGCTGAAGGGGTCGTTGCTGCGCCGCTGTCGGACTTTGAAGGTCACATCCCACTGGCCGTCGGCCAACAGGTAATCGCGCGCCGCGACTTCTTCAGGCAGTAACAGGCGCAGGTTGAGGTTTTTGAGCGCATTGATGCCGAAGTACAACTTGCGCGGGTCAAACAGGCGCCGCGCTTCGGACAGCAATGCCGGCGTGCCGGACGTCGGCGCGTTCACCACCCACCCCATCAACTTGACGAGCACACGCTCGGCGGCCGCGCCGTTGAGGTCCGTTTGCGCGGCCTGCGCCAGATTCTGAATGACCAGTATTGCGGCCAGCTCCGGGTCCGTCAGGCTGTCCAGGTGCGCGGCACCGTCGGCACCGAGCAAGGCGCTGCAGGTTTCGTCGGTGACCGGCAGGAAGACGGGGCTGGATAAGTCGAAGTGTTCCGGTTGCATACATCCTCGCGGCCAGGGGCCGAATGAGGTCAATCAAATGGATTCAGCGGTCAAGCTTGTCAGGCATCCTGACCGACGCCCACCTCGAATTGATAACCGCCCAGAGAGCCCGTCATGCCGCCGGGGTAACGCCGTGGTTCGGTGGACGCCGAAGCGCCGGCCACTTCAATCTGCCGTTGCAGTTCGTGAACGGCCATATCGAGCAAACGCTGCAGATCTTCGGCGCTGTGGGCAGACACGTTCAAGTGCAATTGATAGGTAGCGGTGACCGATGGAGGCTGATCGATGCTGGGCTCAGGGCTTGGCTCGGCGGTGCGGATAAACTGCGCAGCGCTCATGATTTGAGCGTGCTCCTCGTCCATCAGGTCCAACACTTTCGACAACGCCAGCGTTTGCTCCGGATGGGCCTGGATACGGTCCTTGATCTCCAGGCGCCGCATCTGCCATTCCCGCAGTTTTTCTCGAGTGAGGTCGTCAACTTTTTCCACTTACGCTGCCTCCGAATGCCAGGCAGTGAAGTATGCCACCGATCAAACGACGGGCTGACGTGAGTTTTCAACCGTCGCGACAATGCCACCATCGACTGCTCGAAGGCAGATGGTTCGCATACGTTTTTTTAAGATTTGGATAGACAACAAAGGAAGAGCGTTATGGAGGCAACCCCACCAGCCACACCCCGGCACACAATGTTCCCGCTGTGGCTGCTCCCTTCCGGGCCTGACCAGGTTAACGGGTAATCGTTGCGGGGGGACCGATGGGGTCACCATAACGACGCTGGCCTCTCGGCAAGCCGCGCCATTGTACCGATCTCATGGGAAGTTACAACCGTTGGTGACCGATTAAAAATATGAAGAGGTTCAAGCACTTGCCTTGACCACACGCTTTGCCCTCACACACGGGTTAATCACTGTGCCTGCAACACCTCGTCCGCACGCCCACCCTCCTCCTGGATCACCAGGTGGATAAAGTGCAGTTTGGCGATCACCGCCGGTGGCAGTACGAAGGGGTAGAAATCCGGCTGGCCCATGCTGCGCGAGAGTTCGTTCAGCATGCCGGCCAGTTCGATCCAGGCGTTGACGAACGAAAGAAATGCCGGACCGCCTGGGTGTTCAGGGTCGTAGAGGGTGGCGAGGGGGAACGGCTGATAATCCAGGTCCATCTCGCGGGCGCTCATGCCGAAGCCCAGGGCGGTGTCCACGGCGTCCATCATATGCAGGTAGTGCGCCCAGGTCTCGGCCCAGTCTTCCCACGGGTGCATGGTGGCGTAGGCGCTGACGCAGGTGTGTTGCCAGTCCGGTCGCGGCCCGTGCTGATAGTGCCGCTCGAGAGCATCGGCGTAGCTGGCGCGTTCGTCGCCGAATAATTGGCGAAAAGGTTCGAGCCAGTGGCTGTCGGCGATCAGGCGATCCCAATAGTAATGACCGACTTCATGGCGAAAGTGGCCGAGCAAGGTGCGGTAAGGCTCGTGCATCTGCACGCGGACTTGCTCGCGGTGGGCGTCATCGGCTTCTTTGATGTCCAGGGTGATCAGACCGTTGGCATGGCCGGTGGTGGGCGCGTTGCCCTGCAGGTCGATGCCGATAAAGTCGAAGGCCAGGCCGGTATCTTCGTCGACGCGCTTGGGCACCACTTGCAAGCCCAGGCTGATCAACTGCGCCACGAGGCGGCGCTTGGCGGTTTCCACTTTGCGCCAGCGCTCGTGGTTTTCCACGATGGACAGGTCCGGAATGGTGCGATTGAGGCTGCAGGCTACGCACAGCGGCGCGGTGCTGTGCGCCGGGATCAGCCAGTTGCAGGCCGCCGGCGTGTCGAGGTTGGCGCAGCGACGAAAAGCGCCGGCGTCGAGATTGCCGTCCTGCAGCCACGTTCCGGTCACGGGGCCGGGCTGCAGGGACGCCAGGCGACTCTGCTGCGGCTGATAACCCAGCAGCGCCGAGCAGGCCAGGCACTGACTGTTGCGAAAGAACAGCGCCTGGCCGCAACGGCATTGCCAGACCTTGCCGTTGCGCGAGGTATCGGCCATGAACGGTGCGGCAATGCGCGAACTGAGCTGCTCGAAATAGCGGAACATGGCGATCTCTCCCAGGGATGACCAAGACTAGATCATCGCGGACTCCGGATCGTTCCACTTGGCAGGCACGAGGTGCGCAGCGCAGCCCGCGCGCTGCTGACGCCGTCAGACAGATAAGTTGTGCCGGGCCAGGAAAGCGATAAATGCCTCTTCATCCAGTACTTTCAAACCGAGCTCGGTAGCCTTGGCCAGCTTGGAGCCGGCGCCGGGCCCCGCGACCACGCAGTGGGTCTTGGCCGAGACGGAGCCGGCCACCTTGGCGCCCAGGCTTTCCAGCTTGTCCTTGGCCACGTCGCGGCTCATCAGCTCCAGCGAGCCGGTCAGCACCCAGGTGTGGCCGGCTTCGGGCAACCCTTCGATGACTTTTTTCTCGCTGTGCCAGTGCATGCCGAAGTCCTTGAGCTGCTGCTCGATCGCCAGGGCGCGGCGCGCATTCTGCGGGTTATCGAAAAAGTCACGCACGGCCTTGGCCTGCTTCTCGGGCAATGCCTGGCGCATGTCCAGCCAGTCGGCCTGGATTACGCCGTCGAGGCTGCCGAATCTGTCCGCCAGTTTCTGCGCGGCGCCGGGACCGACGCTGGGCACATTGAGCTTGTCGAGCAACCCGCCGAGGGTGGCGCTGGCGGCGAATTCGGCGCTCAGATCGCCCTGCTCCTGCAACTGCAGGCCGCATTCGTCCGGCGACAGCAACGCGCCGATCACCTGTTGGTTGTGGCCGTCCTCAAAGAAACTGTGGATCTCATGCGCCACTTCCAGGCCCACGTCCGGCAAGTACGTGAGCACTTCCGGCAAAGCCTGTTGCACGCGCGCAAGGGAGGCCAGCGAGCGCGCCAGCACCTTGGCGGTCTCCTCGCCCACATCGGGAATACCCAAGGCGTAGATAAAGCGCGCCAGGGTCGGCGACTTGCTGTTTTCGATGGCGGCGATCAGCTTTTTGCTGGAGATATCGGCGAAGCCTTCCAGGTCGATGATCTGCTCGTACGTGAGCTTATAGAGGTCAGCTGGGGAACCGATGAGGTGTTCATCCACCAGTTGCTCAATGGTCTTGTCACCCAGGCCGTCGATGTCCATGGCGCGACGCGACACGAAGTGGATGATCGCCTGCTTGAGCTGCGCGCCGCAGGCCAGGCGCCCGACACAGCGGTACACCACGCCCTCGCTGACGGTTTCCTTGCCTTTGCTGCGCTTGACCAGTTGCGTGCGCTCCACATGGGAACCGCACACCGGGCAGCTTTCAGGGATCTGCACCGCGCGTGCGTGTTCCGGGCGGCGCTCGGTGACCACCGAAACCACCTGCGGGATGACATCGCCGGCGCGGCGGATTATCACGGTGTCGCCGATCATCAGGCCCAGTCGCGCCACTTCGTCCATGTTGTGCAAGGTGGCGTTGGCCACGGTTACACCAGCAACCTTGACCGGTTTCAAGCGCGCGACCGGCGTCACGGCGCCCGTGCGGCCGACCTGGAATTCCACATCGAGCAGTTCGGTCAGTTCTTCCATGGCCGGGAATTTGTGGGCGATGGCCCAGCGCGGTTCGCGGGCGCGAAAGCCCAGCTCGCGTTGGGAGGCAAGGCTGTTGACCTTGAACACCACACCGTCGATTTCATACGGCAGGCTGTTACGCCGCTCGCCGATGTCGCGGTAGTAGTCGAGGCATTCATGAATACCCTTGGCCAGTTTCAGCTCATGACTGATGGGCAGCCCCCACTGTTGCAATTGCTTGAGGTTGCCGATATGGGTGTCGCTGATATCGGCGGTGACCTGGCCGATGCCGTAGCAGCAGAACTCCAGCGGGCGGCTGGCGGTAATCTTCGAATCCAGCTGGCGCAGGCTGCCGGCGGCGGCGTTGCGCGGGTTGGCGAAGGTCTTGCCGCCCACTTCCAACTGCGACGCGTTGAGCCGCTCGAAACCGGCCTTGGACATGAACACTTCGCCGCGCACTTCCAGGGTCGCCGGCCAGCCGCTGCCGTGCAGCTTTAAAGGGATATTGCGCACGGTACGCACGTTGACGCTGATGTCTTCGCCGGTGGTGCCGTCGCCGCGGGTGGCACCGCGTATCAACTCGCCGTCCTGGTACAGCAGGCTGACCGCCAGCCCGTCGAGCTTCGGCTCGCAGCTGTATTCCACCGCCGCACCGCCGCCGAACAGATCGCCCACCGGCAGATCGAGGCCCTCGGTGACGCGGCGATCGAACTCAAGCATGGTGGCTTCATCGAACGCGTTGCCCAGGCTGAGCATCGGGATCTCATGCTTGACTTGAGTAAACGCCGACAACGCCGCGCTGCCGACCCGCTGCGTCGGAGAATCGCGCGTGACCAGCTCCGGGTGCTCGGCTTCGAGGGCCTTGAGCTCGTGGAACAGACGATCGTACTCGGCGTCCGGAATGCTCGGCTCGTCGAGAACGTGGTAGCGGTAGTTGTGCTGATCCAGTTCAGCGCGCAGTTCGAGGATGCGGGTGTGGGCGGCGGTCATGGTGTTCTCTCATAAAGCAAAAGAGCAGCCGAAGCTGCTCAAATGTTGGTGCGCTTATTCTAATGACAACGCTGGAAGCCAATCCTCAGCGTTTCTGTGTCAGGGCGCGACGCTCGAACTCGACGATACGCTGACGGTAGTGTTCGATGGTCTGGGCGGTCAGCACGCTGCGCTGGTCGTCCTTGAGCTCGCCGTTGAGCTCCTGAGACAGCTTGCGCGCTGCGGCCACCATCACGTCGAACGCTTGTTTGGGATGACGCGGGCCCGGCAGGCCGAGGAAAAAGCTTACCGCCGGCGTGCTGAACAGGTCGATATCGTCCAGATCAAAAGTACCCGGTTTGACCGCGTTGGCCATGGAGAACAGCACTTCGCCATTGCCGGCCATGCTTTCGTGGCGGTGGAAAATATCCATCTCGCCGAAGCGCAGGCCGCTTTCGAGGATGTTCTGCAACAATGCCGGGCCCTTGAAGCCGCCCGCATCGCGGCAAATAACACTGATCACCAGGACTTCTTCGGCGGCCGGCTGGTCGTTGACCGATTGGCGCGGCGCGTTCCTGCCGGTGTTTTCATCCGGGAAATCGTCGTCGCGACTGCTGAAACCGGGGCCTTCGTTTACGTCAAGATTCAAGTCGCCCTGTTGTGGCTCGGCCACCGGGTTGGCACGCTTGCCGCGTTTGGACGACGGCTCGCGGGCTTCACGCACCGGCGCACTCATCGACGGCAGGTCGTGCTCGTCCAACTGAGGCTCTTTATGGGTGTCCAGCACACGGGGCGGGCCCAGCAACTCGGCGCTGCCGTCATCGTCGGGCAAGTTGGACAGGTTGCGGTCCAGGCGGAATTTGAGCTTGCCCTTGCCACCGCGCATGCGGCGCCAGCCATCAAAAAGAATACCGGCAATGACAATAATGCCGATGACGATCAGCCACTCGCGCAGACCGATTTCCATGTAATCCCGTGCCTCTAATAAAAAATGCTGAAAAATAAGGGGTTTAGCACCGTGCAAACCGCTTTAAAACGTGGCGCCAACTCTATGTTCTGACTGACGTTTTGCCCACGCACACGAAAAATTGACATTAAACTAGCACGACCAAAGATAACTTTACACAGTTGGCGCGAAATGTGTCGAATTGCCAGCTTTCAGGCGTAGCAGGCAATCTCCTACAGCAGTCGCCAACTGTGACCCACAGGCCCTGAGCGACAAGCTTCAAGCTGACTCACTTGCCGCTTGAAGCTTGCCGTCAGGCGTCCACCATCGCCATCGCCTCTTCCACGTCCACCGCCACCAGGCGCGAACAACCCGGCTCGTGCATCGTCACCCCCATCAATTGATCAGCCATTTCCATGGCGATCTTGTTGTGGGTGATATAGATGAACTGCACGGTCTGGGACATCTCCTTGACCAGCCGCGCATAGCGCCCCACGTTCGCATCATCCAGCGGTGCATCCACTTCATCGAGCATGCAGAACGGCGCCGGGTTCAGCTTGAAGATGGCAAACACCAACGCCAACGCAGTCAGGGCTTTTTCGCCGCCGGAGAGCAAATGGATGGTGCTGTTCTTCTTCCCTGGCGGACGCGCCATGATCGTCACCCCTGTATCGAGTAGATCTTCGCCCGTCAGTTCCAAGTAGGCGCTGCCGCCACCGAAAACTTTTGGGAATAAGGCCTGTAAACCGCCATTAATCTGATCAAAGGTATCTTTGAAACGGTTGCGGGTTTCCTTGTCGATCTTGCGGATCACGTTTTCCAGGGTATCCAGTGCCTCCACCAGGTCGGCGTCCTGGGCATCCAGATAACGCTTGCGCTCGGACTGCTGCTGATATTCATCGATAGCGGCGAGGTTGATCGCGCCCAGGCGTTGAATCCGCGCGGCAATGCGTTCGAGTTCTTCTTCGGCGTCTTTCTCGTTGGCCTGGGCGGTCAAGGTATTGAGCACGCCGTGCAGGTCGTAGCCGTCTTCCAGCAATTGGTCCTGCAGGGTTTTGCGACGCACGGTGAGGGCCTGCCATTCCATGCGCTGTTGTTCGAGCTGGCCGCGGATCAACTGGGACTGCTGCTCGGCCTGGGTCCGGCGTTTTTCTGCGTCGCGCAATTCGCGGTCGGCATCTTCCAGGGCGATCTGCGCGGTCTTGAGCTCTTCGTCGACGGTCATGCGCTTGTCGAGCAACTCTTCGAGCTTGAGACGCAACTCTTCCAGCGGCGCTTCGCCCTCCTCCAGGTTGAGGCTCAGTTGCTCGCGCTTTTCGGTCAGGCGTTCGGACTGCATCTCCAGGCGCTCAAGAGCCTGGGCCGTGGACGCGTGCTGGGCCTTGAGCGAGCCCAGGCGCACGGCCAACTGATGGGCGTGGTCCTTGTGCTGGCGCGCTTCCTGGCGCACACGGTCGAGGCGCTCGCGCAGGCTGTCACGCTGGGCCAGCAGCAGTTCGCGCTGTTCGGTGTCCTGGGCCATGCTGTCGAGCGCCTCCTGCAAGTGCAGGCGCGCTTCGCCGATCTGTTCGTGCTCCAGGGCGCGTTGTTCGCCCATCTCGGCGACCTCTTCGTCGAGCCGGGTGCGGCGCAGGGTCAGTTGCTCGACCTTGGCCTTGCTCGCCGACAGTTGCGCCTTGAGTTCGCCTTGCTGGCGCGCTTCATCCTGCAACAGGCGACGCAGGTGTTCGCGGCCGGTCTCTTGCTGGCGCTGGGTGGCGCGCAGGGTTTGCAGTTCGGTTTCGAGACGTTCGAGGGTGGCTTCGCGTTCTTCGCGCTCGGCGCTCAGGCTGACGATTTCCTGGCCACGGGCCAGAACGCCGCTTTCCGCTTCGCTGGCGCGGCGCACACGCAGGAAGTGGCGGCCAACCCAGTAACCGTCACGGCTGATCAGGCTTTCGCCTGCCGCCAGCCCACCGCGCTGGGCCAGGGCCTGCTCCAGGGAGTCGACCGGCTTGACCTGGCCCAGCCACGGCGACAGATCAATCGCGGCCTCGACCTTATCCAGCAGGCTGCCCGGCACCCGTGCGCCATCGGCGGCGGGGCTGAGCAAACGCAGATCGCCCTGGGCAAACCCGGCGAGGTCGAAGCCGCCGAAATCGTCCACCAGCACGGCTTGCAGGTCGGCCCCCAACACGGTTTCAACGGCCAGCTCCCAACCGGCGTCGACTTTCAAACCTTCGGCCAGACGCGGGCGCTCAGCCAGGTGCTGGTCGCGCAGCCATTCGGCGGTGCCGGTGCCGGGGTCCAGCGCGGCTTGCTGCAGGGCCTCAAGGGATGCCAGACGTCCGTTAAGCCGCTGTAAATCGCCCTGAGCCTGCTGCTGCGCCTGGGTCGCCTGTTGCAATTGCTGGCGCAGTTGCTCCAGGCGCTCGACTTGCTGTTCTTCGCTGGCTTCCAGCTCCTCCAGCGTCATTTCGCTTTCGGCCAGTTGCTCGCTGAGGTCCATGATCGCCGCGTCTTCCGGGTCGGCGGCAAGCAGCACGCGCTCTTCCTGCAAGCGGCGCTGGCGCTCGGCCAGGCGTTCCATGCTGGTTTCCAGTTGCTGGATGCGCGACTGCTGCACCTCGGCCTGGCGGCGCGGTTCGGCCGATTGCAGGTTGAAGGCGTCCCACTGTTCCTGCCAGCCGTGCATGGTGGCTTCGGCTTCCTCCAGGGCAGCGGCGGCTTCTTCAGCGGCGGCGCTGGTGATCTCTTGCTCGGGGATGAGCATGTCCAGCTCTTCGCCGAGGGTCAGCAACAAGGTGCGGTCGTGGCCCAGGTGGGATTCGGTCTCCAGGCGCGCGCGCTCGGCTTCCTTCAGATCGTCCTGCAATTGGCGCAGACGCTGCTGGCCGTGCTGGATGCTCTGCTCCACGCGAGCAATATCGCCGCCCACGGAATAGAAGCGGCCCTGCACCAGATTGAAGCGCTCGGACAGATCGTGGTGCCCGTCGCGCAGGCGTTCGATGCTGGCGTCGGCGTTGCGCTGCTCGGCCACCAGCGCTTCGAAGCTGATTTCCTGGGTGCCGATGATGGCTTCGCGCTGGCCCACCTGATCGTTCAAGGCCTGCCAGCGCAGGGCCGACAGTTGCGCCTTGAGCTGGCGCTCTTCGCCCTTGTACTCCTGATACTTTTCGGCGGCCTGGGCCTGGCGGTGCAGGCGCTCCAACTGGCGCTCGAGCTCTTCGCGCAGGTCGGTCAGGCGGGCGAGGTTTTCGTGGGTGCGGCGGATGCGGTTTTCGGTCTCGCGACGGCGTTCCTTGTACTTGGAGATGCCGGCCGCTTCTTCGATGAAGTTGCGCAGGTCCTCGGGCTTGGCTTCGATCAGCTTGGAGATCATGCCCTGTTCGATGATCGAGTAGCTGCGCGGGCCGAGGCCAGTGCCGAGGAAGATATCGGTAATGTCGCGACGTCGGCACTTGGTGCCATTGAGGAAGTAGCTGTTCTGGCTGTCGCGCGTGACTTTGCGGCGGATGGAGATTTCCGCGTAGGCCGCGTATTCGCCGATCAGGGTGCCGTCGGAGTTGTCGAACACCAGCTCGATGCTGGCCTGGCTCACCGGCTTGCGGCTGGTGGAGCCGTTGAAGATGACGTCGGTCATCGACTCGCCGCGCAGGTTCTTGGCCGAGCTCTCGCCCATCACCCAGCGGACGGCGTCGATGATGTTCGACTTGCCGCAGCCATTGGGCCCCACCACCGCCGCCATGTTACTGGGGAAGTTCACCGTGGTCGGGTCGACGAAGGATTTGAACCCCGCCAGTTTGATGCACTTGAGCCGCACGTTCAGGCGTCCGTTAACGCAGCGATGACCAACGAGCAACTGCGCTGGCCGTAGGCCGACAGCACTTGGCGAATCTGCGGCAGGTCACGGGCCAGCACGGCGGCGAGCAGTTGCTCGAACAACGCCAGGTACTCGCTCATCTCGGCCTTGCGCTGGTCCAGCGCCAGGTAATAGGCGCGGTTCATCGCCGGTTGCAGGTTTTCGACGGTTTCCTGCAGGTACGGGTTGTTAGCGAAGGGGTACGCGGCGCGCATCACATTGAAGCTTTCTTCGACGAAGGCGCGGATATCCTGACGCTCGAAGTTGCTCACCAAACGCTGCTGGATCTGCACGAACGGCGCCATGTCGGCCTGGGTCTGCCAGCCCTGCGCCACTGCATTGCCGAGCAGGATGTACAACTCGCCCATCAACGTGCACAGGCTCTGCACCTTGTGTGCGGTGAGCTCGGTGACGTGAGCGCCACGGCGCGGCAGGATCGCGATCAGGTGCCGGCGTTCAAGGATCAGCAGGGCTTCGCGCACGGAGCCGCGGCTGACATTGAGTGCCAGCGTGACCTTCTGTTCCTGGATACGCTCCCCAGGCTTGAGATCGCCGCGAATGATACGTTCGGCGAGGTGGTGAGCGATCTGCTCGGCGAGACTGTCCGGCGCCTTGAACGTCATGGGTTTCCTTCAAAATCGTCTATCGATACAAGCGCGGCAGTGTAGCGCATTGGCCCGCTGATGGCGCTACGCCCACTGTCGCGAATTGGCATGAAATAAGCAGCTCTCCCCATCTACAAGCCGCCAAAAACGCCGGTTCCAGAAGACTGAACCATAATTGAATGGGTTGTGACCGCATTTTCTTGACCCTTAGGTCAGAAAACAATTGACCGAAAAGTCAGACATGACTAGATTCGGCCCACAGCGGTTAACAACAATAATGAGTCTGCGAGGCCTTCCGTGATCCAGTTTTTACTCAACCAGGAACTCCGTAGCGAGCACGCCCTGGACCCCAATCTGACCGTGCTCAATTATCTTCGCGAGCACCTGGGCAAACCCGGTACCAAGGAAGGCTGCGCCAGCGGCGACTGTGGTGCGTGCACCGTGGTGGTCGGCGAGTTGCACACCGATGATCAAGGCGTCGAGCACATTCGCTATCGCAGCCTCAATTCGTGCCTGACCTTTGTGTCGTCTTTGCACGGCAAGCAACTGATCAGCGTCGAGGACCTCAAGCACCAGGGCCAACTGCACAGCGTGCAGCAGGCCATGGTGGAGTGCCACGGCTCGCAATGCGGTTTTTGCACCCCCGGTTTCGTGATGTCGTTGTTCGCACTGCAAAAGAACAGCGACGCCCCCGACAGCGCCAAGGCCCACGAAGCGCTGGCCGGCAATCTGTGTCGCTGCACCGGTTACCGGCCGATTCTCGCCGCCGCCGAACAGGCCTGCAGCAACAAGCCCAAGGACCAGTTCGACAGCCGCCAGGCCGACACCATCGCGCGCCTCAAAAGCATCGCACCAACCCAGACCGGCGAACTCAACAGCGGCGACAAACGTTGCCTGGTGCCCCTGACCGTGGCCGACCTGGCCGACCTTTACGACGCCTATCCGCAAGCCCGTCTACTGGCCGGCGGCACCGACCTGGCGTTGGAGGTCACTCAGTTCCACCGCACGCTGCCGGTGATGATCTACGTCGGCAACATTGAAGAAATGAAGCGCATCGAGTCGTTCGACGACCGCCTGGAAATCGGCGCCGCCACCCCGCTCTCCGACTGCTACGCCGTATTGCACCAGGCATACCCGGACTTCGGCGATCTGCTGCACCGCTTCGCCTCCCTGCAGATCCGCAACCAGGGCACCCTGGGCGGCAATATCGGCAACGCCTCGCCGATCGGCGATTCGCCGCCGCTGCTGATCGCACTCGGCGCGCAGATCGTGCTGTGCAAAGGCAACACCCGGCGCACTCTGGCGCTGGAAGACTACTTCATCGATTACCGCGTCACCGCGCGCCAGGACAGCGAATTCATCGAGAAGATCATCGTGCCCAAGGGCCATACGCTGTTCCGCGCCTACAAGGTGTCCAAACGCCTGGATGACGATATTTCCGCCGTCTGCGCCGCTTTCAATCTGACCCTCGACAACGGTGTGGTCCAGACCGCCCGCGTGGCCTTCGGTGGCATGGCCGCCACGCCCAAACGCGCTCGACACTGCGAGGCCGTACTGGTGGGCGCCATCTGGAACGCCGCCACGGTCGAGAAAGCCTGCGCCGCCCTGGCCGAGGACTTCACGCCGCTGTCGGACTTCCGCGCCAGCAAGGAATACCGCCTGCTCAGCGCGCAGAACCTGCTGCGCAAATACTTTATCGAGCTGCAAACACCGCACATCGAGACTCGGGTGACCGCTTATGTCTAACCATCACGCCGTGGAAAAAACCCAGGCCGAGCTGGCCGAACTGTTCGCCCAGGACTTGACCAGCGGAGTCGGGCGCAGCGTCAAGCATGACAGCGCCGCCAAGCACGTCTCGGGCGAGGCGCAGTACATCGACGACCGCCTGGAATTCCCCAATCAGTTGCATGTGTACGCTCGCCTGTCCGAACGCGCCCACGCGCGCATCCTCAGCCTCGACACCGCGCCCTGCTACGCCTTCGATGGTGTGCGCATCGTCATCACCCATGAAGACGTGCCGGGCTTGAAAGACATCGGCCCGCTGCTGCCCGGCGACCCGCTGCTGGCCATCGACACCGTGCAGTTCGTCGGCCAGGTGGTGCTGGCCGTGGCCGCCCGCGACCTGGAGACCGCGCGCAAAGCGGCGATGGCGGCAGTGATCGAATACCAGGACCTGGAACCGGTGCTGGATGTGGTCGAGGCCTATCGCAACAAGCACTTCGTGCTCGACAGCCACACGCACCAGCGCGGTGATTCGGCGGGTGCATTGGCCACGGCCAAAAATCGCATACAGGGCACGCTGCATATCGGCGGCCAGGAACACTTCTACCTGGAAACCCAGATCTCCTCGGTGATGCCCACCGAAGACGGCGGCATGATCGTCTACTGCTCGACCCAGAACCCCACCGAAGTACAGAAGCTGGTGGCCGAAGTGCTGGACGTGTCGATGAACAAAATCGTCGTGGACATGCGCCGCATGGGCGGTGGCTTCGGCGGCAAGGAAACCCAGGCCGCCAGCCCGGCATGCCTGTGCGCGGTGATCGCGCACCTGACCGGCCAGCCGACCAAGATGCGCCTGCCGCGGGTCGAAGACATGCTGATGACCGGCAAACGTCACCCCTTCTATATCGAATACGACGTGGGCTTCGACGACAGCGGTCGTCTGCATGGCATCCAATTGGAACTGGCGGGCAACTGCGGCTGCTCGCCGGACCTGTCGAACTCGATTGTCGACCGCGCCATGTTCCACGCCGACAATGCCTATTACCTGGGCGACGCCACGGTCAACGGCCATCGCTGCAAGACCAACACTGCGTCCAATACCGCTTACCGGGGTTTCGGCGGCCCGCAAGGCATGGTTGCGATTGAGGAGGTGATGGACGCCATCGCCCGTCATCTGGCGCTGGACCCGCTGGCGGTGCGCAAGGCCAACTACTACGGCAAGACCGAGCGCAACGTCACCCACTACTACCAGACCGTCGAGCACAACCTGCTTGAGGAGATGACGGCCGAACTGGAAGCCAGCAGCCAATACGCCGAGCGCCGCGAAGCGGTTCGCCGCTACAACGCCCACAGCCCGATCCTGAAAAAAGGCCTGGCGCTGACCCCGGTCAAATTCGGCATTTCGTTTACCGCCAGTTTCCTCAACCAGGCCGGCGCGCTGATCCATGTCTACACCGACGGCAGCATCCACCTGAACCACGGCGGCACCGAGATGGGCCAGGGCTTGAACACCAAGGTCGCCCAAGTGGTGGCCGAAGTGTTCCAGGTCGGCATCGACCGCGTGCAGATCACCGCCACCAACACCGACAAGGTACCCAACACATCGCCGACCGCCGCTTCCAGCGGTGCCGACCTGAATGGCAAGGCCGCGCAGAATGCCGCCGAAACCATCAAGCAGCGCCTGGTGGAATTCGCCGCGCGCAAGTACGACGTCAGTGAAGCGGATGTGCAGTTTCACAACGGTCATGTGCGCGTGCGCGAGCAGATCCTGACCTTCGAGACGCTGATCCAACAGGCGTACTTCGCCCAGGTCTCGCTGTCGAGCACCGGGTTCTACAAGACCCCGAAAATCTTTTACGACCGCAGCCAATCGCGCGGCCGACCGTTCTATTACTACGCGTTTGGCGCGGCCTGCTGCGAAGTGCTCGTCGATACCCTGACCGGCGAATACAAGATGCTGCGCACGGACATCCTTCACGATGTGGGCGCTTCGCTGAACCCGGCCATCGACATCGGCCAGGTGGAAGGCGGTTTCATCCAGGGCATGGGCTGGCTGACCATGGAGGAACTGGTGTGGAACGACAAAGGCAAACTGATGACCAACGGCCCGGCCAGCTACAAGATCCCGGCGGTCGCCGACATGCCGCTGGACCTGCGGGTCACGTTGGTGGAAAACCGCAAGAACCCGGAAGACACGGTGTTCCACTCCAAGGCCGTGGGTGAACCGCCATTCATGCTCGGCATTGCCTCGTGGTGTGCGATCAAGGATGCGGTCGCAAGCCTTGCAGGTTATCGCCATCAGCCGAAGATCGACGCGCCGGCAACACCGGAGCGGGTGTTGTGGGGGTGTGAACAGATGCGCCAGTTGCAGGCGGCGACAGCCATTGAGACTGAAACCGAGATGGCTTCGCTCTAGATCGAGGTGCTGCCATCGGGGGCAAGCCCCCCTCCCACATAGTGATCTGCGAATGCTTTCAAATGTGGGAGGGGCTTGCCCCCGATAGCGGCCTGACAGACACCACAAGAGGTGACTATGAACAACTGGATCAGCGCCCTCGCCGACCTGCAGAACCAGGGCGAACCCTGCGTCCTGGTGACCATCATCGAAGAACTCGGCTCCACGCCCCGCAATGCCGGCTCCAAGATGGTCATCAGCGCCGCCCAGACCTTCGACACCATCGGCGGCGGGCACCTGGAATACAAAGCGATGCAGATCGCCCGCGAGATGCTTGCCCGTGGCCAGCAGAACACCCACCTGGAGCGCTTCAGCCTGGGCGCGAGCCTGGGCCAATGCTGCGGTGGCGTCACCGTGCTGCTGTTCGAACCCATGGGCCAGGTGCAGGCGCAGATTGCGGTGTTCGGCGCCGGCCATGTGGGCCGCGCGCTGGTGCCGTTGCTGGCGGGCCTGCCGTGCCGAGTGCGCTGGATCGATTCGCGCGAGCAGGAGTTTCCGCAACAGATCCCCGAGGGCGTGCGTAAAATCGTCAGCGAAGAACCGGTCGACGAAATCGCCGACTTGCCGGTGGGCAGTTACTGCATCGTCATGACCCACAATCACGCCCTCGACCTGGAACTCAGCGCGGCCTTGCTCAAACGCAACGATTTCGCCTACTTCGGCCTGATCGGCTCGCAGACCAAACGCGTCAAGTTCGAACACCGCCTGCGCGATCGCGGCTTCGACACCGCCCAACTGCAACGCATGCGCTGCCCCATGGGCCTCGCCGAGGTGAAGGGCAAATTACCGGTGGAGATCGCCATCTCCATCGCCGGCGAAATCATCGCCACCTATAACGCCAATTTCGGCCAGCACAACGCAAGCGCCGAACCCATTGCCAAACTGCTGCCGGTGTCACGCCGCAGCCAAGCTACCCATTGAGACCACCATGCCTTTGACTCGCAAAGCCTACCGCGCCGCCATCCTGCACAGCATCGCCGACCCCGCCGAGGTGGGGATCGAAGCCTCCTATGAGTATTTCGAAGACGGCCTGCTGGTGATCGACAACGGCCGCATCAGCGCCGTCGGGCACGCCGGCGACTTGCTGCCGACGCTGCCGGCCGATATCGACGTGACCCATTACCAGGACGCGTTGATCACCCCCGGCCTGATCGACACCCATATCCATTTGCCGCAGACCGGCATGGTTGGCGCTTATGGCGAACAGTTGCTGGATTGGCTCAACACGTACACCTTCCCCTGCGAAAGCCAATTCGCCGATAAGGCCCACGCCGAGCAAGTAGCGGATATTTTCATCAAGGAACTGCTGCGCAACGGCACCACCACCGCATTGGTGTTCGGCAGCGTGCACCCACAATCGGTGAACGCGTTTTTCGAAGCAGCCGAGAAGCTCGACCTGCGCATGATCGCCGGCAAGGTGATGATGGACCGCAACGCCCCGGATTATCTGACCGACACGCCCGAGTCCAGCTATCAGGACAGCAAAACCCTGATTGAGCGCTGGCACGGCAAAGGCCGCCTGCATTACGCGGTCACGCCACGCTTCGCCCCTACCAGCACGCCGGAGCAATTGACACTGGCCGGGCAGCTGCTGGGGGAATATCCGGATCTGTATATGCAGACCCACATCAGCGAGAACCTGCAGGAAGTGCAGTGGGTGAAAGAACTATTCCCGGAGCGCAGCGGCTACCTGGACGTGTACGACCATTACCAGCTGCTGGGCGAGCGCTCGGTGTTTGCCCACGGCGTGCACCTGTGCGACGACGAATGCGCACGGCTGGCGCAAACCGGCTCGGCAGTCGCCTTTTGCCCGACCTCGAACCTGTTCCTGGGCAGCGGCCTGTTCAACTTGCCGATGGCCGAGAAGCACAAACTGAACGTTGGCCTGGGCACCGATGTGGGAGGCGGCACCAGTTTCTCGCTGCTGCAAACCCTTAACGAAGCCTACAAGGTCATGCAGTTGCAGGGCGCGCGGTTGAGCCCGTTCAAATCGCTGTACCTGGCCACCCTGGGCGGTGCACGGGCGCTGCGCCTGGAAGACAAAATCGGCACGTTGCAGCCGGGCACGGACGCGGACTTCCTGGTGCTGGACTACAACGCCACACCACTGCTCAGCTACCGCCTGAAGCAGTCCAACAGCATCGACGAGACGTTATTTGTATTGATGACCCTGGGGGATGACCGGGCGGTGCTGCAGACCTATGCCGCCGGCCAACTGGTGCACCAGCGCTGATCTCGGCCACAGCACAAAAACAATGTGGGAGGGGGCTTGCCCCCTCCCACATTTTGTCCCTGGCACATCAGGAAAATTACAGCTTTATCGAGGAACGCCCAGGCTTTTTGGTCTGCAACAGATGCGAGAACACCGCATGCAGATCATCCGACGCGCTCTCTTCGTCGAGGTTGAGCTTGCTGTCGATGTGATCCATGTGATGCATCATCAGGTTCACCGCCAATACCGCGTCGCGGGCTTCGATCGCATCGATCAACTGCGTGTGTTCATCGTAGGAACAGTGGGAACGGTTACCGCTTTCGTACTGGGCGATAATCAGCGAGGTCTGGGACACCAGGCTGCGCTGGAAGCTGATCAGCGGTGCGTTCTTCGCCGCTTCGGCCAGCTTGAGGTGGAATTCGCCGGAGAGGCGGATACCGGCACCGCGATCGCCACGGGAAAAGCTGTCGCGCTCGTCGTTGACCATCTGGCGCAACTCGGCCAGTTGCTCGGCGGTGGCGTGCTGCACCGCCAATTCGGTAATCGCTCGCTCCACCAGCCGCCGGGCCAGGAACACTTGGCGCGCTTCTTCCACGCTCGGGCTGGCCACCACCGCGCCGCGATTGGGCCGCAGCAACACCACGCCTTCATGGGCCAGTCGCGACAGGGCGCGACGAATGATGGTGCGGCTTACGCCAAAGATTTCGCCCAGTGCCTCTTCGCTCAATTTAGTGCCGGGTGCCAGGCGTTGTTCAAGGATGGCCTCGAAAATATGCGCGTAGACGATATCGTCCTGGGTTCCGCTGCGACCGGCCTTGCCGGCACGCGGTTGTTTCTTGAGAGGTTGCAACTGTTCGTTCATGGGCACTCGGGTTTGGAGAACGGCGGCGAATTATCGGTAATACGGCAACAGCGGGTCGCTGGCAAGTATCCGCTAAAAACAGGGCACATTGTACACAACCCAATGAGCCAACACACTGTACGGCTGTTTGCGCCGCCGGCTGTATTGCAATGGGTATCAGCGTTTGAGTTTAGGCTTGAATCCGCACCTCCACCGGCCAAACCCAGGTAAAAGGAACACCTTTCCATGACCGAAGCCACCCAAGCGCGCCTGCGCCCGCTGGCGGACACTTCCCCATCGGCCGTTGTCGCCGGTTTTATCGCGATGATGACCGGCTACACCAGTTCTCTGGTACTGATGTTCCAGGCCGGGCAGGCCGCCGGATTGACTACGGCGCTGATCTCTTCATGGATCTGGGCGATCTCCATCGGCATGGCGGTGTGCAGCATCGGCCTGTCCCTGCGTTACCGCACGCCGATCACCATCGCCTGGTCCACTCCCGGCGCGGCGCTGTTGATCACCAGTCTGGGCGGCGTGAGCTACGGTGAAGCCATTGGCGCTTACATCACCTGTGCGGTGCTGGTGACGCTGTGCGGCTTGACCGGCAGCTTTGAAAAACTGGTCAAGCGTATTCCAGCGTCACTGGCGGCGGCGTTGCTGGCCGGCATTCTGTTCAAGATCGGCAGCGAGATTTTCGTCGCCGCCCAGCATCGCACCGGCCTGGTGCTGGGGATGTTCTTCACCTACCTGATCATCAAACGCCTGTCGCCGCGCTATGCCGTGCTCGCCGCGCTGATCATCGGCACCCTGCTGTCGGGGGCGATGGGGCTGCTGGACTTCAGCGGGTTTGAGTTGGAAGTCGCCACGCCGGTGTGGACCACGCCGCACTTCTCGCTGGCGGCCACCATCAGCATCGGCATTCCGCTGTTTGTGGTGGCGATGACCTCGCAGAACATGCCGGGCGTGGCGGTGTTACGCGCCGATGGCTACAACGTGCCGGCCTCGCCGCTGATCACCGCCACCGGCCTGGCCTCGTTGGTGCTGTCGCCGTTCGGCTCCCACGGCATCAACCTGGCGGCGATCAGCGCGGCCATCTGCACCGGGCCTCACGCCCACGAGGACCGTAACAAACGTTACACGGCGGCGGTCTGGTGCGGCGTGTTCTACGGCATCGCCGGTGTGTTCGGCGCGACATTGGCGGCGTTGTTCGCAGCGTTGCCCAAGGAACTGGTGCTGTCGATTGCGGCGTTGGCGTTGTTCGGCTCGATCATCAACGGCTTGAGCATTGCGATGAATGAACCCAGGGAGAGGGAAGCGGCGCTGATCACCTTCATGGTCACCGCGTCAGGCTTGACGCTGTTTTCCATCGGCTCGGCGTTCTGGGGGATTGTGGCGGGGGTGTTGACGCTGCTGATTCTGAATGGGCGGAGGTAGGGGTTAGCTGCAAGCTTCAAGCTTCAAGCTTCAAGCTTCAAGCTTCAAGCTTCAAGCTTCAAGCCACATGAGCTTGCGGCTTGAAGCTTGTAACTTACCGCTTCAATTCTTGGAATTGATCGGCTTTTCCGGATACCACACGTCCAGCAGCGGGCTGACTTCAGCCTTGGTCAGCTCGGAACGGGTTTTCAGCCAGGCTTCAACGGCAGCGCGCTGCTCTTCGGAAACCGAGCCACGCTTCTGCAGGCAAACCAGACCGTAGTCATCGCCGCCGACGTAGCCCAGACCGTTGGCTTCCATGGCTTCTTTGATGAATGCTTCGAGGAAAGCGTCGATAGCTTCTTCACTCAGGCCTTCTTTGAAGTCCAGGTTCAGTTCGAAACCCAGCTCTTGAAATTCATCAACGCACAGTTTTTTGCGCAGACGCTGGGAACGGTTAGTCGCCATTGGAACAGTCCTCTTAAGTAATAACGGCCGGCACTTTAGCAGTTTAAGGCGACGATTGCCCGACTCTCTGGGACAGGCGGCATTCTGCTGGAAAAAAAACGCCGATTTCCAGCTATCGTTCAGCTACAAATACGCCCGCCTTGGGGCATAATGCCGACACTTTCATGACCATTGAGGGATTTTTCTTATTGTCCCCTCGCCTTTTTCACCCTCCCTCAGCAGTAGGGTTTTACTCTTTATGATCAAATCTTTGCGTCCCCTGTTACTGGCCGGTTTTCTTTTGCCACTGGCCTTTTCCGTCACCGCCGCCCCGATCAATACCACCCTGCCGCCCAACGTCGCGCAGGCCCTGCAAAAAGCCAAACTGCAAAATACTGCGTTATCCCTGGTTATGCTGCCGCTCAACGGTCCGGGCACGCCGACCGTGTTCAACGCCGACGTGTCGGTGAACCCGGCCTCCACCATGAAGCTGGTCACCACCTACGCGGCCCTGGAAATGCTCGGCCCCAACCATCAGTGGAAAACCGAGTTCTACACCGACGGCACCCTCAGCGGTGGCGTATTGCATGGCAACCTGTACCTCAAGGGCGGGGGTGATCCCAAGCTGAACATGGAAAAACTCTGGTTGCTGATGCGCGATCTGCGCGCCAACGGTGTGCAGCAGGTTACCGGCGACCTGGTGCTGGACCGCGGCTTCTTTATTCCGCCGCAATTGCCGGAGTTCAACGACGATGGCAACGACGAAAACAAGCCATTCCTGGTCAAGCCCGATGCCTTGCTGGTCAACCTCAAGGCCTTGCGTTTCGTGACACGCAATGATGGCGGCCGGGTGCTGGTTTCGGTGGAGCCGCCGATTGCGAGCATTCGTATCGACAATCAGGTCAAGGTTTCCAACGCCAAGCAATGCACCGGGGATGTGCGCTACAACCCGGTGACCGCCGCCGATGGCAGCGTGACCGTGACCGTCAGTGGCCAACTGGCCGACGGCTGCAGTTCACAGACGTACCTGTCGCTGCTCGACCACGCCACCTATACCGCCGGCGCAGTGCGGGCAATCTGGAAGGAGCTGGGCGGCAGCATCCAGGGCCGCGATATCCAGGCGCAGGTGCCCAAGGATGCCAAGGTGCTGGCCCGCGCGTTCTCGCCGGACCTGGCGGAAATCATCCGCGACATCAACAAATACAGTAACAACACCATGGCCCAGCAGTTGTTCCTGAGTCTGGGCGCGCAGTTCCGCAATGATGCCGACGGCGACGATGCCAAGGCCGCGCAGCGCGTGGTGCGCCAGTGGCTGGCGAAAAAAGGCATCACCGCGCCGCACCTGGTGATGGAGAACGGCTCCGGCCTGTCGCGCGCCGAACGGGTCAGCGCCCGTGAAATGGCAGCCATGCTGCAGGCAGCCTGGAAGAGCCCGTATGCGGCGGAATACATCAGCTCGATGCCTATCGCCGGCACCGATGGCACCATGCGCAAGCGCTTGAAGACGACCGCCATGCGCGGCGAGGCGCACGTCAAGACGGGCACGTTGAACACCGTGCGCGCCATCGCCGGGTTCAGCCGTGACAACAACGGCAACACCTGGGTGGTGGTGGCGATCCTCAACGATCCCAAGCCATGGGGCGCTTCGTCGGTACTCGACCAGGTCCTGCTGGACCTGTACCGCCAGCCAAAACTGACGGCGGCGGCGCCGGTGCTCTAAAACAGCGTTAGCCTGAGGGGGGCTTGTTGCGGTGAACCATTAAGACAGGTGTAGACACCTCTGCCACATGCCTTCAAGCCCGCGCCCTCTCGGCCTCAACCCGGTCCCTGCCCGCCTGCTTGGCCACATACACCGCCGAGTCGGCGCGCAGCAGCAGCCCATCGACGCCTTCATCGCCCCGCCAGCTGGCCACACCAAAGCTGGCGGTGACAACGCCCACCGGATCCATCGGCGCGGTGCGCAACGACTGCCACAAATCCGTTGCCAGGGTGTAGGCCTGTTCGGCATCGGTGGTAGGGCACAGCACCATGAACTCCTCCCCGCCCAGACGGCAGAACACGTCGGTGCGGCGTAGACGCTGGCTGATGCGCGCGCATAACTCCTGCAGCACTGCGTCACCCACCGCATGGCCGTGCTTATCGTTGATGCGTTTGAAGTGATCGATATCCAGCATGATCACCGACAGTGCCCCGTGGGTTCGATTGAGCCTGGCGATTTCGGCGCGCAAGCGATCCTGGAAGTAGCGCCGGTTGTGAATACCGGTCAGCGAGTCGGTGATGGACAAGGCCCGCAACTCCTCCTCCACTCGTTTGAGATCGGAAATATCCGACACATACCCGTGCCACAGCGTACCGCCGCCAGGTAACTCTTCCGGGGTGGCCTCGCCGCGAATCCAGCGCAGGCCGCGTTGCGGCAGCAACACCCGGTACTCCTCGCGCCAATGGCTCAACTGCAGGGCCGACAAGCGCACCGAGGCGCGCACCCGCTCCACGTCCAGCGGATGGATGCGCTCGAATACGCGCTTGGCATCCTGCTGCAACAACCCGGTTTCGATTTCGTAGATATCGCGCATCCCGTCGCTGGCATAGATGAAGCGCCAATTGTCCTGAGGCTCCAGGGTGAACTGGAAGATGCCGCCGGGCACATGGGCACTGAGTTTTTTCAGCAGGCGATCCCGTGCAGCCAGTGCTTCGTAGGCGCGCTTCTGTTCGGTAACGTCCAGGTAGATCGCCAGGTGCCCCACCCACAAGCCATGGTCATCGAGCAGCACAGTGCCGAGCATATTCACGTTCAACGGGCTGCCGTCCTCGCGGATCAAAGTCCACTCGCGGGCTTCGTGCAGGCTGTCGGGGCTTTCGACCAGCATGGCCTGGCTCGCGGGGATGCGCTTACCCAAGGCCACGCCCAACTTGGCGGAACGCATTTCCAGCTCCGTCGCCAGGTGCAGGCTCTCCAGGGTCAGCTTGCCCACCACCTGATCGGCGGCAAAACCGAGCATCTTTTCAGCGCCGGCGTTGAAGGTATTGATGACACCGCGCAGGTCGGTGGCAATGATCGCGACCTGGGTGGCCGCGTTCAGCACACTGCGCAATTGGCCGTGTGCGCCGCGCAGCTCCTGCTCGCGCAGACGCAACTGCACAGTGCGCTGCTCCACCAGCTTCAAGGCACGCTGGCGTTGGCTCACGAGCACGTAGAGCAAGGCGCTGAGCAACAGGCTGAGCAAGCCGCCCATGATCAGGATGGCGCTCAACGAGGAATGGTTGGCCAGTTCGAACACTTTGCTCGGGCGCAGGGTCAGGGCATAGACATGATCGCCCAGGGTCAGACGACGGGCCCCGACGAGAGGGCTGTCGGCCACGACATTGTTCGATTCATACAGGACGCGTTGTTGCACATCGGATGTATCCACAATCTGCATGACGAGGTTGTCGCGTGGCGACTTGGGCAAGCCGTCGGCCACCAACTGGCGCATGCTGATCACCGCCATCACATAGCCGTAGGGTGGGTCGTTGCCCGCCTGGTTGCTTACCGGCGCTACCAGCAAAACCCCGGCGGCATACGCCGGCTCCACCCCCACCAGTTGCATGGGCTGCGACACCGCCAGCCTGCCACTTTTTTGCGCGCGCTCAAGGGTCGCGCGCCGCAGCGGCTGGGCGAGCAGATCAAAACCCAGCGGTGAACCCAACAGGCTCTGGGTCTGGCTGTAGAGCACCGGCACGTATTCATCGCGTTGCGGCGCCGGGGCCAACTCGCCCGCCGTGTTCAATTCACGGATAACAAAGTCCACACCGCGATCGTGGGAGACCTGGCGTTCGAACTCGCTGCGCTGCTCGCGAAACACCCGCGGCGCCCAGGCGTAGGCGCGGGCGCGCAGCAGCAAGGGCTGGGTGAACCCGTCGAATTCTTCGCGAGACACTTGCTGGGAATTGATAAAGAAACGCCGCAGGCTGTTAAGGCGCTGCTCCTGATCCTCGAAACGCTCCTGCAGGCGGGTATAGCGTTCGTTGACCAGCAATTGAAAGCGTTGGCGCACCTGCTGCTGATACAGGTCGTGAGTGGCCCAGGCGACGATACCCGTCAAGGTGCAACCGGCCAACAGCACCACCAATGCCACCAGCCAAGCCGACGCCTGCTCACTGATAAAGCCTAGGATTTTCGGGCGAACGGCTTGCAACGGCATAGGCAACACTCACAACGCCAGCGTGCGGGGGGGGGTGTCACTTTGGCTAGGCCTTAAGTTATAGCTATCGGCCCATGGTTTGACCAGCGCAAAAAAGCCGCAAGCCCTGAATATCCTGGCTTGCGGCTTTTTTGTGCAACCGTCAGCGGGCGGTGATTTTCCAGGCCCGGTGGATCTTGGCATTGCGCGCAAAATCCGGGTCGATGGTCTTGTCGCTGATTTCCTCGACCGCGTAGCGTTCGCTGAGGTTGTCTTCCAGCTGGAACTTGCGGAAGTTGTTGGAGAAGTACAACACGCCGCCCGGCGCCAGACGGGCCATGGCCAGGTCCAGCAACTGCACGTGGTCGCGCTGCACGTCGAAGATGCCTTCCATGCGCTTGGAGTTGGAGAAGGTCGGCGGGTCGATGAAGATCAGGTCGAATTCATCGCGACTGGCTTCCAGCCACGCCATCACATCGCCCTGCTCCAGGCGGTTCTTGTCGGAGAAACCGTTGAGGGAGAAATTGCGGCGCGCCCAGTCCAGATAAGTCTTGGACAGGTCGACACTGGTGGTGCTGCGCGCACCGCCCTTGGCGGCGTGCACACTGGCGGTGGCGGTGTAGCAATACAGGTTGAGGAAGCGCTTACCGGCCGCTTCCTTCTGAATCCGCATGCGCATCGGGCGGTGGTCGAGAAACAGGCCGGTGTCCAGGTAATCGGTGAGGTTGACCAGCAGCTTTACGCCACCTTCGCTGACCTCGGTGAACTTGCCCTGGGCGCTCTGGCGCTCGTACTGCTTGGTGCCGCTCTGACGCTCGCGACGCTTGACCACCACGCGGCTCTTATCGATATTCAGCGCCTGGGGAATGGCCGCCAGGGCATCGAACATGCGCGCGGAGGCTTTTTCCGGGTCGATGGACTTCGGCGCGGCGTACTCCTGCACGTGCACCCAATCGTGGTACAGGTCGATGGCCATGGAGTATTCCGGCATGTCGGCGTCGTACACACGGTAGCAATCCACGCCTTCGCGCTTGGCCCACTTGCCCAGCAACTTAAGGTTCTTTTGCAGGCGATTGGCGAACATCTGCCCGCCTTCGCTCAAGCGCGCCTGTTCGACCACGGGGGCCGGGGCCGGCTTGATCGGGTTGCCGTTCTTGTTGTACTGGCGCTCTTGCGGTTCGGTCGGCGCCTGGTCGTACGCGGCTTGCTCGCGTTCGGCCTGGCGCTGCTCCGGGGTGCGGCGCTCGCCGGTGACGAACTGGTCGGGGTTGACCTTGATCAGCAGCAACTTGCACGGCAAGGCGCCGTTCCAGAATGAGTACTGTTTGTGGCTGCGGATACCCATGCGCTTGCCCAGGTCCGGTGCGCCGGTGAACACCGCCGCCTCCCAACCCATGCACGCCTGGCGCAGGCGTTCGCCGAGGTTCTGGTAGAGGTACAACAGGCTGGCTTCGTCACCCAGGCGCTCGCCATAGGGCGGGTTGCAGATCACCAGGCCTTTCTGGTTCTGGTCCGGGCGCGGTTCGAAGGTGCCGACTTCGCCCTGGTACACCTTGATCCAGTGGCTCAGGCCGGCGCGCTCGATATTGTTGCGCGCGGGCTGGATCAGCCGCGGGTCGGCTTCGTAGCCTCGTATCCACAGCGGCGTTTTGTTCATGCCGATCGCGGCGCGCTCGGTGGCCTCGGCGTGCAGTTTTTTCCACAACGCCGGAACGTGGCCGAGCCAGGTGGTAAAGCCCCACAGTTCACGGTTGAGGTTGGGCGCCATGTCGGCGGCAATCATCGCGCCTTCCACCAGGAAGGTCCCCACGCCGCACATCGGGTCGGTCAGCGCGCCGCCTTCGGCAGCGATGCGTGGCCAGCCGGCCCGGATCAGGATGGCGGCGGCCAGGTTTTCCTTCAGCGGCGCCGCGCCCTGCTGCAGGCGATAACCGCGCTGGTGCAGACTGTGGCCGGAGAGGTCGAGGGACAGGATCGCTTCGCCACGGTCCAGGCGCAGATGGATGCGCAGGTCCGGGTTGATCTTGTCGATGGACGGGCGTTCGCCGGTTGGGGTGCGCAGTTTATCGACAATCGCATCCTTGACCTTCAGCGCGCCGAAATGGGTGTTGTCGATGCCCGAGCCGTGACCGCTGAATTCCACCGCGAGGGTGCCATCGGAAACCATGTGATCGGCCCACTCGATATCCAGCACGCCGTGGTACAGGTCTTCGGCATCCTTCATGGGGAAGCGCTTGAGCACCAGCAGCACGCGGTTGGCCAGGCGCGACCAGAGGCATAGGCGGTAGGCGGTTTCCATGTCGGCCATGCCGCGCACGGCCGAGGTGTGCTCGCGGGCTTCCTCAAGGCCAAGCCCGACGGCTTCCTCGATCAGCAGGCCTTCGAGGCCCTTGGGGCAAGTGAGGAAGAGTTCAAAACGGTCCGACATGGGGCATTCCAGGCTTTTCAGCAATAAATGAACGGGCGACGCATCGCCGGCTCGGTTTTCAATCAAGCACTTTTCTTGAAGAGTGCTCGCGTGGCACGAATGTGCCGTCCCACCCCGTCTGCCAGGCCTTGGGCCTTTATCGACGGGGCAGATAAAGATGTGCAGCAACAAAAAGAAATATTCCGACCCTTCGTCGAATAATAACCGACTGCAACAGACGGTCATTCTTACTTAAGGATTAAACCTTTCCTCTATGCGGGGTGCATCATAGCTGGCTTTGCCAGACAAATGGGGCGTAAAGCCATCCCAGCTTATGGCTATAGCATCGTTATCGTTACGTGCTTATGACAAAACGATCATTGAATCCATGTGACCTATTGGTTAGAACTCAACACAGGTTGGCGCCGTAACGACGCCGACACATCGGCTCGCCACGCCGGCAGCGAGCCCACCAACGGCAGAAAAACTCTGCCCGGCCTCAGACGAGGCCGAAGGATATCAAGACAGTCAACAAGTGAGGGAAACACCCTATGAGAAGACTTAAGCGTGATCCGTTGGAAAGAGCGTTTTTACGCGGATATCAATATGGCGTTCATGGCAAATCCCGTGAGCTTTGCCCATTTACTCTACCGTCGGTACGCCAAGCCTGGATCAACGGCTGGCGAGAAGGACGCGGCGACAACTGGGACGGTATGACTGGCACTGCGGGAATCCACAGACTCAACGAACTTCACGCCGTCGGCTAATCAGGGCACTTAATTCCGACACATCACCTTTGAAGCAGTAACGACTTACCATGCACGCCCCATCCGGGCGGCGGGCTTCGGCCCAGGGGGCTCCTTGAAGGAGCCCTTTTTTATGGGCGGCTCTCAGGCCTTCTTCGGCAGCGCGGCGATCGCATCCACGGACTCGCGAATCAAGGCCGGGCCTTTGTAGATAAAACCGGAGTACAGCTGCACAAGGCTCGCGCCCGCTGCGATCTTCTCGGCGGCGTGCCGGCCTTCGGTGATGCCGCCCACGGCGATGATCGGCAAGCGCCCGGCCAGCTCCGCCGCCAGTACCTTGACGATATGAGTGCTCTTGTCCCGCACCGGCGCGCCCGACAGGCCACCGGCCTCATCACCGTGGGCCAGGCCTTCGACGCCGACCCGGCTGAGCGTGGTGTTGGTGGCGATCACCGCGTCCATTCCGGAATCCATCAGGGCCTGGGCCACCAGCACGGTTTCTTCGTCGCTCATGTCCGGTGCGATCTTGATCGCCAGCGGCACCCGCTTGCCGTGACGCACAGCCAAGTCTTCCTGACGCTGGCGCAGGGCTTCGAGCAATTGCTTGAGGGAGTCACCGAACTGCAGGCTACGCAGGCCCGGCGTGTTCGGCGAGCTGACATTGACGGTGATATAGCTGGCGTGGGCGTAAACCTTGTCCAGGCAGATCAGGTAGTCATCGACCGCACGCTCGACCGGCGTGTCGAAATTCTTGCCGATATTGATACCGAGAATGCCGTTGTACCTGGCGGCCTGAACCCGGGCCAGCAGGTGATCGACGCCCAGGTTGTTGAAGCCCATGCGATTGATGATCGCCTCGGCTTCCGGCAGGCGGAAGATGCGGGGCTTGGGGTTGCCCGGCTGCGGTCGCGGCGTCACCGTGCCGATCTCGACAAAGCCGAAGCCGAGCTGGGCGAAGCCATCGATGGCCGCGCCGTTCTTGTCCAGGCCGGCAGCCAGTCCGACCGGGTTGGGAAAGTCCAGCCCCATCACCGAGACCGGCATTTTCGCCGCAGCCTTGCAGACCAGGCCATTGAGTCCCAGGCGGCCACCGGCACCGATCAGGTCGAGAGACAGATCGTGGGAAGTTTCCGGGGAAAGTTTGAACAACAGCTGGCGGGCCAGGTTATACATGGGCGGGCTAGACTCGGATGGCGGCGAAAGGTGGCGGCGATTATAGCCGGGGTGACGGTGCGCAGGCGAGGCGTGCCGCGCCAAACGACATCAACGCTGCATGACCAGGGCCTCATACCGTGCCCAGATTTTTTCCGCATAGCGCCTGCGCAACGCATCACGTTCCGGACCCGCACCCGGCCCCACGTTATAGGAACCCACCGCCGTCCAGTTGTAGCCGAAACGCTGGATAAACTCGGCAAGGATCGACGCCCCGACCTCTACCGACAAGCACGGCTCGCTCAACAACCGCTGCTCGGTAATCCCCAGCGCGAGCAGGCGCGGCAAATGGCTGCTGTTGATTTGCATCAGGCCGATATCCCAAGTGCCGTTGCCATTGGCGCGGTTGATCGCCCCCGCTTGATAACCCGACTCGACGGCCGCGATGGCCTGCAGCAACTCCGGCTCGATATCGTAACGGCTGGCGACCTCTTCCCAGCAATACGCCTGTGCTTGACGACTGCCGAATAACAGCCCCAACAACAATACCGTGGCCCAGCACCTACCCATGGTTGACCCGGCCGCAGGCCGAACACACCTGCTCCTTATGCCCCTGACCGCCGCGCTGGACCCTCACCGGACACGTGAAGCGGTAACCGCGGCCATAGATCGTCTTGATAAACGCTTTGTCGACACCCAAATGCTTGCGCAACGAATAGATGCAGCGCGTCAGCGATTCCTCGGCCACTTCGCCCTTGGGCCAGGCCAGCTCCAACAGGCGATCCTTGGTCATCAACACACCACCGGAAGCCAGCAGCAGCCGCAGGACATGCCCCTCCTTGGGCGGTAACTGAACATCACCGCCCTCTCCGCTCAAGCGCCCATCGGCGTGCAGCGTCCAACACGCAAAGACCAGGGAAACCGTCGCCAACTCATCATTCACGACGACCATATCTACCTCGGCATCCGACAACTGACATTGAAGTCCTTATTCCTTGACTGGCGTTTGCGCCGCTACAGCGACTATAAAAACCCGTCCGGCAACTCACGTTAGGAAAAAGCGCATAGATACAGCGTTTTCCGGAACAGCCCTGTAAGGCGTTTCTTCAGCGAACCCCACCAGGCGCCCACTCCTGATACACCTCGTGCAGTTCAACCCCAAGGCGGTCTTCCAACTGCACCAGTTCACCCAACGCCAGCAACTGGCCGTTCACCCGAACCTCGACGCAGTGAATGACCGCGGGCGCCAACGGCAATACCTTGCCCGGCGCAAAGGCGGCCAGGCGCCTGCGGCTGATCAACTGTTCCTGCAGAAGAATTTCCAGATGCATGACTGAACGCCTTATTTCACGGGAACACATCGCGACCCGGCCGCACAAACGCACGTTGCACGCGCTCATACTGCGCCGCGGTCAATGGCGGCGGCCCACCTGCGGCGGCCGCCCCTCTTTCCTCGCCTGCGACGGCGCGCGCCTGAATCACAAACAGGCGCACCTCACCCGAGGGCGCCGAGGCCCGCCCGCGATCTCTCTCACGCGAGTCACGCGGGAACGCCGCCAACCACAGACGCTTGCCGTGGGGCACACGAACCACGCTGCTGACCCCGATCCGCGCAACCGCGTCCGGTTTGCTGCCGCGCCGCTGGTCATTGATCGGTCGAGCGTCCTCGATCTCCAGCAGCATCTCGATCTCATTGGCCTCGGCGAAGCGCGGCAGCACACTGACCTGGGTCGCATAAGGCACCGGCTTCCATCCGGCGGCATCGTCGGCGAGGGGCGGCAAATGGAACGTGCGGTTGTCGTTGAACACTGCCGGCACATTTTCCTGCGTGAGGATCACCGGCAGCGCCACCATCTTGGCGCGCCGACGGCGCTCCAGCACGGCAAGCCGGGCCATCAAGCGGTTATCCTCCAGGGGTTCCATCACAGCGCTGGTCGAGGCCTCGCTGTTGTCGGCCCAGGCCGGCCGTAATGTGCTCAATGCGTCGCGGCCCACATCGACCAGCCACAGCGAGACCTCGATGGCTCGCTTGGGCGTGTCCAGCTCCGTCACCAGTTGCTCGATGAACCGTACCTGCGCAGGGTTGCCTTTGATCAGCAGACTGTTGGTGTCCGCATAGGCGATCACCACGAGCGCCTTGTCGGCAAGCACGCCCTTGCGCTCACCCGCCAGCAGGGTCTCGATCGTCGACGCGATCCCCGCTACCCGGAGCGTGCGTTCACCCATTGTGTATTCACGGTCCGCGACATGGGTGTTGAGTACCTGGACGACGCCAAAAGCCTGGTTACCCACGCGTAGATCCGCGCGCTGACGGTCCATCAGTTGCGCCAGGCGCAGCACCTGGTCCACGTAGTTGGGCGGGCCGGACACATAAAATGTCCGCCCCCCGCTGGCACGCAAGGGGTAGCGCGTTTCATCCAGCCCCGAGCGGCGCATGAGGCTGCGGAACCTGTCGATTGAAAGATGCCGCAATGCCACCGCCGAGCTTTTCGCTTCAGTAGCGTCATAGACATGGATCGCCTGCCCGTCGCCGTACCAGATCAGGCCCTGCTGCTGCGCCAGCCTCTCCAGGCTCTGCTGCGGCGCTGCCAAATCAAGCACACCACTCAAGCGCTTACGTGCCACCTCGCGGCTCACGACAATCGGCAGGCCCATGGGCACCGACAAGGCAGTGAACACGGTATGCAGGCTCTCATCCAGTGCCTGGTAGCTTTCGCCCCAGGCCATGCCATGGCCCAGCCACAGGACGGCACACAACAGCCAGCGGCATAGCGGGGTTTGGAGGAAGGCAGCGGGCACGGTAGGGGCTCCCGGGAGCTGGCGAAAGAAGCGGCCATACTGAGAGGCCACCTCTTTTCAATCTTGATGAAAAGTTGACGGCCGAGTCCCTTTCCCACCCGTGGCATGTGCCTTGCTAATGGACTCAGTATCAAAGCGCGCGCCAATGGCGGAGCGGGCTTACGGACAAAGGCGTCGTTACCCGCAATGGCCGGCATCGCCATCTGAGGGAACGGCGCTTTTTTTTGAAAGAAAAGGTAGGTGTGGATGAACGATTCGGTGGGCAACCGCCCGATAAGCGACGCGCTGGCGTGGGTCAGCGGCAGCGACGCTCCGGAAAAGAGCAGCCTCGACCTGGGGTTCATGGCCCTGAGCGATTGCGCCTCGCTGGTAGTAGCGGCGACCCAGGGTTTTGCACAACCCTACGGCTTGACCCTTAACCTCAAGCGCCAGTCATCCTGGGCCAACCTGCGGGACAAGCTGGTCAGCGGCGAATTGGATGCCGCCCATAGCCTGTATGGCTTGATCTACGCCGTGCACCTGGGCATCGGCGGCGTGGCGCCCACCGACATGGCGGTGCTGATGGGCCTGAACCAGAATGGCCAGAGCATCAACCTGTCGCGCGGCCTGCAGCAACAAGGGGTGGTCACTCCTGAGGCGCTGGAGCGCCACGTGCACCAAAGCCGCACAAAACTGACCTTCGCTCAGACATTTCCCACCGGCACCCATGCCATGTGGTTGTACTACTGGCTGGCGAGCCAGGGCATTCATCCATTACAGGACGTCGAAAGCGTGGTAGTGCCGCCACCGCAGATGGTTGCGCATCTGCAAGCGGGACGCATCGATGGCTTTTGCGTGGGCGAGCCCTGGGCTGCCAGCGCCGTCGCCCAGGATCAAGGCTTCACACTGGCCACCAGCCAGGCGAT
The DNA here is from genome assembly GCF_013522705.1 of Pseudomonas lurida. Classification (GTDB taxonomy): domain Bacteria; phylum Pseudomonadota; class Gammaproteobacteria; order Pseudomonadales; family Pseudomonadaceae; genus Aquipseudomonas; species Aquipseudomonas quebecensis. The sequence goes on from NZ_JAAMRE010000001.1 coordinate 360,349, forward strand.
CTGGCCGGATCACCCTGAAAAGGTACTGGGCTGCACCCAAGCCTTCGTCGACCATTACCCCAATACAGCGCGCGTCTTGGTGATGGCCATTCTGGAAGCCAGCCGCTTTATCGAACAGAATCGCGAAAACCGACGCTCTACCGCGCAGCTGCTCAGCGGCGGCGATTACCTCGATGCGCCCCTCGAGTGCATCGAGCCGCGTCTGCTGGGGACCTACGACGATGGCCTGGGCCACCACTGGCAGGACCCCCACGGTCTGCGCTTTTTTGCCGAGGGCAGGGTCAATCTGCCCTACCTCTGCGACGGCATGTGGTTCATGACCCAATTTCGCCGCTGGGGGCTGCTGCGCGAAGACCCGGACTACCTGGGCGTGGCGCGCCAGGTCCAGCAACTGGCGCTCTATCGCCAGGCGGCCGCGGCACTGGGCATTACCGCCGGGGATCGGGACATGCGCAGCAGCCAGTTGATCGACGGCAAGGTCTGGGACGGTTCGGACCCGGCGGGTTACGCGCGCAGCTTCCGCCTGCACGCCCTGGTCGGCGACGCCAACCGCCAAGCCTTGCGCTGACAGGAGAAAGGCCATGCTGCGAATCCTGTTGATCAACGACACCCCACGCAAGGTCGGGCGCCTGCGCACCGCGCTGATCGAGGCCGGTTTCGAGGTGATCGACGAGTCGGGCCTGATCATCGACCTGCCGGCGCGCGTCGAAACAGTGCGCCCGGACGTGATCCTGATCGATACCGAGTCACCGGGGCGGGATGTGATGGAGCAAGTGGTGCTGGTGAGTCGCGATCAACCGCGACCCATTGTGATGTTTACCGACGAACACGACCCGACGGTGATGCGCCAGGCCATCAAGTCCGGCGTCAGCGCCTATATCGTCGAGGGCATCCAGGCCCAGCGTCTGCAACCGATCCTCGACGTGGCCATGGCCCGCTTCGAAAGCGACCAGGCCTTGCGCGCCCAGTTGCAGGCACGCGACCAGCAACTGGCCGAGCGCAAGCGCATCGAGCTGGCCAAGGGCATGCTGATGAAAATGAAAGGCTGCAATGAAGAAGAGGCCTACACCCTGATGCGCCGCCAGGCCATGAGCCGCCAGCAGAAACTGATCCAGGTGGCGGAGCAGATCATCGCCATGAGCGAGCTGTTGGGCTGATCTGGCTCAGCTTTTGCTAATCAAGCATTACAGGTAACCAACGGCGGTTGCCCCTCCACGACAAAGACGTCGCACATCCGGTTTGCTCTCGCGAACCCGGTGGCGGCGTTTTTTCGTTTTGGCCCCCTGCATGGGGCCGGTGGGGCGGCCGTTGCGGCTGTTCCATCACCCGGCCTTTTTACAACACTCCCAACCGTTGAGGTGCGTGATGAAATCAAGCTTCTGGAAATCCGGGCACACCCCGACCCTGTTTGCCGCGTTCCTGTATTTCGACCTGAGCTTTATGGTCTGGTATCTGCTGGGACCGCTGGCGGTGCAGATCGCCGCCGACTTGCAGTTGACCACCCAGCAGCGCGGCCTGATGGTCGCGACGCCGATCCTGGCCGGCGCGGTACTGCGTTTTCTGATGGGGATGCTGGCCGACAGGCTGTCGCCCAAAACCGCCGGGATGATCGGCCAGGTGATCGTGATTGTCGCGCTGTTCGGTGCCTGGAAGCTGGGGATACACAGTTACGAACAGGCCCTGGTGCTGGGGCTGTTTCTTGGCATGGCCGGCGCGTCCTTCGCCGTGGCACTGCCCCTGGCGTCCCAGTGGTACCCCGCCGAGCACCAGGGCAAGGCCATGGGGATTGCCGGAGCCGGTAACTCGGGCACGGTGTTCGCCGCGCTGCTGGCGCCGGTTCTCGCCGCAGCGTTTGGCTGGAGCAACGTCTTTGGCTTCGCATTAATCCCGCTGATCGTCACGCTCGTGGTCTTCGCCTGGCTGGCGCGCAATGCCCCTGAACGCCCGAAAGCCAAATCCATGGCTGACTATTTCAAGGCCCTGGGCGACCGTGACAGCTGGTGGTTCATGTTCTTCTACAGCGTGACGTTCGGCGGTTTTATCGGCCTGGCCAGCGCCCTGCCCGGCTACTTCAACGACCAATACCGCCTCAGCCCCGTAACCGCCGGCTATTACACCGCCGCGTGCGTGTTCGGTGGCAGCCTGATGCGTCCGCTGGGCGGCGCCCTTGCCGACCGGTTCGGCGGCATCCGCACCCTGCTGGGCATGTACAGCGTCGCGGCCATCTGCATCGCCGCAGTGGGCTTCAACCTGCCCAGTTCCTACGCGGCGCTGGCGCTTTTCGTCTGCACCATGCTCGGTCTCGGTGCGGGCAACGGGGCCGTATTCCAGTTGGTTCCGCAGCGCTTTCGCCGGGAAATCGGCGTAATGACCGGCCTGATCGGCATGGCCGGCGGCATCGGTGGCTTCGCTTTGGCAGCCGGCATGGGCGCAATCAAGCAAAGCACCGGCAGCTATCAACTGGCTCTGTGGCTGTTTGCCAGCCTGGCCGTGCTGGCGTGGTTCGGGCTGCATGGGGTCAAGCGTCGCTGGAGAACCACCTGGGGTTCTGCAGCCGTGACGGCTGCGCGCGTCTGATGAGCCTGCGACTGAGCGTCGCCCAAGCCAGCGCCATCGGTCCACGCATGGAAAACCAGGATGCGCTGCGGGTGGTCACGCCCGCGGCGGAACTGGCGGCCAGCAAAGGCTACCTGTGCGCGATGGCCGACGGCGTCAGCCAATGCGCCGATGGCGGATTGGCCGCGCGCTCGACCCTGCAGGCCCTGGCGATTGACTACTACGCCACGCCACAAACCTGGAGCGTGGCCCAGTCGCTGGAACGGCTGCTGCTGGCGCAGAATCGCTGGTTGCAGGCTAACGGCGGTGGCCAGCCGCTGCTGACCACCCTCAGCGCCCTGGTGTTTCGCGGTCAACGCTTCACCCTGGCGCATGTCGGCGACTGTCGGGCTTATCGCTGGCTGGATGGCGTGTTGCAGCGCATCAGCGAAGATCACGTATGGGAACAGCCAGGCATGCAGCACGTGCTCAAGCGTGCGCTGGGCCTGGACCAGCACCTGGTGGTGGATTTTCTCGATGGCCAGTTGCGCGAGGGTGAATGTTTTCTGCTGCTCAGCGACGGCGTATGGGCAACGCTGGGCGATCACAGTATCCAGGCGATCCTGCGTGAACAGGCCGACCTGGACCTGGCGGTGACCACCCTGGTCAACGCGGCCCATCTGGGCGGCAGCCAGGACAACGCCAGCGCTGTGCTGGTCCGCGTGGATGCACTCGGTGCGGCCACCCTGGGCGACGCACTGGTGCAGTTGCAGCAATGGCCGCTGCCGCCGCTATTAAAAATCGGCCAACACTTTGAAGGCTGGCAGGTGGATGCCGTACTGGCGCAAAGCCGACAATCCTTGCTCTACCGGGTACGCGATACCCAGCAGCAACCGTGGCTGCTGAAAACCCTGCCCTTGAACCGCGAGGACGACAGCGACGCCGCCCAGGCGTTGCTGGCCGAGGAGTGGTTTCTGCGCCGGGTGGCCGGGCGCGCGTTCCCGCAGGTGCATGCCGCTGGTAGTCGGCAGCATCTGTATTACGTCATGCGCGAGTATCCCGGGCGAACCCTTGCGGCCCTGTTCCAGCAGCAAGGTCCCCTGCCTCTGGCGCAATGGCAATCGATTGCCGAGCGCTTGCTGCGGGCGGTGGGCCTGCTGCACCGCAGGCAGATCCTGCACCGCGATATCAAGCCGGAGAACCTGTTGCTGGGGGACGACGGTGAGTTGCGCGTGCTGGATTTCGGCTTGGCCTACTGCCCGGGCCTGTCGGAGGACCATGCTCATGCGTTGCCGGGTACACCGAGCTTTATCGCACCCGAGGCTTTCAACGGCGAGAGTCCTACCGCCCAGCAAGATTTATACGGCGTTGGCGTCACCTTGTACTACCTGCTGACCGGGCACTATCCCTACGGCGAAATCGAAGCTTTCCAGCGCCCCAGATTCACTCAGCCCATCAGCGCCAACCGTTATCGTCCTGACCTGCCGGAGTGGCTGGCATTGAGCCTGGAACGGGCCGTGGCCGCGCAGCCGGCGCAACGCTATGAAACCGCCGAAGAATGGCTGCTGGCATTAGAGCAGGCTGACCGACGGGAGTTGAGTATTCGTCCCAGACCTTTGCTGGAGCGCGAACCGCTGAAGGTATGGCGTAGCGTGGCGCTGCTATCGGTGCTGATTAATCTGGTGCTTCTGTATGCACTCTTTCACAGCTGACCATCTCTGAGGGCAACTCTATGAACGCAAAAGTCTGGCTGGTGGGCGCAGGCCCCGGCGATCCGGAGCTGTTGACCCTCAAGGCGGTCCGAGCCCTGCATGCCGCCGATGTGGTGTTGATCGATGACCTGGTCAACCCGGCTGTGCTGGAACATTGCGCCATGGCGCGCGTCATCACAGTGGGCAAACGCGGCGGCTGCCGCTCCACGCCACAGGATTTTATCCATCGCCTCATGTTGCGCTATGCGCGCCAGGGCAAATGCGTGGTGCGCCTCAAGGGCGGTGATCCGTGCATTTTCGGGCGGGGCGGCGAAGAGGCGCTATGGTTGCGCGAGCGAGGCGTTGAGGTGGAGTTGGTCAACGGGATTACCGCGGGCCTGGCAGGCGCGACGAATTGCTCGATTGCGCTGACGCTGCGCGGTGTAAGCCGTGGCGTAACGCTGGTCACTGCGCACACCCAGGACGACAGTCGTCTGAACTGGCGGGCACTGGCCGAAGGCGGCACCACACTGGTGGTGTACATGGGCGTGGCCAAACTGGAAGAGATCCGCCAGCAACTGCTCGACGGCGGGATGGCAGCCGACATGCCAGTGGCGATGATCGAAAATGCCTCGCTGCCCCAACAGCGCGAGTGTCGCAGCACGTTGTCACGCCTGTACGAGGATGCCCAGGCATTCGCGCTGAAAAGCCCGGCAATCCTGGTAATCGGCCGCGTTGCCGCCGGCGACCAGGCCGCGTCTGTCGCGACCGTCGCCAGTGCCTGAGATTAAATGGCAGGCGAAAAAAAACCCGGCCTGAGCCGGGTTTTTTCTACAACTCAGTATTACTGAGCGGTAGCTTCAACCGACGCTTCTACGCGACGGTTAACAGCACGACCAGCTTCAGTTGCGTTGTCAGCAACTGGGCGGGATTCGCCGTAACCTACAGCAGTTACACGGCTAGGAGCCACGCCGTCTTTAACCAGGACTTGCTTAACAGCGTCAGCACGACGCTGGGACAGCTTCTGGTTGTAAGCGTCTGGACCTACGGAGTCAGTGTGACCAGCTACTTCTACGTTAGTAGATGGGTACTGAGCCATGAAGTCGGCCAGGTTTTTCACGTCGCCGTAGCTGTTAGGCTTAACAACGGCCTTGTCGAAGTCGAACTTCACGTCCAGCTCAACACGAACAACCTGAGCAACTGGAGCTTCTGGCTCTGGAGTTGGCTCTGGAGCTGGTGCTGGGGTAGGAGCTGGAGCAGCTGCGCCAGCGTTACCGCCGAAGTTTACGCCCAGGCCGACCAGTGCGGAGTAGTCCCACTTGCCGTTGTCCAGACCGTAGTCAGCTTCAACACCGGCACGAGCGTACAGGTTGTTGGTGAAGTAGTACTTAACGCCGGTACCGACAGTGGCGAAAGTGGTCTGATCGCGACCGCTGTGACCGTCAGCCTGTACGTTGGTACGGCTCTGGTGACCGAAACCGCCTTCTACGTATGGACGCAGGGAGTCGACGCCAGCTTGACCGAAGTGATACTGGGCAACCAGGCTGCCGGTATCGCCTTTGATTTTCTGGCTACCAGTACCGTCGTTCGAACGGGTGTGGTTGGTCTTGTCGTAGGACAGGTTCAAGGACAGGTCGTCGGTCAGGAAGTAACCGATGCGAGCGCCAGGATTGAAGCCGTCTTCGATGTGCTTGACGCTATCGTTGTACTGCTTCTTGTAGAACAGCTCGCCTTCAACTGCGCCTTGGCCTTGTGCCAGAACGCCGAAAGAAGTAGCGGCAATAAGAGAACCAATGGCCAAGCCCAAGGTGTTTTTCAGTTTCATCCGTTAAATCCCCATCTGGTGATTGTAAAGCAGTCCCACAAACCGGGGGACAACTCGGCGACAAGTCTAACAGAACTTGCCTACACGTAAGAGATATTTGCTACGCACTAAGTTTCAGTCTCGCCCGCAAATTTCTCACGTAATTTATCAAGAGCACGCTTGTAACGCATTTTTGTAGCACTCAAACCCATGTGCATGATGTCGGCGATTTCCTGGAACTCCAGCTCTGCGACAAATCGTAGCACCAGAATTTCCCGGTCAATCGGGTTCACATGCACCAGCCAGCGATCGAGTCCGCCCTTCTCCTCGGGTGCCGGCGCCTTTTCTTCAGACGCCTCCTCAAGGGGGTCCAGACTCAAAGCGTCCATCAAGCGACGCTTTCGCCGTTCCTTCCGATACTGCGTGATGCACTCGTTGTACGTGATGCTGTACAGCCAGGTCTTGAACTTCGATTTGCCCTCGAAGTTCTTGAGGCCGTAAAGCACCTTGAGCATCACTTCCTGACAGACATCGTCCGCATCTCTATCGTTCCCCAAATACCTTGAACAAACGTTGAACAGAGTGCGTTGATATCTGCGCATTAATTCTTCGTACGCGCGTGTTACGTGAAACAGCTCCGTATGCGAGCGCGCGACCAGCTCCTCATCAGAGAGCTCACGGGGGTCATAGCGCGTAGACAGCGTTTGGGCTTTATTCAAAACAAGTCGTGCCGACAGTCAGGTCAATGTCCGCTGCTGCCCGGTCACCCGGGTTCGCGGCGGCGTACATTAGCAGGGTTTGCCGGTTTAGCGGCTACTGACCTGCTGCTCGAGAAGAATCCGGTTCGACAACGACACCAGGTCGCCGTCGTCGGTCAGCACTGTCGTCTTGACGGTACCGATCTCCTCGATTTGCCCTTCGACCTCGCCCACACGCACCTGTTGCCCTACCTGGTACAACTCGCGCACGTAGATTCCCGCAAGAATCTGGCCGGCAATTTCCCGGCTTCCTAACCCCATGGCCAGCGCAACGGCCAGACCAACGGTAATCAAAACAATCACAATCACGTGGTTAAGCAGGTCGGTTTTGACCTCCAACTGGCTGATCGCGACCGAAATACTGATGATGATCACCAGCCCCTGAGCAATTCGCCCGAGGCCGGCGGCATAGTCCAACCCCACGCCTTCGGCGGCGCCGCGCACCAGCCCATTGGCCAGTTGCGCCAGCAATACGCCTACCAGCAACACCAGCGCGCCGCCGAAAACCTTCGGCAAATACAGCGCAAGCATGTCGAGCGTAGCTGAAACTCGCTCAAGTCCAAGGGACTGGGCCGCAGAAACCAGAAAAATCAACAGAACGAACCAGTAGACGATCTTGCCCACCAGCGTAGAAATCGGCACTTGCAGCCCGGCGCGCCCCAGCAGCTTGGTCAGGCCGGTGCCGGCCATCAAACGGTCCAGGCCCAGCTTTGCCAGCAGTTTGGACAACAGGGTGTCCAGCAGCTTGGCCACCACAAAGCCCAGCAGTACCAGGACCAGCGCCCCAAACAGGTTGGGAATGAAATTCGCCACCTTGGTCCACAATGCGGTCATCGCAGTAACCAGGCTCTGAGTCCAGAGATCAAGTTCCATAGTTTCAATCAGCCTTATCAGCAGTGCGAGCAAGAGGTTTACGCCGGGAAACCGGTGACACATGGGCCGAACCGTTGTTCAGCGCCATCATCAATGCCGGCAGCCAACGACCCAACAACCCGAACAGATCCCCCGCCCCTACCTGACGGTTGGCGGTTTTCAGCACGCGACCCAGGCACGCATCATCGTCGCGGTTGGACGGCGAAGCATTGAGCATGTCACGCAAAGACTGTTCGAACGGATCGTGCATAAAGACCTCTCGCAAGTGATTTAAAAGACGAGGGTAAATTTCATCGGGTCACATAAGACCCTTCCTACGTTCAGCTCATATTCAGCTCAAACCCAGCGCAATCGTCGAAACAGCCACCATTGCCCGAGTGCCACAGTGACCATCAGCAGGCACGCAATCATGAATCCGTAGGGGCTGGCCGAGAACGGGATACCCCCAACATTTATGCCCAGCAGGCCAGTCAGGAAACTCATCGGCAGGAAGATCCCGGTGATGATCCCGAAGCGGTACATGGTGCGGTTCATGCGCACGCTCAAGCGCCGGTCTTCGGCCTCCAGCACAAGCCCCACGCGCTCCCGGGTCAATTCGAGCTCTTCCAGGTAGCGGGTCAGGCTGTTGTTCAATTCGTTCCAGTAGTCGGCATCGTCGTCACAAAACCAGGGCAATTTAATCCGCGTGAGCTGGGCAAAAATATCTCGCTGCGGGGCGAGAAAACGCTTGAGCCCGGCTGCGCGCCGACGGATCTGCAAAATGCTGCCGTGCTCCGGAGTATACCGTTCGTCGGTATCGAGTTTTTCTTCTTCGGTATCGACGATTTCAGACAAATCCGTGACCAGGTCCTGCACTTTATTGGTCAGGTACTGCGCCATATAAAGGATGAGTTCGGACGCAGTGCGCGGCCCCTTGCCATCCGACAACTGCACCAGCAGCTCATCGGTAGCGCGCAGCGGGCGCAGACGCAGGGAAATCACGCGGTTGGCGGCGGCGAAAATACGCACCGAAACCATGTCCTCCGGCTCGGCGCCCGGATTGAGGTTGACCCCACGCAGAAACAGCAGCAACTGCGAATCCGGCAGCGGCAACAAGCGCGGCCGGGTGTTCTCTTCCAGCAGCAGGTCACAGGCGAATTCACTCAGGCCACTGGATTTGCGCAACCAGGTCTGGGTTTGCGGATGACTGCGATCCCAATGCAGCCACAGGCTTTCCTGAGGCTGCAGTTGCAGGTCATCAAGCTCAGTCCGGGCAATCGAACGCGCACCGCCTTTACCGTCCAGCACCAGGGCATGCACCAGCCCCCATTGCGCGTTTTCTTCCTCGAACATCCTCACCCCAGTCGGCTATTGCAGTTTATTCAGGCATTTTCAGCGGGCTGGGCGACACGATCACGCCGTTATTGTCGGCATAGATGTATTCGCCCGGGCGGAAGGTCACGCCGGCAAAGGTGACCACGACATTCAGATCGCCAATGCCGCGCTTATCCGTTTTCATCGGGTGACTGGCCAAAGCCTGCACGCCAAGATCGGTCTGGGCGATGACGTCGACATCGCGGATGCAACCGTAGATCACCATCCCTTCCCAGCCATTTTTCGCGGCTTTCTCGGCAATCATGTCACCCAGCAGCGCGCGGCGCAGCGAACCACCACCGTCGACCACCAGCACCTTGCCGGCGCCCGGCTGGTCGGCCTGTTCCTTGACCAGCGAGTTATCTTCGAAGCACTTGATGGTGACAATCTCGCCGCCAAAGGAATCTCGGCCACCGAAATTGCTGAACATCGGCTCGACCACCTGCACCAATTCGGGGTAGGCGTCGCACAGGTCGGGGGTCACGTAATGGTTCATCGAAAAATTCCTTTCTGCCAAAGAAGTGTCTTTCAAGGAAGTACCGGGCGAAACGGGTGAGAAACATCCCACTGGTATCGCTGCAACGCAATAGCCTCTACGCGACTGAATATGACCAGAAGCGTTTGGCGCGTCATATCTTAGCCGCAACCTCACAGGAGCGAAACGCCCTTGGCAGAGCGCTGCGTCAAACCGCCGCGAGGGCCTGCGCCGGCACACCGAACAACGGTGTGATGGGGTCTTTCAACCACTGTTCCACCAAAGGCCAGACCTCGACCTGGGCAGCCTTGCTCACCAGCATCTCGACATGCCCGAAATCATCGGTAAATCCGTGCCTGCGCCCCAGGCACAGGTACTGGCGATGCTCAGTGCCGACCTGCTCGAACAACTTGCGGCAGGCCCAGTCCGGGTCTTGATGGTCACCCGCCGCACTCACCGCCAACAACGGCACGTCGACGTCCGCCAAGCCCTTCCACCAATCACGCTCGGCATCGCCGAAACGCCCGAACAACCCGTGCCAGCGCATGGTTTCAATCAATACCCCCACCGGCTCATCTTCAGGCCCGCGTTTGAAACGCGCACCGGACACCTCGGCCATTCGCTTGAGAATAAAGCGCCCGCCCCACTCCACCGGGGGAATTTTCAACGGCCAGTAGTTGCGACTGACCTGACAGCCAAATAACGCGACCGAAGCCACCGCCGGGGCGCCTAAATACTGGCCCCCCAGCGCCGCCGCCAGGGTCGTGCCGCCCAGGGAGTGTCCGATCCAGTGCGGGATCTGCGCGCTTTGCTCACGCACGAACGCACCGATGGCTGGCAAGTCGTACCGCGCATAATCTGCCACCCGGTTGCACGCATAGGCCTGATTGCGCTTAGACAAACCATGGCCGCGCATTTCCGGAATCCACACGTCAAAGCCTCGCCGCGCCAGATAGGCGCCCAGGCCTATGCCTTTGGGCGAATACCAGAAGCGTCGATTGGAAAAACTGCCGTGCAACAAAATTACCGGGGTGCCCCGGTTTTCCGGGACATCGGCCAGGCCCAGACGGGTCACGGCCAACTCGACGGTACCGTCGGGGCTATTGCCGGGTTTGAGGCGATACACATCTTCACTCAGGTCGCCACGACGCTCAGCGCTGATCAGGGCGACAGGAAACAGATTGCTGCTGCTTTGCATAATGCTCTTGCACAAAAAAGGGCGGCGTCCACACGGATTCCCGCCCTGTACAGATAAGAATGCCGGTCAACCTTCACGGTTGACCGACACTTTTGACGGATCGCCCTCAGGCGGACGCTTGGCCTTCCGCCAGGAAGAACCAGGTTTCCAGCACCGAATCGGGGTTCAGCGAAACGCTTTCGATACCTTGCTCCATCAGCCATTTGGCCAGGTCAGGGTGGTCCGAAGGGCCCTGGCCGCAGATGCCGATGTACTTGCCGGCCTTATTACAGGCCTGGATGGCATTGGCCAGCAACTTCTTGACCGCCGGGTTACGCTCGTCGAACAAGTGCGCGATGATCCCGGAGTCACGATCCAGGCCCAGGGTCAGCTGGGTCAGGTCGTTGGAGCCAATGGAGAAACCATCGAAGAACTCCAGGAACTCTTCGGCCAGGATCGCATTGGATGGCAGCTCGCACATCATGATCACGCGCAGCCCGTTTTCACCACGGGACAGACCGTTTTCAGCCAGCAGATCCACTACCTGGCTCGCTTCACCCAGGGTGCGGACGAACGGCACCATGATCTCGACGTTGGTCAGGCCCATCTCATTGCGCACGCGCTTGAGGGCACGGCATTCGAGCTCGAAGCAATCACGGAACGCTTCGCTGATGTAGCGCGAGGCACCCCGGAAGCCCAGCATCGGGTTTTCTTCTTCCGGCTCGTAGAGCTTGCCGCCGATCAGGTTGGCGTATTCGTTGGACTTGAAGTCCGACAGACGCACGATGACTTTTTTCGGGTAGAACGCCGCCGCCAGGGTGCTGATGCCTTCCACCAGCTTCTCAACGTAGAAACCAACCGGGTCGTTGTAGCCGGCGATGCGCTTGTCGACGCTTTCCTTGATATCCAGCGGCAGGCCGTCGTAGTTCAGCAGCGCCTTGGGGTGCACGCCGATCATGCGGTTGATGATGAACTCCAGGCGAGCCAGGCCTACACCGGCGTTCGGCAATTGCGCGAAGTCAAAGGCGCGGTCCGGGTTGCCGACGTTCATCATGATCTTGAACGGCAGGTCCGGCATGGCGTCGATGGAGTTCTGCTTGATATCGAAGCCCAGTTCGCCTTCGAAGATGAAACCGGTGTCGCCTTCGGCACAGGAAACGGTCACGCCCTGGCCGTCCTTAAGCAGTTGCGTGGCATTACCGCACCCTACCACCGCAGGAATCCCCAGCTCACGGGCAATGATCGCCGCGTGGCAGGTACGCCCGCCACGGTTGGTGACAATGGCACTGGCGCGTTTCATCACCGGTTCCCAGTCCGGGTCGGTCATGTCGGAAACCAGCACGTCGCCTGGCTGAACCTTGTCCATCTCGGACACGTCCTTGATGATCCGCACCTTGCCGGCACCGATGCGCTGCCCGATGGCGCGACCTTCCACCAGCACGGTGCCGGTTTCTTTGAGCAGGTAACGCTCCATGACGTTGGCGGAGGTACGGCTCTTCACGGTTTCCGGGCGCGCCTGAACGATATACAGCTTGCCGTCGTCACCGTCCTTGGCCCACTCGATGTCCATCGGGCACTTGTAGTGCTTCTCGATGATCATCGCTTGTTTGGCCAGTTCGCTGACTTCAGCGTCGGTCAGGCAGAAACGCGCGCGCTCGGCCTTGTCGACTTCAACGGTTTTTACCGAGCGACCGGCCTTGGCCTCGTCGCCGTAAATCATCTTGATGGCCTTGCTGCCCAGGTTGCGACGCAGGATGGCCGGGCGACCCGCTTCGAGGGTGCCTTTGTGTACGTAGAATTCGTCGGGGTTGACCGCGCCTTGTACGACGGTTTCGCCCAGGCCGTAGGCGCCGGTGATAAACACCACGTCACGGAAGCCGGATTCGGTATCGAGGGTGAACATCACGCCGGCGGTGCCGGTTTCCGAACGCACCATGCGCTGTACGCCGGCAGACAGGGCCACCAGTTTGTGGTCGAAACCCTGGTGCACACGGTAGGAAATCGCGCGATCGTTGAACAGCGAGGCAAACACTTCCTTGGCCGCGCGGATCACGTTTTCCACGCCGCGAATATTCAGGAAGGTTTCCTGCTGGCCGGCGAAGGAAGCGTCGGGCAGGTCTTCGGCGGTGGCCGACGAGCGCACGGCAACGGCCATGTCCGGGTTGCCCGCCGACAAGGTGGCAAACGCCGCGCGGATTTCTTCGTTGAGCTTTTCGGGGAACTCGGCTTCCATGATCCACTGGCGGATCTGGGCACCGGTCCTGGCCAGGGCATTGACGTCGTCGACATCCAGGGCATCCAGCGCGGCGTGGATCTGAGCATTGAGGCCGCTCAGTTCGAGGAAATCGCGGTAAGCCTGGGCCGTGGTGGCGAAACCACCCGGCACCGAGACACCAGCGCCTGCAAGATTACTGATCATCTCGCCGAGGGATGCGTTCTTGCCCCCCACATGCTCTACATCATGGACGCCGAGCTTATCGAGGGAAACTACGTACTCTACCAAGGTGATCTCTCCACTAACTGTGTTGGAAAAGCTCAGGACGCCGACTGCTCGTAGGAGCGTTCGCCAGCGTTTGTGGCCTGGACCTGGAAAATAAGTGAGAATGCGTCCCTCTGTGGGACGGCAAAATCGCGCCTATCATATCCAAGATTCGTCATCAGCTTAAGGCCCAGGGCTCAAATGAAACGATCTGCTTTCTTTATCTCCGACGGCACCGGCATCACAGCCGAAACCCTGGGCCAAAGCCTGCTCGCGCAGTTCGAAAACATTACCTTCGCCAAATTCACGCGACCCTATATCGACAGCGTGGATAAAGCGCGGGCCATGGTACAACAAATCAATCTGGCGGCTGAAAAAGACGGTTTTCGGCCGATCATTTTCGACACCATCGTCAATCAGGACATTCGTGAGATCCTCGCCACTTCGAATGGTTTCATGATCGACATCTTCTCCACGTTCCTGGCGCCACTGGAACAGGAGTTGAGCGAACATTCCTCTTATTCGGTAGGAAAGTCCCATTCCATTGGGCATAACTCCAATTACATGGAGCGCATCGAAGCGGTGAACTTCGCCCTCGACAACGACGACGGCGCCCGCACCCATTACTACGACAAGGCCGACCTGATTCTGGTGGGGGTGTCCCGCTGCGGCAAAACGCCGACCTGTTTATATATGGCCATGCAATTCGGTATCCGTGCGGCCAATTACCCGCTGACCGAAGACGATATGGAGCACCTCACCCTGCCCGCGGCCCTGCGCGCCCATTCGCACAAACTGTTCGGCCTGACCATCGACCCGGACCGCCTTACCGCGATCCGTAACGAGCGCAAGCCCAACAGCCGCTACTCCAGCTACGCCCAATGCGAATTTGAAGTGCGCGAAGTGGAAAACCTGTTCCGCCGCGAGAATATTGCGCACATCAATTCCACGCATTTTTCGGTGGAAGAGATTTCGGCCAAGATTCTGGTGGAGAAAGGTGTGGAACGAAGGTTTAAGTAAGGCAAACTCAAGCCGCAAGCCGCAAGCTGCAAGCTGCAAGCTAAAGCCACTCCGCTCTCGTCTTGCAGCTTGCAGCTTGCAGCTTGCACCTCAAACCTTACAACTGAAACCTCCCCCCACCCTGTCCCAAAGCCGTCGCCAACGCGTCGAATCCCGCCCTCAGCAGCTGATCGTCTCCCGACGTGTTGCAGATGCTTGCACGAATAAACTGCGGCACCGCCGTCTGCCCCACGGCAAAGGCTTCGGCGGTGGCGATCAGGTAATTATTCTGCTTGAGCTCCGCCTCGATTTCCGACGCGCGCCAAGGCTCCGGCACTTCGATCCAGAAGTGCGGGCTGTTGAGGTGTGTGCGGTATTGAAGGCCCGCCAACAAGTCGCGCACCAATGCCTTGCGCCGGCTGATTTCGCTGATCTGCTGGCTGAGCAGGTACTGCGCCGTGCCGTTCTCGATCCACTGCGTGGCCAGTTCCAGAGTCACCGGCGTGGCCATCCAGCAGGTTGAACGCAACGCCGCCGAGATGCGGCTGACCAACGCCGGCGGTGCGTGCACATAGCCCACCCGCAGGCCCGCCGAGACGGCCTTGCTCAGGCTGCTGATTAAAATCGTACGTTCGGGGGCGAAAAAACTCAGCGGCGGTGGCCGGTCTTCCACCAGTACACCGTGGGCCTCGTCTTCAAGGATCAACAGGTTGTGTTCCCGGCATACTTTGACCAGCGTTTCACGCCGCGCCACCGACAGCACCGCGGTGGTCGGGTTCTGAATCGTCGGCGTGCAGTACAGCGCCGAAATACGGTGATTCCGACAGACTTCATCCAGCGCGCTCGGCAACAGACCCTCTTCATCCATTTCCAGCCCGATCAGGCGGATGCCAAGCATCCGCGCGGCGGTGATCAGCCCGGGATAGGTCAGCTGTTCGGTGACCACCGTGTCCCCTGCGCGCAGCAACGCCATCATCGCGCAGAGCAACCCATGCTGGCCGCCATTGACGCAGATGACCTGTTCGGGAATCGGATGAAAATCGCGCTGCACCAGCCACTGCGCGCCCGCGTCGCGATAGCGCGGCAGGCCGGCATCCGGCGTGTAGGCGCTGATGTCCTGCAAAAACTTGGCATTGGTCGCCAGGGTCTGGAAGCTCTGGGCCAGGAAGGCAGTCTCCTGCCCCGGAATATGCATGTTGCGACTCATGTCGAAGTACTGGCGCGGCTCTTCGCTGACATTGCGAAACCCTTCATCGCGCTGACGTTCCATCCCCCGCTTGCGCACAAACGTGCCGTCGCCCACGCGCGCCACTACCAGCCCGAGGCGCTCCAGTTCGCCGTAGGCCCGGCTGATGGTGCCGATGGTTACACCCAGGTTGTCGGAAAGCACCCGATGGGGCGGCAGTTTTCGTCCAGGTTCAATCAAGCCTTCAAGGATGCCGCGCTCCATCACATCGGACAGGCGCTTGTACTTGACGCCCTGCCCGTTGGACAACCCCTCACGCATAATTGACACCATGTCAATATTTGTTTTGACAGCCATCTTTAGCCCTAATAGTGTGCTTTTACGGGTTCAATCGCCGATTTTAACAACTCATTACAAGTTCAATATAGAGTTCAATTCTGGCTCAGGGAAGCAATAAACGATGCCAATGTCCGCCGTCCTCGAAAACACCGCGAAAACAAAAACGCAAAAACAGTGGGTGGCCGGACTGGTCACCAGCGTGTTGTTCCTGATCGTGTGCCTGAGCTGGGGCACGACCTGGCTGGGCATCAAGATCGCCGTGGAAAGCGTGCCGCCGCTGACCTCAGCCGGGCTGCGCTTTCTGATCGCCTTCCCACTGTTCCTGTGCTTTGCCCTGGCCCGACGCGAGCCGATCCTGTTTCCCCGCGAGAGTCGCTGGTTCTTTGTCTTCGTGACGTTGTCGTATTTCAGCGTTCCCTACTACCTGCTCAATTACGGCGAGATGCACGTATCGTCCGGCCTTACCGCCCTGTTATTCAGCTGCATGCCGGTATTCATTCTGATTTTTTCCGCGCTGTTCCTTCGCGAGCGCATCTACTTTTCCCAGGTGGTCGGCATCGGCATCGGTTTCGGCAGCCTCTACATGATCATCAGGAGCCAGGGCCTGCACCTGGACCACGCCGAATTCCTGGGCGTATTGGCGATTTTGACCGCTGCGATCATGCATGCCCTGTGCTACGTCATCACCAAGCTCAAAGGCAGCGCCATCAGCGTAATCAGCTACAACACCCTGCCCATCGGGATTGCCGGGCTGATGCTGTTCATCGCCGGCCTGTTCGTTGAAACACCGAGTTTCGACGCCATCACCCTGCGCTCATGGAGCGCGTTGCTCTACCTGGGGCTGGTGGCCTCGGTGGGCGGATTTATCGTGTACTTCATGCTGCTCAAGCGCCTGAGCCCGATCATCCTGTCGTTCGTGTTCATCATTTTCCCGGTATTCGCGGTCATCATCGGCGCCTGGTATGAAGGCGTGCCGATCTCCCATGACTTGATGCTCTACTCGGCGATCCTGCTGGCCGGCTTTGCAATCACCAAACTGCCGATTGAAAAACTGCTGGCCAAGAAAAATTGACCCGCCCGACCCAACCACCCCAGCAACGCGAGAGAAACATGGAAGTGCTCCGCCCCGATGCCCTGGAACAGATCTACGCCCACGCCAGCCGCAGTTATCCCGAAGAATGCTGTGGTTTTGTCTTCGCCGACGGCAGTGTGTACCTGGGCAGCAATATCCAGAATGAACTGCACCGCAAGGACCCCGAGATGTACCCGCGCAGCGCGGCCGATGGCTACACCTTCTCGGTGGCCGACACGCTGCTGCTGAACAAGGCGTTTCGCAGCGACAACCCGGTAGTGGTGATCTACCACTCGCACCCGGATGTCGGTGCCTATTTCAGCGACGAAGACCAGGACAAGGCGCTGTTCATGGGCGAGCCGATCTACCCGGTCAGCTACCTGGTAGTCGACGTTCGCCAGGGCCAGGCCCTGGGCTCCAAGTTGTTTGCCTGGGACGGCAAGCATTTCGCCGCACAACCTTTCAACGACCTGCACACGGAGTTGTCCATGAACGCTGTCTCTTTCCCCGACATTCTGGTTCGCGTGGCCAAGCTACCGGAATCGACCCTCGAGGGCGCCGGATCGACATTGCGCGAAGTCATTGAAAACCTCTGCAACAGCCACCCGCAATTGCGCCCGCATCTGTTCCACGAAAAGAACAACCAGCTCAAGGAACACTTCCTGTTCACCGCCGAAGACGAATTGATCGCGGCCGACGACCTGCTGCCCGAAAAGGCCAGCATCGAAGTGCTGCTCGCCACCTCCGGCGGCATCGACCTCGACACCTTGAGCAATGAAGAAGTGCAGCGCTACGTGCGTCACATCACCCTGCCCGGCGTCGGTCGCGAAGGCCAGTTGAGCCTCAAGAAAGCCAAGGTGCTGATCATCGGCACCGGCGGCCTTGGCTCGCCGATCAGCCTGTACCTGGCGGCGGCCGGCGTCGGCACCCTGGGACTGGTGGATTTCGATGTGGTGGAGAGCAGCAACCTGCAACGCCAGATCGTGCATGGCAACAGCACCCTGGGCCTGCCCAAGGTCGAGTCCGCCAGACGGCGCCTGCAGGACCTCAATCGCCATATCCGCATCAACGCGCACGACACCGCGCTGACCGCCGACAATGCCCTTGAGCTGG
Source organism: Pseudomonas lurida (assembly GCF_013522705.1). GTDB lineage: Bacteria > Pseudomonadota > Gammaproteobacteria > Pseudomonadales > Pseudomonadaceae > Aquipseudomonas > Aquipseudomonas quebecensis. Next base: position 378,203 of record NZ_JAAMRE010000001.1, read on the forward strand.
TGGGTGCCTACGACCTGGTGATCGACGGCACCGACAATTTCGACACGCGCTACCTGGTCAACGACGCCTGCGTACAGCTGGGCAAGCCCTTGGTATATGGCGCCATTTACCGCTTCGACGGTCAGATCAGCGTGCTCAACTACCAAGGTGGGCCGTGTTATCGCTGCCTGTTCCCAAGCGCCCCGCCCGCCGAACTGGCGCCCAATTGCAGCGCCGGCGGTGTGATCGGCGTGTTGCCCGGCGTGGTCGGGATGATCCAGGCCACCGAGGCGATCAAACTGCTGATCGGCCTTGGCGAACCGTTATCCGGCCGCCTGATGCGTTTCGATGCCCTGGCGATGAAATTCAGCGAAATCCGCTTCAAGCGTCGCGCCGATTGCCCGTGCTGCTCGGAACTGCGCCACAGCGAAACCGTGGCGCCAGCCGTGTGCGCCGATGCCGTGCCACGCCAACCCGCACTGGCCGAGGAACGCTACATCCAGCCGCAAGGGCTCAAACAGGTCATCGAACACCCCAGCAGCGCCGACGTGCTGCTGGACGTACGCGATGCCAGCGAACTGGAGGTGTGCAAACTGCCGGGCGTGGTGCATATCCCCCTGGCCGAGCTGGACGGGCAACTCGATCGCCTCAGCCGCGATAACACCCATTACCTGATCTGCTACGCCGGCAGCCGCGCCGAGCAGGCCGCCAGCACGTTGCTGGCGGCGGGCTTTGTCAACACCAAAGTCCTGCGAGGCGGCATGAAACACTGGGTTCGCGACGTCGAACCCGACATGCCTTTGTACTGATCACCCGCCATGGGCTCCTACCTGATGTTGCATAACTCTATTCTCGACGCCATTGGCCAGACGCCCATCGTGCGCCTGGCGCAGTTTTCCGAAGACCTTGGTATCGAGGTCTACGCCAAGCTCGAATCCCTCAATCCCGGCGGCAGCCACAAGGCGCGCATCGCCTTGGGCATGATCCTCGACGCCGAGCGCCGCGGCGTACTGATCCGCGACTCCGGGCAAACGATCATCGAACCCAGCGGCGGTAATACCGGTATCGGTCTGGTGATGGCCGGCAACGTGCTCGGCTACAAAGTGGTGCTGGTGATCCCCGACAATTACAGCCCGGAAAAACAGAAATTGCTGCGCCTGTATGGAGCCAAGGTAGTGCTGTCGGACAGCCGCCTCGGTAACAATTCCCACGGTGAGAAGTGCATGGAACTGCAGCTGGAAAACCCCAGCTACGTGATGCTCAACCAGCAACGCAACGGCGCCAACCCGCAGACCCACCGCGATACCACGGCACGGGAAATCATCCGTGCCTTCGGCGACCGCCGCGTGGACTATTTCGTCAGCGGCATCGGCACCGGCGGGCATATCACCGGGATCGGTGAAACGCTGAAGACCACCTGGCCGGCCATCCGGGTGATGGGCGTGGAACCGGAGGAATGCGACCTGTTGCAAAACCGGCACGCGCCGCACCACATCCAGGGCCTGTCGATCGGGCTGATTCCCAGCATCCTCAATCTGGATGTGATCGACGGCATGCTCAAGGTGTCGCACCAGGACTGTCTCGACATGATGAAGCGCATCATGCGCACCGATGCCATCAGCCTGGGCCTGTCCTCCGCCGCCAATATGGTGGCCATTGCCAGGCTCGCCCCCGAACTGCCGCCCGAAACGGTGGTGTTGACCATGGTCTACGACAATGCCGACAGCTACCTGCCCAATTTCGAATAACCGGTTTTTCAATGATCCAGAACGCGGGGGTGCCTCCATGGGTGGCTTTATCGATATGCAACATCTGCACGATGAGTTGCTCACCCATCTCATCAAGACCCTCACGCCCGCGCAGATGAAGCAGCTGGAACCCCATCTGGCGCCGCTGATCCAGAACGCCGCCCAGGCGGTGGCCGAAGACTTGATCGCGTACGCCTACCGCGACCCGGCCTCCCGAGGGCGTGGTGAGCTGATCCTGGAGTCCTACGCGTCATTCAAGGCCGTGCTGTATTACCGCCTCGCCCACCTGGTGTGGAATTTCCCCGACCGCATCAACGGCGTCTTCTCGCGTATCGCTTTGAAGCTCAGCAACCAGGGCAAGGTGTTGTCCGGCGCCGAGATACACCCGGCAGCCCGCATCGGAAGGCGTTTCGTGCTGGACCACGGCTACGGCACGGTGATCGGCGAAACCTGCGAGATCGGCAATGACTGCTACATCCTCTGCGGCGTAACCCTGGGCGCCCGGGGCATCGCCAATAACCCCGACGGCAAGCGCCATCCGCGTCTGGGCAACAATGTCGAGGTTGGCTCCGGCGCCCGTGTGCTCGGCTATGTGCAGATCGGCGACAACGTATTTATCAGCCCGTCCTGCGTGATTACCCAAGACGTGCCCGCCGGCACCAAGGTAAAGGTGGTCAACCAGATCCAGTTGCAAAAGAACGATGAGTCGGACCACAGCCAGTACCTCGGTGCCTTTGCCCTGGACGAACGCCTGCACGTGGTGGGCGAGATCACGGCCAGCCACAAGGTCACGGTACTGGACGCCGACTTCCACCCGCTGCCGGGGTTGATGCTCGAGCCCACCGTGAAGGAGCGCCACCACCTGCAATTTCGCCTGCACCGGCTAGAGCCCGCCAGCCACCTGCCGCGCCTGCCGCTGAACCTGAAGGTCTGCGGGCCGGAATTTGAAATCACCCTGCTCTCCCCCCCTGGCTTGAGCGCAATGGTGCGCCACCTGTTGCAAGCCAGCCCATCGATCGTCGGAGGTTGAACATGTCCGTGCACACCATGGAAACCCTGGCGCTGTTCGACAGCGCGCCCTATCAGAACGCCTTCAGCGCCCGGGTGATTGCCGTCAGCGAACACGGCATCGCCCTGGAGCACACCTTGTTCTACCCCACAGGCGGCGGCCAACCGGGCGACACCGGGCATATCACTCTGCCCGACGGAACCCGAGTGGCGGTGACGGGCACGGTGCGCGACCCGGTGCTGCGCTCGATCATCTGGCATCAGGTCGAGCAGTGCCCCGAGCAATTGACCGCCGGCGTACAGGTGGACGCCGGCCTCGACTGGGAGCGGCGTTACCAGCACATGAAGATGCACACCTGCCTGCACTTGCTGTGCTCGCTTATCGACGCGCCGGTGACCGGCTGCAGCATCAGCGCCGATAAGGGTCGCCTGGATTTCGACCTGCCGGAAATGACTCTCGACAAAGATAGCATCACCCGTGACCTCAACGCCTTGATCGAACAGGCGCATCCGGTCAAGACGCTGTCGATGCCAGCCTCGGAATACGCCACCCTGCTGCAGATCACTCGCACCCAGGCCGTCGCACCACCGGTAGTGCAGGGTTCGGTGCGCGTGATTGAAATCGCTGGGATCGATATCCAGCCATGCGGCGGCACCCACGTGCTCAACACCGAGGAAATCGGCCGTGTGTTCTGCGAAAAGATCGAAAAAAAGAGCAAGCACAACCGCCGGGTGATCCTGCGGTTCGAGTGAATGCCCTTCAAATATGGGAAGGGGTTGTGGTGAGCAGGCTATGGTGGTGAGCAGCCTTGTTGTGGTGAGCAGGCTTGCCCTGCGCTGGGTCGCGAAGCGGCCCCAAACCCAGACACCTCGGTGTGTCAGCTAAACCACTTCGCCTCAAATGGGGCTGCTTCGCAGCCCAACGCGGGACAAGCCCGCTCACCACAGAGTTATTTCAACCTTTGAAACGTGTGTAGATATCTATGGCTATCGGGGCCAAATGCACCGAGTCGCCGGATGGCGCGGTGTTGCTGAGTTAGGTGTTTGGATGTAGCGAGTGGTGA
>NZ_JAAMRE010000020.1 GCF_013522705.1 Pseudomonas lurida
ACCACTTACACCGCCGGCCAAACCGCCGTCATTACAGGCGTTGGTTCGATCACCATCGGTGCCAACGGTGCGTATACCTTCACCCCGGTTAAAGACTTCAACGGCGACGTCCCACAGATCGGCTACACCACCAACACCGGCTCCAGCAGCACGCTGAATGTGAACATCGTGGCGGTCGATGATCCGAGTGTTCTTAAGGCTGATACCGGCAGTGCGCAGGAAGACACCGTTGCCACCGGCAACGTGCTGACCAACGACAGCGACGTGGACAACGTGTTGACCGTGGCGAGCTTCAACGTCGGTGGCACCACTTACACCGCCGGCCAAACCGCCGTCATTACAGGCGTTGGTTCGATCACCATCGGTGCCAACGGTGCGTATACCTTCACCCCGGTTAAAGACTTCAACGGCGACGTCCCACAGATCGGCTACACCACCAACACCGGCTCCAGCAGCACGCTCAATGTGAACATCGTGGCGGTCAACGATGCGCCGACGGCAGCCAATGGTGTTGTCGCGAGCAATGAGGACACCTCGGTCGAACTGACCTGGGCGACTTTCGGTGTCAAGGATGTGGACTCGTCCAATCCGAAGGTGGTGTTCACGAGCCTGCCTGCCGGTTCCATCGAGTACAACGTCAACGGCACGTGGGTCAAACTGACGTCGGCGGACCTGAAGACCGATACCTCGGCGGGCAAGGCGTTCAGCCAGTCTGATTTCGATAACCACAACGTGCGTTTCACCCCGGCGGCCAACGAGTCGGGTGACAACAGCTTCGGCGGCACCGGTGTGGGCAACATGCAAGTCGATTACACCCAGCTGAAGTTTCAGGCTACCGACGGCACTGCCTACAGCGATACCAAGATCATCACTGTGGATATCCACCCGGTGACGGACGTTCCTGTCGTGACGGTCGGCGCATTCAGCGCTGTGCCGACCGGCCTGATCATTCAAACCTGGAGCGGCGGCAACCTGCGCACTGATTTGGGGACCAATGGTAACGGGGTGGCCAATTCCAGCGATCTGATCCGCGTGATCGACGCCAAGACCGCCGCCAGCGCGATCACCAGCGGCGTGACCAGCAACGTCAGCAACGGCAATGTGGCTGAGGGGACCGCGACCAAAGTGTCCGGCCTGGTCTATATGGAAGCCGGTAAGAGCTACACCTTCACCGGCACCGCCGACGACAGCCTGGCCATTACCGTGGGCGGCAAGTTGGTCGCCACCGAAACCTGGAGCAAGGGCAGCGCGATTACCGGCACGGCCTTCACTCCGGCGGAGTCGGGTTACTACACCCTCGACATCTACCACTACAACCAGGCCGGCGGCGGCAACTACGACGTCAATGTGTCGATCAACAGCGGCCCGTCGATGTCGCTGGGCAACAGCGGCCTGCAGACCTACACCAGCGTGGACGCCTTGAAAGCGGCCGGCGCGGTGCTGGGCGACAGCCATGTGGTCAATGGCGAAGGCTATTACACCGGCTACGTCTACAACCGTGGCCTGGAAGACACCGCCATCAAGGTCGCGCCGATCACTACCACGTTTGTCGACAACGACGGCTCGGAATCCCACAAGGTGGAAATCAGCGGCCTGCCCGCCGGCACCGTGATCACTGACGGCACCACGGGCCACAGCTTCACGTCGACCGGCGCATCCACGCTGTACGATGTCAGCACCTGGAACCTGAAGACCCTGACGGTTACGCCGTTCAAGGATTCCACCGCCAGCTTCGATATCACCGTGAAAGCGACCGCCAAAGAATTGAGCACCGGCGTTGAAGCGGTCACAACCGGCAAAGTGAGCATCGTGGTCACTGCCGTCAACGACGCGCCTACCCTGGACCTCAGCACCGCGGACGGTTCTGTCGCCACGGGCTTCAACACTTCATACACCGAGCGCGGTACCAGCGGCGTTGCGATTACCGGCAACGTGGCCATCAGTGACGTCGACAGCACCCAGATGCAAAGCGCGACCATCACCCTGAAAAACGCGAGTTCGGGTGACGTGCTCAGCTCCAACCTGGTGGCTGTGGGCGGTACCTACAAAGGTGTCACCGTGACCAGCGTCGGCACGGATGTCAGCGGCAAGATCGTGCTGACTCTGTCGGGAGTGGCTGATGCGGCGACCTACAAAGCGTTGCTTGAGTCGTTCCAGTACTCCAGCACCAGCAAGTACCCAGCCATTGGTGAACGCACCATCGACATTGCCGTGACTGACAACGAAGGTAGCAACAGCCTGAGTTCGTCGGTAGCGACGACCACCATTACGGTCAAGCCTCAGGTCTACACGCCAGTCACGGAAGGCGGTGCGGCGGCGGATACCATTGATCTGGGCTCCAGCTCGGCCAACAACATCGTGGTCGGCGACAAGGGTGGCATCACCACTCCGGGTGCCAACTACAACATCGCGTTTATCGTCGACACCTCGGGCAGTATCGAGACGAGCGCGATGACGTCGATCAAGACCCAGCTCTCGAGTATCTTCGATACCTTGATCGCCAACGCCAAGCTGACGGGGTCCGGCGTGGTGAAAGTGCTGTTGGTCGACTTCGATACCAAGGTTGAATCGCAGGTGTCAGTCAACCTGGCCGACCAGGCTGCTGCCAAGGCCGCCCTGCAGACAGTGTTGAACAGCATGGCTTCGGGCGACGCGACCAACTACCAGGATGCCTTCAACGCGGCAACTGCCTGGTTCAAGAGCAATGACGCGACCAGCAACGCCGGTGCAAAAAACCTGACGTATTTCATTACCGACGGTGAGCCGAATGTCTACAACGCTACGTACGACAACATCAGCCTGGGGTATACCAGCTCTTGGTGGGGGTCCAACGTTACCTTTGACAACAAGGTCAACGCCTACACCTACACCCTGGGCCAGACCACTCCGGTCACTGCAACGATCTACGGTCAGACGCAGGTCATTGTCGACAAAGACGGCAAGGTTTACTCGTACGATTCGTACGGCACCAAGAGCTTCGAAGGGTATGTTGTCTCCGATGGCCGTGGTGGTTTCGATGTCGCGGGCGCTACCGGCAACTCCGGCCGTTATGATTACGCGCTGGAAAACGCCAAGGCCGCTTACACGGCGCTGACGACTTCCGTCACGGGTGGGGTTGAGGTACAAGCCATCGGCCTGGGCAACAGCGTCGATAAGGACATGCTTCAGAAGTACTTCGACAGCGACAAGACAGTCAGCACCATCGATACCGCGAAGCTGGCCGATACCATTACTGGCCACACGGCCGATACCGGTGCCGACAACGTCTTCGGCGGCTCGGGCAACGACATCATCTTCGGTGACCTGATCAGCTACAAAGGCCAGGAGGGCGGTGCCGCGCTCAAGGCGTTCGCCGCCGAGAAGCTGTCCACCACCGTCGACCAGATCGATGACCGCAGCTTGCATCAGTACATCACTGAACACGTGCAGGACATCGGTGCTCTGGCCAACGCGTCGAACATCTATGGCACCAATGACGGCGGCGATACCCTGATCGGTAACGCCGGTAACGACATCCTGTTCGGCCAGGGCGGCAACGACGCTCTCTCCGGCGGCGTCGGCAACGACATCCTGGTGGGCGGCAAAGGTAATGATGTGCTTAGCGGCGGTGCGGGTGCCGATACCTTCGTGTGGCTCAAGGGCGACACCAACACCAACGGCGGTTTCGATCGCATCACCGACTTCAAGCACGGCGAAGGCGACAAGCTGGACCTGTCCGATTTGCTGCAAGGCAATAACGACACCAACCTGGCGAACTATCTGAAGCTATCAACCGATGCTTCGGGCAACTCGACGCTGAGTGTCAGCAGCACGGGCGCATTCACCGCTTCAGGTGGTGGCACGGCCGATGTCACGATCAAGGTCGATGGCGCGAGCTGGGGCAGTGGCAGCGCCGCGATCAACAGCCTGATCGCCGGTGGCGACCTGACCGTCAAGCATCACGACTGATCCTGCGGCGGCGCCAATCTTTCGGGATTGGCGCCCCTTGGGCATCAGCGTCGGGAAAATGTGTGTAATCTCTGCAGAGGCCGCGCGCGGCACCTGCAGGGATTTTTTTATTGGGAGAACGTTGATGTTCTACGTGCAACGCGATCAGAACAACGCTTTGGTGCGCGTCGAGGCGCAGGCTTACGCCGAAGCCACCGAGACGCTACCGGCCGACCATCACGAGATTCAGGCGTGGTTCGCCGACGATGCGGTCGACAACAGCCTCAAGCAGCTCAAGCAAAGTGACCTTGAGATGATTCGAGTGCTCGATGACCTGATCCAGGTCTTGATCACCAAGAACGTGATGAGCATCACTGACCTGCCACCCGCCGCGCAGGTCAAGTTCCTTGAGCGTACCCAGGCCCGGGCGGCGCTGGGCGGGTTGAGCGAACTGATCAATGACGATGAAACCGGTTTGATCTGAGCCGCGTACGCCTGCTTCACGGCGCGGCCGTCAAGAAGGCTTCGCCGCTACTTCCAGGGCGCCGGTTCACCGACCAGTTGGCCTTGCACCCCTTCAATGCCCATCTCGCGAATCACGCGCAATTCACCTTCGGTTTCCACGCGCTCGGCAATCAGCGGTAAATCGATGCTGTGAGCGGCACGCTGGATCGCTTCGATAAAAAACCGCTTGTGGCTTTCCTGATCGATGGTACGGATGTAGCTGCCGTCGATTTTCAAGTACGCCAGGCCCAGGTTCGCCAGGTTGCCGATCATGCTGAAACGCCCGCCGAAACGTTGCAGGCCAAGGCTGAAGCCCAGGCTGCGCATGCGTCGGGTCAGGCGCTCCAGTTGTGATTGCTCAGGCACTTGCTCTTCACCGATCTCCAGCGTCAGGCGCGGTCCCAGCGTGGGATGCTGCGCCAGGCGTTCGAAAACACGCTCCAGCGCCTGAGGGTCGTTCAAGGTGGCGGCCGACAGGTTCAAGGCCACCGATGGGCTGTGTTGGGTCAGGTGCTTGATCACCAGGTCGAGCATCAGCTGATCAAGGCGCGCGGTCCAGCCGAAGCGCTCCAGCCACGGCAAAAAGTGGCCCGCCGCGATGGTCTGGCCCTGTGGGTCGAGCAAACGTGACAGCACTTTGTAATGCAGCACCTGCCGGGTATCACTGCTGCTCACCACCGGTTGGAAAAACAACCGGAAGCGCCCTTGGGTCAGGGCGTTGTCGAGCAAGGTGTGCCAGCTGTGGTGATCGTCGCCGACGGTGCCTTGGGTCTGGTGTTCCAGGCAGACCCATGTCTGGCCGGTACCGGCTTCGGCCTGGGCCAGCGCCTGGTCGGCCAGCATCAACAAGTCGGCCGAGGCATCGCCCGGTTTGTACGGTGCCAGCCCGATGTAGGCCACGGTCGGCGTATCGGTGGCGCCCGTTTCATAGAGGCTTTGCAGGGTGTTTTCCAGCGCCTGGGCCAGTTGCTGCGCTTCATCGCGCACCAGGCCAGGGGCGAGCACGGCGAACTCGCCGCCACGGCTGCGGGTAATCAGGTTCTGGGTTTCGGGGTACTTGGCGCACGTGCGCACCAGTTGCTGGCTGACGGCCTGCAGCAGTTGGTCGGTGCGTTGCCCGCCCAGGCGCTGGTTGAGGCCGCTCAAGTCGTTGACTCGCAACATCAGCAGGTAGCCCGAGCTTGCATCCTCAAGGTTGCTGACGCGGGACTGCAACTGCATCTCGAAATAGCGACGGTTGGCCAGGCCCGTAAGGCTGTCCTGATAGGACTCTACCCGCAGCTTCTCGCTGCGCTCGGTCTGTTCATGGAACAGCGCCTTGAGCTTCTCCACCATCTGGTTCATGGCCTGCACCACTCGGCGCAGCTCAGGGGTGCGGGGCAGGTCGGGCAAGCTCAGGAACTCACGACGGGCGATGGCATGGGACTGCTCGACCATATAATCCAGCGGCTTCAATTGACGCCGCAGCAACAGCGCGCCCAGTACCGCGCTCACCGCGCCGCAGAGCAGCAGCCAGCCGAGGCTCCCCAACGCGCTTTGCCACAGCTTGGCCAGCGCGAACATTGGGTGGCTGACCACCTCCACCCGCGCCGCCTGCTGCCAGCCACGGCTGACGATGGCATCGCCGCCGGCCGGGGCCAGGCCGATCATCTTCACGAACCACGCTGGGACGCTGCTGGCGTCCGGCTCGGCGGCGCGCTCCACCAGTACCTGGTTGGTGCTCAGGTCCACCACGCGGATGCTGGCGTAATAGCCGCTGTCGAAGATCGAACTGACCATCAGTTCGGTCATTGCCGGGTCATCGATATTCGGTGTCAACGACAGCGCCAGCGCGGTGGCGGCGTCCTGGGCGTGGGAGCGCAGCTGATTGACGTACTGGGTACGCGAACTTTCCAGGCTGACGAAGAAGCTACCGCTGAACGCGACCACCAGGAACACGCAGATAGCGATCAGCAATTGTTTGAACAGTGACATCGTAGCTCCTGTTAATTATCCGAACCGGTCGGAAACCCTTCGGCGGTCATTTTCTTCAACACATCCTGCCAACGCGACAGACGCTTGGTATCACCGACTTTCTTGTTGCCCGTTGCGCCGGTCAGCCACAGCCCTTCGCCGTTGAAGGCATACACCGGCAGCAGGTCAGGACGTTGGCTGGCCGGCAGAATCGGGTCCATCAGGCTGTCCAGCACCAAAGGCATGGCCTCGGGGCTTGAATAGTAGGTCAGTACCATATGCGCACGATTCTGGCGCAAGGCCTTGACGTAGGTAATGCGCAGTTTCTCGGCCGGTACGCCCAGATGACGCAGGCTGAAGTATTTGGCGATGGCATAGTCTTCACAATCGCCGGCGCCTTTCCACAAGGACTGAATGGGCGTCGCCCAATAATCCACCTCGTGCCACAGGTCGATATCTTCTTCGTAGTGCAACTGACGGTTGAAGAACAAGTTGACCACTTTGAGTTGTTCGCTCTCGCTGACCTGCTTCTGCGTGGCCAGCAGCTGTTGCCAGGCATCGATGCGCTGCCGCCCCGCGCCCAATGGTCCGTACAACGCTTCGGCTTTGCGGCTGATCTGGCTGAAATCCCAGTCGGCGAGTAAGTCGCCCAGCAGCCCACCGCCCAACACCACCGTGATGGCGAGGCTGTAGAGGAACCGCGAGAGTTTGAAGCGTATCGCCACTGCGCTTACCCAAAACGTGCAGCCTGGAAGGTGTCGCAATGGTGCGGGGATGGCGGGTAAAAAACAATGGCACGATGAAATCACCGCCCAGCAAATGACGGTATTTTTCGTCAGTAAATTGGCAGTTTTCCGCTCGTCTGAAAGGCTGATGGTTTTTTGATCAAAATAATGACACTTCATTGGGCCTGACCCAGAATGCAGCCCATAACATGCTGACAAGAATACGTACGGGCAGACCTGATTGGCCGACCTTTCACGTCTTCCAACGGCGCTGCGAAGGAGCCCCGGCCATGAGCCGCACCGATGATTTATTTGCCTTGTTCGGCAACAGCGTTTCCCGTGACCCGAAGGGCAAAAATGCGCGGCTGCACTTTTTCGGCAGTATTCCATTTGATGACGGCACCCGCGTGAACCGTGAAGATGGCTCGCGCATCCACCCTCATGGGACTCACGGTAATCCGTCATCCTCGCATGTCGAAGCCGCCCCGTTGCGCGCTACCGTGGTGGCTGTGGTCTCGGTTAATGGCGGCGTGGGTCGTAGCACGCTGGTCACGGCATTGAGCAGCGGCTTGCAACGCCTGGGTGAGTCGGTCGTGGCAGTGGACCTGGACCCGCAAAACGCGTTGCGCCAGCACTTCGGCGTTGATCACCTGCGGCCCGGTGTGGGGCGCAGCAGCCTGCTCAACGCGCCGTGGACCACTGCCTTGCAAGCGGGGTTCGCCGGTTGCCAGGTGATCCCTTTCGGCGAAACCGACAGTCGCCAGAAGGAAGGCCTGCAGCGCTGGCTCACGCGCGAGCCGGCCTGGTTGGCCGAGCACCTCTCGGCCATGGGGCTGAGCGCAGGCCACACGGTGATCATCGATACGCCTGCCGGTAACAATGTATATGTGCATCAAGCCCTGAGCGTGGCCGACATCGTGTTGGTGATCGCCCAGCCGAATGCCGCTTGCCTGGGTACTCAGGATCAGTTGGACGCCCTGTTGACGCCCTACCTTGAGCGGGCGCGCGCGCCACGTTGCCACTTCGTGATCAATCAACTGGATGAGCACTCGGCGTTTAACCGAGAGATGCTCGAAGCCTTCAAGCTGCGTCGCAGGACGAGCCCCTCGGTGGTCGTGCGCGGCGACGCGCTCATCAGCCAAGCCCTGGCCTTTGCCACCGACCCGCTGGATAACGCAGCGTCCAGCCCGGCAGCTGCCGATATCAATGAGTTGTGCCGGTTATTGATCGCGCTCAAAAGAGCCGCGTAGAGCGCGGTTTATTCGCTTAAGCCAGACGCTTATGCACAATCGGTTGGATGCGTCATTAAGAAACACTCTTTTTGTGGAGCGTTTCTCATCTGGGTTTAACTGCCTGTTTTAAGTGCACTTTATGATGTGAACAAAAAATGACCAGTACGGCTTTTTGTCTGTGACCCAGGCGTTCAGAGGCCTCGCAAATAAACCATCAACAGAGTTATCCACAGGCTGGGCTGCGTCAATTTACCCCTTGATCGCGCTCGGCAAGCACCATCAAGTTGCGCGGTGTCAGAGCGGCATCGCAGAAGCTGCCCAGTTCAACGCGGTAGCCTTGTTCCTTCAGAAACAGCGCGCGATCCAGCACCAGCCATATTTCCAGCGGTCGTCGAAACAGCCCGCGTACCAATTCCAGGTTTCTCACCTCGGCCAAGCGAGCCCAGCCGTATGCCTCCAGCGCGGCCCAATCCTGCTGGCCTGTGGATAAACCTTTGCGACTCGCCAGCGCCTCGCAGTAGTCGGCGAACGGCGCGTTCAACCACGCAGGGGGCAGAGGCGGGGTGGGCAGGTACTCGTCGCAACCGCGTAATTGACGTTGCAGTTGATCGAAGCCCAGGCGGCGGGCCATGGACGTGTCCCGCTGCTGGCGTACACGCTTGCCGGCGGTGACGGTTTCGCTGAGCGGCAGGCCGAGATCCTCGATCGACAGTCGCAACGTTGATGCGCGGCCCGCCTCGGACAATGGTTGATAGGTCCGTGCGCTGATGCGGTTGTAGCAGCAGGGCGCCAGGGCCAGCTGTTTGCAGCCCTGTGCGCTGGCCAGTTGCAGCAGGCGCACATGCAGGTCACCGCAGGCGTGCAGGGCGACGGGTGTGTGTTCGGCGCTGATGGTTACGGCGGCCATGACGTCTTGCAGGCGATGGGTCGCGGGCAGGCCATGGTGATCGCTCAGTGCCTGCCCGGCGGCGACCAACGCCGGGTCATATTCAAGGCAAGTCAGCTGTTGCCCGGTTTGCAGCAAGCGGCGGCCCAGGTGGCCTTTGCCGGCGCACCAGTCCAGCCAGTGCGTGGGGGCTTGCGCGAACTGCAGGGCGGCGCCGAAGGCCTCGATCTGCTGCCACTTGCGGCCCGGCACATCGACATTCAGGCGGTGATGCGCGGCGGGCAGGGGGCGGGTCGGCAACTTATCCACAGCACTGAGCTGGCGAGCCTGCGCGGCAAGCTGTGGAAACGGCGCGGGCGCCGCAAGATCGTAGGGGTTGTTGTGGCTGGCTTCGGCGTCGTCCAGCGAGCGTTGACGCAGCCAGCGCGCAAGCTCGGGGTGTCGGGATTCCCAGGCCAGTTGGCGATGGGTAAAGGGCCGTGGTTTCCACAGCCCTTGATGCTCGATCAGGAAGGCATCGAGTGCCTGGAAGCGCGCCTCAACGTCCCTGGCAGGCATCGACGCGCAGCCAGCGTTCCAGCAGTTTGAAACCGCGTACCAGGATGTACGCCATCAACAGGTAGAACAAACCGGCGGCAAAGAAGATCTCCACCGGCAGGTAGGTCCGGGCAATGATGGTTCGCGCCATGCCGGTCAGTTCCAGCAGCGTCACGGTACTGGCCAGGGCGCTGGCCTTGAGCATCAGGATCACTTCGTTGCTGTAGGCCGGCAGGCCAATGCGCGAGGCGCGGGGCAGGATGATATAGAACAGCGTCTTGGGCCTGGACATGCCCAGGGCGCGGGCGGCTTCGATTTCACCCGGTGGGATGGCCTGGATCGCCCCGCGCAGGATCTCGGCGATATAGGCGGCGGTATGCAGGGTCATGGTGGCGGTGGCGCACCAGAACGGATCGCGCAGGTAGGGCCACATGAAGCTGTTACGCACCGCATCGAACTGTGCCAGCCCGTAGTAGACCAGGAACAGCTGCACCAGCAGTGGCGTACCCCGAAAGAAGAAAATGTAAGCGTAAGGCAGGGCGCTCACATACCAGCGGCGCGACGAGCGGGCGATGCCCAGGGGGATTGCCAGCAGCAGCCCGGCGATGACCGCGATGGCCACCAGCTCCAGGGTGAGGACGGCGCCCTGTGCCAATTTGGGCAGCCATTTGATGATCACGGCCCAGTTCAGGCCCAGGTCGAAATGCGCCAGCCAGCTGTAGTCGCCGCTCATTGGGTGCTCCTTGCAAAGCCGCGGGCGGCGCGTTTTTCCAGGAAGTGCAGGGTGGTCATGGCCAGTACGGTGAGCCCCAGATACATGAGCGCCGCGACCATGAAGAACGTGAACGGTTGCTTGGTCACCGTAACGCCGATCTGTGCGTGACGCATGATTTCTTCCAGGCCGATCACCGACACCAGTGCAGTGTCTTTCATCAGGATCATGAACAGGTTGCCCAGGCCCGGCAGGGCGATGCGCCACATCTGCGGCATGATCAGGCGGGTGAAGATCCGCAGCTTCGACAGCCCCAGTGCGACGCCCGCTTCGCGGTGGCCCTTGGGGATGGCGAGGATCGCGCCACGGAATACTTCGGTGGCGTAGGCGCCGAAGCACAGGCCGAGGGCGATGACGCCTGCGGCAAAGGCGCTGAGGGACAGGTCGGGATTGCCGAAGAACTCCCCGAGCGCGCGCATCAGGTTGACGGTGCCAAAGTAAATCAGCAGCACCCACAGCAGCTCGGGAATGCCGCGAACAAGGGTCGAGTACGCACCGCCAAGCCACTGCAGCGGCTTGTACGGGGATGTCTTGGCCAGGGCGCCGGCCAGGCCGAGCACCAGCCCCAGGCACAGGGCCGTGAGTGCCAGTTTGACGGTCATCAGCGCGCCGGCGGCGAGCGCCGGGCCGAATCCGTAAAGGTCGAAATTCATGGTGTTTTCATATCGCGGCAGGCATTGCTAAAAGCCGACGCGCTCAAACGAACGCGCCGGGCAGGCCGTTAGGATCATTCGATGCTGAACGGGAAGTACTTGTCGTTGATTTTCTTGTAGGTGCCGTCTGCCTTGATCTCTGCCAGGGCTTTGTTCAGGCGCTCGCGCAGCGGGTCGCCTTTGCGTACGGCGATACCGATCTTGTCGCTTTCCACGACAGGCTCACCTTTGAATTCAAAGTTGGAGCCGTCTTTGCTTTTGAGCCACTCATACTGCACGTACTTATCCGCCAGAATGCCATCGACACGCCCGGAGATCAGGTCGAGGTAGGCGTTTTCCTGAGTGTCATAAAGGCTGACCTTGACGTTGTAGTCATCTTCCATGTTGCGGTCGTCCAGCCAGGTGCCGGCGAGTGTTGCGCGTTGGGCACCGATGGTCTTGCCGCTGAGATAAGCCTTGTCTGTCTTGAAGTCGGTGGCCTTGGGCGCGATGAACTGCAGCTTGTTGGAGTAGTACGGATCGGTGAAGTCGACGGCCTGCTTGCGTTCGTCGGTGATCGACAGCGAGGACACCAGGAAGTCGAATTTCTTGGCGTTCAGGGCCGGGATGATGCCGTCCCAGTCGGACACATACACTTCGCACTTCTCGACTTTCATCTTGGCGCACAGGGCGTCGCCGATGTCTTTGTCGAAGCCGACCACTTGGCCACTGGCGTCTTTATTGTTGAACGGCGGGTAGGCCGCCTCGATCCCCATTTTCAAGGTTTCTGCCATGGCCGTGGCGCTGAACGCCATCGAAACGGCTGCGGCCAGAAGGAATTTTTTATAGTTCTGCATGCATGTTGCTCCGTTAGCGGTTGCTGGACATGAATTGTTTGCAGCGCGCCGAAAGCGGGTTTTCAAACACCTGCTGTGGCGATCCTTGCTCCTCGATCAAGCCTTGGTGAAGGAACACCACCTCACTGGAAACCTGGCGGGCAAAGCCCATTTCGTGGGTAACCAGCAACATGGTGCGGCCTTCTTCGGCCAGCGCGCGGATCACACTAAGTACTTCCTGAACCATTTCCGGGTCAAGCGCGGAAGTGGGCTCGTCGAACAGGATGACCTTGGGCTGCATCGCCAGGGTGCGGGCAATGGCGGCGCGTTGCTGCTGGCCGCCGGACAATTGCGCCGGGTAGGCATGGCGCTTGTCGGCAATGCCGACCTTGGCCAGCAGGGCTTCGGCCACTTCGATGGCTTCGGCCTTGCTCTGCCCGAGCACACGGCGGGGCGCCTCGATGATGTTGTCGAGGATGCTCATGTGCGGCCACAGGTTAAAGTTTTGAAACACAAAACCGATTTCGCTGCGCAGGCGGTTGATCTGCCTGCCGTCGGCAGCCATCAGCTCGCCGTTCTTGGCAGCCTTGAGCTTGAGTTCTTCGCCGGCCACCAGGATCTGGCCCTGGTGTGGGTTCTCCAGCAGGTTGATGCAGCGCAGGAAAGTGGACTTGCCGGAACCGGAAGAACCCAGGATCGAGATCACGTCGCC
Organism: Pseudomonas lurida; assembly: GCF_013522705.1. Taxonomy (GTDB): domain Bacteria; phylum Pseudomonadota; class Gammaproteobacteria; order Pseudomonadales; family Pseudomonadaceae; genus Aquipseudomonas; species Aquipseudomonas quebecensis. Next base: position 12,717 of record NZ_JAAMRE010000020.1, read on the forward strand.
GTCGCGAGCGGTCAGCGAGATACCTTTGAGTACCTCCAGCTCACCATAACGTTTATGCAAGTTGCGGATTTCAAGCGCGGGCGTGGCCTCGGCCATGTGGGGTCCTCATTGTGTTCTGCGTGCCTGCTGCAGGGCCGCCTTCATGGCGAGGCGCCAAGCTAGCATAGCGTCCGGATGGCAGCCAACAGCGTGGCGGGCGGTAAACAGACGGCGTGCGGCAGGGTGTCGCATCGGCACAGCGGCGTGTCGCGTCGTCAACAACCGAACAAGCGTTTGAACCCGCAACGCCGCAGGCTTCGCGTCAAAAAGGGCGCGATGGTGCCAGCTTTGGCCAGGTGTTGGAAGGGTTAAAGGGGCAAACGGTCGCTATCGGCGCTTTTATGGGGCGCTACTTATTTTTGTGTGTGTTTTTGGTGCGCGTATCGGCCTGAATAGTGAGTCGCTCGGTAACGCTATAGCGGAATGCCATTGTTCTCAATGACTTGCGTGCGCTGTGGAAAAGTCCTACAGCCCGCGTCAATCGCGGCTTTGTAACATTTTGGCGCAAATCTTGCGTAAAAAATAAAGAACGCCCTGTTGGTTTCTTTTCACGAGGAGGATCCCAGGTCGGGCGGACCGTTTTCGCAATTCCTCGCAAAGGTGTGTCAATGAGTAGTACGCAAAGCTCCAATGACCTCGAACAGGGGCTCAAGCCGCGCCACGTCACGATGCTTTCGATTGCCGGCGTCATCGGTGCCGGTCTGTTTGTCGGCTCCGGCCACGCGATTGCCGCTGCCGGCCCAGCGGTGCTGCTGGCCTATGCCGCCGCGGGCACGTTGGTGGTGCTGGTGATGCGCATGCTGGCCGAAATGGCCGTGGCGTCGCCCGACACCGGTTCGTTTTCCACGTATGCCGACCGTGCAATCGGCCATTGGGCCGGTTTTACCATCGGTTGGTTGTACTGGTGGTTCTGGGTGCTGGTGATTCCATTGGAAGCCAACGCGGCCGCCACGATCCTGCATGCCTGGTTCCCTGACGTGGCGATTTGGGCGTTCACGCTGGTGATTACCCTGCTGCTGACGGCCACCAACCTGTTCAGTGTGAAGAACTACGGTGAGTTCGAGTTCTGGTTCGCGCTGATCAAGGTCGTGGCCATCGTGGGTTTCGTGATCCTCGGCCTGGCGGCGATTTTCGGTTTCCTGCCGACCAGCCAGGTCAGCGGCGTCTCGCACCTGTTCGACACTCAGGGCTTTATGCCTAACGGAATGGGCGCGGTGCTGGCTGCCATCCTGACCACCATGTTCTCGTTCATGGGCACTGAGATCGTCACCATCGCCGCGGCCGAGTCGAAGAACCCGGGCCAACAGATCACCAAGGCGACCAACTCGGTCATCTGGCGTATCGGCCTGTTCTACCTGTTGTCGATCTTCATTGTTGTCTCCCTGGTGCCTTGGAACGATCCGACTCTGGCTGCGGTAGGTTCCTACCAGACCGTGCTTGAACGCATGGGCATTCCGAATGCCAAGCTGATCGTTGACCTGGTAGTGCTGGTGGCGGTGACCAGTTGCCTGAACTCGGCGCTGTATACCGCTTCGCGCATGCTGTTCTCCCTGGGCCGTCGTGGTGACGCCCCGGCCGTGGCCAAACGCACCAACAAGAGCGGTACGCCTTACTGGGCGGTGATGCTGTCCACCGGCGCGGCATTCCTTGCCGTGTTCGCCAACTACGTGGCTCCGGCCGCGGTGTTCGAATTCCTGCTGGCCAGCTCCGGCGCTATCGCCTTGCTGGTGTATCTGGTAATCGCAGTGTCGCAACTGCGCATGCGCCAGAAACGCACGGCGGCAGGCGAGAAGATTGTCTTCAAGATGTGGCTGTTCCCCGGCCTGACCTACGCGGTGATGGTGTTCATCGTGGGCACGTTGACCATCATGCTGTTCCAGGAAGCGCATCGCGTGGAGATCATCGCGACGGGCGTCCTGAGCCTGCTGGTGGTGGCGGCCGGGTTGATAGTGTCGAGCCGTCGCAAGGCGCAGAGAGTAGGGACTGCGGTGCTTAGCTGACCGCCATTCCAATGTGGGAGGGGGCAAGCCCCTCCCATTTTTTGTCAGTCTTGCGAGTTGGTAAGGGTTTGGGAGGCGGCAACGTAGTCCGCTTGAAACTGCGGCGATTCGATCCACGCCAGTGCGGCGGCTTCATCATCGCTGTCCGTGGCCCACTGCCGGTACTCGATCAGTGCCGCCAGGATAAAGTCGGTAGCTTCTTCTTCGCCTTCCTGCTCAAGTACCAGCGCGAGCAGCGGGTGGGCCAGGAATGCCGCGCATAGCGCTTGCTGACTGATCTCGCCGGCAACGCGCATCTCCACGAACAGCTCTGTTAAATCCACCGACTCCAAATCGATACGGCTGTCATCGCCGGCGAACGCATCCGGCTTAGTCGCGACCGCGCGCTGGGTGCGGTTCTGTTTGGCCTTGGCCTTGGCCCGGTGGGCACGTTTTTGCTGCTTGTTCGGCGAGGCCATGGGCTCACGTCCTTGGGGTCAGGATCTGGGTCAGGTATTGAAGCGCAGGTTGGCGCAAATCCCAAGGGTATCTGCCATTAATTGGCTGGCATGTTCCCGCCGTTCCAGCCGCTCGCCTGGTAATCACGCCAGTAGATGCTTAGGCTTGCGCCTTTGCGTTTCACCAGGGCGTTTCCATGACCCGCGACACCCTCGAACATCACCAAATCCCTATCTACTTCGTCACCGTCCTGCTGGCTGTCGGCTTCGGCCTGCTGGCGCCTTCGTGGGGGCACGGCCTGGGTGTGTGGATCACACCGGCCATCGCGGTGCTGATGTACGCGATGTTCCTGCAAATTCCGTTTCTGGACCTGCGCGAAGGCTTGAGCCGCAAGCGCTTCATGGCGGCCTTGCTGCTGGCTAATTTCATCCTGGTGCCCTTGCTGGTGTGGGGGCTGACCCTTGGCTTGGCGGAGCGTCCGGCGCTGCTGGTGGGGGCGTTGCTGGTGTTGCTGACGCCGTGCATTGATTACGTGGTGGTGTTTACCCATATCGGTAAGGGCGATTCACGGTTGATGCTCGCGGCGACGCCGGTGCTGCTTTTGCTGCAGTTGCTGCTGTTGCCGCTGTACTTGGGGCTGATGCTGGGGGCGCAATCCGGCGTGGTGATTGACGCGCAGCCGTTTGTGCAGGCGTTTGTGCTGCTGATTGTGGTGCCGATGGTGGCGGCGGTGGCGACCACGTTTGTGGCGCGCAGATCGGCACTCGTCTGCGCTTGGAGCGCGGCTTGGGCCTGGCTGCCGGTGCCGGCGATGGCGCTGGTGCTGTTTGTGGTGATCGGTTCGCAGATCACGTCGGTAGTGCGCGATTTCAGCCTGTTGCTGCCGGTCATTCCGGTCTATGTAGGTTTCCTGTTGCTGGCGCCGCTGACGGGCGCCTTGGCCGCGCGGCTGTTCGCGTTGCCGAGTGCGCCCGCGCGGGCGGTGACGTTCAGCGCGTCGACGCGCAATTCGCTGGTGGTGCTGCCGCTGGCGTTGGCATTACCCGAGGAGGTGCGTGGGCTGGCCGCTACGGCTGTCATCCTGCAAACCCTGGTGGAGCTGGTCGGCGAATTAATCTACGTGCGCCTGGTGCCCGCACTGGTATGGCGTGGCGGGCGCTGAAGGGTGAAAGATTGAGGGTTGTTCAGGCGCTATTCAGCAGGGCGACCGGCACCATAGGTCCGCGCTTTCTACCTGGCAGGTCAATCGATGGATCACCGCAACCGCTTTCGCCTGGAGTCCCTGGGCATTTTTCTGTTCGCCCTGATGCTGTTCACGCTGGGCATCTGGGACCAGCAGCCGCAGGGATTTGACGGGCGCTGGGCGCTGTTCCTGCAAGAAATGTATCGCCACGGCGCCAGTCTTTTTCCCACCACGTACGGCCAGCCCTACGCGGACTACCCCGGCACCGCGACGTTCTTCAGCTACCTGTTTGCCCGCCTGTTCGGTGCGCCCAATCATCTGGCCAACGTGCTGCCCACGGCGCTGGCTTCCGCCGGTGTGGTAGCGCTGATGTATCGCTTGCTGGCCCCTTCGAGTCGTCAGTGGGCGCTGCTCAGCGTGCTGTTGACACTGCTCACCACGCAATTGCTCGAAAAGTCCCGTTCGGTGTGTCTGGATCAGATGGTGGCGTTGCTCTGTGTAGGTAGTTTCTATCTGCTGCACACGGGGGAGCGCTTGGGTTCTCGATGCAGGCAACTGGCGGTCTTCCCGCTATTCGTGCTGGGCTTTGCCATACGCGGGCCGCTGGGGTTGATCGAGGTGTGCGGTGTGGTGTGCGTGTATTGGGCGCTGGGCAAACCGGGTGAGCGGGTCAGGCAGGTACTGATCCACGGCATCATCGGACTGATTTTGCTGGCGGCGTGCTGGTGGCTGCTGATGAAGCTCGCGCGGTTCAGCGGGGGCGAGGGGTTTGCCGCCGAGGTATTCAGGATGCAAGTGGGCGGGCGCCTGGATGAAAGCGGCGAGCCGTTCTATTTCTACTTCCAACTGAGTTTGTACCGCTACTTTCCGGTAGTGCCCCTGGCGCTGGCAGCGTTGTTTGCGTTGCGTCATCGCTGGTCTGAGCGTTGGGTAAATGATGACATGCAGCTCGTGGTGCGACTGGGAGCCTGCGGTTTGATGATCCTGATCGGGTTGTCGGTGCCGCATTTCAAGCGGGCTTATTACATCCTGCCCATGGTGCCGATGTTCGCCGCTGTCGCCGCCTATGGGCTGCTCCAGGCGCAAGGCTGGCTGACTGGCGTGCGCCGCTGCTACGAAGTGCTTGTCGCGGCTTTGCCGTCGTTGTGCGTGGTCGCGGTGTTTGTGTGTCGGCATGCATGGGAGAAACACGGTTACTGGCCTGACATCTCGTTGCCGCTGTTGATTGGCTCGCTGCTGGTGCTGCAGGCGGCCGCGCTGATCGCCTGGCGTCGGCCGCTGCGCTTGGTGTGGCTCAGTTTGATAGCGCTGCTGGGGCAATGGCTGATGCTGGTAAGCGTGGTGGAGCCGGCCAAGGACCTGCAATTCGATACGCGGCAGTTTGTCGGCCAGGTCGAGGCCCTGCGTGCCACGCAGCCGGGGCCGTTGGTGTTTGTCAATCTGGCGCGGGACACCTGGGCGGTGCGCTACATGATGAACCTGGATCACGATGAACAGCCGCTGTTCGTCGGTCGTGATCAAGTGCAGCGCCTGGCAGCGTTACCGCGCCCGGTATGGGTGATCGTCGCGCGCAAGGAAACCGCGTTGTTGAAGCAGACGCCGTTGGAGCATCTGGCTCCGGCGTTCAATGGGCGATTGAATGACAATCCGCTGATGGTGTTTTTGCTGGAGTGAGGTGAGTTTTTGTCTTGCGGGAAAGCCTCGAAGGAATGGGGCTAATGGAGCGGTTCATTGCTTCGAGAACAGGCCTGGGTGCAATAAAAAACCCGCACCAGGCGGGTTTCTTATGTGTTTCAGATGATATGTGCACCACCTGAAACTAATGAGTGGTGCCCAGAGACGGAATCGAACCGCCGACACGGGGATTTTCAATCCCCTGCTCTACCGACTGAGCTATCTGGGCAACGGGGCGCATTAAACGGGTTTTTCAGGGGGTCGTCAAGCAAGTTTTCAAAAAATATTTAATTATTACCGTCGCTTACGTTCCGACCCCGGTTTTTGATCAGTTATTGAGCAGGTGGTACGTAGCCGTCGGCCTTGGCGTAATCCTCGCCGGAAAAGAACTTGTCCATTTCGCCCTGCAGGTATTTGCGGTCTTCGGCGTTCATCATGTTCAGGCGTTTTTCGTTGATCAGCAGGGTCTGGTGTTTTTGCCAGTCGGCCCAGGCTTTGGCGGAGACGTTGTCGAAAATGTCCTGGCCCTTGGCGCCGGGAAACGGCGCGCGTTCCAGGGCAGGCAATTCTTCGTGGTACTTGCGGCACATGATGGTGCGGGTCATGACGACTCTCCTGCGTTCAATACATCGGCCGCGCGTTTGAGCAGTTTTTTCACCGGAGCGGCAAGGCCCAGGCGCGGCGGGGTGGCGAGGTTATACCAGAGCCAGTCGGCCTCGGCCACGTGATGGGCCGATTCCTGCACATGGACCAGCAGCGGTTCGATGGCCAACTGGAAGTGGCTGAAGGTGTGGATCAGCCCCGGCAGTGCCTGTTGCCTGCCCAGCTTGAGCGCATGCTGGTGGGCGAGGTGTTCCAGGTCCTGCAGGTCGTCCAGTTCCGGCAGGCTCCACAGGCCGCCCCACAAACCGGTGGACGGGCGGCGGTAAAGCAGAATCGCGCCCTCGGCATTGGCCAGCATCGGCATGAGCGTGCGCTTCTGCGGAATGCTCTTGCGTGGCTTGGGAATCGGGTAGCGCGTTTCCAGGCCTAGCCTATGGGCCTCGCAGCTCGTTTCCAGCGGGCACAACAGGCAACTGGGTCTGCTGCGGGTGCACAGGGTTGCGCCCATGTCCATCATCGCCTGGGTATAGGCGTTGACTCGGTCATGAGGTGTAAATCGCTCGGCGGTGGCCCACAGTTGCTTGGCTACCTTGGGCTCGCCTGGATAGCCTTCCTGCGCGGTAAATCGTGCCAGTACGCGCTTGACGTTACCGTCGAGGATCGGTGCGCGCAGGCCCATGCTCAGGCTGGCGATCGCGCCGGCGGTGGACAGGCCGATACCGGGCAGCTCGGTGAGTTTTTCCACATCCCGCGGAAACTCGCCGCCGTACTCGGCGACCACAATCTTCGCGGTCTTTTGCAGGTTGCGTGCGCGGGTGTAGTAACCCAGGCCCGTCCACAGGTGCAGCACTTCGTCTTCCGGTGCGGCGGCCAGGGCTTGGACCGTCGGCAGCGAGGCCATGAACCGGTCGAAGTAGTTGAGCACGGTGCTCACCTGGGTCTGCTGCAACATGATCTCCGAAACCCACACCCGGTAGGGTGTGATGCCCTGTTGCCAGGGCAGGTCATGGCGACCGTGGCGGTCGTACCAATCCAGCACCGCCGTTGAAAACTGCTCGTTTCTCATCGTTTGAACAGGCCTTTGAGCGCGTCTTTGAGTTGCGGGTTGACCTTGTCGAGTTTCTCTTCGAGCTTCTCGTTGAGACGGTTGCCGGCGGCCTTGACGGCAACCTGGCCGAGGCCGTCCTTGTCCAGGCGGCAGGCTTTGGCGCCCAGCTCCAGCGGGCCGCGGCAACGCAACGGCACTTCGATACCCTGGAAGTTGGCACCCACTTCGCAGGCTGGGTCCGGCACTTCGCGCTGGTCGCCCTCGACAATGATGCCAACCCGGTAATCCATGCCCAGCACGCGCAGGTCCACGTCACCGTTGCCGTTGACCGTCAGGCCGGGGATGCGCACTTTCAGGTCCGGGTTGTTGGCCACGCCGTTACGGAACGTCAGGTTGCCCCTCAGCTCCTGGAATGGCGTGTCCTTGCCGCGTTGCTCGCCGCTCAAGGTCTTGCGGTTGAGCAGGGCGATGCCGGTGCACAGTTGCTGTTCAAGGTTGGCGTTGAGCAGCACGCCGTTGTTGATTACGAAGCTGGCGGTGCCGTTAAGGCTGTCGATCAGGGCTTTCTGGCTGTTGCCACGGCCGCTGAGGTTGCTGTCCAGCGTCACCTGGCCTTTGACCGGCGGCGTCTGCCCCTGGGCCTGCAGGATGCGTTCGACGGGGACTTGTTTGATGCGGGTTTGCAGCGCGAGCACCGGGATGTCCTGACGCACATCCAGATTGCCGTTTGCCTGGAAGGTGCCGTTGTAGAGCCCGCCGCTCAGGGTGTCGAGCTTGAGCTGGCCATCGACGCCGGATGCTTTGAGCACCGCGTTCTGGATCGGCAGTTTGCTCAAGGTCAATTGGCCGAACGCGAGGTCTGCATTCACGTCGAGCGTGCGCAGGCGCGTCAGCGGCAGCAGCTTGTCGGTGCTCCAGGCGCCTTTGGTCGGCGCCTCCGGCAGCGGCGTGGTGCCGCCGGCGGCCATCGCGCCGGCCTCGCTGTTCTGGACTTCGGCCTGGCGTGCGGCGCTGGCACCCTTGGCGGATTCGGACTTGGCGGGCAGGTAATTGTCGGCGTTGAACGTGTCGCCCTTGAGTTGAACGCGCAGCGACTGCCTGGCGAAGTCATCCACCGCCACGCGACCGGTGAAGGTGCTGCCGTCGAGTTTCAGGTTCAAATCTTCCAGGGCGAGGCTGGTCGGCGTGCCTTTGAGGCGGCTGACCAGTTCGACTTTGCTCAGGCTGCCCTCGGCCATCGGCGGCAGCGGGTTGCCCACGCTGTCGAGGAACTTGGCCAGGTCGAACTGAGCGATCGACAAAGCGCCGTTGAGTTGCGGGGTCTTGTCCAGGTCGTTGATCTTCAGCTCGCCCAGGGCACGCAATTGGTTGGCCGAGAGCTTCAGGTTGGTCCATTCGGCGATGTTGGCCGCCTGGTCCACCAGCAACTGGCCTTGGGTGGAAAAGCTTACGGTCTTGCCTTGCAGCGGTTCGCCCGTGGCTTCGCCGCTGATGCGCATGTCTTCGAACTGGTAGCGCTTGAGCGCACGCTGGATGCGCAGATTGCCGATCAGTTCGGTCTTGAGGCGCATCACCGGCTGGTTACTGCCGAAGAACGCAGTGAGCTTGACCGGAATGCTCGCGCCTTCATGAATGGCGCCGGCGCTCAACTGAATGCTTTCGGCGCTGAACTGCTTGCCGGTCTGTTCGTCGTTGTATTCGACGCGTGCGTTGTTGATGGTCAGGCTGTCGATGTCCAGGCGGATGGGCTGGGCCGGTTTCTCCGGTTTGACCTCGGCGGCTGGCTGCGCCGGTGTGGGCGCGCTGGCGGTCGCTTCGGAGGCGTCAGGGACGTTCTTGCCGATGTCTTCCCAGTTGCCGTGACCCTGCTTGTCGCGGTTCAGGCGCAGGTTCAGGCCTTCGACACGCACATCGCTCATTTGCACTTCACGGCGCAGCAGCGGCAGCACGCGTACCGACAGGCCGAGCATCTGCAGGTCGGCGAACGGTTGGGTCGGATTGGTCAGGGTCGCCACGCTGGCTTCGTGCAGTTCCAGGCCCAGCCAGGGGAACAGGCTCCAGCCGATGTCGCCATTGAGCGTCAGCTCGATGTGGGCCTTGTCGCGGGCAATCTGGCGGATCTCATCTTTGTAGTCGTTGGGATCGAAGAGGTGGGTCAAGGCAAAGCCGAGAGCCACAATGATCAGCAACAGCCCGAGAAGTACCAGACCCAGGATTTTGCCGAACGCTTTCATGGGCGAGTCCTTGTATGTCGATTTCAAAAATTAGCCGCAGAGTATAACGCCCGACGGCCTGCGTCAGTTCAACGATCGTTACATTGTATCCATGGGGGCGAGAACAGGTTTTTGGCGTCAAACAAACTGAAATTCCTTAAAAAGGTGATGGCATTTTGGTTTTTTTCGCGTTTGTAGATGCTAATCTCTGCGCGTTCGTCCGCCTTCTGCGACCTATCGTCGCGCCAAAATGGAGTTTCGCTCAATAAAACGGCCACGCTTTGCGTGCAAGGCCGGGGGGAAGCGCGCCTGACGGACGCATACCAATAACTGGGGGAAACACCAATGAGCACTCGCACGGCGGCCGCTTCTACAGCCGCACAGCCAGCGTTCCTGTCCAAGGAACGCATCATCGCCAAGCCCGGGTTCAACCGCTGGCTGGTTCCACCGGCCGCCCTGGCCATCCACTTGTGCATCGGTATGGCCTATGGCTTCTCGGTGTTCTGGTTGCCGTTGTCCAAGGCGCTGGGTATCACCGCTCCGGTTGCCTGCGCGCCGGACATGAGCTTCATCGCACAAGTTTTCTCGTCCCAATGTGACTGGCCTATCTCGATGCTGGGCTGGATCTACACCCTGTTCTTCATCTTCCTGGGCTGCTCGGCGGCGATCTGGGGCGGCTGGCTGGAACACGCCGGGCCGCGCAAGGCCGGCGTTGTATCGGCATTGTGCTGGTGCGGCGGCCTGCTGATCTCGGCGCTGGGGATCTATACCCACCAGATCTGGCTGATGTGGATCGGCTCCGGCGTGATCGGCGGTATCGGCTTGGGCTTGGGGTACATCTCGCCCGTGTCGACCCTGATCAAGTGGTTCCCGGACAAGCGCGGCATGGCCACCGGCATGGCGATCATGGGTTTCGGCGGCGGCGCGATGGTGGGTGCACCACTGGCCGCGGCCCTGATGGGCCATTTCGCCTCGCCGACCAGCGTCGGCGTGTGGCAGAGCTTTCTGGTGATGGCTGCGATCTACTTCGTGTTCATGATCGGTGGCGCGCTGTCCTATCGCGTTCCGCCGACCGGCTGGAAGCCTGAGGGCTGGACCGCACCGGCGAAAAAAGCCAGCAATGCGATGATCACCCACCGTCACGTACACGTGAACGTGGCGTGGAAAACCCCGCAATTCCGTCTGGTATGGCTGGTGCTGTGCCTGAACGTCTCGGCCGGTATCGGTATTCTGGGCATGGCGTCGCCGCTGTTGCAGGAAGTGTTCGGCGGCAAGCTGCTGGGCGTGGACGTACCGTTCGGCCAACTGGATGCCGGGCAACTGGCCTCGATCGCAGCGATTGCCGCAGGCTTCACCGGTCTGTTGAGTCTGTTCAACATCGGTGGCCGGTTCTTCTGGGCGTCGTTCTCCGACTACCTGGGGCGTAAAAATACCTACTTCGTGTTCTTCGCCCTGGGCTTTGCCCTGTACGCGTTGATCCCGAACCTGGGGCACCTGGGCAATGTGGCGCTGTTCGTGGCCGCGTTCTGCATCATCCTGTCGATGTACGGCGGTGGTTTTGCGACCGTGCCGGCGTACCTGGCCGACCTGTTCGGTACCCAAATGGTCGGTGCGATCCACGGTCGACTGCTGACGGCCTGGGCGGCCGCGGGCGTATTGGGTCCGGTGCTGGTGAACTACTTGCGTGAATATCAACTGAGCCTCGGCGTTGAACGCGCTGCGGCCTATGACATCACCTTGTACATCCTCGCCGGCCTGCTGGTGCTGGGTTTCATCTGCAACCTGCTGGTGCGCCCGGTGGCCGACAAGTACTTCATGACCGACGCGGAACTGGCCGCCGAGCAGGCGCTGGGCCATGACAAGGGTGCCGATGCCAGCACCGTGCTGGAGTGGAAAGCATCCGCGGCCAGCAAGCCAATGGCGATCGCCGCCTGGCTGGTGGTGGGTATACCGTTGGCGTGGGGTGTGTGGGTAACCCTGCAGAAGACGGCTGTCCTGTTCCACTAAGTTGATTGCAGGCGGGCGCACCATCCTGGAGCGCCCGCTTGTATGCACATGTCTATCCCCGACATTGCCCGCCTCAACTCGTCAGTCTTATCCCCTCCGATGTTTCTGTTTAGCGCCCGCGCCCCTATAATGGCTGCCTTTTTCGCCCAACGATTTTGCGGAGCTGGTAATGGTCGAACGTATGGCGTCCGTCGAGCGCGACACTCTGGAAACCCAGATCAAAGCCTCGATCAACCTGGATGGCACCGGAAAGGCCCGATTTGATATCGGCGTCCCTTTTCTTGAGCACATGCTGGACCAGATCGCCCGTCACGGGTTGATCGACCTGGATATCGTCTGCAAGGGCGACCTGCATATCGATGACCACCACACCGTGGAAGACGTCGGCATCACGCTCGGGCAGGCGTTTGCCAAAGCCATCGGCGACAAAAAAGGCATCCGTCGCTACGGTCACGCCTATGTGCCGCTGGACGAAGCGCTGTCGCGCGTGGTGATCGACTTCTCCGGCCGCCCTGGCCTGCAGATGCACGTGCCATACACCCGCGCCACCGTGGGCGGCTTCGATGTCGACCTGTTCCAGGAATTCTTCCAGGGCTTCGTTAACCACGCCCTGGTCAGCCTGCACATCGACAACCTGCGCGGCACCAATACCCACCACCAGATCGAAACCGTGTTCAAGGCTTTCGGCCGCGCGCTGCGCATGGCCGTGGAGCTGGATGAGCGCATGGCCGGGCAAATGCCCTCGACCAAGGGCGTGCTGTAATGCAGACGGTCGCGGTTATCGATTACGGCATGGGTAACCTGCACTCGGTGGCCAAGGCCCTCGAGCACGTAGGCGCCGGCAAGGTGCTGATCACCAGCGATGCCAAGGTGATTCGCGAAGCCGACCGTGTGGTGTTCCCAGGCGTTGGCGCGATTCGCGATTGCATGGCCGAGATCCGCCGCCTGGGCTTTGACAGCCTGGTGCGTGAAGTCAGCCAGGACCGCCCGTTCCTCGGCATCTGCGTGGGCATGCAAGCCTTGCTCGACAACAGTGAAGAGAACGAAGGCGTCGACTGCATCGGCCTGTTCCCAGGCCAGGTGAAGTTTTTCGGCAAAGACCTGCATGAAGACGGTGAACACCTGAAGGTCCCGCACATGGGCTGGAACGAAGTCCGCCAGACCGTGGATCACCCGCTGTGGCACGAAGTGCCGGACATGGCGCGTTTCTACTTCGTGCACAGCTACTACATCGCCGCCGCCAAGCCCGGCCAGGTGGTGGGTGGCGGGCACTACGGCGTCGACTTTGCCGCAGCGCTGGCCGACGGTTCGCGGTTTGCCGTGCAGTTCCACCCGGAGAAAAGCCATACCCATGGCCTGCAATTGCTGCAGAACTTCGCCGCGTGGGACGGGCGCTGGTAAGTGGCCAGGAAGCCGAAACCGCCGATCCTGACCCTCACGCCCGAACAGGAGAGTGAGGCGACCGTCAAGATCAAGCGATTCATGGAGGACCGCTTCGAGCTCAAACTGGGCTCGTTCGAGGTCGCCGAGATTCTTGAGCTGTTCACCACCGAAGTGGCTCCGCACTATTACAACAGGGCGATTTTCGATACGCAGACGCTCCTTAAAGAACGGTTCGAAAGCATAGAAAGCGACCTGTGGTCGCTTGAAAAGAGCAGCTGAAAGCTTCAAGCCCAGGCTGCAAGAATTGATACGCGTGCTTGCTTGCAGCTTATAGCTTGCAGCTTGCAGCTCTTTGACGAAGGAAAAGCATGCTAATTATCCCCGCTATCGATCTCAAGGACGGCGCCTGCGTACGTCTGCGCCAAGGCCGCATGGAAGATTCCACCGTGTTCTCCGATGACCCGGTGAGCATGGCTGCCAAATGGGTGGAAGGGGGCTGCCGTCGTCTGCATCTGGTGGACTTGAACGGCGCCTTCGAAGGCCAGCCGGTCAATGGTGAAGTCGTCACCGCCATCGCCAAGCGCTACCCGAACCTGCCGATCCAGATCGGCGGCGGTATCCGCTCTCTGGAAACCATCGAGCATTACGTCAAGGCAGGCGTGAGCTACGTGATCATCGGCACTAAGGCGGTCAAAGACCCGGCGTTTGTCGCCCAAGCCTGTCGCGCGTTTCCCGGCAAAGTGATCGTGGGCCTGGATGCCAAGGACGGTTTCGTCGCCACCGACGGCTGGGCTGAGATCAGCACCGTGCAGGTGATCGACCTTGCCAGGCAGTTCGAAGCCGATGGCGTGTCCGCCATCGTTTATACCGACATCGCCAAAGACGGCATGATGCAGGGCTGCAACGTGCCGTTCACCGCGGCACTGGCGGCGGCGACGAAAATTCCGGTGATCGCTTCCGGCGGTATCCACAACCTGGGTGACATCAAGTCACTGCTGGACGCCAAGGCCCCCGGCATCATTGGCGCCATCACCGGCCGTGCGATCTATGAGGGCACGCTGGACGTGGCTGAAGCTCAAGCTTTTTGTGATGGCTACGCGGCCAGCTCCAAGTCGTAGGCTGCAAGCTGCAAGTAAAAGCAGATCTGCTTCTACTTGCAGCCTATAGCTCAAAGCTTGCAACTCTTATCGGAGATAAGCCCATGGCTTTAGCCAGACGCATCATCCCTTGCCTGGACGTCGACAACGGTCGCGTGGTCAAGGGCGTCAAGTTCGAGAACATCCGCGACGCCGGCGACCCGGTGGAAATCGCCCGTCGCTACGATGAGCAGGGTGCCGACGAGATTACCTTTCTCGACATTACCGCCAGCGTCGACGGCCGCGACACCACCCTGCACACCGTTGAGCGCATGGCCAGCCAGGTGTTTATCCCGCTGACCGTCGGCGGTGGCGTGCGCACCGTGCAAGACATCCGCAACCTGCTCAATGCCGGCGCCGACAAGGTTTCGATCAACACCGCGGCGGTGTTCAATCCCGAGTTTGTCGGCGAAGCGGCACAGCACTTCGGCTCGCAATGCATCGTGGTGGCCATTGACGCCAAGAAGGTCTCCGGCCCCGGCGAAACCCCGCGCTGGGAGATCTTCACCCACGGCGGCCGCAAACCCACCGGCCTGGACGCGGTGGAGTGGGCGATGAAAATGGAAGGCCTGGGCGCCGGTGAAATCCTGCTGACCAGCATGGACCAGGACGGCATGAAAAACGGCTTCGACCTGGGTGTGACGCGCGCCATCAGCGATGCTTTGGGCATTCCGGTGATCGCTTCCGGCGGCGTCGGCACCCTGCAGCACTTGGCTGACGGTGTCATCGAAGGCCACGCCAGCGCGGTGCTGGCGGCGAGTATTTTCCACTTTGGCGAGTACACCGTTCCTGAGGCCAAGGCCTACATGGCAGCTCGCGGTATCGTCGTTCGCTAAACGTTGCTGGACACCATGGCAGGCGCGCGGCACTCTCTGCGCTTGCCATGGATTTCGGTAACCTTCATGTTCAAACACCTGCTGCTCGCCCTCGCCGGCACCTCCCTCCTGTTGGCCGGTTCGGCCCGCGCCGACGACGCATCCGGCAGCCCTCTGGTGCTGCTCACGGAAAATTTCCCGCCCTATAACATGGCCAAAAACGGCAAAAACTTCGCCAAGGACGAGAACATCGAAGGCATCGCCGTGGACATCGTGCGCGAAACCTTTAAGCGCGCCGGGATCTCTTACGACCTCACCTTGCGTTTCCCTTGGGAACGAATCTACAAGCTCGCCCTGGAAAAGCCCGGTTATGGTGTGTTCGTCATGGCGCGCCTGCCGGACCGCGAAGCGCTGTTCAAATGGGTCGGCCCCATCGGTCCGGATGACTGGGTATTGCTGGCCAAGGCCGACAGCACTATCCAGCTGGACGACCTGGAGCACGCACGGCGCTACAAGATCGGCGCCTACAAAGGTGACGCCATCGCTGAAAGCCTCGAAAAACAGGGGCTCAAGCCTGTGGTCGTGCTGCGTGATCAAGACAACGCGCAAAAGCTCATGGATGGCCGGATTGACCTTTGGGCCACCGGCGACCCGGCCGGGCGATACCTGGCGCGGCAAGTCGGCATCACCAGCTTCAAGACGGTTTTGCGCTTCAATAGCGCCCAGCTCTACCTCGCGCTGAACAAGAACGTACCGGACAAGCAGGTGAGCAAACTGCAGGCGGCGCTGGATCAGCTGCGCAAAGAAGGCGTGATCGACGAGATCATGGCGCGTTACCTCTAGCCTCAGCGCGGCTTGAGCAGGTCCACACGCAGGGTAGACGGCTGGTCCGCCTGGTCGAAGGCATAGGTACAGATTTTGTACGGTGTGTTTCTGACGCTGATCACCTGGGCATACTTTTCCAGCACCATGCCGGGGTGATCATTGAGTGGGTAGACCAAGTCGATGATCTCGTCCTCTTCATCCGCCGCCGCAGGCGCCGGTGGAATGGGCCGATAGCCCACGGGGCGCAGGCAATCGGTGGTCGCCGCAGGGCCGAACTTGTAGGTATAGCGGTGCATGAATGGCGGCGCCAGGTTCCAGATGACGGTATAGGCCGCCGAGCCTTGTTTATCCAGGTTGATGGTCACATTCGGCGTACGTGCCGGCCCTGGCTCGGCGAGCTCGACCGCAAGGGTCAGGGCGTTTCTCATCATGCCGTTGGTTACGCGCTGTTCTGCGGACTCGACCCCGACAATACACAGCATGTGCATCCCCGTTTGCGGGCCGATGGCGTCGTTCACGTAGGCGCCTTCCGCTTTGATCGGCACGCTGTAGAGCGCCGGGTTTTCGCAGTCGATGGCGCGGCGGGTGGTCTTGTAGCGATAGAACGGAGTATTGGTGGTGAAGGTCAGGTTCCAGCGCGGCACGATGTCTTCGCCTTTGCCACCTGCGGGCTTGATGAAGTACTGCTGGATGGGCTCCAGGTTCTGAAAGGTGATGGATGTGGTCGGGTAGAGATCGCAGTGTTCGCTGTCGGCCTGCAGCATGCCGTCGACGAAACACTGATTGAGGAAGCTCACCGGGCTGCCGTAGTTCGTCTCGGGGTGCCAGACAGCTGTACCGCCATGGATTTCACACGGTGCATCGCGCTGGCATTTGCGCTCCTCTGGCTGGCCTGTGGTGCTGGTGCTGAGGATGCCGAAGAGCTGGTTGGTCGCCCGGTCCAGCAAGGGCGCGCCGAAGCTGCCCACGCCGACGCCCTGGCACTGGTTCTTCAGGGTGACCCGCCACACAAACGGCTGCTCCACCAGTTCGCGTGACGTTTGTTGCGTGCAGGCGGACAGCTGCAGGGTGTCCCATTCCGGAGCGATCAGGGTGAGAATATCACTGCCACTGGCAGGCACTTCTTCCGCCAGTTTCAATGGCTGGATACCGGCCTTGATCAGGTCGGCCAGTGAAGCCTGCAACTCGACAATCGCCAGGTCGACCCCTTGGCTGCTTCCCCATTTCAGGGTTTTCAGCGGGTAGGTCTTGAGGGCTTCGAGGGTGTCGTCGAAGTAGTTGAAGCTGATGCTGCCCTTGATCGGCAAGTCGCGTTGCACCGCGCCGTTCAGGCGGTGCAGGCAGTGACTGCTGGTCAGCACATAGGCCGGACCGGACGTGCCGTCCTCGGTGCGCGTGTCCAGCAGGCTGGCGGTACAGAGCGTCTGGGTTTCGTTTCTGATTCGGCCGATACCGTTCCAGTGGTCGTGCTGATGCTGGGCATTGGACAACAGGCGGGCAGGGCTGGCGTTGGCCAGGCCTTCGCCGAAGTCCTTGGGCGTGGCGTGCAGTGTGGCGCAAAGACCGCCGAGCAGCAGACCTGAAGCAACCCTGTGTGTGATGTTCATGGACTGTCCTTACAGAATGAGTCGAAGGCTCACTATTCAGGACTGATGGGCGCGAGGCGCTGTAGTTATCTAGGGGCCGGGCGGTAAGTGCCGTCCCTGCCATGCCCGGCCATGGCCAGGTTGCTGCGCACGCTGATCATCAATTTGATATCGATCCACTCAACGCCTTGGGCCTTGAGCTTGGGCAACTCGCGCTCCAGCACCGCCAGGGTTTGCGGGTAAGGATGCCCGATCATTACTGCCGAGCCCTGTTTGTGCGCCAGCTTGATCGCGGTTTGCAGTTGCGTGGTAATCGCCGCTTCCGTGCGTTCGTCGTCCAGGAATACATCCCGCGAAACATGGGCCAGGCCAATTTTCTGCGCCTCGGCGGCGGCCACGGTCTGTGCGCTGGTGCGGCTGTCGACGAAAAACTTGTTGCGCCGTTGCAGCTCTGCCATCAGCCAGGCCATGGCTTGTGGCTGGGCGGTCATGCGGCTGCCCATATGATTATTGATGCCGGCCGTATAGGGCACCGCATTGAAGGCCGCATCCAGGCGTTTGCCGAGTTCTTCGATGGGGAGTTCGGGGTGCCAGGCGAATGGGCCGGTGGCTGGGTCCATGGGCATGTGCAGGATCACGATCTTGCCGGCCTTGTGTGCCTCGCGGGCGAATTCGGCGGCATGGGGCGTGTCGGGCATGATCGCCGTGGTGACCGGCCCCGGCAGGGCCAGCACGCGACGATCCCTGGGCAGGTTTTGCCCAAGGTCGTCGATGATCAGGGTGAGATAGGCTTTGCGGGGCTCGCCGGCAGGGGCCGCGTGGGCGACACCTGCCAGGCTGCACAGCACAGCGATGATCAGGGCAAAACGCATATCAACGGCTGCGCGTGATGCTCAAGCCCTTGAGCAGGCTCAACGCCTGGGCCAGTTGGTAATCGTCGTCCTGCGGCATCGGCTTGGCTTTGGCGCCGCTGCCGGTCGGCTGGTCGGCGCCGCCGTTGCCATTGCCCAGGTGACCTTGCAGGTCGGCCTCTTTGTAGTACTCGCTGTCGATCTCGTTGGTGATCCTGGCCTTGCGTACTTCGATGTCCGGCACGATGCCCTGAGCCTGGATCGAACGCCCGTTCGGCGTGTAGTACAGCGCCGTGGTGATCTTCAGAGCGCGCTCGTTGTTCAGCGGCAACACGGTCTGTACCGAACCTTTGCCGAAACTGGTGGTGCCCATCAGCACGCCACGCTTCTGGTCCTGCAGGGCACCGGCGACGATTTCCGAGGCCGAGGCGCTGCCGCCGTTGATCAGCACGGCCAACGGCACGTTCTCGCTGAGGTCGTTGCCGGTGGCCGAGAAGCGCAGCTCGGAATTGGCGATGCGGCCCTTGGTGTAGACGATCAGGCCCTTGGTGATGAAATGGTCGACCACTTCCACCGCCGACTGCAGCACGCCGCCCGGGTTGTTGCGCAGGTCGAGCACAATACCGCTGAGCTTCTTGCCGTTGTCCTTGCGCAGCTTGGCCAGGGCCTTGGCCACTTCGTCGCCGGTCTTGACCTGGAACTGCGTGATGCGGATATAGCCGTAGCCCGACTCCAGCAACTGGCTCTTCACGCTCTTGACCGTGATGGTTGCGCGGGTCAGCGTCACGTCGAACGGGTTGCCGCCGTCGCGCACCAGGGTCAGGGTGATTTTCTGGCCGATCTTGCCGCGCATCTTGTCGACGGCTTCGGTCATGGTCTGGCCGCGGGTCGGCTGGCCGTTGATCTTGACGATAAAGTCGCCGGCCTGAATACCGGCCTTGGAGGCTGGGGTGTCGTCGATCGGCGAGACGACCTTGATGTTGCCGTCTTCGGCGCCGACTTCAATGCCCAGGCCGCCGAACTCACCGCTGGTGCTTTCCTGCAGCTCGGCGAAATCTTCCGGCCCGAGGTACGCGGAGTGCGGGTCGAGGTTGCTGAGCATGCCCTTGATGGCATTTTCCAGCAGGGTCTTGTCGTCTACGGGTTCGACATAGGCTGCCTTGATGCGGTCCATGACCTCGGCAAAGGTGCGCAGCTCTTCCAGCGGCAACGGCGCCTTGGTGGTCGCGGCCGTGGCGGCAGGTGCAGCCGGAGCGGCCTGGTCGGCAAAAGCCAGAGGCGCGCCGATCACCAGAGCGATCGTCAGGGCCAGCGAAGTGAGGCGGGACAAATGCAGCATGTCGAACGAACTCCTAATGTAGATGCGACCCTTATCCTTGGGTTCTGCACCATTGTGCGGGATCGCTTGGGCGACCCTGCTGACGAATAGCGAAGTACAACGCCGGGGTGTCCTGGCCGCCACTGTTACCGACAGTGGAGATGGATTCACCGGCTTTTACAACATCACCTGCCGACTTGAGTAATGTCTGATTGTGGCCGTAAAGGCTCAAATAGCCATTCCCGTGGTCGAGAATCACCAATAAACCGGCCCCGCGCAGCCAATCGGCAAACACTACGCGGCCACCGTGGACGGCGTGGACCTGGCTGCCGGCAGCGGCGCTGATCATTACACCATCCCACTTGGCGCGGGTGTCGTCGCCGCGGGTTTCTCCGAAGCGTGCCAGTAATCGACCATCAACCGGCCATGGAAGTTTGCCGCGTGCCGAAGCAAATGGCCCGCCGAAGGATTCCCCGGCGCTGGAAACCAGCGGGCCGGGAGCCGCGTGCGCCGGTTTACGCGGCGCCGGCGCATCCGAGGTGGCGGCCAGCTCGGCCTCGCGCTGGCGCTTTTTTTCCGCTTCCTGCTGGGCGATCAGCGCTTTTTGCCGTGCTTCTTCGGCCTCACGCGCCTGGCGGGCCAGGGTTTCTTCGATGGTCTTGAGTACTTTCGCCAGGTCGGCCTGGTCCTGTTCACGGGCCTGCAGCTTGGCGTCGCGTGCCTTTACATCGTCATTGAGCTTGGCCAAGGCCAACTGGCGTTCCTTGCGAACCTTGTCCAGTTCGTTGCGCTGGGCGTCCAGGCTGCTCTTCTGGTCTTCCAGCTGCGACTGCTGGTTAGTGATCTCCTGTTCCACATTGGCCAACTGGCGCAGGGTCTCGTTGAAGCTTTTCAATTGCTCCAGGCGGGCCTTGCTCAGGTAATCGTAGTAGGTCAGGGTGCGCGCGAATTTTTCCGGGTTCTGCTGGTTGAGCAGCAGCTTTAAGTATTCCTGGCGGCCGCTCTGGTAGGCGGCGCGGGCCTGGATCGCGATCAGGCGTTGCTGTTCAACGCGTGCGCTCTGGAGTTTTTTTTTCTCAGCGTCGAGTCGCTCCAGTTCCGACTCGCTCTTCTTTAGTTCTTTTTGCAACTCTTGGACTTGCTTCTCCAGCTTGCCCATTTCGGTTTCCGTACCGCGCAGGTCTTTCTGCACTCCGGATTTTTCTTCCTGGAGCTTGCCGAGCAGTTTCTTCAACTCGGCAATGTCCTGACGCGTAGCGTCCAACTGTTGTTGGGTTTGTGCGCGCTCGTCGGCAAACGCCGGTTGGAGCAGGCAGACAAGAGCAAGGGTAATCAAGGCGCGAAGCATAGAGGCGGGCGACACCAGGGGGAAAGGGACGGCCTAGTATGCCCGCCAAGCGCTGCAAAAAAAACGCCCAATTCGGGCTCGCGGACAAGTTAGGCGCCGAGTGGCGGTGGTATGGCAAAAAGATATCTACCAAACACCGCAGATCCAATGTGGGAGAGGGCAAGCCCCTCCCACACGGTTGTTTAGATCAAACCAGGATTGAGGTGCCAGTCATCTCTTTGGGCTTCTCCAACCCCATCAGCATCAACATGGTCGGTGCCACGTCCGCCAGCACGCCGCCCTCACGCACTTTGAAATCGCGCTTGCCCACATAGATGAACGGCACCGGCTCGGTGGTGTGGGCCGTGTGGGCCTGACCGGTGGATTCGTCGGACATCTGCTCGCAGTTGCCGTGGTCGGCCGTGATCAGCGCTTCGCCGCCGACGTTTTCCAGGGCTTCGACAATGCGGCCGACGCACCGGTCCAGGCATTCGACGGCCTGGGTGGCGGCCTTGAGATTGCCGCTGTGGCCGACCATGTCGCCGTTGGCGTAGTTGACCACGATCACGTCGTAGCGCTGGTGTTCGATGGCGTCGACGATTTTGTCGGTGACTTCCGGCGCGCTCATTTCCGGCTGCAGGTCGTAGGTGGCGACTTTCGGCGATGGGATCAGGATGCGTTCTTCGCCGGGAAACGGCTCTTCGCGGCCGCCGGAGAAGAAGAAGGTCACGTGGGCGTATTTCTCGGTTTCAGCGATACGCAGCTGGGTCTTGCCGTTTTTCGCCAGGTAATCACCCAGTACGTTTTCCAGGCTGCCGGGGGCGAAAGCCGACGGCGCCGGGATGTTCGCGGCGTATTGGGTGAGCATCACGAACTCGACTTTCGGCTGGCGCGCGCGCTCGAAGTCTTTGAAGCCGGCGTCGACGAATACGTGGCTCAGCTCGCGGGCGCGGTCGGCGCGGAAGTTCATGAACACCACGGCGTCGCCGTCTTCGACTTTCACCGGCTCGCCGATGGTGGTGGCTTTGACGAACTCATCGCTCTCGCCCCGCGCATAGGCAGCTTCCAGGCCTTCCTGGGCGGTGGCGGCGTGGAATTCGGCCTGGCCGTCGACAATCAGGTTGTAGGCCTGGGACACGCGATCCCAGCGATTGTCGCGGTCCATGGCGAAGTAGCGGCCCACCAGGCTGGCGATGCGGCCCTTGCCCAAGGTGGCAAAGGTGGCATCCAACAGCTCGATAGACGATTGTGCGCTTTTGGGCGGCGTGTCGCGGCCATCAAGGAAGGCATGCAGGTAAATCTTGTCGGCGCCGCGCTTGAACGCCAGTTCTGCCATGGCGACCAGATGATCCTGGTGGCTGTGCACGCCGCCATCGGACAGCAGGCCCATGAAGTGCACGGCCTTGCCCGCAGCGACTGCTTTATCTACCGCCGCGCAGATGGTTGGGTTTTCGAAGAACTCGCCATCGCGGATCGCTTTGGTCACGCGGGTAAAGTCCTGATAGACCACTCGTCCGGCGCCCAGATTCATATGGCCGACTTCCGAGTTGCCCATCTGGCCGTCCGGCAGGCCCACGTCCATGCCCGAGCCGGAGATCAGGCCGTTGGGCACAGTGGCGGTCAGGCGATCCAGTACGGGCTTGTCGGCCGCGTATACGGCGTTGTCGTGGTGGCTTTCACTGTGTCCGAAGCCATCGAGAATTATCAGGACCAAAGGTTTAGGCGTAGTAGTCATAGATCCTCTCGCGGCGTTAATAAGGAAGGCAATGGAAAAGGGAGTGGCAGTTTAAAGCGAAGTTCCGACCACGTCACCGCTTTACGGGGGTTGGCCCCCCCTGGCGGCTGTGTATACTTACCGCCATTTTAACGCCCTGGAACCTCCTTGATGGTTGATCACCTGATTGCATTTGCCACTGCCCACTATCTGCTCGTGGGTGCCTTTGTCATTCTGCTGGCGCTGCTGATCGCTCATGAAATGAGCCGTGGTGGCCGCAGCCTGAGCACATCGGAACTGACCGCGCTGGTCAACAAGGATGAAGCCATCGTGGTGGATATCCGCCCCGCCAAGGATTTCGCCACCGGCCATATCGTCGGCGCCCTGAACATTCCGCAGGACAAGCTGATCGCACGCCTGCCCGAGCTGGAAAAGCACAAGGCCAAGACCATCATTCTGGTCGATGCCCAGGGCCAGCACGCCGGCACCCACGCCCGCGAGATGCTCAAGACTGGTTTCACCGCTGCCAAGCTGTCGGGCGGTATCAGCAGCTGGCGCGCCGATAATCTGCCGCTGGTGAAGTGATATGAGCCAGGTCATCGTGTATTCCAGCGATTGGTGCCCTTACTGCATGCGGGCCAAGGCCTTGCTCGAGAAGAAGGGCGTTGCTTTCGAAGAGATCAAGGTCGACGGCAAACCCCAGGTGCGTGCCGAGATGGCCCAGAAAGCGGGGCGTACGTCCGTGCCGCAGATCTGGATCGGTAGCCGGCATGTTGGTGGCTGCGATGATCTGTTTGCCCTGGAGCGCGCCGGTAAGCTCGATGCGCTGCTGGACGCCTGACTCCCAACCCTTAAAGACCCCAAGATAAAGAAGGATCTGCGATGACTGATCAACAGAACACTGAAGCAGCAGAAGCCCAAGGCCCGCAATTCTCGCTGCAACGCATCTATGTGCGCGACCTGTCGTTCGAAGCGCCGAAAAGCCCGGCAATCTTCCGCCAGGAATGGTCCCCCAGCGTTGCACTGGACCTCAACACCCGCCAGAAATCCCTGGAAGGCGACTTCCACGAAGTGGTGCTGACCCTGTCGGTTACCGTCAAGAATGGCGAAGAAGTGGCCTTTATCGCTGAAGTTCAACAGGCCGGCATCTTCCTGATCCAGGGCCTGGACGAAGCGTCCATGAGCCACACACTCGGCGCGTTCTGCCCGAACATCCTGTTCCCGTATGCCCGCGAGACCCTGGACAGCCTGGTCACCCGTGGCTCGTTCCCTGCGCTGATGCTGGCTCCGGTGAACTTCGATGCCCTGTACGCTCAAGAGCTGCAGCGTATGCAGCAGGAAGGTTCGTCGACGGTTCAGTAAGCGCGAACCCAATGTGGGAGGGGGCTTGCCCTCGATAACGGAGTGTCAGTCGTCATCCAGGTGACTGAACTACCGCTATCGGGGGGCAAGCCCCCTCCCATATTTGTTTGTGTATTACTTGAAACCGAGCTGGCGCCAGCCCTCGTAGACGGCTACGGCGACGGTGTTCGACAGGTTCAGGCTGCGGCAACCCTCGCGCATCGGCAGGCGCAGGCGATGGCCATCGGGCAGTGCGTCAAGTACGTCGGCGGGCAGTCCCCGGCTTTCAGGGCCGAACAGGAAGGCATCGCCTTCGGCAAAGCTGGCATCGTGGAACGGCCGCGAGCCTTTGGTGGTGAACGCGAACAAGCGCGGCTGGCCTAGGCTCTCCAGGCAGCTGGCGAGGTCGGCATGACGCTTGAGGGTTGCGTACTCGTGATAATCGAGGCCGGCGCGGCGCAGGCGTTTGTCGTCCATGTCGAAGCCCAGCGGCTCGATCAGGTGCAGGTGGCAGCCACTGTTGGCGCACAGCCTGATAACGTTGCCGGTGTTCGGCGGAATTTCTGGTTGAAAAAGGATGACGTGAAACATGCACGGCTCCGAAGGCAAAGATGGGCTGCATTCTACCCTCGAAGAGGACCCAAGACCGAAGCTATTGCCGAAGGTCATGGGCTCGTTGGCGATTGTCGGCCTGATGGTGGGCCTGATGATCGGCCGCTTGACCATTCCCGGCCCGGTTGAATTGCAGCAGGTAGAGACGGCGGCGGACGGCGTTGTACTGTGGTTCAACAGTGAACCCAAACTGCATGGCGAACACATCGACGGTACGCTGGCGTTGTTGTTTGACGCCCAGGGAAAGGCTGCCAGTGGGCAAGTCAAGGTCAACGACAGGGATGTGAATTGGCGCATCCGCAAGACCGACGGCGGCTTGCTGCTGAACCTGGTCGCGGCGCGGCCGTTGCGTGGGGAGTGGAAAGGCGAGGAGGTCGATGACCGCTGGCGGCTGGAGGTCCATCTCCAAGGGCAATAAAAGAGGGAGTTCCCGGCCTGCCTGTACCAGGGCTCCCAAAACGGGGTGAAGCCGCGAAGGCTTCGATATTAAAGAGGGGATTCTCGGCCTGCCTGTACCAAGGTCCCCGAAACTGGGTAATACAAGAGTTATTGCAGGGCGCGTGCCAGAGTGGCTAAGTTGTGCCAAAAAACTTCTTCAGAACGCGCAAGGCCCCGGGATACGGGGCCTTGCTGTTTTCGGGGTTCAGTTTTTTCTCAGCGGCTCTGAGGTTTCAGGCCTTGGATCCATGCCCGATGCCGGTTCATGGTGCATTGAAGCGGTGCATGCTCTTGAAGCTTTATGAAGGTCCAAATGTGGGAGCCCTTCCCACATTAAACCTAGGTAGATTGGAGATCAGGCGTCGTCGCCCTCATCGTCATCCCCACCATCCACCTTCATGCCCAGTTCCTTGATCTTGCGCGTCAGGGTATTACGACCCCAACCCAGCAACACAGCGGCATCGCGACGGCGGCCGGCGGTGTGCTTCAGTGCGGTCTCGATCATGATCCGCTCGAATGCCGGTACAGCGCTGTCCAGCAGGTTCGACTGACCGCGTGCCAGGGCCTGGTCGGCCCATTGGCGCAAGGCCTGTTCCCAGTTGGTCACCGGTGCCGAATCCTGCGGCAGGCTCAGCAGCTCCGGCGGCAAGTCGCTGATGTGCACTTCGCGCCCGGACGCCATCACCGTGATCCAGCGGCAGGTGTTCTCCAGCTGGCGTACGTTACCCGGCCATGGCAGGTTCTTCAGGTATTCCTCGGTTTCGCTTTTGAGCACCTTCGGCTCGACGGCCAGTTCAAGGGCAGCGCGGCTGAGGAAGTGGCGGGCGAGGGTCGGGATATCTTCGCGGCGGTCCGACATGCGTGGGATATGGATGCGGATCACGTTGAGACGGTGGAACAAGTCTTCACGGAATTTGCCCGCGTGCACCAGGGTTTCCAGGTTCTGGTGGGTGGCGGCGATGATGCGTACATCGACCTTCACCGGGGTGTGCCCGCCGACGCGGTAAAACTCGCCATCGGCCAGTACGCGCAGCAAGCGGGTCTGAGTGTCGGCCGGCATGTCGCCGATTTCGTCGAGGAACAGCGTGCCGCCGTCGGCCTGTTCAAAGCGCCCGCGACGCAGGTTGGCCGCGCCGGTGAAAGCGCCTTTCTCATGGCCGAACAGCTCGGACTCCATCAGATCCTTGGGGATCGCCGCCATGTTCAGCGCGATAAACGGCGATGCCGCCCGCGGGCTGTGGCGGTGCAGGGCGTGGGCCACCAACTCTTTACCGGTACCCGACTCGCCGTTGATCAACACGGTGATGTTGGAATGGCTCAGACGCCCGATAGCGCGAAACACTTCCTGCATCGCCGGCGCTTCGCCGATGATTTCCGGGGTGCGGGTCAGAGTCGGTGGCGCTTCCTGATTCTGCTGCTCCTGGGCGTGCTGGTTGGCGCGCTTGACCAGCGCCACGGCCTCGTCCACATCGAAAGGCTTGGGCAGGTACTCAAAGGCGCCGCCCTGATAGGAGGCGACAGCGCTGTCCAGGTCCGAGTGCGCGGTCATGATGATCACCGGCAGGCGCGGATGCTGCTC
Source organism: Pseudomonas lurida (assembly GCF_013522705.1). Classification (GTDB taxonomy): domain Bacteria; phylum Pseudomonadota; class Gammaproteobacteria; order Pseudomonadales; family Pseudomonadaceae; genus Aquipseudomonas; species Aquipseudomonas quebecensis. Next base: position 38,847 of record NZ_JAAMRE010000020.1, read on the forward strand.
GCGAATCCGCGCCAGCAGGTCCAGGCCACTGGCGCCGGGCATGCGGATGTCGGAGATGATCACGTCCGGCTGCTGGCGTGCCAGGCGGCTCATCACGCCGTCGGCGCTGTCGAAACTCTGGGTGGTCATGCCTTCCTGTTGCAAGGCTTTCTCCAGGACCCAGCGGATAGAACGGTCGTCATCGACGATCCACACAGTTTCACTACGGCTCATGTCGATGGGGCTCCTTGTTCCAGTGGCAGAAAGATCGAGAACGTGGTGTGGCCGGGATGGCTCTCACATTCGATCAAGCCCTGATGCTGGCTGATGATGTTCTGGGTAATGGCCAGGCCCAGCCCGGTACCGTCCGGGCGGCCGCTGACCATGGGAAAGAAGATTGTTTCCTGCAGTTCCGCAGGAATGCCCGGGCCGTTGTCGATGATCTCGACCTTGGTCACCAGGCGGTGGCGCACATGGCCGATGGTGAACTGGCGCAGGGCGCGGGTGCGCAGGCTGATGCGACCCAGGCGCAGCTCGTTCTGGCTGCTGATGGCCTGCATGGCGTTGCGCACGATATTGAGCACCGCCTGGATCATCTGCTCGCGGTCGATCAACACGTCGGGGATGCTGGGGTCGTAGTCGCGCACCAAGGTAATGCAGCCTTGGCTTTCGGCCTCCACGAGTTGGCAGACGCGTTCGAGCACCTCGTGCACGTTGGTCAGCGCCAGCGACGGCAACTTGTTGGAGCCGAGCATGCGATCCACCAGATTACGCAGGCGGTCGGCTTCTTCGATGATGACGTTGGTGTAGTCCTTGAGGTTCTCGTCCGGCAACTCGCGGGCCAGCAGCTGTGCCGCGCCACGGATACCGCCGAGGGGGTTCTTGATCTCGTGGGCCAGGCCGCGCACCAGCATCTTGCTGGTTTCCTGCTTGGACAGCTGAGCTTCCTCTTTGGTAATGCGCAGCAGGCGATCGCGGGGGTGTACTTCAAGCAGCAGCAGGGTGGCGCCGTTGCTCAGGATCGGGGTTACGGCGTAGTCGACGGTGAGGGTCTGGCCGGTAAGGGCGGTGAGCATCGCTTCGCGCTTGGTGAAGGGATGCGCCTGTTCAACCGCCTGGCGCAACGAACTCAAGGCCTCGGCCGACTCGGTGAACAATTCGCTGATGAACTGGCCATGGCTGCGCTGGCCGCTGATGGCCAGGAGCATCTCCGCCGCCGGGTTCATGTACTCAAGACGCAGATCGTCGTTGAGCAGAATGGTCGCGGTGGTCAGGTTGTCGAGTAGCAAACGGTGCAGTGCATCGCTGATGGTCATCAGGACCTCTTTTGGAGCAAGGCGCGGGCTTGAGGCACACGCTGATACCAAGAAAATGCAAAAACCAAACCAAGGCTCCGAAAAGAAGCGCGCAGGCCCTGAAATAAGGGTTTTTGGCGCGCAACTATGGCGTTCTGCCAGCTTTGCCGTGAAGTTTCGAACCAAATTGGGCTGATGGGTTGAGTAGGGTGCAGCTTGTTGCACCAATATAGTGCGAATTGATGACGTTTGTTCAGCAAGCGTGAGGGCAGGGTCGTTTAGGGCAAACGATCCTGCGCTGCGTACAACGGTCAGTGGGTTTGAGAAAGCGGTATACCGGGGCTGCCGGCATAGAAAACCAGCAGTTCGACCGGCGTGTCGCCGGTACTGCCGCGATGCTCGATGCCCACCATTTCGGCCAGCGTATCGCCTTGGCGCAATGTGCGGGTGGCGCCGCTCTTACGGGCTTCGACCAGCAATTCGCCGGAGAGGATATACGCCGCGTTGGGAATGGGATGGGTGTGCCACGGCAATTGGGTATTGGCCGGGATTTTGAGGCGTATCAGGGTCAGCTGTGGGATGCCCGAAGGGTAAGCCGTGTAAGGCGTGCCATCCCATGACTCGCTGCTTTGCAGCAGTAACTCGGTTTTGATGGGGGTCGTATTCGGTTGTGAAGTGGTACAGCCGAGCGCGGACAGGCACGCGGCTGCAGCGATCAAGCCGTGGAGGGATTTCATGGGGCCATCCTGTGTGGTGAATGACCCGTCAGGCTAGGGTGAGCCTCCAGTCGGAAGATGCCGGAAACTGCCTAGGATGAGGTAGTCCACGTATTTATTTGCTGACGGCTGCCTGGAGGCAAAGCTCGCCAGTGGCGCGGGCTCTCGCTATCTGCATCAAGGGCTCGTGCAGCGGCTCGTGAATCGCCATGGCCACCCATTGAGGGCATTGCGGGTTGTTGCGCTCTGGGGCGAAGTCGGCTAATTGCTGCAAGAGGCGTTTTTGCAGCTGATCCAACTGCGGGCGGATTTTACCCACCAAGTCCGGGCGTGGCAGGTCCGGGGCCTTGCCCATGAACTGCCAGTCGGACAGGCGCGTGTATTGCACGAGTTTGTTGGCCTCGATCTGCGCGGCGAAAAACTGCTCGGCAACGGCGGGGTCGAGTTTGTAGCTGGGTGCCTGGGTTGCGACGCTGGCGAGCACGTCCTGTTCACGCTGTTTATCCTCAACCGGCTTTTTGCTGTCCCATTTGCTCAGGGCGACCTGGTCGGCGATGGTCAGGCGTTCGGTGATGCTGTTGAGTAAAGGTTCCAGGCTGGGCGGTGCAGCGAATGCACTGGCGCTGACAAATAACAAAGCGAACACAAGTCGACGTTTCAAGGCTGTTCTCCTTGTGGCAGGGGGCTAAACCCCGATAGCAGCGTGTCAGTCAGCACCTGTATCAGCTGATCCACCGCTATCGGGAGCAAGCTCCCTCCCACCTGATTGGGTTTGCAGATACGGAGCTGTTTAATCCGCGGGCAAAAAAAGACCTCCCGAAGGAGGCCTTTTTCATCACGCTGCGTCAAGCAGCGCTACCGGATCAGCAGCTGTAGTACAGCTCGTATTCCAGTGGGTGTACGAAGGTGCGAACTTTGATTTCTTCTTCGCTTTTCAGCTCGATGTAGGCATCGATGAAGTCGTCACTGAATACGCCGCCTTTGGTCAGGAACGCACGGCCCTTGTCCAGCTCTTCCAGGGCTTCTTTCAGGCTGCCGCACACTTGTGGGATCTCTTTGGCCTCTTCAGGCGGCAGGTCGTACAAGTTTTTGTCGGCGGCGTCGCCAGGGTGGATCTTGTTCTGGATGCCGTCCAGGCCGGCCATGACCAGGGCCGCGAAAGCCAGGTATGGGTTGGCTGCCGGGTCCGGGAAGCGCGCTTCGATACGGCGAGCGCGTGGGCTGGACACGTAAGGAATACGGATCGAGGCGGAACGGTTGCGAGCCGAGTAGGCCAGCATGACCGGTGCTTCGAAACCTGGGACCAGACGCTTGTAGGAGTTGGTCGACGGGTTGGTGAAGCCGTTCAGGGCCTTACCGTGCTTGATGATGCCGCCGATGAAGTACAGGGCGGTGTCGGACAGGCCGGCATAACCTTCGCCGGCGAAGGTGTTCTTGCCTTCTTTGGCGATGGACAGGTGAACGTGCATACCCGAACCGTTATCGCCGTACAGCGGCTTAGGCATGAAGGTCGCGGTACGGCCGTAGGCATCAGCCACGTTGTGTACGCAGTACTTCAGGGTCTGGACTTCGTCAGCCTTGGCGACCAGGGTGTTGAACTTCACACCGATTTCGTTCTGGCCGGCAGTCGCCACTTCGTGGTGGTGAACTTCGATGACCAGGCCCATTTCTTCCATGGCGTTGCACATGGAGGTACGGATTTCGTGGTCGTGGTCGAACGGCGGGACCGGGAAGTAGCCACCTTTGATGCCTGGACGGTGGCCTTTGTTGCCGCCTTCCACGTCCTGGTCGGACATCCACGAACCCTGTTCGGAGAAGATCTTGAACATCGAGCCGGAGATGTCGGATTTGAATTTGACCGAATCAAAGATGAAGAACTCTGGCTCCGGGCCTACGAATACGGTGTCGCCGATACCGGTGGACTTCAGGTATTCCTCGGCGCGCTTGGCGATCGCACGTGGGTCGCGGTCGTAGCCTTGCATGGTCGAAGGTTCGATCACGTCGCAGACGATGATCAGGGTTGGGTCTTCGGTGAACGGGTCGAGCACGGCAGTGCTGTCGTCCGGCATCAGGATCATGTCGGAGGCTTCGATGCCTTTCCAACCGGCGATGGAGGAACCGTCGAACATTTTGCCTTCTTCGAAGAAGGCATCATCCAGCGCATCGCGAGCCGGCATGGTCACGTGGTGCTGAGTGCCTTTGGTGTCCGTGAAGCGCAGATCAATCCATTTGACGTCATGATCTTTGATGAGTTGAACCGACTTCGACATAGTGTCCTCCGGGTGGCTTCGGGCTGGGGTAGTGGAGTTAGCCCTTAGAATGTGGGTGATGCCGGCGCGGATAGTCCGCCATGGCAACCTGCCTCACAAGAGAGCAAATTGCATGCCAGTGCGCCAACATGGGTTTTCTGTTCCAAAAACGCCCCTATAAAGGTGCATTGCGACAAAACCGCAAAAACAGCGCACTGCAATGTCGCATCATCTGCATCAAATGCACTTCTTTGGTGCGTGACAGCTGAGGTGCATATTAACTGGTTAAACCTTGAGCGATTTCCGCTATAATCCGCGCCCCCCTTTTTCGGCAGGCCCTGCGCGCGCTGTTTCCATGAAATTAATCGTTAAAGTCTTCCCCGAGATCACCATCAAGAGCCGACCGGTACGGACGCGTTTCATCCGTCAGTTGGCCAAGAACATCCGTGCCGTGCTCCGCGATCTGGACCCGGCTGTGGTGGTGAATGGCGTGTGGGACAACCTCGAGCTGGAAACCCGTGTCACCGACCCCAAAGCCTTGAAGGACATGACCGAGCGCCTGAGCTGCATGCCGGGTATCGCGCATTTCCTGCAGGTGGACGAATACCCGCTGGGCGACTTCGACGACATCACCGAGAAGTGCAAGCGGCACTACGGCGGCTCGCTGGAAGGCAAGATTTTTTCGGTGCGCTGCAAGCGTGCCGGCAAGCATCCGTTCAGCTCGATGGATGTCGAAAAATACGTCGGCAGCAAGCTGCGTCGCGAGTGCGGCGCCGCCGGAATTTCCCTGAAAGCGCCGCAAATTGAAGTGCGCATGGAAATTCGCGACCAACGGTTGTTCGTGATCCATAGCCAGCACAACAGCATCGGCGGCTACCCGCTGGGCGCTTTGGAACAGACCCTGGTGCTGATGTCCGGCGGTTTCGATTCCACGGTGGCGGCCTACCAGATCATGCGCCGCGGCCTGATGAGCCATTTCTGCTTCTTCAATCTGGGCGGGCGTGCACACGAATTGGGCGTGATGGAAGTCGCGCACTACATCTGGAAGAAGTACGGCAGCTCCCAGCGTGTGCTATTTGTGAGCGTACCGTTCGAGGAAGTGCTTGGGGAAATTCTCGGCAAAGTCGATAACAGTCATATGGGCGTAGTATTGAAGCGTATGATGTTGCGCGCTGCGTCCCGAATCGCCGATCAATTGCAGATCGACGCGCTGGTGACCGGCGAAGCGATTTCCCAGGTCTCCAGCCAGACGCTGCCCAACCTGTCGATCATCGACTGCGTCACCGAGAAGCTGGTGCTGCGCCCACTGGTCGCCAGCCACAAGCAGGACATCATCGACCTGGCAGAGCAGATCGGCACCGCCGCCTTTGCCAAACATATGCCGGAGTACTGCGGGGTCATTTCGGTGAACCCCAAGACCCACGCCAAGCGTCACCGCGTGGAGCATGAAGAGAAAGAATTCGACATGGCGATTCTGGAGCGTGCGCTCGAGAACGCCAAGCTGGTCCCGATCGATCGCGTGATCGACGAGCTGGGCCAGGATGTGCAGATCGAAGAAGTCAGCGAAGCCCTGGCCGGCCAGATCGTCATCGACATCCGTCATCCGGATGCCGCTGAAGATGAGCCGCTGGAAATTCCTGGCATCGACGTACAAACGCTGCCGTTCTATGCATTGAACGCGCGTTTCAAGGAACTGGATAACAGCCGTCAGTACCTGCTGTATTGCGACAAAGGCGTCATGAGTCGCCTGCATGCTCACCATTTGCTCAGTGAGGGGTATGCCAATGTGCGCGTTTATCGACCGAGCTAAGAGCCCGGGGCTGTTTGCCTGTGGCCTGCGTCACCGGCCCCCCGACTCTGCCGTCAAGCTGTAACGGCAAGGCCTGACTCTACTGTTAATCGCTGCCACGACCTGACAGCACACCGAATCCTCTGATCGAGATACACAAGTGATCGAAAATCTACGTAACATCGCCATCATTGCTCACGTTGACCATGGTAAGACCACCCTGGTAGACAAACTCCTGCGTCAATCCGGCACCCTGGAGCGCAACGAGCTCAACGACGAGCGCGTGATGGACTCCAACGACCAGGAAAAAGAGCGCGGTATTACCATCCTGGCGAAAAACACCGCCATCAACTGGAACGGCTACCACATCAACATCGTGGACACCCCGGGCCACGCCGACTTCGGCGGCGAAGTAGAACGCGTAATGTCGATGGTCGACTCCGTGCTGCTGCTGGTTGACGCTCAAGACGGCCCTATGCCGCAAACCCGTTTCGTGACCAAGAAGGCTTTCGAAGCCGGCCTGCGTCCGATCGTGTGCATCAACAAGGTTGACCGTCCAGGCGCGCGTCCGGACTGGGTTCTGGACCAGATCTTCGACCTGTTCGACAACCTGGGCGCCACCGAAGAACAGCTGGACTTCAAAGTCGTCTACGCCTCGGCCCTGAACGGCATTGCCGGTCTGGACCACAACGACATGGCCGAAGACATGACCCCGCTGTACCAGTCGATCGTCGACAACGTACCTGCGCCGAAAGTCGACCGTGACGGTCCGTTCCAGATGCAAATTTCGGCACTGGACTACAACAGCTTCCTGGGTGTTATCGGCGTTGGCCGTATTGCCCGCGGCAGCGTCAAGCCGAACACCCCGGTTGTGGCTATCGGCGCCGATGGCAAGAAACGCAACGGCCGTATCCTGAAGCTGATGGGTCACCACGGTCTGCACCGTATCGACGTTGAAGAAGCTTTCGCCGGCGACATCGTATGCGTGAGCGGTATGGACTCGCTGTTCATCTCCGACACCCTGTGCCAGCCGGACAACGTCGAGGCGATGAAGCCTCTGACCGTTGACGAGCCAACCGTTTCCATGACCTTCCAGGTAAACGACTCGCCGTTCTGCGGTAAAGAAGGCAAGTTCGTGACCTCCCGTAACATCAAGGAGCGTCTGGACAAAGAGCTGCTGTACAACGTTGCCCTGCGCGTTGAAGAAGGCGACTCGGCCGACAAGTTCAAGGTATCCGGCCGTGGTGAGCTGCACCTCTCGGTACTGATCGAAACCATGCGTCGCGAAGGCTTCGAAATGGGTGTTGGTCGTCCGGAAGTGATCATCCGTCAAGTTGACGGCGTGAAGCAGGAACCGTTCGAAAACGTCACCATCGACACCCCTGAAGAATCCCAGGGCAAGGTCATGGAAGAGATGGGCCTGCGTAAGGGCGACCTGACCAACATGGTGCCGGATGGCAAGGGCCGTGTACGTCTGGAATACAACATCCCTGCTCGCGGTCTGATCGGTTTCCGTAACCAGTTCCTGACCCTGACCAACGGTGCTGGCATCCTGACCTCGATCTTCGATCGCTACGACACCATGAAGTCCGGCGACATGTCCGGCCGTCAGAACGGTGTTCTGGTTTCGGTTGAAACCGGCAAGGCGCTGACCTACTCCCTGGAAACCTTGCAGGCGCGTGGCAAGCTGTTCGTTGAACACGGTCAAGAGATCTACAACGGTCAGATCGTTGGTCTGAACAGCCGTGACAACGACATGGGCGTCAACCCAACCAAAGGCAAGAAGCTCGACAACATGCGTGCTTCGGGTAAAGACGAAACCATCGCCCTGGTTCCACCTGTTCGCTTCACTCTGGAACAGGCCCTGGAATTCATCCAGGACGACGAGCTGTGCGAAGTCACGCCGAAGTCGATCCGCCTGCGTAAGAAGATCCTGGACGAAGGCGAGCGTACCCGCGCTGCCAAGAAAGCCAAGAACTGAGTTAACTCAGGCTGAATGAAAAACGCCCCCGGTCGAAAGGCCGGGGGCGTTTTTTTATGCCTGACCGTTCCCGCGCTCTGCGTGGGAACGATCAGATCAGAACTTATCGAGGGTCTTGAAGTTAGTCTCGCGCACCACTTCTTTAGGCTTATACGCGCAATACCCCGGCCGCGGCCCGATCTTCGGGTGGTTACGGCAGGTGTCCGGGCGCTTGTCGTAGATGGTGCAGAAGCGCGTCTTGCGGTCCAGGTACAGGCAATCGTTGTTGCTCATGCGCTGCAGGGTAAAAATCTCGGATTTGTTGTTGTAGCGCTCGACGATGCCTTCCTTCTGCAAGCGCTTGGCGATGTTCTTCGGCGGGTCGCCGCGTTCGAACTCATCAACGATGCCAATGCGGATCAGGTCCTTGATCTTCACCTCAACCGGCAGCGTGCAGCAGCTGGACACGCAGCCACCGCACATATGGCTGGAATATTTCTGCCAGGTTTCGAGACGGTCGAGTTCCGCGGCGGCGATCAGTTGAGGCTTCATCAGGGTTCCAGGATGGGGCGGTAGCAGGGCGCGCGATCATACCGGGATTGATGATTTTTTGAACAATATTTTCAGCTTTTTCCTTCGCGGCAGGGATTGGGCACGCCCCCTGCATCTAATCCCGTCAACAGTAAATGAGTTAAAAAATTGACGAACCAGAGCCTGCAACCGCGTGTCAGAGCGTCTAGGCTCTAGCAACTCCTTCTATCTCGCCCGAGGTCGCATTTGATGTCTCAGGAACCACTTGCACGAGAAGCAGAGGTAGCCGCGTTTCGCGATGCCGTCTTGACCAAACTCACCTACGCGGTGGGCAAGGACCCCGATCATGCCTTCGACCACGACTGGTTCGAGGCCATTGCGCTTGCCGCCCGCGACCAGATGGTCGAACACTGGATGGACCATACCCGGCGCATCTACCGTAAGGGCCAGAAGCGGGTGTATTACCTCTCGCTGGAATTCCTGATCGGTCGCCTGCTCTACGACAGCCTGAGCAACCTCGGCGTGCTGGAGATCGCCCGCGATGCGCTGGCCGAACTGGGCGTCGACCTGGAACGCATCCGCCTGCTCGAACCCGATGCGGCGTTGGGCAACGGTGGCCTCGGACGCCTGGCTGCATGCTTTATGGAAAGCATGTCGACCTTGGGGATTGCCGGTCACGGTTATGGCATTCGTTATGAGCACGGTCTGTTTCGGCAGGCGATTGTCGATGGCTGGCAGCAGGAGCAGACCGAGCGCTGGCTGGACTTCGGCAACCCGTGGGAGTTTGAGCGGGCCGAAGTGATTTACCCGGTCGGTTTTGGCGGCGCGGTGGAAACCCTGCCAGACGCTTCCGGCAAAATGATTCAGGTATGGACGCCGGCCGAGACCGTACGCGCAGTAGCCTACGACACACCTGTGGTGGGCTGGCGCGGTGCCAGCGTCAACACCCTGCGTCTGTGGCGTGCCCGGGCGGTCGAAGACTTGCACCTGGAGCGCTTCAACGCCGGTGACCATTTGGGCGCCGTCGCCGAGGTGGCTCGCGCCGAAAGCATCTCCCGCGTGCTTTACCCGGCCGACAGCACCGAAGCCGGTCAGGAACTGCGTCTGCGCCAGGAATATTTCTTCGTCGCAGCCTCTTTGCAAGACCTGCTGCGCCGCCACAAGAACATGCACGGCTCGGTGCTGAGCCTCGGCGAGCATGCCGCGATCCAGCTCAACGACACCCACCCCTCCATCGCCGTGGCCGAATTGATGCGCCAGTTGGTCGACCTGCACGATATTCCGTGGGAAGCCGCGTGGGACGTGACCGTCGAAACCCTGTCGTACACCAACCACACCCTGCTGCCCGAAGCACTGGAAACCTGGCCGGTCGGCCTGATGGAGCGCATGTTGCCGCGGCACATGCAGATCATCTACCTGATCAACGCCCAGCACATCGACTCGCTGCGCGCCAAGGGCATCCACGATTTCGACGTATTGCGCGCCGTGTCGCTGATCGAAGAAGACAACGGCCGCCGCGTGCGCATGGGCAACCTGGCGTTCCTGGGTTCCCACAGCGTCAACGGCGTATCCGGCCTGCACACCCAACTGATGCGCAGCACGGTGTTCTCCGAGCTGCACAAGCTGTATCCGGAACGTATCAACAACAAAACCAACGGCATCACCTTCCGCCGCTGGCTGTACCAGGCCAACCCCAAGCTCACCCAGATGCTGGTGGACGCGTTGGGCCCGGATATTCTCGACAACATGGAGACGCGCCTGGGCGAGCTGGAAACCTTCGCCGAGAAGCAGACCTTCCGTAAAGCTTTCGCCGAGCAGCGTCTGCACAGCAAACGCGCCCTGGCCGAGATCATCCACGAGCGCCTGGGCATTTCGGTGAACCCGGCGGCGATGTTCGACGTGCAGGTCAAGCGCATCCACGAATACAAGCGCCAGTTGCTCAACCTGCTGCACACCGTGGCGTTGTACCAGGCGATCCGTGCCGAGCCGGGCACCGACTGGGTGCCGCGCGTGAAGATCTTCGCCGGCAAGGCCGCGGCGAGTTATCACCAGGCCAAGCTGATCATCAAGTTGACCAACGACATCGCCCGCACCGTCAACAACGACCCGACCGTGCGCGGACTGCTCAAAGTGGTGTTCCTGCCTAACTACAACGTCAGCCTGGCGGAAAGCATCATCCCGGCGGCGGACTTGTCGGAGCAGATCTCCACGGCGGGCTTCGAAGCTTCGGGCACCAGCAACATGAAATTCGGTCTCAACGGTGCGCTGACCATCGGCACCATGGACGGCGCCAACGTGGAGATGCACGAGCGCGTGGGCGCCGATCACATGTTTATCTTCGGCCTCAGCGCCCAGCAGGTGGAAGCGCGCAAACACGCCGGTGAATTCCACGCCGGGCCGGACATTGCCGTGTCCCATCGTCTCAACGATGTGTTGCAGGCGATCCGTGGCGGGGTGTTCTCGCCGGACGATCCGGGCCGCTACGTCGGTTTGATCGACGGTCTGATCGATTACGACCGTTTCCTGGTGTGTGCCGACTTCGATTCCTACTGGGATGCCCAGGCGCGGGTCGAAGCGCATTGGCATGACTCCAAGGCGTGGTGGCGTTCGGCGGTGCTCAACACCGCGCGGATGGGTTGGTTCTCTTCGGACCGGACCATTCGCGAATACGCCACCGAGATCTGGAAAGCGCTCGACTAAACCTGGCAAATCGAAAGTACGGGAGGGGGCTTGCCTCCGATGGCAGGGTGTCAGTTTGCAGATATGTGGACTGGTACACCGCTATCGGGAGCAAGTCCCCTCCCACATTGGTTGCGCGTCGATATACTGAGCGCCGGTTCGCTTAGGGAATATCGTCGATGCAATGGATTTTCATGCTGGTTGGCCTGGTGCTCGGCTGGACGCTCGATGAGTCGTTCTATGATGCAGGCATGGCTGCGCTGCTGGGGCTGGGCATTGGCCAGGCCATTCGCCTGTCGATGCTGTCGTCCAAGGCGGACCAACAGGGGCGCCAGCTGGAGATCGCGCAAAAAGCCCTGAGCGCTGTCGAGCAGCGTCTGGCGCAATTGGAGAAACCCGCACGACAACCCGATCCCACGCCTGCGCCGGCTGCACGCGCGGTGTTTGTCGAGGCGCCTGTCGCCGAATCCGCCAAAACCCCACCCGCACCGCAAATCAAGGCGCCCGAACTCGTCTGGGAATTGCCGCCTGACCTCGCACCCGTGGCCGTCGCCAAACAAGCCAGCCAACCATTGCCCGACGATGTGTGGGCATCGGCTCCAGTACCTGCACCCGCACCTGCACCGCGTGCTAAAGAACCTGCCGTACCCCGTGGCCCCAATCTGATCGAGCGTGCCCTCGGCGGCGCGCGTAACTGGCTGTTTGGCGGCAACACCGTGCTGCGCGTCGGTGTGGTGCTGTTATTTCTCGGCCTGGCGTTCCTGCTGCGCTATGCCACCGAAGGCATGGTGGTGCCGATCGAGGTGCGTTACGCCGGGGTGGCGGCGGCGGCCGTCGGCCTGCTGGGCCTGGGCTGGTGGTTGCGACTGCGCAACAGTCACTATGGGTTGATGCTGCAAGGCACCGGGATTGCGGTGTTGTACCTCACGGTGTTCGCCGCGATGCGTCTGCACCCGCTGATCGATCCGAGCGCGGCGCTCGGGCTTTTGGTGGCGGTGACGGTGTTTTCGGCCATCCTGGCGATTACCCAGGATGCGCTGGGGCTGGCCTGCGCGGCGGCGCTTGGCGGGTTTGCCGCGCCGATCCTGACGTCTACCGGTTCAGGTAATCATGTGGCGTTGTTCAGTTACTTCGCCTTGCTCAATACCGGCATCCTCGCCATCGCCTGGTTCAAGGCCTGGCGCTTGCTCAACCTGATCGGTTTCGTCGGCACCTTCGGTATCGGCTTTGCCTGGGGCCTGCGTTCCTACACCCCGGAACTGCTGTGGAGCACCGAGCCGTTCCTGGTGTTGTTCTTCCTGATGTACCTGGCCATCGGCCTGTTGTTTGCGCGCCGCAAATTGTTGGAGATGCGCGACGCGCCGGAAGACGACAGCCGTGGCGCACTGTTGCGCTGGTCGGCGGCCAAGGGCGATTACGTCGACGGCAGCATGCTGTTCGGCCCGCCGCTGGTGGGCTTTGGCCTGCAGTTCGCGCTGGTGCAGCACCTGGAATTCGCGGCGGCGTTCAGCGCGTTGGGCCTGGGCATCATCTATATGGGCCTGGCCCGAATACTCAGCGGCGGGCGCGCGTTGCTGCTGGCGGAAACCTGCCTGGCTCTGGGCGTCATATTCGCCAGCCTGGCTATTCCACTGGGGCTGGACGCACGCTGGACCGCTGCCGCCTGGGCGGTGGAAGGTGCCGGCATCTTCTGGCTCGGCTTGCGTCAGCAGCGGCCATTGGCCCGGGCATTCGGCCTGTTGCTGCAACTGGGCTCTGCGTTGGCGTTCCTCAGCGAACTGCATCGGGGCGAGCACACCCTACTCGAAGGCGCGCCATTGGGCGCGCTGCTGCTGGGCGCGGCGTTGCTGTTCAGCTTCGATCAATTACGCAAAGCTTCGACCGAGCAGGCCGCAGAGTGGGAGCGTAAAGGCCTGCCGGTACTGGCCAGCCTTGGCTTGAGCTGCCTGTACCTGCTGGCACCGTTGCTGCTGCTGACCCAAGGTACCGCGATCAGCTGGGCCGTCGCCGGCCTGGCGACACTGTTGATCGGCCTGCGCATCGGCTCCAGGACGTTCCTGTTTACCGCGTTCGCCGTGCAACTGTTGGGCGGAGCGCTGTTCCTGCTGCGCCTGAAGGGCGGTGAAGGCGAAGCGGTGTTCGACGCCGGTTGGAGTGGTTTGTTGACCGCGTCACTCATCGGCCTGGCCTTGATCGGCGGCATGTTGCTGGCGGCGCGTGACGACCGGGTGCGCGGCGATGTGCGGCTGTTGCGTGGGCTATCGGTGGTATTGCTCGCCGGCCTGGTGCTGATCAACCTCGCGGTGCTGTTCGTGCTGCCATGGGCCAGCGCCAGTGGCGTATGGGCACTCAGTGGTTTGTTGATTATCTGGCTGAGCCTGTACCTGCAACAGCGCGTGAGTTTTGTGTTTGGGTTGTTGCTGCAACTGATCGGCGGCGGTTCGTTCCTGCTGTCGGTGTCGGCGCTGCTCGGGCCGTTGTCCGGCGAGGCTCTGCGGCCCCTGGCGCACAGCGGCTTCTGGACACCGATGGTGCTGGGCCTGGCCGCGCTGGTCGGCGCCTGGCGCCTGCAACGTCAGCCTCATGCGCCGCTGTTTACCGCGCTGAAGCTGCAGCGTCTGTCCGACCTGCTGCTGGTGTGGGGCGCGGCCTGGTGGACCCTGGCGGTGAGCGGCGAAGTGCTGCGGTTTATTCCCGACGAGCTGCAAGGCTCCGTCTTGCTGGGGACTGCGGCGCTCAGCGTGGCGATCTGGAGTGTCTGCGCGACGCGCTTGCGCTGGGCCTCCCTGGGCATGCTTTGCACCCTGCTGATGCCGGCGGCGGGCATGGTGTTGCTGGTGTCCGCCCATACCTATTACCACCCGGCGGCGCGCTACGGCTGGCTGGCCTGGTTGGCAGTGTTTGCCGTGCATTTCGTCTCGCTGCGGCGGTTGGCGGCGGTGGTGCCTGGCAAAGTGCTGAGTATTGCCCACGTGTTGGGCTGCTGGATGCTGATCGGTGTGCTGGCCCTGGAACTGCGTTACGGCCTGTTGAGCCTGTCCAGCGAATACAACGCCTGGCGTTGGCTGGGCTGGGCGATTCTGCCGAGTCTGTACCTGGTGCTGGCCGCCGCGCCGCGCCAATGGCCGTGGCCGGTGGCGGTGTATCCGCGTGAGTACCGTGTGCTCGCCGCGCTGCCCCTGGCGGTGTTGATGCTCGGCTGGTTCTGGCTGGCCAACACCTTCAGCGACGGCACGGCCAAGCCGCTGCCGTATGTGCCGCTGCTCAACCCGCTGGACCTGGGCCTGCTGTTCGCCTTGCTGGGTGTGTACCTGTTGTCGCGCAGTGTGGCGCCGCAACGTGGACCACGGGCGCAGCTGATCGCACAAGGTGTGGCGGGTGTTTCGCTGTTTGCGTTCTTCACCGCGCTGGTGATGCGCACCGCGCACCATTGGGGCGGCGTGCCATTCCAGCTGGATGCGCTGCTGGCGTCGATGCTGGTGCAGGCCAGCCTGTCGATCGTGTGGACGCTGATCGCCCTCGGCCTGATGATCGGCGGCCATTTGCGTCATCGTCGCGATGTATGGCTGATCGGTGCGGCGCTGATCGCAGTGGTGGTCGCCAAGCTGTTCTTTGTCGAGCTGAGCAACCGTGGTGGCCTGGCGCGGATCGTATCGTTCATCGGCGTGGGCGGGTTGTTGCTGGTGGTGGGCTATTTCGCACCGCTGCCGCCCAAGCGTGCCGAACCCGTATTGGAAACTGAAGGAGCAACCTCTTGATCGGTAAGTTGAGCGTGGCCGTGGCGGGCATGTGTGTGGCGCTGTCTGTGGGGGCCCAGGAAGGTCCGGCTGATTTCACCACGCAGGTGCCGCTGAGCGTCAGCGGCAACGGCCCCTGGTATCGCCTGGAACTGCCCCTGGCCGTACAACTGAATGCGCGCCAGGCCGATCTGAGCGACCTGCGGGTGTTCAATGCCGCCGGCGAGCCGCAGGCGTATGCGTTGTCGCGCCAGGCATCGTCAAGCTCGGAAAGCCGTGTGCTGACCGACGTGAAGTGGTTCCCGCTGTACGCCGCCGACACCCGCGAAACGTTACCCGGCGTGGTGATGAAAACCACCACCGAAGGCACTCTGGTAGAGATCAAGCCGTCCACTGCCGCCAAGCCCGGCGGGCAGGTGCTGCGCGGTTGGGTGCTGGATGCCAGTGCAATCAAGGCGCCGTTGCAGCAGTTGAGCCTCGACTGGAACCTTGAACAGGAAGGCTTTCAGCGTTTCACTATCGAAGCCAGCGATGACCTGCAGCACTGGGAGTCCTGGGGCGATGGGCAAGTGGCGCGATTGTCGTTCGCCGACCAACGGGTTGAACAGCATGATGTCAGCCTGCCCGGTCAGTCCGCGCGTTACCTGCGCCTGCTGTGGCAGGGCCAGGCAGCGCCAGTGCTGACATCGGCCAAGCTGGTAAGCGCTACTCGCAGCAGCCTGCCGCAGCCGCTGGTGTGGTCGCCGCCGCTGGCGGGCGAGCGATTGGGGGCCGGTGAATACAGCTGGCAACTGCCCGCGGGCCTGAGTGCCGAGCGCATGCGCATCGAATTATCGCAGCCCAACACCCTGGCGCCGGTCAATGTGTCCGGGCGGCGCGACAGCCAGCAGAGTTGGCAGCCGTTGAGCTCGGGCCTGCTTTATCGCCTGACTCAGAACGGCCACGACGTGGTGCAGGATGAGTTGCCGTTGCCGGGCCAGGTGCTCAACCAGATCCGCTTGCAGGTGGACGAGCGCGGCGGTGGCCTGGGTGCCCAGGCGCCGGCGTTGCGTTATGCGGTGCGCGCCACGCAGGTGGTGTTCCTGGCGCGGGGCGAACCGCCGTTCACGCTGGCGCTGGGCAATATCACGGTGAAGGCCGCAAGCCTGCCGCTGTCCACGCTGATCCCTGACTACAGTGCCGAGCGTCTGAACGCCCTGGGGCAGGCCAGGGTAGCGGGCGAGGCAGTGGTCAAACCGGCTGTCGTTGTCGTAGCCCCCGAGGTGGGTCGCGACTGGAAGAAGCTGGGTCTATGGGCCGTGCTGCTGCTGGGCGTGGCCGTGCTGGGAGCCATGGCCTACAGTTTGTTGCGCAAACCGCAGGGCCAGCCGTGAACTCTATTGGGGTTAAATCCTCTGATGAGAGGAAATCAGCCCCGACTCGCGCTAAACTGCGCGGGTTTTCAAGCCCCCCCATTCATCGGAGCCTTCCATGTCCCGCGTTACCTTGAGTCGCTATTTGATCGAGCAGACCCGCAGCAACAACACGCCTGCCGATCTGCGCTTCCTTATCGAAGTGGTGGCGCGTGCCTGCAAGGAAATCAGCCACGCCGTGTCCAAAGGTGCACTGGGCGGTGTCCTGGGCAGCATGGGCACTGAAAACGTGCAGGGCGAAGTGCAGAAGAAGCTCGACGTGCTGTCCAACGAGATCCTGCTTGAAGCCAACGAATGGGGCGGTCACCTGGCCGGCATGGCGTCCGAAGAAATGGACAATGCCTACCAGATCCCGGGCAAATACCCTAAAGGCGCCTACCTGCTGGTATTCGACCCTCTGGACGGTTCTTCCAACATCGACATCAACGCACCGGTGGGCACCATCTTCTCGGTACTGCGTTGCCCGAACGAATACCTGAGCCAGAACGAAGCCCTGAACGAAAAGGCCTTCCTGCAGCCAGGCACCGAGCAGGTCGCCGCCGGTTACGCGATCTATGGTCCACAGACCATGCTGGTACTGACCCTGGGCGACGGCGTCAAGGGCTTCACCCTGGACCGCGAGATGGGCAGCTTCGTGTTGACCCACGAAGACATCTCGATTCCTGCTTCCACCCAGGAATTTGCGATCAACATGTCCAACCAGCGTCACTGGGAAGCGCCGGTACAGCGCTACGTCAATGAGTTGATGGAAGGCGAAGAAGGCCCGTTGAAGAAGAACTTCAACATGCGCTGGGTGGCGGCAATGGTGGCCGACGTGCACCGTATCCTCACCCGTGGCGGCCTGTTCATGTACCCACGCGACAGCCGCGAGCCGTCCAAGCCGGGCAAGCTGCGCCTGATGTACGAAGCCAACCCGATGTCGTTCCTGGTCGAGCAGGCGGGCGGTGCGTCCACCGACGGCCACCAGCGCATTCTCGACATCCGGCCTGAAGGCCTGCACCAGCGCGTGGCGGTGTTCCTGGGTTCGAAGGAAGAGGTTGAGCGCGTCACGGCCTATCACAAGCAGTAAGCTGCCGCGACCGGTAATCGGTGTGGTTGTGAGCCGGTTCACCGTTAAGGAAGCCCCGAAACGTTTCAGCGTTTTCGGGGCTTTTTTGTTTTCGCCCGTCGGGAACCAGACACCTCTTTTCCCTTCTAAGCTTCTGGCAGATACCCAAGCTGCTTCGCCCCTCCAGGAGTTTTCCCATGTCGTTACGTCGTCTCGCCCTGCTGACTTTTTGTGTTGTGTTGGCCGCTTGCAGCAAGGTCAACCAAGAGAACTACGCAAAGTTGTCGGCCGGGATGCCCAAGGCCGAGGTGGAGTCGCTGCTGGGTAAGCCGACGGACTGTTCCGGCGCACTGGGCATGTCCAGCTGCACCTGGGGCGATAAAAACAGCTTTATCAGCGTTCAATATGCCGGTGACAAGGTTCTGATGTTTTCCGGGCAAGGCCTGAAGTAAACCGGGGCGAGAGCCTACGGGAGAAGAAGAATGATGCGTTTTGTTTTGTTTCTTTGTGCCAGCCTGTTTTTGGCGGGCTGCGCCAGTCATTCTGGCGATGATCTGCAACCCAAGACCGCGAGCAACGTCAACCTGCATCGCTACCAGGGCACCTGGTATGAGCTGGCTCGCTTGCCGATGTACTTCCAGCGCAACTGCGCGCAATCCGAAGCCCGCTACACACTGATGCCCGACGGCGATATGTCGGTATTCAACCGCTGCCTGACGAACCAGTGGAAGTGGGAAGAAGCCAGGGGCACGGCCACACCGCAGGTGCCGGGCAAGACCGACAAGCTCTGGGTCGAATTCAATAACTGGTTCACTGCACTGTTGCCGGGCGTCGCCAAGGGCGATTACTGGGTGTTGTATGTCAGCGATGACTACAAGACCGCCATCGTCGGCAGCCCGAGCCGTCGCTATATGTGGATTCTGTCGCGCACGCCGACCGTGAATGCCGACACCCGCGAAGACCTGCTCAGCAGGGCGCGTCAGCAGGGGTATGACACCACGCGGTTGATCTGGCGTACGCCGGACAAGCAGATGGCCAAGAGTTCGCAGTAACCCTGGATCACCACAAGGCTACATGTGGGAGGTGGCAAGCCCCTCCCACATTAGTGATGGGTCGTCTGTCAGCCCAACAAATCCTTCAGCACTTGTGTGAATGCCCGGCGACTGTCTTCCTCTCCAGCATGCTTCCCATCGCGCACGACCCACTGGCCGTTGACCAGCACATCGCGCACCTGCCGATCGCCGCCGGCAAATAACCAGCGATTGAGAATGCCGTCCTGCGTGGCGGTGGCCAGGTACGGATCGTTACCGTCCAGCACGATCCAGTCCGCGCGTTTGCCCACTTCCAATCGGCCTATCGGCTGCCCCAGCGCCTGGGCGCCGCCGTCCAGTGCGGCATCGAATAAAGTGCGCCCGACCATCGGCTGATCGCTGCGATACAAGCGATTGCGGCGCTGATCGCGCAGGCGTTGGCCGTATTCCAGCCAGCGCAGTTCTTCGACCACGCTCAGGGACACATGGCTGTCGGAGCCGATGCCCAGGCGCCCCCCTTGAGCAAGAAAATCCACCGCCGGGAAAATCCCATCGCCCAAATTGGCTTCAGTGGTCAGGCACAGACCGGCAATCGCCCGGCTTCTGGCCATGCGCGCGACCTCTGCCGCGTCGGCATGCGTGGCGTGCACCAGGCACCAGCGCTCGTCGACTTCGACGTTGTCATACAGCCATTGCAGCGGACGCTTGCCGCTCCAGGCCAGGCAGTCGTCGACTTCTTTTTGTTGCTCGGCGATATGGATATGCACCGGGCACGCCTTGTCGCTGGCTGCCAGGACGTCATTGATCTGTTGGGGCGTCACAGCGCGCAAGGAGTGGAAGCACACGCCCAGATGCTGTGCCGGTTGTGCTGCCAGGATCGGTTGCAGGCGTGCTCGCAGATCCAGGTAGCTTTCCGTGCTGTTGATAAAGCGCCGCTGGCCGTCATTTGGCGCCTGGCCACCAAACCCGGAGTGGCTGTAGAGCACCGGCAGCAGGGTCAGGCCGATGCCGCTGGCACTCGCCGCCTGGCTGATCTGTCGCGACAGTTCCGCAGGGTCGGCATAAGGCTGACCATTGATGTCGTGGTGCACGTAGTGAAATTCGGCCACCGAGGTGTAGCCCGCCTTGAGCATCTCGATATACAGCTGACGCGCGATCACCTGCAGTTGGTCCGGGTTGATCTTGCC
This sequence comes from Pseudomonas lurida, assembly GCF_013522705.1. GTDB lineage: Bacteria > Pseudomonadota > Gammaproteobacteria > Pseudomonadales > Pseudomonadaceae > Aquipseudomonas > Aquipseudomonas quebecensis. Next base: position 58,460 of record NZ_JAAMRE010000020.1, read on the forward strand.
CACCATGCGGTACATCAGGTCGCGCCAGGTCCAGAAACTGTCATTCGGGTTGCCGGCCACTTCGGCCAGGCCCGCCATGGCGCGTTGGAATGCGTGGGAGTGCAGGTTCGGCATGCCCGCCAGCACCGGGCCTCTGAGCCGTTCGGCGCCATCTGCGCTCGCGTGGGCTTCAACGTGGGCCAGCAGGCCATCGGCGCTGACTTCAAAGCGTACATCGTTGGCCCATCCACTAGGCAGCAGCGCGCGTTCGGCGAAGAAAGCGGACATGATTAGAGCACCCCGGTCGTGTGTTTATTTGTATATACATATACAGACGTTTGCCTGCTCGGTAAACTCCGGCAATCTATGCATCTTTTCCTACTGCAAGGATCCCCCGTGCCGACTCCGCCCGCCAACTCTTCGCTGGCTGCCCACATGGACGAAAGTCCGGCGCCCTTGTACGCCCGCGTCAAACACATGATCAGCCAGCAGATTCTCAACGGTAACTGGCCGCCTCATTACCGCGTACCGTCGGAGAGCGAGCTGGTCAGCCAATTGGGCTTCAGTCGCATGACCATCAACCGCGCCCTTCGCGAGCTCACCGCTGAAGGTTTGCTGGTGCGCATGCAGGGCGTCGGGACCTTCGTCGCCGAGCCGAAAAGCCAGTCGGCGCTGTTCGAAGTGCACAATATCGCCGATGAAATCGCCTCCCGTGGCCACCGGCATACCTGCCAGGTCATCACCCTGGGCGAGGAAGCGGCGGGCTCCGAACGCGCCGTCGCCCTGGAGATGCGCGAAGGCGGGCGGGTATTCCACTCGTTGATCGTGCATTACGAAAACGATATTCCCGTGCAAATCGAAGACCGTTTCGTCAACGCCCTGGTCGCGCCGGAATACCTGCAGCAGGACTTCACCCTGCAAACCCCCTACGCGTATCTCAATCAAGTGGCGCCGCTGACCGAAGGCGAGCACGTGGTGGAAGCGATCCTTGCGGACGCCGCCGAATGCCAGTTGTTGCAGATAGAACCCGGCGAGCCGTGCCTGTTGATCCGTCGTCGCACCTGGTCCGGCCGTCAGCCGGTGACCGCCGCGCGTTTGATCCACCCCGGTTCCCGTCACAGTCTGGAAGGACGTTTCAGTAAATGAGTGCAGTAAAAGTCTGGCGCGCCACTGAATACGTGCGCATGCCGTGGAAGAACGGCGGCGGCAGCACCGAAGAAGTCACCCGCGATGCCGGCGAGGGCCTGGAAGGCTTCGGCTGGCGCCTGTCGATTGCCGACATCGCCGAATCGGGCGGGTTTTCCACCTTTGCCGGCTACCAGCGCGTGATCACTGTGATCAAAGGCGCAGGCATGGTGTTGACGGTGGATGGCGAGGAGCAGCGCGGGTTGTTACCGCTGCAACCGTTTGCCTTCAAAGGCGACAGCCAAGTGTCATGTCGCTTGATTACCGGGCCGATCCGCGATTTCAACCTGATCTATTCCCCTCAGCGTTACCACGCGCGGTTGCAATGGGTGGATGGTGTGCAGCGGTTCTTCAGCACTGCGCAAACCGTGCTGGTGTTCAGTGTTGCGGATGAAGTGAAGGTGATGGACCACATATTGGGTCAGCATGATTGCCTGCAGGTAGACGGTAACAACGGCTTGCTGGATATCGCTATCGCCGGTCGCAGTTGCATCATCGAACTCACTACGCGCGGTTAAAAAAAGTGGGAGGGCTTGCCCCCTCCCACATTTTTTTCTCACTGTTCTTACGATGTGTTTCCAGGTCTCGCACCAATTTGTTACCGAACGCCCCAGCGTGGCGCAAAACCGCGCTGTCGTGACAAATCTTCCTCGCTATAAAACTCCTTCGTAAGAAATTTCATCATCCCTCGAAGCCTCAATTTCCAAGGCTCGTGCGGTCTTTGCAAAAAAAATCAAACCCCCTGCACAGAAAGTTGGCCGCTTGATTGCATATGCTTGTATGTACAAGTAAAGATGTGTGTGTAAGACCCTACTTCGCACCATCCCTGTTCGCGCATCGATCGCCGAGGAGTCTGAGTTGTGACCAAGCCTACAAAATACCGTGACGTTGAAATCCGCGCCGCCCGCGGTAACAAGCTCACTGCCAAGAGCTGGCTGACCGAAGCGCCGCTGCGCATGCTGATGAACAACCTCGACCCGCAAGTGGCCGAGAATCCGAAAGAACTGGTGGTCTACGGCGGTATCGGCCGTGCCGCGCGCAACTGGGAGTGCTACGACCAGATCGTCGAGAGCCTCACCCATCTGAACGACGACGAGACCCTGCTGGTGCAATCGGGCAAACCGGTCGGTGTGTTTAAAACCCATAGCAACGCTCCGCGCGTATTGATCGCCAACTCCAACCTGGTGCCGCACTGGGCCAGTTGGGAGCACTTCAATGAGCTGGATGCCAAGGGCCTGGCCATGTACGGCCAGATGACTGCCGGCAGTTGGATCTACATCGGTAGCCAGGGCATCGTCCAGGGCACCTACGAAACCTTCGTCGAGGCTGGCCGCCAGCATTACGACAGCAATCTCAAAGGCCGCTGGGTGCTTACCGCCGGCCTCGGCGGTATGGGCGGCGCGCAGCCGCTGGCCGCGACCCTGGCCGGTGCGTGCTCGTTGAACATCGAATGCCAACAGGTCAGCATCGATTTCCGCCTGAATAGCCGCTACGTCGACGAGCAGGCCAGCGACCTCGACGACGCCCTGGCCCGCATCGCCAAATACACCCAGGAAGGCAAGGCCATCTCCATCGCGCTGCTGGGTAACGCGGCGGAAATCCTGCCGGAACTGGTCAAGCGCGGCGTGCGCCCGGACATGGTCACCGACCAGACCAGCGCTCACGACCCCCTTAACGGCTACCTGCCGGCCGGCTGGACCTGGGACGAATACCGCGCCCGCGCCAAGACCGAACCGGCCGCCGTGATCAAGGCCGCCAAGCAGTCGATGGCCGTGCACGTCAAGGCCATGCTGGAGTTCCAGAAACAAGGCATCCCGACCTTCGACTACGGCAACAACATCCGCCAGATGGCCCAGGAGGAAGGCGTCGAAAACGCATTCGACTTCCCAGGTTTCGTACCGGCCTACATCCGTCCGCTGTTCTGCCGTGGCATCGGCCCGTTCCGCTGGGCGGCGCTGTCGGGCGACCCACAGGACATCTACAAGACGGACGCCAAAGTCAAAGAGCTGATCCCCGACGATGCACACCTGCACAACTGGCTGGACATGGCGCGCGAGCGCATCAGCTTTCAGGGCCTGCCGGCGCGTATCTGCTGGGTCGGCCTGGGCCAGCGCGCCAAGCTCGGCCTGGCGTTCAATGAAATGGTGCGCAGCGGCGAGTTGTCGGCACCGGTGGTGATCGGCCGTGACCATCTGGACTCCGGCTCGGTGGCCAGCCCGAACCGCGAAACCGAATCCATGCAGGATGGCTCCGACGCCGTGTCCGATTGGCCACTGCTCAACGCCCTGCTCAACACCGCCAGCGGCGCCACCTGGGTTTCGCTGCATCACGGCGGTGGCGTGGGTATGGGCTTCTCCCAGCACTCGGGCATGGTCATTGTGTGCGACGGCACCGACGAAGCGGCCGAGCGAATTGCCCGCGTGCTGCACAACGACCCGGCCACCGGGGTGATGCGTCACGCAGACGCCGGGTACCAGATCGCCATCGATTGCGCCAAAGAACAGGGCCTCAATCTCCCGATGATCAAGTAACTCCATGTGGGAGGGGCCAGGTCCTCTCCCACCGTTGACCGGCGGCGAACCCAAGACAATCCATCAGAGGTTGAAAGTAAATGGCTGACACACGTGCAACCACCCCATTGATCGAAAGGCGTTCGATCGATTACATCCCGGAAGCGGAAAGACACGGTCGTCTCTTGAGCCAGTTCACCCTGTGGATGGGCGCCAACCTGCAGATCACCGCCATCGTCACCGGAGCCTTGGCCGTGGTGCTCGGCGGCGATGTGTTCTGGTCGTTGATCGGTCTGTTGATCGGCCAACTGCTGGGCGGCGGCGTGATGGCATTGCACGCGGCGCAAGGCCCCAAGCTGGGGCTGCCGCAGATGATCTCCAGCCGGGTGCAGTTCGGGGTCTACGGCGCGGCCATTCCGATTGTGCTGGTGTGCCTGATGTACCTGGGCTTCACCGCCACCGGCACGGTGTTGTCCGGCCAGGCGCTGGGCCAGTTGTTCGGCGTCACCGACAGCGTCGGAATCCTGATCTTCGCCAGTGTCATCGTATTGGTCACGGTGCTCGGTTATCGGGTGATCCACTTCATCGGCCGCGTGGCCAGCGTTATCGGCGTGATTGCCTTTGTCTACCTGTTCAGCCGCCTGATCAGCCAGGCCGACGTCGGCGCGCTCCTGCAGATCCGTCATTTCAGCTGGAGCAGCTTCCTGCTGGCGGTGTCGCTCGCGGCATCCTGGCAGATCGCTTTCGGGCCTTACGTGGCGGACTATTCACGCTACCTGCCGAGCGGGACGTCCTCGGTGAAAACCTTTCTCGCCGCAGGCGCAGGTTCGGTGGTTGGCGCGCAAGTGGCGATGGTCCTCGGCGTGTTTGCCGCGGCCATGTCCAACGGGCAATTTGCCGGTCACGAAGTGGCCTACATTGTGGGGCTGGGCGGCACGGGTGCCACTGCGGCGCTGCTGTATTTCAGCATCGCGTTCGGCAAGGTCACCATCTCCACGCTGAACTCCTACGGCAGCTTCATGTGCATTGCGACCATCATCAGCGGCTTTCGCGGTCGCCTGGAGGTCACGCGCATGCAGCGTCTGGTGTTCGTGCTGGGCATTGTCGGTACGGCGACCCTGATCGCCTTGCTCGGGCAGCACTCGTTCCTCGGCGCGTTCAAGTCCTTCATCCTGTTCCTGCTGGCGTTTTTTACCCCCTGGAGTGCGATCAATCTGGTCGACTACTACTGCATCACGCGCGATCGCTATGACGTGCCGGCGCTGACCGATCCGAATGGTCGCTATGGACGTTGGAACCTGCTCGGTATCAGCGTTTATGTCGTCGGTGTACTGGCGCAGTTGCCGTTCATCTCCACCAAGTTCTACACCGGCCCCCTGGTGGCCGCCCTGGGCGATGTGGATATTTCCTGGATCATCGGCCTGCTGCTTCCCGCCGCGCTTTACTACTGGGCTGCGAAAAAGTGGCCTGCCGCACACCCCGAACACCTGATCCTGCCGCCAGAGCAGGGCGCTGCACCGATGACAAACGGGCTGGTTGCACAAGCCTGAGGGGACGTGGACAGGGCAGGATGCCTACTGACTGCCGTAATCCATTTCATGATTGGGAGCGTCACAACAATGAAAATGCATAAGACCCTGTTGGCCACCGTGTTCTCTGCGGGCTTGCTGGCCACTGCCGGCGCCCAGGCGGCCGGTTGGTGCGAGTCCGGCAAACCGGTGAAATTCGCCGGCCTGAACTGGGAAAGCGGCATGTTGCTCACCGACATCCTGCAAACCGTGCTGGAAAAAGGCTACGACTGCAAAACCGACAGCCTGCCGGGCAATTCCATCACCATGGAAAACGCCCTGAGCAGCAACGACATCCAAGTGTTCGCCGAAGAGTGGGTAGGCCGCAGCGAAGTCTGGAACAAGGCCGAGAAGGCCGGCAAAGTGGTCGGCGTCGGCGCTCCAGTGGTAGGGGCGATCGAAGGTTGGTACGTGCCACGCTACGTGATCGAAGGCGACGCCAAGCGCAAGCTGGAAGCCAAAGCGCCGGGCCTGAAAAACATCGCTGACCTGGGCCAGTACGCCGCCGTGTTCAAGGACCCGGAAGAGCCGTCCAAAGGCCGTTTCTACAACTGCCCGGCGGGCTGGACCTGCGAGCTGGACAACAGCGAAATGCTTAAAAGCTACGGTCTGGAAAGTTCCTACACCAACTTCCGCCCAGGCACCGGCCCGGCGCTGGATGCCGCAGTATTGTCGAGCTACAAGCGCGGCGAGCCGATCCTGTTCTACTACTGGTCGCCGACGCCGCTGATGGGCCAGGTCGACCTGGTCAAGCTTGAAGAAAAACCCGGTGTGGATAAGAGTGTGAGCATCAAGGTCGGCCTGTCCAAGACCTTCCACGAGCAAGCGCCGGAACTGGTGGCCGTGCTGGAAAAGGTCAACCTGCCGATCGACCTGCTCAACCAGAACCTGGGTCGCATGGCCAAGGAGCGCATCGAGTCGCCGAAGCTGGCGAAAATCTTCCTCAAGGAACACCCTGAAGTCTGGCACGCCTGGGTGAGCGACGAGGCTGCCAAGAAAATCGACGCGGCCTTGTAGGTCGAGCGTGCCCGGCTACCCTGAGAGGCAGCCGGGCGCCTGGCCACACCCCACTGGATCGAGAGCACGCTATGTTTCCTGAGAGTTTTACCTTTTCCATCGCCGACTGGGTCAACGGTTGGGTGGATTCACTGGTCACCAACTATGGCGATGTGTTCAGGCACATCTCCGACACCCTGTTATGGGCCATCGTCAACCTGGAAGGCCTGCTGCGCGCCGCGCCCTGGTGGCTGATGCTGGCCATCGTCGGCGCCGTTGCCTGGCACGCCACCCGTAAAGTCCTGACCACGGCGGTGATCGTCGGGCTGTTGTTCCTGGTGGGTGCCGTCGGCCTGTGGGACAAACTGATGCAGACCCTGGCGCTGATGCTGGTCGCCACGGTGATTTCGGTGTTGATCGGCATCCCGCTGGGCATTCTGTCGGCCCGCAGCAATCGCCTGCGCTCGGTATTGATGCCGCTGCTGGACATCATGCAGACCATGCCCAGCTTCGTGTACCTGATCCCGGTGCTGATGCTGTTCGGCCTGGGCAAAGTGCCGGCGATTTTCGCCACGGTGATCTACGCCGCACCGCCGCTGATTCGCCTGACGGACCTGGGCATTCGCCAGGTCGACGGCGAGGTCATGGAAGCTATCAACGCCTTTGGCGCCAACCGCTGGCAGCAACTGTTCGGCGTGCAACTGCCGCTGGCGCTGCCGAGCATCATGGCCGGTATCAACCAGACCACCATGATGGCGTTGTCGATGGTGGTGATCGCCTCGATGATCGGCGCCCGAGGCCTGGGTGAAGATGTACTGGTCGGCATCCAGACGCTGAACGTCGGCCGTGGCCTTGAAGCCGGGCTGGCGATCGTGATTCTTGCAGTGGTCATCGACCGCATAACCCAGGCCTATGGTCGTCCACGGCATGAGGCGAGCAAATGACTACCGTCAGCAAAATCGAAGTGAAAAACGTCTTCAAGATTTTCGGCAATCGTGCCAAGGACGCGCTCTCGCTGATCGGCCAGGGCAAGACCAAGGACCAGGTGCTGGCCGAGACCGGCTGCGTGGTCGGTGTCAACGACCTGTCCCTGAGCATCGGCACCGGCGAAATTTTTGTGATCATGGGCCTGTCCGGCTCGGGCAAGTCGACCCTGGTGCGCCATTTCAACCGCCTGATCGACCCCACCAGCGGCGCGATCCTGGTGGACGGCGAAGATATCCTGCAACTGGACATGGAAGCCCTGCGTCAATTCCGTCGCCACAAGATCAGCATGGTGTTCCAGAGCTTCGGCCTGCTGCCCCACAAAAGCGTGCTCGACAACGTCGCCTACGGCCTCAAGGTGCGCGGTGAAAGCAAACAGGTGTGCGCCGAGCGCGCCCTGCACTGGATCGACACCGTGGGCCTGAAGGGCTACGAAAACAAATACCCGCATCAGCTCTCCGGCGGCATGCGCCAACGGGTGGGCCTGGCTCGTGCCCTGGCGGCCGACACCGACATCATCCTGATGGACGAAGCCTTCAGCGCCCTCGATCCGCTGATCCGCGCCGAGATGCAGGACCAGTTGCTGGAGCTGCAGAAGACCCTGCACAAGACCATCGTGTTCATCACCCACGACCTCGACGAAGCCGTGCGCATCGGCAACCGCATCGCGATCCTCAAGGACGGCAAATTGATCCAGGTCGGTACCCCGCGCGAGATCCTGCATTCGCCGGCGGATGAGTATGTAGACCGGTTTGTCCAGCGGCGGGCGGCGGTGGTCTGACCCAGGTCCTGTGGTGAGGCTGCTGGCCCTATCGGGAGCAAGCTCCCTCCCACATTTGATCGGGTTCACACTGTCCCAACGTGGGAGGGGGCTTGCCCCCGATGAGGCCGGCAAAGCTGTAGAGAATATGAAGAGATCAACAATGTCCCAGGCACCAAAAATCACCATCGCCGACACGCCATTGCGCTGGCAGGACGTGGTCGCCGTGGCCCGTCATGGCGCGGTCCTCGAACTGTCGACCCAGGCCTGGGCGCGGATCGATAACGCCCAGGCCATCGTGCAGCGCATCGTCAGCAGCGGTGAGCGCGCCTACGGCGTGAACACCGGGCTGGGGGCGCTGTGCAATGTGTCGCTGCAAGGCGAACAACTCAGCCAGCTGTCGCGCAACACCTTGCTCAGCCACGCGTGTGGCGTCGGCCCGGCGCTGAGCGATGAACAGACCCGCGCGATCATCTGCGCGGCCCTTGTCAACTACAGCCACGGCCATTCCGGCCTGCACCCGCAGGTGGTGCGGGCGCTGCTGGCGCTGCTCAACCATGGCATCACCCCGCAGGTGCCGTCCCAGGGATCGGTGGGTTACCTGACCCATATGGCCCACGTCGGCGTAGCGTTGCTGGGTGTCGGCAATGTGAGCTATCGCGGCGGCATCGTCTCGGCGCAGCAAGCCTTGCAGGCCGAAGGCTTGCAGCCCGTTGAGCTTGGCGCCAAGGACGGGCTGTGCCTGGTCAACGGCACGCCGTGCATGACCGGCCTGAGCTGCCTGGCCCTGGCCGATGCCCATCATCTGCTGCAATGGGCCGACGTGATCGGCGCCATGAGCTTCGAGGCCCAGCGCGGTCAGCTCGATGCGTTCGACGCAACCATCATCGCCCTCAAGCCCCACCCAGGCATGCAACAGGTGGGCGCCAACCTGCGCGCGTTGCTCGACGGCAGCGAGGTGATCGCCGCCAGCCAGGGCATTCGTACCCAGGACGCTTTGAGCCTGCGCTCGATCCCGCAGATCCACGGCGCGACGCGTGACCAGGTGGCGCACGCCACGCGGCAGATCGAGACCGAACTCAACAGCGTCACCGATAACCCGCTGGTGCTCGGCACGCCGGACAACTACCGGGTGGTGTCCCAGGCCAACCCCCACGGGCAGTCGGTCGCGCTGGCGGCGGATATGCTCGCCATCGCCATGGCCGAAATCGGCTCGGTGGCCGAGCGCCGCCTGGACCGCTTGATCAACCCCCATGTCAGCGGCTTGCCGGCGTTTCTGGTGAGCAACCCCGGGGTCAACTCCGGCATGATGATCGTGCAGTACGTCGCCGCGTCGTTGTGCGGGCAGAATCGCCAACTGGCGCAGCCGGCGGTGCTCGATAATTTCGTTACCTCGGGCCTGCAGGAAGACCACCTGAGCATGGGCACCAATGCCGCGCTCAAGCTGCACCAGGTATTAGCCAACGTGACCCAGATCCTCGCCATCGAGTACTTGCTGGCGGCCCAGGCCTTTGAATTTTTAAAGGCGCAGCGCTTCGGCGTCGGCACCGAGCGTGCCTGGCGTTTACTGCGTGAACATATCCCGCCCTATGAGCAGGACCGCTGGCTGGCGCCGGATATCGCGACCGCCGCCGCGTTGCTCAAGGACACCGCTTTGCTGCATCAAGCACTTCCCCATTTGCACTGAACAATAATTCCAAAGGAGCATCACTGTGACTGCGCTAAACCTGATTCCGGGCCAACTGAGCCTCGCCCAACTGCGGGCCATCTATCAGCAGCCGGTAACCCTCAGCCTGGATGACAGCGCATCGGCGCAGATCGACGCCAGCGTGGCGTGTGTCGAGCAGATCCTCGCCGAAAACCGCACCGCCTACGGCATCAACACCGGTTTTGGCCTGCTGGCCTCCACGCGTATCGCCAGCGCCGACCTGGAAAACCTCCAGCGTTCCCTGGTGTTGTCCCACGCCGCCGGTGTTGGCGAGCCGATCAGCGACGCGTTGGTGCGGCTGGTCATGGTGCTCAAGGTCAACAGCCTCAGCCGTGGCTTCTCCGGTATCCGTCGCGTGGTGATTGACGCGCTGATCGCGCTGATCAACGCAGAGGTGTACCCGCATATTCCTTTGAAAGGTTCGGTGGGCGCCTCCGGTGACTTGGCGCCCCTGGCCCACATGTCCCTCGTGCTGCTCGGCGAAGGCAAGGCGCGCTACAAAGGCGAATGGCTTGAAGCGAAAGACGCGCTCAAGATCGCCGGCCTCGCGCCGCTGACCCTGGCGGCGAAGGAAGGCCTGGCGCTGCTTAACGGTACTCAGGTGTCCACGGCGTATGCCTTGCGCGGCCTGTTCGAAGGTGAAGACCTGTTCGCCGGCGCCCTGGCGTGCGGCGGTCTTACCGTGGAAGCGGTGCTGGGTTCGCGCTCGCCCTTCGACGCACGCATTCATGCGGCTCGCGGTCAACGCGGGCAGATCGATTCGGCGGCGGCCTACCGTGATCTGCTGGGTGAAAGCAGCCAGGTCTCGCAGTCGCACCAGAACTGCGACAAGGTGCAGGATCCGTATTCCCTGCGTTGCCAGCCACAAGTCATGGGCGCCTGCCTGACCCAGTTCCGCCAGGCTGCCGAAGTGCTGGCGGTGGAGGCCAACGCCGTCTCCGATAACCCCCTGGTATTTGCCGCCGAAGGCGACGTGATTTCCGGCGGTAACTTCCACGCCGAGCCGGTGGCCATGGCCGCCGACAACATGGCACTGGCCATCGCCGAAATCGGTTCGCTCAGCGAGCGGCGTATCTCGCTGATGATGGACAAGCACATGTCCCAGTTGCCGCCGTTCCTGGTGGGCAATGGCGGGGTCAACTCCGGCTTCATGATCGCCCAGGTCACCGCCGCCGCGCTGGCCAGTGAGAACAAGGCATTGGCCCATCCCCACAGCGTCGACAGCCTGCCGACCTCCGCCAACCAGGAAGACCACGTTTCAATGGCCCCGGCTGCCGGCAAGCGCCTGTGGGAAATGGCCGAAAACACCCGTGGCATCCTCGCCGTGGAATGGCTGGCGGCGTGCCAGGGCCTGGACCTGCGCGAAGGCTTGAAAACCTCGCCGAAACTGGAAAAAGCCCGTGGCATCCTGCGCAGCAAAGTGGCGTTTTACGACAAGGACCGCTTTTTCGCCCCGGACATCATCGCCGCCAGTGAACTGCTCGCCGGCCGCTGCCTGAACGAGCTGGTCCCGGCCCGGTTGCTGCCGAGCCTGTAACCCAAGGAGTGTCGGATGAAAACCCTTTGGCAGCACTGCCACGTCGCAACCATGGCCCAGGGCAAGTACTCGATCATCGAGGATGCGGCCATGGTCACCGCCGGTTCGCTGATCGAGTGGATCGGCCCACGCAGCCAGGCGCCGAGCGCGGATTACGCCCAGGTCCACGACCTGCAAGGCGCGTGGGTAACCCCCGGGCTGATCGATTGTCACACTCATACGGTGTTCGGCGGCAACCGCAGCGGCGAATTCGAGCAACGCCTTGAAGGCGTGAGCTATGCCGAGATCGCGGCCCAGGGCGGCGGGATCGCCAGCACCGTGCGCGCCACCCGCGCCGCCAGTGAAGATGAACTGTTCGCCAGCGCTCATAAGCGCCTGCGCAGTCTGCTGCGTGACGGTGTGACCACGGTGGAAATCAAATCCGGCTACGGCCTGGACCTGGCCAACGAGCGCAAGATGCTGCGCGTGGCCCGACGCCTGGGGGAAGCGCTGCCGGTGAGCGTGCGCGCTACCTGCCTGGCCGCCCATGCCTTGCCGCCGGAGTACAAGGACCGTACCGACGACTATATCGAGCATATCTGCAGCGAAATGCTGCCGGCCCTGGCGGCCGAAGGGCTGGTGGATGCGGTGGATGCGTTCTGCGAATACCTGGCATTTTCCCCGGCACAGGTGGCCCGCGTGTTTGACGTCGCGCAGCAACTTGGCCTGCCGGTGAAGCTGCACGCCGAACAACTGTCCTCGCTGCACGGCTCCAGCCTGGCGGCGCGTTATCACGCATTGTCGGCGGACCACCTGGAGTTTATGACCGAAGAAGACGCCATCGCCATGGCCGCCGCCGGCACCGTTGCGGTGTTGCTGCCGGGGGCATTCTACTTTCTGCGTGAGACTCAGTTGCCGCCCATGGAGGCCCTGCGCAAGCACGGTGTGAAAATCGCCATCGCCAGCGACCTCAACCCCGGCACCTCGCCAGCGCTGTCTGTGCGCCTGATGCTGAACATGGCCTGCACCTTGTTCCGCATGACCCCGGAAGAAGCCCTGGCCGGCGCCACGCAACACGCGGCCACCGCCCTGGGCATGGGCCACACCCACGGTTCGCTGGAGGTGGGCAAGGTTGCGGATTTTGTCGCCTGGCAAATCGACCGTCCAGCCGACCTGGCTTACTGGCTGGGCGGCGAACTGGATAAACGCGTCGTGCGCCATGGCGTCGATGCCATCGTCTAAGGAGTACCGTTGTGGATAAGGTTCTGAACTTCAAACAAGGCCGCACACCGCTGCTGATCAGCATGCCTCACGCCGGCTTGCGCCTGACGCCTGCGGTAAAGGCCGGGCTGATCCCCGAGGCGCAAAGCTTGCCGGACACCGACTGGCATATTCCTTTGCTGTATGACTTTGCCGAGGAATTGGGTGCCAGCACCTTGTCGGCGGAGTATTCGCGGTTTGTCATCGATCTGAACCGACCGTCCGACGACACGCCGCTGTATGCCGGCGCCACCACCGGCCTGTACCCCAAAACCCTGTTCGATGGCGTGCCGTTGTTTCTGGAAGGCCAGGAACCCTCCGAGGAAGAACGGGCGACCTACCTGCAGAAAATCTGGGGCCCCTACCACCGCGCGCTGCAGGAGGAGCTGGCACGACTCAAGGCAGAGTTCGGCTATGCGCTGCTGTTCGATGCGCACTCGATTCGCTCGGTGATCCCGCACCTGTTCGAAGGCAAACTGCCGGACTTCAACCTCGGCACCTTCAACGGCGCGGCCTGCGCCCCGGAACTGGCCGGCCAATTGGAAGCCATCTGCGCCAGGCACCCGCAGTACACCCATGTGCTCAACGGGCGCTTCAAGGGCGGGCATATCACCCGGCATTACGGCGACCCGGCCGAGAATATCCACGCCGTGCAGCTGGAATTGTGCCAGAGCACCTATATGGAGGAGTTCGAACCGTTCAAGTACCGCGCCGACCTGGCCGAGCCGACGCAGGTGGTGTTGAAACAGTTGCTCGAAGGCCTGCTGGCCTGGGGGCGCAAGCGTTACGGCTAGGCAGGATCTGCAGCGCGGGCCTTGCCCTCAGCCCAAGACAGCCCCAACCGTGGGAGGGGCCCGCCCTGGATTGCACCATGCCAGGCACTTATCCCACCAATGGCTGGCTAAGCCTTCCTAAGCTGGGCGAAGGGCTGACACAGGTCTAAGCGCTCAAGGACATGCTCATTGCACAATTCGGGTTTATAGTGCCAGACGGCAGAATAATAGACGTCCCCCCAGGGATGAACCCGAACCCCTACGGAGCGCGCAATGCAGACTTGGTTCCCGCAGATCAAACCCTACGCCCGGCACGATCTGGCTGTCGATGACACGCATACCCTGTATGTCGATGAAAGTGGCTCCCCCGAAGGCTTGCCGGTTGTATTCATCCATGGTGGCCCCGGCGCCGGTTGCGATGCCCAAAGCCGTTGCTATTTCGATCCCAACCTGTATCGCATCGTTACCTTCGACCAGCGCGGTTGCGGTCGCTCTACGCCGCGCGCCAGCCTGGAGAACAACACCACCTGGGACCTGGTCGCCGATATGGAGCGCATCCGCGAGCACCTGGGCATCGATAAATGGGTGCTGTTCGGCGGTTCCTGGGGCTCGACCCTGGCGCTGGCCTATGCGCAGACCCATCCCGAGCGCGTGCATGGCCTGATCGTGCGCGGCATCTTCCTGGCCCGCCCGCAGGACATTCACTGGTTCTACCAGGAAGGCGCGAGCCGCCTGTTCCCGGATTACTGGCAGGATTACATCGCGCCGATCCCGGCCGACGAGCGTCACGACATGATCGCGGCGTATCACAAACGCCTCACCGGCAATGACCAGATCGCCCAGATGCACGCGGCCAAGGCCTGGTCCGGCTGGGAAGGGCGCATGCTCGGCCTGTGCCCGAGCCCGCAGCATGTGGAGCGGTTTTCCGAGCCGCAGCGGGCGCTGTCGATTGCGCGCATCGAGTGCCATTACTTCACCAACCACTCGTTCCTGGAGCCTGACCAGCTGATTCGCGATATGCACAAGATCGCGCACCTGCCTGGCGTAATCATCCACGGGCGCTACGATATGATCTGCCCGTTGGATAACGCCTGGGAATTACACCAGGCGTGGCCCAACAGCGAGCTGCAGGTGATCCGCGAGGCGGGCCATGCGGCGTCCGAGCCAGGCATCACGGATGCGCTGGTACGCGCGACCGGCGAAATGGCCCGGCGTTTGCTCGACCTGCCGCCTGAAGAAGCATGAAGGGCCTGCTGCAGCGGGTGCTTGGCGCCCGAGTCGAGGTGGCGGGTGAAACCGTGGGTGCCATCGACCAGGGGTTGCTGGTGCTGGTGGCGGTGGAGCCTTCAGATACGCCCGAAAGCGCCGACAAACTGCTGCACCGGCTGCTGAACTATCGGGTGTTCGGCGATGACGAAGGCAAGATGAACCTGTCGCTCAAGGACATTGACGGCGGATTGCTGCTGGTCTCGCAGTTCACCCTGGCGGCGGACACCAAGAGCGGGTTGCGGCCCAGCTTCTCCACAGCGGCCCCTCCGGCCCTGGGAGCGGCGCTTTTTGATCACTTGCTGTTACAAGCGCAACAATTGCATGGCAAGGTGGCTTCGGGCCGTTTTGGCGCGGATATGCAGGTGCATTTGGTCAATGATGGCCCTGTGACCTTCCTCCTGCAGACGTGAATGTATTGAAAACGACTTTTAATGCTTAAAAACGCAGGATTTCGCTACAAATACTTCGTTGCCCCTGATGCGTTGTCTCGCGGGCTACTAGATAATCGCGCGCTACGGGGATCAGCGTTGTTTGGTCCATTTTTGACTTAGGTAGAGACTTGTCCGACATCCACTGGGGAATCATTTTGACCCAGGGGAGTCGGAACAATGCTCGCCAACCTGGCATATAGATAGCTGGCCGTTGGTTTTTTGATCTGTTTTCGGCGAGGGTTGCTCGTGATTGTTAGTCCCTGTAATGCACCAAAATTGTCTGCCAAACGGTTACGAAACGCACTGGTGACGGGCTCTGCCCTGTTTTGCCTGTTCGGCGCGGGTCAACTGTGGGCATTCAGTCTGGATGATGTGTCGGCCAAGGCAAAAGAGCTGGCTGGGCAGAAATACGAAGCTCCGCGCAGCAATCTGCCGAACGAATTCCGCGAAATGAAGTTCGCGGACTACCAGAAGATTCGTTTCCGCAATGAAAAAGCCGAGTGGGCCGATCAGAACACCCCGTTCAAGCTGTCCTTCTATCACCAGGGTATGCACTTCGATACACCGGTGAAAATCAACGAAGTGACCGCTGACAGCGTCCAGGAAATCAAATACGACCCGTCGCGTTTTGACTTCGGCGACGTGAAATTTGACCCTAAAGCCACCGAACAGCTGGGTTATGCCGGTTTCCGTGTGCTGTACCCGATCAACAAGGGCGACAAGCAAGACGAAATCATGACCATGCTCGGCGCCAGCTACTTCCGCGTCGTGGGCAAGGATCAGGTGTATGGCCTGTCCGCCCGCGGCATGGCGATCGACACCGCGCTGCCGTCCGGCGAAGAGTTCCCACGCTTCACCGAGTTCTGGATCGAGCGTCCTAAGCCGGGTGACAAGCACCTGGTGATCTTCGCCCTGTTGGACTCGCCACGCGCGACCGGCGCCTATCGCCTGACCCTGCGTCCGGGCACCGACACGGTGGTCGACGTCAAATCCCAGATGTACCTGCGCGACAAGGTCAGCAAGCTGGGCGTTGCCCCATTGACCAGCATGTTCCTGTTCGGCGCGAACCAGCCGTCCAAGGTGCTCAACTACCGTCGCGAGCTGCATGATTCCAGCGGCCTGTCGATCCATGCCGGCAATGGCGAGTGGATCTGGCGTCCACTGAACAACCCTAAACACCTGTCGGTCAGCAACTTCAGCGTAGAAAACCCGCGTGGTTTCGGTCTGCTGCAACGTGGCCGCAACTTCAGCCACTACGAAGACCTGGACGATAACTACGACAAGCGTCCAAGCGCCTGGATCGAACCTGAAGGCGATTGGGGCAAAGGCTCCGTGGACCTGGTTGAGATCCCGACCGCCGACGAGACCAACGACAACATCGTTGCGTTCTGGAGCCCGGAAAAACTGCCGGAAGTCGGCCAGCCGCTCGACGTCGCCTACCGCCTGCACTGGACCCTCGACGACGCCGCGTTCCACTCGCCGGACAGCGCGTGGGTCAAGCAGACCCTGCGTTCGACCGGTGACGTGAAGCAATCCAACCTGATCCGTCAGCCCGATGGCAGCGTCGCGTACCTGGTGGACTTCGAAGGCCCGTCCCTGAAAAAACTGCTGCCGGATGCGCCCGTGCGCAGCCAGGTGAGCGTGGGTGACAACGCTGAACTGGTTGAAAACAGCGTGCGTTACAACGAGCACACCAAAGGCTGGCGCCTGACCCTGCGCATGAAGATCAAGGACGCGAGCAAGCCGACCGAAATGCGTGCTGCCCTGGTGCAGGACGTTGCTCCGGCCGAGCCTGAGCATGTGTCCACCCAGGTTCTCAAGGCCGACAAGGTCCTGGCCAAGCAACATGAGAAGCAGGCCAAAAAAGACGCCAAGGACAAGGAAGCCAAGCAGCCGGAAGCTGCCCCAGCCACACCGGAGCCGATCAAGACTGAAGAAGTCCTGACCGAAACCTGGAGCTATCAGTTGCCTGCCGATGAGTAATTCCCAAGCCCAGCCAGAGACTCTGTCCGAGTATCTGGCGCATCTCCCGATGACCCCAGAGCAGCGCGCCGAACTGGCGGGCTGCACCTCCTTCGCCGAACTGCACGAGCGCCTGTCGTCCGCAACCTTCGACGCGCCGGTCGACGCCGCACAGGCGTCGGTTGGCCGCCGGTTGACGCTCAACACCGCCGAAGAGCTGCAGGACGCGGAAATGCTTGCGGTCGACGCCGCCGGTCGCGTGTGCCTTAAGGCCACGCCGCCGATCCGTCGTACCCGCGTAGTGCCGGAGCCGTGGCGCACCAATATCCTGGTGCGCGGCTGGCGTCGCATCACCGGGCGCAGCAACCCGCCCAAGCCGCCGAAGGATGAACGCGTACTGCCGGCCGCGCGCTGGCGCACCGTCGGCTCGATCCGCCGCTACATCCTGCTGGTGCTGATGCTGGGCCAGACCATCGTGGCCGGCTGGTACATGAAAGGCATCATGCCGTACCAGGGCTGGTCGCTGGTCGACTTCGACGAAATCCGCAACCAGACCCTGCTGCAGACCGCGACCCAAGTTCTGCCCTACGCGCTGCAGACCAGCATCCTGATCATGTTCGGGATTTTGTTCTGCTGGGTGTCGGCCGGTTTCTGGACGGCGCTGATGGGCTTCCTCGAATTGCTCACCGGTCACGATAAATACCGGATCTCCGGTAAAAGTGCCGGTGACGAGCCGATTCCGAAAGACGCCCGTACCGCGCTGGTGATGCCGATCTGCAACGAAGACGTGCCCCGGGTATTCGCCGGTCTGCGCGCCACGTTCGAATCGGTGGCCGCCACCGGTGACCTGGACCGCTTCGACTTCTTCGTGCTCAGCGACAGTAACGACGCCGACATCTGCATCGCCGAACAGCAGGCCTGGCTCGACGTGTGCCGCGAAGCCGGTGGCTTCGGCAAGATCTTCTATCGCCGTCGCCGTCGTCGCGTCAAACGCAAGAGCGGCAACCTCGACGACTTCTGCCGTCGTTGGGGCGGTGACTACAAGTACATGGTGGTGCTCGACGCCGACAGCGTCATGAGCGGCGAATGCCTGACCAGCCTGGTACGCCTGATGGAAGCCACGCCGGATGCCGGGATTATCCAGACTGCGCCACGTGCGTCGGGCATGGACACCCTGTATGCGCGCATGCAGCAGTTCGCCACCCGCGTGTACGGCCCGCTGTTCACTGCCGGCCTGCACTTCTGGCAGCTGGGTGAATCCCACTACTGGGGTCACAACGCTATCATCCGCATGAAGCCGTTTATCGAGCACTGCGCCCTGGCGCCGTTGCCGGGTAAAGGTGCGTTCGCCGGGTCCATCCTGTCCCACGACTTCGTTGAAGCGGCGCTGATGCGCCGTGCCGGCTGGGGCGTGTGGATTGCCTACGACCTGCCGGGCAGCTATGAAGAACTGCCGCCGAACCTGCTGGACGAACTCAAGCGTGACCGTCGCTGGTGCCACGGCAACCTGATGAACTTCCGTCTGTTCCTGGTTAAAGGCATGCACCCGGTACACCGTGCGGTGTTCCTGACCGGCGTGATGTCCTACCTGTCGGCGCCGTTGTGGTTCCTGTTCCTGGTGCTGTCCACCGCGCTGCTGGCGGTAAACACCCTGATGGAGCCGCAGTACTTCATGGCGCCACGCCAGCTTTACCCGCTGTGGCCGCAATGGCATCCGGACAAGGCGGTGGCGCTGTTCTCCACCACCATCGTGCTGCTGTTCCTGCCTAAACTGCTGAGCATCATCCTGATCTGGGCCAAGGGCGCGAAAGAGTTCGGCGGCAAGTTCAAGGTCACGATGTCGATGCTGCTGGAGATGCTGTTCTCCATGCTGCTGGCGCCGGTGCGGATGATTTTCCACACCCGTTTCGTGCTCGCCGCCTTCCTCGGCTGGGCCGCGACCTGGAATTCGCCCAAGCGGGATGACGACTCCACCACGTGGGGCGAGGCGTTCAAACGCCACGGCACGCAAACCTTGCTGGGCTTCCTGTGGGCCTTGCTGGTGGTGTGGTTGAACCCAAGCTTCCTGTGGTGGCTGGTGCCGATCGTCGGTTCGCTGATGTTGTCGATTCCGGTGTCGGTGATCTCCAGCCGGGTGAACCTGGGCATCAAGTCCCGCGATGAGAGCCTGTTCCTCATTCCTGAGGAATACAATCCGCCGCAGGCGCTGTTGTCGACCGACAAGTACACCCACGAGAACCGTTGGCACGCGCTGCACGACGGCTTCGTGCGCTCGGTGGTCGACCCGCAGCAGAATGCCCTGGCCTGTGCACTGGCGACGTCGCGTCACGGCCAGGCCGAGCCGATCGAGTACCTGCGTGCCGAACGGGTTCGTCATGCCTTGAAGGTCGGTCCCGCCGGCCTCAACAATGCCGAACGCGTGGCTTTGCTCAGCGACCCGGTGGCCCTGGCTCGCCTGCACGAGCAGGTCTGGAGCGAAGGGCATCCCGAGTGGCTCGCCGCCTGGCGTGACTCGATCAAGGCCGACCCTCACGCGCCGTTGCTGCCGTTGCAACCGCAGTCGTCCCAGGCCCAACCAGCCTGATTCAGACACCCCCGAGGGCTCACCTCGGGGGTGTTACAAGCGCAGTTCCTACAGCGCTCACCGCCTGCCTCTTATCGCCGTAACCTCTTGTTATTTCGAAACAAAATACCCGGTTCCAGGGCGTATTGACGTGCCCGTGAGTAGGTTAGGATCGCCCCCAAATTCGACTCGGCCACAGGGGGATTCATGATCAAAAGGTACTGTTCGGCGTTGCTGATGGGGGCTGTCGCGTTGATTCACAACGGCGTGACGCAGGCGGGCGCCATTGACGATGCTGTGCGGCGGGGCGTGCTGAAAGTAGGCACTACGCCCACCTACATTCCTTTTGAAATGACCGATAAGCAGGGCCGCATCGTCGGTTTTGAAATCGACCTGCTCAAGGAAATGAGTCAAGCCATGGGCGTCGAGCTTGAGCTGGTCGCCGTGCCGTATACCGAGCTGTTGCCGGGGCTGCTGGCGAAAAAATTCGACATCATCGGCAGCGGCATGACCGTCACCCAGGAGCGCAACCTGAAGCTCAACTTCAGCGACTCCTTCATCGTGGTCGGCCAGACCGTGCTGCTGCACCCAAGCCTGGCCGGCAAAGTCACCAGCGTGGAAGATCTGGACGATGCCGGTTACCGCATCGCTGTCACCGAAGGCACCACCGGCGAAGTCGCGGCGAAACGCTTCCTGGCAGCGGCCCGATTGAGCAGCTTTGCTTCCCCGGAGGAGGGCGTGCGCCAAGTCGTCAACGGAAACGCCGATGCGTTTATCCACGACGCGCCCTACAACCTGATCGCCCTGAGCCGGATGCAAAACAGCCGGTTATTGCTGCTGGAGCAGCCGTTCACCTTTGAGCCCTTGGCCTTCGGCTTGAAAAAAGGCGATTTCGACAGCCTCAACTGGATCAACCACTTTCTCAATCAAGTGGCCCAGGACGGCACCTACGATCGCCTGCATGACAAGTGGTTCAAGGACACGGGCTGGCTGGTGGGCGTCGACTGACCGCTGAGGGTTTGCACATCGGTGTCTTGCAGGTATTCCGACAAGCGCCGACAACAATTGCCTGTGAAACCTTTGTGACAGGCGGCGAGTGGGTTAGGATCGCACCCCGAAATGGTGCAGCCCTTTTGCGCGCCGACCTTATAAGAATGGTTCAGGGGACTTGATGATGAAAAAGTATCTTTCGATGCTGCTGCTGGGCGTCACCGCACTGGTTGCCGCCCATGCGGCCCAGGCCGGCGCCATCGACGATGCGGTCAAGCGCGGCACGTTGAAAGTGGGCATGGACCCGACGTATATGCCGTTCGAAATGACGGACAAGCGCGGCGAGATCATTGGCTTCGAAGTCGACATCCTCAAGGCCCTGGCCAAGTCCATGGGCGTCAAGCTGGAGCTGGTCTCCACCGGCTACGACGGCATCATCCCGGCCTTCCTGACCGGCAAGTTCGACATGATCGGCAGCGGCATGACCCTGACCCAGGAGCGCAACCTGCGCCTCAACTTCAGCGAACCGTTCATCGTGGTCGGCCAGACCCTGCTGATTCGCAAGGACCTGGAAGGCACCATCAAGTCCTACAAAGACCTGAACGACGAGAAATACCGCCTGACCTCCAAGCTCGGCACCACCGGGGAAATGGTCGCCAAAAAGCTGATCGCCAAGGCCAAGTACCATGGCTACGACAACGAGCAGGAAGGCGTGCTGGACGTGGTCAACGGCAAGGCCGATGCCTTTGTGTATGACGCTCCATATAACGTGGTGGCCGAGAAGAAAGTCGGCAATGGCAAGCTGGTGTTCCTGGAAGAACCCTTCACCTTCGAGCCTCTGGCATTTGGTTTAAAGAAAGGCGACTACGACAGCATCAACTACATCAACAACTTCCTGCACCAGATCAGGAACGACGGCACCTACGATCGCATCCATGACAAGTGGTTCAAGAGCTCCGAGTGGCTCAAGGACATGGAATAAGGTCTGACTGAACACCGCGTAGCGCCCATCGCGGGCAAGCCCGCTCCCACCGTCGACAGTTGGAACTCGGTCAAGTTGTGGGAGTGGGGCTTGCCCACGATGGCGGCCTGCCAGGCAACACACATCCGGAAAGTGAAATGAAACAGAAAAAAGCCCAATGGCCCTGGCACCTGCTGACCGTGGTCGTGCTGGTCGGCCTGGCGGGCGCCCTGTACTACGCCACCTCGCTGATGTCCTACGAATGGCGCTGGAACCGCGTGCCGCAGTACTTCGCTTATCAGGCCGAGCAAGCCGAGCGTGCAGCGGACATCTCCACCGTCATCGAGCTGGTCCGCAAAGGCGACGTGGCCGAAGTGACCCTGCGCAATGACGCAGGCGCCGAGCAAAAGGTGACGGTCGCCGACAATAGCCTGCACGTGGCCCGTGGTGACGATGTCGCCGAAGGCGATGTCATTGGCGTAAACCGGCATTGGGCATTGGGCCCGCTGATGTGGGGCTTGTGGACCACGCTGTGGCTGTCGGTGGTGTCCGGCATTCTCGGGCTGGCGATTGGCCTGGCGACCGGTCTGTGCCGCTTGTCCAGCAACCCGACCCTGCGTGACCTGTCGACGCTCTACGTCGAGTTGGTGCGCGGCACGCCGCTGCTGGTACAGATTTTCATTTTCTATTTCTTTATCGGCACGGTGCTCAACCTGTCCCGCGAGTTTGCCGGGATCGCCGCACTGTCGCTGTTCACCGGGGCCTATGTGGCGGAAATCGTGCGCGCCGGCGTGCAGTCCATCACCCGTGGCCAGGACGAAGCCGCACGCTCCCTGGGCCTGAGTGCCAGCCAGTCGATGCGCCACGTTGTGTTGCCGCAGGCGTTCAAGCGCGTGCTGCCGCCGCTGGCCGGGCAATTTATCAGCCTGGTGAAGGACACCTCGCTGGTGTCGGTAATCGCCATCACCGAACTGCTCAAGAGCGGCCGCGAAGTGATCACCACCTCGTTCTCGCCGTTCGAAATCCTGTTCTGCGTCGCAGGGTTGTACCTGCTGATCAACCTGCCGCTGTCGAAAATGGCCAGCCGGCTTGAGCGGAGGCTCGCGCAAAGTGATTGAAGTCCGCGATCTGGTAAAAGTCTTCGACACCCGTGGCCAGGTGGTGCGCGCGGTGGATAACGTCACCACCCAGGTGGCCAGGGGCGAAGTGCTGGTGGTAATCGGCCCGTCCGGCTCCGGCAAATCGACGTTCCTGCGCTGCCTCAATGGCCTGGAAGAATTCGACTCGGGCTCGGTGAGCATCGACGGCCTGCAACTGGCCGATCCGAAAACCGATGTGAATGCCTACCGCCGTGAAGTCGGTATGGTGTTCCAGCATTTCAACCTGTTCCCCCACATGACAGTGCTGGAGAACCTGTGCCTGGCGCAGAAGGTCGTGCGCAAGCGCGGCAAGCAAGAGCGCGAGGCCAAGGCCCTGGCGCTGCTGGAGAAGGTTGGTATTGCGCAAAAAGCCAATGAGTTTCCGTCCCGTTTGTCCGGCGGCCAGCAGCAGCGCGTCGCCATCGCCCGTGCGCTGGCGATGGAACCCAAGGTCATGCTGTTCGACGAGCCCACGTCGGCGCTCGACCCGGAGATGGTCGGCGAAGTACTCGACGTGATGAAAACCCTGGCCCTGGAAGGCATGACCATGGTCTGCGTCACCCACGAAATGGGCTTTGCCCGCGAAGTGGCCGACCGGGTGCTGTTTTTCGACCACGGCAAGTTGCTGGAAGACGCGGCGCCGGCGGAGTTTTTCGAGGCGCCCAAAGACCCTCGCGCCCAAGCGTTCCTGCGTCAGGTTCTGTAGTGCTGTCAGGCCGGTTTAGAGCTTGAATCTGTCGATCAGCGTCTGCAGATCCAGGCTCAACCGGGTCAACTGAACGCTTGCCGCCGCGGTCTCTTCGCTGGCGGCGGCGGTTTGTTCGGATACGTCCCTCACCTTCAATACGCTGCGATTGATCTCTTCGGCTACCGCGCTTTGTTCCTCGGCGGCTGCGGCAATCTGCGGGTTCATTTCCTGGATGACCGACACCGTGCGGGCAATGGCCATCAGTGCCTCGCCGGCGTCGCGGGTCAACTGCACGCTGTGGTCGGTCAGGCTGCGACTGCTGTCCATGATGTCCGCGACTTGCTGGGTGCCGTTGTTCAATCCGAGGATCAAGCCTTCGATTTCTTCGGCCGACTCCTGGGTGCGTTGGGCCAGGCTGCGCACTTCATCGGCGACTACCGCAAAGCCTTGGCCGGCACTCCCTGCGCGGGCCGCTTCAATGGCCGCATTTAATGCCAGCAGGTTGGTCTGCTGCGACACCGACTTGATCACGTCCAGCACGCTGCCGATCTTCTGGCTTTCCCGCTGCAGCTTCAGCATCGCCTGGCCGGAAAGCTCCATTTCACTGGCCAGGTTGCCGATCTGCTCGATCGCCTGCGCGACCACTTTGTCACCGGCGCTGGCCTGCAGGTCGGCTTCATTGGCCGCCTGCGAGGCTTGCTCGGCATGCCGGGCGACTTCCTGGGCGGTGGCGAGCATTTGGTTCATGGCGGTGGCGACCTGGTCGGTTTCTTCCTTCTGATTGTTCACCCCGGTGCGTGTCTGTTCGGTGACGGTGGAGAGCTGCCCGGCCGCGCCGGCGATCTGTCGCGCACTGTCGCCAATGCCGCTGATCAGCTCGCGCAGGTTGAGGGTCATGCGCCGGATGCTGTGCTGTAATTGGCCCAGCTCATCCTGGCGCTGTGTCTCGGCATCATGGCTAAGGTTGCCCTCGGCAACGCGATTGGCGGCAGCGAGGGCCTGGCGCAACGGCAGGGTGATCAGCCGCGCAATCCACCAGGCGGCGAGGCCCCCAAGCAGCAGCGCAGCCGCCGTGACACTGACCAGCAGCGTGCGGGTGTGATCCGCTTCCAGGTCGCGCTTGGCGGTCTGGCCCTGGCTGACTTGATCGCTGTGCTCCAGTAACTGGTCCAGTTGCTGTTCGAATCGGTCCTGCACGGTTTCGGTCTTGACCTGGGCCTCCTTGAGCAGGAGCAACTGGGTGCGGTAGTTGTCCAGGTCGGTTTTGAGCAATGTTGAATTCACCGGCAGGCGGGTGACGGCCGTCAGCGCAACGTTCAGCGCCTCCAGTGTCCGGTCGACGGCCTCGGTGTAGGCTTGCAACGACGTGGCGGCCCAGGCCGGGCTCTGGGCGCGATCCTCCGCGTGCTCCATGGCCTGGCGCAATGCCTCGATGGTGTCGAGGGCGCTCTGATCCTCCTGGTCGGGCAATTCGCTGGCTAGTTGCGCGAGGGTGTCGCTGGCCTGGAGCGAGACTTTTTTGAGGGGCGGGCGAATACTTTCACGGTGCTCGATCAAGTCGGGCAACTCGCTGATCTCTTCTTTGAAAAGCGCCACCAGGCGCTCCGCTTCTCTGATGTGTTGCAGGTCGTTGGGGTCTTTGAGGGTCTGGGACAAGTAGCCCAGGTGCTCATCGATAGTCGCGATCTGCGCATTCATTTTGCCCAGGCTGGCGGCGTCACTGAGGGTTCGATAAAGGATACGGTCGGCACGCATGGCCTCGGCCGACACGGCCAATTGCCCCAGAACGGTCAGGTTGCCCGACCGAAACAACGCGGCATTCAGGGCTTGCCAGCCTGTCACCGCAATCACCAGGCTGAGCAACAGCACTTGGGCAAAGCCCAGGGCGAGTTTGATGCGGACGCTGGCATTGACCAGCAAGCGGATCAGTTGAGGAAACATGGGTTGAGCTCCTAATCTGAAAAAAGCGCTTCTCGACGCAAGAAACGCTAAATCGATTCGGAGACCCGAGGGGCTGATAACCGCGTAGGAAATTTCACAACTTGCCCTGCGCGACGACCAGGGTCGGCCGTCGCGCAGGACGGATCAGATGCGGAAGCGTCCGACCAGGGTCTGCAAGTAAACGCCCAGGCGGGCCAATTCGGCGCTGGAGGCGGCGGTTTCTTCGCTGGCGGCCGAGGTTTGCTCGGACACGTCGCGCACATTGAGCACGCTGCGGTTGATCTCTTCGGCCACCGCGCTCTGCTGCTCGGCGGCCGTGGCGATCTGCGAGTTCATCGCCTGGATTGTCGATACCGTGCGCGTGATGCTGGCCAGGGCGCTGCCGGCGCGGCGGGTCAGTTCGACGCTGCTGTCGGTAAGGCCACGGCTGTTGTCCATGATGCTCGCCACTTGCTGGGTACCGCTTTGCAGGCCGGCAATCAGTTCTTCGATCTCTTCGGTGGACTTCTGGGTGCGCTGGGCGAGGCTGCGCACTTCATCGGCCACGACCGCGAAACCGCGCCCGGCTTCACCGGCGCGTGCGGCTTCAATGGCCGCATTAAGGGCCAGCAGGTTGGTTTGCTGGGCCACGGATTTGATCACGTCGAGCACGCTGCCGATCTTGTCGCTTTCGCGCTTGAGATGGCCCATGGCTTCGGTGGAGTTGCCCACCTCGGTGGCCAGGCGCTCGATCTGCGTGATGGCTTCGTTGACGACTTTGTCGCCTTCGCGAGCCTGCTGGTCCGCCGCCACGGCGGCTTCCGAGGCTTCTTCGGCGTTGCGTGCCACTTCCTGCACCGTTGCAGCCATCTCGTTCATCGCGGTGGCCACCTGATCGGTCTCGACCTTCTGGCTGTTGACCCCGGCGCTGGTCTGTTCCGTCACGGCCGACAGTTGCTCGGCGGCACTGGCGATCTGGGTGACGCCTTCGCTGATGCCGCCGATCAACTCGCGCAGGCCCACGGTCATGCTCTGCATGGCGCGCTGCAATTGGCCCAGTTCGTCCTGGCGCAGTGAGGTCAGGTTGTGGCTCAGGTCGCCTGAAGCGACGCGTTCGGCGACCTTGAGGGTCTGCTCCAGTGGAATGATGATCTGGCGGGTGATGGCCCATGCGGCCACCAGGCCTACGATCAGCGCCAGGACGGTGGCGAGCAACAACAGGTTTTTTGCGTGGGCGGCATCTGTGTCGCGCACGACGGTCTGGGACGCGGTCAACTTGTCGCTGCGGTCCAGCAAGGTATCGCCTTGTGCGCCCATGATTTTTACCGCGGCGGCGCTGGCTACCTGGGAATCGCGGTATTGGCTGACTGCGGCGCGGTAGGCTTGCAGCGAGACGCTGGCCTGTTGCAGGTTGGTCGAAAATTGATCAGGGAGTTGGCCATTGAGGCTGGTGATTTTCTTCAAGGCGTTGTCGATGGCATCCAGCGCGGGTTGTTCGGCTTCGACTTTGCCGCTGTAGGTGTAGCCGCGCACCTGGAAGCGGGCCTGCTGAATCAGCTTGCTCAGGTCGACGATGCTGTTGAACTGGCTGACGCTATCGCCTTGCAGCAGAGCCTTTTCAACTTCAGCGACCTTGAGCACCGCATTGTCGGCGGTATCGCCCAATTTGCTGCGGGCGTTTTCGCGGTTGGCACCGGCTTGCGCCATGGCGTCGAACGCGCGCTTGTAGGCGTCGACCGCCGCCAATTGTTCGTCGATCAAGGCAATGTCGGCAGGCTGCTCGATCAGCGTGCGCGCGGTTTTCAGGCCGCCGTCCAATTTATCCAGCAGGCCGTTGACGGCGGTCGTGCCCTGTTCGCCACGGCGCATTTCGTAATCCATGCGTGCGATACGCAAGTCTTTGGTCAGGTCGTTGAGGCTGGCGATATACCCCAGCTTGTCACCGCGACTGATCACGCCCGACAGGCCGGTCCAGCCGGTGAGCGTGATCATCAAGGTCAAGAGCAGCACCAGGCCGAAGCCCACAGCCAGCTTGGTTTTAACGCTGACATTTCCCAGTTTTTCGGCTAACCAACGGTACATGCTGCAAACTCCCCTGGAACAAGGCTTGGACTTATTCAGGAGTTATCGGCCTGCCTGCGCAATTCTGTAGCGACGCTGTCCCCCTCAACCCAGGCACTTCGGCGTGTCAGGTGGAACCGCGTTGCGTGGAAGGGGGCCGCTTCGCGGCCCAGCGCAGGGCAAGCCTGCTCACCACAGGGCAAGCCTGCACACCACAGGGCAAGCCTGCACACCACAGGGCAAGCCTGCACACCACAGGGCAAGCCTGCACACCACAGGGCAAGCCTGCACACCGCAGGGTTATTGGAGCCTTTGGTTCCACTGCTTGCTCAGTGTTAACTGAAAAAGTGTGGGAGGGGCAGGTAGTGTTAGAAGAGGCGGGCGAGCAGGGCGGTGACGGCCGTTTCGACGCGCAGGATACGCGCGCCCAATTGCACCGGCTGCAAGCCGGCCTTGGTCAGCAGCTCCACCTCGTAGGGGATCCAGCCGCCTTCCGGGCCGATCGCCAGTGTGACCGGCTCATCCAGTGCGCGTGGGCACGCCGGGTAATCCCCGGGATGGCCGATCAGGCCCAGTGTGCCGTCAGTCATGGCCGGCAGGCGGTCTTCGACGAATGGCTTGAAGCGCTTCTCGATGATGATTTCAGGCAGCACTGTGTCCCGCGCCTGCTCCAGGCCCAGGACCAGTTGCTCGCGAATCGCCTCGGGCGCCAGGAACGGGGTCTGCCAGAAACTTTTCTCCACCCGGTAGCTATTGACCAGCACCACCTTGGGCACACCCATGGACGCCACGGTCTGCAGCACCCGACGCAGCATCTTGGGGCGTGGCAGGGCCAGCAGCAGGGTCAGCGGCAGTTTGTCCGGGGGCGGCAGGTCGAAGCTGACCTGCAACTCAGCCTCCGTGGCGTCAAGGCGCAGCAGTTGCGCGTTGCCCATCAGCCCACCGATGCGCCCGACGCGCAGGTTATCGCCCACCGTTGCACGATGGACATCCTGCATATGCACCAGGCGCCGATCGCGCAGGATCACCCGGTCGGCCGCGATAAAGTCGGCGTCTTCCAGCAGCAGCAGGTTCACGGTTGCGTCGCTGGCGGCTGGTCGTCGTCGGCGGGTTGGTCATCCGGGTGGTCGCTGCGCTTGCTGATCAGCCCGCTGAACAGAATGCCGATCTCGAACAGCATCCACATCGGCACGGCCAGCAGGGTCTGGGAGAAGATGTCCGGCGGGGTCAGGATCATGCCGACCACGAAGCAGCCGATGATCACGTAAGGGCGGATCTTCTTCAGGTATTTAACGTCGACCACGCCGATCCACACCAGCAGCACCACCGCCACCGGGATTTCGAAGGCCACGCCAAAGGCGAAGAACAGCGTCATCACAAAGTCGAGGTAGCTGGTGATATCGGTCATCATCTCCACGCCGGCCGGGGTGGCGGCGGCGAAGAATTTGAAGATCAGCGGGAACACCAGGAAGTAGGCGAACGCCATGCCGGTGTAGAACAGCAGAATGCTCGACACCAGCAGCGGCACCGCGATGCGCTTCTCATGCTTGTACAGGCCCGGTGCGATAAAGCCCCAGATCTGATGCAGGATCACCGGGATCGCCAGGAACAGCGAGACCATCATCGTCAGCTTCAACGGCGTGAGAAACGGCGATGACACATCGGTGGCGATCATCGTCGCGCCGGCCGGCAGGTACTGGCGCAGGGGCGTGGAGACGAACGTGTAGATCTGCTGGGTAAAGGCAAACAGCCCGGCAAAGATAATGAAGATGGCCGCTACGCAACGCAGCAGGCGGGTACGCAGCTCGGTGAGGTGCGAGACCAGCGGCATGTGCTGGTCGTTTTCCGGTTTATCAGCGCTCATGGGGCTCGCGGCGGCAATGTAGGGTCATGGGGAGCCGGCGACGCGGTCGGCGCCGGTGCTGGCTCCGGCGGGGTCGGCGCGGCCTCGATGGCGGGTGCCGGTGCAATGCTGTGTTCAATCACAGGCGCTGCCGGTTTGTCCGGCTCCTGCACGGGCGACAGGATCTTGCGCGCCTCCTGCTCCAACGACAGGATGTGTTCGTTGTGCAGTTGCCGGCGAATTTCGTCGGCGCCGATTTCCCGTTCAACTTCCTGTTTGATGGCGTTGAAACTGCGTTTCAGGCGCCCGATCCACAGGCCGGCCGTGCGTGCCGCGCCGGGCAGGCGTTCCGGCCCCAGCACCAGCAAGGCGACGAGGCCGACGAGGAGCAGTTCAGAGAAGCTGATACCAAACATTAGTCAGTGCTCACGAGTCTTTGCGGGTCGGCTCTTCGACTTTTTCGGCCTGCACGTCGAAGGTGCGACGCTCAGTGATCGGCTGGGCGGCCTGAGGGTGCACAGGCTGGGCTGGTGGCACCGGGTTGGCGGCAGGGTCGGCAGGCTTCTCATCGTCGTTCATGGCCTTGCGAAAGCCCTTGATCGACTCGCCGACGTCGGTGCCGAGGTTTTTCAGTTTCTTGGTGCCGAACACCAGCACCACCACCACCAGAATGACGATCCAGTGTTTCCAGTCAAAAATGCCCATGCTGCAAATCCTCTAATAAACGTTATTCAAGCGGACGGGCGCGAGGCCTTTTCGGCATGCCCGGACAGGCCGAAGCGACGGTCCAGTTCATCCAGCACGGCCTGCGGATGCTGCCCCAGTTGGGCGAGCATGACCAGGCTGTGGAACCACAGGTCGGCGGTCTCGTAGATCACATCGCTGCAGTCGCCACTGATCTGGGCGTCCTTGGCGGCAATGATGGTCTCGATCGATTCTTCGCCGAGCTTCTCCAGGATCTTGTTCAAGCCTTTGTGGTACAGGCTGGCGACGTAGGAGCTGTCGGCGTCCGCACCTTTGCGGTCCTCCAGCACCTGGGCCACACGGTTCAGGGTATCGCTCATGTTCAGTGTCCTGCGGAGTAAATGGCGTGCGGGTCTTTAAGCACCGGTTCGACCACTTTCCATTCGCCGTCCTCGAACACGCGATAGAAACAGCTGTGACGGCCGGTGTGGCAGGCAATGCCGCCGATCTGCTCGACTTTCAGGATAACGACATCCGCATCGCAATCCAGACGCAGCTCGTGCAGGGTCTGCACATGCCCGGACTCTTCGCCCTTGCGCCACAGTTTGCCACGCGAACGTGACCAGTAGATGGCGCGCTGCTCGGTGGCAGTAAGGCTCAGGGCCTCGCGGTTCATCCAGGCCATCATCAGCACGCGCCCGGTCTTGTAGTCCTGGGCAATGGCCGGCACCAGGCCGTCACTGTCCCATTTGATTTCGTCCAGCCAGTCTTTCATGTTCGGCTCCGGCAATTTGCGACAGTGTATAACCGGATGGGTTATCGACGCACGATCAGATAAACACCCACCGCGACCATGATGCCGGCTGGCCAGTGGCCCAATTGGCTCGGCGTGCCGCCGATCGCCAGCATCACGCCGCCCACCAGGTGGGCCGCACCCAGCAGGCGCAGGAACCAGTCGTCCCGGCGCTGGCGCCAGGGTGGCGCGGGGTCTTTGGCGTGGGGCTGGGACATGCGTTCGAGCAGGTCGCGGGTCATATTGGCCAGGTGCGGCAGTTGTTCGAACTGGCTGTGCAGGTTGCCCAGCAGGGTCTTCGGGCTGACCCGCTCGCGCATCCAGCGTTCCAGGAAGGGCTGCGCCGTCGCCCACAAATCGAGGTCCGGGTACAGCTGGCGACCCAGGCCTTCGATGTTGAGCAGGGTCTTTTGCAGCAGGACCAACTGCGGCTGCACTTCCATATTGAAGCGCCGCGCGGTCTGGAACAGGCGCATCAGTACCTGGCCAAATGAAATATCTTTTAACGGTTTTTCAAAGATCGGCTCGCACACAGTGCGGATCGCCGCTTCGAACTCGTTGAGCTTGGTCTCCGCCGGTACCCAGCCCGAATCGATGTGCAATTGCGCCACGCGGCGGTAATCGCGCTTGAAGAAGGCGAACAGGTTGCGCGCCAGGTAATCCTGGTCTTCCGGCGTGAGGCTGCCGACGATGCCGCAGTCGATCGCGATGTACTGCGGGCTCCACGGGTTGACGGTGCTGACGAAAATGTTGCCCGGATGCATGTCGGCGTGGAAAAAACTGTCGCGGAACACTTGGGTGAAGAAGATTTCCACGCCGCGCTCGGCGAGCATTTTCATGTCGGTGCGCTGGTCGGCCAGGGTGGCCAGGTCAGTGACCTGCACGCCATAGATGCGCTCCATCACCAGCACTTTCGGGCGACACCAGTCCCAGTACACCTGCGGCACGTACAGCAACTGCGAGCCTTCGAAGTTGCGGCGCAACTGGCTGGCATTGGCGGCCTCGCGCAGCAGGTCGAGCTCGTCGTAGATAGTTTTTTCGTAGTCCGCGACCACATCCACAGGGTGCAGCAGGCGTGCGTCGGCGCTGAAACGCTCGGCGGCGCGGGCGAGGATGAACAGCCATGCCAGGTCCTGGCCGATGATCGGCTTGAGGCCGGGGCGAATCACCTTGACCACCACTTCTTCGCCGGTCTTGAGCTGCGCCGCGTGTACCTGCGCCACCGAGGCCGAGGCCAGCGGCTCGACGTCGAAGCGGCTGAACACTTCGCTGATCTTGCGGCCCAGTTGCTCTTCGATCAGCTTCATCGATTGCTGGGAATCGAACGGCGGCACGCGGTCCTGCAGCAGCATCAGTTCGTCGGCGATGTCTTCGGGCAACAGGTCGCGACGAGTGGAGAGGATCTGCCCGAACTTGATAAAGATCGGCCCCAGGTCCTGCAACGCCAGGCGCAGGCGCGCGCCACGGCTGAGCGCCAGGCGTCTGCGCGGGAACCAGCGCCACGGCAGCACATAACGCACCGCCAGCAGGAACCACGGCAGCGGCAGGGCGAACAGCAGGTCATCGAGGCGGTAGCGGATTACGACGCGCTGGATACGAAACAAACGGCGGACGGCGAGCAGCTTCATGCGTTATCGCTTGGATCAAGGGAACGGCTCAGGCGCTCGAAGCGGGCCTCAAGGCGTTCCAGGTCGATTTTGGCCTTGTCGAGTTCGCGAAAGCGCGCTTGCGCTTCCCGTTGCCCGACCAGGGTGCGCGATTCTTCGCTCAGGTATTCGGCGAGATTCTGGTTAAGACTGGCGAACCCTTGCTGGTACCAACGTGCGCGGCTGCGCAGGTGGCCGCTGATCAACTGGGTGGCGACGGGGCCGATCCAGCGCGAGAGCTCGTATTCCCAATCCAGTTCCAGATCCTGCAGCACGGCGGCCAGATCCATCAGCACCGCGCTGTCGCCTTCCAGCTCCACTTCGGTGCTGTGCAGGATGGCGGTCTTGTTGCGGCTCAGCGCCAGGTGCAACAGGCTCGATGCCGGCGCGCGCAGGGTGCAGTCGGCGTCGGCGGCCCATTGGGTCGCCAGCATCAGGCCTTCGTCGCTGGGCAGGATAAACAGCTGCAGGGCAGGGCTGCTGCAGTCCACGGCGATGACCTTGCCGTTCAAGTGCGCAAGCCGCGCCAGAGCGGTGCTGTCCAGGCGCAGTACACGGTTGAGGCCGTGTTCGACGCTGGCGAGAAGGCCCTTGAGCAGCATCAGGGCTTGATACCGCGATGCAGGGCCACGATGCCCGAGGTCATGTTGTGGTAGGTCACGCGGTCGAAGCCGGCCTCTACCATCATCGACTTCAGGGTTTCCTGGTCAGGGTGCATGCGGATCGATTCGGCCAGGTAGCGGTAGCTCTCGGCGTCATTGGTGATCAGCTTGCCCATCAACGGCATGAAGGCGAAGGAGTAGGTGTCGTAGACCTTGGACATCAGCGCGTTGGTCGGCTTGGAGAACTCCAGCACCAACAGGCGGCCACCGGGCTTGAGCACGCGCAGCATCGAGCGGATCGCATCTTCCTTGTGGGTCACGTTGCGCAGGCCGAAGGCGATGGTCACGCAGTCGAAGTGGTTGTCGGGGAACGGCAGCTTTTCAGCGTCGGCCTGGACGAATTCGATATTGCCGGCCACGCCCTTGTCGAGCAGGCGGTCTCGGCCGACCTTGAGCATCGAGCCGTTGATGTCCGCCAATACCACCTGGCCGGTCGGGCCGACGAGCTTGGAAAACTTGGCGGCCAGGTCGCCGGTGCCGCCGGCGATGTCCAGCACGCGATTGCCGGGGCGTACGCCCGACAACTCGATGGTGAAGCGCTTCCACAGGCGGTGCATGCCACCGGAGAGCACATCGTTCATCAGGTCGTACTTGGCGGCTACCGAGTGGAACACCTCAGCGACTTTTTCCGCTTTCTGGCTTTCCGGGACGTTCTTGAAGCCGAAGTGAGTGGTGGGTTCGGCATCGCTGCCTTTGCGCTGATCAGTCATATCGCTGTCACCAAAATAGAATGCGGCACATGATAATCCCCAAGGCCTGCTTTGTCTTGGCAAGGCTGCAGGTAAGATAGGCGGCCACCGAGGCGTTTTGCCGCATTCACAGGGTGCAAGTCGCTGTTTTTCAAGTCTCTGCAAGAGGAATCATCGCAATGGCCCGTATCACCGTTGAGCGTGCACACTCCCTGGGTAAAGAAGGGGCGCGGGCAAAGGCCGACAAGTTGGCCAGTAAACTCAAGGAACAATATGGCGTGGACTCCTCCTGGTCCGGCGATACCCTGAACCTCAAGCGCTCCGGGGTTAAGGGCACGGTAGCCGTTGAAGACGATTCACTGCGTATCGATGTGGAACTGGGCCTGTTGATGTCGGCCATGAGCGGCACTCTCAAGGCCGAAATCGAAAAAGCCCTGGACAAGGCGTTGGCCTGACCGGTTGCCGTTAGGGTGCCGATTCTAATTTTTGCTCCTACTTTGTGCCCAAGCCCGCAACTCCTGCGGGCCGTTCCTCCACCCAATCCTGCGTGAGGTGCACCATGGCCAAAGTTATCCTGAAGAAAAAAATCGACGCCCCGTCCAGCGCCCTGAGTGAGGTCAGAAGCTATGCCCGCAAGATCTGGCTGGCCGGCCTGGGGGCCTACGCCAAGGTCGGCAGCGAGGGCGGCGAATACTTCAAGGAACTCGTTAAGAGCGGACAACATATTGAAAGCAAAGGCAAAAAAGTTGCAGTTGAACAACTTGATGCGGCCAACAGTCAGATTGATCAAGTAAAGAGTAATGTCTCGTCGGTCAAAGGTCTGGTAGAAGTTCAGCTGGATAAAGTTGAAAAGGCTTTTGATACTCGTGTTGCAAGTGCCTTGAATCGAATCGGCATTGCGTCTAAACATGACGTTGAGACACTCTCTGCTAAGCTCGAAGAGCTGACGGCATTGCTCGAACGTGTCGCGCGTAAACACTAAGGAGACAACGGGATGGCTGTTAAAAAGAATACTCAGAAAGAAGGCAGCTCGTGGATCGGGGAAGTTGAAAAATACTCCCGTAAGATCTGGCTTGCTGGTTTAGGCGTGTACTCGAAGGTCAGCAGTGATGGCGGCAAGTACTTCGAGACATTGGTCAAGGATGGCGAGAAAGCCGAGAAGTTGACCAAAACCACGGTCGGCAAGAAAGTCGACGCGGCCAAGGCAAGCGCGGGTTCAGCCAAGACAAGCATTTCCGATACCTGGGGCAAGTTGGAAGAAACATTCGACAAGCGTCTCAACAGTGCCATTTCACGCCTGGGCGTGCCCAGTAAAGCTGAACTCAAGACGCTGCACAGCAAGGTCGACACCCTGACCAAGCAGATCGAAAAACTCACCGGCGCCAAAGTGGCCCCGGTAAAAGCCGCCGCTGCCAAACCTGCGGCTAAAACGGCGGCTGCCAAGCCGGCCGCAAAAACTGCCGCCAAGCCGTTGGTGAAAGCCGCCACCAAGGCGCCGGCCAAAGCGGCAGCCAAACCGGCTGCGACTGCCAAGCCTGCGGCCAAAACCGCTGCAGCGAAACCGGCCGCCAAGGCCGCCACTAAGCCGGCAGCGGCTAAAGCAGCGGCCAAGCCCGCCGCCAAAGCCGCGGCAAAACCTGCGGCCAAGCCAGCAGCGAAGCCTGCGGCCAAAACCGCCGCCGCCAAGCCGGCCAGCGCAAAGCCTGCGGCCAAACCTGCCGCGACGAAGAAACCCGCCGCCGCCAAAAAGCCTGCGACCAGCAAGGCAGCGGCCCCGGCAGCGTCACCTTCCAGCGCCAACTCGGTGTCCGCGCCGACGCCTGCCGCGACCACCCCGACTGCAACGCCGTCCAGTGCGACGCCTTCCAGTCAGTCCTGATTTTTCCAGGACCTGAAAAATGCCCGGCCTGCAAAGGTCGGGCATTTTTTTGCGCGCTCAGTGGTAAGTGATCGACACGGTCACGGTGCTGGCCAACGTACCCTGGGTCAGTATTGCGCCGGTTTTATGGTAGGCGGCCGTCAGCGGCAGTACGGCCTTCCTGTTGCTGGTCGCCACCGTGCGGCTGCGTTGCGTCGGGGTGCCGTTGGCCGGAATGATCGAAAAGGCTGGCGCCCGATGGGCCAGCCACAGCGCCGTGCCGCCTGAGGTGCCGGTGTTGGCGAACAGCGAGGCGTCCCCGCCCGCGGGTGTACCGGTGAACAGGAACGTCACGCTGCTGATATCCGATTCGCAATCGGCGGAGAGCTCAAAATCCAACGTTCCGGCATAGGCGGCCTGGTCGAAGTCTGAAATTTTGATGGTCGGCAGGGTGATGCTGCGATTGACGTCGCCGGCATCGAGGTCGCAGGTGCCGGCGTCGACCTGGCCGCTGAAACGCAAGGTGCCGGTGGTGGCGGCCTGAGCCGCGGTTGTCGCCAGGCAGGCAGTCATTGCCAGCCGGAGCGCAAGGTTTCGGATGCTTATCAAATCGTTCTCCAGGCCTCAGTTGTACGTCAGGGTCACGGTGGCGGTGCTGGCGAGGGAGCCTTGGCTCACCGTGCCGTTCTTGTGATAGGCCGCGCCGAGCGGCAGTACGGCGCGATTGGCGGATACGGCCACTGTGCGACTGCTGTCGGTGCCATTGGCAAGGATGTCCTGGGTGCCGCCGTTAAGCCGTGAATACAGGCGCAGCGCGATTCCGCCGGCAGTCCCGGTGTTGGCAAACAGTCGGTCATTGCCTGGTGCCGGACTGCCGGTGAAGCGAAAGGTGACCTGTGCGGCATCGCTGCAATTGGCGGTTAACTCAAAGTTGCGCGCACCGGCGCTGGTGGCGCTCTGAAAGTCGCTGACTTTTACCGGCGCCAGGGCAATCGTTCGGTCCACGTCGCCGACGGACAGATCGCACGTTGCAACGGGACGGACAAAGCGCACCGAGTTGCCCAGCCGCAGCAAAAAACCGTTGGGCCCGCTGCCCCAGCGATCCAGGAAAATATCGCCGCTGGGCACGACCCCGGTGGTGACTGGCCCGATTTTGTAGAACGTCGCCTCTGCACGGGTGAGGGTGTAGTACGAGCCGGGCGGCATCACGGTGCTTTGGCTGAACAGTCCGTAGGCATTAGTCACGCCTCGGGCATCGGTAATGGTGATGCGGATGCCCACCCCTTGCACCTCGGTGTGATAGGCGCCGGTGCTCGGATCGGTAACCTGTGGATAACGCCCGATGACGGTCCGCCACGTGTGTGAGGGGCAACGAATGAGCTGGCCCGGTGCCGTGCCGCTGAAATGCGCGCGGGTTATGACGCCTCCCACCGCCAGACTGTTGGGCACGGTGATTGTTGCCGGAAGGGTGAGCGTGTGCGTGGAGTTGGGGTAGCTTACGCAATCGGCCCGGGCGCCGAGGGCCAGGCCCAGCCCCAGCAGTATCGACAAGCCAGTGAGGACGCGCTTCATCTTTGATCTCCCAAAAAACAGGGGTGAACCTTGGCCGGTCATAGGGACGCAGGCCGTGGGTGGCGGGTCGGCTTCAGTTGTACGGCAATGGCGGGGCTGCCCCGGCACGTGCCGGCGTTCACGTGGCGCAAACGCCTGGCGCTGTCGGTGTTGCCCCTGGTGCCGAGGGCATACGCCAATCGGCAGCTGGCATGGGCCTGGGTGCCCCACTTGACGCTCAACCACCCCTGGGGCTGTGCCACGCGCACAAAGGCTTTGCCACCCTGTGCGACAATCCCGACGCTGGCGCCCTGCTCATCGAACACGTCCGAGCCGAACGGCAGCGCGCTGCCGTCTTCGCGCAGGGCTGTGATCAACAGCGCCTGGCCGCTGACCGTCTCAAAGTGCAGCCTGACCACCGCGCCCGCGCGCGGCGCCACGTTTTGCGCGGCGGTCTTGAGTTCGACGTCCACCGACAAATCCTTGGGGTCCAGCTCGACGACGTTCTGTCGATAGGGCGTGAGATGGGGTACCACCGCATAGCCGTTCCCGCCGATCTGGCCACTGTGGTTGCCATTGATGCGCGCGCCTTGCGCATCCGGCGCCTGCACAATGCCAAGGGTGTCGCCCAGCTCCGGGGCGAAGGTCACGCCGCCGGCGTGGGCGACCAGGCCGCCTGTCATGCCCAGCGAGGTGGTGCGGTAGGCGTTGCTCTGGCCAAACCCGGCGGACAGCGCGCTGTAGGGCGTCTGGTACTTCACGTCCGCATGGGTGGCCTGGGTGCTGCCGCGTGCGCGGCTGGCACCCAGGCCGTAGGTCAACTCACTGCGCTCACCGAGGCTGCCGCCCAGGCTGACAAGTTCGCCGCTGCTTTGGCTGCCGTGGTACGCGGTGGTGGTCAGGGTTGGCGAGCGCGCGCCGTGGCCCAGGGGCAGGCTGAAGGTAAGGTCGATTTGTTTGTCGACCTTTTCCGTCAGCAGATCGCGGGTTCGTTGGGCGCTGAGGGTGCAGTGCAGCCCGCGCCAATTGGCGCTGTAACCGGCGGTGAAGGTCAGGTTGCCCTGGGTGCGGTTCCAGTAATTCTGCGACGACCCGGTGAAGTACACCGAGCCGTTGCCCAGGCTCTGGTTAAGGCTGAGGTCCATGCGGTCACGCAGGCGCGACACGTTATCGAGGTTGCCGGCGTCGATGGCCAGGTCACGTAGGCGCGCCGAATCGCGCACGCTCAGGAAACCCTCGGTGGAGTATCGATAGGCACCGAGCGCGAAATGGGTGCCGGTCTCGGTGAAGTTCTTGCTGTAGCGAAGCTGCACGCTTTGCCCCTGGCGAGTGCCGTGGCCGGGCAGACTGGCATCGGAGTGAGTCAGGTCCAGCGACAACGCGCCCAGGGGGGTATTGAAGGCTGCGCCCAGCAATTGCGAGCGATAGTCCTCGCCCAGCACCGCGCCGGCGTAACCGGTGAGCAGGTTGCTCAGGCCACGCTGATAGGTGGCCTGCAGCAGCTTGGGCGGATGGCGCAGGCCCACCTCATCCAGTTGGCCGACGCTCAGCGCATAGCGCTGGTGGCCGGGGCGCAGCAGGTTGGCGTTGGCGGCGAACGGCACGATGAATTCACGCTTGCGTCCGTCGGCCTCAGTCACCGTTATCGTAAGATCGCCGCCGTAGCCGGTGGGAAACAGATCGTTGAGCACAAACGGCCCGGGGGCCACCGACACTTCATCGAGCAGCACGCCGCGCTGGCGCACGCTGACCCGCGCATTGGTGAGGGCGACGCCACGCACCACCGGC
Source organism: Pseudomonas lurida (assembly GCF_013522705.1). Taxonomy (GTDB): domain Bacteria; phylum Pseudomonadota; class Gammaproteobacteria; order Pseudomonadales; family Pseudomonadaceae; genus Aquipseudomonas; species Aquipseudomonas quebecensis. Next base: position 97,197 of record NZ_JAAMRE010000020.1, read on the forward strand.
GCAAAACCGGTCTGGGAGTCGGGCAGCATCCGATCATCGCTGAACAGGCTGGCACCGCGCAGGCGAACACTGTCGAACAGCTCGCCGGGGGTGTAGATCTCACCCGTCAGCAGTTGCGCGCGCAGCGGGCTCACTTCGCGTTGCACATAGGTGGCGCTGCTTTGATACCCGGAAGCGGCCTTGGAGTGGCTGTAACTGCCGTCGTGGCGCCAGTGCCAGTCGCCCAGATTGAGTCCGGTGTTCAGGCCCAGGTAGTGGGAGGCCAGGGAGCGGTCGTTGGTCCTGGTGGAAAATGTATCGGCGTTGTAGCGCACAAAGGCGGCGTCCACGCCGCTGTCCCAGTGCCGAGGGTCCACATAGCCGCGCGCCGTGCGTGGCAGGTAGATCTGCGGAATGTGCAGGTCCAGGCGGTTTTCACCCGAGTCGTACAGGCTGCGGGCGCCGGGCAGGTAGGTTGCGATGTCGGCGCAAGCGGCAAACGGTGCGATGGCGGTGGTGCCTGCTTCGATGGCGTGCTGCTGGACATTGTCCATGTCGACGCCCAATCGCAGCAGCGCCTCGCGCGAAAGGCACAGCTGGGCGTTATCGCGACCGTCGAGCGCGGCGAACACCAGGGTTTCTCGTCCCATCCATTGGCCATTCAGATGCACGTCGGCGCGGTAGCTGCCGGGCAGTACAACGTTGCCCTGGCTGAACCTGGACACATCCACCGACTGGCCCGCCGCGCTGTCGGTAAAAAACGCCGGGTTGAACTCGACGTACTCGGCACCGTGGGCCTGCAGCACGTCGGCGCCGGCAAGCAGCAACAAAGAGCGGGCGGCCAGTTTCAACCGATGGTGGTCCAGGGACCAAGTGCCGGGTCTGGCCGGCGTGTGCGAACTCATGTCTAGCGTTTCCAAAAAGCGGGGGCGGTGCGAATGCCGGCATGGGAAATCCCTGCCCGCATAAAAGGGCATCAGCCGAAGGTGTGTGATCGATCCAATAGCGTCGGCGACGACGCTACGGCGGATGGCGTGGCGCCAGGGCGGTCATGGCGCGACCTTCGCCTGGTGTGAAACCTTGACCCCGAAGTCGTCGAGCGTCTGGAACGCGACGGCCGCCGCAGCCGCGGGCGGCGGGTTGAACCCCTGCAGAGCGAAGCGGCTGCGTGCACCGGGCGCCACCATGGTGCCGGCGCCGTATGTCGCGACCGCATAGGCCGGGCGTTGGTCGGCGCCACGCAGTTCGATGTGTTCGAACGTCACGTGATACGGGCTCGGGTTATAGGCTTCCAGCACCTGGCCCTGAGCGGTCTGCACGTAGCGCCATTGCAGCTTGGCGGGCGCCGCTTCGACCGCGTACGCCAGGTTCGGTGGGCGCAGGAACAGCTTGATCCGCGAACGAAAGGCCAGTTGCAGCTGGTTGCTGCGTGGTGCGTCCGCCGGCTGCGACGGCACCTCCAGCAGGTTGAGCCAGAACAGACGCTCCTGGGCGCCGGGCTGCAGATCGCCGGTGTAGGCCAGCCGTAGCACCTGTTGCTTGCCCGGGTCCATGCGAAAGATGGGCGGGGTGGCAATGAAGGGAACGGCGGTGAGGTCCGGCGTGGCGTTTTCGTCGCCGTCGTCCAGCCAGGCCTGGATCAATACGGGGGCCTGGTTCTTGCTCTCGAGCCTTACCGTGACCTCCTTATCGTTCTGGGGGTAGACGATGCGCGTGCTGTTGATCACCACGCTCGCCCGCGCCGAAGCCACACTCGACAGCACTGACACCAGCAGTACAAGTAGGGTCGGTGCGTGGAAAATCGACGTCGCGTTCATGGCTCAGTCACCCGGCGCAGGAGAGGGCAAGGTCGGTCGAGTGCGGCACTCGCGCGCCGAAGTCGCTGACCGTGGTGAATTCGACCGTGGCTGAGCCGCAAGGACGATGGCGCAGCAGCGGCAGTGCGAACCGTTTGACGTCACCGGCCGGCAGTAACAGGCTGTCATTGGCTGCCTGGTTCGGGGCTTTTTCAAAACGTCGGCCGGCGCTGAGCAAGGTCACCTTGGCCAGGGAAACATGGTACGGCGTAGGGTTGGTGGCCTGCAGCGCGAACCCTTGGGAATGCTCGACCAGTTTCCATTGCAGCCTGGCGGCCGCAGCGGCGACGGGGTAGGGCAGGGCGTGCGGGCGCAGGAACACGCGCAAGCGGGTGCGGAAGGACAGTTCCAGCTGATTGTTTTGCCCCGCATCCGCCGAGCGCGGCGGTACTTCCAACACGTTGAGCCAGAACAGCCGCTCCCGGTCGGCCGCCAATGGCTCGCCGACGTAGCGCAGGCGCAAGGCCTGTTGTTGCTGGGGCTCGATGCGAAAGATCGGCGGCGACAGGGCGAAGGGCGTCCTGGCTGTGGCCGGGGTGGACTGACGGTCGCCCGTGTCCACCCAGGTCTGCACCAGGGCGGGTCGGTTACCGCGGTTTTCCAGGCGAACCACGACTTCCGCCCTGTCGGCAGGGTAAACCACGCGCGTGCCATGCACGATCACGCCGGCGTGGCCGGTGGAGGCCACCAGGGCACAGGCGGCAAGTGTGAAACAGACCCATGTCTTCATCGTTTGAACGCTCCCCGAATCAGGGGTGCCCCCGACACCTTGGGTGCAGCCCCCACGAGCCTCACTCGGCGTACTCGACCGTGAAGCCGACCCGCGTACTGACCGTGCCCTCGGAAGCGGCTCCGGTGGCATACAGCTGCGCGGCCAGCGGGATGACGGCCTGGTTGTCGGCAATCACCACGCCGGCGGACTTTTCGGTGTAGACATTGATCGGCGAGCCGTCGCGGTTGGTGACTTCCACTTGGACGTTCTTGGCGTGAGTGGTGTCGGAAGGGTCGTCAAAACCGTCGATGTTCAAGCGGCCGGTGGCCACATCGATGGCTGCGCTGGTAGGGTCGAAGGCCACCATCGCGGTGCGTCCGTTGGTGCAACTGCCTTCGCCGGGTGCGCCTATGCGAATCGTGAAGCCCGTGAGGTTGGCGCGGCTGCCGGCGGTGGCCAGACGCGAGGCCGAGACGCCTCCCAGGTTGACGTCCTTGACCACCGCACCCGAGCCCGGTGCCGCGCCTTCCACGGTGCAGGTCACATCGGTGACCAGGCCGCTGAAGTTGATAACACCGTCGTTGGCGTATGTGGCTTGTGACGCGGCAACGGACAAGACCAGCGCAGCGGTTGCAGTGCAGAGAGCATTAACGTTCATGGTAATTCCAAGGCTGATGGAGAGTGTTCCCGGTCGCGGGTGATGACGCTGCATCCGAGATGCGTGTCTAGTTGTTCGCGATTGGCGGGATCACTAATTTGTATCTAGAAGTTAATTGTCTCTATAGAAGAGTGACGAGTTTCAGTTCGAAAATGTTCGAAAGCGTACTGTTTTACTTGAGCTTTCTAAAATCACTGTTGGGTGTGTATGAAGTTTCGTTAAGTCTTTTCTGTCGGGAAGTTCTGTAGGGCAAGTGGGTATTAATTGTCGGCTTGTATTGAAGCGTAGATATCGCTGGGCTATACCGAGCAGGTAATAACCGATGATGGTGCGTGCAGCGTTGCATTAACTTGGGTGGGTGCCTTTATGCCTGCAGCAGATTCCACTCCTTATACGGTCATGTTGCTTGATGACCATGAAATGGTGCGGCAGGGCATCGAGTGGGGCCTGAGCCAAGCCGCCGACATCAAGGTGATCGGTTCCTTCGGGACAGGCAGGCAATTGCTCGAAGCGCTCGCCCGGCAGCCTGCGGACGTGGTGGTGATGGATTTTATCCTGGCACCCTCGGAAATCGACGGCCTGAACCTGCTCCAGGCGCTCAATCGGCGCTTCAGTCAGTGCCGGCCGTTGATTGTGTGTTCGCACTACACGCCCGCGACGGTGGCGCTGTCGTTGAAGGCCGGTTGCTGGGGGATCCTCGGTAAAACTCAGAACCTGGCTGAGTTGACCACGGCTGTACGCACCGTCGCACAGGGCCGACTTTACTTGCAGCCGTGTATGGTGCCCGAACTGCAGGGCATGCAGTCGGTGTTGGAAGTGGCGAACAAGAGAGCGAATGCGGACTTTTGCGCGTCGGGTCGTTTGAATAACGGTCTTACGCCCAAAGAGCAGGAAGTATTGCGCTGTTTTCTGGATGGCATGTCCGTCAGTTCAATTGCCGCCAAGTTCTCACGCAGTGCAAGTACCATCAGCACACAAAAACAATCGGCTTATCGAAAACTGGGGATAAGCAGCGACAGTGAGCTGTTCAAGTTTTCTCACCAGTTCGGTGAACCTGGATAGCCACCCCAACGCTTAAATCCGATCATCCAGATAACGCAGTGCCAGGCGCTCGGTGGCGTGCCGCGCCGGCGCCAGCAGATGCGGCGCCACCAGCATCATGATTTGGTACACCACCACGCGCACTTCCCCTTCGCGGTCGAGAATGCGTTGGTAGTCCAGGGAAAACAGTAACGTCAGGGTGATCTGTTCCACCAGTTGCCCGAGTGCCTGCGTATCGCTGACCAATTGCCCGCCCGCCTTCAAGCGTGCCAGCAGTGACGCCAGTGTGCGCTTGAGCGCCGTGAGCAGATTGCGAATGCCCTTGGCCAGCTTCGGCAGGCGCCCGGCCAGGTTCGACAGGTCCTGGAACAGGAACCGGTAATGGGCCATGCGTTCGATGATCAGGTGCAGGAACAGCCAGTAATCCTGAGGCTCCAGCTGCGCATCCGCCGGTGGGTCGAGCAGCGGCGCCAGTTCATTTTGAAAACGTTCGAACAACCCCAGTACCAACGGCTCCTTGCCGTGGAAGTGGTAATAGAGGTTGCCGGGACTGATCCCCATTTCATTGGCCACCTCCATGGTCGACACGTTGGGTTCACCCTTGTGGTTGAACAGTTGCAGAGCGCATTCAAGAATTCGATCGCGGGTCTTCATCCAGTCTTCTTAATCTGTCGTCGAGCTCAGCGCACCCGCACATAGGTGCCCGGCGCCGCTTCCATCGGTGGATAATTCTGGTTGCCCAGGGCGGTAAGGGTGTCGCGCTGCACGCCCGAACGTTGCTGTACCCAGTCCAGCCACTGCGGCCACCAGCTGCCTTCGACATGGTTGGCGTCGTAGTACCAGGCGCGTGGGTCGCTGCTCAGCCTGGGGTTTTCGACGTAATTGGCCTTGGGGTTGCCCGGCGGGTTAAGGATGCTCTGGATATGCCCGCTGTTGGACAGCACGAAGCGGCGATCACCGCCCAGTAATTGCGTGGAGCGATACACCGCGTCCCACGGCGTGATGTGGTCGTTGATACCGGCCACGCTGAAGCTGTCCACGGTGACCTTCTGCAGGTCGATGGGCGTGCCGCACACTTCCAGGCCGCCTGGATGGCTGAGCGGGTTGTGCTTGAAAAAGTCCAGCAGGTCGCCGTGCAGCGCGGCGGGCAGGCGTGTGTTGTCGTTGTTCCAGTACAGGATGTCGAACGCCGGCGGTTCCTTGCCCAGCAAGTAATTGTTGATCCAGTAGTTCCAGATCAGGTCGTTGGGGCGCATCCAGGCAAACACCTTGGCCATGTCGCGCCCGTCCAGCACACCTTGTTGGTAGGACCGACGCTTGGCGGCTTCCAGGGTCTGTTCATCGGCGAACAGCGTGGCGGGGCTGTCGATCTGGCTGTCCAGCAGGCTCACCAGGTAGCTGGCGCTGGAGATACGCCGCAATTGGCGCTTGGCCTGCAGATGGCCTTGTAGCGCGGCGATGGTCAGGCCGCCGGCGCAGGCGCCCATCAGGTTGACCTCGCGCGCACCGCTGATGGCCCGGCAAACATTGAGCGCTTCTTCCAGCGCCGCCACGTAGGTCGACAGGCCCCATTCGCGATGCCGCACATCCGGGTTGCGCCAGCTCACGATAAACGTCTGCAGGCCGTTCTTGAGCGCGTACTGCACAAAGCTGTTGGCCGGGCTCAGGTCGAAAATGTAGTACTTGTTGATTTGCGGCGGCACGATCAGCAGCGGCCTGGCGTACTGTTTTTCGCTCATCGGTTTGTACTGGATCAGCTCCAGCAGCTCGTTGCGAAACACCACCGAGCCGGGCGTGGTGGCAACGGTCTTGCCGACTTCGAACGCGTGCTTGCTGACTTGGCGCGGCAGTCCATTGTTGTGCAGCAAGTCGTCGAACAGGTTGCTCACCCCGCGCACCACGCTGTTGCCGCCGGAGTTGAGCAGCTCTTTGACCGCCAGCGGATTGAGCAAGGTGTTGGAGGGCGATACCGCATCGTTGAACAGCGACAGGGCAAAGTGCGCCCGCGCCCGGTCATCGTTGCCCAGGGTGCTGTCGTCGATCCAGTGCCGGGTCTGTTTCTGCCAGCTCAGGTACGCCTGCAGGCTGCGCCGATACAAGGGGTTGAGTTGCCAGGTGGGGTCGACGAAGCGGCCGTCGCGGGGGTTGGGCTCATGCACCGTCTCGCCGAGCAGGACGCGGCCCAGCTGGCCGCCCAGGGCGAGGGCGTGACGCGCAGTGTGCACCGGGTTACGCAGGCCATGAGCGGCCACGCTGCGCAGGGTCGACAGCAGGTCGCGGCCTCTCAGCCCGGTGATCGCATTTTGCGCATTGATGAACGCGGCAGGGGTGGGCGCCGGGTTCGTCACGGGTCTTTCTCGCATGAGCCAACACTCCTTCGTCAAACCATCAACAGGCAGGCCAAGTCAGAACCATAGTCGGTTCCTGGCAAGTTGCGCGGCGGTGTGGTCCTTACACCGCGGGTCGTGGGTGAATCACTGCGCGCAGGCGCTCCTCCTCCAGGAATTTCATGATGATCGGCGCCACCGCCTCTGCGCGGGTGATCAGGAACAGGTGGCCGTCATCAATGATGTGCAGCTGCGCATTGGGAATGCGCCAGGCAAGCATGCGCATATTGATCAGTGGGATCAGCGGGTCGTCGTCCCCGGCCAGTACCAGGGTGGGCTGGCGGATCTTGTGCAGCCAATGGATGCTGGTCCAGCCCAGCCCCGCGAACAGTTGCCAGTAGTAGCCGAGCTTGCCGGCCGAACGCACTTTGCTGGCATGTTCGGCCGCCAGCTTGGCGTCGCGACGGAATGAGCCGCCGTAGATCATCGGCGCGATGCGCACCACATGAGACGGCTGGATATAGCGGCGCGGGCTCGCCATCAGCCACAGCACCTTCGGCTTGCCCGGTACCATGAAGGCGCCTGCGGCGGTCGCCGCCAGGATCAGCTTCTTGCAGCGCTCCGGGTAGTCATAGGCGAACTGCTGAGCCAGCGCGCCGCCCCAGGACACCCCGACTGCGTTTACCTGGCCGTAGTCGAGGTAATCGAGCATGCGCGAGGTGAGCTTGGCCAGGCCGGGGAAGCGGTAAGGCCGGCTGGGCGTCGAGGAGCCGCCCACCCCAGGAACGTCAAAGGCAATCACCTCCAGATCCGGGTCCAGGGCCTGGACGAACGGAAACACCAGCTCCAGGTTGGCGCCGATGCCGTTGAAGATCAGCAATGGCGTCAAGTGAGGCTTGCCCGGACGTACCGCCGTGCGGATGGTCTGGCCATCCAGGTCGATGGTACGAAAGATGAACGGTTGCGGCATGGGGGAACCCTTAGGGTTAGAGGGGCAGCTTCAAGCTACAAGCCTCAAGCTGAACTCAATCGGCTCGAGGCTTGTAGCTTGAAGCTAACGTTCATGCACATAGGTACCTGGCGCCGCTTCGGCTGCGGCGTACGTCTTGTTGCCTAATACCGTTGGGGCCTTTTTCAGCTTGCCCGCCCGCTCCGCCTGCCATGCCTGCCAATGCAACCACCACGAATCGGTGTGCTTGGTGGCGTTTTCCTGCCATTCCAGCGGCTTGCCTGCCAGGCCATCGCTGGTCTGGTAGCGCGCCTTGGGGTTGCCCGGCGGGTTGAGGATGCTCTGGATATGTCCGCTGCTGGACAGCACGAACTCCACCTTGCCCCCAAACAACTGCGCCGATTTGTAGCACGACTGCCATGGGGTGATGTGGTCGTTGGTGCCGGCCAGGGAGTAGATATCGGCGGTCACTTGCTTGAGGTCGATCGGCGTGCCGCACACTTCCAGGGCGTTGGGGCGAACCAGCGGGTTGTTCTTGAACAACTCGATCAGGTCGCCGTGAAACGCCGCCGGCAGGCGCGTGGTGTCGTTGTTCCAGAACAGGATGTCGAACACCGGCGGCTCGTTACCCAGCAGGTAGTTGTTGACCCAGTAGTTCCAGATCAGGTCATTGGGGCGCATCCACGCGAACACCTTGGCCATGTCGCGGCCTTCCAGCACGCCGGCCTGATAGGAGTGACGCTTGGCCGCTTCCAGGGTCTGCTCGTCGACAAACAGCGCGACCTGGGTGTCCAGGGTGGTGTCCAGTACGCTTACCAGCAATGTCAGGGCGTTGACTTTCTTCTCGCCCAGCGCCGCGTAGTGGCCCAGCAGCGCAGTGCAGGTGATGCCGCCGGAGCAGGCGCCGAGCATGTTGATGTCCTTGCTGCCGGTGATCGCCGTGACCACATCGACGGCTTCCTTGAGCGCCTCGATATAGGTCGACAAGCCCCACTCGCGCTGGGCCTTGGTCGGGTTGCGCCAGCTGATGATGAAGGTCTGCTGGCCGTTGCGCAGGCAGAAGCGCGCCAGGCTTTTATCCGGACTCAAGTCGAATACATAGAATTTGTTGATCTGCGGCGGTACCACCAGCAGCGGGCGTTCGTGCACCTGCTCGGTGACGGGCTTGTACTGGATCAGCTCCAGCACATCGTTGCGAAACACCACCGCGCCTTCGGTGGTGCCCAGGCTCTTGCCCACTTCGAAGGCGCCCATATTGACCTGGCTCGGCATGCCACCGTTATGCACCATGTCCTTGGCCAGGTGGGACAGGCCGTCGAGCAGGCTCTTGCCGCCGGTTTCGAAGAAACGTTTGACCGCCGCCGGGTTGGCCGCGCTGTTGGTGGGCGCCATGGCTTCGGTCATCAGATTGATCACGAAGTGGCCGCGGCTGATGTCTTGTTCCGACAGGTTGCTGTCGCCGATCCAGTCGTGCAGTTCCTTGCGCCACGCCAGGTAGGTTTGCAAGTAACGTTTGTAGAGCGGGTTCTGGCTCCAGGCCGGATCGTGGAAGCGACGGTCATCGCTTTCCGGCGCCAGCGCCGATTTGCCGAACATCACGTTTTTCAGTTCCACGCCGAAATGGGCGACATGCTTGACGCTGTGCAACGGTTGCTTGATGGCTTGGGTCAGTACCATCTTCGCCGAGGCCAATAAATCCTTTTTGCGTAACGCGATGATCGGGTTCAACCCCAGGGTGTTTTCCGAGGCCTGGCGTTTCAAGTCATCGTTGTTCTTGTTACTCATCTACGACGCTCCATTGTCCGAAAGACGAGTACCGGGTACCGCTGCGCACCAAGTTTCGATACACAACACAAGCCTGGTACTGCGACTCGGGTGACCGTTGATACCGCATCGTCAAATGCAGGGAACTTGCCAGTTCCATTGGTTACCCGAGTTTAATTTTTTTCGCAAGCCGGCCAATCATTGGCCTATAGACAGGGCATTCAAGCAGATGGAATTAGAAAATGCCCTCTAAAGAGCAAGACGGCTGACTTAGAGCATCAGGCGCACGACCGATTCACTCGGGTCGCGGGTTTTGCCGGCGGCCTTGAGTTCGGCGAGATAATCGGCCCACAACGTTTCCTGACGCGCGGCCAGTTGGTAGAGGTAGTCCCAGGTGAACAGCCCGCTGTCGTGACCGTCGTCGAAGGTCAATTTCAGTGCGTACTGGCCGGCGGGCTCGACCTTGATCAGCCGCACGTTCAGCTTGCCGAATTGCAGGATGGGTTTGCCGTGGCCCTGGACCTCGGCGGAAGGCGAGTGCACCCGCAGGAACTCGGCGGGCAACTGGTAGACCTCATCGGGGCCGTAGGTGAGGCCGAGGGTGTTGGAGGTTTTGTGCAAATTAACAGCGGTGGGGAATTTCGGCATTGGGGACACCTTGGGCTGCAAGCTACAAGCCGCGAGTTGAATGTGCTCAACTCGCGGCTTGTAGCTTACAGCTTGCGGCTTACAGAATGTACCGCGACAAGTCTTCGTTCTGCGCCAATTCGCCCAAGTGGCTGTTGACGTAGTCGACGTCGATTTTGATCGCTTCGCCATTCTGCAAGCCCGCCATGTCGCCGGCGCTGAAGGACACTTCTTCAAGCAGGCGCTCAAGCAGGGTGTGCAGGCGACGGGCACCGATGTTCTCGGTCTTCTCGTTGACTTGCCAGGCGATCTCCGCCAGGCGCTTGATGCCATCGGCCTGGAACTCGATGCCCAGCCCTTCGGTTTTCAGCAACTCGCGGTATTGCTCGGTAAGCGAGGCGTGCGGCTCGCTGAGGATGCGCTCGAAGTCGCCCGGAGTCAGGGCCTTGAGCTCGACGCGAATCGGCAGGCGACCCTGCAGCTCCGGCACCAGATCGCTGGGCTTGCTCAGGTGGAACGCACCGGAAGCGATGAACAGGATGTGGTCGGTCTTGACCATGCCCAGCTTGGTATTGACGGTGCAGCCTTCGATCAGCGGCAGCAGGTCGCGCTGTACGCCTTCACGGGACACATCGACGCCGCCGGAGTTGCCACGCTTGGCCACCTTGTCGATCTCGTCGATAAACACAATGCCATGCTGCTCGACCGCTTCGAGGGCCTTGGCCTTGAGTTCTTCTTCATTCACCAGGCGCCCGGCTTCCTCGTCGCGCACCAGCTTGAGCGCTTCCTTGACCTTGAGCTTGCGGCTCTTCTTCTTGCCCTTGCCCATGTTGGCGAACAGGTTCTGCAACTGGCTGGTCATTTCTTCCATGCCAGGCGGCGCGGAGATGTCGACGCCGGACACTTCGGCTACTTCGATTTCGATCTCCTTGTCATCCAACTGACCTTCGCGCAGACGCTTGCGGAACAGCTGGCGTGTGTTGGAATCCGACGCCGGTGCGGCGTCTTCATTGAAACCCATGCGCGCCGGTGGCAGCAGGGCGTCAAGAATGCGTTCCTCGGCGGCGTCTTCGGCGCGATGGCTGACCTTGGTCATCTCCTGCTCGCGCAGCATCTTCAGCGCGGCGTCGGCCAGATCGCGAATGATCGACTCGACGTCACGGCCCACATAGCCCACTTCGGTGAACTTGGTGGCCTCGACCTTGATGAACGGGGCGTTGGCCAGTTTGGCCAGGCGCCGGGCGATTTCGGTTTTACCGACACCGGTGGGGCCGATCATCAGGATGTTCTTGGGTGTTACTTCAACGCGCAATTCTTCGGGCAATTGCATCCGGCGCCAGCGGTTACGCAGTGCGATGGCAACGGCGCGCTTGGCATCGTCCTGGCCGATGATATGGCGGTTGAGTTCATGGACGATTTCACGGGGAGTCATGGACATAGTGTTTGGCGGCCTCAAGCGGAATAAGCCTACGGCTTACTCGGCGAGGTCCTGCTCCTCAATGGTCTGGTTGTGGTTGGTGAACACGCAGATATCGCCGGCGATACCCAGGGCGGTCTCGACGATTTCCCGTGCCGACAGGTCGGTTTTCTTCAACAGCGCACTGGCCGCGGCCTGGGCATAGCCCCCGCCGGAGCCCATGGCAATCAGGCCATGCTCGGGCTCGACCACATCGCCATTGCCGGTAATGATCAGGGACGCGTCTTTGTTGGCGACGGCCAGCATGGCTTCCAGACGGCTGAGGGAGCGGTCGGTGCGCCATTCTTTGGCGAGCTCGACGGCGGCGCGCACGAGGTGGCCCTGGTGTTTTTCCAGTTGGCCCTCGAAACGTTCAAAGAGGGTGAATGCGTCGGCAGTGGCACCGGCGAAACCGGCGAGCACCTGGCCGTGGTACAGGCGGCGCACTTTTTTCGCGTTGCCTTTCATCACGGTATTACCCAGGGAAACCTGGCCGTCGCCGCCCATGACGACTTTGCCGTGGCGACGTACTGAAACGATGGTGGTCAAGGGGAGAGTCTCCACGCAGCGGGGCGAAAATGCCCTGATGGAAACTCATATGGGGGTGGCGGGGGGGATTT
>NZ_JAAMRE010000021.1 GCF_013522705.1 Pseudomonas lurida
GGATTTCAACCATGGGGGTTTATGGCGGACGAGTGGTGTTTATCGGTCTGACACCCATTTCAGAGCACTGCAAAACCAAAAGTGGGAGGGGACTTGCCCCCGATGGCGGTGTATCAGTCACCGAAAATATTGACTGATCTACCGCTATCGGGGGCAAGCCCTCTCCCACATTTATGCTGGTGTGTCTTCGAAATCAGCGGCTCTGGCGCTGTTGTAACAACAGGTTGCTAAACCCGGCCCCGGCCAATTGCTTCTGCGCCACGGTCAGCTGTTCGCGGTTGCTGAACGGCCCTACCAGCACGCGATACCAGGTCGCGTCCTTCACCGTGCCGGACTCCACGGTCACCGTCTGGCCCAGCAGGATGATCTGCGCACGCACGCGATCGGCGTCCGCCTGTTTCGGGAACGAACCGGCCTGCAGGAAGAACTTGGTCACCGGTGCCGCCTTGGTCTCGGCGACCGGTGGTGCCGGCGGCGGGGTGATGCCGGCCAGCGCTGCCTGGGCGCGTGCGGTATCGATCTTGGCGGCTTCGGCCGGGGTGACCGGGGTGGTCGGCACTTGCGGCGTCGGCAGGGTTTTTTCCGGGACGGCGTCGGGCGGGACGATCACTTCCGATTCCGGCAGCAGCGTATAGAAGTCGTATTTGGGCTTCACCGGTGCGGTCGGGCTCGGGGCGGTCTTGTTGGCTTCGGCGATCTTCGAGGCTTTCTGCTGTTCCTGCTTGACCCGTTTGACGTCATCGCCCTGACCCGGGTCCAGCTTCATCAGAAACACCACAAACGCACCGACCGTGAGGCCGATAGCCATCCACAACCAGCCCGGGATCGGCTTCTTCGCCGGGGCCTGGTAGCGGCTCGCGCCGCGCTTGGGTGCAGGTTTTTTCTTGGCAGCCAACTTACATACGCTCCAGGGTTTCCAGGCCCAACAACTCCAGGCCTTGCTTGAGGGTCCGTCCAGCCAGTGCGGCCAGGCGCAGGCGACTCTGCTTCTGGGCTTCGTCGTCGGCGGTGAGGATCGGGCAGTTCTCGTAGAAGCTGGAGAACAACCCGGCTACTTCGTACAAATAGGTGCACAGGATATGCGGCGTGCCTTTTTCGCCAACGCTGTTCAGCACTTCGCCGAACTGCGCCAGCTTGGCGGCCAGGTCCTGTTCATGGGGCGCGTCCAGCACGATCCGGCCTTCGACCTGGCTGAAGTCCTTGCCCAGTTTGCGGAACACACCGGCCACGCGGGTGTAGGCATACAGCAGGTACGGCGCGGTGTTGCCTTCGAAGTTGAGCATCAGGTCGAAGTTGAAGCTGTAGTCGCTGGTGCGGTGCTTGGACAGGTCGGCGTACTTCACCGCGCCGATGCCTACTACGCGGGCGATATTGCGCAAGTCGGCCTCGGCCAGCTCCGGGTTCTTTTCCTTCACCAGGTTGTAGGCCCGTTCCTGGGCTTCGTTAAGCAGGTCGATCAGCTTGACGGTGCCGCCATCGCGGGTCTTGAACGGTCGGCCGTCGGCGCCGTTCATGGTGCCGAAGCCCATGTGTTCCATGTGCATCGGGTGGGTAACGAACCCGGCGCGGCGTGCCACCTCGAACACCTGTTGGAAGTGCAGGGCCTGGCGCTGGTCGACGAAGTACAACGCACGGTCCGCCTTGAGCACGCCGCTGCGGTAGCGCACGGCCGCCAGGTCGGTGGTGGCGTACAGATAGCCGCCATCGGCCTTGACGATGATCACCGGCAGCGGCTCGCCGTCGGCGGTCTTGAATTCTTCGAGGAACACGCACTGCGCGCCGTTGCTCTCCACCAGCAAACCCTTGGCTTTGAGGTCGTTGACCACATTGATCAGGTCGTCGTTATAGGCGCTCTCGCCCATCACGTCGGCCATGGTCAACTTGACGTTGAGCAGCTCGTAGATTTCCTGGCAGTGGGACAGCGAGATATCGCGGAAGCGATTCCACAGGTCCAGGCATTCCTCGTCGCCGGCCTGCAGCTTGACCACCAGGCCACGGGCGCGGTCGGCGAACGCTTCGGATTCGTCGAAGCGCTTCTTGGCGGCGCGGTAGAAGTTTTCCAGGTCCGACAGCTCATTGCTGGTGATCGGATTTTCCTGCAGGTAGGCCATCAGCATGCCGAACTGGGTACCCCAGTCGCCGACGTGGTTCTGGCGAATCACGGTGTCGCCGAGGAACTCCAGCACCCGTGCCACGCCGTCGCCGATGATGGTCGAGCGCAGGTGGCCGACGTGCATCTCTTTAGCCAGGTTGGGCGCCGACAGGTCGATGACCACGCGTTGGATGTCGCCGGCCTTGCGCGCGCCGATACGGGCATCGGCCAGCGCGGCGTCCAGGCGCGAGGCCAGGGCCTGGGTGTTCTGGAAGATATTGATAAAGCCCGGGCCTGCGATCTCGGCCTTGCTCACCTGCGGGTCGGCGGGCAGGGCGGCGATGATTTTCTCCGCCAGGTCGCGCGGCTTCATGCCGGCCGGCTTGGCCAGCATCATCGCAATATTGCTGGCGAAGTCGCCGTGGGTCTTGTCACGGGTGTTCTCCACCTGGATCGCCGGCGTCAGGCCTTCAGGCAACACACCTTCGTTGACGAGTTGGGTGAGGGCTTGTTGGATCAGCTGGCGAATGGTGTCTTTCATGGTGTTCTCTTTCGACCGCAAGCGGCGGCGCGCGATGCGCAGGTGGAAAAACTGGGCATTATCCGTGGCGGGGGCGGGCTTGCCAACCTTCGCGGGACCTGTGGCCAGGCTTAATACAAATCTACCGGGTCTACGTCCAACGACCATCTCACCTGGCGACCGCTTGGCATTTGCTCCAGCGCAAGTAACCAGCTACTTAACAGGCGATGCAAGGGCGCACGTGACGTTGCTTGCAAAAGCAGTTGAGCACGATAACGTCCGGCGCGGCGTTCCATGGGCGCGGGCACCGGGCCGAGCAGTTCGATGCCGGTCAGACCCAGCTCGCCGAGCAAACGTTCGGCGGCGCTGCAGGCTTCATCCAGAAAACCTTCGGCCTGCCCGGGTTTATGAGCCTCGGCGCGCAGCAGCGCCAAGTGCGCGAATGGCGGCAGGCCGGCGGAACGACGCTCGCTCAGGGCCTGTTCGGCAAAGGCAAAATAACCTTGTTCGGTCAGCTGGATCAGCAACGGATGGTCGGCCAGGTGCGTCTGGATGATCACTCGCCCAGGCTCCTCGGCGCGTCCCGCGCGGCCGGCGACTTGCACGATCAACTGGGCCATGCGTTCGCTGGCACGGAAATCCCCGGAAAACAGGCCGCCGTCGGCGTCCAGGATCGACACCAGCGTCACCCGAGGGAAGTGATGACCCTTGGCGAGCATCTGCGTGCCCACGAGGATGCACGGCTGGCCCTTCTGGATCGTGGCGAACAGCTGGTTCATCGCGTCTTTGCGCGAGGTGCTGTCGCGGTCGACCCGCAGCACCGGGTAGTCAGGGAACAGAATGCCCAGGCGCTCCTCGGCGCGCTCGGTACCCGCGCCGACCGGTCGCAGGTCCACTTTGCCGCATTGCGGGCAGTGGCGTGGCACCCGTTCCACGTGGCCGCAGTGATGGCAACGCAACTCGCCGTAGCGCTGATGCACGGTCATGCGCGCATCGCAGCGTTCGCACTCGGACATCCAGCCGCAGTCATGGCACAGCAGGGTGGGGGCAAACCCGCGGCGGTTGAGGAACACCAGCACCTGCTGTCCGGCGGCGAGGGTCTGGCCGATGGCTTGCTGCATCGGCCCGGAAATGCCGCTGTCCAGTGGGCGACTTTTCACGTCCAACCGCAGGAAACGTGGTTGTTTGGCGCCACCGGCTCGCTCATTCAAGCGCAGGAGTCCGTAACGGCCGGTGTAGGCGTTGTGCAGGCTCTCCAGCGATGGCGTGGCCGAACCCAGCACAATCGGAATGTCTTCCTGGCGCGCGCGCACCAACGCCAGGTCGCGGGCGTGGTAGCGCAGGCCTTCCTGCTGTTTATAGGAGCCGTCGTGCTCCTCGTCGATGATGATCAGCCCAGGGTTTTTCATTGGCGTGAACAGCGCCGAACGGGTGCCGATAATGATATCGGCCTCGCCGTCCCGCGCCGCCAGCCAGGACTCCAGGCGCTCACGGTCGTTGACCGCCGAATGCACCAGGGCAATGCGTGCATTGAAGCGTTGTTCGAAGCGGGCCAGGGTTTGTGGGCCGAGGTTGATCTCCGGGATCAGCACCAGGGCTTGTTTGCCGGCCTGCAGGGTTTCACGGATCAGTTGCAGATAAACTTCGGTCTTGCCACTGCCGGTCACGCCGGCCAGCAGGAACGCATTGAAGCTGTCGAAGCCGGCGCGAATCGCTTCATAGGCGGCACGCTGTTCGGCATTCAACGGCAGTTCCGGCTGGGCCAGCCAGTGTTCGTGGCGGGCGTCGGGGGCATGCTTGCGGATTTCCACCTGCACCAGGCCTTTGGCGAGCAGCAGGTCGAGGCTGTCCTTGCTCAGCATTAGCTTGCTCAACAATTGATGCGCCACGCCATGGGGGTGTTGAGCCAGCGTCGCCAGGGCTTCACGCTGGCGCGGGGCGCGGGCGATGCGTGGGTCGTCCAGGCGCGCGCCGGGCACCGTCGACCAGAAACGTTCCTGGCGCGCCTCGGCCAGTTCGCCCTGGCGCAGCAGAACCGGCAGCGCCCAGCTCAAGGTATCGCCCAGGCTGTGCTGGTAATACTGCGCGGTCCACAGGCATAGCTTGAACAGCGCAGGCGGCAGCGGCGGGGTGGCGTCGAGGATCGCCACGGCCGGCTTGAGTTTCTCGGCCGGCACCTCGCTGTGGTCGGCCACTTCCACCAGGATCCCGATCATTTCCCGACGGCCGAACGGCACACGCACGCGCATCCCCGGCTGCAACTGCGCACGCAGCACGCCGGCCGGCGCACGGTAATCGAACAGGCGGCGCAGGGGCGAGGGCAGGGCGAGGCGCAAAATGGCGTCGGGCACGCAGGGAGTCTCTTATAAAGGCAGGCGGTGGCGCAGGGGCGCGAGCCTAGCAGAGGAGGGCGTTAATGGGTATGCCGTGGTTTTCTGATGAAAGGGGCTTTTCTGGCATAGGGGCCGCTTGCGCGATTACAAAGGTCTGGTAGAATCCGCGGCCTAATTACGTGCGGTATTCGACAATAGTGTCGAGTGGCGGCACGCTAGCCAGAGGAAGTCACCATGAAAGCCGATATCCATCCAGCGTACGAAACCATCGAAGTGACCTGCAGCTGCGGCAACAAGTTCGAAACTCGTTCGAACCTGTGCAAGCCACTGGGTACTGACGTATGCAACGAGTGCCACCCGTTCTACACCGGTAAGCAGAAAACTCTGGACACCGGCGGCCGTGTACAGCGCTTCGCAGATCGCTTTGGTGCTTTCGGCAAGAAGCCTGCTGCTACTCCAGCAGAGTAAGGTTCAAAAGCCTTATGGGCTTTTACCTGTGGTTGAAGAAGGCGTCCCTTGTGGGCGCCTTTTTTGTGCCTGGGATTTGGCTGTCGGCCGTTCAAGCGCAGGCCTTTTGCAGCGCGCCGGCGTCCTTGGTGCAGGTGCAGGTGGCGCGGGTGGTGGATGGCGACACCGTGCGTCTCAGCGATGGTCGCAGCGTGCGCATGATTGGCCTCAATGCGCCGGAAATCGGCCAGAAGGGGCGCCCTGACGAGCCATTCGCAGTCGCCGCGCGCCAGCGTCTGCAGGCGTTGGTGCAGGCCAGTGGCGGGCGGGTCGGCCTGGTGCCGGGACGTGAGGCCAAGGATCGCTACGGGCGAACCCTGGCCCATCTATACGGCGCCGATGGCCGCAACCTGGAAGCGCAGTTGCTCGCCGACGGCCTGGGGTTTCAGGTCGCGGTCGCGCCGAATGTCGACCTGGTGACATGCCAGCAGGCTGCCGAAGCCAGCGCGCGCAATGCGCAAAAGGGGTTGTGGCGCCAATCGCCGGTGCGCACGGTGGCACACGTCAAACGTTCCGGATTCGCCGTGATCAGTGGGCAAGTTCGCGGTATCGAACGCAACCGTGGCGGAATCTGGATCGAGTTGCAGGGCTCATTGGTATTACGCATTGCGCCCGATCTGGCCGGGCACTTCGACAGTCGCCTGCTGAAGAATCTGCAGGGCGAGACCGTCGAGGCTCGAGGCTGGGTGCAGGATCGCGCCCGGCGCGGTGGCATTAAAACTCATCAGGCGCGTTGGTTATTGCCACTGACCGATCCCGGCATGCTGAAAGTGCATCGCTGATAAAAAGTTGTAGACATTTTTTAAGTGGATTGTGAACAGTCAAGCCCTTGTATCCCGTGGCCTTAGACCAAAGTACGGCGCTTTGGGGCCTTGACACCGGTGACTGCCCAGTCTTGTAGGGACTTTGCGACACGCGTATCCTCGGCGGTCCGTCGACCAACAGTAAAAGCGGAATGCCGATATGTCTGATTTGAAAACTGCCGCTCTCGAATATCATGCCCATCCTCGTCCAGGAAAGCTGAGTGTAGAGCTCACCAAAGCCACCGCCACCGCCCGCGACCTGTCGCTGGCTTACAGCCCTGGCGTGGCCGAGCCCGTACGTGAAATCGCTCGCGACCCCGAGCTGGCGTACAAGTACACCGGCAAAGGCAACCTGGTTGCAGTAATTTCCGATGGCACCGCGATTCTCGGCCTGGGCAACCTCGGCCCATTGGCATCCAAGCCGGTCATGGAAGGTAAAGGCGTGCTGTTCAAGCGCTTTGCCGGCATCGACGTGTTCGACATCGAAGTCGATTCCGAAAGCCCGCAGGCCTTCATCGACACGGTCAAGCGCATTTCCATCACCTTCGGTGGCATCAACCTGGAAGACATCAAGGCGCCTGAGTGCTTCGAGATCGAAAAGGCCCTGATCGAACAGTGCGACATTCCGGTATTCCACGATGACCAGCACGGCACCGCGATCGTGACCGCGGCCGGCATGATCAATGCGCTGGAAATCGCCGGCAAAACCCTGGCTGACGCCAAGATCGTCTGCCTGGGTGCCGGTGCGGCGGCCATCTCCTGCATGAAGTTGATCGTCAGCATGGGCGCCAAGCTGGAAAACATCTACATGGTCGACAGCAAGGGCGTTATCCAGTCCGAGCGTACCGACCTGAACCAGTACAAGGCGATGTTTGCCCACCCGTCCTCCAAGCGCACCCTGGCTGACGCGCTGAACGGCGCTGACGTATTCGTCGGCCTGTCCGGCCCGAACCTGCTGAGCGCCGAAGGCCTCAAGTCCATGGCAGCCAACCCGATCGTGTTCGCCTGCTCCAACCCAGACCCTGAAATCGCGCCGGAACTGGCTCACGCCACCCGCAGCGACGTGATCATGGCCACCGGTCGTTCGGACTACCCGAACCAGGTCAACAACGTATTGGGCTTCCCGTTCATCTTCCGTGGTGCTCTGGACGTTCGCGCCAAGCGCATCAACGAAGAAATGAAAGTAGCGGCCGCCAACGCCCTGCGTGAACTGGCCAAGCTGCCGGTGCCTCAGGACGTGTGCGACGCCTACGGTGGCGCCAAGCTGGAATTCGGACGTGAGTACATCATCCCGAAACCAATGGACAAGCGCCTGATCACCCTGATCTCCGACGCCGTGGCCAAGGCTGCGATCGAGACCGGTGTGGCGACCCTGCCGTATCCGAAAAACTACCCGCTGCAGAGCGTGGATGATGTGTTCAACGGCTAAGCCGTAGACCCATAAAAAAACCCGGCTAAGAACGCCGGGTTTTTTTATGGGGAAGTTTCAAGCTGCAAGCGACAAGTTCAAGAACGGCACATCGCAGCTCTTAACTTGCCGCTTGTAGCTGACAGCTTGCCGCTCTCTAAAAGAGATCGATCGGCGCGCCTTCATCCGCCGGCAGCGGGCTGCCTGGTACGACGCCGTTGCCCAGTTCGTTGACCGACGGCGGCGTGTCTTCGCTCTTGAACAGTTCGAAGTACGCATTCGGCGTGCTTGGCGAGGCCGCACGGCCACTCACCGGGTCGATCCTCAGGCTGAGGATGCCTTCCGGTTCCGGCTGGGTGTGCAGCGGCTTGTCCTTCAAGGCTGCGCCCATGTAGCTCATCCAGATCGGCAGCGCGACGGTGCCGCCGAACTCACGGCGACCGAGGCTTTCCGGTTGGTCATAGCCGGTCCACACCGTGGTGACGTAGTCGCCGTTGTAGCCGGAGAACCAGGCGTCCTTGGATTCGTTGGTAGTACCGGTCTTGCCCGCGATATCCGCGCGGCCCAGGGCCAGGGCGCGGCGGCCGGTGCCCTTCTTGATCACATCTTCCAGGATGCTGTTGAGGATGTAGGTGGTACGGCCATCCACCACGCGCTCGGCCACAGCCGGTGCCTGCGGTTCGCTGGGGGCGCTGGGGTTGGCGGCTGCCGGAGTCGTGCCGGGTGTTGGCTCGATGGTGATGCCGCCGTGGCTCGGCGCGGCCAGGCCGTCAGTGGCCGCCACACCGTTGACCACATCGCCCGGAACGCGTGGCGGGTTTGCGGTGAAGAGGGTGTCGCCGTTGCGGCTTTCGATCTTGTCGATCAGGTACGGCGTGATCTTGTAGCCGCCGTTGGCAAAGGTGCTCCAGCCGGTGGCGATTTCCATCGGCGTGAGGGTGGCGGTGCCGAGCGCCAGCGACAGGTTCGGCGGCAGGTCTGACTTGTTGAAGCCAAAGCGCGTGATGTAGTCGATGGTCTTGCCGACGCCCATGGCCTGCAGCAGGCGGATCGACACAAGGTTGCGCGACTTGTACAGCGCTTCACGGATACGGATCGGACCGAGGAAGGTGTTGGTGTCGTTCTTCGGGCGCCAGACCTTGTCCAGATACTCGTCTACAAACACGATCGGCGCATCGTTGACCAGGCTGGCAGCCGTGTAGCCGTTATCCAGCGCGGCGCTGTAGATGAACGGTTTGAAACTCGAACCCGGTTGGCGCTTGGCCTGGGTGGCGCGGTTGTAGTTGCTCTGTTCGAACGCGAAGCCGCCGACCAGGGCGCGAATCGCACCGTTCTGCGGGTCCAGCGATACCAGCGCGCCCTGGGCCAATGGCACCTGGCTGAATTTCAGGCTGTCGTCCTTCTGGCGTTGCACACGGATCAGGTCGCCCACCTGCGAGACGTCCGATGGCTGCTTGGGCATGGCGCCCATGCTGTTGGTATTCAGGAAAGGGCGCGCCCATTTCATGCTGTCCCACGCCACGTGGGCTTCGCCGGTACGGGTGAGCACTTGCAGGCCGTCTTTCTTGACCTGGGTGACAATGGCCGGCTCCAGGCCGCTGATCGGGCGCTGTTTACCCAACTCTGCGGTCCAGGCGCTCAGGGTCTTGCCTGGCAGGCGTGATTCGGGGCCGCGGTAGCCGTGACGCTGGTCGTAGGCAACCAACCCGGAATGCACCGAATCGTTGGCAATTTCCTGCAAATCGCTCGGAACGGTAGTGGTCACGCGAAAGCCTTCGGTGTAGGCGTCGCTGCCGTAGCGACCGACCATCTCGGCGCGGGCCATTTCGGCGATATACGGTGCATTCACTTCCGGCGTCGGCACGTGATAGCTGGCATTCAGTGGCTCGGCCACGGCGCTTTCGTAAGCACTCTGGGAAATCTTGCCCAGCTTGTACATGCGTCCCAGGATCCAGTCGCGACGCTCTTTGCTGCGTGCCGGGTTGGCCAGGGGGTTGAAGCGCGACGGAGCCTTGGGCAGGCCGGCGATCATGGCCATCTGCGCCAGGCTGGCGTCGCGGATGGACTTGCCGTAGTACACCTGGGACGCGGCTTCGATGCCGTAGGCGCGGTTGCCCAGGTAGATCTTGTTGACGTACAGCTCGAGGATCTCGTCCTTGGTCAGCTGGCGCTCGATCTGCAGGGCCAGGAGGATCTCGGTGGCCTTGCGTGAAAAACTGCGCTCGCTGGTGAGGAAGAAGTTCTTCGCCACCTGCATGGTGATGGTGCTGCCGCCGGATTGAATATGTCCGCTTTTTACCAACTGTGTCGCGGCGCGCACCAGGCTGCTGGGGTCGACGCCATAGTGGTTGGCAAAATTATCGTCCTCGGCCGACAGCAGGGCGCTGATGAAATTGGGCGGAATGTCGGCAAAACGGATCGGTGTGCGGCGCATTTCGCCGAACTCCGCGATCAGTTTTTCATCGCTGCTGTAGACCCGCAGAGGAATCTGCAACTGGATACTTCTGAGGGCCTCTACCGACGGTAAACCCGGACTAAGGTAGAGATACGCCCCGCTGAGCACGAGCAGGAGCCCGCAGACGATGGCGACAATGGAGTACCCGAAAAACTTCAGCAGACGAATCAAGGCTTTTGGATTTCCAGAGAAAAGAATGGGTTAGGCGTCGGGGCATGCATGGCGAACGATGGATCAACCCGAGCTGCAGATAAAAGCGGGAAAAAACGCTGGGCATTAAAGCATTTTCGGCCTGGGGCGTCATTCGCGCCTCTGCAACAAGGCGACCGAATGCACGGTGTCAGGCAACCAGGCGGTATGACAGGGAAAGTTTTGGGGAGTTTTATGAGAAAAGGATTATTCAGGCGAAAAGTCGACACCTTGCTGGGCATCGATATCAGCGACACGGCCATCAGGCTCGTCGAGTTGCGGCTCGATCCCGCTGGTTACAGCGTCGCAGGGTATGCCATCCACGGGTTGCCCGCCCGGGCGGTGGTAGATGGTGCTTTTTTGGACTTCGAAGGCATCGGGCAGGCCCTGCGCGCGGCGCTGCCCAGGGTTCAGGCAACGTCCAGGCGCGCTGCAGTGGCGGTGTCGGGCCCTTCGGTCATCACGCGATTGATCGAGCTGGAGGCCGGGCTCGCGGAGGAAGAGATGGCGGGGGTGGTCGAGAGGGAGGCAGAGCAGTACATTCCATACCCGTTGGATGACATGGCCTTCGACTTTCAAGTCCAGGGGCGCTCGGTTGCTGACCCGACACGGGTCGAGGTATTGCTGGCGGCGTGCCTGAAGGAACATGTGGAGGCCCGGGAGGCCGTTCTGGCCATGGCTGGGCTGGTGCCGGCGGTGGTCGATGTTGAAGCGTTTGCAATGGCGCGCGCGAGCAGTCAGGATTTCGCCAGCTTCACGTCGGGCCATCGAGTCGATGGTGCACAATGGGCCATGGATGCCCAAGGAATGGGAATCGCCTGCGGACTGGCCCTGAGGAGTTTCGCTTGAAGACACGTATCAATCTTTTGCCCTGGCGCCAGGCTCGGGCCGAGCGGCGACGCCGCTACTTTATGGTGTTGATGCTGGTGTTCGTCTGCGTGGCGTTGGTGGTTGTGTGGCTGGCGGACCAGGTCATTGACCAGGCGATCGATCGGCAGGTGACGCGTAATAATCACCTGGACAAAGATCTCGCTCTTCAGGATTCCAGCATCAAGACCCTTGACGACCTGGAGGCGCAAAGCCAGCAGTTGGCCGAGCGAATGAAGATCGTGCAGGACTTGCACAATGGTCGCTCTTCCGGCGCCCAGTTACTGGACCAACTGGCGCGTGCGGTGCCGGATGGGGTGCATCTGCATGAAGTAGTGGCCAAAGGCGATACGGTGAGTATTCGCGGCAGTGCCGAATCCAGCCAGGACATTGCCCAACTGATGCGCCGGCTGGAGGTGTCGCAAGGCGTCCACACAGCGCGCCTGCAGCACGTGCGCACCGAAGGTGCGAGCGGTGATAACGAATTTCAATTGATGGTGCGCCAGGGAGAATCCTCCGAGGCCCAGCCATGAGCCTGCCCAGGCTCGAACTCGGCGCACTCTCTTACCACGCTGCAAAATGGCCCTTGCCTGGCAAGCTCTTGCTCGGCTGCGTCCTGGCCGGTGCAGTGCTGGCTGTGGGTGAATGGATGCTCTTGAGTCCTGCACGGGCTCGGTTGCATCAGGCACAGGCGCAGGAGGGGATTCTTCGCCAGCAACTCGCGCAGCAGAGCGCCGTAGCGGCCAGCCGTGACGTGCGTGCGCGGCAGCTCCAAGTGATGCAGGCCGAGGCCGATGCACTGTTACGGCTGTTGCCCGGCGGGTCCGAAATGCCCGGCCTGCTGGAGGATATCGCGCGGTTGGCGCTGGCCAATGGCGTGTTAGTCGAAAGGGTGGCTCCGCAGGAAGAACAGCCGGCGCCGCTGTATACCGCGCAGCCGATGCAGATCGGCGTCACGGGTGCCTATCACGATCTGGCCATGTTTATGAGCGCCGTTGAAGGGCTTTCGCGACTTACCACGGTGCATGAGATGGACGTGCAGCGTGAGGGCCGATTATTGCGCCTCGATCTGCTGGTCAAGACGTACCGGCGTGATCAGGCCGCCGTTGGGGCTCCGGTGCGTGAGCGACCACTGCCGCAAGGCGCATCCTTCGTCTATCAAGGGGCCGGTTTGCGCGATCCGTTCCAGCCGTCGACCTTGCAGGTTGAGCATAGGCCTGGGCGGCGTGCGCCTGCGCCGGATCTGGAGCGGCCCAGAGGCCCTCTGGAGCGCCAGGCGCTGGAGCGCTTCCAGATGGTCGGCACGCTCGCGCGAGGCGCGCAGACCTTTGCGCTGTTGCGCGTGGCGACCGATGTGTATCGCCTGGCGCTGGGCGATTATCTCGGGCCGGACCACGGGCGCGTTACGGCTATTCATGACAGCCATATTGAAGTGGTCGAGCTGTTTCCCGATAAACAGGGTGCGTGGCTGGAGCGCCCCAGAACCCTCGTGTTGAACGTCAACTCATAACGGAATCGAACAAATGAAAAGGACTTTCTCGTCCTTCGGTGTGGCGCTATGGATAGCGTTCACAGCACCGATGGCTGCCGCTGTGCCCAACCGTATAGATCTTATTCAACTGCCGCCGCCGGGTGGGGCCATGGCGGGGGCCTACAGCGGCGACAAGCTCACGCTCAACTTCCAGAACATAGAGCTGCGCGCGGTATTGCAGCAGATTGCCGATGTGGCCGGCCTTAACCTGGTCGCCAGCGATGACGTCCAGGGTTCGATCACACTGCGCCTCAAAGATGTGCCCTGGGATCAGGCGCTGGAGCTGGTGTTACAGACCAAGGGGTTGGATAAGCGCATTCACGCCGGCGTATTGCTGGTAGCGCCCGCCGAGGAATTGGCAGCCCGCGAACTGCTGACGCTGGAGTCGCGCAGGCAGATAGCCAACCTCACACCGCTGCGGCGGGAGCTGTTGCAGGTCAATTATGCCAAGGCAGCCGATCTGGCCAGGCTGTTCCAGTCGGTGACCGGCCTTGAAGGGGCCACCGACGAACGCGGTTCGGTGGCGGTGGATGAGCGCACCAACAACATCATCGCCTACCAGACCGGCGAGCGGCTCGACGAGCTGCGGCGCATCGTGGCGCAGTTGGATATCCCCGTGCGGCAGGTCATGATCGAAGCGCGGATCGTGGAGGCCAACGTCGATTACGACAAAAGCCTGGGAGCACGCTGGGGCGGACGGCTCAATCGCGGCAACTGGCAGGCCGGTGGCATTCCAAAGCCCCTGCCCGATGGCGTAGAACCGCCGGAAAATCCGCCTGGCTCACCGTTTGTCGACCTCGGCGCAATAGCCGGCGCGTCCGGCCTGGGTGTGGCTTACATCACCGACAATGTGCTGCTGGACCTGGAACTGACGGCCATGGAAAAGACCGGCAACGGCGAGATCGTTTCCCAGCCCAAGGTCGTGACCTCCGACAAGGAGACCGCGCGCATCCTTAAGGGCACCGAGATTCCGTACCAGGAGTCCAGCTCCAGTGGCGCCACGTCGGTGTCGTTCAAGGAGGCCTCGCTGTCGTTGGAAGTGACCCCTCAGATCACCCCTGATGACCGGGTGATCATGGAAGTGAAAGTCACCAAGGATGAGCCGGACTATCTCAACAGGCTCAACGACGTACCACCGATCAAGAAAAACGAGGTCAACGCCAAGGTGCTGGTCAAGGATGGCGAGACCATTGTGATCGGCGGAGTTTTCTCCAATACCCAAAGCAAAGTGGTAGATAAAGTGCCATTTTTGGGCGATGTGCCGTATCTTGGCCGCCTTTTCCGGCGCGATGTGCTGGCGGAGAAAAAATCCGAGCTGCTGGTATTCCTGACTCCGCGTATTATGAATAACCAGGCGATTGTTGTGAGTCGTTGATTCTGTGCGAAATTTGATTCTTGTGGGACCGATGGGGGCTGGAAAAAGCACCATCGGCCGTTTGCTGGCCAAAGAGCTGCGCCTGCCGTTCAAAGACTCCGATAAGGAAATTGAATTGCGCACGGGTGCCAATATCCCGTGGATCTTCGATAAAGAAGGCGAACTGGGCTTTCGCGACCGCGAGCAGGCAATGATTGCTGAATTATGCGGCTGCGATGGCGTGGTATTGGCCACCGGCGGTGGCGCAGTGATGCGCGATGAAAACCGCCGTGCGCTGCATGCCGGTGGTCGGGTGGTTTACCTGCATGCATCAGTCGAGCAGCAGGTCGGTCGGACTGCGCGCGATCGCAATCGCCCATTGCTGCGCACCGCCGATCCGGCGAAAACCCTGCGCGATCTACTGACGCTGCGCGATCCGCTGTATCGGGAAATTGCCGATCTGGTGGTGGAAACCGATGAGCGGCCGCCACGTATGGTGGTGCTCGACATTCTTGAGCGCCTGCAACGGCTGCCTCCCCGTTAAAGCCAGGGGCGAAATGCGCTATTCTCGGCGTCGCGCCATCGCCCTGCGGGTTGTGGCGTAGAGCCATCAGGCAGCGTCGTATCCTGACGTTACCGGTCGTCAATTCATCTCTCACGCGGGGACACATGCAGACACTTAAGGTCGATCTAGGCGAGCGCAGCTACCCGATCCACATTGGCGAGGGCCTGTTGGGCCAGCCCGAGTTGCTCGCACCGCACATTGCCGGGCGGCAAGTGGCGATCATCTCCAACGAAACGGTCGCGCCGCTGTATCTTGAGCGTCTGAGCCGCAGCCTTGCGGCCTACTCGGTGATTTCGGTAATACTGCCCGACGGCGAAGCCCACAAGAACTGGCAAACCCTGCAACTGATTTTCGATGGCCTGCTGACCGCGCGCCATGACCGGCGTACCACGGTGGTGGCCCTCGGAGGCGGCGTTATCGGCGATATGGCTGGTTTCGCCGCTGCCTGCTACCAGCGCGGCGTGGACTTTATCCAGGTGCCGACCACCCTGCTGTCCCAGGTCGATTCGTCGGTGGGCGGTAAGACCGGCATCAACCATCCGCTGGGCAAGAACATGGTCGGTGCGTTCTATCAGCCCAATGCCGTGTTGATCGACACCGCTACCCTTAACACGCTGCCGCCGCGTGAGCTGTCGGCGGGCCTGGCGGAAGTCATCAAGTATGGATTGATCTGCGATGAGCCTTTCCTGACTTGGCTGGAAGAGCACATGGACGCCTTGCGCGGCCTCGATCAGGTGGCGCTCACCGAAGCGATTTCCCGCTCCTGCGCCGCCAAGGCCCTGGTGGTCAATGCCGACGAGCGTGAGTCCGGCGTGCGGGCCACGTTGAATCTGGGTCACACCTTCGGGCATGCGATCGAAACCCACATGGGCTATGGTGTGTGGTTGCATGGCGAGGCCGTGGCGGCTGGCACGGTGATGGCTATGGACATGTCGCACCGGCTTGGCTGGATCAGCGCCCAGGAGCGGGATCGCGGTATTCGCCTGTTTCAGCGGGCCGGTCTGCCGGTCGTTCCGCCGCAGGAGATGACCGAGGCGGATTTCCTCGAACATATGGCAATAGACAAGAAAGTGATCGACGGTCGACTGCGACTGGTGCTGCTGCGCCACATGGGCGAAGCGGTGGTGACCGACGATTATCCGAGAGAGATTTTACAGGCCACGCTGGGAGCGGATTACCGCGCCCTGGCCCAGCTTAAAGGTTAACAGGATCACCATGACTAGTTTGCATGCCGACGAGGCGTTCCTCGGCCATTACCAGTTAAGCCACGACCCTTTTGCTCCACGGGTGCCGGGTTTCAAATTCTTCCCTGCCCAGCGCAAGCCGGTGCTGGGGCAGCTTCACCATCTCGCGCGCTACAGCCAGTTGCTGCTGGTCGTCACGGGCCCCTTGGGCAGCGGCAAGACGTTGCTGCGCCAGGCCCTGGTTGCCAGTACCAACAAGCAATCGGTACAGAGCGTGGTGGTGTCGGCCCGCGGCGCCGCTGATGCGGCGGGTGTGCTGAGCCAGGTGGCCCAGGCGCTGGATGTGGCCACCGCCGAGCCGAGCGCGATCCTCAAGCAGGTGGTGCAGTTGGGCTTGACCGGCCAGGAGGTCTACCTGCTGGTGGACGATGCCGAGCAGCTCGACGAATCGGCCCTGGAAGCCCTGCTGGCGTTGGCTGCGGGTACGCCGGAAGGTCGCCCCCATGTGTTCCTGTTTGGTGAGTCTTCGCTGATCGCCGACCTTGAGCAGATCAGTGGCGATCAGGAACTGTTCCACGTCATCGAACTGCAGCCGTATGAAGAGGAAGAAACCCGCGAATACCTGGCTCAACGCCTCGAAGGCGCAGGGGCGGGCATCGAACTTTTCTCCGCTGCGCAGATCTCTGATATTCACGACAGCGCAGGCGGCTGGCCTGGCACCATCAACCAGGTTGCCCGCGATGCGATGATCGAAGCCATGATTGCCAGCCGCTCAGCGGTCAAGCGTCCAAAGATGGGGTTCACTATGCCTAAGAAGCACGTACTGGCCATTTCCGCAGTGGTCGTGGTTGCCGTTGCCGCCGCCTGGTTGATCCCAGGCCGCAACAAGGCTCCCACCCCTGCTGGCGCGCCTGCCGAACAGGCGCAGTTGCCACTGGGCAAACCCACACCGAATGTCGAATTCGCCAACTCCGGTCAGCCGACCAACCTGCCGATGGTCGGTCAGCCTGTGATGCGCGGCCCGCTCGCCGAAGAAGCCGGTGGCATTTCCGAAGGCGACGACGGCGTGCCGGTGGAAGGCTCCAGCGCCACGCCGCCGACCGTAACCACCACCGCGCCGCCTGCGGGCGTACCGGCCGGCCAGCCCGCTGCCAAGCCGACGCCTGCCCCAACGCCGGCACCGACCGTCGCAACCGCCAAACCTGCACCGGTCACCAAGCCTGTGGTCGCAGCGCCTGCGCCAGCCCCTGCGGCCAAGCCGGCCCCGGCCGCCAAGCCCGCTGAAAAACCCGCCACCACCGTGGCCAAGGCAGGCGCCGCCGGCAGCAGTTGGTACGCCAGCCAGCCGAGCGGTAACTTCGTGGTGCAGATCCTCGGCACCAGCTCCGAAGCCAATGCCCAGGCGTTCGTGAAAGAGCAGGGCGGCGAGTACCGTTATTTCAAGAAAGTGCTCAACGGCAAGCCTCTCTATGTGATCACCTACGGCAACTTCTCCAGCCGTGCAGCCGCTGATTCCGCTATCAAGGCCTTGCCAGCGAAGGTTCAGGCTGGTAAACCTTGGCCTCGCACTGTTGCCAGCGTTCAACAAGAACTCGCAACAACTCGCTGAAGATCCGGCGGCCTTACCCAGGCCGCCCTCCCGGCACCTCAAAAAAATCGCATGGCGTGCAGTCTCCAGGGACCGCGCGCTTTGTGGTGTCTGCGTCACGGTAGCTTTTGAGTCGTAGCGGTCAGAATTAAAAAAGTTTTGACTAGCACAGCATATCGCTTTAAACCTTTCATAAATGCGACATAGATTTGCGACATTTCGTCGCTAAATTTGTGAGCGTCTGTGTCGGTGTGTACAATGACCTCCCTTTTGCCCCCGCTAAGCCGGCGAACGTTCGGCGTGGAAGGTAACCGGTTGAATTGAAAAGAAATTTGCCTCGGTATAAGAGGCAGCCTGGTGAGAAAGTGTCTATGAAAGCAGGTCTGTACCAACCCGATGAATTCAAGGATAACTGCGGATTCGGCCTGATAGCCCATATGCAGGGCGAGCCCAGTCATACCCTTCTGCAAACGGCCATCGAGGCCCTGACCTGCATGACCCACCGCGGTGGGATCAACGCCGACGGCAAGACCGGTGACGGTTGCGGCTTGCTGATTCAAAAGCCCGACCAGTTCCTGCGCGCTGTCGCCAAGGAGCATTTCGCGGTCGACCTGCCCAAGCAGTACGCCGTGGGCATGGTGTTTTTCAACCAGGACCCGGTGAAAGCCGAAGCCGCTCGCGAGAACATGAACCGCGAGATCGTCGCCGCCGGCCTGCAACTTGTCGGCTGGCGCAAAGTGCCGATCGACACCAGCGTGCTCGGCCGTCTGGCCCATGAGCGCCTGCCGCAGATCGAACAGGTGTTCATCGCCGGTGAAGGCCTGAGCGACCAGGACATGGCGATCAAGCTGTTCACCTCCCGTCGTCGCTCGTCCGTGGCCAACGCTGCCGACACCGACCACTACATCTGCAGCTTTTCCCACAAGACCATCATTTATAAAGGCCTGATGATGCCGGCGGACCTCACCGCCTTCTATCCAGACCTGAGCGATGAGCGTCTGCAGACCGCAATCTGCGTGTTCCACCAGCGCTTCTCCACCAACACCCTGCCGAAATGGCCGCTGGCCCAGCCGTTTCGCTTCCTCGCCCACAATGGCGAGATCAACACCATCACCGGCAACCGCAACTGGGCCGTGGCCCGTCGCACCAAATTCGCCAATGACCTGATGGACCTGGAAGAGCTCGGCCCGCTGGTCAACCGCGTGGGCTCCGACTCCTCCAGCATGGACAACATGCTCGAACTGATGGTCACCGGCGGCATCGACCTGTTCCGTGGCGTGCGCATGATCATTCCGCCAGCGTGGCAGAACGTCGAGACCATGGACCCGGACCTGCGTGCATTCTACGAGTACAACTCGATGCACATGGAGCCGTGGGACGGCCCGGCCGGCGTGGTCATGACCGACGGCCGCTACGCGGTGTGCCTGCTCGACCGCAACGGTCTGCGCCCGGCGCGTTGGGTCACCACCACCAACGGCTTTATCACCCTGGCGTCGGAAATCGGCGTATGGGACTACAAGCCTGAAGACGTGATCGCCAAAGGCCGCGTCGGCCCTGGCCAGATCCTGGCCGTGGACACCGAAACCGGGCAGATCCTCGACACCGACGCCATCGACAACCGCTTGAAGTCGCGTCACCCGTACAAACAATGGCTGCGCAAGAACGCCCTGCGCATCCAGGCGACCATGGAAGACAACGACCACGGTTCGGCCTTCTACGACATCGACCAGCTCAAGCAGTACATGAAGATGTATCAGGTCACGTTCGAAGAGCGCGACCAGGTGCTGCGTCCGCTCGGCGAGCAAGGCTACGAGGCGGTCGGCTCCATGGGCGACGACACGCCGATGGCCGTCTTGTCCCAGCGCGTGCGCACGCCATACGACTACTTCCGCCAGCAATTCGCCCAGGTGACCAACCCACCGATCGATCCGCTGCGCGAAGCTATCGTGATGTCCCTGGAAGTGTGTCTCGGTGCCGAGCGCAATATTTTCCAGGAGTCGCCCGAGCACGCCTCCCGTGTGATCCTCAGCTCGCCGGTCATCTCCCCGGCCAAGTGGCGTTCGTTGATGAACCTGGAGCGCCCAGGCTTCGACCGTCAGATCATCGACCTGAACTATGACGAGAGCCTCGGCCTTGAAGCCGCAGTGCGCAACGTCGCCGACCAGGCCGAAGAAGCCGTGCGCGCCGGGCGTACCCAGATCGTGCTGACCGACCGTCATATTGCGCCGGGCAAGCTGCCGATCCATGCCTCGCTGGCTACCGGTGCCGTGCACCACCGCCTGACCGAAAAAGGCCTGCGCTGCGATTCCAACATCCTCGTGGAAACCGCCACCGCCCGCGACCCGCATCACTTTGCGGTGCTGATCGGCTTCGGCGCCTCGGCGGTGTACCCGTTCCTCGCCTATGAAGTGCTGGGTGACCTGATCCGTACCGGTGAAGTACTGGGCGACCTCTACGAGGTGTTCAAGAACTACCGCAAGGGCATCACCAAAGGCCTGCTGAAGATCCTGTCGAAGATGGGCATCTCCACCGTCACCTCCTACCGTGGGGCGCAGTTGTTCGAAGCCATCGGCCTGTCGGAAGAAGTCTGCGAGCTGAGCTTCCGTGGCGTGCCGAGCCGTATCAAGGGCGCGCGGTTCGTCGACATCGAAGCCGAGCAGAAAGCCCTGGCGGCCGAAGCCTGGAGCGCGCGCAAGCCGATCCAGCAAGGCGGCCTGCTCAAGTTTGTGCACGGTGGCGAGTATCACGCGTACAACCCGGACGTGGTCAGCACCCTGCAAGCCGCCGTGCAGCAGGGCGACTACGCCAAGTTCAAGCAATACACGAGTCTGGTGGATAACCGCCCGGTATCGATGATCCGTGACTTGCTCAAGGTCAAGACCTTGGACACGCCGATGGACATCAGCGAAGTCGAGCCGCTGGAATCGATCCTCAAGCGTTTCGACTCTGCGGGTATTTCCCTGGGCGCCTTGTCGCCCGAGGCCCACGAAGCCCTGGCCGAAGCCATGAACCGCCTGGGGGCGCGCTCCAACTCCGGCGAAGGCGGTGAAGACCCGGCGCGCTACGGCACTATCAAGAGTTCGAAAATCAAGCAGGTCGCGACTGGTCGTTTCGGCGTCACGCCGGAATACCTGGTCAACGCCGAAGTGCTGCAGATCAAGGTAGCCCAGGGCGCCAAGCCCGGTGAGGGCGGCCAGCTGCCGGGCGGCAAGGTCAACGGTCTGATCGCCAAGCTGCGTTATGCGGTCCCGGGCGTGACCCTGATCTCCCCACCGCCGCACCACGACATCTATTCGATCGAAGATTTGTCGCAGCTGATTTTCGACCTCAAACAAGTCAACCCGCAGGCGCTGGTCTCGGTGAAGCTGGTCGCGGAAGCCGGCGTAGGCACCATCGCCGCCGGTGTGGCCAAGGCCTATGCCGACCTGATCACCATCTCCGGTTACGACGGCGGCACCGGCGCATCGCCGCTGACCTCCATCAAATACGCCGGCGCGCCGTGGGAGCTCGGCCTGGCCGAGACCCACCAGACCCTGCGCGGCAACGACCTGCGCGGCAAGGTCCGTGTGCAAACCGACGGCGGCCTGAAAACCGGTCTTGACGTGATCAAGGCGGCAATCCTCGGCGCCGAGAGCTTCGGCTTCGGCACCGCGCCGATGATCGCCCTGGGCTGCAAATACCTGCGCATCTGCCACCTGAACAACTGCGCCACCGGCGTCGCCACTCAGAACGAGAAGCTGCGCAAGGATCACTACATCGGTACCGTCGACATGGTGGTGAATTTCTTCACCTACGTCGCCGAAGAAACCCGTGAGTGGCTGGCCAAGCTGGGCGTGCGCTCGCTGGAAGAGCTGATCGGTCGTACCGACCTGCTGGACATCCTTGAAGGCCAGACCGCCAAGCAACAGCACCTGGACCTCACGCCGCTGCTGGGCAGCGATCACATCCCGGCAGACAAGCCGCAATTCTGCCAGGTGGACCGCAACCCACCGTTCGACAAAGGCCTGCTGGCCGAGAAAATGGTCGAGATGGCCAGCTCCTCGATCAACGACGCCAGCGGTGGCGAATTCGCCCTGGACATCTGCAACTGCGACCGTTCCATCGGCGCACGCATCTCCGGCGAAATTGCGCGCAAGCACGGCAACCAGGGCATGGCGAAGGCGCCGATCACGTTCCGCTTCAAGGGCACCGCTGGCCAGAGCTTCGGCGTATGGAACGCCGGTGGCCTGAACATGTACCTCGAAGGCGACGCCAACGACTACGTGGGCAAGGGCATGACCGGCGGCAAGCTGGTGATCGTTCCGCCTACAGGCAGCGTCTACAAGACCCAGGACAGTGCCATTATCGGCAACACCTGCTTGTACGGCGCCACGGGCGGCAAGCTGTTCGCCGCCGGTACGGCCGGTGAGCGTTTTGCCGTGCGTAACTCCGGTGCCCACACCGTGGTTGAAGGCACGGGCGACCACTGCTGCGAGTACATGACCGGTGGTTTTGTCGCGGTGCTGGGCAAGACCGGTTACAACTTCGGTTCGGGCATGACCGGCGGTTTCGCCTACGTGCTGGATCAGGACAACACCTTCGTCGACAAGGTCAACCACGAGTTGGTCGAGATCCAGCGGATCAGCGGCGAAGCCATGGAATCCTACCGGAACCACTTGCAGCACGTGCTGGACGAGTACGTCGAGGAAACCGGCAGCGAATGGGGTCGCAACCTCGCCGAGAATCTCGATGATTACCTGCGTCGTTTCTGGCTGGTCAAGCCCAAGGCTGCCAACCTGAAATCGTTGCTTTCCAGCATCCGTGCCAACCCGCAGTGATATGCGCCTGAAGAGTTTGATGAGGTTTTAACATGGCTGAACGTCTGAATAACGACTTCCAGTTCATCGATGTCGGGCGCAAAGATCCGAAGAAGAAACTGTTGCGTCAACGCAAGAAAGAGTTCGTGGAAATCTACGAACCCTTCAAACCCCAGCATTCGGCCGAACAGGCACACCGTTGCCTGGGCTGCGGTAACCCGTATTGCGAATGGAAGTGCCCGGTGCACAACTTCATTCCCAACTGGCTGAAGTTGGTGGCCGAGGGCAACATCCTCGCCGCCGCCGAGCTGTCGCACCAGACCAACACCCTGCCGGAAGTGTGCGGCCGGGTGTGCCCACAGGATCGTCTGTGCGAGGGTGCCTGCACCCTTAACGACGGTTTCGGTGCGGTGACCATCGGTTCGGTTGAGAAGTACATCACCGACACGGCGTTCGCCATGGGCTGGCGCCCGGACATGTCCAAGGTCAA
The DNA here is from genome assembly GCF_013522705.1 of Pseudomonas lurida. Taxonomy (GTDB): domain Bacteria; phylum Pseudomonadota; class Gammaproteobacteria; order Pseudomonadales; family Pseudomonadaceae; genus Aquipseudomonas; species Aquipseudomonas quebecensis. The sequence goes on from NZ_JAAMRE010000021.1 coordinate 22,683, forward strand.
GCCGACCGGCAAGCGCGTGGCGATCATTGGCGCAGGCCCTGCCGGCCTGGGTTGCGCCGACGTGCTGGTGCGTGGCGGCGTGACCCCGGTGGTATTCGACAAGAACCCGGAAATCGGCGGCCTGCTGACCTTCGGTATCCCCGAGTTCAAGCTGGAAAAAACCGTCCTGAGCCATCGTCGCGAAGTCTTCACCGGCATGGGTATCGAGTTCCGCCTCAATACCGAAATCGGCAAGGACGTGACCATGGAGCAACTGCTCGAAGAATACGATGCCGTGTTCATGGGCATGGGCACCTATACCTACATGAAGGGCGGCTTTGCCGGTGAGGACCTGCCGGGTGTGTACGACGCTCTGGACTTCCTGATCGCCAACGTCAACCGCAACCTGGGTTTCGAAAAGTCGCCGGAAGATTTTGTCGACATGAAAGGCAAGAAGGTCGTGGTGCTGGGCGGTGGTGACACCGCGATGGACTGCAACCGTACGTCGATTCGCCAGGGTGCCAAGTCGGTAACCTGTGCCTACCGTCGTGACGAAGCCAACATGCCGGGTTCGCGCAAAGAGGTGAAGAACGCCAAGGAAGAGGGGGTGAAATTCCTCTACAACCGCCAGCCGATCGCGATTGTCGGTGAAGATCGCGTCGAAGGCGTCAAGGTGGTCGAGACCCGTCTCGGCGCACCGGATGCCCGTGGCCGTCGCAGCCCCGAGCCGATCCCGGGCTCCGAAGAGATCATCCCGGCCGACGCCGTGGTCATCGCATTCGGTTTCCGCCCAAGCCCGGCGCCGTGGTTCGAGCAGTTCCAGATCCAGACCGACAGCCAGGGCCGCGTCGTCGCCCCGGAACAAGGCCAGTACAAGCACCAGACCAGCAACCCGAAAATCTTCGCCGGTGGCGATATGGTGCGCGGTTCCGACCTGGTGGTAACCGCGATCTTCGAAGGCCGTAATGCGGCTGAAGGGATCCTGGATTACCTGTGCGTCTGATGACGTAGCGGCAAGTTTCAAGCGGCAAGCGGCAAGTTAAAAGCACAATGGCTTCAACTTGCCGCTTGTAGCTTGCCGCTTGCCGCTGTCTTTTGAGACCATACCCGCACTTTTTTTGCGGATGCCGACATGACTGCCCTCAAGAACGACCGTTTCCTGCGTGCCCTGCTCAAGCAGCCTGTAGACGTCACCCCCGTGTGGATGATGCGTCAAGCCGGTCGCTACCTGCCGGAATACCGCGCCAGCCGCGCCCACGCCGGCGACTTCATGAGCTTGTGCATGAACCCTGCGTTCGCCTGCGAAGTCACGATGCAGCCTCTGGACCGCTACCCACAACTGGATGCGGCCATTCTGTTCTCCGATATCCTCACCATCCCCGATGCCATGGGCCAGGGCCTGTACTTCGAGACCGGTGAAGGTCCACGTTTCCGCAAAGTCGTCAGCACCCTGGCCGACATCGAGGCCCTGCCGATTCCCGATCCGCACAAGGACCTGGGCTACGTGATGGACGCCGTCAGCACCATCCGCCGCGAGCTCAACGGGCGCGTGCCGCTGATCGGCTTCTCCGGCAGCCCGTGGACCCTGGCCACCTACATGGTCGAAGGCGGCTCGTCGAAAGACTTCCGCAAGACCAAAGCCATGCTCTACGACAACCCTCAAGCCATGCACCTGCTGCTGGACAAGCTGGCCCAGTCGGTGACCGCGTACCTCAACGGCCAGATCATGGCCGGTGCGCAAGCCGTACAGATCTTCGATACCTGGGGCGGCAACCTGTCGGCAGCGGCGTACCAGGAATTCTCCCTGGCCTACATGCGCAAGATCGTCAGCGGCCTGATCCGTGAACACGAAGGCCGCCAGGTGCCGGTCATTCTGTTCACCAAGGGGGGTGGCCTGTGGCTGGAAAGCATCGCCGATGCCGGTGCGGACGCCTTGGGCCTGGATTGGACCTGCGATATCGGCGAGGCCCGCCGTCGCGTCGGCAGCCAGGTCGCGCTGCAAGGCAACATGGACCCGACCGTGCTGTACGCCAAGCCGGAAGCGATTCGCGCCGAAGTCGGGCGCATCCTGGCCAGTTATGGCAACGGCACCGGACACGTGTTCAACCTCGGCCATGGCATCACCCCGGAAGTGAATCCAGACCACGCCGGCGCGTTCCTGCAAGCTGTGCACGAATTGTCCGCGCAATATCACCAGTAACATCCCGCCCCAAGCGAGCCGCCCCCTGCCTGGCAGAGGGCGGCTCGCTGCGCTTCAGCGTTCGTTAAGTCCTGCCTTGATAGTCTGCAGAGGTTGGGATTTCTCCTACAGCCTCTGGTAACTCGCCTCGGTAAAAATCCTACCCGACGTTTCCACTCGCCAGCGATTGGCGTTCATTGTCAGGTGCTATCAGGATGAACACTTCAGCGTATTCAACGGGCCAGAAACTGCTGCATTGGGTTTCGGCCGTCATCATTATGTGGTCTTTGTTGTCCGGTTTTGCCGTGGCCGTCTTCAGCGTGCCGGCGTCGGTAAAGGCATGGGTCGCGTTCTTCAATGTGTCGTTGACCACCCTCTATATTCCGGTTTTTGCCTTGCGGGTGTACTGCTCCTTCGGCCATGGCCTGGATTTTTCCATCAAGCGCACGTTGCAGGAATACATGGCGTTGCTGGTGCATAAGGCCATGTACCTGGTGCTGGCCGTGGTGCTGGCGACGGGCGTGCTGATGATGGATCGACCGATCAATATCTTTAACCTGGCCTTCATTGCGCCATTTGAAACCGACCCTGCGCGTATCGCCCTCTATACCCGCGTACACGTGCTGTCCTGCGTGGCGCTGTTGTTGATGCTGGTGCTGCACATCGGCGCGGTGGTCCTGCATGAACGTCGCGGCAAGCGGGTGATGGCGCGGATGTCGTTCGCGGCGGCCGCTCCTCAGGCCGAGGCCAGCGGTGGCAGCTTTGCCAGCTTCAACGCCACCAGCAAGGCGCCGATCAACAGCGCAACGATAAAACCGCCAATGCCATGCCATCCGCCAAAGTGCCAGAAGAACCCGCCCGCCGTGCCGGCAATACTCGACCCGGCGTAGTAGCAGAACAGGTACAGCGACGATGCTTGCCCTTTGGCTTTCACCGCACGGCGGCCGATCCAGCTGCTGGCCACCGAGTGGGCGCCGAAAAACCCGAAAGTGAACACCAGCATGCCCGGAACGATCAGCCACAACGGTGTGAACAGGGTCAGGGCCATGCCCGCCAGCATCACCAGGATGGTGGCCCACAGCACGCGCCGGCGGCCGAGGCGGTCGGCCAGCGAACCGATCCTGGCCGAGCTGTAGATGCCCGAGAGGTAGACCAGCGATAACAGGCCCACCCACGCCTGGCTCAGATCGTAAGGGGCGGCGAGCAGGCGATAACCGATGTAGTTGAACAAGGTCACGAACGCACCCATCAGCAGGAACGCTTCCAGAAACAGCCAAGGCAGCCCGGCATCCTTGAAGTGCATGACAAACCCGTCCAGCAGGCTGCGCGGCCTCAGGCTGCGAGGGCGGAAATTGCGCGATTCGGGAAGGATTTTCCAGAACACCGTCGCGGCAACCAGCGCCAGGGCGCCGATGATCAGCATCCCGGTGTGCCAACTGACGAAATCGATCAGTACTCCCATGATCAGGCGCCCGCTCATGCCGCCGATGGCGTTGCCGCCGATATACAGGCCCATGGCCAGACCGATGTGTTGAGGGTGGATCTCTTCGCTCAAGTACGTCATGGCCACGGCCGCCAGCCCACTGAGCGCCAGCCCCACCAGCGCACGCATAAACAGGATGCCTTCCCAGGAAGGCATCAGGCCGCTGGCGATGGTGGCAAGCGCGGCACAGAACAACGCGGCCACCATCACCGGTTTACGCCCCAGGGTGTCTGAAATCGGACCGGTGATCAGCAGCCCCAGCGCCAGCATCGCCGTGGAAACCGAGAGGACCAGGCTGCTCTGCGCCGCGTTGATGGAAAACTCATGGGACAGCGCCGGCATCATCGGCTGTACGCAATACAGCAGGGCAAACGTGGCGAAGCCGCCGGAGAACAGCGCGAGCACCGTGCGCATGAACAGCGGCGTGCCTTTTTCGATGTACTCGTCGTTAAGTTGCGCCACCACCTCATCCAGAGCGGTGGGCGGGGCATCTTGAGCGAGTGGCGCGACAGCAGGTTTCACAGAGACCTCGGGGCGATAAAAGCCGGGCAGAGCAGGCAATGCAAAAAAGCATATAGCTGGCTAATGATTCTTTCCAATATATTGTTCGACCTGTTTGATAGCTTTAACGACCTAATGAGGCAAGCATGGAATTACGTCATCTGCGGTATTTCATCGCGGTCGCCGAAGAGCTGCATTTTGGCCGTGCGGCGCAGGTACTGGGCATCTCGCAACCGCCCCTGAGCCAGCAGATCCAGGCGTTGGAGAACGAAGTGGGGGCGCGGCTGTTCGAGCGCACCAATCGTCGGGTCGAACTGAGTGAAGCGGGGCGCCTGTTCCTGCAAGAGGCACGCCTGGTGCTAGCCCAGGTCGATAAAGCCGCAGACGTGGCGCGGCGGGCACAGTTGGGCGAACTGGGAGAATTGAAGATTGGCTTCACGTCATCGGCGCCGTTCAATGCCAGCATTCCCCAGGCGATCTTTGCCTTCCGTCAGGCATTCCCGGCGGTTCACCTCAACCTGCAGGAAATGAGCAGCACCGAGGTGGCCGAGTCGCTGGTGGATGAGTCGATTCAGGTCGGGCTGATGCGTCCGTTGCCCTTGCCGGATTCGCTGGCTGTGATCGAGCTGATGCGCGAACCGCTGGTGGCCGTGCTGAGCGCCGGCCACCCCTTGGCGCAAGGCTCCGAGCGTGGCTTGCACCTGGCGCAATTGGCGCAGGAGCCGTTTGTGTTTTTCCCACGCAGTTACGGCAGTGGCTTGTACGCCCAGCTGCTCAATCTGTGCCGCGACGCCGGCTTCAGCCCGCGCTTCGCCCAGGAAGCGGGGGAGGCGATGACGATTATCGGGTTGGTGGCGGCGGGGTTAGGCGTGTCGGTACTGCCGGCGTCGTATCAGCGCATCCGCATCGATGGCGTGGTCTATCGCACGTTGCTGGATCAGGAGGCGGTGACGGCGGTCTGGCTGGTACAGCGCAAAGGCGCACAAACGCCGATGGCGAAGGCGTTTGTGGAGTTGTTGGTGGTGAGCGGGCTTGCCCCGCGTTGGGCTGCGCAGCAGCCCCAAATCTGACGCTGTGATCTGTCTGAAAAAACGCGGTGATCTTGTTGGGGCCGCTTCGCAGCCCAACGCGGGGCAAGCCCGCTCGCCACAGAGGTGGTGCCTGGCTTTGGTTTTACTTCGACGTTCCCGTCTGCTCAAACAACTGCGCCGCCGACCCTGCCTCGCCACTCACACCATTACTGCGCAACCCCGCCATGATGTCGTTATCCAGGTTGTTCACCCAGCGGTTGTAATTGCGATGGATCTTGCCGTCCTTGTAGCCCAGGTCGCGGCTGTCGCGGTAGGTGATGGCATAGCTACTGCGGGTGTAGTGGATGTCGATTTCAGCGTGGTACTGGCCGCGTACGGTGATTTCGGCCTGAACCAGTTGCGGGCTCAGGCGCTGCACGGTCCATTCGCGTTTCTGCAAGGCGTTGACGATCACCTGCTTCATTTTTTCTTCGCTGACCTGCGTTCCGGCCGGTAGCTCACTGTGAGGGTTGAGCACCGGTTTGCTGGTGCAACCGGCGGCGCTCAGCAGAGCCAAAGTGATGAAGGTGGCGCGTAGCAAGGAAGACATTCCGTTTTCTCCAATCGATTAAAAAATCAGGACCAGCGGCGAAAGATCAGCGACGTATTGACGCCACCAAAGGCAAAATTGTTGTTCATCACATAGTCGTGATGCATCTGGCGAAAGCCGCCCTGCAGGTAATCCAGCTCGCCGCACTGCGGGTCGACCGTGTCCAGGTTGAAAGTGTGCACGTACTGGTCGCGGTTCATCATTTCGATGCTGAACCACGACTCCAGCGCCCCGCACGCGCCCAGGGTGTGGCCCAGAAAGCTCTTTTGCGAACTGATAGGCATGCGACTGCCGAACAGGCTGCTGGTGGCCAGGGTCTCGGCGATGTCGCCCTGATCGGTGGCGGTGCCATGCCCGTTTACGTAACCGATGGCGGCCGGTGCCAGCCCGGCGTCTTCCAGGGCCAGTTCCATGGCACGGCGCATGGTTTTCTGTTCCGGGCGGGTGGTGTGCTGGCCGTCGGCGTTACTGCCGAAGCCGACGATTTCGGCATGGATATGCGCACCGCGCGCCAGGGCGTGTTCCAGTTCTTCGAGCACCAGCATGCCGCCGCCTTCACCGATCACCAGGCCGTCGCGGCCGCTGTCGTAGGGGCGTGGGCTGGTTTGCGGTGCGTCGTTTTTCAGGCTGGTGGCGTACAGCGCATCGAATACCATGGCTTCGGTGGGGCACAGCTCTTCGGCACCGCCGGCGAGCATCAACGGCAGGCGCCCGAACTTGATCGCCTCGTAGGCGTAGCCGATGCCCTGGCTGCCGCTGGTGCAGGCGCTCGAAGTGGGAATCAAGCGCCCGGTCAGGCCAAAAAAAATGCTGATATTCGCCGCCGTGGTGTGCGGCATCATGCGCACATAGGAGTTGGCGTTGAGCCCCTCGGCCACCGAGTTGAGCAGCATGTTGCCGAAAGCCTTGATCTCATCGGTGCTGCCGGTGGACGAACCACAGGCCACGCCCATGCGCCCGTCCTTGATCGACTCATCGCCGAGCAAACCGGCATCCTGCAACGCCTGCTCCGCGGCCCACACCGCCAGGCGCGAGACGCGGCCCATGCTGCGCAGTTGCTTGCGTGTCCAGTGGGAGGGCACCACGAAATCGTCGATGGGCCCGGCCAAGCGCGTGTTCAGTTCGGTGAAACGGTCCCATTCGTCCATGCGCCGGATACCGCTGCGGTTGGCGCGGAAGTTGGCCGAAATGGTCGGCCAGTCGCTGCCCAGGGAGGTCACGCCGGCCATGCCGGTGACGACGACACGCTTCATCAGCACAGGCCCCCATTCACCGCCAGCACCTGGCGGGTGATGTAACCGGCTTCCGCAGACATCAGGAAGTTCACCGCCCCGGCCACTTCTTCCGGGGTGCCCATGCGTTGTGCCGGGATCATTTTCATCAGTTCCTCGACGGGTACGTTTTCGTCCAGCATGGCCGTGTCGATCAGCCCCGGCGCGACGCAGTTGACCGTGATCCTGCGCTTGCCCAGCTCGATGGCCAGGGCCTTGGCCGCGCCGATCAGGCCGGCTTTCGAGGCACTGTAGTTGACCTGCCCGCGATTGCCGATCAGCCCCGATACCGAGGTAATGCACACGATGCGCCCGGCCGCGCGACGACGGATCATCGGCATCATCACCGGGTGCAGCACGTTGTAGAAACCGTCCAGATTGGTGCGCATCACCACGTCCCAGTCGTCCTCCGACAAGGCCGGGAACGCGCCGTCGCGGGTCAGGCCGGCGTTGAGCACCACGCCGTAATAGGCGCCGTGTTGCTCCACATCGGCTTCAAGGATGTGCTTGCAGCTGGCGCGATCCGCCACGTCGAACTGCAGCACCCGCGCCTGACGGCCCAGGGCCTGGATCTGCACCTGCACCGCATCCGCCTCGGCGCGGCCGCTGCGGCAGTGCAGCACAATGTCGTGGCCCGCCTGGGCCAGGCGCAGGGCAATGGCGCGGCCGATGCCACGGCTGGAGCCGGTGACCAGTACGGATTCAGTCATGGCGTTTCGTCCTTCGATTCATCTAAATAGGCGGCCGCCTGGGGCGGTCGAAATACGTTCAAGCGCGCGCTGGCGTGGAACCCGTCGCCGCGCAGGTGGCATTCGAACACACCCATGCCGTTGTCGTCTTCCAGCGACCGCAGGCCGTGGATGCTCAGCTCGGCGCCGGCCGGGAAGTGCTCGACGTTGCACTCGAACTTACGCGTGCCCAGCAGGAAGCCCAACGCCACCGGCTCGCCTTTGCGGCGGGCGTGGCAGCCGGCGTAGGCGGCGACGCTCTGGGCCATCAGTTCGATGCCGACCCAGGCCGGCAGGCTGCCGTCAGGGCGGTTGAACAGGCCACCGGGCTTGACGGTGGCGCGGGTGTGAATCTGTTCTTCGTCGAACGACAGCACCTGGTCGATCAGGATCATGTCGCCCGCGTGGGGGATCAGTTCGGCGAGTGGCCAATCGATCATGGGGCCTCTCCGATAATCAGGCTGACGTTGTTGCCGCCGAAGGCAAACGAGTTGCTCATCAGGCAGGTTTTCTCCAAAGGTTCGCCGACACGCGCCCATTGCAAGGCCGGGAGCACAGGGTCGGCCTCGCCGTCCCAAACATGCGGTGGCACCTGGCCGTGGCGCAGGCTCAGCCAGCAGAACGCGGCTTCCAGCGCGCCGGCGGCGCCCAGGGTATGGCCGCTCATGGGTTTGGTCGACGAGCAGGTCACGCCGGCGGGGAACAGGCTGGCGACTGCCAGGCTTTCCATGGCGTCGTTGTGCTGGGTAGCGGTGCCATGCAGGTTCAGGTAGCCGATCTGCTCAGGCATCAGTTTTGCGCTGGCCAAGGCCTTGCGCATCGCCTGCAACGCGCCCTTGCCGCTCGGCTCCGGCGCGGAAATATGGTGCGCATCGCAACTGGCGCCGCTGCCCAACAGGGCGATGGGCGCCGGTTGCCTGCTCATCAGGAACAGCACGGCCGCTTCACCGATATTGATGCCGTCGCGGTTGCGCGAAAACGGGTTGCAGCGCGTGTCGGATACCGCTTCCAGCGCGCTGAAACCGTTGAGGGTCAGCTTGCACAGGCTGTCCACGCCGCCGCAGATCACCGCGTCGCACAGGCCCAGGTCCAGCAGGCGCCGGGCACTCATCAGCGCACGGGCGCTGGAGGTGCAGGCGGTGGAAATCACATAGGCCGGGCCGCTCAGTTGCAACCAGTCGGCGAGGAAATTTGCCGGCGCACTGAGTTCCTGTTGCTGATAGTCATAGGTGCCGGGGAAGTGGTTGTCACGCAGGTACTCGGCGATGCCGCGACTGGCCTCATCGATGCCCGAAGTACTGGTGCCGAGCACCACGCCCACGCGCGAGGTGCCGTAGGTGTGGATGGCCTGGCGAATCTCGTCCTCGATCTGCAACGCCGCTTCCAGCAACAGTTGATTGTTGCGGCTGCTTTGCTGGCCCAGTTCAACCGGGATACGCGCCAGCTCACCCTGCACGCCGCCCACCGGCAATACGCGTTCCGGCACCCAGCCACTTTCGGCGCGCATGCCCGAGCAATCGCCGGCGAACAGGTTGCGGCTGACTTCGGCCTGGCCTCGGCCAAGGGCGCAGATCAGGCCGAGGGCGTTCAGGTAGGCGCTCATCGGGCGGCTCCAAGCGGCGTGATGCGGTAGCTCAAAGGCTGCCCCGCGATGTTCACGCGGAATACTTCGGAAGACTGGTACACGATCTGCCAATGGCCCGGCAGGGTGCGCGTCAGGTCCCGCGCCTGGGCGCTGGGGTACAGCGCGCGCACCTCATCCGCCGACGTCAGGGCAAATAACAGCGCGGCGAACAGCTCACGCGCCTGCGGGTTGGGCGGCAGCAAGCCATCGGCCTGCCACTGGCCGTCGACCAGTTTCTGCCGGGCCTGGGGAATACCCAGCGGGTCCATCATCGACCAGCGCAATGCGGCGCCTTCGCGTTGCACCACCAGCAGCCAATCCTGGGTCTGGCCGTCCGCCAGGCGTTGCACATGCAGTTGCAGCGGCAGCGGCAGGCGCGGGGTGGTCGCGGGCAGCGGCGGCTGGCTGGCGCAGGCGCTGAGCAGCAACAGGCAACCGATCAATAACGCGCGGATCATGGCGCAACGCTCGCCAAGGGTTTGCGCGCCACGCAGTTGACCAGGGTTTCTTCGCGCTGGCCCACCGGTTTCGGCCGGCGCAGGCGCAGGCGTTCGAGCAGGCCGAAATCCTTCGAGCGGCTCCACCACAGGTAGGGGTATGAAACGTTCTGCGGGCCAAACTCAAAGCCTTGCTCGCGCAGCATCGCCAGGTATTCTTCGGCGCTTTTCTGCACGTGCATGGGGTGGCGGAACAGCCACCGGATCACCCAGGTGTCGATATAGGCTTCGGTGGATTCGGCAAACAACAGGTAGCCGCCGGGTTTGAGCACCCGGTAGAACTCTTGCAGCGCACGGTGCTGTTCCACCAGATGGTGAAAGGTCTGGTGGCAGAACAGCAGGTCGACGCTGTCGTCGGCCATGTCGAGGGTGGCGCAATCGCTGCCGATCAGCTCGACGTTCAGGCCCTGGCGCTCGGCTTCGGCCTGGCTCATCTGCAAACTGTGGGGGTCGGCATCCAGGCCGATCAGGCGCGCCGGTGCAAACGCTTGTTGCAGCAGGGTGAACGATTTGCCCTGACCGCAACCGGCGTCCAGCAGCACCGGCGCCTGGGGCAGCGGCTCGCTGAACAGGCCGCGCAGGTCGTTGATGGCCACGCGCAGCACGTAGTGTTGCCAGGTGTGGCTGCGCAGGAACCACAGGCCGAAGCGGGTTTCCTCGACGTAGTTTTTGCTCAGGTAGGGCGTACTCATACCGGCTCACTCGCACAGATTTCCGACAACATCCGCAAGCGTCGCTTGGGCTCGCTGACAAACGGGTTGCGCTCGTCCCATGCATAGCCGGCAAGGATCGAGCTGATCATGCGGCGAATCTCCGGGGCGCTGCCGGGATGGAAAATTACATCCTGGAACGTCCCGGCGTACCAGCCTTCGACGTAGCAACGGAAAGTATCGACGCCGCGCTTGAGGGGCGCGGCGAATTCGGTCTGCCAATCCACCGTCTCGCCGCTCAACTGGCGGTGCAGCACGCCGGCGGCCATGCTGGCCGAGCGCATGGCGATGGTCACACCGGAGGAGAACACCGGGTCGAGGAATTCCGCTGCGTTGCCCAACAGCGCAAAGCCCGGGCCGTGCAAGGTGGTGACGTTCGCCGAGTAGCCGCCGATGCTGCGCGCCGGCGTATCCCACACAGCGTTTTGCAGCACGCCGGCCAGGCTCGGCGTTTCGGCGATAAAGCCGCGCAGGCAAGCGTCCAGATCATCGCCACGGGTGTCGAAATGCTCCTTGGCCGCAACCACCCCCACTGAGCAGCGGCCGTTGCTGAACGGTATGGTCCAGAACCAGATGTCGCGCTGGGTGGGATGGGTGGTCACGAGGATCTTGGTGCGGTCGAAGCCTGGGTGTTCGATGCGGTCTTCGACGTGGGTGAACACCGCCTGACGCACCGGAAAATTCGACGGAGCTTCCAGGTCCAGCAGGCGCGGCAGCACGCGGCCGTAGCCGCTGGCATCGAGCACGAACTTGGCCTTGAGGTGGTACTCGCTGCCGTTCTCGCGACGCACATGCAAGTAACGGCAGTCACCTTTGAAGTCCACGCCGACGATGGTTTCGCCGTAGCGGATATCCACACCCTGCAGTTCGGCCTGGTCGGCCAGCAACTTGTCGAACTCGCCGCGCTGCACCTGGAACGTGGTGGGCTTGCCATCGCTGAACGTATCGCTGAAATCGAAGGCGCTGTAGCGCTCGCCCCAGGCGAACGCGGCACCGGTTTTCAGTTGGAAACCTGCTGCCTGCACGGCGTCCAGCATGCCGGCCTCTTCGATGAAATCGATGCAGTGGGACAGCAGGCTTTCACCGATCGAGAATCGCGGAAAGTGCTGGCGCTCGATGATCAATACATCATGCCCTTTGCGCTTGAGCAGCGCGGCGGCGATGGCACCTGATGGGCCGGCACCGATCACCAGGACCTGGCGGCGTTCCATTTCAACTGTGGGCACGAGGGCTCCTTGCCGCATTGGCGATAATCACATTCATAAGGCATGTTTCTGTTGGCCGGCCCAGGGCGCCAGCATAAAGCTGAACGCCAGGCCCAGGCTGACCGATAGACCGAAATTACTCACCGCCGGTGTACTCGACACCGCCAGCAGACCAAACGATAGCCATGTCGTCAGCGCCGCCAGCAGTGTACCCAGCAGGCTGACCGCCGCGCCGCCGATCTGTTCGCGCATCAGGATCGCGTAGTCGACACTGATCGCCGTCACCAGCAGCAGGCCGAACAGGCTGAACAGCGTCAGCGGCTGGCCCAGCCAACCGAGGCTGGCCAGGCTGCACAGCGCGGCCAGCAGCGGCAGTGCGACGATGCGCAAGGCACCGCCGACACCAAACGGCATGATGAGCAGCAGGACGATCAACCCGCACGACAGCAGCTTCAATTCGGCGGCGCTGATCTGCGTGGCGGCGAACACCCGGTTCAGGTCACCCAGGCGATCCACCAGTTGCACGCCCGGCAGATCCGCCGCCTGAGCGTGCAGCAACGCCGGGTTGTTCAAGCCTTGCAGGCTGACCATCGCCGCCACGCCGCCGTCCACCGGCCCCAGCCACAGTGTGCGCCAGGGTTCGGCCAGCGGGCCCGCCAGTGCGGCGTCGATGTCTTCGGTGGGCAGCGCCTGCAGTTGTGCGATTTCCGCCTGCAGGGCACTGGCGGGCACGCCGAGGTCCAGCAGCGGCTGCCAATGCTGGGGCAGGCGGTTCAATGCGTCGCGCACCTGCTGTTGCTCGGCGGGGCGGCTGACCAATTGGTTGAGTGCCAGGTAGCCCTGTAGTTTGCCCGTGTTCACCAATTGATCCAGACGCTGGCCCAGGGTGTCCAGGCGCTCCAGCAACTGGGGCTGGTCCGGCGCGCGCACCAGAAAGAACTGGCTGGTGGGCTGGAACCCGGTGATGCGCGCCACGGCCTGGGCCTCCTGTAGCAACTGCGGCGGCGCGCCGATCCATTGGCGAATGTCGTTCTTGGTATTCAACTGCCACAGGCCGCCGGCGCAGAACAGCAGCACCAACGCCAGCAACACCGCACTGGGGACGCGCTTGAGCAACGCGGCGCGCAGCTGCCATAGGCGTTCGGCGATGCGCAACGGCCAGTGCGCCGGGCGCAGTTCGACGCCGTTGAGCAGCGCCGGCAACAGGCACACCGCCGACAGGTACGCCCCCACCAGCCCGGCGGCGGAGAACACAGCGATCTGGGTCAGTGCCGGGAACGGCGTCCAGGCCAGCGCCAGGTAGCCGATGCAACTGGTCGCCAGGCTCAGGCTCAGCCCCGGTAACGTCAGGCGCAGCGCCGGCCAGCTGCGCCACGGTTGCAGGCTCCAACTCTTGGACAAGTAGTGCAGCGGGTAATCCACCGCCACGCCGATCAAGCTCGAGCCCAGCACCAGCGTCATCACATGCATATGGCCGAACAGCGCCACACAGGCCACCGCGCCGAACAGCATGCCCACCAGTACCGGCACGAACGCCAGCAGCACGCGCCAGCGCCGGAACGCCAGCAACAGCAGCAACAGAATGCCTACGGTCGCGCCGCCGCCAACCCAGGTGATTTCGCGAGTGGCCTGTTGCTGACCGTTGGCGGCGTACAGCAGGCCGCTGGCGGCCAGCAATTGCGCGCCCTGTGCGTCGGCCTCGGCGCGGCTGGCCTGGAGCAGGTCCGCCACGCGCAGTGGCAGGTGCATATCGAAGGCGTTGCCGGTGGTGCGCGCGCGCAGCAGCACCCAACTCTTGCCGTCGGCATCGGCAATCAGCGCACCGCTGCCGATATCCAATTGCACCGCGCCACGTTGCGGTTGGCTGTTCTGGATGCGCCCCGTCAGGCCCAGCCAATCCTCCTGGCTGGGCACCAGGCTGAAGCCGGTGAAGGGGTCGAACAGCGCTTGCACACGCTGCTGGATGAAAGCGTCGGGATGCTCGATCAGTTGCGCGCGGTCCTTGGCCGACAGCATCGCCAGACGTCCGCGCAGCAGTTGCTCGCGCAGCGCCGGTAGATCGGCCTGCAGGTTCCACTGCACCTTTTCGAACAGGCCGCTGGCCTGCCAGCGTTCGCCCAATTGCCGGGCCACGGCCACCGCCTGCTGGCGGTCGGTGTGCCCCACCAGTACCAGCATCTCGCGGTTCAGCGGCTCCTGCATGCGCTGCTCGGCCTGCTGCTCCAGAGCATTCGGCGTGCTGCCGGGCACCAGCTCCATCAGGTTGGCCGACAGTGGCGCGCCGTGGCGCCACTGCCAGCCGGCCAGGGCCAGCACGGCCACCAGCAGGATCAGGAACAGGCGCGGCAGCTGGCGCTCACTGGGCAAAATCGTGTTGCTCCGCATCGCTCAAAGGTTGATCGGCGGTGCTGTCCTGCATACGCAATACGGTACTGTCGCCCTGGGTTTCCAGCAGTTCGATGGTTTGCACCAGCGCGCCACCCTCGATGTTGATCCGGGTGAATACTTGCTTGAGCAGCAGCGAGCGCGGGATCAGCGTGAGCTTCCACTGCGTGGCCTCGCCTTGCAGTTGCAGCTCGAAGTCACGTTGCAAGCCACTGCTGTCGCCTTGCAGCACGGCGAGGAACAAACGATTCTGCTCGGCGCCGGCGCTCTTGTTCGGCAGCAACTGCCAGCCATTGGCATCACGGCGGGCGATGCCTTGGGCGCTGATGCGGTAATCCTGTTGCAACGGCGTCTTGAGCAGCCATAGCAAGCCGTGGTCCTTGGCCAGGACGAAGGTGCCTTTGCTGACCAACGGCTGCGGCAGGGCGCGCAGGTGTTTTTCTTGGGTGAAGCTGCCGTGGATCACCGAGGGTTTGGCCAACTGGTCGCTGAGTTGCTGCAGGTCGAAGGCCTGGGCTTGAAGCGACAGCAGCAATGCGCCGAGGAAGGTGATCAGTTTCATGACAAGGCCCTGTCGACGGCGTCGGTGAAGACTTTGGGGGACGCCAGCTGCATCTCGCGAGTGACGATTTCTACCGCCACCTGCACGGTGCTGGCGCGGGTCAGGCGCTCGCCGCTGGCCCGGTCGGTAATCAGGTAGTTGACCTTCAAGCGGTTCTCCCATTCCACCAGGCTGGCGCGCACATTGAGGGTCTGGCCGAACACCGCCCCCCGCACATAGCGCAGTTGCATGTCGATGACCGGCCAGGCATAGCCCGAGTCGAGCATGTGCGTGTAGTTGTGGCCGATCTTGTCCAGCAGCGCGCAGCGCGCCACTTCCAGGTATTTCACATAGTGCCCGTGCCACACCACGTGCATGGTGTCGACATCGAAAAACGGCACGAGGATCTCGGTGTCGCAGTGCAACACGCCCTGACTACGCATGCAGCCTCCAATGTTGTTCGGCGATGCGTTGCAGACACAGGCGCAGCTCGCCTTCCAGGGCGCGGTCTTCGATCACCGGTGGGAAGTCTTGGGTCAGTTCTGCGTGCATGGCCGCCAGCGCCGGTGGCAGCGGGCGCGCGTCGTCGGCCTGGGCGCGCAGCCACACGCCCTGGTTGGCGGCCAGCAGCGTGGCGGCGGCGACCTGTTCGGTCAGCTCCAGCACGCGGATCGCATCGCGGGCGGCGATGGTGCCCATGCTGACTTTGTCCTGGTTGTGGCATTCGGTGGAGCGCGAGAACACGCTGGCCGGCATGGTGTTTTTCAACGCTTCGGCGGTCCAGGCGCTGGTGCCGATCTGCACCGCCTTGAAGCCGTGGTTGATCATCGCGCGGTCGGCCGGCGCGCCGGACAGGTTGCTCGGCAGGCCGTGGTTGTAGCGCACGTCCACCAGCAGGGCCAGTTGTCGGTCGAGCAGGTCGGCGACGTTGGCCACCAGGGTCTTGAGGCTGTCCATGGCGAAGGCGATATGCCCGCCGTAAAAATGCCCACCGTGCAGTACGCGTTCCTCCTCGGCGTCGATGATCGGGTTGTCGTTGGCGCTGTTCAGCTCGATTTCGATAAACGAACGCAGCCAATTCAGGCTGTCGGCCAGCACGCCGAGCACATGGGGAGCGCAGCGCAGCGAATAGCGATCCTGCAAGCGGTGCAGCGGCGCGGTGGGTGCATCAATCGCCAAGTCCTTGCGCAGCCAGGCGGCGACTTGCATCTGCCCCGGGTGCGGCTTGGCGGCGAACAGGCGCTCGTCGAAGTGTTCGGGGTTGCCTTGCAGCGCCACCACGTTCAGCGCGGTGATACGCGTGGCCAGTTGCAGCAGATAGTCGGCGCGGGCAAACGCCAGGCAGGCCAGGCCGGTCATTACGGCGGTGCCGTTCATCAAGGCCAGGGCTTCCTTGGGGCGCAGCACCAGCGGTTGCCAACCCAGTTCGCGATGCACATCGGCGGCCGCGCGGCGTTCGCCACGGAACAGCACCTCACGTTCGCCGGACAGCGTCGCCGCCACATAGGACAGCGGCGTCAGGTCGCCGCTGGCGCCCACCGAACCTTCCTGCGGGATCAGCGGCAGCACGTCGTGTTCCAGAAACGCTTGCAGACGCTCCAGTAACTCAACGCGTACCCCGGACACGCCGTGGCACAGCGACTGCAAGCGCGCGGCCAGCACGGCGCGGGTGGCCTGGGCGTCGAGTAACTGCCCCAGGCCGCAGCCGTGGAAGGTATACAGATGACGGGGCAGGGCTTCGACATGCTGCAACGGTACCGCCACCACGCAAGAGTCGCCGTAGCCGGTGGTCACGCCGTAGATCACGCCTTCCTTGTCCAGCAGCGAGTCGAGGAACTGCGCGCCCTTGGCGATGCGCTGGCGATAGGCCGCGTCGCTTTGCAGTTGGGTAGGCACCTGACGGTTGGCCAGGGCCAGCACGTCTTCGATGCGCAGGGGGCGTTCGCCAAAGGTTACCGGCTCAAGATGCGTCGTCATCGGTCTTCCAGAAAGGGTAAAAGTTGAACCATTGTTGGGGCGCTTCCAGGCAGAAATCGGCCAGGCGCGCGGCGTAGCGTGAGGTCCACTGGGCGATGACCTGCTCGCGGGTGCTGCGTTTCCATTCGATCGATGGCGCGAACGGTTCGATGGTCAGGCGATAACGGCCATTGTGCTTGAGGCACATCAGCAGGTTCACCGGGCAGTTGAGCAGGCCGGCCAAGAGCCAAGGGCCCTGGGGAAATGCGGCGGCGTGCCCGAGGAAATCCACGCGCACCGTGCGCCCGCCGTGCAGCGGCACGCGGTCGCCGGCAATCGCCAGCCATTCGCCTTCGTCCAGGCGCTGGCTGAGCAACAGCATGGTCGCCGGGTCCAGCTCGCTGACCTGAATCAGGCGCAAATGGGTCGCGCCGGCTTCGCCCAGCAAACGGTTGAAACGTTCAGCGTGTTTGGTGTGTACCAGCACGTTCATGGTCACTTGTTCGCCGATTTCCGCCAGGGCGCGGCACACTTCCAGATTGCCCAGGTGTGCCCCCACCAGCATCTGCCCGCGCTCGCCGCGCAATTGCCCGCGTAGTTTGGCCGGGTCGTCGATGTCGATCTGTTCGATGCGCAGCTTGCCGTTCCACACATCGAGCTTGTCGAGCAGGGCGTCGGCGAAGGCCATGAACTGGCCGAAGACTTTTCTATGGGAGGGGCGCAGTTCATCGCGCCCGCTCCACTCGGCCAGGCGCTGCTGGTACTGCCAGGCGCTCTGGCGCGCGGTGCGGCCGAACACGAAGAAGTACAACACGATGCCGTACAGCACCGGGCTCAGCAGGCGCCGGCCCAGCACCTTGGCGGCGAACGCGGTGAGTTTCATCAGCCAATAGCTGCCGCGTTCTTCGCGGTCGGCCCAGTGCTTGGTGCTGTCGCTCATGCCTGCCACCGCCGCCACAGGATCATCGGCGCGCGCACCAGCATGCCGAAGAACAGCCGCGCATGCATGGCGCTGATGCGCACGTTGTCGCGCAACAGGCGAAAGTGCGACAGGCCGTCGGCCGGGTAGTGCACCTGCGTCGGCAGCCAGCGCATGGGCTGGTTGCGCCAGGCCAGACGCACCAGGATGTCGGAATCAAAATCCATGTGCGTGCCGATGTAGGCCGAATCCATCAGGGCCAACACCAGCGCCAGCGGGTACACGCGAAAGCCGCACATCGAGTCGCGGATCTGCAGCGACAGGGTATTGATCCATACCCATACGTGGGTCAGGTAACGCGCGTACAGCCGGCCTTTGGGCACGCTTTCGTCGTATTCGGGGTAGCCGCAGATCAGCGCGTCGGGCTGGCGGCGAGAGGCGTCGATAAAGGTCTCGACTTCGCGCAGGTCGTGTTGGCCGTCGGCATCGACCTGCAAGGCATGACTGAAGCCCAGGCGCGCCGCTTCGCGAAAGCCCGCCATCACCGCGCCGCCTTTGCCCTGGTTGGTCGGCAGGGTCAGCAGGGTGACATTCTCCAGCCGCGCCAGTTGCGCCAGCACCGCTGCGCAGGCCGGGCTGCTGCCATCGTCCACCAACAGGCACGGCAGGCCGCTGTTCAACAGGCTATGGACCACGGCGGGCACGGCGGCTTCGTGGTTATAGACCGGGATCAGCGCGCAGGGGTTATGCATGGGCAGGTTCCAGCAGAATGCGGCCACTGGAGCACGCGGCGACGTCGTTGCGATAGGCGAAATACAATTTGCCGCGCTCTGTGTCGAAACGCAGGTGCAGTTCGATCTGGTCGCCGGGGCGTACCAGTTGCTGGAACTTGAGCACTTCCATGCCGGCAAAGGTCGGCGGCAGGTCGAGCAGTTGTCGGCCGAGGTTGAACGCCCATTCCACTTGCACCACCCCCGGCAGAACCGGTGTGACCGGAAAGTGCCCGCTGAAATACGCCAGGTCCGGCGGTACGCTCAATTGCAGCGTCCATTCGCCGTCGATTTCAACCTGTTCCAACACCTGCGGTGCCTTCGGCCGTGGCGCCATGAGCAGCGCCGCCACGTCGGCCTGGGGCAGTTTGCCTTGGGCGTTGAGTGGCAGTTGGCTCAGCAGGCGCCAGCGGCGCGGCAGGGCCAGGGCTTCGCAATGTTGGCTCAAGTGCTGGCGCAGGGTCTGGGTGACGCTGCGCCGCCCCTGATTGCGCAGGGCGTGCACACCGGCGGCGCTTAACACCACGAGGGCGCCGAGGGACGCGCGGTTTTCCTCGACCACGCCCAACCGTGTTTCGGCCACCCACGGGTGGGCCATCAACGCCTGTTCGAGCATGGGCAGGGAGATGCGTTTTTCTTCCAGTTTGACGATGCGATCCAGACGCCCCAGCAGCTCGAAGCGGCCATCGGCATGCAGGCGCGCGGCGTCGGCGGTCTGCTCGATATGCCCGGCCGGCAGGTACGGCGAAGCGATGCGCAGGGCGCCGTCGGCGTCTTGGCTCAGGTGCACATCGGCAAACGGCTGCCAGGGTTGATTGCCCTGGCGCCAGGCAATGCCGCCGGTTTCCGAGCTGCCGAGGATTTCCGTCGGCCATTGCTGCAGGCGTTCATACAGACTGCCGGCGGCTTCCATCGGCAACGCGCCGCCGGAGGAGAACACGCGCGCTACCTGGCTCAGCGCCGGCCAATCAAGGTTGTCGCCCATGCGCTTGAGCAGCGCCGGGCTGGCCACCCAGGCAAACCGTGTGTGTTCGCGGCTGGCGCGCTGTAAATCTTCGGGGAAGGCCAGTTGCTGACGCACAAACGTGCGACCGGCACACAGCGGCCACAGCACACGGAACAGCAAGCCGTAGATATGCTGCGTGGCGACACTGCCGATGATGCAGGCACCGTCGAGGTCGGCGCCCCATAGGGTTTCCAGGGCCTGCACTTCGTTGGCCAACTGGCGCAGGGTCTTGTCGATGCGCTTGGGTTCGCCGCTGGAGCCGGAGGTGCACAGGCTCAGTTGGCAGGTGTCCAGGTCCAGCGCGGCCGGGTTCAGGGGCGACTGATACACGGCGTCAAGGTCAGCGGCCTCGGTCAGCCAGGCATCCACGCATTCGTCCCAGCGTTGACGGGTCTGGGGTTGCAGGTCGGCGGGCAGCAGCACGCTGACCCCGGCACGCCAGGCGCCCAGCAGGGCGATCGCCAGCAGGCCGGCATCTTCCAGGTGCACGGCCAGGCGCTGGATGCCACGGCGTTGCAGCCCGGCGGCCAGGCACAGAGCCTGGTCGCGCAGTTGGGCGTGATTCAGGTTGGCGCACACCGAACGCTGCGCCACCGGCTCAAGCAACAGATGCTCAAGGTTCAACCAATTCATATGCGGCCCCGCACCCTTTGTCGTACCAGCCATTCCACGGCAAACAGCAGCCCCATCAGCCCGTAAGCGATCAGGCCGTTGTACAACGTCCACCAGCTCAGCGGTGCCCACAAGGTGAGGGCGGCCGCGAGCAGGCCATTAACCAAGAAAAAGACACTCCAGACCACGGTGACCTGGCGCGTGTACACGATGGCTTCGGGTGGCAGCTCCGGTTCCGTCATGCGCGCCAGGCGTTCAACCATCGGCGGGCCGTATTTCAGGCTCAAGCCGAACAGCGTGAGCATGAACGCGCTGACCAGGCTCGGGTACCAGCGCAGCAGCTGCGGGTTGTCGAACCAGGCCAGCAGCAGGCAGAACACGATCACCGCCACCGCCATCCAGCGGCTGCCGGGTCTGCGCGCGGCGGTGAGCGCCCGCAACAGCCACAGGCCGCCCAGCAGCAGGCCGAATTGCCACGGCGCAAAATGCTCGGTGCCGTAATACACCGCGAAGGGGTACAACAGCCCCGCCAGCAACAGGCCAAGGCCGATCAGCCGGCTCATGCGGCCGGTTGGACCAGACGGTACACCGCCTCAACCACATCGTTCACAGTGCGCACCGCCTTGAATTCCTCGGCGGCGATCTTCTTGCCGGTCTGGCGCTTGATATGGTCGATCAGGTCCACCGCATCGATGCTGTCGATTTCCAGGTCCTGATACAGGTTGGCGTCGAGGGTGACGCGCTCCGGGGGCAGTTCAAACAGTTCCACCAAGGCATCGCGCAGGGTGTTGAAAATTTCGTCACGAGTTTGCATGGTCCGGTCTCAAGCTGCCTGTCTGGCCGTGACGAACGCCGCAAGGCTGGCCACGTTGGTGAAGTGATTGCGGGTGTCCTTGGCGTCGGCATCGATCTTGATACCGTACGTTTTCTGGATCGCCAGGCCCAGTTCCAGGGCGTCTACCGAATCCAGGCCCAGGCCTTCGCCGAACAGGGTTTGATCGCTGCCGATGTCGTCGGCGCTGATGTCTTCCAGGCCCAGGGCCTCGATGATCAGCATCTTTATGTCGTGCTCAAGGCTATGTTGGTCGCTCATCTTCGGCGAGCTCCTTAGTGAAATAGTGATGCAGGTAATCGTTGAGCTTGCGTGAGGCCTGGGGCGCGGGCCCCAGAGTTGCGAACGCCTGTGGTTCTATATCGGCCCCGACCCGCAAACTGAAGTGCACGCGGCGTTTGGGGATGCGATACCAGGGTTCGGCCTTGGTCAGGGTGGTGGGGCTGACTTTGATCATGACGGGGGTGATGATTGTCGCACCTCGCAGGGCAATGGCGGCGCCCCCGCGATGAAAGGCCGGCGCGGCGCCGGGCGTGGTGCGGGTGCCTTCGGGGAAGATGATCAGGGTTTGCCCGCTTTGCAGGGCGCCGGCGGCGGCGTCGAGCATCTCGGCGCTGCCGTCGTTGCTGATATATCCGGCGTCGCGTACCGGCCCGCGGGTAAAGGGGTTCTGCCACAGGCTCTGCTTGACCACACAATTGGCCTGGCGTACCAGGCCGATCAGGAACACCACATCGATCAGCGAAGGGTGATTGGCAATGATCATCTGGCCGGGGCGACCGAGTTTTTCGGCGCCTTCGACGCTGTAGGTCAGCACGCCGGCGCGTTGCATCAGACCAATGAAGAACCAGAACAGCCAACTGATCATGTGCCGCGCACGACCTCGATGCCGGGCCGCGCTGCCCGGCAGGCAATTGAGCAGGGGAAACACCAGCAGGCGCAGGCACAGCCCGCCGACACCGAACAGGGCGAAACTGGCGGCCGTGGCGCACAGGCGCCAGTAGTAGGCGTCCCTTGGCTTGTCGGTCATGGCGTGCGTTGCCAATTCCATACGCGGTTCTTCCAGGCATGTTGGCACGCGCCCTGGTTGGTGAGCAGGGTGCGCAGCAGGTTCAGGGCGTGGGGCCACTGGGTTTGAGTGGCTTGGACAGTGCCGGTGGTGAGTTCCAGTTGCCACTCGTCGCCTGGGGTGAGCAGCAGGCCAAGCGCGTAGGGGAAAGGCACGTCATGGATCCAGCTGGCATAGGCGGCGGGCGGCTGCTCTTCGGTGATCACCAGCAACACCGCCGGTGCGCCTTCATTGAGCAACGCGGCGGCTTCGAGCAGGCCGTGTTCCAGGCCGTCGCCGGCGGCGGCGAGGGCGGTCATTTCGCTGGTTTCATTGCGCAGGATCGACCACAGGCCGATCACTGCGTTGTGCACCGACAGGCTGAACTGGGTCGGCGACAATGGCTGTTCGTGGGCCAGGTCGCTGAGGATGTCGAGGGTGCGCGGGGTTTCGCCGTGGCGCGACACAAATACCAGCGGCAGGTCCTGCAGGCCCTCGGCCAGCGGCCAACCCACACTGAAAGCCATGCGCGCCAGGCGGCTCAGGCGTCGGCGTTGAATGGCTGGCAGAAATGACACGTCGGGAGAGGCTTCGCTTTCGGGCAGCAACACCGGGGCCTTGCACCAGGCGTGCCAGTCGTCCGCACTCTCCAGGCCAGGGGCCCAGGCGCGCCATTGGGCGATGTTGAAGTTGATCACTGAGAAGTTATCCCGCCCCTGCGGGCTTCCATGTGCGGCATTTGGCCCCGAATACCGGGACAGGGAGCAAGCGCCGAATGGCGCGCATTATCCGGGTGCCGTGGGGTTCTAGCAAACATTGGTAAAAAAATGTTCAAGGTCGATTACAAAATCACGGGAAAGATTGACAGATTGTCCGTTACCCAAGCGCTGGTTGGATTGTCAGACCGTTCCGAATCATTCGTGTGTGTCATACGACTGCGTTCTGTCGATGCAGCACTGCATGGATGAACGAGGTAGCTAACAGGCGCTTTTGCCCTCTACACTCGGACATTCATTGATACACGGAGGTTTTTCCATGCGGCGTGTGGTGTTCAATCAGAAAGGCGGCGTGGGTAAATCCAGCATCGCCTGCAACCTGGCGGCGGTCAGCGCCAGCGAAGGCTATCGAACCCTGTTGGTGGACCTGGATGCACAAGCCAATTCAACCCAGTACCTCACCGGCTTGACCGGCGACGACATTCCCATGGGCATCGCCGATTTTTTCAAGCAGACCCTGTCTTCCGGGCCGTTTTCCAAGAAGAACAAGGTGGATATCTACGAAACGCCGTTCGACAACCTTCATGTGATCACCGCCACCGCCGAACTGGCAGACCTGCAACCCAAACTCGAAGCCAAGCACAAGATCAACAAGCTGCGAAAGCTGCTGGATGAACTGGGCGAAGATTACGACCGGATTTACCTGGATACACCCCCGGCATTGAATTTTTATGCGGTTTCGGCGCTGATTGCCGCTGATCGCGTGTTGATCCCCTTCGACTGTGACAGCTTCTCGCGCCAGGCCCTGTATGGCCTGCTGGCGGAAATCGAAGAATTGAAGGAAGACCACAACGAAGGGCTGGAAGTGGAAGGCATCGTGGTCAATCAGTTCCAGGCCCGCGCCAGCCTGCCGCAGCAGATGCTCGACGAGTTGATCGCCGAAGGCCTGCCGGTGCTGCCCGTGTACCTGGCCAGCTCCGTGCGCATGCGCGAATCGCACCAGGAAAGCCGGCCGCTGATCCACCTTGACCCACGGCACAAGCTGACCCAGCAATTTGTGGAGCTGCATAACCTGCTGGAAGGCACCTGAGCTCAAGCGCCACACAGATCCAAGGCGGGAGGGGCTTGCCCCGATAGCGTATTGCCAGCTAACTCATTTGGAGCTGACCCTCCGCATCGGGGGCAAGCCCCCTCCCACAGTGTCCAGCATTGTGTCGGTCCGGTTATATCCCCTGGCTACGCAACCAGCTCATTAATTGCGGCAGCGGGAACGCCCCGCTCTGGCGCGCCACTTCACGGCCGTTTTTGAACAGAATCAGACTGGGTATCGACCGAATCCCCAGTTGCGCCGACAACGGCTGGTTGGCTTCGCTGTCCAGCTTGGCCAGCCGGCACTTGCCTTCCAGCTGCCCGGCCGCCTGCTCAAACACCGGCGCAAACGACTTGCACGGCCCGCACCAGTCGGCCCACACATCCACCAATAGTGGCAGATCGCCCTTGATCTGACTGGCGTAGTCGCCTTGCTTCAACTCGAAAGGCTTGCTCAGTAGCACCGCTTGCTTGCAGCGCCCGCACTTGGGCGCATCACCCAGACGTTCGCCGGGGATGCGGTTGAGGCCGTTGCAATGGGGGCAAGGGATGACGAGAGGTTCGGACATGGTGGGCTCCTGGGATGGCCAATGGATTTTATTTGGCGCCGCCGCCGGTGTTTATCAAGGTAGCCAGCATGCGTCGACCTCTCGATTTCACGACGAACAACTGATCTCCAGATGCTTACCCCAATCCGGCGGCCGTTGCGCGTACTGTTCCATGCCGGGCTGCTCCTCAAACGGCTTGGAAAGCACCTCGTGCAGCCGCCGTACTTCGCTGTAGTCACCTGACTCGGCGGCGGTAATGGCGTTTTGCGCCAGGTAATTGCGCAGGATGTACAGCGGGTTTACCGCGTGCATCCGTTCACGACGCTGTTCTTCGCTGTAGTCCCCGTCCCGCGCTACACGGGCTCTATACAGTTCCGCCCAGGCATCGAACCCGGCCATGTCGACAAAATCATCGCGCAGCTTCGCCACCGCCAGCGCTGCCGATTCATCCCCCAGGCGGCGCCAGAACAGTGTGTAATCCACGCCGCTGTTCTGCATCAGCTTGAGCAACCGCTCGACCAGCTTCTGGTCGTCGTCCTCGGCGGTGGTCAGCCCCAATCGGCGGCGCATCAGGTCCAGGTAGTGGGCCTGGTAGTACGGCAGGTACAGGCCAAGCGCTTCCTTCAAGGCGTCCACGCTGATAAACGGCGTGAGCGCCTGGGCCAGCGCGCTGAGGTTCCACTGGCCAATCGGCACTTGGTTGCTGAAGGAATAGCGCCCTTCATGATCGGAATGGTTGCAGATGAAATGCGCGTCAAAATCATCCAGAAACGCAAACGGCCCGTAATCGAAAGTGATGCCCAGGATCGACATGTTGTCAGTGTTCATCACACCGTGGCAGAAACCATAGGCCTGCCATTTGGCGATCAGCTCGGCATTGCGTTCGACGATTTCGCGGAACATCGCCAGATACGGCTCGGGCTGTTCGCGGCATTCGGGGTAGTGCAGGTTCAACACGTGTTCGGCCAGTTGCGCCTGCTGCTCGGGCTGCTTGGTGTAATAAAAATATTCGAAATGCCCGAAGCGGATGTGGCTGGGCGCCAGGCGCAGGACCATTGCGCCGCGCTCTTGCTTCTCGCGCCATACCGGCGTGTCGGAGCCGATCACGCACAGCGCGCGGCTGGTGGGAATGCCCAGGGCGTGCAGCGCTTCGGACGCCAGGAACTCGCGAATCGACGAGCGCAGGACCGCGCGGCCATCCCCCATGCGCGAGTAGGGTGTCATCCCCGCGCCCTTGAGGTGCAGGTCCCAGTGTTCGCCGGCTTCGTTGTACACCTCGCCCAACAGCAACCCCCGGCCGTCGCCGAGTTGCGGCGTGTAGCCGCCGAACTGGTGCCCGGAATACACCATCGCCCGCGGTTCGGCTTCGGCCCACAGCTTGTGGCCACCGAACAGTTCGGCAAACACCGGCGTTGCCGCCACCGCCGGGTCGAGATCGAGCAGGGCCATGGCCGCATTGCTTGCCACCACCAGGCGTGGCTCGTCGAGGGGCTCGGGCAGAACGTGGGTTGAGAACGCGTCGCCCAAACGGGCGAAGCGGTTGTCGAAGGTCAGTTCATCGAGGGCTTTCACCGGCCATCTCCAGCAGAATGCCCCCGCATTTTGCTGGGGCTGGATGCGTTAGTCGAGTTTGCTCGGTGGCGGTTCAGGTGCATCCTGGACTTTTCCGGCGGGCGGCTCGGGTGCGTCCTGCTCCGGCGTCGAGGCGGCGATGGTCTTGCGCTCGTCCTCGACCGGCACCAGCTTATATTCCTGGCCGTGCATGTTCTTGAGGTACACCTCCATCTGCCGGAACGAGATGTTGATGTGCTGTTTCTTGAACTCACGGTTGATATAGCGGTTGACCTCGTCCAGTACCGGGTTGCGGTCGCCCAGGTCGCGCACGTGCATGCGCAGTTCGTGGTCCAGAGTGCTTTCGCCGAAGTTGAGGAAGTACACATGGGGTTCCGGATCTTTCAGAACCCGTGGGTTTTCCCTCGCGGCCTTGAGCAGCAGTTCCTTCACCAGGTCCAGGTCGGAGCCGTAGTCCACGCCCAGTTTCAGCGTGACGCGGGTGATGGTGTCGGTCAGCGACCAGTTGATCAGTTGCCCGGTGATAAACGTTTTGTTCGGGACAATGATGTCCTTGCGGTCGAAATCGGTGATGGTGGTGGCGCGGATGCGGATCTTGCTCACCGTGCCCGACAGGTTGCCGATGGTGATGGTGTCGCCGATGCGCACCGGGCGTTCGAACAGGATCATGATGCCGGAAATAAAGTTGGCAAAAATTTCCTGCATGCCGAAGCCCAGGCCCACCGACAGCGCGGCCACCAGCCATTGCAGCTTGTCCCAGCTCACGCCGAGGGTGGACAGGGTCGAAACAAAACCCACGCCGGCAATGATGTAGGACAGCAAGGTGGTGGTGGCGTAGGCGCTGCCCTGGGCCAGGTCCAGTTTGGACAGCACCAGCACTTCCAGCAGGCCGGGCAGGTTGCGCGCCAGGGCGAAGGTGATGCCAATGATGATCAGCGCGCCGAGCAAGTCGCCGATGCTGATGGGCACCATGCTGATATTCGCGCCGGTGCCGCTGGTGTATTCGTACAGGGTGACGTTGTCCAGGTAGGAAAATACCGAGATCAGGTCCGACCACACCCAGTACAGGGCCGCGATGAAGCCGCCGAGCAAGGCCAGGCGGATCAGGCGCATGGACTGTTCGTTGACCTGTTCGATGTCCAGGGTCGGTTCTTCGATCACCGCTTCGCCTTCGCCGGCTTCCTTGGCAGCCTGGCGTTTGGCCAGGGCACGCGAATAAGCCAGGCGCCGCGCCGCGACACCGAGGCCGCGCACAAAGGTGGCTTCGATCACCAGCCAGAGCATCAGCAGGTAGAGGGTGTTGATCAAACGGTCGCTGAGCTTGAGAGCGGTGTAGTAGTAGCCGAAGCACACCGCGATAAACAGCGCGACGGGCAGCGCGGTGAACAACAGGCCCACGGCTTTGCGAAACAGCGAGGCTTTTTCGTGGGTCGGGCTGTAGAGCAGCAGGCGACCCAGCAGCCAGGCCATCAACGCGTAGCAGGTCAGCACCACGCCGATGCCCAGCACATCGTCGGCCAGCGCCGCCGGCTGGTGTTCGGCGATAGCTACCACCGCCACGAGTGCCAGCACCACCAACCCGAGCTTGCGCACCCAGCCTTGGAGGAATTCAACCTGGGGTTTTTCCCAGCGGAAGTGCAATTCGGCCACGCCGCCCGGCGCCAGAATCCGGTAAGCGGTGTAGAACACCAGCCACGCCTGGGCCAGCTGCAGCAGCGCCGAACCCAGGTTGGCGTTCTGCCCTCGGGCGTCGATCTGCAGCGCGTAGCCGCACAAGGCCAGGCCCAGGGACACCGGCATGGCCAGCAGAATGTTGATCAGAATGGCCTGCGGCGTGTGCCACTGGCTGTCGCGCTTGAAGTGGCCGATGTCCAGGTGCACCTTGTTCAGGCGCTGATACAGGGCCTTGCGGCGCCACAGCAGCGCGCCGATCAACAGCAGCAATGGCAGAAACAGCAGCGGGCGCTGGATCAGGCCGTCATACAATTCGCTGACGCTGGAGGCCCAGGGCAGGGTGGTGACTTGCTTGCTCAGGTGCGCCGGCACGGTTTCCAGCCACTCAGTGTCCAGCGGCTTGTTGCTGGGGATCCAGAACATCTGTTCGTCCAGCGTGGCGCGCAGGGTGGTGGCGGTGCTGAGCAGTTGTTTCTGGTTCAGTTGCAGGGTGATGGATTCGTTCAGCAGCGCGCTTAACTCGCGGCTCAGGCGTTCGAGCAGGTCGCTGCGGGTAATCGCCAGTTCCAGCAGGGTGCGCCGCAGTTGCGGGGTCACCTCGTCCGGTGGCTGATTGGTCAGCAGGTTATCCACATAGGCACTGGGGGAGCTGATCAGCTCGCGCTGCTGGTTGACCTCGAACTGGTACAGGCGAATGTTGGCGATATCGTCCGCCAGGTCGCGGTCCACCGTCAGACGCGGCAATGCCTGTTTTTGCTTATACAGAATCTTGGAAAGCAGCAGGCTGCCCTTGAGCACGTTGATCTGCTCGTCCAGCGCCGAGTCGCTCTGGGTGACGGTGTCCAGCTGCTGCTTGGTCTGCAGGTTTTTCTGGGTCAGGTCGTTGAGGCGGTCGGTGCTTTTGAGCAGGTAGTCCGAGAGCTTCAGGTTGGCCGCGCTTTCGGTGGCCAGCAGGCTGCTGCCGCCGGCTTTCTGCGCTTCGATGGACTGCTGCGTAACGGTTTGCTGCGATTGGGCCAGGCGCTTCTGGTTGATCAGGGTTTGCAGGTCCTGGATTTCCTGCTCCAGGCGCGCGGTTTTTTCCTGGATCAGGTCGTGCTGGCTGTTGCCCAGGTCTTGCAATTGGCTGTTGCCGGCCAGTTCCTGGCGGCGCAACGGGATCAATGCGTTCAAGGCGGCGAGTTCAGCGTTCAGCTGGTTGCGCTGGTCGCCACTGAGGGCTTTGCCATTGTCCTTGCCGGTCTTGAGGATCGTATTGATCTGCTGGATGCGCGTCTGGCTGCTGCTGATTTCGGTCTGCGCCCGCTCGGGGCGGGTCTGGGCGGCGATGGTCAGGCTATTGGCGTCGGCCAGCTCTTTTTGCAGGTCGCCTTGCTGGGTGCTGCGCTGCACCAGCAGTTGTTCGAGCTGCGGCACCGGCAACGTGGCGTAGCGCTGGGCCACGGGCACGATTTTGGTGGCCTTGAGTCGGGCCAGCTCGCGCTGGTTATCGGCGGTCTCGCGTGGCGCGTTTTCCAGCTGGCGCTTGAGGTCGGCCAGGCGCTGCTCGTAATCCTGCTTGTTGCTCAGGTAAGTCAGCGTCTGCTGCAGGATCGCCTGCAACGCCTTCATGTCGGCGTCGGGCAGCTTGCGGTCGGGCAGTTTGTCCAGGGATTGCTGGATGGCGTCGGCGCTGGGAGGGTCGGCGGCGTAGACGCTGCCGACACAAAGAGTCAGGCCCAGCAGGGCAGTGGCGAGAAAAGTGCGCAGGATTGGCATAGAGACCGGTCGAGCAAGTGAAGAATCGGGGGCATTGTCGCCCCGCAGTTTAGAGGAAGAGCCCGGGGCCCGGGCGACTTCCTTCGGGGAATCTGACGCCGACTTTGCCGATCTTGTTCCCGTCCATGACCGCGACGGTCCAGATGGTGTTGTTCCACTCCACCTGGTCGCCCACCACCGGGGCGCCGCCGACTTTCTGGGTGATGAATCGGCTCAGCGGCATGTCCGGATCGATGCCGTCGAGTTTGAGGCCGTACAGCGCCGATACCGCACCCAGTTGGGCGTCGCCTTCGAGGACGAAGTCGCCGAAGAAGCGCAGGTCCAGGCCACGTTGCGGCGCCTGGCTGAACAGTTTGCCCAGGGCCGGCAGGTTGTGTTCGTGGCCGATGACACAGAGCAGATCGCCGACTTCCAGCACCGTACTACCCGACGGATGGAGCAGTTGTTGGCCACGAAACAGCGCAGCGATGCGCGTGCCTTCGGGCATTTTCAGCTCACGCAGGGCCGCGCCGATGCACCATTTTTCCGCGCCCAGGCGGTAGACGAACAACTCCCACTCGCTGGTGACGTGGACCTCGAGTGCCGCGCGGGAGATCGGCGCCGGGTCCGGCGGAACGGTGACCTTGAGCAGCTTGGCCACCCACGGCAGGCTCGTGCCCTGCACCAGCAGCGACACCAGCACGATAAAGAACGCCAGGTTAAAGTACAGCTGCGCATGGGGCAGGCCGGCCATCAGCGGGAACACCGCCAGGATGATCGGCACCGCGCCGCGCAGGCCGACCCAGGCGATGAAGGCTTTTTCGCGGCCGTGGAAGGCCTTGAACGGCAACAGGCCGACCATCACCGACAGCGGCCGCGCGAACAGGATCATCCACAGCGCCAGGCCCAGGGCCGGCAGGGCGATCGGCAGCAGGTCATGGGGCGTGACCAGCAGGCCCAGCACTAGGAACATGCCGATCTGCGCCAGCCAGGCCATGCCATCGAGCATATGCAAGATGCCATGCCGGCTGCGCACCGGGCGGTTACCGATGACGAGGCCGCAGAGGTACACGGCGAGGAAGCCGCTGCCGTGGAAGGCGTTGGTCAAGGCGAAAACGAACAGGCCGCCGGCGATCACCAGGATCGGATAGAGGCCGGTGGCCAGGTTGATACGATTGACCAATTGCAGCATCAGCCAACCGCCACCCAGGCCGACCAGGCCACCGATGCCGAATTCGCGCACCAAATGTGTCAGCAGGCTCCAGTGCAGGCCGGTCTGGCCGCTGGCGAGCATGTCGATCAGGGTGACGGTGAGGAACACCGCCATCGGGTCGTTGCTGCCGGATTCGATTTCCAGGCTGGCGCTGACCCGCTCATTCAGACCCTTGCCGCCCAGCAGTGAGAACACCGCCGCGGCGTCCGTGGAACCGACAATCGCGCCGATCAGCAAGCCTTGGATAATGTTGAGGTTGAACAGCCAGGCCGCCGCCATGCCGGTAAGGCCGGTGGTGATCAACACCCCGACCGTGGCCAGCGATAAAGCCGGCCAGAGCGCCACGCGGAAACTCGCCACCCGGGTTCGCAGGCCGCCGTCGAGCAGGATCACGGCCAGTGCGAGGTTGCCCACCAGGTAGGCGGTCGGGTAGTTGTCGAAGATGATGCCGCCGCCGTCGACGCCGGCGACCATGCCCACGGCCAGGATGATCACCAGGATCGGGATGCCCAGGCGTGAAGAAAGAGAACTGACCAGAATGCTCGCACTTACCAGCAACGCGCCGATCAAGAACAGGCTGTTGATGGTCGTCGCATTCAAAGGCAGTACTCCATAAGCAGATACATAAGACGAGGCGCAAACTGACCATGCAGTCTGCGTGCCAGGGATTCTAACCTGTTGAATTGCCGCCCTGTCAAAAAGCTTTTCTGATTCACCTGGATCCAAATGGGGGAGGGGCAAGCCTCTCCCACATTTTTCAAGCCTGTGCAGGCAGTTAGAGGCGGAAGCGGCCTACCATCCCGTTCAGGTCTACCGCCAGGCGTGACAATTCGCTGCTCGCGGCGCTGGTCTGGCTGGCGCCCGTAGCCGATTGCACCGACAAATCACGAATATTCACCAGGTTGCGATCCACTTCCCGCGCCACCTGCGCCTGCTCTTCCGCCGCGCTGGCGATCACCAGGTTACGTTCGTTGATCTCGACGATTGCGCTGTTGATGGTCTCCAGGGACATCCCTGCGCCTTTGGCGATGTTCAGCGTCGATTCCGCGCGCTCGGTGCTGTTACGCATCGAGTTCACGGCGTGTTCGGTGCCGGCTTGGATGCTGCCGATCATCCGCTCGATTTCGCTGGTGGACTGCTGCGTGCGATGGGCCAGGGCGCGGACTTCGTCGGCGACCACCGCAAATCCACGCCCGGCTTCACCGGCACGAGCCGCTTCGATGGCGGCGTTCAGGGCCAGCAGGTTGGTCTGGTCGGCCAGGCCGCGGATCACATCCAGCACTTTGCCGATGTCCCGCGACTCAGTGGCCAGGTCACCGATCAAGGTGGCGGTGGCCTGCACGTCGCCGCTCATACGCTCGATGGCGCTGACGGTTTCCTGCACCAGATCGCGGCCGTCGCCGGCTGAAGCGGTGGCATTGCGTGAGGCTTCGGACGTGCTCACGGCATTGCGCGCGACTTCTTCGACGGCGCTGGTCATCTCGTTGACCGCCGTGGCGGCCTGTTCGATTTCGTTGTTCTGTCGGGTCAGGCCGCGCGCGCTTTCGTCGGTGACTGCGTTCAGTTCTTCCGCCGCCGAGGCCAACTGAGTGGCCGAGCCGGCGATACGCTGCAGGGTGTCGCGCAATTTGGTCTGCATCTTCGCCATGGCGGCGAGCAGGCGACCGGCTTCGTCGTTGCCTTCGACCTGGACCGGCTGCGTCAGGTTGCCCTCGGCGATGGTCTCGGCGGCGCTCAATGCCTGGGAAATCGGCAGCGTGATGCTGCGGGTCAATAGCCAGGCGAACAGCATCGTCAACGCGGTGGCGAGCACCAGCAGGCCCACCACCAGGTCAAAGGCCAGGGTGTATTGATCCTTGGCTTCCTGATTGGTCGCCAGCGCCATGCTGTTGTTGATATCCAGCAGGCGTGTCAGTACTGCGTTGACCTGCTCCGAGTTACTCAACAGCTCAGTGTTGAGCAGGGTCCGCAGCTGATCCATCTGATTAGCCAGGGACAGGCTCTTCATGCGCGCTTCGATCTGGTGGTACTGGCCGAGCAGCTGCACGTACTCATCGTAGGCAGCGCGCTCCTCGCGGCTTTCAATCAGCTTTTCGTAGGTAGCCTGGGCGGTGCGGATCTGTTGGTTGCGCAGTTCGAACGCTTCCAGGGTTTTTTGCTGCACGTCCGGTTCGCGATTGGTCAGCAGGCGGTACGACAGTACCCGCAGGCGCAGGGTCAGTTGGGTGAATTCATCCAGTGCGCGGATGCTCGGCACACTGGACAGGGTGATGTCTTGCGCGGCGGCTCGGATCTTACTCATCTGGTTCAGGGCAAACACACCGAGAAACAACATCAGTGCACCAATCAACGCGAAACCGAGGAAAGCCCTCGGCGCGATATTCATATTACGAAGCGACATGCTGAAATCCTGAAGGGGGAAAAGCGCGATCCGTGCGGCCGTGAGACGGGATGTGCATGGCTATCGGTCGTAAGACTAAAGTCTAAAGGGGGCTGTGCGTTTTTGTCGCACCTGACGAGGGGTTTGGCCGATTCAGGAACCAGATGGGGGAATTGCAGTCACTAAGGCTCGAAAGCGTGGCCTGCCCCTTGAAAAACCGGGCTGCGCGCCGGGATAAGCCTGGCATCCGAGGTGAATTTTCTTTATCGTCACCGCCCTTTTAAAAAGCTCGAGAAATCAAAATGTTAGAAGCATCCCTCAGCCAACTGGAACAACTGGTCAGCGACTTGGTACAGCAAAACCAGGACTTGCTGGGCAGCAATGAAGCCCTTAAGGCAGAACTCGCTCGTGCCAAGGATGAAAACGACAGCCTGCAACTGAACCTGATGGAACAGGAAGAAAAGCACGGTGCTACCGCTGCCCGTATCCAAGCGCTGGTTGAGCGCGTGAGCGCAGGTCCTGTGAGCGCATGAATGAAGGGATAAAGGTCGTTTCGATCCTCGGCGAGGATTACTCGATCAAGGCGCCGGCCGGGGAAGACACGACCCTGATGCACGCCGTGACCATGCTCAAGGCCTCCCTGGCCACCACCAAGAAGAAGTACCCGACGTTGATCGGTGACAAATTACTGGTGCTGGCGGCGCTGAATCTATGCGCCGAGCAGATCGAAATGCAGCAGGCCCATCAACAGGAACTCGACCGTTACCAAGAGCAAGTCAGCGCCACGGTCGAGGTGATTTCCAAGGCGATCCAGCCTTAGAACCACTCATCCTGCATCGCGAGGCACGTATCGTCCCGTGCCTCCAGAATCGCCAGTTCATGATGGCAGCTCGGTACTTCCCAGGTCAGGAAGTACCGGGCAGCCTGGAGCTTGCCTTTATAAAACGCAGCGTCCGCTGCATTGCCCTTGGCCAGTCCTTCCTCGGCGCGAATCGCCTGTTCCAGCCAGCGCCAGCCAATCACCGTGTGCCCGAACACCTTCAGGTACAGCGCCGAGTTCGCCAGGCTGCTGTTGACCTTGCCTTGCGCGAGGTCCGTCAACAGGCCGAGTGTGACGCTTTGCAGTCTGTTGAGCAGGTGCTCCAGCGGTTCACGCAATGCGGTGAGTGACGGGTACTGCTGGGCGCGCGCGCCGGTGTCGGCGATCAGGCGGATCAGTTGCTTGAGCCCCGCGCCGCCGTTCTGCGCCAGCTTGCGACCCAGCAAGTCCAGGGACTGGATGCCATGGGTGCCTTCATGGATCGGATTGAGGCGGTTATCACGGTAGTACTGCTCCACCGGGTATTCGCGGGTGTAGCCGTGGCCGCCGAGAATCTGGATCGCCAGCTCGTTGGCCTTGAGGCAGAACTCCGACGGCCAGGATTTAACGATGGGGGTGAGCAGGTCCAGCAATTCGTGGGCCTGCTTGCGCTCTGCCTCGCTGACCAGCGTAGTGGTGTCGTCGAACAGGCGCGCCGCATACAGGCCAAGATCGAAGGCACCTTCCACGTAGGCTTTTTGCGTCAGCAGCATGCGCTTGATGTCCGCGTGCTGGATGATCGAGACCGGTGCGGTCGTGGGGTCCTTACTGTCCGGCAAGCGGCCTTGCGGGCGTTCGCGGGCGTATTCCAGCGAGTACAGGTAACCGGCGTAGCCGAGCATCACCGCGCCCATGCCCACGCCAATACGCGCCTCGTTCATCATCTGGAACATGCAGCTCAGGCCCTGATGCGGCTTGCCTACCAGGTAGCCCACGCAGTTGCCGTTGTCACCGAAATTCAGCGCTGTGGACGTGGTGCCACGCCAGCCCATCTTGTGAAACAGCCCTGCCAGCAGCACGTCGTTGCGTGCGCCCAGGCTGCCGTCGTCGTTGACCAGGAATTTAGGCACGATAAACAGCGAAATGCCCTTCACCCCAGGCGGCGCATCCGGCAACTTGGCCAGCACCATGTGCACGATGTTTTCCGACAAGGGGTGATCACCGCCGGAAATAAAGATCTTGTTGCCTTTGAGGCGATAGGTGCCGTCATCCGCAGGTTCTGCGCGTGTACGAATATCCGACAACGACGAGCCGGCATGGGGCTCGGTCAACGCCATGGTGCCGAAGAAGCGTCCTTCGATCATCGGCTGCAGGAAGCGCTGTTTCTGCTCCTCGGTGCCGAAGCTTTCAATCAGGTTGGCCGCGCCCATGGTCAGGAACGGGTACGAGGTGGACGCCGCGTTGGCCGATTGGAAGTGCGCGAAGCAGGCTTGGGACAGCAGGGTCGGCAACTGCATGCCGCCAGCCTCGAAACTGCGCGCGGCATTGAGAAAGCCAGCCTCCAGAAACGCGTCCACGGCCGGCTTGACCTCCGGGATGAGGATGGCCTTGCCGTCTTCATAGCGCGGTTCGTTTTCGTCGTTTTTGCGGTTATGGGGCGCGAAATACTTTTCGGCGATGCTGCGTGCGGTGCTGATGGCCGCATCGAAGGTTTCACGGTTGTGCTCGGCAAACCGCTCGCGCTGGGTCAGGCCCTCGGCATCGAGGACTTCGTACAGCTCGAAAGCCAGATTGCGGGAACTGAGCAGCGTCTCGGACATGGCGGATTACCTTTGTAGGAATTGGCCTGAGTCTAAGTGCGCGAATTAAGGGTGAATAGCAAGATTGATCTAAGTGATGGAACGGCAAAACACAGATGATCATTTGCAATGCAGTCGAATGTGGGAGGGGGGGTGCCCCTCCCACATTGTCCAGCTGTATTTCTTTCAGGGTTAGCCGATGGTCATCAGGCTGGCGTTACCGCCCGCCGCAGCGGTGTTGACGCTCAATGCCCGCTCGATCACCAGGCGCTCCAACGCAATGGAGGTCTCGCCCTGGGACAACCCATGCACCCCGACAATCGCCCCGCCACGCTGTGCCACTTGCTGGCATACCGCGCGCAATTGATCGGAGTCGCCGTGGTGCAGAACGGCGTCGAACACCACGCCGTCCTTGGTCCAATCGGCTACGCGCTTGATCTTCGCCTGAATATCCTTCGGCAGGCGTGGGAACAAGGCTTTGGTCAGGTCGGTTTCCGGCCATACCGCCGAGCCACCCACCGCCAATACCGCTGCCAATTGAGTCAACAGGTCGCCTTCCACGTCTGCCAGGCACAGAACGTGCTCGCGAGGGAGGATGGCGTAGCTGTTGCGCTCACCGGTCGGGCCGGCCAGTTGGCGGGTGATACCGCTTTGCGATTGCGCGGCGAATTGAGTGCACAGGGCGCTCAGTTCGCTGAACTTATTGCTGTCTGCCCAGCTTTTCAGGGCGGTCAGCGGTTGGCTCATGGCGTCGCGCAGGCGCATGTCCGGTGCGGCCACTTTGTCGGCGCGAACGAAGGATTGCTCGATCGCATCGGTAGGACGAGTCGACAGCAAACGGTACAGGTACAGCGGACCACCGGCTTTCGGGCCGGTGCCCGACAGGCCTTCGCCGCCGAACGGCTGCACGCCGACCACGGCACCTACGATGTTGCGGTTAACGTAGACGTTACCGGCATGAACGTTGTCGATCACTTTGGCGATGGTTTCGTCGATACGCGTGTGCACGCCCAGGGTCAGGCCATAGCCGGACGCGTTGATCTGACCGATCAACTGGTCGATCTCTTTGCGCTTGTAGCGCACTACGTGCAGCACCGGGCCGAAGATCTCGCGCTGCAGTTCGTCGAAGCTTTCCAGTTCGATCAGGGTTGGCATCACGAAGGTGCCGCGCTTGATTTCTTCGCCGTCGGCAATCGCCACCTGGTACACAGTGCGGCCTTTATCGCGCATGGCCTGGATGTGTTTCTCGATGCCGGCCTTGGCTTCGGCGTCGATCACCGGGCCGATGTCCACCGACAGGCGCTCCGGGTTGCCGAGGCGACATTCGGCCATGGCGCCCTTGAGCATTTCGATGACGCGGTCCGCCGAATCTTCCTGCAGGCACAACACGCGCAGGGCCGAGCAACGCTGGCCGGCGCTGTCGAAGGCCGACGACACCACGTCGATGACCACTTGTTCGGTCAGCGCCGAGGAGTCGACGATCATCGCGTTCTGGCCGCCGGTTTCGGCGATCAACGGGATCGGACGGCCCTGGGCATCCAGGCGACCGGCCACATTGCGTTGCAGCAGGCGCGCCACTTCGGTGGAACCGGTGAACATCACGCCTTTGACGCGATCGTCACCCACCAGACGCGCGCCGACGGTTTCGCCCTGGCCCGGCAGCAGTTGCAGCACGCCTTCCGGGATACCGGCCTCCAGCAGGAGGCGCACAGCCTGGGCCGCCACCAGCGGGGTTTGCTCGGCAGGCTTGGCGAGCACCGGGTTACCGGCAGCCAGCGCTGCGGCGACCTGGCCACTGAAGATTGCCAGCGGGAAGTTCCATGGGCTGATACATACCACCGGGCCCAGCGGGCGGTGGGCGTCGTTGGTAAAGTCGTTGCGCGCCTGCACCGCGTAGTAGCGCAGGAAATCCACGGCCTCGCGCACTTCGGCGATGGCGTTGGCAAAGGTCTTGCCGGCTTCGCGGGCCAGCAGGCCCATCAGCGGCTGGATCTCGCCTTCCATCAGGTCGGCGGCGCGTTCCAGGATGGCGGCGCGCTCGGCCGGCGGGGTGGCCTGCCAGATCGGACCGGCGTTGATCGCGCATTGGATGGCGTTGTCGACGTCTTCGACGGTGGCTTCCTGTACCTGGCCGACCACATCGCGCAGGTCGGACGGGTTCAACACCGCTGTCGGCGCTTGCTCGCTGGAGGCGCAACCGAGCATCGGTGCGGCTTTCCAGTTGTTGTGGGCGGTGGCCAGCAGGGCGCAGGACAGCGATGCCAGGCGGTGTTCGTTGGCCAGGTCGATACCGGCCGAGTTGGCACGGTCGCTGCCATACAGGTCACGCGGCAGCGGAATGCGCGGGTGCGGCAGGCCGAAGCCGCCTTCCACGGTGGCCATCTGCTCGATGCTGGCCACCGGGTCGGCCACCAGCTCCTGGATCGAAATCGACTGGTCGGCGATGCGGTTGACGAACGAGGTGTTGGCGCCGTTTTCAAGCAGGCGACGCACCAGGTAAGCCAGCAGTGTTTCGTGAGTGCCGACCGGGGCGTACACGCGGCACGGACGATTCAGCTTGCCGTCGGCCACTTTGCCTACCACCTGCTCGTACAGCGGTTCGCCCATGCCGTGCAGGCACTGGAACTCGTACTGGCCGGGGTAATAGTTCTGACCGGCAATATGGTAAATGGCCGACAAGGTGTGGGCGTTGTGCGTAGCGAACTGCGGATAGATGACTTCCGGCACCGACAGCAGTTTGCGCGCGCAGGCAATGTAGGAAACGTCGGTGTATACCTTGCGCGTGTACACCGGATAGCCTTCCAGGCCTTCGACCTGGGCGCGCTTGATCTCGCTGTCCCAGTACGCGCCTTTCACCAGGCGGATCATCAGGCGATGGCGGCTGCGGCGCGCCAGGTCGATGACGTAGTCGATCACGTATGGGCAACGCTTCTGGTAAGCCTGGATTACGAAACCTATGCCGTTCCAGCCTGTCAGTTGCGGCTCGAAGCACAGGCGCTCCAGCAGATCCAGCGACAGCTCCAGGCGGTCGGCTTCTTCGGCGTCGATGTTCAGGCCGATGTCGTATTGCTTGGCCAGCAGGGTCAGGGACAGCAGGCGCGGGTACAGCTCATCCATCACGCGCTCGTATTGCGCACGGCTGTAGCGCGGGTGCAGCGCCGACAGCTTGATGGAGATACCGGGGCCTTCATAAATCCCACGGCCGTGGGAGGCTTTGCCGATGGAGTGAATAGCTTGCTCGTACGAGGCCAGGTACTTCTGGGCGTCGTGTTCGGTCAGGGCGGCTTCACCGAGCATGTCGTAGGAGTAACGGAAGCCCTTGGCTTCGAACTTGCTCGCGTTGGCCAACGCTTCGGCGATGGTTTCGCCGGTCACGAACTGCTCGCCCATCAAGCGCATGGCCATGTCGACGCCCTTGCGGATCATCGGTTCGCCGCTCTTGCCGATGATGCGGCTCAGGGATGAGGTGAGGCCGGCTTCGTTATGGGTGGCGACCAGCTTGCCAGTCAGCAACAGGCCCCAGGTGGCGGCGTTGACGAACAGCGACGGGCTGTTGCCCAGGTGCGGCTGCCAGTTGCCGGTGCTGATCTTGTCGCGGATCAGTGCGTCGCGGGTGCCCTTGTCCGGAATGCGCAGCAGCGCTTCGGCCAGGCACATCAGCGCCACGCCCTCCTGGGACGACAGGGAAAATTCCTGCAGCAGGCCCTGAACAATCCCGGCACGGCCGCCGGCACTCTTCTGATTGCGCAGTTTCTCGGCAATGGTGGCAGCCAGTTTATTGGTGGCCTCGGCCATTGGCGCCGGGAGGCGGGCCTGCTCGATCAGCATCGGCACCACTTCCGGCTCAGGGCGGCGGTAAGCGGCGGTGATCGAGGCACGCAATACGGACTGCGGCAGGATGCTTTCGGCAAACTCGAGGAAGCACTGGTGGGCGTGGTCGGTCTGGATGTCGCCTGCGTCGTCGGCGTCCTTGGTGCTCGAGCCGTTGAGTTCGGTCAGGGTTGCACCACCCTCGAGTTTCTCCAGGTAATTGAAAATCGCCTGCTTGATCAGCCAGTGCGGCGTGCGATCAATGGAGGTCGCGGCCGCCTTCAAGCGTTCGCGGGTTGGGTCGTCGAGTTTGACCCCAAGGGTGGTCGTCGCCATTTTCTTATCCTCATGGGTGCCACTACCGCGTGGCATTAGCTGGCGGCAAGATTAGCTTTGCCCATCAAGAGGTGCAACCGGGTGCAACCCTTTTTATTTGTGAAATGTGAGTGGCTTCGTCGGAAATAATTTGGCGGCTGCACAATCCGCTGTTTCTTGGTGCATTTACTTCTGAGATCGGCGCTCCTTGCTCCGAAAAGGAGCAAAAACGAGGCCTTTTCTGCAAATTGCGTCAGGGTGCAACTTATTCTCGAGAAACTGGTTGCACCTTATTTGCTTTGTTGAATAGCATTCGCGGCCAAGGTGCAACCAGCTTACGGGCTCGGTTCATCGGCTGGCGGCTTTCCTGGGGAAACGCCAGTCATAAATGCGCGGCGTGCAGGTTCGTCCAGCCCTTAAACGGGAGGCGTCTGACAGGTCGCCGCTACATAAAAACAAAGCCAGGGCGTCACTTCTTATGAGCGTTAGCAATCCAACCCTGATCACATTCGTGATCTATATCGCAGCAATGGTGCTGATCGGCTTCATGGCCTATCGCTCCACCAACAACCTTTCCGATTACATCCTGGGCGGTCGCAGCCTCGGTAGTGTGGTAACGGCTTTGTCGGCCGGCGCTTCCGATATGAGCGGCTGGTTGTTGATGGGCCTGCCGGGCGCCATCTACATGTCCGGTCTGTCGGAAAGCTGGATCGCCATCGGCCTGATCGTCGGTGCCTACCTCAACTGGCTGTTCGTGGCCGGTCGCCTGCGGGTACAGACCGAACACAACGGCGACGCCCTGACGCTGCCGGACTATTTTTCCAGCCGCTTCGAAGATAAAAGCGGCCTGCTGCGGATCATCTCCGCAGTGGTAATCCTGGTGTTCTTCACCATCTACTGCGCCTCGGGTATCGTCGCCGGCGCGCGTCTGTTCGAAAGCACCTTCGGCATGTCCTACGAGACTGCGCTGTGGGCCGGTGCGGCGGCGACCATTGCCTACACCTTCGTTGGCGGTTTCCTGGCGGTGAGCTGGACGGATACCGTACAAGCCACGCTGATGATCTTTGCGCTGATTCTCACGCCGATCATCGTGCTGCTGGCCACCGGCGGCGTCGACACCACGTTCCTGGCGATCGAAGCCAAGAACCCCGACAACTTCAACATGCTCAAGAACACCACCTTCATCGGCATCATCTCGCTGATGGGCTGGGGCCTGGGTTACTTCGGCCAGCCGCACATCCTCGCGCGCTTCATGGCGGCCGATTCGGTGAAGTCGATCGCCAACGCGCGCCGCATCTCCATGACCTGGATGATCCTGTGCCTGGGAGGCACCGTGGCCGTGGGCTTTTTCGGCATCGCCTATTTCTCGGCACACCCGGAAGTGGCCGGGCCGGTGACCGAGAACCACGAACGTGTGTTTATCGAACTGGCCAAGCTGCTGTTCAACCCATGGATCGCTGGCGTGCTGCTGTCAGCCATCCTGGCGGCGGTAATGAGCACCTTGAGCTGCCAGCTGCTGGTGTGCTCCAGCGCCCTGACCGAAGACTTCTACAAGACCTTCCTGCGCAAGAGCGCGTCCCAGGTTGAATTGGTCTGGGTCGGCCGGCTGATGGTGCTGCTGGTGGCCTTGATCGCCATCGCCATGGCCGCCAACCCGAACAACCGCGTCCTGGGCCTGGTGAGCTACGCCTGGGCCGGTTTCGGCGCCGCGTTCGGACCTGTGGTGCTGATTTCGGTAATCTGGAAAAACATGACCCGCAATGGCGCTCTGGCCGGCATCCTGGTCGGCGCGATTACCGTGATTGTGTGGAAACACTTCGCTCTGCTGGGGCTGTACGAAATCATCCCTGGCTTCATCTTTGCCAGCCTGGCGATCTACATCGTAAGCAAACTGGGCGCGCCGACTGCGGGTATGGTCGAGCGTTTTGATGCTGCGGAAAAAGACTACAACCTCAACAAGTAATTCGACGGGCGCCCAGCGTCTGATGAGTTAAACGAAAGGCCCGCGTCCTACGGATAGCGGGCCTTTTTTTGCGAATGATTTGGTGCATGCAAGCTGACGATTCGCACACTCGTGCGTAGGGCTTTACTGATTTGTGCGAGCAGTGCTCAGCAGGACTCGACACTGTTGCAGAATCGCCCCCCCCCAGCCTTCGCAGAGAAACATCGGATGTTCGCGCCTGCCAATCAAAGTGCCTTTACCCTGACCCTGGATGGGGTGCCCAGCGACCTAAAGGTCTACCGTTTCAAAGGTCGTGAAGTACTTAGCCGGCCCTATCATTTTGATTTGGAACTGGTCGGCGAGCAGCCTGACCTTGACCTGGAAGGTCTGCTGCATCGCCAGGCTTATCTGGGGTTTGATGCGCATGGGCACGGTGTGCATGGCGTGGTGGACCATGTGGCGCAGGGCGACTCCGGGCGGCGGCTGACCCGTTACAGCGTTCGTCTGGTACCTCAGTTGGCCT
The DNA here is from genome assembly GCF_013522705.1 of Pseudomonas lurida. Lineage (GTDB taxonomy): Bacteria > Pseudomonadota > Gammaproteobacteria > Pseudomonadales > Pseudomonadaceae > Aquipseudomonas > Aquipseudomonas quebecensis. The sequence goes on from NZ_JAAMRE010000021.1 coordinate 64,666, forward strand.
ATCTGGCCCACAGCAGCCACCCACGCATTTTCCAGCATAAGACCGTGCCGCAGATCGTTGCCCAGGTTCTTAAAGAGCAGGGCATCCAGGCCGATCGATTCGAGTTTCGCTTAAGTGGCACCTACCCCGAACGCGAGTATTGCGTGCAGTTCGCTGAGACCGACCTGGCATTCATCCAGCGCCTGTGTGCCGAGCTGGGCATTCACTACCACTTTCGGCATTCGCCCGAAGGCCATTTGCTGGTATTTGGCGATGACCAGACCGTGTTCGCCCAGGCCGAGCACGCCACGCCCTACGCCGCAGGGTCCGGGATGGTGGCGGACACGCCGGCTATCAAGCGTTTCGCGGTGCAACTGCGCACCTGTACGACGGCTCTGAGCCTGCGCGATTACGATTGGCGCAAGCCACGCCTGACGCTGGAAAGCACGGTGTCCGACGAGCAGAATCCGCGCCTTGAAGCGCAGGGCTACCCCGGCCATTTCACCGACCGTGTAGAGGGTAAGCACCTGGCGCAGCGGGGCCTGGAGCGTCACCGCAGCGAGCATCGCTTAGCCGTCGGCAGCGGGGATGAGCCGGCGCTCGCCTGCGGACGCTTCCTCAAGCTGGCCGGGCATCCGCGCCAGGAGTGGAACGACTTGTGGCTCATGACCGACGTGACTCATGAGGGCAGCCAGCCCCAGGTACTCGAAGAGGCAGTGACCGAGGTCGCCGGTGGGGAGATGCGTCAGGGCTACTCCAACCACTTCGTCGCAGCGCCCTGGGAGGTGGTTTTTCGCCCACCCTTGCCATCGCGCAGGCCGCTGACGGGTTACCAGAACGCGGTGGTGACCGGCCCCACCGACAGTGAAATCCATTGCGACGAATACGGTCGCGTCAAAGTGCAACTGGCCTGGGACCGCCACGGCACACATGACGAGCATTCCAGTTGCTGGCTGCGGGTCGCCAGCGGCTGGACCCATGATCGCTACGGCGCGGTACTGATCCCACGGGTGGGCATGGAAGTGCTGGTGGGTTTTGTGAATGGCGACATGGACATGCCTGTGGTGGTCGGCTGCCTGGCCAACGCCGCGACGCCGTTGCCCCTCGACCTGCCGGCGGACAAGACCCGCAGCATCCTGCGCAGCCAAAGCAGCCCTGGCGGCGGCGGATACAACGAACTGCGCATCGAGGACCGCAAGGGCGCCGAGGAAATCTACCTGCGCGCCCAGCGCGATTGGACCCAGCATGTGCTGCATGACCAGCAGGTGCGGGTGGACAACCGGCGTCGAATCACCGTGGGCGGCGAGTCGCACCATGAGCTGCAGGGTGAAGAGCAGCGCATCACCCATGGCAACCGCCTGACGCAACTCAAGCAGGACGACCACCTCGTGATCGGTGGTTCGCAGCAGGTACGCGCGGAGCAGGTGATCCGAATCGGCGCCGGCCAGAGCGTCGTCATTGATGCGGGTGCCAGTGTCACGATTCAGGCCGGTGGGCAGACGATCACGGTGTCCGCCGCCGGCATCTTCAGCAGCGTGGAGATCCAGTTGGGCGGTGCTCCCGCGCCTGCTCCGGCGCCGTTGCTGCCCGGGCTGAGGGATAAAGTGCTGGCGGTGCTCCCGGCCCCGTTGAGCCGTGTGCAGATAGCCAGCCTGAAACGCAGCGCGCCGTTCTGTGAAGAGTGTGAGCGCTGCAAGAACGGGCAGTGTGATGTCGCTGATCGCCCCATCAGTCAACTTTGAACCCAAGGAACTTATCCCCAATGGAGCAACCTCTGTCACCCGGTGCCTGGCTGGCCCAATGGCCCCTGCAACCCCATGAGCAACTTTTCGCGGTGCTGGGCGGTGCCAGCGATGCCAAGCCGTTCGACGCCTGGCAAGGCATGGCCGCGGGAGCCTCGCCGCGCGCCATCTGGGCAGGCACCGCCTACGCGGACTGGACGCAGGTCATGCCTTACCTTGCACGGGTCGAGCCCGGCAGCGCGTTTCTCGATTGGGTGACGCACACCCAGGCCGAGGACTGGGGCTGGCTGGCGGTGTCATCCAGCCCGTTGGAGGTGGTACTCGCCCATCTGCAGGGCTTGACCCAAGTGAACCTGCCCGAGGGGCAGGCAGTGTTCCTGCGCTTCTGGGACGGCACGCAGGTGCTGCCGCTGCTGCAGCACCTGGGCAGTGACGCGGGGCAGGTGCTGCCGGTGTTCCAGCGTTACTTGATCAATGGGCAGCCGCTGGCCGTTGCGACGGGCCCGGTCGGCGCGGCCAAGACCAGCCCCTGGTGGCAAGTGCCTGCCACGTTGCTGGAGCATCTGGCCGAACAATCGCCGCAGACCCGGATCGACAACCTGCTGCAATGGCTTGAGGAACAGCGCCCGGACCTTTGCGCCGCCTTCACGCCCCCGACCCTGCAGCACAAGGTCGCGTATTTCGCCCGTGGGCCCGTGGTCACCTATGCGGCGCTGACGGACTATCTCGATTCAGAGGCGAGTTGAGCCCAGTGCCTGCTGCAAATCGTCGATCAGGTCTTCAATGGCTTCGATGCCGACCGACAGGCGAATCATCTCCGGCTTCACGCCAGCCTTGGCCTGCTCCTGTTCGTTCATCTGCCGATGGGTGGTGGACGCCGGATGGCAGGCCAGGGATTTGGCGTCGCCGATGTTCACCAAGCGTTTGAAGATCTGCAGTGCATCGTAGAAACGCACGCCGGCGTCATAGCCGCCCTTCAGGCCGAAAGACAGGATCGCCGATGGCCTGCCTTGCATGTATTTCTGCGCCAGTCGATGGTGCGGGTGCTCCGGCAGGCCCGCGTAGCTGACCCATTCCACGTCGGCATGCCCTTGTAGAAACTGCGCAACCTTGAGCGCGTTCTCGGTGTGGCGTTCCATGCGCAGCGCCAGGGTTTCCAAGCCTTGCAGCAACAGAAAGGCATTCATCGGCGCCAGGGCCGCACCGGTGTTGCGCAAGGGCACGGTACGCGCGCGGGCGATGAACGCGGCGGGGCCGAATTTTTCGGTGTAGACCACGCCGTGATAAGCCGGCTCGGGCCGGTTGAGGCCGGGGAATTTTTCCGGGTACTGCGTCCAGGGGAAGGTGCCACTGTCGACGATCACTCCGCCGAGCGAATTGCCATGGCCGCCGATGTATTTGGTTACCGAATGCACGACGATATCGGCGCCGAACTGAATGGGTTTGCACAGGATCGGCGTGGCGACGGTGTTGTCCACCATCAACGGCACACCTCGGGCGTGTGCCACCCTGGCCAGGGCCTCCAGATCGATGATATTGCCCGCCGGATTGCCGATGCTCTCGCAGTACACCAGCTTGGTCTGGTCATCGATCAGCTCGGCGATGGCCTCGGCGCTATCGTCCCGGGCGAACCGCACGTCCACACCAAAGCTGGGCAGCAAATGGGCGAACAAGGTATAGGTGCCGCCGTACAGTTGCGGCGTGGTGACGATATTGTCTCCGGCGCGGGTCAGGGTCTGGATCGCATAATGGATCGCCGCGCTACCGGCTGACACCGCCAGCGCCGCGATGCCGCCTTCGAGGGCGGCGATACGTTGCTCCAGGACATCGTTGGTGGGGTTCATGATGCGCGTGTAGATATTGCCGGGTACGTCCAGGTTGAACAGGTCGGCGCCGTGCTGGGCGTTGTCGAATTCGAAAGCGACGTTCTGGTAGATCGGCACGGCCACGGCCTTGGTGGTCGGGTCCGACTTGAAGCCGTGGTGCAGGGCGAGGGTGGCGTCTTTCATGATGGCAATTGACCTCCTTGGATTGGGTGCCCGCCACAATAAATCCGCGCTCAGGCGGGTATTTAGATTTTTTTCCGCCCGTCTGCTGCCTTTAGGGCATAAGCACCGCCCGGCATGCCGCCCTGCACCTTTGTCCGTGTAGAAGGTAAACTTCGCCCCCTGCGCAGGAGCAACCATGAATTATCGTCACGCCTTTCACGCCGGCAACCACGCCGATGTCTTCAAACACCTGACCTTGACCCGCCTCATCGCCCTGATGTCGCGCAAGGAACAGCCGTTCGCCTACCTCGATACCCACGCGGGCATCGGCCTGTACGACTTGCAGGGCGATCAGGCCAACCGCACCGGCGAATACCTGGAAGGCATTGCGCGACTGTGGGGCCGGACCGATTTGCCGCCGCTGACCGCCGACTACATGCGCGTGCTGCATGAGATGAACCCGGACGGCCAGTTGCGCTACTACCCCGGTTCGCCGGAACTGGCGCGTCGGCTCACGCGCCCGCAGGACCGTGTGTTGCTCAACGAGAAACATCCTGAAGACGGTGTATTGCTCAAGGACAACATGAAGGGCGATCGCCGGGTCAAGGTGCACCTGGGCGAAGGCTGGCATGTGCCGCGAGCGTTGCTGCCCGTGCCGGAAAAACGCGCCCTGATGCTGATCGACCCACCGTTTGAAAAGCTCGACGAGATGCAACGCTGCGCCGCGTCCCTCAAGGAAGCAGTCGGCCGCATGCGCCAGACCGTGGCGGCGATCTGGTACCCGGTCAAGGACCAGCGCATGTTGCGTCGCTTCTATCAGGACCTGGCCGGAACGGGGGCGCCGAAATTGTTGCGGGTGGAATTGCTGGTGCATCCGCTGGACACGCCCAACACCCTGACCGGTTCGGGCCTGGCGATTGCCAACCCGCCATGGGGCTTGGAGGAAGAACTGCGTGAGCTGTTGCCGTGGCTGTCCAAGCAACTGGGCCAGACCCAGGGCGGGTGGCAGATGGATTGGCTTATAGCTGAGTAGGTGTGAGTTGTAAGGTGCAAGCTTCAAGGTGCAAGCTGCAAGCTTCAAGCTACAAGTGAGGGCAGAAAGCACCACTTGCAGCTTGCCGCTCCGATCTTCAGATCGCGCAAACCACGCCTGTTCCGCCAATGCCGCAATAGCCCTGCGGGTTTTTCGCCAGGTATTGCTGGTGATACGCCTCGGCGAAATACACGGTCGGTGCCTGGTCGATTTCGGTGGTGATCTGCCCCAGGCCGGCCTTGTTCAGTTCGGCCTGATACGCCTCGGCACTGGCCTTTGCAGCCTCCAGTTGTTCCGGTGTGGTCGCGTAGATCACCGAACGGTATTGGCTGCCGATGTCGTTGCCCTGGCGCATGCCCTGGGTTGGGTTGTGCAATTCCCAGAACATCTTCAGCAGGTCTTCGTATTTCACCTTGGCCTGGTCATACACCACCAGCACCACTTCGCTGTGGCCGGTCAGGCCGGAACACACTTCTTCGTAGGTCGGGTTGGGCGTGAAGCCGCCCGCATAACCCACCACGGTGCTGACCACGCCGTCGCGCTGCCAGAACTTGCGTTCCGCTCCCCAGAAGCAGCCCAGGCCGAAGATCGCAAAGCCTACGTCATCGAGGAACGGGCCCAGCAGCGGGTTGCCGTTGACGAAGTGCGTCTCGGGCAGGGTCATCGGCGTTTCACGCCCAGGCAACGCTTGTTCTTGAGTAGGCAGCACGTTTTTGTTCACCAGAATTTCCGAGCGCAAGACCATGAGCAGTCCTCTCGTCAGGTTGAGTGATGGTAAAAATTCAGACAGTCAGTGTGCCCGAGTGTTACAGCGATGTCAGGCGATTGGGCCACGCGGGTAGCGTTTAAGCATGGCCGGCAGCTCTGCTCCGGGAATCGGCCGATCGAACAGGTAACCCTGGCCCACATCGCAACGGTGCCGCCGCAGGAAGGCCAGCTGTTCGGCGGTCTCGATGCCTTCGGCCACCACCTTGAGCTTGAGGTTGTGCGCCATGGCGATCACGGCGGAGGTGATTTCCATGTCGTCCTGGTTGTCCGGGATCTCATGGATAAAGCTGCGATCGATCTTGATGATATCGATGGGGAATTTTTTCAAGTAACTCAGCGATGAGTAGCCGGTGCCGAAGTCGTCCATGGCCAGGGTCAGGCCGAAGCTCTTTAACTGGTCCAATTGCAGGCGCGTGTCTTCGGTGGCTTCCAGCAGCAGGCCTTCGGTCAGCTCCAGCTCCAGCAGGTTGGCCGGCAGCTGTTCTTCCTTGAGGATCGTGGCAATCGAGGCCACCAGGTCCGGGTCGGAGAACTGCTTGGGGGACAAGTTGATCGCCACCTGCAGGTTGCCCAGGCCGGCGGCGCTCAGTTGCCGGCTCATGCGGCACGCCTGGCGGGCAATCCATTTGCCGATGGGGATGATCAAGCCAGTCTCTTCGGCCACGCTGATGAACTGGTCGGGGCGGATCATGCCCTTTTCCGGATGGTTCCAGCGCAGCAGCGCCTCCATGCCGAGCAGGCGGCCGCTGCGCAGGCATAGCTTGGGCTGGTAGAACACGTCCAGCTCGTTCTGCGTCAGGGCGCGGCGCAGGTTGTTCTCTACAAACAGCTTGTAGCTGGCTTCGGCATTGAGGGCTTCGGTGAAGACCTGGACCTGATGCTTGCCGTTGGCCTTGGCTTTATGCAGTGCCAGGCCGGCGTTACGCATGAGGGTTTGCGGGTCGCGGCCATGCAGCGGCGCGCAGGCCAGGCCCACGGAGCCGGTGACGCTGATCAACTGGTTGTCGACGAACATCGGTTTGTCGAGGGTCGCCAGCAATTGGCTGGCCACTTGCTGACCGGTTTCCAGATCGGTTTCATCCAGCAGCACCGCGAACTCGTTACTGGCAAAGCGCGCCAGGCTGCCACTGCTGCTTAAGCTGTTGCGCAGGCGTCGGGCCAGGCTGATCAGCAACTTGTCGCCGGTCTGATGGCCGAGGCTGTCATTGATGCGCTTGAAGTTATCGATATCCACCAGCAGCAGGCTGATCGGGCTGTCGCTGTCGCGGGCAAAGCGTTCATCGAGGTTGCGGATGAACGCCGGGCGGTTGCCCAGATTGGTCAGGTTGTCGGTGTAGGCCAGACGCTCGATGCGCTGCTGGGCCAGCTTGGTCTGGGTGATGTCTTCGTAGATGCCGATGTAGTGGGTCAGCTCACGGTTGTCGCCATAGACCTTGGAAATCGACAACTGCCCCCAGTAGGGTTCCAGGTTCTTGCGGCGGCTTTTGAACTCGCCCTGCCAGCTGTTGCTCTTGGCCAGGCTCGACGGCGCGTCGAACAGCAACTCACTGAGGTTCTCCAGCGCCGGCAACTGCGCCAGGCGATGGCCGTGGACCTCTTCTGCGCTGTACTGGGTGATCGCGGTGAAGCTGGGGTTGACGTACTCCACCACGCCGTCGCAGTTGACCAGCAGAAAGGCGTTGGCGCTTTGCTCTACGGCCCGCTGGAACAGGTGCAGGGCGCTCGTGGCGGTGCGACGGTTATGGTTGTTGATGACTTGTGCAAACTGATCCGCCAGCTCCCCGGCAAAGGCAATTTCATCGGCCTGCCACGCGCGCGAACCGCCGCTCTGTTCCAGGCACAGCACGCCGACCACCTGCCCGTCGACGCGGATGCTGGCGTCGAGCATGGCGTGCACATCGTTGGCTCGCAGGCTCTCGGCCATTTCGCGAGTGCGTGGGTCGCGCATCGCGTTGGTGGCATCGATGGCTCGGCTGGTGTGCAAGGCTTCCAGATAATCCGGGAAACAACTGGCGTCGATGGGATCAGGCAAATGGTGCTGTTGATCGGCGCGATGGTAGGCGGAAATCGGCACCAGGCGCTGGCCTTCAAGGTTCCAGATACTGGCGCAATCGAGCTGGTAGATTTCGCAGGCGCTGCGGGTGATCAGCTCGGCGGCTTCCTGCAGCGAATTGTTGGCGGTGTAACGCTGGCGGGCCAGCAGCAGGATCAGCTCCTGCTGGGCGCGCACCCGTTCCAGGTGCTGCAATTGTTCCTGCTGGGCCCGTTGGTTGAGTTCCAGGGCGATCTGCAGACGACTGTTCTGACTCTCCAAATCTTCTGAGGAGGGAAGGGGCAAAGGCACCTCGCTGAACAGGCCGTCGACTACCATCAGGTAACCGCGCAGCAAGTGACGATTGTGTTGTTTGTAGGCTTCGCCCATTTCCAGCAGGCTCAGCGGGCCATCGTTGGTGTGCAGGGTGTAACGCACCAGATAGTGCGGGCTCTGGGTCAGTTGCTGCTGGATGGCGTCGTGCAACTGATAGCGGGCCTGGGGTTCCATCAGGCTGGCGTAGGGCGTGCCGATTAGGGCGCACAGTTCAACCGCCGGCAGGCCGAATTGGCGCTCGCAGTTGGGATCGAGGTAGAGCAGAGCCCAGCTTGCCTCATTAAGCCGCTCGAAACGCAGCATACCGAGGCGCGAAGGCACCGGTAACTGCGTCACTACCTCGGCCGCCGTACGGGCGACATCGGGTTGGCTTTTCATGGGGGAAACTCACTTGAAATAACGCGCACGGCGCCGGGCTCACGCCCTCTTTTCTGTTGCCTGCGGCAAGGTTGCATCATGCGGCGCGGGCTGACAAGAGAGGATGAAGGCTAAGTGCTATATGTGTGTTATCGGCCGCTTGGGGGATTTCTACAGTCGCAGTGACAGAAGGTGTACAAACCTGTTCTCTCTGTCCAGTTTTTGCGATGCAGCACGCAAAAAAAGCCCCGCCAAGTGGCGGGGTTGAGGTACGAGCGTGGCGCTCGGAAATCGGTGCAACCGGGCCTTCCGGGTTAAGAAGGAAGGCCCGTCGCGGCTTACAGCAGGATGGTGCGGATGTCGTTCAGCAATTGGCTCAGACGCTGGGTGAAACGTGCAGCGGCGGCGCCGTTGATCACACGGTGATCGTAGGACAGCGACAGTGGCAGCATCAGCTTCGGCTGGAACGCCTTACCGTCCCAGACCGGCTGGATTGTCGCCTTGGACACACCCAGGATCGCCACTTCCGGCGCGTTGACGATTGGCGTGAAGCCGGTACCGCCAATGTGGCCGAGGCTGGAGATGGTGAAGCAGGCGCCCTGCATATCGTCCGGGGTGAGCTTCTTGTCACGGGCCTTGGCCGCCAGTGCGGCAGCTTCAGCGGCGAGCTGCAGCAGGCTCTTCTGGTCGACGTTCTTGATGACCGGCACCAGCAGGCCATCCGGGGTGTCGACCGCAAAGCCGATATGCACGTACTTCTTGCGAATGATCGCCTTGCCGCTCGGCGCCAGCGAACTGTTGAAGTCCGGCAGTTCCTTGAGCAGGTGCGCGCAGGCCTTGAGCAGCAGTGGCAGGACGGTCAGCTTGACGCCGGCCTTTTCGGCCACGGCTTTCTGCGCAACGCGGAATGCTTCCAGGTCGGTGATGTCGGCCTGGTCGAACTGCGTCACGTGGGGGATGTTCAGCCAGCTGGCGTGCAGACCTGCCGCGCCGATTTGCATCAGGCGGGTCATCGGCACTTCTTCGATTTCGCCGAAGCGGCTGAAGTCCACGGTGCGGATCGGCGGAATGCCCGAGCCACCGGTGGTAGCGCCGCCGGCAGCCGGCGCTTCCTTGGCCTTTTGCATCATGGCTTTGACGTAAACCTGCACGTCTTCCTTCAGCACACGACCGTGAGGGCCGGTGGCGGCGACGGCGCTGAGCTCGACGCCGAATTCACGGGCCAGCTGACGCACGGCCGGGCCGGCGTGAACCTTGGCACCGCTCGGCGCAGGCGCGGCAGCAGCTGGGGCCGGTGCGGCCTCGGCTTTTGCGGCGGGTGCGGGCGCGGCAGCCGGAGCCTGGGCGGCTTCAGCTTTGGCCGCCGGAGCGGCGGCCGGTGCTGGAGCAGCGGCAGGCGCGGCGCCTTGTACTTTGAGCTTGAGGATGAAGTCACCGGTGCCGACTTCGTCTTCCAGCTTGACCGCAATGCTTTCCACCACGCCGGCAGCCGGCGATGGAATCTCCATGGAGGCCTTGTCGGACTCCAGGGTGATCAGCGACTGGTCGGCTTCGACCGTATCGCCAACCTTGACCAGCAGCTCGATGATCTTGGCTTTGCCCGACGAGCCGATGTCCGGAACGTGAATGTCCTGAACGGTAGCGGCAGCCGGTGCAGCGGCCGGGGCCGCTGGGGCCTCGGCGGCAGCGGCAGGCTTTTCAGCCGGCGCGGGAGCGGCTGCAGGAGCGGCCGCCGCAGGCGCCGCATCGGCGGCACCTTCGATTTCCAGTTCGAGCAGTTCGTCGCCTTCTTTCAGGCGGTCGCCCAGCTTGACCTTCAGGCTCTTGACCACGCCGGCCTTGGGAGCAGGAATTTCCATGCTCGCCTTGTCCGATTCCAGGGTCAGGATGCTCTGGTCGGCTTCGACGGTGTCGCCGACCTTCACAAACAGCTCGATTACTTCACCTTCACCGCTGCCGATGTCAGGTACGCGAATGAGTTCGCTCACAAAAAGTCTCCTCAGCAGTCCAGTGGGTTGCGTTTTTCCGGGTTGATACCGAACTTGACGATGGCGTCAGCCACCACCTTGGGTTCGATCTCACCACGGTCAGCCAAGGCTTCCAGGGCTGCCAACACCACGAAGTGACGGTCGACTTCGAAGAAGTGACGCAGCTTCTTGCGGCTGTCACTGCGGCCGAAACCGTCGGTGCCCAGGACTTTGAACTCCTTGGACGGGACCCACTGGCGAATTTGTTCGGCAAACAGCTTCATGTAGTCGGTGGAGGCGATGACCGGGCCCTTGCGGCCGGCCAGGCATTCTTCGACGTAGCTGGTTGCTGGTTTCTGGCCAGGATGCAGACGGTTGCTGCGCTCTACGGCCAGGCCGTCGCGACGCAGTTCGTTGAAGCTGGTCACGCTCCACACGTCGGCGCCGACGTTGAACTCGTCACGCAGGATCTTCGCCGCTTCACGCACTTCGCGCAGGATGGTGCCGGAGCCCATCAGTTGAACGTGGTGCGCCGCTTCCTTGGTGTCTTCTTCGAGCAGGTACATGCCCTTGATGATGCCTTCCTCGACACCGGCCGGCATGGCTGGCTGCTGGTAGGACTCGTTCATCACGGTGATGTAGTAGAAAACGTCCTGCTGTTCTTCGGTCATTTTCTTCATGCCGTCCTGGATGATCACCGCCAGCTCGTAGCCGTAGGTTGGATCAAAGGTGCGGCAGTTCGGGATGGTGGCAGCCAGGATATGACTGTGACCGTCTTCGTGTTGCAGGCCTTCGCCGTTCAGCGTGGTACGGCCGGCGGTGCCGCCGATCAGGAAGCCACGGGTACGGCTGTCGCCCGCCGCCCAGGCCAGGTCGCCGATGCGCTGGAAACCGAACATCGAGTAGAAGATGTAGAACGGCAGCATCGGCTGGTTGTGGCTGGAGTACGAAGTACCGGCGGCGATGAAGGAGCTCATGGCGCCCGCTTCGTTGATGCCTTCTTCGAGGATCTGGCCCTTCTTGTCTTCCTTGTAGAACATCACCTGGTCTTTATCGACTGGCTCGTAGAGCTGGCCGACGGAGGAGTAGATGCCCAACTGACGGAACATGCCTTCCATACCGAAGGTACGGGCTTCGTCCGGAATGATCGGAACGATGCGCGGGCCGATGTCCTTGTCCTTGACCAACTGCGCGAGAATCCGCACGAAGGCCATGGTGGTGGAGATTTCACGGTCGCCCGAGCCGTCAAGGATAGCCTTGAGGGTGCTGAGGTCCGGCGTCGGCACGCTGAAGCTGTTGGCGCGGCGCTGTGGCACGAAACCGCCCAGCGCGGAGCGACGCTCGGCCAGGTAACGGGCTTCGGCGCTGTTCGGCTCCGGCTTGAAGAACGGCAGGTTCTCCAGCTCTTCGTCCTTGACCGGGATGTCGAAGCGGTCGCGGAACAACTTCAGGCTGTCGACATCGACTTTCTTGGTGTTGTGCGCGGTGTTCTTCGCTTCGCCGGCACCGGTGCCATAACCCTTGATGGTCTTGGCCAGGATGACGGTCGGCTGTTCTTTGTGGTTGACCGCTTCGTGGTACGCCGCATAGACCTTGTACGGGTCGTGGCCGCCACGGTTGAGCTTCCAGATCTCGTCGTCGGACAGGTCGGCAACCATCGCCTTGAGTTCAGGCGTGTTGAAGAAGTGTTCACGTACGAATGCGCCGTCTTTGGCTTTGTAGTTCTGGTACTCGCCGTCGATGACTTCGTCCATGCGGCGTTGCAGGATGCCGTCGACGTCCTTGGCCAGCAGCGGGTCCCAGAAACGGCCCCAGATGACTTTGGTCACGTTCCAGTGAGCACCGCGGAACACGCCTTCGAGTTCCTGGATGATCTTGCCGTTGCCGCGAACCGGGCCGTCGAGGCGCTGCAGGTTGCAGTTGATGACGAAGATCAGGTTGTCCAGTTTTTCGCGGCCGGCCAGGGAGATGGCGCCCAGGGATTCCGGCTCGTCGCACTCGCCGTCGCCCAGGAAGCACCAGACCTTTTGCTTGCCTTCAGGGATGAAGCCACGGGCTTCCAGGTACTTCATGAAACGTGCCTGGTAGATCGCCTGGATCGGGCCAAGGCCCATGGATACGGTCGGGAACTGCCAGAAATCAGGCATCAGCCAAGGGTGCGGGTAGGACGACAGGCCCTGACCGTCGACTTCCTGGCGGAAGTTGTTCATCTGTTCTTCGCTGATGCGGCCTTCCATGAACGCACGGGCGTAAACGCCTGGAGACGTGTGGCCCTGGAAGTAGATCAGGTCGCCGCCGTGTTCGTCGGTCGGGGCCTGGAAGAAGTAGTTGAAGCCGATGTCATACAGGGTTGCGCTGGAAGCGAAGCTGGAGATGTGACCGCCCAGGTCCGAATCTTTCAAGTTCGTGCGCATTACCATCGCCATGGCGTTCCAGCGTACCAGCGAGCGAATGCGGCGTTCCATGAACAGGTCGCCAGGCATGCGTGCTTCGTGGGTAACGGGGATGGTGTTGCGGTATGGCGTGGTGATGGCGTAGGGCAGTTGCGAGCCGCTGCGGGTCGCGAGTTCGCCCATACGGGTCATCAGGTAGTGAGCACGGTCTTCGCCTTCTTTGTCGAGAACCGATTCCAGGGCGTCCAGCCATTCCTGGGTTTCGACGGGATCGAGGTCTTGCATGGCTTGCTCCAGGGCGGAAAGGCTACCAGAATCGGTTGCCTGAAGTTTGCGACTGGCCTTGTGGGCAGACGACATAAATTCTTGGATGGCCGAAGGTTGCTTCGGCGTCCTGTAGTTTTACTACAAATCGTCGGCCATTTCAGCCTTTCGAATGTATATACGAGTAGTAAAACTACACAAGACTGAGCGTATGACTCGGTCTGGCTGGTGAGCATAATCGTTATTGTTGATCTTTTGCGAACAAGAAAAGGTAGAAGTTTAATGTTGCCTGCCAAAATTAAAGAATTTTCAGCTATTTCTAACTTTTGTTCGACAGTCCTTCATTTGGCGCGGTGCTCGCGCTTGTCGCTACAAGCCTTCCACGCGCCGATCAAGGATAGACCATGAGCCTTCCAACGCTGGCCGAATTGCCGGCCATTCTGCTTCCGGCTGCCCAGCGGGCCGAGCAGTCATTTCGTGACGCCGTGGCCGCGCTGGATGCCGATCATGGCCTTTCCGGGTGGGCGCCGCAACGCTGGGCCGACTTCGCCCGGGTGTGCGCCGCCAGTGATTTCGTCATTGAACAGAGCATTCGTGACCCTTTGATGTTGCTCGAACTGGCCGCCTGGGGCGAGCTGGATCGCGGCTTTGCGCCTGGTGAGTTGTGCGGGCAGATCGCGGCAGCGGTGCAACAAGCCGAAACAGAAGATGAGTTGGGCCGGGTCCTGCGTCGTCAGCGTACGCGCCAGCAGGTGCGCATTATCTGGCGCGATCTGACCCGTCAGGCCGACCTGGTGCAAACCTGTCGCGATTTGTCCGACATGGCCGACGCCAGCATCGACCAGGCCTACCAATGGCTCTACCAGCGCCACTGCGCACAATTCGGCACGCCCACCGGGCGGCGCAGCGGCGAGGCCCAGCACATGGTGATCCTTGGCATGGGCAAGCTCGGCGCGGTGGAGCTGAACCTGTCATCGGACATCGACCTGATCTTCGCTTATCCGGAGGGCGGCGAAACAGTGGGCGTGAAGCGCGCCCTGGATAACCAGGAATTCTTCATTCGTCTTGGTCAAAAACTGATCAAGGCCCTCGATCCGATGACCGTCGACGGATTCGTATTCCGCGTCGATATGCGTTTGCGCCCCTACGGTTCGGCCGGGGCGCTGGTGCTCAGTTTCAATGCGCTGGAGCAGTACTACCAGGATCAGGGACGCGACTGGGAACGCTACGCCATGATCAAGGCGCGGGTGGTGGCCGGCGATCAGGTGGCGGGCGCGCAATTGCTCGATATGCTGCGGCCGTTCGTCTACCGACGTTACCTGGATTTTTCCGCCATCGAAGCGCTGCGCACCATGAAGCAGCTGATCCAGCAGGAAGTGCGGCGCAAAGGTATGGCCGACAATATCAAGCTGGGCTCGGGCGGCATTCGTGAAGTGGAATTCATCGCCCAGGCGTTCCAGTTGATCCATGGTGGCCGCGACCTGAGCCTGCAGCAGCGGCCGTTGCTCAAGGTGCTGGGCACGCTGGAAGGCCAGGGCTACCTGCCGCCGGCGGTGATCGCCGAGTTGCGCAACGGTTATGAATTTCTGCGTTACACCGAACACGCGATCCAGGCGATTGCCGACCGGCAGACCCAAATGCTCCCGGACAGCCCGCAGGACCAGGCCCGTATTGCCTTTATGCTCGGCTTCCCCGATTGGGCGGCGTTTCATGAGCGCCTGATGTACTGGCGAGGTCGGGTCGACTGGCATTTCCGCCAAGTGATTGCCGATCCGGACGAAGAAGATGGCGAAGAAAGCGAGCTGGTCGTAGGCGGGGAATGGTTGCCGCTGTGGGAAGAGTCACAAGATGACGACGCGGCCTGCCGTCAGTTGGCCGACGGCGGCTTCACCGACGCGCCCAAGGCGCTCAAGGCCCTGGCCAGCCTGCGCGGCAGCCCGCAACTGCGCGCCATGCAGCGCCTGGGGCGCGAGCGCCTGGATGCATTTATCCCGCGCCTGCTGGCGCAGGCCGTTGAACACGCCAATCCGGACCTGGTGCTGGAGCGCGTGTTGCCGCTGGTTGAAGCGGTTGCGCGGCGTTCGGCCTACCTGGTGCTGCTTACGGAAAACCCCGACGCCTTGCGTCGCCTGTTGACCCTGTGCGCTGCCAGCCCGTGGATCGCCGAGCAGATCACGCGTTTCCCGTTGTTGCTCGACGAATTGCTCAACGAAGGTCGGCTGTTCAAGCCGCCGTTGGCGCCGGAACTGGCCGCCGAGCTGCGCGAACGCCTTACACGTATCCCCGAAGACGACCTTGAGCAACAGATGGAGGCCCTGCGCCACTTCAAGCTGGCGCACCGCCTGCGCGTGGCGGCTTCGGAAATTGCCGGCAGCCTGCCCTTGATGAAAGTCAGCGACTACCTGACCTGGCTCGCCGAGGCGATCCTGGAGCAAGTACTGGCCCTGGCCTGGCGCCAGACCGTGGCGCGGCACGGTTCGCCGCAGCGGCTGGATGGCACCTTGTGCGATCCTGGGTTCATCATTGTCGGTTATGGAAAAGTCGGCGGCATCGAACTGGGGCATGGTTCGGACCTGGACCTGGTGTTCATCCATGACGGCGACCCGCATGCCGAAACCGATGGCGCCAAGCCGATTGACGGTGCGCAGTTCTTTACGCGCCTGGGCCAGCGCATCATTCATTTGCTGACCACCCAGACCAACTCCGGCCAATTGTATGAAGTGGACATGCGCCTGCGCCCGTCCGGCGCATCCGGGCTTTTGGTGAGTTCGTTGGGCGCGTTCGATCGCTATCAACACAATGAAGCCTGGACCTGGGAACATCAGGCGTTGGTCCGCGCCCGCGTGCTGGTGGGCAGCCAGGACGTCGGCCAGGCCTTCGAGCAGGTGCGGGCCAGGGTGCTGGGGCGCGAACGTGATCTGGCGAAGCTGCGCCAGGAGGTCAGCGAGATGCGCGCCAAGATGCGTGACAACCTGGGCACCAAGAGCACCGCGGCCGGCACGGGCGCCAATGCGTTCGAAGCCACGGCGCTGTTCGACCTCAAGCAGGACGCCGGAGGTATCGTCGATATTGAATTTATGGTGCAATACGCGGCTTTGGCATGGTCTGCGCAACATCCATCGTTGCTGCGCTACACCGACAATATCCGCATTCTGGAAGGCCTGGAGCAGGTGGGGTTGATGCCCGCCGCCGATGCCCACCTGCTGCGCGAGGTCTATAAGGCCTACCGTTCCGCCGCGCATCGCCAGGCCTTGCAGAACGAGGCCGGTACGGTGGCCGGCGATCAGTTCGTCGATGAACGGCGCCAGGTGATGCGGATCTGGCAGGAGCTGGGTCTGAGCTGAACACATTATTAGGGCGGGGAGGCATAAGCCTCCCCGCATCGTTTGTGGAAACTACATGAATATTCTGATCGTTGGGCCCAGTTGGGTCGGTGACATGGTGATGGCACAGACACTGTTCCAGTGCCTGCGCCTTCGCCATCCAGATTGCCAGATCGACGTGCTCGCCCCTGAGTGGAGTCGGCCGATCCTGGAACGCATGCCCGAAGTGCGCAAGGCCTTGAGCTTTCCGCTCGGCCACGGCGCCCTGGAGCTTGCGACCCGTCGTCGCATCGGCAAATCCCTGGCCGGCCAGTACGACCAGGCGATCCTGCTGCCCAACTCGCTCAAGTCCGCGCTGGTGCCGTACTTTGCCGGCATCCCCAAGCGCACCGGCTGGCGTGGCGAATTTCGCTATGTGCTGCTCAATGATGTGCGTACGTTGGACAAGGCACGCTACCCGCTGATGATCGAACGCTTCATGGCCCTGGCCTATGCGCCCGGTGCCGAGTTGCCCACGCCGTATCCGCGCCCTAACCTGCGGATCGACCCGGTCACCCGCGACGCGGCGCTGGCCAAGTTCGGCCTGAGCCTGGATCGCCCGGTGCTGGCGCTGTGCCCCGGTGCCGAGTTTGGCGAGTCCAAGCGCTGGCCCTCGGAGCATTACGCCAAGGTCGCCGAGATGAAGATCCGCGAAGGCTGGCAGGTGTGGCTGTTCGGCTCGAAGAACGATCACTCGGTGGGCGAAGACATCCGCCAGCGCCTGATTCCGGGCCTGCGCGAAGAGGCGGTGAACCTCAGCGGCGACACCTCGCTGGCCGAGGCGATCGACCTGCTGTCCTGCGCCGATGCGGTGGTGTCCAACGACTCCGGCCTGATGCACGTGGCGGCCGCTTTGAATCGCCCGTTGGTGGCGGTGTACGGCTCCACTTCGCCAGGGTTTACCCCGCCGTTGGCCGATAAGGTTGAAGTGGTGCGACTGGGCCTGGATTGCAGCCCCTGTTTTGAGCGCACCTGCCGTTTCGGCCACTACAATTGCCTGCGCCAGTTGTTGCCGCAGCCGGTCAGCGAAGCCTTGCAGCGGTTGCAGGGCGACGTGGTCGAGGTTCACTGAGTTGCGGGTACTGGTAGTCAAGACCTCATCCCTGGGCGACGTGATCCATGCCTTGCCGGCACTGACCGACGCGGCGCGGGCGATCCCCGGCATTCAATTCGACTGGGTGGTGGAAGAAGGCTTTGCCGAAATTCCCACCTGGCATCCGGCCGTGGACAAGGTGATCCCGGTGGCGATCCGCCGCTGGCGCAAAAACCTCTGGCAGACCTTCAAGAGCGGCGAATGGCGGCGTTTCAAAGAGCGCATCCAGTCGACCAAGTACGACCTGGTCATTGACGCTCAAGGTCTGTTCAAAAGTGCCTGGCTGACCCGTTACGTGCGTGCGCCGGTGGCCGGCTTCGACAAGCAGTCCGCACGCGAGCCGATCGCGGCGCGCTTTTATTCCCGGCGCCTGGCGGTGGCCCGCGGGCAGCATGCCGTCGAACGTTTGCGCCAGTTGTTCGCCGTGGCCCTCGGTTATGACTTGCCCAAAGGCTTGGGCGACTACGGCCTGAGGGTCGACAAACTGCTGGGCCTGCCGCCGAAAAAACCGTTCGTGCTGCTCCTGCACGGCACCACCTGGGACACCAAGCACTGGCCCGAAGCCTACTGGCGCGAGCTGGCCGAGCGCATGGGCCGTCTGGGCGTGGACGTAAAGTTGCCATGGGGCAACGCCGCCGAAAAGGCGCGCGCCGAAAGGCTGGCCCAAGGCCTGCCGAACGCCGAAGTGCTGCCCAAGCTGAACCTGGCCGGCGTGGCCCGCGTGCTGGCCGGCGCCCGCGCCTGCGTGGCGGTGGACACCGGCCTGGGGCACTTGGCTGCAGCGTTGGATGTGCCGACCATTTCGCTGTTCGGTCCTACCAATCCGGGGCTTACCGGCGCCTATGGCAAGGCGCAGATTCACCTGGCCAGCGATTGGCCGTGCGCGCCATGCCTGCAGAAACACTGTACCTATCAACCGACGGCCGACGACCTGCGTCGGTTCGACATCACGCGCGAGTCGCCCCTGTGCTTCACGCGCCTGAACCCTGAGCGTGTGGCAAGCCGACTGAGCACGTTGTTACTGGCTGAGGAGCTGCACTGATGCAACTGGCTTTTGTCCTGTACAAATATTTCCCCTTCGGCGGCCTGCAGCGTGACTTCATGCGCATTGCCCTGGAGTGCCAGCAGCGCGGCCACAGGATTCGTGTCTATACGCTGATCTGGGAAGGCGATATTCCGCAAGGTTTCGAAGTGCTGGTGGCGCCCGTGAAGGCGCTGGTCAACCACCGTCGCAATGAAAAGCTGCATGCCTGGATCCAGGCCGACCTGGCCAAGCGCCCGGTGGACCGCGTGGTGGGTTTCAACAAAATGCCGGGGCTGGACCTGTACTTCGCCGCCGACGGCGTATTCGAAGACAAGGCCCAGACCCTGCGCAACCCGATGTACCGCTGGTTCGGGCGCTACAAGCACTTTGCCGAATACGAGCGCGCGGTGTTCGATAAAAACGCCACGACCCGGATCATGGTGCTGTCCGAGCGTCAGCAGCAGCTGTTCACGCAGTACTACGGCACCCAGCCCGAGCGTTTTCACCTGCTGCCGCCGGGCATTTCCCGAGACCGACGCGCGCCGCCGAACGCCAGCGAGATCCGCGCCGAGTTTCGCGCCGAATTCGGCCTGGCCGAGGAAGATTTACTGCTGGTGCAGATCGGTTCTGGCTTCAAGACCAAGGGCGTCGACCGTAGCCTGAAGGCTGTGGCTGCGTTGCCTGCAAAGCTGAAGAAACGCACCCGGCTGTTTGTAATCGGCCAGGACGACCCCAAAGTATTCCAACTGCAGAGTGCCGCACTCGGCCTGGGTGACCAGGTGCAGTTCTTCAAGGGGCGCAACGATATTCCGCGTTTCCTGTTGGGCGCGGACTTGCTGATTCACCCTGCTTACAACGAAGCGGCCGGCATGGTGCTGGTCGAAGCGATAGTCGCCGGCCTGCCCGTGCTGGTGAGCCAGGTCTGCGGCTACGCGTTTTATATCGATAAGGCCCAGAGTGGCCGCGTGTTGGACGAGCCGTTCGAGCAGGCCCAGCTCAATCAATACCTGGTGGATATGCTCGACGATCCGCAGGCGCGCGCGACCTGGAGTCGCAATGGCCTGGCTTTCGCCGAGACGGCCGACCTGTTTAGCATGCCGCAGTACGCTGCGGACTTGATTCTGGCGGAGCCAAACCGATGAAGTTGATTCTTGCCGAACCCTTCAAGACCCTGTGGGCCGGACGCGATGCGTTCGCCGAGGTCGAGAAACTGCAAGGCCAGGTGTTCCGCGAGCTGGCCGCCCGTCGTACGTTGCGTACGGTGGTGGAGGGTCAACCCTATTTCGTGAAAATCCATCGCGGTATCGGCTGGGGCGAGATCCTCAAAAACCTGGTCACCGCCAAGTTGCCGGTCCTGGGCGCGGGCCAGGAGTGGCTGGCGATCCAGCGCTTGCATGAGCTGGGCGTGCCCACCATGACCGCCGTGGCTTTTGGTGAGAAGGGCAGCAATCCGGCTGATCAGCACTCGTTCATCGTTACGCGCGAGCTGACCCCGATTATCAGCCTGGAGGATTTGACCCTCGACTGGCTCAAGCAGCCGCCGGTGCCGGCGATCAAGCACGCCTTGACCGCCGAGCTGGCGCGTACGGTCGGCGCGATGCATCGTGGCGGCGTCAATCACCGTGATTGTTACCTCTGCCACTTCCTGTTGCACACCGACCGACCGATCGCCGTGGATACTCTCAAACTGTCCGTGATCGACCTGCACCGCGCCCAGGTGCGCGCGACGATCCCCATGCGCTGGCGCAACAAGGACCTGGCCGGGCTGTATTACTCCGCCCTGGACATCGGCCTGACCCGGCGCGACAAACTGCGCTTTCTCAAACATTACTTTCAGCAACCGTTGCGCCGGATCCTGGCCGAGCAAGCGGCGCTGCTGGCCGAGTTGGAGCGCATGGCCGCCAAACTCTATGCGCGCAAGCAACGTTACGGGGATGCGCTCTGATGGCGGGCTGGAACCTGGAACCGGCCTACGCCGCCCTGGCGGACGACTTCGGCAGCCTGGAGGCGGTGTTCGCGCTGCAAGGCGAGCGGTTGACTCGAGACCCGTTGTCGGAAGTGATCCGGGTTGAGCGTGGCGGGGTCAATTACTACGTCAAGCGTTACTCCGGGGCGGGCAAGGGCTTGCGCCGTTACCTGGGCAAGCCGCGAGTGAAATCCGAATGGCAGAACCTCAAGCGTTTCGCCAAGTGGGGCATCCCTACCGCTGATGTAGTCGCCTGGGGCCTGGATCGCAACGGGCTGGCCTACAACCGTGGGGCGATGATTACCCGCGAATTGCCCAAGACCGAAGACCTGTCGGTTCTGGCCGAACGCAATGATGCGCGGCTCAAGGACCCCCGCTGGGTCGATGCCATCAGCCGGCAGCTCGCCGAATATACGCGCACCATGCACGATCACCGCTTCACCCATAACGACTTGAAGTGGCGCAACCTGCTGGTGGACGATCAGTGCACCCTCTACCTGATCGATTGCCCCAACGGCGATTTCTGGCGCGGTTTCTGGCTCAAGTACCGCATCACCAAGGACCTGGCCTGCCTGGACAAGGTCGCCAAATATCATCTGTCGGCCACCCAGCGCCTGCGTTTCTATATGCAATATCGACAACGCACCCACCTGACGGCGTCCGACAAACAACGAATTCGCCATGTGGTGAAGTTTTTCGAGGGACGTGAATGAGTGACTTCCTGGCGGCTGCCGACCGGGCCTTGCTGGAGCGCAACGGCCTGGCCACGTTCGACGCGTTGTGGGCCAAGCAGCTCGACGCGGTGGACGAGCCGAACACCAGCCGTGGCGGCTGGAGCAGCGTGTTTCGCCTGGAGCTGGAGGGGCAGGGTTACTACCTCAAGCGCCAGAGCAATTACCTGACGCGCAGCCTGCACCGGCCATTCGGCGAGCCGAGTTTCTCCCGCGAGTTTCGCAATATCAGTCGTTACCGCGCCCTGGGGATCCCGGCCTTGCAGGCGGCGTTCTACGGCGAGCGCAAGGTGGCCGGCGAGTATCGCGCCATGCTGTTGACCCGTGCCCTCGACGGCTGGAACGACCTGGAGTCGTTGCTCGAGCAGTGGTCGTCGCTCAGCGATGTCCAGCACCGCGCGATCCTGCGGGCCTGCGGTGAATTGGCGCGCCGGCTGCACGGCGTCGGCCAGGTGCATGGCTGTTTCTACCCCAAGCATATTTTTCTGCAGGCCACCGGCGACGGTTACGCCGCGCAACTGATCGACCTGGAGAAAACCCGTCCATTGCTGTTCGGCTGGCGTGATCGCGTCAAGGATCTGGAGCCTTTGCTGCGCCGGTCCCCGCAGTGGTCCGAGGTGCAGGTGCGTCAACTGTTGGCGGCCTATCTCGAGCAGCCCGAGGACAGCGCGTTGGTCTCGACCTGGCTGCAGCGCCTCACGGCCCGGCGCAGCCATAAGGAGAAGCGCTGATGCGCCTGTCGGAGCTGAAAAACGTCGGCCGCACGCCGAGCCTGCCGTTGACGCTGGAGCTGGCGGACGCCGCCGGCCCTGGGCAGTTGCAACTGTTGAGCCTGCTGCGCGTGTTGCCAGGCCAGCGCTACGTTGGCGCGGCGGTGTGGCGCGGGCGTGCCGTGCTGGCCAAGCTGCTGGTAGGCAGCAAGGCCGCGCGGCATTTCCAGCGTGAGCTCAGCGGCGTTCGTCTGCTGGCCGAACAGGGCCTGACCACGCCGTTGCTGCTCGCGGACGGCCTGCAGGAAGGCGAGGGAGGCTGGTTGCTGTTCGAATTCATAGAGGGCGCACAAAGCCTGGCCGACGCCTGGCAGACGGTCGAAGGTTTGCCGCCGTTGGCCGACGAACAAACCGCCGTGCTCGCTGAGGCGCTGGGCGCGATCGCACAGATGCACACCAAAGGGCTGTGGCAGGAAGACCTGCACCTGGACAACCTGCTGCGCCAGAACGGCAAACTGTACCTGATCGACGGTGCCGGGATTCGCGCCGAAGAGCCTGGCAAGCCACTGTCGCGCAACCGTGTGCTGGAAAACCTGGGCGTATTTTTCGCCCAGTTGCCCAAGAATCTTGAGCCGTTCACCGAAGAGTTGCTGGTGTACTACCTGCTGGGCAATGGTGAACACGCCTTGCCTCTGGAGGCCTTGGAAAAACAGGTGCGTAAGGTCAGTGCGTGGCGCTTGAAAGACTATCTGGACAAGGTCGGCCGTGAGTGCACGCTGTTCAGCGTGGAGCGCGGTGCCTTTGGGTTGCGCGCGATCCGTCGCGAGGAGGTGCCGGCGATGCTGCCGGTACTGGAACAGGCCGACGCCCTGCTCGAGCAGGGCCACCTGTACAAGACCGGCGGCGCCGCCAGCGTAGCCAGGGTCGAGGTGGCCGGTCGGCCGCTGGTGATCAAGCGCTACAACATCAAGGGTTTCACCCATTGGCTCAAGCGCTTCTGGCGCCCAAGCCGCGCCTGGCATTCCTGGCGCGAAGGCAACCGTCTGGCGTTCCTCGGCATCAGCACGCCCAAGCCGCTGGCCGTGCTGGAAAAGCGTTTCCTCTGGCTGCGCAGCCGCGCGTACCTGATCACCGAATACCTGCCGGGGCCGGACATCATCGAGCGCTTCGCGCCCTTCGTTGAACACGGCGACGCACCGGAAAACGAACTGCAGGCGCTGGATCGTCTGTTCGCCGAGTTGATCCGCGAGCGCATCAGTCATGGCGATTTCAAGGGCCACAACCTGTTCTGGCACGAAGACCGCTGGGCGCTGATTGACCTTGACGCGATGTGCCAACACCGCAGCCTGGCCAGCTTCGCCCCGGCCTATGCCAAGGACCGTGCGCGATTTATGCGTAACTGGCCGCAGGACAGCGCGCTGTATCAGCTGATCGATGAGCGTTTGCCCAAGCAGCCCACCTGAGCGCTTCGACGCTCAGAATTGATACTCGGCCCCGGCGCCGGCGTACCACGAACGGCCGGGCGCGGCTTCGTAGTAGCGGCCGTTGCCATCGCCGACAATGACCGAGCCCACATACTGCCGGTCCAGCACGTTATCCAGGCGCAAGGTCTGGTGGAAAGTCCAGTGCTCGACCTTCTGTTCCAAGCGCGCCCGCCAGTTGAATACGCTGTACCCCGGCGCGGCGTGCTGCTGGTTGGTGTCTTCGACATAGACCTTGCTGCGGTACAGGCCTTCAATGGCGCTGCTGACCCAGTCCCGCGGTTTCCAGTTCAGCTCGGCAAATAGCGTGGTCTGCGGTACGCCGGGGAGGTAATTGCCTTTATCCACCGGGTTGCCGCCGCCCATGAAGGCGCTGTCGTAGGTGGCTTGCAGGCGGGTGTAGGCGAGGTGGGTGCTCCATTGTTCCGCCAGCTGGCTTTGCAGGCCAAGTTCGAAGCCGCGACGCAGGGTGCGGCCGGCGTTTTGATAGCTGGTGCGCCCGCCCAGGGATTGATTGACCACCAGTTCATCCTCGGTGGTGATCTGGAACACGGCGGCGTTGACCCGCGTGCTCCCCACCTGCGCCTTCAAGCCCACTTCATACTGGGTGCTGTCTGACGGCTTGAGGCCAAAGTTGAAACCTTCGGCGTTACCCGGTGCGTAGGCCAATTCGGCCTGGGTGGGAGTTTCGAAGCCCTTGCCTGCGCTGACGTAGCCGTGCAGGTCGGGGGTGAAGGCGTACATCACGCTCATGGAAGGCGTCGTTTTTCGATAGATCTTGCGTCCGCTGGCGTCGCCATTGCTGAGGAATTGATCGTCGACGTCCATCTCCATGCTGCTATGGCGCACACCTGCTTGCAGGGTCCAGCGATCAAGGGCCCAATTGGCTTGCAGGTAGGGATCAAGGCTGCGCGCCGTGTCGACTTCGTCACGACGTAACTGGCCTTTTACGCCCAGCGTGTTGCCGCTGTAGTTCTGGTAGCCGTGGCGGCTGTCCTGGCTCTGGTCGAAATCCAGCCCGCCGATAATCATCAACTCCCCCGGCGCGCTGTCAATGGGCTGCATCCAGCGCGCGCCGGCGCCGTAGAACTGGCGATCGAATTGCACGACGCCGCCGCCCCGCTCATTGGCGGGCGTGCCTTTGGGGATCGACAGGTACTGAATGACGCTGCGCCGCCCCGTATACGCATTCACCTGCAGCGTCGCGTCACCCACATACCGCTCGTAGTTCATCCCCACTTGCTGGTGGTCGATGCTTTTTCGCGTGTTGTACGTCAGGGCGTTGGCGCTCACTGAGCGTGGATCGGCTTTGTAGGCGGCCCACGTCTGCCCCAGCGGGTCCTGGGTGCCGTTCTGCTCCAGGCTGCTGTAGATCAGTGCCAGCTTGCTGTCATCGTCCGGGTGAAGGTTGAGCTTGGCGAAGGTCTGGTCGCGACGGGCGCTGCTGTGGTCGCGGTAGCCGTCGGTGTCCATGCGCGAGGCATCCAGCACGAAGCCGGCGCCATGGGTGGCGCCTTCTGCGGTGAGGTGGTTCTTGTTCAGGCCGTCGCTGCCCACCAGGGTTTCGGCGCCGATACGCGGCGCGCCTTCGCCTTCACGCGAGAACATCTGAATCACACCCCCGGCGTTGCTGCCGTACAAGGTCGCGGCCGGTCCGCGCAGCACTTCAATGCGTTCGGCGGTATCCAGGTTGAACGTGGCGGCCTGGCCCTGGCCGTCCGGGGTGCTGGCGGGGATGCCGTCGGCAAACAACTTGATCCCGCGTACGCCAAACGCCGAACGGGCGCCAAAGCCACGGGAGGAAATCTGCAGGTCCTGCGCGTAATTCTGACGGTTCTGGACCACCAGTCCGGGCACGCGCGCCAAGGCTTCGGAGGCGTTGATGCCCAGTTGGCCGTCGCTGATCTGGTCGCGGTCGATTGCGTCCACTGAGTAAGGCAGGTCGAAGGTCGGGCTGGCGCTGCGTGAACCGGTGACGACGCTGGGGTCGAGTATCAGGGGCGCGTCTTCCGCGCCTGCGGTGTCACATAGGGCCAACAGGCCGGGCAGCAAGAGGGTGAGGCGGGTGAGGTGGTTCATCAATCGGCCGAATTCCGTGGCGCTTAGGGTGTAAACGCGCAAAAAGGCGCGAGTTTAGTGGCTCGCGCAGCTTTTATCATTTCGGAATCAGCCTACGCTGCAAATCGGCATTCCCACGCTGGGCCTCCAGGGGCGTCGATGTTAGCGTGGCACGCTTCGTTAATGACAAGCAAAAGGAGCGGTTTGTGAAGACTCTGCCCTGCGTCTTATGGTTGCCTGTGCTGCTGGCGCTGGCCGGTTGCGGCACGATCAACACCGTGTTCCGCCCCGACGCCGTGACCAGCCAGAATCTCAAGGATT
Organism: Pseudomonas lurida; assembly: GCF_013522705.1. Taxonomy (GTDB): domain Bacteria; phylum Pseudomonadota; class Gammaproteobacteria; order Pseudomonadales; family Pseudomonadaceae; genus Aquipseudomonas; species Aquipseudomonas quebecensis. The sequence goes on from NZ_JAAMRE010000021.1 coordinate 90,271, forward strand.
CGCGCAGCCACTGCGACAACGTACCGCGCATCTACAGCGGTGTGATCTATGGGTTCTGTACGCTTAATGGCGAGCCTGCCCCCGATAAGAACCTGCAGGACAGCGGCCAGATTGGGCTGGGGCGCGATTCGATACCGGCCATCGCGGTCGAGTTCGTGGCGTCCGGCGTACTGGACACATTGGCACTGCCTTATACGATCTATCGCCAGAACAAGGATGGCAGCATCGAGATCTACCGCTAGGCCCACTTGCCGCTTGCCGCTAACAGCTTCCCACTGCTTTTAAGCTATAATCCCGCCCTTTAGCTGTTTCCCGCCTGGGCGGGAAGCGCACTTTTTTCAGGCGCAACCCGCCTGCATGCAGACTAAAAGAGGCTAGACCCCTGTGGCATTGACGATTCTTGGCCTGTCCGGCGCCCTTAGCCATGATCCTTCCGCAGCCCTGTATATCGACGGCAAGCTGATCGCGGCCGCCGAAGAAGAGCGCTTCGTACGCGACAAACATGCAAAGAACCGCATGCCCTACGAGTCGGCGAAGTTCTGCCTGGAGCAGGCCGGCATCAAGCCTTCGGACGTTGACGTGGTGGCGATCCCGTTCGCCCCGATCAGCCTGTTCGGCGAGGCGCGCTGGCACTATGCCAAGCGTTACTGGTACGCCCCGGACCGCGCGCTCGACGCGATCCTGATGGGCAATCGTCGCTACAAGCGCTATCGCAACAAGATCGTATGGTGCCTGGAGCAACTGGGCTTCGATCCCAAGAAGATCAAGATCGAGCCGGTCGAGCATCACCTTGCCCACGCCTCCAGTGCCTACCACTGTTCCGGCTTCCAGGAAAAAACCGCGATCCTCGGTATCGACGGTAAAGGCGAGTACGCCACCACGTTCTTCGGCTACGGCGAGAACGGCAAGATCCACAAAATCAAAGAATTCTACGACCCGGACTCCCTCGGCGGCCTGTACGGCGCTATCACCGAGTTCCTCGGTTTCGAAATGCTCGACGGCGAGTTCAAGGTCATGGGCATGGCGCCGTATGGCGATGCCAGCAAGTACGACTTCTCGCGCCTGGCCTCGTTTGAAAACGGCGAGCTGGTGATCAACACCGACTACGCCAACGTCATCGGCCTGCGTCGCTACAAAGAGAAGGGCAAGGGCTTCTACTTCTCGCCGAAACTGATCGAGTGGCTGGGCCCCAAGCGCGAAGGCGATATCGCCGACGAGCCCTACATCCACTACGCCGCCAGCATGCAGGCGCTGTTTGAAAAGCTGGCCTTGCAGATGATCGACCACTATCTGGGCGACATTCTGAAGGACACCGGCAAGCTGGCCTTCGCCGGTGGCTGTGCGCTGAACGTCAAGCTGAACCAGAAAATCATCGCCCGTGACGACGTCAAAGAGCTGTTCGTGCAGCCGGCGTCCGGCGATGCCGGCACCGCTGTCGGTGCGGCCGCCTATGTGTCCCACGCCCGTGGTGTGCCGGTGGAGAAGATGGAGCACGTCTACCTCGGCCCGTCCTATAGCAACGAAGACGTGATTGCCGCGTGCGCCAAGCACGAGAGCAAGCCGAACTGGCGCAAGATCGAGAACATGCCGCAGCGCATCGCCAGAATCATGGTCGACGGCAACCCGGTGGCCTGGTTCCAGGGCCGCATGGAGTTTGGCCCGCGTGCGCTGGGCGGTCGTTCGATCATCGGTTGCCCGAGCGCCACCGGCGTGGCCGACCGCATCAACCACCAGATCAAGTTCCGCGAGCGCTGGAGGCCTTTCTGCCCGTCGATGCTCGACACCGTAGCCCCGCAGATGATCAAGGTCGATCACCCGGCGCCGTTCATGACCTTCACTTTTGAAGTGGCCGAAGAATGGAAAACCCGGGTGCCGGAAGTGGTCCATGAAGATGGCACCTCGCGCGCCCAAGTGCTCAAGCGTGAGTACAACCCGCGCTACTACGACATGATGAAAGAGCTGGAAGTCCTCACCGGTAACGGTGTGTCGTTGAACACCTCGCTCAACCGCCGTGGCGAAGCGATGATCTGCTCGCCCACCGACGCGCTGAACATGTTCTTCGGCTCCGACCTGCAGTACCTGATCATGGAAGACATCCTGGTGGTCAAGGATGGCGTGGACCCTTATGACGCTGTGGTCTAAATGCTGAATCGCTTCCAGGCATGGCGTGAACGTGGCGGCTGGCAGCCTGTAGAGGCTGAGGTTTACGCCCAGGCCTGGCAGCGCTTCGGTGGCAGCGTGGCGACTCACCCGCAGGTGGTCGAGCGTCTGGCCGGCCTGGCGCGGATTCCGGTGCGCTACCTGGGGTGGGAACAGGACGGCGAACTCAAGGGGGCGATTGCCACGTGGGGGCGCGACCTGGCGCTGTCCAAGGACGTGCTCAAGCGCAACGGCAAGAAGGCCTTGTTCGACCTGGGCAATGCCGAGATCATCCTGCCGATTGCCGCCGATGCCCAGTTGCCGGTGCGCCATCGCGGACGCTATCTGTCGGCCTTGAATGAAGGGCGGGTGGGTACCCTCAAGCCCCAGGCCGAACAATTGGCCATGGCGCGCACCCCTGAAGACTTGTCGAAAAAGTTTCGCTACAACCAGCGTCGCGAATTGCGCCTGCTGGAAGAAGCGGGCGGTGTGGTGCGCGCGGTCAGCGAGTTCTCCAGCGTGGAGCTGGCGGCGATTTATTGCGACCTGTTCCAGCGCCGCTGGGGGTTTCCGGCGGCAGGCGCGGCGCGCTTGGCTGAGGTGCTGGAGTTGCTCAAGGAGTTCCTGTTCGGCTCGGTGCTGTTTCTCAATGACGCCCCGATCGCCGTGCAATTGGTGTATCAGGTGCAGTCTCGCGAGTGGTTCAGCGCCGAGTACGTCAACGGCGGCGTCGACCCGCAAACCCGTGCGTTCAGCCCCGGCAGCGTGCTGAGTTTTCTCAATACCCAGAGTGCCTGGGAGCAGGCGCGTGCGGCGGATAAGTCACTGCGCTTTTCCTTCGGTCGCGCCGACCGTGAATACAAGGAGCGCTGGTGCAATCCGGTGCCGGTGTTCAGCCTATGACTCGCAAGCAGCAACTGCTCAAGCGCCATCGGCGCAACAAGCGCATCGCGCTGCTGGTCAGTTTGCTGATACTGGTCGCGACCGGCTTACTGGTGGCCTGGTGGTTGCCGTTGATCCTCGCAGTGCTGCTGTGGATGGCTCATGAGGCCTGGTTTTCCGACCACCTGTTTTACTCGCCCAAAGACAACTATGAATACGCGTTTCCCGCCGGCAGCGAACAGCCTGGCTTGCGCCTGGAGGCGGGACGCTTGCTGCTGGATACACCGCTGGACGCGGACGACACGCTGATTGTCGGTATTGAACTGCGAAGCTCATGGCTTGGGCGTTTCTGCGATCCGGCGGTGGAGCTGCTGGGCCTGGATGCGCCGGATCGCCAAGCCTTCGAGCGTGGGGTCGGTGGGCGTCGTTATCTGAATCTGACCGGCGCCGCCGAAGCATTGGCCGCGGGCAGGGTAAAATTGCGCGGCCGGTTTTGTCGGATCAAAGGGCAGCCTGTGCTGTGGCGCTTGCGCCAGCCGGACTATCGCCAGCAACGGGTCATGGTGATCGCGCCGCACGCCGACGATGCTGAGCTGGCGGCGTTCAGTCTTTACAGTCAGGCGGCCGAAAGCTGGATCGTGACCCTGACCGCAGGTGAGATCGAAGCCGAACATTATCAACGCATGGGCCTGCCCACAGCTGAGGCTGCGCGCCTCAAAGGGCGCTTGCGCGCCTGGGACAGCATTGCCGTGCCACGCTGGGCTGGCGTGCCGGAGGCGCAGTGTGTGCAGCTGGGTTACTTCTGTATGCAGCTGCAGGCAATGCAGGCCGCGCCGGACCGACCCCAGGCCTCGCGCGAGGCCGAGTTGAGCGATACGCGGCTGTTTCGCCAGTTCAACGGTTTCGCGCTGCCCGGCGATGTGGACGGCGCGCCGACCTGGCACAACCTGGTTGCCGATCTGCGCGCGCTGCTGCTCAAGGCGCGGCCACAGGTGATCGTGCTGCCGACGCCCTTGCTCGATCCCCACGCCGATCATATCTGTGCCCATGCCGCGGTACTTGAAGCCTTGCAAGGGCTGGAATGGCGACCCGACACATTGCTCGGCTACGCCAATCACCTGCATGATAACGACCGCTGGCCCATGGGGGACTCCGGCACCGGAGTCGCACTGCCGCCGCATTTTGATTCGGCAGCTGAGCTTGTGCCCTGCTGTGTTGCGCTGACCTTGAGTCAGCAGCGGGACAAGGCCATGGCGTTGGGCATGATGCACGACCTGCAGCCGCGAGCACCGTTCAAGCGCCGCGTGCGCAAGTGGTTGCAGCAGGTTCTGGCGGGCCGTGGTCCATCGCCCTATGGCGAAAATGAATTCTTTCGCAAGGCCGTGCGTCGTCACGAGCTGTTGTGGGTCCTGAGGCAGGACTGAAATCCCATTGAAGGCAGGCCGGGCCTGTCGCTCCTTTTTACCGGGCCGTGTGCCCGTAGCCAGATCGCTGCATGGAGAGTTATGAAGCCGCGTTTCAAGGTTTTGCAGTTACAGCCGGACTACAACGTCAAGACCCATGACTTCGCCGACCTGGGTGAGCAGATCGTCAAATCGCTGCCGGTTGAGCGTTTCGAGGTGACATCCGGCTTTCTCAGCGGGCGCCCGCTGCCCGGCCAACCCCTCAGCGTCGCCGAGCACTCACATTATTTCGAGCTGCCGGAAAAGTCCCTCAAGGGTATTCGCTTTGGCGCCATGTGGCAGATCTACAAGTACTGCCGCGAGCAGAAATTCGATGTGGTCATCTGTAACCGCTTTAAATCGGTGAACATGATGCTATCGCTCAACCGCTGGTTGAAGATCCCGCTGTGTATCGGCATCTCCCATGGTTTTGGCGAATACGCGCGCGGTTATCGTCGACGTCAGACTCGGCGCTGGGTCAGCCCGGCCTGGCGCTTTGTCGGTGTGTCGGAGGCGGTGAAGGACTACCTGGTCGGCCTCGACTGCGGGTTCACGCGGGAAAACACCACCTACGTGACCAACGCCATCGACATTCCTCAGGCAGAAGCGTTGCAGTTGTCCCGCGAGGACGCCCGCAAGGCCTTGGGCCTGCCAATGGATGCGCGGATGATCGGCGCATTGGGCCGCCTGGTGCCGATCAAAGGCCACACCCATTTGCTGCAAGCGTTCGCCACGCTCAAGGACAAATACCCTCAAGCGCAGGTCGGAATCATCGGCTCCGGTCGTGCCGAAGCCGATCTGCGTGCGGACATCGAGCGCCTGGGGCTGACCGGCCGCGCGCACTTGCTGGGCTTTCGCGAAGACGGCATGAAATACGTGCGCGGCTTCGACATCTGGACCATGCCATCGCTGTTCGAAGGCCTGGGCCTGGCGCTGCTGGAAGGCATGAGCGGCCATTTGCCGGTGATTGCCTCCAATGGCCCTGCGATGCTGCCCCTGGTACAGGGCGCGGGTGGCCTGTCCCATGACCCCGGCAATGTCGAACAGTTGGCCGCGGCCCTGGATACCTATCTGGCGCTGAGCGATGAGCAGTTGCGTGCCAAGGGTGAAGAGGTGTTCCGCTATCTGCAAGCCAACCACACGCTTGATGAATTCAAGCACAAGTACCTGACTCTGATTGAAACCGGTTTGCGTGAAGTAGGTAGAGCATGAATCAGCCACAACCCCTGGTCTCGGTGATCATCGCGTCCTACAACCACGGCCGGTATATCGAAGAAAGCATTCTCAGCGTACTGGGGCAAACGTACCCCAATATCGAATTACTGGTGGTGGACGACGGCTCCAAGGATGACAGCGTCGAGCGTATCCGGCGTTTGCAGGCCGAGCACGGTTTTGACTTTCAGGTGCAACAGAATCAGGGGCTCAGTGCCACCCTCAATGGTGCGATCGCGCGCGCGAAAGGGAGCCTGATCGCACCGTTCGGTTCGGATGACATCATGCTGCCCGATCGTATCGCGACCCAGGTAGCGTACATGGAGGGCAAGCCAACGGTGGGGATGTGCGCCGGCAACATCGAGCTGATCGACGGCGACGGTAATCTGCACCCTGAGAAGAAACAACGTCGCGACGTGCCATTTCGCCGTCTCGACTTCGATGACATCTTCATGGATCGCAAGCCTTTCCCACCGGCGCCGACCATGCTGATTCGCCGTGAAGTGCTGGAGCAGGTCGGAGGTTTTGACCCGCAGATTCCTCTGGAAGACCTGCTGATCCAATTGAAAATCACAGCGGCGGGCTACACCATCGACGCCCTCGACCAAGTGATGGCGCGCTATCGGCAGCACGCGAGCAATACCTACAAAAACCACCGCTACATGATTCAGAACATTCTCAAGACCTATGCCAAGTTCAGCGAACACCCGGCCTATGACGCGGTGCGCTACAACTTCCTGAACTCGATGTTCCTCAAGACAGCCGACCGTGATCGGCCACTGGCGAAGGAAATCCTCAGGCAGATCCCGCTGAAGTTCTGGGGGCGCAAGACTTTGCGCGGCCTGGTGAGGTTGTATCTGCTGCCGCTCAAGCACTGAGCGGGCAGGCGGTGAAAAAGGCGACTATCAGCAGTGATAGTCGCCTTTTTTATCAGGTGGCGGGATGGGCCAGCGCCAGGACCTGCTCGCGGATCTTATTGGTGGCGCCCTGGCTGGCAATGCAGGCATAACCTTTGGCCAACTGTTCGAAGTGGGTCTCGAACAACCAGGCGCGATCCTGCGGGTAGCGCTGCATATGGCGCAGGTTGCGTTGGCGCAAGGTGTTGCGCAGCGGCGACGGAAAGATGCGCAGGTCGGCGATATCAATCAGGCCGAACTCGCCGTCATCCATCAGCAGCACATTGCCCAGGTGCAGCGACCGGAAGTACACACCGCGTTCATGCAGCTGGGCCATGAACTGGCCAAAGCGTTCGATCAGGGACTCGCGCAGGCTGCTGTCCAGGCTTTGCAGGGCCTGGCGCAGGGTCAGGCCAGGCAGCGGCGAGTAAACGACCGCGCTGCTGCCATCACGCATTCCATACAGGGCAAGGATCTGCGGCGTGGGGATACCCAGGGTGCGCAGGCGCTCGGCGTTGTTCGCAAATCGTTCAGAGTAGGGGTTGAAGCTGCCCGAGGTGTACCAGCGGCGCGGGCGGAAAACCTTGAGGAAGCGCCCGTCGGACAACCGCAGCACTTTCGGGCCCAGGCCATCGGCTTCTATGACATGGGCATCGCTGCACAGTTGCTCGAACGCTTCTGGCTTGAGCGGCTGAGCCGACCTGTCCAGCACGCTGCGACGACGTTGGGCGATGCTCAGGCCGGCGATGATTGCCAATGGAATCCACAACAGGAACCAGTGCTCCTTGGGGCGCGACAAAATCCCACCGCCTTCGGTCAGGCCGGCGCCGATGCCGTAGGCGAGCAGCGATGACGCCAGGATGAACAGCGGCTGCGCCCGTTCCTTGAGACTCTTGTACAGGCCCCAGCCGAGCATGAAGATCCAGGGGATAAAGCCGATGATGCCCACGTAATACAGCACGCCCAAGGCAAAGCTGTGGGGCTCGCGCAGTTGATAACCGTCGGCCAGTGTCAGGTACAGCTCGGAGTCGTAGCTGTGGCCGATCCAGGGATGTTCGGCGATGAGCTTGAGCGACATGTCCCACAGCACAAGGCGGAATGAGCTGCCACGGGTGGTGATGATCTCGGGGTAGAACAGCAGCGCCGCAGCGCCAGCGAGCAGTGCGATGATCAACAGCGCAGCGCGGCGGTTACGGCTGATGAAGATTATCCAGAGGATGCTCAGGGTCAACGCCACCATGGGTGTGCGTGAGCCCGTGGCGATGACCGCGGCGGTCATGATCGCCAGGGCGGGCACGCTGAACCACAGCACGTGCAGGCGTTGGGTGGTAACGCAGACATATAGCCAGTAAACGCAGAAAAACCCGAATACGTGGGAGCTGAGCAATGGGTTGTCGAGAGCGCCGCGCCCGCCGATCATGCGCATCCCGGGCTCGTAGGCCTGGATGAATACCACCAGGTTGCATGCGCACACCACCAATGCGATCACCGCCGCACTGAAGAAAATCGGCTTGAACAGTTCATGGCGGTAATGCAGCAATAACCCGCAACCGGCGAACAGCATGAACGTGTGCAGGGGGCGCTTGAACAAGTCGGTGTCGGGATGGTGCTCCGGGCTCCAAAGCAGACTGATCAGCGCCCAGGCGGAAAACAGCAGAAACGCGATCGCCAGCGGCTCGCGCAACAGCTCCTTGATTTCCCTGGGGCGCAGGCACAGCAGCAGCAAGGTCGGCGCGCTGAAAAGACCGTAGTAGAACTTGTGCAGCACATTGCGGTTGGTCACAAAGAACAGCGCACTCAGAAGCAACAACAAGCCTATGGGCAGAAGCCAGAGGACCAGGAAGTCGAAGACGCGATTTTTGCCATAACTGAGGCGATTGGAGTGCATATAAAAAGCCATTCCAGAAAGAGAAAGCCGACCATCTTAAGGTAGTGGCATTATAATGTCGCTGGTTGTGGCCAGCCCGGCATTGGGTCATGCCGGGTGCAAGTACAACAGAGAAGCTGTGCTAAAGTCAGCCTCCTTTTTTAAAACGCCGCGTGATATGACCGATTCCAGTCCGAGCGCAAGCCCTTCGAGCTTGAAAATATACTTCCGTCTGCTCAGTTATGTGAGGCCCTACGCGGGCTTGTTCGCGCTGAGTATCCTCGGATTTCTGATTTTCGCGTCGACCCAGCCGATGCTGGGTTACATCCTCAAATACTTTGTCGACGGCCTGTCCAACCCTGAGGCCGTGCTTTTCCCCAGCGTGCCGTACCTGCGCGACCTGCAGTTGCTGCAAGCCGTGCCCTTGCTGATCATCCTGATCGCCGCCTGGCAGGGCCTGGGTTCGTTCCTGGGCAACTACCTGCTGGCCAAGGTCTCCCTGGGCCTGGTCCACGACCTGCGCGTGCAGTTGTTCAATAACCTGCTGACGCTGCCCAACCGCTATTTCGACAATCACAATTCCGGGCATCTGATTTCACGTATCACCTTCAACGTGACCATGGTCACTGGCGCTGCGACCGATGCGATCAAGGTTGTGATCCGTGAAGGCATGACGGTGATCTTCCTGTTTGCCTCGCTGCTGTTCATGAACTGGCGCCTGACGCTGGTGATGATCGCCATCCTGCCGTTGATTGCGGTGATGGTCAGCACGGCGAGCAAGAAATTTCGCAAGCAGAGCAAGAAGATTCAGGTGGCGATGGGCGATGTGACTCACGTGGCTTCGGAAACCATCCAGGGCTACCGCGTGGTGCGCAGCTTCGGCGGCGAAGTGTATGAAGAAAAACGCTTCCTCAAGGCCAGCCAGAGCAACACCAACAAACAGTTGCGCATGACACGCACCGGGGCAATCTACACGCCGGCGCTGCAACTGGTGATCTACACCGCGATGGCGGTGCTGATGTTCCTGGTCCTCTATCTTCGTGGCGATGCATCGGCCGGTGACATGGTGGCCTACATCACGCTGGCCGGTCTGTTGCCCAAGCCGATCCGCCAGCTCTCGGAAGTCAGCTCGACGATCCAGAAGGGTGTAGCGGGCGCCGAAAGCATTTTCGAACAGCTGGACGAAGAGGTCGAAATCGACCACGGCACGATCGAGCGCGACAAGGTCAGCGGGCGCCTCGACGTGCGCAACCTGAACTTCACCTACCCAGGCACCGAACGCCATGTGCTCAAGGACATCAGCTTTACCGCCGAGCCTGGGCAGATGATCGCGCTGGTGGGGCGCTCGGGCAGCGGCAAGTCGACCCTGGCCAGTCTGATCCCGCGTTTCTATCACCATGAAAGTGGCGAAATCCTGCTCGACGGTATCGAGATTGAACACTACAAGCTGCTCAACCTGCGCAAGCATATTGCCCAGGTGACCCAGCACGTGACGTTGTTCAGCGATACCGTGACCAACAACATCGCCTACGGCGACCTGGCCGGCGCCCCCCGCGCGGACGTCGAAGCCGCCGCGGCGGACGCCAACGCCAAGGACTTCATCGATCAGTTGCCCAAGGGTTTCGATACCCAGGTCGGCGAAAACGGTGTGCTGTTGTCCGGCGGCCAGCGCCAACGCCTGGCGATTGCCCGCGCGCTGCTCAAGAATGCGCCGTTGCTGATCCTTGACGAGGCCACCTCGGCGTTGGATACCGAGTCCGAGCGTCACATTCAGGCGGCGCTGGACAAGGTCATGCAGGGCCGCACCACCCTGGTGATCGCGCATCGCTTGTCCACCATCGAAAAGGCCGACCTGATCCTGGTGATGGACGACGGCCGGATTGTCGAGCGCGGTACGCACAGCGAACTCCTGGCACAGAACGGCTACTACGCCCGCCTGCATGCCATGGGCCTGGATGCACCGATTGCCGCCGACATTACCTGAACCTTGTGTGGGAGCCGGCGACCGGCTCCCACATTGCAAAACCCTCCCGCAAACCTCCTGTAACCCTGTGCTAATATCGCGCCCCTGTTCATTTTGTATGTGGGTTGCTCCATGAAGTTGTCCATGCCGCGATTCGATCAAGCCCCCGTCTTGGTGGTCGGCGATGTCATGCTCGACCGTTACTGGCATGGTGGTACCTCACGGATTTCCCCTGAGGCGCCGGTGCCGGTCGTCAAGGTCGAGCAAATCGAAGACCGCCCGGGCGGCGCTGCCAACGTCGCCCTCAATATCGCCGCGCTCGGCGCGCCGGCCTCCCTGGTCGGCGTGACCGGCGACGACGAAGCCGCCGACAGCCTGGTCAACAGCCTGCGCGGCGCCGGCGTGCGCGCGTTGTTTCAGCGCATCGCCCATCAGCCCACCATCGTCAAATTGCGAGTGATGAGTCGTCATCAGCAATTGCTGCGGATCGATTTCGAAGAACCCTTCGCCACCGATGCACTGGCTCTCAGCGACCAGGTCGACGAGTTGCTTGAAGGCATCAAGGTGTTGGTGCTGTCCGACTACGGCAAAGGTGCATTGAAGAACCATCAGATGCTGATCCAGGCCGCGAAGGCCAGGGGCATTCCGGTGCTGGCCGATCCCAAGGGCAAGGACTTCTCGATTTACCGGGGCGCCAGCCTGATCACGCCGAACCTCAGCGAGTTCGAAACCATCGTCGGCGGTTGCGCCGATGAGCACGAACTGGTCAGCAAAGGTGCGGCGCTGATGGCTGACCTGGACCTGGGCGCCTTGCTGGTCACCCGTGGCGAGCACGGCATGACGTTGTTGCGCCCCGGCCACCCGGCCATGCACCTGCCGGCGCGGGCCCGTGAAGTGTTCGATGTCACCGGCGCAGGCGATACCGTGATTTCCACATTGGCCGCCTCCATTGCTGCCGGCGAAGAGCTGCCGCACGCGGTGGCACTGGCCAACCTGGCGGCGGGCATCGTAGTCGGAAAATTGGGTACCGCTGCGATCAGTGCGCCTGAGTTGCGCCGCGCCATCCAGCGTTCCGAAGGCTCGGAACGTGGTGTGCTGAGCCTTGAGCAATTGCTGCTGGCGATTGACGATGCCCGTGCCCATAACGAGAGCATCGTGTTCACCAACGGTTGCTTCGACATCCTGCATGCCGGCCACGTGACTTACCTGGAGCAGGCGCGCGCCCAAGGCGATCGCTTGATCGTCGCGGTCAACGACGATGCCTCGGTCAGCCGCCTCAAAGGCCCAGGCCGCCCGATCAACAGCGTCGACCGGCGCATGGCGGTCCTGGCGGGTCTGGGCGCGGTGGACTGGGTCATCAGCTTTCCCGAGGGGACCCCGGAAAACCTGTTGGCCCAGGTCAAGCCGGATGTGCTGGTCAAAGGCGGAGACTACTCGGTCGACCAGGTGGTAGGTGCCGATATCGTCAGCGCCTACGGCGGCACGGTCAAAGTGCTGGGCCTGGTCGAAAACAGCTCGACCACGGCGATTGTTGAAAAAATCCGCAACAATGAGTAACGCTGGTAAGCGGGCCTGATCGCTGTCAGGCCTGCTTGCCAGGGCTCACGCCTGGTTCAGGTGGCTCGTTTCTTCTTCGGCACGATCTTGCGCAGCATCTGCCGCGCTCGGCCGGTCAAGCGCTTCAATTTCGATTCTTTCTCAGGCTCAGCCAGCCCCTGTTGGCGCAGCCAGTCCTTCCAGCGAATCCGCTCTTCACGCACCACCCAGCCTTCCTGCTGGGCGAAGCTTTCCGCCAGGTACAGGCCCCGTGTGCTGGCCGGGTACAGCTGATCCTTCTTGACCGTATACAACTCGGCCAGTGGCTGGCCGTCCTTGAGCGGCATCAGGTACAGGTCCGGGCGCTGGCGATCCAGGCGTGCCACCAACTGGTCGCCTTCCAGACGCTCGTCCACGTGGAACAGGCTCAAGGACTTGGCTTCCTTCGGAACTTCCAGGCGCAGGTCGTAAATCAATTGCAGCGAGGCCGTCGGCAAATGCACGTAGGCTCGCGGCCGCTCGATCAACTGAGTGGTCGCGCAGCGTACCGGGCGCGCGGCGCCGGACAGCGGGCTGAGGCGAAACGGCAGGGCTTCGCGGTAATGCAGGGCGGTGGAGTAGGGTGCCGGCAGCCACGTCTCGTTGAAGCGCCCGCCGAGCCAGCCTTCGGGGGTCTCAAGCAGGCATTCCTCGGCGATTTCCTGAATGGCGGTGTGCAGCGGCAGGTTCAATTCGTGGGCGGGGACGTAGCCGGAAATCAGCTTGAGCACCACGTCGCCACGGTCCTGGCGACGTTGGCGCACCAGCACCCAGTAATCACGGTTTTGCCAATGGAGGGTCAGTCGCACCGACACCCCGAGGTTGGCCAGTTCCACGGCGAAGCGCTCGGCATCCGGCACTTCCACCGGTTTGCGCCGTTGCAGCGTCTGGGCGAAGTTGAGCGGCATGCCGACGCTCTGGTAGCTCAGACCTTCGGGTGTGGCTTCGACGTGAAGCGGCAGCGTCTTGAAGTTGCTGGGGTTTTTTCTTATGAGCGTGCGCGGCATGTCGGCTCCTTCTTGCGACGGCGTCGCCGCGTCGGCGGCATCAGAGTTGACGAATGACCTGGGCAGCGGTCGCCACGTTATGGGCCAGGTGCAGCGGGTTGATGGTCCCGACAATAGCACTGGCGACGCCCGGTTGCGCAAACAACAAGGTGAAACTGGCGCGAATTGGATCCATTCCTGGCGCCAGGCACACATGGCCGCTGGCCAGGGCCTTTTTGACCAGGATGCCTTTGCCGTGGGCCGCCGCATAATCAATGACGGCTTTCTCGGCCTGTTCGTTCAGATTGTAGGTAACCATCGCGCAGTCCCCCTGTTCCAGAGCCTGCACGCCGCCTTCGACGGTTTTGCCGGAGAAGCCGAAACCGCGAATCTTGCCCTCGTGCTTGAGCTGCGCCAGCGTCTGGTACACCTCGCAGTCGTTGAGGATGTGCAAGTCGTTGCCGTCCGAATGCACCAAAACCAGGTCGATAAAATCCGTTTCAAGTCGTTTCAAACTACGTTCTATCGACAGGCGTGTATGGGCGGCGCTGAAATCGTGACGCGACACGCCCGCCTCGAATTCTTCGCCCACCTTGCTGACGATCACCCACTCCTGACGCTGGCCGCGCAACAACGGCCCCAGGCGTTCTTCGCTCATGCCGTAGGCTGGTGCGGTGTCGATCAGGTTGATGCCCAATTCCCGGGCCTGACGCAGCAGCATGCGCGCCTCGTCGTCGGCGGGGATCTGGAAACCATTGGGGTATTTCACCCCTTGGTCGCGACCCAGCTTGACGGTGCCCAGGCCCAGCGGCGAGACGAGCAGGCCGGTGCTGCCCAGCGGGCGATGCAGGTCGTGCAGGGTAGGCAGGCTCATGGCAACAGGGTCTCCCAGACGGGCACGCCGAGGGCGGGCTTGGGCAGTTCCGGCAGCGGTTGCGTGGCGCCAGGCTGAATGCCGTCGCGTTCCAGGCTGTGCAGCACGCGATCGGCGAAGTCCGGCGCCAGGGCCAGTTTGGTTGGCCAGCCCACCAGCAGGCGGCCCTGCTCGGCGAGGAAGGCGTTGTCGGGGCGGCTCAGGCCCGACTGCAGGGGCTCGGCGCGATCGACACGCAGGGTGGCCCAGCGGGTCTGGCTCATGTCGATCCAGGGCAGCAGGTGTGCCAGCTCTTGCTGCGCGGTGGCGATCTGTGCCTCTGGTGTGCGCGCCACGCCATCGGCTTCGGCGATGTCGCCGCCCATGTACCAGACCCATTCGCCATTGGCGGCCGGGTGCGTGGTGATGGTCAGGCGCGGCTTGGTGCCACCGCCCAGGCAGTGAGCGTACAGCGGCTTCAGGCCGGGGCCTTTGGCGAGGATCATGTGCAGCGCCCGCTTCTGCATGGCCGGCTGGCTCAGGCCCAGGGCGCTGAGCAAGTCTGCGGTGCCGGCGCCGGCGCTCAACACGATGCGTTGGGCGCGAATCTCGCGGCCGTCCACTTTCAAGCCCACCAGGCTGTCGCCGTCCAGCAGCGGTTCAATGTGCTGCCCGGCGAGCAGGCTGTCACCGGCCAGCTGCGCGAGGCGCTCGATGACGCTGGGTACGTCCACTACCAGTTCGGCCAGGCGGTAGACCTTGCCCTTGAAGCGTTTGTCTTGCAAAGCCGGCGGCAACTCGTCGCCCTTGACCTGATCCACCCGGCCACGTACGGCCTTGCTGGCGAAGAAACTGGTGAGGTTGCCGGCGAGTGTGCCGGGGGACCACAGGTAGTGGGCCTGGGACAGCACGCGCACGCCGGACAGGTCCAGCTCGCCATCGCCGGCCAGGGCTTCGCGCCAGCGGCGCGGCATGTCGGCGATGGCTTCGGAGGCGCCGGTGAGGGCGCCGTGCAACGCATACTTGGCGCCGCCGTGAATGATCCCCTGGGACTTGACGCTTTGTCCGCCACCGAGGGTGGCGCTCTCCACCAGCACCGTGGCGAATCCCTGGCGGCGCAGGCGCGCGTTGAGCCAGAGGCCGGCAACCCCGGCGCCGACAATCAGAACGTCGGTGGAAATAGGCATGCGCGCGGGACCTCTGCGTTGGAAATGGGCGCCTAGTATAGCGCGCAGTGCCCCGTTATCAGTGCGACACGTTGGCCGCGGCTCAATGCCCTGCGGTTTTGGAGAACAACTGAATCACCACCACTCCCAGCACAATCAAGCCCATGCCCAGCATCGCCGGCAGGTCGAGCTTCTGCCCGTAGATAAACAGTGCCGCAACGCTGACCATCACGATCCCCATCCCGGCCCACACGGCATAGGCCACGCCCACCGGCACTGTGCGCACCACCAGGGTGAGCATCCAGAACGCTACGCCGTAGCCG
This sequence comes from Pseudomonas lurida, assembly GCF_013522705.1. Lineage (GTDB taxonomy): Bacteria > Pseudomonadota > Gammaproteobacteria > Pseudomonadales > Pseudomonadaceae > Aquipseudomonas > Aquipseudomonas quebecensis. The sequence goes on from NZ_JAAMRE010000021.1 coordinate 105,575, forward strand.
ACGATTACCAGCAGCAGTGGGATTGGGGTGCTCCAGCCCTTGATAGCTTTCATGGAAACAGTGGCGATCACTTCCGAGCAGATGGCGATGGCCAGGTAGCAATAGGCAGCGTTCATAGGGGAAATCCTCGGCGTAGGGCGGGTCAATCAGGCCGGCATTTTAGCCGCTGCCTGGATGGGGTAAAGTCATTACCTATCCGTATAAGAGATAGGTTGCGTATGAGCGTTCAATGGGATCTGGAGCAGATGCGTCTGTTTGTCAGCGTGGCCGAGCAGCGCTCGTTTTCGGCGGTGGCACGCGGGCAGCGCAAGGCACAGTCGGCGGTCAGCAACGGCATTGCAATGCTGGAGGCTGACTTGGGCGTGAGTCTGTTCGAACGCAGCAGCGGTCGCCAGCCGCGCCTGACCGAAGCCGGCGCTGTGTTGCTCGAAGAGGCGCGCGAAGTCTTGCGCCAGTGTGAACGCCTCAGCGGACGCGCCCTGTCATTGATGCGTGGCGAAGAAGCCTGTCTGCGCCTGGCTCAGGACGAGGCGATGCTGTATCAGCCGGTGCTCGACAGCCTGGACGCCCTGGCGGGGAAGTTTCCCAATCTGGAAGTGCAGCTTTCCAGCGCCGCCCAAGGCGATGTCGCGCGCAAATTGGTGGAGCGCAAGGCTGACCTGGGCATGCTGTTCTATCACGACCAAATTCCCGAAGCATTGGAGCGTCGGGTGGTGGGCAGTGTGGAGATGGTTACGGTCTGCGGGCGCCGGCATCCGCTGGCGGCGCAGAACCGCGTGGATTGCCAGGGTCTGGCGCAATATCGCCAGTTATTGATGTCGACCCAGACCAGTGTCTATCCCGGCAGCGAAGCCGCCAGCCCGCAGGTCTGGCGGGCCGACAGCTTCTACGTGCTGGCCGAATGGCTGATCCGTGGCCTGGGCTGGGCCTGGCTGCCTCGGCACGTGGTGCAATACCCCGCCTACCAGAACCTGATGGTCGAACTCGACAGCGAATGGACCCCACCGGCACTGGTGGTCGAGTTGGTCTGGCGGCGCGATGAGCCCCTGGGGCCTGCCGCGCGATTTCTCGCTGAGCGTTTTGCCGAGTGTCTGCGGGCGATTGACTGAAAAAGTCGATAAACTCCGCCGCCATGAATAGAACTCTCTACACCTGTCTGTTTTACCTGGCGCTGCCGTTGGTGGCCTTACGTCTGTGGCTGCGCGCGCGCAAGGCGCCGGCTTACGCCCAGCGCGTGGGCGAACGGTTCTCCTATGGCTTGCCGACGTTGCAGCCGGGCGGGATCTGGGTGCATGCCGTCTCGGTGGGCGAAAGCATCGCGGCCGCGCCGATGGTCCGGGGGTTGCTGGCGCGTTATCCACACCTGCCGATCACGCTCACCTGCATGACGCCCACCGGTTCCGAGCGGATCCAGGCCCTGTTCGCCAACGAGCCGCGCATCCAGCACTGCTATTTGCCGTATGACTTACCCTGCGCGGCCAAGCGCTTTCTGGATCGCGTGCAGCCGAAACTGGCAGTGATCATGGAGACCGAGCTGTGGCCCAACCATATCCACGCCTGTGCCCGGCGCGGCATTCCGGTGGCGCTGGCCAATGCGCGGCTGTCGGCGCGCTCGGCCAAAGGTTATGGGCGCTTCGCCAAGTTAACCGCGCCGATGCTGTCGCAGATGAGCCTGTTGGCCGTGCAAACGCAGACTGAAGCCCAGCGCTTCCTGAGCCTGGGCGCACGCCCTGAAACCGTCGAGGTGACCGGTTCGATCAAGTTCGACCTGACCGTCGACCCGCAATTATCGGCCCGCGCCGCCGCGCTGCGTGCGCAATGGGGCGCCACTGAACGGCCGGTGTGGATCGCCGCCAGCACCCACGCCGGCGAAGATGAAGTGGTGCTGGCGGCCCATCGCCAACTTCTCGACAGCTACCCCAATGCGTTGCTGATTCTGGTGCCGCGCCATCAGGAACGCTTCGGGCCGATGTTCGATCTGTGCCGGCAGCAAGGCTTTACCACGGTTCGGCGCTCCAGCGGCGAGCCCGTCACGGCGCAGACCTCGGTGCTGCTGGGCGACACCATGGGCGAGCTGTTGTTTCTGTACGCCCTGGCGGACAGCGCCTTCGTCGGCGGCAGCCTGGTAGCGACCGGCGGTCATAACCCATTGGAACCGGCAGCCTTGGCCTTGCCGGTGATCATGGGGCCGCACGTATTCAACTTTCTCGAAATTACCGCAATGATGCGCGAAGCCGGGGCGTTACGCGAAGTGGATGACGCCCAAGGGTTGGCCGAAGCCGTGCGACAGTTATTCGAACTGCCGCAGGATGCGCGCAAGATGGCGCAGGCGGGGCTCAAGGTGATGCAGGCCAACCAGGGCGCGCTTGAGCGACTGCTCGATGGTCTGGGCCGATTGATCGCGATTTAACGTGAGAAGGAGGCTTGCCCTTGATGGCGATCTGCCAGATCAACTAGTGTTGGCTGTCTTGCGCTAACGGGGGCAAGCCCGCTCATACATGGACGCCCCCAGTATGCCAAGCACTCAATTCGTGAAAACACAGACGGGATAAGGTTGCAGCCATACATCCGGACTTTAAGTGAGGCGGTGCCTCTGTCCCTGATGG
>NZ_JAAMRE010000022.1 GCF_013522705.1 Pseudomonas lurida
AGCTTGCCGCTTGACGCCAACTAACGGAGTTCGTTGATCGTTCCCACGCTCCGCGTGGGAATGCCGCCAGGGACGCTCCGCGTCCCGCTGCCAACGCACGGCTCAAGCCCTGCGCAATGGTGACGCAAAGCGTCACGGGATGCATTCCCACGCGGAGCATGGGAACGATCATGGGGAGAATTGAACATGCTGCAAGTCGACAAGTTGCACCAGTACTACGGCGGTAGCCACATCCTGCGCGGGCTTTCGTTTGACGTGAAGATCGGCGAAGTGACCTGCCTGCTCGGCCGTAACGGCGTGGGCAAGACCACCCTGCTCAAGTGCCTGATGGGGTTGCTGCCGGCCAAAGAAGGCGCGGTGAATTGGGAAGACAAGCCGATCACCGGCTTCAAGCCGCACCAGCGCGTGCATGCCGGGATCGCCTACGTGCCCCAGGGCCGGGAGATTTTCGGGCGGCTGACCGTGGAGGAAAACCTGCTGATGGGTTTGTCGCGTTTCCCCGGCGCCGAAGCCAAGGAAGTACCGGCGTTCATCTATGAACTGTTCCCGGTGTTGCTGCAGATGAAGCATCGGCGCGGCGGCGACTTGTCCGGCGGCCAGCAGCAACAGTTGGCCATCGGCCGCGCCCTGGCCAGCCGACCACGCTTGCTGATCCTGGATGAGCCTACCGAAGGCATCCAGCCCTCGGTGATCAAGGAGATCGGCGCGGTCATCAAGAAGCTTGCCGCGCGTGGTGATATGGCGATTCTGCTGGTAGAGCAGTTCTACGACTTTGCCGCCGAGCTGGCGGACCAGTACCTGGTGATGTCCCGGGGTGAAATCGTGCAGCAAGGCCGTGGTGAAAATATGGAAAGCGACGGTGTGCGCGGTCTCGTAACGATCTAATCTGTAGCGTCCTAACGATAAGCACATAAAGATGAACCTGCCCGTTTCCCCTGCCCTGTTCACCCCCAGCTGGCACGCCGCGCTGGAGCTCGGCTATGCGCGCGTGGGCGACACCACGCGCCCGGTGATGCGCCGCCACCTCGGCCCGCTGCGCGTGCAAAAGCACCTGTATGCCGAAGGCCCCGAGGTGTGCCAGCACATCATCGTGCACCCGCCCGGCGGGATTGCCGGCGGGGATCGCCTGGATATAACGGCCCATGTCGCCGCAGGTGCCTGGGCGCAATTGACCAGCCCCGGCGCGGCCAAGTGGTACCGCGCCGGCGGCCCGGCGTATCAGCAACTCGCGCTGACCGTCGAAGCCGGCGCCACCCTCGAGTGGCTGCCCCAGGAAACCATCGTGTTCAGCGCCGCCCAGGCCGAACTCACCACGCGCATCGACCTGCACGGCGATGCCCGCCTGTTCTATTGGGACGTGGTTGCGCTGGGCCGCCCGGCCAGTGGTGAACGTTTCGACCTTGGGCACTTTCAATCGCACCTGGATATCCGCCGCGACGGGCAATTGCTCTGGCACGAACGCCAGCGCATCGTCGGCGGCGATGGGTTGCTGGAATCGCCGATCGGACTGGATGGGCAACCGGTGTTCGCCACGTTGCTTGTTACCGGCGAAATAACCGCTGAGCTGCTTGAACAATGCCGCTCTCTGCCCAACGCAGTGCGCGGCGACCTGACCCAATTGCCCGGCTTGCTGGTGGCCCGTTGCCTGGCCAGCGAGGCGTTGCTGGCGCGGGGATGGTTAATTGATGTGTGGCGGCTGTTGCGCCCGGCCATATTGGGCCGAGAAGCGGTATCACCGAGAATCTGGAGCACATGAAGATCAAAAATGTGGGAGAGGGCAAGCCCCCTCTCACACTTAATCTCCATTGTATTTACGAATGTATTTCACGACGGACTGAACCATGGACCTGACCCCACGGGAAAAAGACAAACTGCTGATCTTCACCGCCGGCCTGGTGGCCGAACGGCGCCTGGCGCGCGGTGTGAAGCTCAATTACCCGGAAACCATTGCCTACATCTCCGCCGCCTTGATGGAGGGCGCACGCGACGGGCGCACGGTGGCCGACCTGATGCACTACGGCACCACCCTGCTCAGCCGTGAACAGGTGATGGAAGGCATCCCGGAGATGATCCCGGATATCCAGGTGGAAGCCACCTTCCCGGACGGCACCAAGTTGGTCACCGTTCACCAACCGATAGCCTGAGGCCCAGCCATGATTCGTGATGCAACCGAAAAGGACCTTCCCGCCATTCGCGATATCTACAACGACGCGGTGCGCAACACCACGGCTATCTGGAACGAACAGCCGGTGGACCTGGCCAACCGCCTGGCGTGGTTCAACGCGCGCCAGGCCCTGGGTTATCCGATCCTGGTGGCGGTGGAAAACGATGAAGTCACCGGCTACGCCTCGTTCGGCGATTGGCGGCCATTCGAGGGCTTTCGCTACAGCGTCGAGCATTCGGTGTATGTGCGTCATGACCAGCGCGGCAAAGGCCTCGGCCCACGCCTGATGCAAGCGCTGATCGAACGGGCGCGCAGTGCCGGTAAGTACGTGATGGTCGCGGCCATCGAAAGCGGCAACCAGTCCTCGATCCGCCTGCATGAGCGCCTGGGTTTCGTCACCACCGGGCAAATGCCGCAGGTGGGCATCAAGTTCGGCCGCTGGCTGGACCTGACCTTTATGCAACTGGCCCTGAACCCCGGCGCCGAACCGCCCAAGGAGTGAGACCGATGAATGCTGCGCAACTGCGTCGAGTCAACGCGGAGAGTTTCGCCCATTACCGCCAGGGCTTGAGTGACCTGCTGCTGGACGCCGTCAGGCATGGCGCGTCGGTGGGCTTCATGGCCGATTTCGACGATGCCCAGGCGCGCGCCTACCTGAACGGCGTGCAGGCGAGTATCCAGGAGGGCAGCCTGCTGCTCTGGGTGGTGGTGCGCGATGAGCAGGTGATCGCCAGCGTGCAACTGGCGCTGTGCCAGAAAGCCAACGGCCTCAACCGTGCCGAGGTGCAAAAACTGCTGGTGCACAGCAGCGCACGTCGTCATGGCCTCGGCCAGCAATTGATGCACGCTTTGGAACTCGCCGCGCGCCAGAACAAACGCGGCCTGCTGTACCTGGACACCGAAGCCGGCTCCGGTGCCGAAGCCTTCTACCAGGCGCTGCGCTACACCAAGATCGGTGAACTGCCCGATTACTGCCAAAGCCCGGACGGGCGCTACAGCCCGACCGCCATCTACTTCAAGACCCTGGGGCAACCTGCATGATTCCTGGTGAATTTCAGATCCAGCCCGGCGAGATCGAACTCAACGTCGGCCGCCGCACCGTCACCCTGAGCGTGGCCAACAGCGGCGACCGGCCGATCCAGGTGGGTTCGCACTACCATTTTTTCGAGACCAACGACGCGCTGACGTTTGATCGTGCCGCCAGCCGTGGCATGCGTCTGAATATTCCGGCGGGCACGGCGGTGCGGTTCGAGCCGGGGCAGAGCCGTGAGGTCGAGCTGGTGGATCTGGCCGGCGGGCGGCGGGTATTCGGGTTTGCCGGGCGGATCATGGGCGACCTCGACTGATCGCTCCCACGCTCCGCGTGGGATGCCGCCATGGACGCTCCGCGTCCGCTCTTAACATCGTGACGCAGAGCGTCACAGGATGCATTCCCACGCAAAGCGTGGGAACGATCGAGGACACACACATGAAGATTTCCAGACAAGCCTACGCCGACATGTACGGCCCCACCGTCGGCGATAAGGTCCGCCTGGCCGACACCGAGCTGTTCGTCGAAGTCGAGCAGGACTTCACTGTTTATGGCGAAGAAGTGAAATTCGGCGGCGGCAAGGTGATCCGCGACGGCCAGGGCCAGAGCCAGTTGCTCGCCGCCGAGGTGGTCGACACGCTGATCACCAACGCGCTGATCATCGACCACTGGGGCATCGTCAAAGCCGATGTGGGCCTCAAGAACGGGCGCATTCATGCGATCGGCAAGGCCGGCAACCCGGACATTCAACCCGGCGTGACCATGGCCATCGGTGCCAGCACCGAGGTGATCGCCGGCGAAGGCATGATCCTCACCGCCGGCGGTATCGACTCCCATGTGCATTTCATCTGCCCGCAACAGATCGAAGAGGCCCTGACCAGCGGCGTCACCACCATGATCGGCGGCGGTACCGGGCCGGCCACCGGCACCAACGCCACCACCTGCACCTCAGGCCCGTGGCACCTGGCGCGCATGCTGCAGGCCAGCGATTCGTTCCCGATGAACATCGGCTTTACCGGCAAAGGCAACGCCAGCCTGCCGGGGCCGCTGATCGAACAGGTCAAGGCCGGCGCCATCGGTTTGAAGCTGCATGAAGACTGGGGCACCACCCCGGCAAGCATCGACAACTGCCTGAGCGTGGCGGACGACTACGACGTGCAGGTAGCGATCCACAGCGACACCCTCAACGAGTCCGGTTTTGTCGAAACCACCCTCGCCGCGCTCAAGGGCCGCACCATCCACACCTACCACACCGAAGGCGCCGGCGGCGGCCACGCGCCGGACATTATCAAGGCCTGCGGTTTCCCTAACGTTCTGCCCAGCTCCACCAACCCGACGCGGCCGTTCACGCGCAACACCATCGACGAACACCTGGACATGTTGATGGTCTGCCATCACCTGGACCCCAGCATCGCCGAAGATGTGGCTTTCGCCGAAAGCCGCATCCGCCGCGAAACCATCGCCGCCGAAGACATCCTGCACGACCTCGGCGCGTTCTCGATGATCAGCTCCGACAGCCAGGCCATGGGGCGTGTCGGCGAAGTCATCACACGCACCTGGCAGACCGCCGACAAGATGAAGAAACAGCGCGGCGCCCTGCCCGGCGACGGCGTGGGTAACGACAATTTCCGCGCCAAACGCTATATCGCCAAGTACACCATCAACCCGGCGATCACCCACGGCATCAGCCATGAGGTGGGCTCCATCGAGGTCGGCAAATGGGCCGACCTGGTGCTGTGGCGCCCGGCATTCTTTGGTATCAAGCCGACGCTGATCCTCAAGGGCGGCGCCATTGCCTCCAGCCTGATGGGCGACGCCAACGCTTCGATCCCCACGCCGCAGCCGGTGCATTACCGCCCGATGTTCGCCAGCTTCGGCGGTTCGTTGCACGCCACCAGCCTGACGTTTATCAGCCAGGCGGCGCTGGACGAGGGTCTGCCCGAAGCGCTGGGTTTGAAGAAACGCATCGGCGTGGTCAAGGGCTGCCGTGATGTGCAGAAAACCGACCTGATCCACAACGATTACCTGCCGGCCATCGAAGTGGATCCGCAGACTTACCAGGTCAAGGCGGACGGGCAACTGCTCTGGTGCGAACCGGCGGACGTGCTGCCGATGGCCCAGCGTTATTTTCTGTTCTGACCGTTCATCGGCATTCACCTGCAGGGCCAGTGAATGAAGCACGCGTATGGCGCTACGATGCGCCACGCGCTTTCACCGTTCTGGAAACCTGGCCATGCGTTTATCCGAATTCATCGTGTTACACGCCGAGCAGATCGTTGATGAATGGGAGCTTTTCGCCCAGACCCTGACCCCCGCCGCCGACACCCTCAACCGCACACAATTGCGCGACCACGCCCATTCGATCCTGCTGGCCGCCGCCCGTGACATGAACACCCGCCAAAGCGCCAGCGAACAAGCCGCCAAGGCCAAGGGCGCAGGCCCGGAGAACACCCCCAGCCTGGACCAGGCCGCCGCAAGCCATGGCGAACTGCGCCACACCGTGGGCTTTGACCTGGTGCAGATGACTTCCGAGTTCCGGCATTTGCGCGCGTGCGTGATCCGCCTGTGGGTCGACAGCGTGCACACCCCGCAACGAGCGGACCTGCAGGACATGATCCGCTTCAATGAAGCCATCGACGAAGCCCTGGCCGAATCCACCGCCGCTTACGCCGAACAGGTGGCGCGCTCGCGGGACATCTTTCTGGCGATTCTTGGCCACGACCTGCGCGCGCCGCTGCAGGCTGTGAACATGTCGACCGAGATGCTGCTGCGCAAGGCACAGTTGGACAGCCAGGGGGTGAGCCTGTTGGGCAATATCCGCAACGGCGCGCGTCACATGGGCGCGATGGTCAGCGACTTGCTGGAGTTCGTGCGCAGCCGTCTGGGCAGCAGCCTGCCCATCGAGCCCAAACCCATGAACCTGGCGGACGCGGCGCGCGAGGCCATTGCCGAGGCGTGCGCAGGTCGCCCGGAATGCAACCCGGCCCTGATCATCCATGGGGACACCCACGGCCAATGGGACCGTGGACGCATCGACCAGCTGCTGCAGAACCTGATCGGCAACGCCTTGCAGCATGGCGCCAACAGCCAGGCGGTAACCCTGACCCTCAAGGGCCTGGCCGACGGCGTGGAGCTGCGCATGCACAACTATGGCGCGCCGATTCCGGAAGCGGCCTTGGGCACGGTATTCGACCCACTGGTGCGCAGCGTCCACGAGGAACCGGGAAGCACCTCCACCAGCCTCGGGTTGGGGTTGTTTATCGTCAAGGAAGTGGTGCTGGCCCATCGGGGCAGCATCGAAGTAACGTCCAGCGAGGCGGACGGCACCACCTTCACGGTGGTGCTGCCGCGCTCGCTGTAACGGCCTCGCGTCGGGGCGGGCTTAGAAGTTTTCGCGCGGGTTGAAGTTGGCTTTCCTGGCCAGTTCCTGCCACAGCGCGATGGTTTCGTCGTCGGCCTGCTTGGGCATCACGGCCTTGAGCTGCACATACAGGAACCCGCGTTGCCCGGCCTTGTTCAGCAAGCCGTGGCCCTTGGCGCGCATGCGCTGACCGTTCTGGCTGCCCGCCGGCACCTTGAGGTTGATCTTGCCGGTCAAGGTCGGCACCGCGACTTCGGTGCCCAACGCCAGCTCCCACGGCGCCAGCGGCAGGTTGATGATCAGGTTTTCGCCATCCACTTCGAATTTGGGGTGCGGCGCAAACTTGACGATCAGGTACAGGTCGCCATTGGGCCCACCGCCGATGCCCGGCGCGCCCTGCCCCTTGAGGCGGATACGCTCGCCGTCGGTCACACCGGCGGGGATCTTCACGTTCAGGCTCTTGGTGGTGTTGCTGACATGCCGGCCCGAGGCGTCGTATTGCGGCACCTGGAAGCTGATCTGCTTGGACTCGGTGGACAGCGTCTCCTCAAGGAACACCGAGAGTTGCATCTCCACATCCTGGCCCTTGCGCCCGGCGGAACGGCGCTGGCCGCCACCAAAGGCGTCGCCGCGCGCGCCGAAGATCGAACTGAAAAAGTCCGAAAAGTCGCCCGCGTCCTGGCCACCGCCAAAGCCGCCGCGGCTCTGCCAGCCCGGCGGCCCCTGGAACGGCTGACCATGCTGGCCGTACTTGCGCAGCTCATCGTACTCGGCGCGCTTGTCCGCGCTTTTGAGCGCTTCATAGGCTTCGGACGCGTCCTTGAACTTGGCTTCGGCGTCTTTTTCCTTGCTCACATCGGGGTGGTACTTGCGAGCCAGCTTGCGATAGGCGGTCTTGATTTCCTTGTCATCGGCCGTCGGCTCGACACCCAGAATCTTGTAGTAGTCTTTGAAATCCATCGGCGGTTCACCATCCTTTAATCGAGATCGCACAGCCTGGGGCACAAGGTGCGCTGCTCTGCACTTGTTGAGTCTTGTGGCCTGGGGGTGCGTCAAAGTGTTATCGGCGCTAGCCGTATGCACCAGATGTGGGGGCAAATCGGTGACTTTCAAGCATGATTTAACGGATGGTCGGCCTACGCATCCGTCCGCGACTGGCATACACTGCGCGGCCGTTTTCCGACCGGAACCCGATAGACATGAAAAACCCATCCCCGGCCCGTGCCTGCGGCATCGACTTTGGCACGTCCAACTCCACCGTCGGCTGGATCCGCCCGGGCGCGCAGACACTTATTGCGCTGGAGGACGACAAAATCACACTGCCGTCGGTGGTGTTCTTCAACTTCGAGGAGCGCCGCCCGGTGTACGGTCGCCTGGCGTTGCACGAGTACCTGGAAAACTACGAAGGCCGCTTGATGCGCTCGCTCAAGAGCCTGCTGGGCTCCAAGCTGATCAAGCACGACACCAGCGTATTGGGCACGGCAATGCCTTTCACCGACCTGCTGGCGCTGTTTATCGGCCAACTCAAGAGCCGCGCCGAAGCCAACGCCGGCCGCGAGTTCGAAGAAGTGGTGCTGGGCCGTCCGGTGTTCTTTGTCGATGACGACCCGATGGCCGACCAGGAAGCGGAAAATACCCTGGTCGACGTAGCGCGCAAGATCGGCTTCAAGGACATCTCGTTCCAGTACGAACCGATTGCCGCGGCCTTCGACTACGAGTCCACCATCGAAAAGGAAGAGCTGGTGCTGATCGTCGACATCGGCGGCGGTACTTCGGACTTCTCGCTGGTGCGCCTGTCGCCGGACCGTCGGCACAACGACAACCGCCACGATGACATCCTCGCCACCGGCGGCGTACACATCGGCGGTACCGACTTCGACAAGCAACTGTCGCTGGCCGGCATGATGCCGCTGTTCGGCTACGGCAGCCGCATGAAGAGCGGCGCCTACATGCCCACCAGCCACCACATGAACCTGGCGACCTGGCACACCATCAACTCGGTGTACTCGCAGAAATCCCAGCTGGCCCTGGGCAGCATGCGCTACGACATCGAAGACACCGGTGGCATCGACCGCCTGTTCAAGCTGATCGAACAGCGCGCCGGGCACTGGTTGGCGATGGAAGTGGAAGAAACCAAGATCCAGCTGACCCACGACGACAATCGCCATGTGCCGCTCGACCGCATCGAGCGCGGCTTGAGCGTGGACCTGAACCGCACCTTGTTCGAGTCAGCCATCGACGGCCTGCTCGAACGCGTACGTGGCAGCGTGACTCAACTGCTCAACGATGCCTCGGTCAGCGTGGCGCAGGTAGACACCGTGTTCTTCACCGGCGGCTCCAGCGGCATCCCGGCGCTGCGCCACAGCATCTCGGCGATGCTGCCGAATGCGCGGCATGTGGAAGGGAATATCTTCGGCAGTATCGGCAGCGGGTTGGCGATTGAGGCGAGTAAGCGCTACGGCGCTTGATCAGCCTGAGCTGATCGTTCCCCGGAGCAGGGAACGATCACGCGATCAAAGATGGAACTCATCTTTAATGGTCTGCTTCATCCAGTCCTGTGTGTAGTGACCCACAATCGTTTTGGTCTGGATAAGCAGCGTAGTCGGACCTGACTGGACATCGTAAAACTTTTCGACTGTGCCTTCTGCGTCAAAATTCTTTATCAATAATTGGGCGCCGTTCATAGCGGGATCCTCAGCTAACGCCTCTATCACAGCTTTCATTTTCCCACTTGCCGACAGTGTCCCGTCGGCCTTGGTCTGATTACCCAAGAACACTAGCACTACCGGTTTCGACATTTTTTTCAGCACGCCGATAACACTGGATTCTTCACTTAGCTCGATTGCACTCATGAACGTTCTCCCGCTAGGCGGAGTCGCACCCGCAAACTCCTCTGTCAGGTAGCTAATCAGGCAGAGAAAAAGCTGTCTACTGTCAGAAGTAACAGGTCTGGACGAGTCGTAGAGTGATCTAGCGTCGCTTATAGGCAGGAACCAGCATTAAAGAACCTGTAATAAATGGCAGTTTTCAATACGCTCTAACGGTAACAGCTATAACTTCAAAGAATTATTGAAACAGCTCTTCCGGCAGGAGCACGTCCATCTATTGTTCGCACCTGGAGACTCCAGTGCAAGTATCGGGCAATTGATGAAAGACCTGGCGGACCGCGTGACGCGTTATCGCAACAAGCTGGAGGGACGCGCCGGTACCTTGTGGGAGACCTTCGGGTGTGCCGGTTTGCGTGGTTTCCGGTTCGCCAACCTGCGTACAGCTGCCACTCTATTGTTTGGCGACAATCGAGTGGGAGCTACTGGAAAACCTCGTTTTTCGAGAAGAAATCAGCAGTGAGGCCAGGGTGCTTCACGACTTCGCGCAACTGCTGGCGATCCCATTGCGGGACGGGTATGACTTGATGGACGTGAGTGGCAGCAAGTTAAGTCCGCAAGCGGCCCAAGCGAAAACAGGGCGGTTTTTCCGCCGCCCTGCCTCGGTTATCAAATGGTGAGTTTTTCGCCGCAAGTAAGCGCAAACCTGCTTTACTTGCCGCTTGCCGCTTGTCACTCACAACTGCCCCTAAACCATCCCCCCCAGCTTCAACTCACTCTTCAAATACGCATAGTAAATCGGCCCCGCCACCACCCCCGGCAAACCGAATGCCGCTTCAAACACCAGCATCGCCAGCAGCAATTCCCACGACTTGGCACTGATCTGCCCACCCACGATGCGGGCGTTGAGGAAGTACTCGACCTTGTGAATCACGATCAGATAGCCCAGCGCCGCCACGGCCACCCAGATCGACAGCGACAGCGCGACGATGGTGATCAGGGTGTTGGACATCAGGTTGCCGATCACCGGCAGCAGGCCGAGCAGGAAGGTCAGCACGATGAGGGTTTTGGTCAGCGGCAGGTGGATGCCACACAACGGCAGCACCACGGCCAGGAACACGGCGGTGAAGGCGGTGTTGAGCGCGGCGATCTTGATTTGTGCGAAGACGATGTTGCGAAACGCCTGGACCAGCAGGTGCAGGCGGTCGAACAGCGCCGCGGCCAGGGGCTTGCGCTTGGTCAGGTCAGGGATGCGCTGCAGCGCGATGATCGCGCCGAGCACCATGCCGATCAGCAGCGTCACGAACATATGCGCCGCGTCTTTGCCCACCAGTTGCAGTTCGCTCAGGTGCTTGCTCAACCAGTCGCCGATGGCCACACGGAACTCGGCGGCGCTGGCGGGCAGGTAGGCGTCGAGAAACGGCGGCAATTGGCCGCGCGCGCGGTCGACCACGCCCATGAACTTGTCGAGGGAGGCGCCAGGATTTTCCGCCTCGTGGAGCAGGAAGCTGATAGCACCGGCAAAGATCAGGGCCAGCACGCTGACGATTACAGTGCCCAGCAAGGCTACCGCCAGCCAGCGCGCGCGTCGGCCTTCGATCAGCCGTTGCAGTTGAGGGGTGAGCATGTTGACCAGCTCGTAAACCAACAGGCCGGCCAGCAGGCTGGGTAGCAATTTGAGCGGCAATACCAGGAGCAATCCGCCAAAAATAATGATGTAGCTGGCCAGCAACAACATATGACGCTGAGAAAACGTTGGCATACAGCCTCAAAACGAACGGCGTTAAAGGATGGGCAGTCTGCCAGCCTTGAGGGAATCAAGCGAGTGGGTAGGTTGTGAATGTGCTGGGAGGAGGCTCGCCACCTCCCACACCTGATCGCCTGCGCGGTCAGCCTTTGAGGCAGCTGCTCATGAAGGTCTTGCGCGCGTCCCCGGTCAGCGCCTTGGTTTTCGCCGACGCGTTGCAATCCTTCATTTTTTGCTGCTGCGGCGTCAGCGTCTTCGCATCATTGGCGGCCGGAGCCGACAGGCAGGTTTTCATGAACGCCTTGCGCTCGTCGCCCTTGAGCGTCTTGGTGGTGGCTTCGGCGTTACAGGTGGTCATCTTGGTTTGCTGGGCGGTGGCGGCAAAGCCCTGGGAGCACAACAGCAGGCCCATCATCAACAACGGTATACGCAGCATCTTCATGGAGTTTTCTCCCTGTTACCGGGCCGGGGGGCGCGGTCTTTCGAGAGTGTAGTCAAACCCTGTTACACCTTCCTGCGCAGAGAGAGGATAATCCCCGCTCATTCATCCATGCGGCGCTGTCATGCAATACGCTTATCCCCTGCTGGCCATCTTCATCTGGGCCGGCAATACCGTGGTCAACAAACTGGCCGTGGGTTCGATCTTCCCTGCCGAAATCGGCTTCTACCGCTGGCTGCTCGCGGCCCTGCTGTTTACCCCGTTCATGCTCAAGCCGGTGCTCGCTCATTGGGCGACCATCCGGCCCAACCTGGGCAAGGTCTGCATCCTCGGCGTGCTGGGCATGGCGGTGTACCAGAGCCTGGCGTACTACGCAGCCTCCCTGACCAGTGCCACCAACATGGGCATCATTCTGTCGCTGATGCCGTTGATGGCGTTGACCGCCGCCATTATCAGCCTCGGCCAGCGCCTGACCTTTGGCGCGCTCACGGGGGCGATGCTGTCGTTTGCCGGGGTGGCGGTAGTGGTGTCGGCCGGCAGCCTCGGCGCGCTGCTGCAACACGGGGTCAACCTGGGTGACGCGATGATGCTGGTGGCCACCCTGGCCTACGCGGTCTACAGCACCCTGCTGAAAAAATGGCAACTGCGCCTGCCGCCGCTGGTGCTGCTGTACCTGCAGATCCTGGTGGCAGTGGTGGTGCTGTTCCCGCTGTACTTGTTGTCGGCGAAGGCCGGCCTGGGCTGGGCAAATATTCCGCTGGTGCTGTACGCGTGCCTGCTGGCGTCCATGCTTGCGCCACTGGCCTGGATGCATTCGGTGAAAACTCTCGGACCGAGTCGCACCACGCTGTTTTTCAACCTGCTGCCGTTGATCACCGCGCTGATCGCGGCGGTGGTGCTCAAGGAGGAACTGGCGCTGTATCACCTGGTGGGCGGGTTGCTGACCCTGGGCGGGGTGATTCTGTCGGAGCGCTGGACCACACCGGTGCGTCGACCCGCTTAAACCCCGGCGTCCTTCAAGCGTCGTGCGTGTTCGACAAATAGGCGGATCGGCTCGACGCCCTTGCCCACCAGGCCCAGGGACTGATTGACGATGTCGAAGTGGTCCAGCGCAAAGTCGTCGCCGATCACCACACCCAGGTGTGAACTGTAGCGCCCGACCATGCCGTCGCATTGGCCCTTCTCGCGTAGGAAGCTGCGGGCGAACAGCCGGCAACTGCGGTGGGTACCATCCAGCAGGTTGCGCCCACGGTCAGTCTTGCCCGGCTGCAAGGTGCCGGACCACGAGTAGTAGCGCACGCCATTGACCTCCTCGGCGCCCTGCCCGCCCCAGCTGTCGGGTAAACCCTGAGGATAGTGGCGATTGAACAGCGCCACGCCGGCGCTGGTCAGGGACTGGTGCGAGGCCCGCAGGTCCGCCTTGAAGCGCGGGCCGCGATAGCCGGTTTCCAGCAGGCCCATCATCCAGGCAACCAGGTGAAACACTGCGCTGACCAACCGCCCTTTGACGCTGTCGGTGGGGTAATGCGTGTGGAAATGGTCCGCCAGCTCCGAGCCGTGATTGGGCCCGGCCACCGACGTGACCGACGCCACCCATTCCGGCCGTGTGGCCGCCGCGTAGCGTGCGGTAAGCGCACCCTGGCTGTGGCCGATCAGGTTGACCTTGTCGGCCCCGGTTTCGCGACGGATTCGCTCGATCTGCAGCAGCAACTGCTCGCCGCGCACCTCGCTGGAATCCAGCGGCGCCACCTGCACCGGGAATACCACCGCCCCGCCCGCCTGCAGAGCCGGGACGATGCCGTACCAGTAAGGGAAGAACCCGATACGCACGAACCCCAGCATGCCGGGCACCAGCACCAGTGGATAACGTGTAGCCAACGACTTCGGCATGAAGCGAACATCCTCGAAAACCGCGTGATGCCTTGCAGACTAGCCCAGCCGCAAGTCTGCCTCATGACGTCGCGGGCAAATCCGATAAAACTTTTTGCCCGGCCCGGTACTCACAACTTGGAGCGATCACACCGACAGAGCGTGACGTAACCCGGATTAGCCCCAGGAGATTGAGATGACTGAAGCAAACTTGACCGACGTTGCGACCCTGCGCAGCCGCGCCCGCCAGAACGTCGAAAACGGTGCCGTAACCCAGGGCTATGACGCCGACCGCGAAGAAATCATTCGCCTGCTCAACGCCTCGCTGGCCACTGAACTGGTGTGCGTGCTGCGCTACAAGCGCCACTACTTCATGGCCAGCGGCGTCAAAGCCGCCGTCGCCGCGCAGGAATTCCTCGAGCACGCCACCCAGGAAGCCGAGCACGCCGACAAACTTGCCGAGCGCATCGTGCAATTGGGCGGCGAGCCGGAGTTCAACCCCGACCTGCTGTCGAAGAACTCCCATGCTCAATATGTAGCCGGCAACACGCTTAAAGAAATGGTCTACGAAGACCTGGTGGCCGAGCGGATCGCGGTGGACAGCTACCGCGAGATCATCCAGTACATCGGCGACAAAGACCCGACCACCCGCCGCATCTTCGAAGAAATCCTGGCCCAGGAAGAAGAACACGCGGACGATATGGCGGACATTCTCGAAAGCCTGTAATTCGAAGCATAAAAAAGAGGGGGAGCCGGTTAACCGGCTCCCCCTCTTTTTTACTTGCTATGACCATGACTCAGTCAGAAACCATGACAAGGCCATTCCGGCGAAGGAAGACATAGTGAGCAGGAAGGGCAGGACCATCCATAGTTTGAGCCTTTTCGGCATACGCCTTACGTCCTCGGTAAGCACCAAGTGGCGCCATTGAAAAACCTTTGGGATGAGGATAACGATCGCGATAACGAAGAGACGTTTCAGTTTCCCTCCAAACAGACCGAACCCAAATCTGTATTTGACCGTCACTATAAATGTGCTGAGTTTTAAATAGTCCTCGGCTTCTTCAAGTTTTGTATAGATGGCATAAATACATATGGGGTAACTCAACATCATAATAATGGCCGATATCATCCCAAGGGGCTCAAGCGTCATTCGCTACCCCCTGAAGTCTCATAAAGACTCGTACCAACCTGTTCTCCATACTTGTTTCCTAGCGAGCCTCCGGCTGCACCTACAATAATCCCGCCAACAACTGCACAGCCTAGCGCTCCTGCTCCGGCGGTAGGGGTGCCAAAGACTACTCTGCACAGGCGACCATTCCGACAGCAGCACCAACCTCTGCGCCGAACGCTGCCCCACCAACCCCGAACGCCAGTTTTCCTCCTTCTACAAACTTCGCCCGCGTACATTCCTGTTCGCGTCCGGTGGAACATGCCTCCGTTATTTCCAACGCGGTCACTCCGACATCCAGCGCGATCCCAATATACGTTCCTTTTTTCAACATCTCTGAAGCCTTGGCTACGCGCTTGACCGTCTCCTCATACCCACGAATTTCTCCGTGATGCCAATAGCTCTTACTGGAAATACCCAGCATTTTTTAATAGAGCCCTCATTTTTCAACCCCGTACCAAAACGCGCCATACCAGAGAGCTGAAGATCCAGCCTCGCAAATAGCGTCCTGCGATTAGCCAGAAACTCACTCCTCGCCCCCATAGTCCCGTTCTTCAAGTACTGCTTATGCAACTCGTCGATGTCCTTAAGGGTCTTTTCGATTTGCGCCAAGTGCTTGCTCCATGCACCGGTGCCGCTTCCGATGGTGAGCGAGGCGTGGGACATGATTGCCTGTAGCTGATCGTAGTTTTTGATCAAAAACTGATCAGCAGCAGAATGCGCCAGCAACGCCTGTTTTATGTTCTGCGCTGAGCGCATCAGTTGCGCTTCTTCAGCAGTGCAAGACGCCGTGCGCGCATCAGGAATAATCACCAACTGCCCTGGCAGTACCACGACATTGCGGATGTGGTGGTTGACGGTGTCGAACTTTGTTTGCGCATGGGGGTTAAGAGAAAGGCTGAGCTTGAGCAGTGGATAAGGCTGCGGTCGCTCATTGATAAATGCGTAGGCTCCCTGCAAGGATTACACCTCCAAGTGACTGGGGCGGCCAACTATAGGAAGGCAACCCAGGAGACGTAAGGGGAATCAGGGGCGGTTTTAGCGCTTCAGAAATGAGCTACACAAGTCCAGGATCATACTTACGGCGCCGTGATAAAAGAGGCGGCCCAAGGGTCAAATGCCAGTCAGTTAAGGAGGAACACTGTAGCTGTGGTGAGCGGGCTTGCCCCGCGTTGGGCTGCGCAGCAGCCCCAATAGGAGCGTCGCGGTATGCCAGGCAGCTCCGAGACTATGTTTTGGGGCTGCTTCGCAGCCCAACGCGGGGCAAGCCCGCTCGCCACAGGTTACTGGTTGCCCGTTCCGTCTCTCAACTGACTGGCATTGACCCAAGGGTCGCTCTTTCTGACATTTTCGACGATCACCCCTTCACCGTCTTCGGCGCTTTACCTTCCTTCATCTGCTGCAGCAACGGCGCACACTCGTTCGGCTCACCGCCACTGGGCGCCACCAGCGCCAGCAGGCCGGCCGCCGGGCCGGCGATCACGCCCAGTGCAACCATGCCCGCGCCGCGCAGGGCCAGAGGAATGGCTTTGACACCCGCATTCGGCTTGATGAACGGCCCATTGACGTACAGCGGCGAGCGCAGGGAGAACATCCGAAAACCCTTGGATTCGGGGGTGATGGTCAGGTCCAACTGTTCACTCGCCATATTGGCCGTACCGTCGACATAGATGATCGCGTTCTCGGTATCGAACACAAACAGCCGCGTAGTGGCCAGGCCACTCTTGACGCCGAAGTTCGCGGCGGCGCAGTTGATCTTCACTTCTTTGTCGCCGAACAGGCGACCCACCACGTAGTTGCCCACGTTGAGGCCGGCGATCTCCATCAGGCCACGGCTGATGGCGCCGTCGTTGATCAACATCTTCAGGTCACCGTTGGAGGTGCCCAGCAGCGCGGCGACGGAGTTGCCGCGCCCGGAAATATCCGCATCGCCGTTGAGTTCGCCGAAGCTGGTTTTCATCGGTTCAAAGCTTGGGAACAGCTGCTTGAGTTTGAAATTGCGCGCGGTCAGCCGGGCACGCCCTTCCATCGGCGTGGTGCGACCGTTCAAGCGAATCTGCGCGTCGAGCTTGCCGCCGGCCACCCCGAAGCGCAGCGGTTCCAGGCTCAGTTCGCCGTCGTTGAGCACCAGGTGGGTGTAGAGGTCGGTAAAGGGCAGGTCGGCGCTGTGCACGATACGCTTACCGGTGAATTCCACATCGGCGTCCATGTCGCGCCAACGCTCGGTGCGAAACTCCTGCACCGGCAGCACCTTGGTGGCGGGCTGCTTGCTCTCGCCGCCACGGGCTTTCTGCTTGGCGTTGGAATCGGCGCCAATCAGGGGCGCGAGGTCGGTCATCAGCAACTGGTTGGACACCAGCGTTCCGCTGAGCCTGGGGCGTGGCTGGCTGGCGACATAGGCCAGGTCGCCATGGATATCACTGTCGCCGATCTTGCCATTGAAGTTTTCGTAGCGGAACGACGCGCCGCTGGCCTCATGCAGCTTGGCGATCAAATGACCGTCGGTGGCGTACGCCGGCGAATCCGGCAAGGTAACGCCGGTCAGCGGATACAGCTTGCTCAGGCTGGCGCCCGCGAGCTTCAGGCGCAGGTCGAGAGCCCCCAGGTTCAGTGGATCGGTCAGCGTGCCGGCCAGGGCGATGCGGGTGTCGGCGATCTTGACCTGCGCTTGCAACGGGAACGGCTTGGCCGCGTCCCGCAAGGCCAACAGGCCGCCGATCTTGCCGTCGCCGTCGAGTTTCTGGCCGTGGTATTGGCCTTTGACCTTGAGAGCGAACACGTAGTCCTGGGGCGCGGAGCCTTTCTCCAGCGCCTTTTTGGCATCGGCATCGCCGACGATTTCGCCGAAGGGAATGGGCTTGCCCAGCAGGTCGATGATCACATCGAGCTGGGTTTTGAGGGTTTGATCGTCAAGCGTCACGTGGCCCTTGTCGAAACCGATGGCACCGATGTCCACCTCCCAATTGGAAGGCTCGGCGTCGGGATCTTTAGGGTCGAACGTGAACGTCCAGTTCGCGCGGCCGTCGGCCAGGCGCTGCAACTCGGCGCTCGGTTCGGTGAGGTCGATACGCGGGATAACCACACGCTGCGCCAGCAAAGCCAGGGGCGATATGCGCAATTCCACTTTTTTGAGCGTGACCATCTGCGGTTGCTTCGACCAGTCCGGGTTGCCCAGGGTCAGGTCTTCGGCAATCACGTGGGGCCAGGGCACCCAGGCTCGCCAGCCGCCTTCATCGGGCTCGCGCTGCCACTTCACGGCGAGGTTGCCATTGATCGCAAACGCGCGATGCAGCTCTTCGGAGACTTTGGCGTTGAGGGGCGGCTTGATGCGGTTCCAGTCAAAGAACACCAGGATCAGGACCACTGCAGCGATTAATACAACGAAGCTGGCGCAGCTCCAAACCACAATTTTACGAGTGCGCGTCATTGCACAGGACTCCTGAATACGACCGGCTGAAGGGCAGCCTTTAGGACAGCTTACAAGACTACGACTGGCAAACCGCCTGCGGGTTTAACCCAAACCCGTTTCAGCGGGAAAAAAAGCCGCTCAATCGGCATTTTCCTGACCGACTCGACAGATTTCTCAGCTTGTCGCGCACCAATGTTACCCGCATGCGTGTCGAAAATACCCACTGCGGTGCAAAACCACGTGCTTGAGAGCCTCGTTCTAGAGCCCTCGGCGAGAACAATCAATTCTGTTGATTATTACCATTGTGTTTATGAACTTTTATATCGACTTATCGAGAGTAGCATTAGCCCTGTACCCACTTTATCGCCCTCCCAAGGAGCAACTGATCATGAAACGCCAACTACTCGCTACCGTCCTGTTATCTGTCCTGGCTTCGAGCGCTTTTGCTCTGCCAGCCGCCGAACAAGCGACCCCACAAAACAAAGCCCAAGCCGTGCAGTCCAGCCAGACCCTGGCACGCAGCGGTTCGCAGGAAGAAGAGAACCGCGACTACGCCAAAGGCGCCGTGGCTGAAAACGGCTTCAACCGTCTGCAAGAGAAAGGTCTGGTTGAAGGTGGCGCTGATCGCTTGATGGAGCGTAATGCAGTGGCTGAAGGTGGTTCCGACCGTGCCAACAAACGTGGCTACGCCGACGGCGTTGCTGAAGGTGGTGCTGACCGTCTGATGGAACGCAACGCAGTGGCCGAAGGTGGTGCCGACCGCCTGGAAGCAATGCATCAAGCTCAGAGCTGAGCCTGTGATGGCCCGAAAAAAAGCCCGATCCACCGATCGGGCTTTTGACTTTCTGCAAGACCTGTCACGTCCTTAACCGCCCCACCCGCGTCAAGTTCGACGCCGCTCGAGCGGTTTTGCTAGAGTGCGTCGCTGTACTTGTCCACAAAGCTCGCCCGCCCATGCTGCCCCGTGCCGAACAAAAGCAACAGACCCGCCTCGCCCTGATGGACGCAGCCCGCCATCTGATGGAGTGCGGCCGTGGGTTCGGCAGCTTGAGCCTGCGCGAAGTGGCCAAGACGGCCGGCATTGTCCCCACCGGTTTCTATCGGCACTTTGCCGATATGGATCAATTGGGCCTGGTGCTGGTGAGCGAAGTCGGCCAGACCTTCCGCGCCACCATTCGCTTGGTGCGCCACAACGAATTCGTCATGGGCGGCATCATCGACGCGTCCGTGCGGATCTTTCTCGATGTGGTATCGGCCAATCGCTCGCAATTCCTGTTCCTGGCCCGCGAGCAATATGGTGGCTGCCTGGCCGTGCGCCAAGCCATCGCCGCCTTGCGCGAAGACATCACCCGCGACCTGGCCGCCGACCTGACACTGATGCCCAAGCTGCAGCATCTGAATGCCGATGGGCTGCACGTGATGGCCGACCTGATCGTCAAGAGCGTGTTCGCCACCCTGCCCGATATCATCGATCCACCGCCCCACGCCCTGCCGGCCCACCTCACACCCCAGGCGAAAATCACCCAGCAGTTACGCTTTATCTTTATCGGCCTCAAACATTGGCAAGGCCTGGGCAGCACCGAATAAGCCGATCAACCGGCGTTGTGGAAACGCTTGGCGGTGGTGTAATGCTTGTTCCAGTAGCGGTTACTCAACGAGTCGATACGGACGTTCTTGCCAGTACGCGGCGAGTGAATGAATTTGCCCTCGCCGATATAAAGCCCTACATGGCTTACCCGCCCACGCCCATTCCCCTTGAAAAACACCGCATCGCCGGGCTTGAGCGCGTTGCGCTGGATGGTCGCGGCCGTCGAGCGGTGCATTGCCGCGGTGGTGCGGGGAATCTGGATATTGGCCTGGGTCTTGAACAGGTAGACCAGCAGGCTGCTGCAGTCGAACCCCTGGTCAATCGATGTGCCCCCCCATTTATAGGGGGTGCCGAGCAATTGGTGGGCGCGGTCGACCACATTCTCGATGGAGGCCGACGGCACGTTGTGAAGTGAAGAACCAAAGGTTGAACGCGGTTGGTAATTGGCTGACGCCGTTGAAACGACAAACGCCAGGCCGATAACAACGGCAGTTAAAAATGACTTGATCATGATAAACGTCGCAGGGGATTAAACACGCCGCAAAGCCTAATTACTGTGCGCGTACCTCGATGAGCGTGAATTCCTGAGTCCTTGTAGGAAAATTCCCAAACCGCTCTCAAGGAGTGCAATACATTTCCCGGCGCACACTTTTGGGGCGATTCGGTTTTGCCCGACCGCCCTGTTACGTGGCACACGCACGCCTACCTACAGGTAATTCCTACGCTTACTCAGGGTTGGCAAGGCCCTTGCTCTAGCTGGTTTATCGCCCCTCGCTGGAAGCTTTCTGATGCTGGTGATCCACCGCCGAATCGCCCCCCAAGCCCTCTGGGCCGCCGAGTTGCAGCTCAACTTCGAAGCGCGCAGCAAAAGCCGTCTGCGCTGTTTCAGTGCCGATGGCGAAGACGTCGGCCTGTTTCTGGAGCGCGGCCAGCCGCCGCTGCACGACGGCGAATGCCTGCAGGCCGAAGACGGACGTGTCGTACGCGTCACTGCGCGCCCTGAACAGTTGCTGCACGTCACCTGCCGCAGCGCTTATGAACTGACGCGCGCCGCCTATCACCTGGGCAACCGCCATGTGGCGCTGCAGGTCGGGGATGGCTGGCTGCGCCTGCTTGACGACTACGTGCTCAAGGCCATGCTCGAACAACTGGGTGCCCACACCGACACCCTCGAGGCGCCGTTCCATCCGGAACACGGCGCTTACGGCGGCGGTCATCATCACTCGCGCCATGGCGATGAAGATTTCAACTACCCACCCAAGCTGCATCAGTTCGGCGTGCGTCCATGAACCCAGCCTGGGC
This sequence comes from Pseudomonas lurida, assembly GCF_013522705.1. GTDB lineage: Bacteria > Pseudomonadota > Gammaproteobacteria > Pseudomonadales > Pseudomonadaceae > Aquipseudomonas > Aquipseudomonas quebecensis. The sequence continues at coordinate 20,903 of NZ_JAAMRE010000022.1, forward strand.
GCTGTTGCGTCTGGCCAGTCCGCAATTGCCGATTGGCGGCTACAGCTATTCCCAGGGCCTGGAGATGGCCGTGGAGAACGGCCGGGTTCACGATGCGACGAGCGCCAGACGCTGGATCGGCGATCAGTTGCTGCTCAACCTGGCACGCTTCGAGGCACCGCTGCTGCTTGCGCATTGCCGGGCCGCGGCTGCTCGGGATTGGCCACGGTTGTCGCAATTATGCGAAGAACACCGCGCCAGCCGTGAGACCCGAGAGCTGTATCAAGAAAGCCGGCAGATGGGCTATTCCCTGCAACAACTGCTCAACGGTTTGCCCGAGCTGGACGCCGCCGCGCGCCGCTTTCTCGAGCACTTCAGCGAACCGCACCTGGCCCTCGGCTGGGCGCTGGCCGCGCGCGCCTGGGGCATCAGCGCCGACGACGCCCTCGCCGCGTGGCTGTGGAGCTGGCTGGAAAACCAACTGGCCGTGCTGATGAAAACCCTGCCTCTGGGCCAGCAAGCGGCCCAGCGCCTGACCAGCGAACTGTTGCCGCTGCTGCAGAGCGCCCAGCAGGAGGCCAGCCGCCTCGATCCCGACCATTACGGCAGCGCCGCGTTTGGCCTGTCCCTGGCGTGCATGGCCCATGAGCGCCAGTACAGCCGGCTGTTTCGTTCATAGGTTCTTTTTTTGGCGCCCTTTACTTCGGAGAAACACATGAACACACAACCCTTGCGCGTCGGCATCGGCGGCCCGGTGGGCTCCGGCAAGACCGCCCTGACCCTGGCCCTGTGCCTGGCGCTGCGCGATCGCTACAACCTGGCGGTGGTCACCAACGATATCTATACCCGCGAAGACGCCGACTTCCTGGTGCGCAACCAGGCCCTGGCACCCGAGCGCATCATCGGCGTGGAGACCGGCGGCTGCCCGCACACCGCGATCCGGGAAGACGCCTCGATCAACCTGGAAGCGGTGGATCAACTCAACCGCCGCTTCCCCGGCCTGGACCTGATCCTGGTGGAATCCGGCGGCGACAACCTCTCGGCGACGTTCAGCCCGGAGCTGTCGGACCTGACCATCTACGTGATCGATGTGTCCGCCGGCGACAAACTGCCGCGCAAGGGTGGCCCGGGTATCTGCAAATCCGACCTGCTGGTAATCAACAAGATCGACCTGGCGCCTCTGGTAGGTGCTTCGCTGGAGCTGATGAACAGCGACACCCAGCGCATGCGCAACGGTAAACCCTTTGTGTTCAGCAACCAGAAAACCGGCGTTGGCCTGGATGACATCGTGGCCTTTATCGAACGCCAGGGTCTGCTGACCGCAGCCTGATCCCTCTTCTAAGGAAGCTAGTTATGAGCCTCAACAAACTCTTTGCCACCGCAGCCCTGCTCATCGCTCCGGCGTTGGCCTTTGCCCACCCCGGCCACGGCGACAACGGCCTGGTGGCCGGCATCAGTCACCCTTTGGGCGGTCTCGATCATTTGCTGGCCATGCTGGCGGTGGGCTTGTGGGCCGCCCAGCAAAAAGGCGCCGCGCGCTGGGCGCTGCCGTGCACGTTTGTCGGCACGATGCTGATTGGCGGCCTGCTGGGTTTCGAGGGCCTGGCGCTGCCGGCGCTGGAAAACGGAATTGCCGCCTCGGTTCTGGCGCTGGGCCTGGCCGTGGCGCTGGCGGTACGGCCGCCGCTGTTCGTGGCGATTGGCGCCACGGCGTTGTTTGCGCTGTTCCACGGTGTGGCCCATGGCCTGGAACTGCCGGATATGTCCAGCCCTTGGGCGTACGCTGCTGGTTTTGTCGGTGCGACGGCGGCACTGCACGCGGCCGGTTATGCACTGGTGCGCTTCCTGCCGACGGCGGCGGCGCCAATGGTGCGAGTAGCCGGGGCGGCTTCGGCGGCGACTGGAGTCTGGTTGCTGGCGGGCTGATTTGCAGCACGGCTGAAGGCCTCATCGGGGCAGGCCCCCTCCCACATTTGGCTGCATCGCTATCAAAAGGTGGGAGGGGGCTTGCCCCCGATAGCTCTGCCACAGACACCACAGAACCCAAGCCTGCTACCATGCGCGCCTACACCCCTGCCGTGACGACGCCAGCCAATGCCCAGCGCTTCCCAACCCTCTTTGAACACCGTGCTCACCCACTTCCATGACCTGATCGTGCCACTGTGGCAGGGCCCGGGCTGGAATGCCGAGCTGGCGTTACCCTACGAGGCGCTGGACGCCGACCACCACCCCTTGCCGCCGCAGCGTTACCGCGCCATGGCTTGCGCACGACAGTTGTATCTATTCGCCAGCCTGATCGGCCAGGCCGATGCCGAATATGCCGAAGCGCGGGCGGCGGCGTTGTTCCGTTCCCTGCAGCGGCACTTTCACGACGCCGAGCACGGCGGCTGGTTCTACAGCATCGACCCCGCCGGCCAGCCGCTGGACACGCGCAAAGACCTCTACACCCACGCCTTCATCATCTTCGCCTGCGCCCATTACTGGGCCAAGGTGCGCGAACCGTTGGTGGAATCGGTGCTCAATGCCGCTCTGGCAGTGGTTGCACAACGTTTCGCCAGCGATGACGGCCTGTACGACGCCGTCCTGCAACGCGACTGGTCATCGCTCGATTCCGGCCCGCTGCAGAACCCGTTGATGCATCTGGCCGAAGGCTTTCTCGCCACCCTCGCGGTGCGCGAAGACGCCGCCGTGCAAGCCGCCCTGCTCAACCTGGCAACGGCCATGCAGCAACGTTTCATCGACCGCCGGCACGGCGTGATGATGGAAAAGCCGCTGGGCGCTGTGGATAACTGGTTTGAGCCGGGCCACCAGTTCGAATGGTTCTTTTTGCTGGAGTCATCGGACGTGCTGCGGGGCACGCCGCTGCATGCCTCACTGACGCGGGCGTTTGCCTATGCCGAACTCACGGGTGTGGATAAGTTAACCGGCGCGGTCAGCGGCATGCTCGCCCTGGACGGCAGCGTGCGCGACGGCACCCAGCGTATCTGGGCCCAGGCCGAATACCTGCGCGCGCTGACCTTGCGCCCCAACAGCCAGGCCGTGTTGCAACGCCAATTGCTGGCGCTGCAGCAGCACTTCCTGTACGACAAAGGCTGGCACGAATGCCTGGATGCCAACGGCGCCGTGAGCCGACGGGACATGCCGTCGACCACGCCGTATCACTTGGCCACCTGTTACCAGGGCCTTACGCAATCCACTTACGATCTGCGGTAAAGCTGATCGTTAACCAGCGCGCCGCATCCGGCGTGCCCAGCCCTGTGGATATCTCCTCACGCAATGCGTCGAGAGTCGCAACGTTGTTCACCGGGTAATCCACCGGCAATACCACATGGATTTCGATGAACCGCGCGCGCCCGTGCTTTTGCACATACGACACGTAGTCCTCGAAACCATGGCGGGCTTTCAACGCGTCCATCACCTCGCGCACTGTGTCGTCCAGATGATCCGGCGCAATCCCCAACACGTCGCGCAACGCCGGACGCAGGATCTTGAACGCCGGCGCCAGCATGCTCAATGCCAGCAGGATCAGGATCAGCGGGTCGACATACACCGCCCACTCGGCATAGCCCTGGGACTTGAGCAACAGTGCGGCCAGGAAGCTGATCAGCAGCCCCACCGACAGCATCGCGTCCACCAGCCAACTGATGTTATCGAACTGGATCAACGAAGATTTCAGTGCGCGGTTGCGATAACGCACATAGAAGAAATAGCCGAACTCGACGACGGTAAACACCGCCGCGTAGATAATCACCAGGCCCAATTCGACCTCGCGCCCGCCATTGATAATGCCGAACACGCCGTTGAGGAATGCATAGATGGCGATCAGCAGCAGGAAACTGCCTTCGATCAGCAGCACCATCGGCTCCAGGTGCCAGTAGCCAAATTGGAAACGCTCGTTGCTTTTCTTGGCGATCAGCTTGGCGGTGATCAGCATCAACACCTTGATGGCGGTGGCGATCAGCGAGAAGAAGCCGTCGAACAGAATGGATTGGGCGCCGGATACCACGCCCGTGACAATCCCGGCGATCGCGACCGCGAACATCAGAATCGTCGATTGTTTGAGCAGTGACTGCTCACCTCGGTTACTCACATTGCCTCCCGTCAAAACCCTAAATCCGCACGATGCGGAGGGGCTTTCAGGCGGCGAGTATACCTTATGCCGTGTTTTGGCCGATTTGACGCCATCGGGGGCAAGCCTCCTGCCACAGTTGACCGGTGCACATATCAGGTTTGTGAACACGGACGAGTGTGGCAGGGAGCTTGCCCCCGATGGCAGCGACTCGGTCTAAAGCCTTACTTCGCACCCCGCTCAATCGCAAACCCCGCCCAGCTCTGGCTCACCGGCATCAGCTCCAGGCGGTTGATGTTGACGTGCGCCGGGGTGTTGAGCACCCAGAAGATAGTGTCGGCGATGTCCTGCGGCTGGATCGGTTCGGCGCCGGCGTAGGTGGCGTCGTAACGCGCCTGGTCACCGCCGAAACGCACCAGGGAGAATTCGCTTTCACACAGGCCCGGCTCGATGTTGGTCACCCGCACGCCGGTGCCTTGCAGGTCGCAACGCAGGTTCAGGGAGAACTGTTTGACGAACGCCTTGGAGCCGCCGTACACATGGCTGCCGGGGTACGGGTAGCTTCCGGCGATGGAGCCCAGGTTGATGATGCCCGCGCCACGGCCATGAGCGATCAGGCGCGGCAGCAGCAGATGGGTGGTGGTCAGCAGGCCTTTGATATTGGTGTCGACCATCGTTTCCCAGTCGTCCAGGTTGCACTTGGGCGCGGGGTCGGTGCCCACCGCCAGGCCGGCATTGTTGATCAGCCCGCGCAGGGTGGCGAACGACGGCGGCAGGTTAGCGATGGCGTCTTCCATGCCCTTGCGGTCACGCACGTCCACTACCAGGCCGTGCACTTCGGTCTGCTTGGAAAGCTCTTCAACCAGGGCATTCAACCGCTCGGCACGGCGGCCGGTGAGCACCAGTTTCCAGCCGGCCTGGGCGAAACGCCGAGCACAGGCTTCGCCGAAACCAGAGGTGGCGCCAGTAATAAACAGCGTGTCGGACATGGTGTTCTCCTTGCGAGCGACGGGAAAAAATCAGCCAGCAGGATGCCCGTCCCTCGTCGTCGCGGCAACCGCTACGCATCACAACCGCCGCACACCTGATCAAATTATGACCAACTTGCTCATAGCCCCATAAACCGTGGTCTGCAGCCAGATGCACGCAGGTTATCCACAATTGCGCCCACAGTCTTTGGGGGCAAGTGGTAAACCTTCAAAGCCGCTGTATATAAGGCCTGCAGCCGGTTTTAGAAAGTATTTTGCTTGACCTTCACTGGCACCTATGTAGCTCAAGGCGACGCCGAAAATCTTGAACGATGGCTCCAGGCCAGACATTTCGGCCTCTGCGGAGGTCTTTCCAGAGTTTAGTCACAGACTTATCCACAGGCCTGGAGGACATAATTCAGTCATATACCTGTGTCTTTAAACAGGTTGACAAACCCCTCGATCCCTCACGAAAAAGACACTGATCAAAAAACGATCATGCAGCTGAAAGCCACGGTTTTAAAGGCTTTCAGCGAGCTACTCCCACGTTACCCACAGCCGGTTCCACAGTGGATGGGGACAAGTCAAAAGTGTGACAAAACAGCGATTTGCGGCGGCTATATGTCGCGCTTTGGAGCTGGGCTGGATTTGTTTTCCACAATTTGGGATAGGCCTTGTGGATCGACAAATCTTCGACATGGCGCTGGCGCGCACTGATCGTCCCCACGCTCTGCGTGGGAATGCCGCTTGGGACGCTCCGCGTCCCGCCAAGCGCCGCAGGTTTTGGCTATTGCGCACAGGCGCCGCGGAGCGTCACGGGCTGCATTCCCACGCGAGCGTGGGAACGATCTTGATGCCTGGTTGAATGGCGCGCGCTGATCGTCCCCACGCTCTGCGTGGGAATGCCGCCTGGGACGCTCCGCGTCCCGCCAGGCGCCGCAAGTTTTGGCCACTGTGCACGGGCGACGCGGAGCGTCACGGGCTGCATTCCCACGCGGGAGCGTGGGAACGATCTTGATGCCTGATTGAATGACGCCCACTGATCGTCCCCACGCTCTGCGTGGGAATGCCGCTTGGGACGCTCCGCGTCCCCCCAAGCGCCGCAGGTTTTGGCCACTGTGCACAGGTGACGCGGAGCGTCACGGGCTGCATTCCCACGCGAGCGTGGGAACGATCTTGATGCCTGGTTGAATGGCGCGCGCTGATCGTCCCCACGCTCTGCGTGGGAATGCCGCTTGGGACGCTCCGCGTCCCGCCAGGCGCCGCAGGTTTTGGCCACTGTGCACGGGTGACGCGGAGCGTCACGGCTGCATTCCCACGCGGGAGCGTGGGAACGATCTTGATGCCTGATTGAATGGCGCGCGCTGATCGTCCCCACGCTCTGCGTGGGAATGCCGCTTGGGACGCTCCGCGTCCCGCCAAGCGCCGCAGGTTTTGGCTATTGCGCACAGGTGACGCGGAGCGTCACGGGCTGCATTCCCACGCGAGCGTGGGAACGATCTTGATGCCTGGTTGAATGGCGCCCACTGAGCGCTCCCACGCTCTGCGTGGGATTGCCACCTGGGACGCTCCGCGTCCCCCCAGGCGCCGCAGGTTTCGGCCACCGTGCACGGGCGACGCGGAGCGTCGCGGGCTGCATTCCCACGCGGGAGCGTGGGAACGATGCCCCCGGTTTGTACCGGGGCTTGCCCCCTCCTCAGGGTACTGCGTCGTGATTCAGATCAGTGGCCGCCGAGGTAGGCGTTGCGCACTTCCTCATTGACCAGCAGTTCCTTGCCGGTGCCCGTCAGGCGAATCTCACCGTTGACCATCACATACGCGCGGTCCGACAAACGCAGTGCGTGGTTGGCGTTCTGTTCCACCAGAAAAATCGTCATCCCGGTAGCCGCCAACTCGCGCAGGGTGGAAAAGATCTGCTTCACCACAATCGGCGCCAGGCCCAGGCTCGGCTCATCCAACAGCAACAGCTTGGGCCGGCTCATCAGTGCGCGGGCGATGGCGAGCATTTGCTGTTCGCCGCCGGACATGGTCATGGCGCGCTGGTTACGCCGCTCCTTAAGGCGCGGGAACAGCTCGAACATGCGCTGCATATCTTCACCGGCGAACTTGTCACCGATCGGAATGGTGCCCATCAGCAGGTTTTCCTCGACGGTCATGTCGGGGAATACCCGCCGCCCTTCCGGCGACTGCGCGATGCCGTTGGAGGCAATGTAGTGGGACGACTTGTGGGTAATGTCGACGCCGTTGTAGAGAATCTGCCCCGACTCGGCCCGTGGCTGGCCGAAGATCGACATCAGCAATGTGGACTTACCCGCACCGTTGGAGCCGATCAGGCTGACGGTTTCGCCTTCGTTAATGTGCAGCGAGACTTTTTTCAGGGCCTGGATCGGGCCGTAGAACACGTCCAGGTCCTTCATTTCGAGGATAGGTGCACTCATACCAGTTCCTCTTCGTCGGCGCCCAGGTAGGCGGCGATCACTTTGGGGTCGTTGCGGATCGCGTCCGGCCCGCCCTCGGCGATCACGTTGCCGTGGTCCAGCACCACGATATGATCGGAAATACTCATCACCATGCCCATGTCATGTTCAATCAACACCACCGTAAGGTCGTGTTCGTCGCGCAACAGGCGAATCATCGCGCTGAGGGCTTCGGTTTCCTGGGGGTTGAGGCCCGCCGCCGGCTCGTCCAGGCAGATGATCTGCGGCCGGGTGCACATGGCGCGGGCAATTTCCAGGCGCCGCTGCTGGCCGTAGGAAAGCTCACCGGCCAGCCGGTTGGCGCAGTCCACCAGGTCCACCACTTCCAGCCAGTAGAACGCATGGTCAAGGGCGTCACTCTCGGCCTTGCGGTAACCCTTGGTGTTGAGGATGCCCGCCAGCATGTTGCGGTTGACCCACATGTGCTGCGCCACCAGCAGGTTTTCCACCACGGACATTTCCTTGAACAGGCGGATATTCTGGAACGTACGCGCCAGCCCCGCGCGATTCACCAAGTGGGTGCCGCCGAACATTTTGTAGTACACGCGGCTGAGGAAGCTTTTCGGCGACACGAAATCGGCGGCCTGGAAGCGCTCGCCCAGCAGCTGGATCACGTTGGTCTGCTTGCCACGCACGTTGAGCTGGATCTTGCCGCCACTGGCTTTGTAGAAACCGGTAAGGCAGTTGAACACCGTGGTCTTGCCGGCGCCGTTGGGGCCGATCAGGGCGAAGATCGAGTTGCGTTCGACCTTGAGGCTCACATCGCTCAGGGCCTTGATGCCACCGAAGTGCATCATCAGGTGTTCCACGGAAAGCACGACTTCCTTATTCATGGCGCCACTCCCTTGCGTGGTGTCACACCGGTGCGGCTGATGCGGATCAAACCGCGCGGTCGCCAGATCATCATCACCACCATCAACACCCCGAACAGCAGCACGCGGTATTCCGAGAAGCTGCGCAGCAGTTCCGGTGCGACGGTCAATACGAACGCGGCAATCACCACGCCCACCGTCGAGCCCATGCCGCCCAACACCACGATGGCCAGGATCAACGCCGATTCGAAGAAGGTGAACGACGACGGGTTGACGAAACCTTGGTAACTGGCGAAGAACACACCGGCCAGGCCGGCCGTGGAAGCGCCGATGGTGAACGCCGAGAGCTTGACCAGTACATGGTTCAGGCCCATGGAGCGGCAGGCGATCTCATCCTCGCGCAGGGCTTCCCAGGCACGACCGACCGGCATGCGCGTGAGGCGATGCTTGATGTACAGCACAGCCAGCACCACCAGGAACAGCACGATGTAGATGAACATGAACTTGATATTGGCGTTGTACTCGATACCGAAGAACTCGTGGAACGGAATCCCACCCTCCTTGGCCTTGCGCCCGAACTCAAGGCCCAGGAAGGTCGGCGAAGGCACCGGCATACCGTTCGGGCCGCCGGTGAACGACAACCAGTTGTTGAGGACCAGGCGAATGATTTCTCCAAAGCCCAAGGTCACGATGGCCAGGTAGTCACCGTGCATTCGCAGCACCGGGAAGCCGAGTATGCAGCCCGCCAGCGCCGCTGCGATGGCCGCCAGTGGCAGCACGCTCCAGAAGCCCAGGCCCAGGTATTGATAACCCAGCGCCAGGCCGTAGGCACCGATGGCGTAGAACGCCACGTAACCCAGGTCGAGCAGCCCGGCCAGGCCGACCACGATGTTCAGGCCCAGGCCCAGCAACACGTAGATCAGGCCGAGGATCACCACGGTCAGCAGGTATTTGTTGGCGAAGATGGGAAACACGATGGCGATCACAATCAGCGCCGGGATGATCCAGCGCAGCCGCGACTTGTAGTCAGGCGCCAGCACATGCACACCCGAGCCGCTGCTTTCAAAACCCTGCAGGATCTTCAAGCCCTTGGGGGTTTGCAGGAACAGGCTCATGGCGAAGCGGCCGACCATCACGATGGCGACCAACAGGCCCACACGCGCCGGTTCCAGGTTGAAGCTATAGCCGTCGAGGACCACGCCGACGATCGGGCCGAACACGATCAGCGAAATCAGCCCGGCAAGGACCGTATCGACGACACTTTTCTTGATATCGATGGGTTTGGCAGCAGACATGTTTTACACCTTAGCCACGAGCGGACGACCCAGCAGGCCTTGAGGACGGAAAATCAGGATCACCACCAGCAGGGAGAAACTGAATACGTCTTTGTAGTCAGAGTTGATCAACCCCGAGAACAGCGATTCGGAAATCCCGAGGATGATCCCGCCGAGCATCGCCCCAGGCAGGGAACCGATGCCGCCGAGGACCGCGGCGGTGAAGGCCTTGATGCCAATGATGAAACCGGCATAGAAATCGAACGTGCCGTAGTTGAGGGTGATCAATACGCCGGCCAGCGCGGCCATGGCGGCACCGATCACAAACACGTAGGAAATCACGCGGTCGGTGTTGATCCCCAGGATCGAGGCCATCTTGCGGTCTTGCTGGGTAGCGCGGCACATGCGGCCGAGCTTGGTGTACTTGATGATGTAGGTGAGCAACGCCATGCCGGCAAACGCCGCCACGAGGATGAAGACCTTGGTGTACGTCAGTTGGACGAACCCGCTGCCGATGTCGACGCGCCAGGCGCCGGCCAGCAGGGTGGGGATGCCTTGTTGTTTCGCGCCCTGGGCGATCTGCGCGTAGTTCTGCAGGATCAGGGAGATGCCGATGGCGCTGATCAGCGGGGCCAATCGGGTGGAGTTGCGCAGCGGTTTGTAGGCGACACGCTCGATGACCCAGCCGTACACGCCGGTGACGACTACGGTGAAGATCAAAGTGCCGAGAATGAGCAGCGGGAAGGATTCGATGCCGAAGTAAGCCAGCAGTGCCAGACTGATCGCCGCGAGGTAAGCGGAAATCATATAAACCTCGCCGTGGGCGAAGTTGATCATGCCAATGATGCCGTAGACCATTGTGTAGCCGATGGCGATCAGGCCATAGACCGACCCGAGGGTCAGCCCATTGACCAGTTGCTGCAGGAAAATACCATCCATAACGCAATCTCACGCGGTGAGCACCTGCACACCCTGAGGTGCGCGGCGCTTCTGGAGGAAAAGTCAGATCTCAAACACAACACTGTCCCACTGTGGGAGGGGCTTGCCCCCTCCCACATGGATTACTTCTGCTTTTCCAGCTGGTGGTATTTGCCGTCTTTATCCCACTGGTAAACCACGTAGTCGGAGATTTTCAGGTCGCCCTTGGCGTCCCAGGTCTTCTCGCCCATCACGGTCTTGACCGGATTGGCTTTGAGCCATTTGGCGGCGTCTTCGCCTTTGTTGGATTTGGCGCCATTGAAGCCGGCGGCCAGGGCCTGGATCGAGGCATAGGCGTACAAGGTGTAGCCTTCGGGCTCGGTGCCGTTTTTGCGGAACTCTTCCACGACGGTCTTGCTGTCCGGCAGCAGGCGCGGGTCGGCGCCGAAGGTCATGTAGACGCCATCCACGTACTGCGCACCACCGGCGGTAGCCACCAATTCGTCAGTCACGATGCCGTCATCGGACATGAACTTGACGTCCTTGAGGCCCGCTTCACGAATCTGGCGAACCAGGGGACCGGCTTCCGGGTGCAGGCCACCGAAGTACACAACGTCGGCGCCCAGGGAGCGGATCTTGGTGACCAGGGCGCTGAAGTCTTTCTCGCCACGGGTCAGGCCTTCTTCCAGCACCGGCTTGACGCCACGCTTGGTCAACTGCGCAGCGGTGGCGTCGGCCAGGCCCTTGCCGTAGGTGTCCTTGTCGTTGATCACCGCGATTTTCTTGCCCTTGAGCACATCGACGATGTAGTCGCCGGCGACGATGCCCTGCTGGTCGTCACGCCCGCACATGCGGAACATGGCGCCCAGGCCGCGCTCGGTGACCTGCGGGTTGGTAGAGCCTGGGGTGATCGCGATGATGCCCGCTTCGTCATACACCTCGGACGCCGGGATGGTGTTCGACGAGCAGAAGTGCCCGACCACGCCGATGACTTTGTCCTGGTCCGCCAGGCGGTTGGCGACGGCCACGGCCTGCTTGGGTTCGCAGGCGTCGTCACCGGCCACCAGCTTGATCTGTTCGCCGTTGATGCCGCCAGCCTTGTTGATCACATCGGCTGCCGCCTGGGCACCCTTCATGTATTGCTCACCGAAAGCGGCGTTGGCGCCGGTCATCGGCCCCGCTACGCCAATCTTCACATCAGCTTGAACAAACGCAGAAACACCCAGCGCCGCTGCCACGGCGAGAGCAAGAAAGCCTTTCTTGTAAAACGTCTGGGACATGAGTGGTGCTCCGATATTTTTGATTTTAGGCACGACAACTTGCATTCAAACTTTTCACCGAAAGCTCAGAGCAAGCCGCGTGCCATTACTTTTTTATTCTTCAAAAAGACACGGTGTCATTGTTATTGCAGGCGTTTCGTCTCCGCATGCCAGCACGTGCAACCCTCTGGCACGCCCAGGTGCAACCTAAAGCTGTAAAAGGTACAACCATTACCGGTCGCACCTGCAACCAGAGCGATAAACACCACTTCCTACAGCGGTAACCGTAGGCGTAACGGAACTGCACATTTACAGTGCGCGTTTGCTACGACTTGCACCAATACAGATGAGTAGCCTGCTAAGAAAATGCGCGGCTTTGGGGGGTATTTCGCTGATCAGATAACGATCCTCAGGCATTGCCCCGCGTGATACAGCGAAAACCCGGCTTCATACAGGCAGCTGCGCAGGCCCACCGCCGCCAGTGGTTGCATCGGCGCAAACGGGATCGGCAGCGCCTGGGGATTCTGGTGACATAGATAGTCGGCAAACGCCTTACCCACCACACTGCCCGTGGTCACGCCGCGCCCGTTGTAGCCGGTAACCGCCACCAGCCCCGGGGCCGGCTCGAACAAGCGCATCAAGTGGTCGGGAGTAAAGGCGATGCAGCCGGTCCAGGTATATTCCCACTGCACCGATTTGAGGTACGGAAAGTAGTGCTGCTGCACCCGGTCGGCCCACGCCTTGAGGAACCACGTCGGTTTCTGGTTGCCATTGCCCAGGCTGCCGAGCAGCAGCCGGCCATCGGCATCGCGGCGGATGCTGCTCAAGACTTGGCGGGTGTCCCAGGAGCCCTGTCCACCGGGCAGGATTTGCTCGGCGGCGGCGTCTGCCAACGGGGCCGACGCGACTTGGTAGTAATAACCGGGGAAGAAGTTTCGTCGCAGCGCGGTCCATTCGCCTTCGGTGTAGGCGTTGGAGGCGATGACCACTTGGGCGGCACGCACCGCACCGTCGGCGGTCTGGACCGACCAGTCCGAGCCTTGGCGCTCCAGCCGCGTCACAGGGGAATGATCGAACAGTTGCCCACCCAGCCCTGCCGCCGCATTTGCCAGGCCGGTGGTGTAGGCCATGGGGTTGAGCGTGCCCGCGCGCCGGTCCAGCAAGGCGGCAGCGATCTTTTTGGTTCCGGTGGCGTGCTCGCAGGCTTGGCCGGTGAGTAATTCGACAGGCGCGCCACGGCGCTTCCATTGTTCCTCACGGCTGCGCAAGTCCGCCTCGCCACGGGCGTTGTGCGCCATGTGCAACGTGCCTTCGCGACGCAATTGGCAATCGATGGCGTATTTGTCGATCAGGCTGAACACCAGCGCCGGCGCCGCGCCGAGCATGCGGTTGAGCTGGCTGCCCACCGCTTCGCCGAAACCGGCTTCAATCTCGTCCGGCGGGATCCACAAGCCGGCATTCACCAACCCGACATTGCGCCCGGAACCGCCATGCCCGCTGCGATGGGCTTCGAGCACGGCGACGCTTTTACCCTGTTCCAGCAAATGGATCGCCGCCGATAGGCCGGTGATCCCGGCGCCGATCACACACACATCCACCTTGACCTCGCCGTTGAGCGCGGCACGATCCGGCCGGCTGGGGGTAAGGTGTTCCCACAAACATGCTTCGCGTAGTGCCATTGCCAGACTCCGGAATGAACTCACAACCGATCGTTCCCACGCGGAGCGTGGGAATGTAGCCCAGGACGCTCCGCGTCCGCTTTCAGGTCGTGACGCGGAGCGTCACAGGATGCATTCCCACGCGGAGCGTGGGAACGATCATCAGTCGAAGGTGATGCCTTGCGCTAATGGCAGCTCCAGCGAGTAGTTCACGGTGTTGGTCTGGCGGCGCATGTACCCGCGCCACGCATCGGAACCGGATTCACGCCCGCCGCCGGTCTCTTTCTCGCCACCGAACGCGCCGCCGATTTCCGCGCCGCTCGGGCCGATGTTGACGTTGGCGATGCCACAGTCGCTGCCCACCGCCGACATGAACTGCTCAGCCTCGCGCACGTCGGTGGTGAAGATGCACGAGGACAGGCCTTGGGGCACGGCGTTGTTCAGGCGCAGGGCTTCGGCGAAGTCGGTGTAGCCGACCACATACAGGATCGGCGCGAAGGTTTCGGTGCACACCACGTCGCTCTGCTCGGGCATTTCCACGATGGCCGGCGATACGTAGTAGGCGTCGGGGAAGGTGTCTTCCAGCTGGCGCTTGCCGCCGAACACCTTGCCGCCTTCGCTCAAGGCTTGCTCAAGGGCGTCCTGCATGTTGTCGAAGCCGTGCTTGTCGATCAGCGGGCCGACCAGGTTGCCTTCCAGCGGGTGGCCGATGCGTACTTTCGAATACGCGGCCTTGAGACGGGTGACGATTTCGTCCTTGACCGACTCGTGGGCGATCAGCCGACGCAGGGTGGTGCATCGCTGACCAGCGGTGCCGACCGCGCTGAACAAGATGGCGCGCACGGCCATGTCCAGGTCGGCGCTCGGGCCGAGGATCATGGCGTTGTTGCCGCCCAATTCGAGGATGCTGCGGGCGAAACGCGCGGCGACTTTGGGCGCCACTTCGCGGCCCATGCGGGTGCTGCCGGTGGCGCTGATCAGAGCCACGCGCGGATCGTCCACCAACGCGGCGCCGGCATCGCGACCGCCGATGATCACCTGGCTCAGGTACTCGGGGGCATCGCTGAAGGTTTTCGCGACGCGCTCGAACAGCGCCTGGCAGGCCAGCGCGGTGAGCGGGGTCTTTTCCGACGGTTTCCAAATCACGGCATTGCCGCATACCAGCGCCAGGGCGGTGTTCCAGGCCCACACTGCGACCGGAAAGTTGAACGCGCTGATCACGCCGACCACGCCCAGCGGGTGCCAGGTTTCACGCATATGATGGCCAGGGCGCTCAGAGGCGATGGTCAAGCCGTACAGCTGACGGGACAGGCCGACAGCGAAGTCGCAGATGTCGATCATTTCCTGCACTTCACCCAAGCCCTCCTGGGTGATCTTGCCGGCTTCCCAGGACACCAGCTCGCCCAGGTCGGCCTTGTACTCGCGCAGGACATCGCCGAACTGGCGCACCAACTCACCGCGACGCGGCGCCGGCACCTTGCGCCAGGCCTCGAATGCATGCTCGGCGCGACTGACCTGTTGCTCCACCTCGGCGGCGCCTTCCCAGTGCACGCTGCCGATACGGCTGCCATCGATCGGCGAGTGCACGGGGTGTTTACCCGACTGGTACAACGCCGGGTTCACCCCGAGACGATCAAGCAATGCGGCAACCATGGGTCACTCCTTCAATCTGTGTAGAAAAAAAAGCGCCGCGGCCCGCACGACGATCCAAGGCTTATTTGTAGCTGGCCCAAGACTTGCCAACAAACGACGATTAGGCGAGATATCATTCCGTTTATTCATGCCAGGAATAAAAAGAGGCACGCCGTGCTGAATAAAAGACATTTGCCCTCGATCACCGCCCTGCAGTGTTTCGAAGCGGCCACCCGTCACCTGAGTTTTACCCGCGCCGCGGAGGAGCTGAACCTCACCCAGAGCGCGGTGAGCAAGCAGGTGGCGCAATTGGAAGAGTTGCTGCAGCACCTGCTGTTCCGCCGCGTGCGGCGCCGCCTGCAGATGACGCCGGCGGGCGATTTGTACCTGGTGGAGGTGCGCAAGATCCTTACGCAGGTAGAGATGTCCACCCACTACCTGCGCTCCTACGGCGGTGAGACCGAAGTACTGCGCGTGTCCACGCCCTACACCTTCGGCGCGCGCTGGTTGGTGCCGCGCCTGAAGGGCTGGCGCCTGCGTCACCCGCAGATCCATCTGGACCTGTGCAACGAGCAGGAGCCGGACGAGCTGCTGCAAGGCAAGGCCGACATGGCGTTCTACTTCGGCCAGGGTGCGCGGCCGGGCACCGAGAGCCTGAAACTGTTCAGCGAAGAGCTAGTGCCGGTGTGCGCCCCGGAGAGCCTGCCGGCGCAGCCCTTCACCGATCCCACGCAGTTGAGCAACCTGGTGCTGCTGCAAAACGCTTCGCGCCCCCAGGGCTGGCACGACTGGTTTGCCGACCAGGGTTATCACACCGAGCACAGCTACCATGGCCCGCGTTTCGACACTTTCTATATGTGTATCCGCGCGGCGCAGGTGGGGTGCGGCGTGGCGTTATTGCCACGCTTTCTGGTGGAAGAAGAATTGGCCGACGGCAAGCTCGTGATCCCCTGGCAGCATGCGATGCCCAGCCAGGACGCGTATTACCTGGCCTACCCGGAGCACGCAGCCGAAGTGCCCAAGGTGCGCGAATTTGTGAAGTGGATGATGGAGCAAGTGATCTAGTGCCTGGAGTGGAATGCATTTCAAATGTGGGAGGGGGCTTGCCCCCGATGAGGCCAGTGGCCTCCCCGAAAAAATGTCTGGCAAAACCCCTCAGGTCTATGCGCCACTAGCCCCCTTTTAAATTCGTGAGTAAAGGTCGGCCCCCGCGCCGATCCATCTGGAGATTCCCGTTATGAGCGAGAGCGTGTTTGCCGATCGCATCGTGCAGAACCTGCTCGACACCGACTTCTACAAACTGACCATGATGCAGGCGGTGCTGCACAACTATCCCAACGTGGAAGTTGAATGGGAATTTCGTTGCCGTAACAGCGAAGACCTGCGGCCCTACCTGGCGGAGATCCGCTACCAGATCGAGCGCCTAGCCGAGCTGAGCCTGAGCCCGGACCAACTGGGGTTCCTGGAACGCATCAGCTTTATGAAGCCGGACTTTTTGCGCTTCCTCGGGCTGTTTCGCTTCAACCTGCGCTATGTGCAGACCGGTATCGAAAACGGCGAGCTGTTCATCCGCCTGCGCGGGCCCTGGTTGCATGTGATCCTGTTCGAAGTGCCGTTGCTGGCCATTGTCAGCGAAGTGCGCAACCGCTACCGCTACCAGACCGTAATCCTCGAACAGGCCCGCGAGCAGTTGTACCGCAAGTTCGATTGGCTGACGGCCAACGCCGGCAGCGATGAGCTGTCGGAGCTGCAAGTGGCCGACTTCGGCACGCGTCGGCGCTTCTCGTACCGGGTGCAGGAAGAAGTGGTCAGTGTGCTCAAGCATGACTTTCCCGGGCGGTTCGTCGGCACCAGCAACGTGCACCTGGCCCGCGAGTTCAACATGAAGCCCCTGGGCACCATGGCCCATGAATGGATCATGGCTCATCAGCAACTCGGCCCGCGCCTGATCGACAGCCAGATCGCCGCGCTCGATTGCTGGGTGCGCGAATACCGTGGCCTGTTGGGCATCGCCCTGACCGATTGCATCACCACCGATGCGTTCCTCGGCGACTTCGACCTGTACTTCGCCAAGCTCTTCGACGGCCTGCGCCACGACTCCGGCGACCCGGTGCAATGGGCGGAAAAAGCCATCGCGCATTATCACAAGCTGGGCATCGAGCCGATGAGCAAGACGCTGGTGTTCTCCGATAGCCTGTCGCTGCCCAAGGCCCTGGAGATCTTCCGCGCGCTGCGAGGCCGCATTAATGTGAGCTTCGGCATCGGCACCAACCTGACCTGTGACATTCCAGGGGTGGAGCCCATGAGCATTGTGCTTAAAATGACCGCCTGCAATGGCCAGCCCGTGGCGAAGATCTCCGATGAACCGGGCAAGACCCAATGCACCGACCCGAATTTTGTCGCCTATCTGCGTCACGTTTTCAAAGTACCTGCCCTATCCAACAAGGAGTGAAGCATGCAAGCCGTACAGCGTGAGATCGCGCAGCAGCTCAAGGTCCAAGCGCCATTCAACGACCAGGCCGCGCTTGAGGCCGAAGTAGCGCGGCGCGTGGCGTTTATTCAGGACTGCCTGCGCAATTCCGGGCTCAAGGCCCTGGTGTTGGGCATCAGCGGCGGCGTCGACTCCCTGACCGCCGGCCTGCTGGCCCAACGAGCGATGCAGGAGCTGCGCGCCAGCACCGGTGACCAGGCGTATCGCTTCATCGCCGTGCGCCTGCCTTACGAAACCCAGTTCGATGAAATCGATGCCCAGGCGTCGGTAGACTTTATCGAGCCGGACGAGCGTCACACCGTCAACATTGGCCCGGCGGTCAAAGCCCTGGCCAGTGAAGTGGCGGCGTTTGAAGGCAAGGCGGCGGTGTCCCGTGATTTCGTGCTGGGCAACACCAAGGCGCGCATGCGCATGGTGGCGCAATACACCATCGCCGGCGCGGCCGGCGGCCTGGTGATCGGTACCGACCATGCGGCGGAAGCGGTGATGGGCTTTTTTACCAAATTCGGGGATGGGGCGTGCGACCTGGCGCCGTTGAGCGGGTTGGTGAAAAACCAGGTACGTGCGATTGCGCGGCATTTTGGCGCGCCGGAATCCTTGGTTGAGAAGGTGCCGACCGCCGACCTGGAAGACTTGTCGCCGGGTAAGCCGGATGAGGCGTCACATGGTGTGACTTACGCTGAGATCGATGCATTCCTGCACGGCGAGCCGGTGCGGGAAGAGGCGTTCAGGATTATCTGCGAGACGTATCGCAAGACCGAGCACAAGCGGGTCATGCCGTTTGCGCCGTGAGGTGAACCAGGCAGAAAGTCATCGGGGGCAAGCCCCCTCCCACAGTTGACTGTATTCACAATCCAAGGTGGGAGGGGGCTTGCCCCCGATGAACGATTACGCGGCCTTACTTGACGACCACAGTGCCTTTCATCATCGAGATGTGGCCTGGGAACGAGCAGAAGAACGCGTAATCGGTACCCGCAGCCAGTTTCGACACGTCGAAGGTCACGGAATCTTTCTCGCCGGCACCGATAATCTTGGTGTGGGCGATGATGCGGCTGTCGCCTTCTTTCAGGTAGTTTTTGTCGATACCGGCGGCCATGCCATCGGTAGCGACCGGCTGCATGTCAGCGGCGCTGGTGAGCACCCAGTTATGACCCATGACGTTCTTCGGCAGGCTGCCGGAATGAGTCAGCTCGACGGTGAATGTCTTGCAGCTCTTGTCGATCGTGATTTCCTTGGTGTTGAAGGACATCTGGTCAGTGGAGTCGACGGTGACCTTGCACTCTGCAGCCAGCAACTGGCCGCTGGCCAATGTCAGCAGGGAAACAGCAACGATTTTGGCAAACATGTGAATCTCCAAGGCAGGGTTAAAAACGCATGATGCGGCAAGGGTGCCAGAGACAGGCACGATTTCCTATGATCTGAATCAACAGATTGTATACAACTTTAGGCTATCAGACCTATCGACACAATCAACCGGCCAAAGTGCCGCAGGCTGCCTATGATCGGCTCCATCACCTATCTGGAGCCCGCGCCATGTACCTCAACCAATTGTTCAACGGCCTGCTGGCCGCTTACGCCTGCGGTAAGTGAAGGCCAAGCGCGCTGCTAAGCTGCTACCATGGCGACCCGAGGCAGCCGCGCGCCGCCCACCCTCACCTTCGACCCTAGAGGATTGCCCATGGCCAAACCTAATTACTCCTTCGCCAAACGTCAGAGAGACTTGGCCAAGGAACAGAAGAAAGAGGAAAAGCTGCAACGCAAGAAAGCCGCTGCCGATGAAGAGGCCGGCGCCCTCAACCCGGAAGTTGACGGTGAAGTAACGAGCGACGAAACCGAAACACCAAAAGATCCTGCCGAATAATTCCTTTGTGGTGAACAGGCCCGCCCCGTTCACCACAATCCACCATTACTCCAGCGGCATTACCGTCACCCGCACTTCCGGGTCATGGCTGCCTCCCCCCAGAATCACCCCACGCAACGGCGACACATCGGAAAAATCCCGGCCCCAGGCCAGGGTGATGTGCTCCAGTGCCGGCTGCACATTATTCGTCGGATCGAAATCTACCCAGCCTGACACCGGGCAATACACCGAGACCCACGCATGGGACGCATCGGCGCCGATCAGCCGTGCCTGGCCGGGTGGCGGCTGCGTGAGCAGATAACCGCTGATGTAACGCGCCGCCAGACCGCGCGAGCGCAGACACGCAAGCATCAAGTGGGCGAAGTCCTGGCATACGCCGCGACGGCGTTCCAGCACCTCCACCAGCGGTGTAGCGACCTGGGTGGCTTCGGCATCGAAGGTGAATTCGCTGAAGATCTTCTCCATCAACGCCTGCACGCCCAGCAGCAATGGCCGCCCCGGCACGAAACAGCTTTGCGAGAAGTCGACGAAGGTTTGCTTCAAATGCACATAGGGCGACTCGAAGCGATAGCGGCAGGCTTCGATCGCCTCGGGCGACATCGGCCGGCTGCTGTAGGTCAGGCTGTCGCGGGTCTGGTCCCACGCCGGCGACCGAGCGAAATCCGGCGCCGGCCGCGCCAGCACTTCCACGGTCAGCCCGGCATTGACCAGCAGTTCATCGTGGGGCCGCTCGAAGGCCAGGCGGGTGATGGGGTTGCCGAACACATCCAGCTCGTCGCGGCGTGAGGACGGCTGCGGGCTGATATCCAACTGTTGCGCGCTGCAGCGCTGCCACTCACACGCACGCGGCCACAGATGCGCCAACTGCTGGGCCAGGGACACCGGGCTGTCGTAGTGGTAATGGGTATCGTGGAAAATCTGGTAGCGCGCACTCATCACAGCGACACCGTTTGCTGGCTTACATCATCCACATGAGCGAAGTGGCGCAGCGCCAGGCGATCCGACACTTGCCCACTCTCCTCGGCCACCGCTTGCAGCAGGTCGGCCAGGCCATCCAACGCGGCGCGCACACCGGCCTCGCCGAACAGCGGGTTCTCCAGGCAACTCAGGTCGAAGCGCGTGAGACGCTCCACCAACGGTCCCAGACCGGTTTCCCGCGGCACGCCAAAGTCGTCGTTGAGCCGTCGCAACGTGCGACTCACCAGTTTGAGCTGGAACAACACCGCATGAGGGTTCTGCTCGTCCAGCAACAACAGGTCGAGCACCGGGATCAGTTGCGGCACCGCCAGGTAGCGCGAGCGGTAGGTGATGCTGCTATTGCCCAATTCCAGCAACCATTCCAGCCCCGCTTGATCGAACACCGCCACGCCGCGCAGGAACGCCGCAAGGCTGCTGCTGAGAAACTGCAGACGCTCGATGCGCCGGCCCATCATCAAGAAACGCCAGCCCTCATCGCGGGTCATGTCGTCCAGGGCGAACCCGGACAGCGCCGCGAGGGACATCACCAGGCGGTTGAGAAAGTCCAGCAGCTCGCCGAAGTCCGCCGTCTCGCGCGCAAGCTCCAAGGCTTCGCGTTGCAGCTCCACCAGGGCCTGCCAGTTTTCCCGGGACAACTTGCCCCGCACCTGAGACGCCGCCCACTGCAAGCGTTGCAGGTTGGCGCGCAAGCTCGACGGCCAGTCGTCACCGAGCAACGCGGCCAGCAGGCGCTCGGGCAGCTCGCCCTCCTCCGGCAACAAGCGCAAGTTTTCGCCCAGCGCCACCGCCGCCTGCAACGCTAGCGGGTCGTCGCCGTCGACGTAGCGCGCCAACACGATCCGCAGCCAGCGCGCGCTGTCATCGCAGCGTTCGCAATAACGGCCAAACCAGAACAGGTTTTCCACTACCCGCGAGGGCAGATAGGGGTCGCGGCGCACCAGGTCATGGGCGCCGATGGGGCGTTGCGCGCGCCACTGTTCGCCGCCAGGTGTGCGCTCACCGAGGACCCAGGTGTCTTTGCTCGCTCCGCCGCGTTGCATCGACACCACCTCGGCATCGGCTTCGGCGGCCACACGCGTCAGCCCGCCGGGCAACACACGATAGCCGTCGTCGCTGGCCACGGCGTACACGCGCATGCCGATGGCACGGTGTTGCAGGTGATCCTCTTCGGTGTGCCACACCGGCGCCTGGGACAATTGCGCCAGCTCCTGGGCCACGTACGCGTAAGGGCGCGCGCGCATGCGTTGGGTCAGGGCCTGGCGCTGCGCATCGTCCAGATCGCGGCCAAACACGGGGGTAAAACTCTGCGACGCAAATGCCGGTTTGATCAGCAGTTCCGGCAGTTTGTGCAAGGCTTCGGCAAGCACCGGCGCCTCGCCGCACCACCAGGTGGCGATGGACGGCAGGATCAGTTCTTCGCCAAACAAAAACTGGTTGATCTTCGGCAGAAAGCCCAGCAAACCCGGAGACTCCAGCACACCGCTGCCCAGGGCATTGGCCACCAGCACATGGCCCTGGCGCACCGCGTCGAGCAGGCCCGGCACGCCCAGGGCCGAGTCGGTGCGCAGCTCCAACGGGTCGCAGAAGTCGTCGTCGAGGCGGCGCATGATCGCGTGCACCCGGCGCAGGCCGCTGAGGGTCTTGAGAAACACACGGCTGTCGCGCACGGTGAGATCGCCGCCTTCCACCAGCGGGTAACCGAGCTGGCGCGCGAGGTAGAGATGTTCGAAATAGCTCTCGTTGAAACGCCCAGGGGTAAGCAGCACAATCAGCGGTGTCTGATCATCGCCGGGGGCCTGACGCGCTAGGGTTTCCTGCAATGTGCGGAAGAAACCGGTGAGATGCTGCACCTGCAGATCGCGATACAAGTCCGGGAAGGCGCGAGACACGATGGTGCGGTTTTCCAAGGCGTAGCCTGCGCCCGACGGCGCCTGGGTACGGTCGGCGGTGACCCACCAGCGGCCATCCGGGGTGCGCGCCAGGTCTACCGCATACAGGTGCAAAAACGCGCCGTCAGACGGCTGGATGCCCTGGCACGGCCATAGGAAGTTGTTATGCCCGAACACCAGTTCCGCCGGCAGCAGGCCTTCCTTGATCAAGCGCTGCGGGCCATACAGATCGGCCAGCACCGCGTTGAGCAAGCGCGCGCGCTGCGCGATACCGGCCGCCAGGTGCTGCCACTCGTCAAAGGCCAGCACATGGGGCAGCAGGTCCAATTCCCATGGGCGGTCGGCGCCTTTAGGGTCGGCGTAGACGTTGTAGGTCACGCCGTTTTCCTGGATCTGCCGGGTCAACAGCGCCTGACGCTGGGCCAGCTGCGCCGGGGTGCTGCGCTGCAGGTGATCGAGCAGGCGTCGCCAATGGGCACGCACTACGCCGCTGTCGTCCAGCAATTCGTGATAGGTGCCCGCGGTCAGCGGGTAACGGTCGAGCAAGTCGGACATGGAACGCTCGGCAGAGGCAAAGGGGCTCAGATTAACTCAGATTCATTGCAATCAACGGTGGGCGGGAGCTGGCCCTCCCACCTTTCAATCGCAGTCAGTCATTCTTATTGGCAAAGCGTCGTAGATCCAGGGTCATCGGTAATTCATCGTTGATCACGATGGTCGGTACGGGGAGCTTTCCGGGTGTATGGCCGAGCCGGAAAAACCGCGCCATGCGCCGGCTCTCCGCCTCGTTGGCATTCACCGGCAAGCTGTCGTAATTGCGCCCGCCCGGATGCGCAACATGGTACTGGCAGCCGCCCAGCGAGCGCTGCATCCAGGTGTCGAGCAGGTCGAACACCAGCGGCGCATGCACCGGGATGGTCGGTTGCAGGCAGTTGGCCGGTTGCCAGGCGCGATAACGCACACCCGCGACGAACTCACCGACACGACCAGTGGGTTGCAGCGGCACCGGGATGCCGTTGCAGGTCAGCAGATAACGTTGTGGCGGCAGACCGGTGAGCTTCACCTGCAGGCGCTCCAGGGACGAATCCACATACCGCACCGTGCCGCCCGCCGCGCCCTCTTCGCCCAGTACATGCCAGGGTTCCAGGGCCTGACGCAATTCCAACTCGATACCACTGACGGCATAGTCGCCGACCTTGGGAAAACGAAACTCCAGGTGCGCGGCGAACCATTCGGCGCGCAACGGATACCCGGCGGCGTTGAGTTCGACGATCACGTCGGCAAAATCCTGCTCGATAAAGTGCGGCAACAGGAAGCGGTCATGCAGCTCGGTGCCCCAGCGCGCCAGTTTGGCCGGTGCGTAGGGTTCGCGCCAGAACCGCGCGACCAAGGCGCGCAACAGCAGTTGTTGGGTCAGACTCATGCGCGCGTGGGGCGGCATTTCAAAGGCACGCAGCTCCAACAGCCCCAGGCGGCCGGTGGCACCATCGGGGGAATAGAGTTTGTCGATGCAGAATTCGGCGCGGTGGGTATTGCCCGTCACATCGATCAGCAGATTGCGCAGCAGGCGGTCGACCCGCCACGGCGGGCATTCCTCACCGGGTTCCGGCATTTGCGCAAAGGCGATTTCCAACTCATACAGCGCATCGTTGCGCGCTTCATCCACACGGGGCGCCTGGGACGTGGGGCCGATAAACAGCCCGGAAAACAGGTAGGACAGCGACGGGTGGTTGTGCCAGTAACTGATCAGGCTGCGCAGCAGGTCCGGGCGGCGCAGAAACGGCGAATCCTTGGGCGTGGCGCCACCAAGCACTAAGTGGTTACCGCCGCCGGTGCCGGTGTGGCGCCCGTCGATCATGAATTTTTCCGTGGTCAATCGGGTTTGTCGCGCCTCTTCGTAGAGAAACTCGGTGCGTTCCACCAATTCGTCCCAGGTGGCGGACGGTTGCACGTTGACCTCGATCACGCCCGGGTCCGGCGTGACCCGCAAGTTGCTCAGCCGCGTATCGGCCGGTGGCTCATAGCCTTCCAGCAGCAGCGGGCAATGCAGCTCTTGCGCGGTTGCTTCAATGGCGGCGACCAGTTCCAGATAGTCTTCCACGCGCTCCAGCGGCGGCATGAATACGTACAGCCGCCCTTCGCGAGCCTCGGCGCACAGCGCGGTGCGGGTCAGCCAGTCGGCGGACTCGTCCACCTGCGGCACACGTTCATCGCTGGGGGCCGGCTCGGCGTGGTTGTGCAACTGCGCATTGCCCGGCAGCTGCGGCAGGTCCTGGTTCGGGTCGGTGGGGTGCACAAACGGGTACTCCGCCGCCGTCACCCAGGGCTGCGACGCCAATGGCAGGCGGTAGCCCAGCGGTGAGTCCCCCGGCACCAGTCGGCAATGGGTGTCGCGCAGGTACCATCGCCCGCTCTGCCAGCGGTCGTTGGCCGCCGTGCGCGCCAGCGGCAGCACATGGCCGATGACTTTATCCAGGCCCTGGCTGAACACTTTGCGCAGGCGCTCGCGTTCAAGTTCGTCGCTGAGTCGCGGGTCTTTGGCCGTGACGTTCTGCGGCAACGCACCTTCGCGCCACAGGTAATAAAAATGATCCTCGAAGGCCGGGAACACGAAACGCGCCGGTAACTTGAGGCGCTCAGCGACGCTGGCCAGGAAGCGCCCAGCCAACTCGTCATTGGCGCCGTAGTCCTGCTGCTCGTCGGCGATCAGCGCGCGGTTGTGCCAGATCGGCACACCGTCGCGACGCCAGTAGCAATTGAGCGACCAACGCGGCAGTTGTTCGCCGGGGTACCACTTGCCCTGGCCGAAATGCACCAGGCCCTGGGGCGCGTAGTGCTGGCGCAGGCGCTGGAACAGTTCGGCGGACAGGCGCCGCTTGTCCGGCCCCAGCGCGGCCGTATTCCACTCAGCGCCGTCGGGATCGTCGATGGACACGAAGGTCGGCTCGCCGCCCATGGTCAGGCGCACGTCGTGCTTGAGCAGGTCGCCGTCGATCTGCCGACCCAGGGCCTGGATCGCACGCCACTGCTCGTCGGTGTAAGGCTTGGTAACGCGCGGCGCCTCCCAAATCCGCTCCACCGACATTTCATGAGTGAATTCGCACGCGCAGGGCTCCACCAGCCCACTGATCGGTGCGGCAGAGGATGGATCGGGACTGCAGGCCAATGGGATATGCCCTTCACCGGCGAACAGACCGGAGGTGGCATCCAGGCCGATCCAGCCGGCACCGGGCAGGTACACCTCACACCAGGCGTGCAGGTCGGTGAAGTCCACATCGGTGCCGGACGGGCCATCCAGGGCCTTGACGTCGGCGGTGAGCTGGATCAGGTAACCGGACACAAACCGCGCCGCCAGCCCCAGGTTGCGCAGTAATTGCACCAGCAGCCAGGCCGAATCGCGGCACGAGCCCGAGGCGTTTTCCAGGGTGAATTCCGGCGTCTGCACACCGGGTTCCATGCGGATCAGGTAACCGATGTCCGCCGCCAGGCGCTGATTGAGGCCCACCAGAAAGTCCACCGCCGGCAGTGGCGTGCGGTCGATCCCGGCCAGGTAGGCGGCGAACCTGGGCGTCAGCGGCAGCGTCTCCAGGTACGGCGCCAGCTCACGCTGCTCGTCGGCGGCGTAGTCAAAGGGGATGTGTTCAGCGTAGGGCTCGAGGAAAAAGTCGAACGGGTTGAACACCGCCATCTCGGCGACCAGGTCAACTTCAATGCGCAGTTCAGCGGTTTTTTCCGGAAACACCAGCCGCGCCAGGTAATTGCCTTGGGGATCTTGTTGCCAATTGATGAAGTGTTGCTCGGGCAGCACTTTCAGCGCGTAGGACAAAATCCGCGTACGGCTGTGGGCCGCCGGACGCAAACGCACGATCTGCGGGCCGAGTTCGACAGCACGGTCGTAGCGGTAATGCGTAACGTGGTGCAACGCGACATGAATCGACACGGCGGCCTCCTGCGAGCCAGGGCATGGGCACAACGCGCGCAAGACTTATGCCAGGGCGGCGGTCATTGCGCTTTATCGTACGGCCCGGTGCAGTACAGCACCAAAACGGCGCCATCGTAGGGGGCAATGGTGCAAGCGTTGCACCTATTTGTGACGCGAGTACGCGAATGAAGGGCAAATCCAGCCAATCAACGGGCTTTTCGCTGCGCAACGACGGCTTGGCGCAGACGACGTATTTCGAGGAGTCTGTGGCGCATTTCGCGGTGGCGCTTGCTGTTGAGCAGTAGCAACCCCAGCAACGGAAACAGCACCGCCGAGCCGTATACCAGCATGTGAAGGTCGTATTGAATCATCGGCACGACGAACAACAGGCAGCACACCAGGTAGCCAGCCACCAGCCTGGTCGCCCAGGGATAGCCTCGAGCGATCATCACGTTGCCAAACACCAGCACCGCCACCAATACCAGGATCGCAGCCCCTGAATAGCTGGACTTGAGCGCGGGATCAACTCCGCGCAGGTACGTCACGCCCGCCATGGACACTGCGGCCGAGCCGGAAAAGATCGCCATGAACACGGTGCCGATGAATACGGGAAAATAACGCGCCAGGAAGCTGCCCATGTCGGGAAAGCCCTTCATTCCGTCAGATCCTCGTACAGGCCGATCGCAATGGTTTCGGCCGAGCCCACATGGCCGGTTCGATAGCTGCCCCAGATCCCCAACAGCCCACCCAAGGCATCCTTGATCTGAGTCAGGGTGGCATGGCGGATTTCGGTGGAACTGTAACTTTTGGTCAGCTTGCCGGCACGCTGCTGCAATTTGATCAACTTGGGTGTCAGGCTCGGGTCTCTCAGGCTGAGCAACTCCTTGGTCAATTTCTTACGCTCCTGGCGCGTCAGGCCTTTGAGCAACTCGTACCAGCTCTTGCCCAGTGCGGCGGCTTTCTTGGCCTTGAGCAGCCTGAACGTAGTCAGGGCGCCGGTGCCGATGCCCACCAGCGAGGCGGCATCGAGGACCGGGGAAACGGCGCCATACCATTCGGCATCGTCCATACGGTCGTTGGCGTCAGGATCAAGCACTTCGTTGTACGTGCGCGCCACGCCAAACCCACACTGAGCACTACTGGCCAATGCCGCCGTGACGCCGATGCCCACCACAAACGCGCTGGCACCGGCGGTGAACGGTACAGCGACGCTGCCGCTGAACACCACAATCCAGCCAATCACCGCCGCGCCACAGGAAAGCCCCATATCGAACGCTTCCTTCTGGAGGCGACCTTCACGGGGGTCGGTCTTCACCTGCTCCACAAACTGTGCAGGCGAAATGTACTTCTGCGCCTCGCGCAAGATGATGCGCTTGGGCTTGATGCTGCAGATCGGCTTGAACTCGCGCAGGGTGACGACATTCAAGTCGGCGTCGATGTACACAACGCCAGCGCCGACGATGCCGGGGTCGGCATCAATGGCCGCGAACAGGCGTGGCAGGTTGATCTGGCTTTCGATGCGCTGGCGGGCCATGAACTGGGAGCGGTTGGAGTCCATGCCGATGCCGGCCAGGGGGTTGCCCATGAGGTGTTCTTCCTTGAAAGGTGGAGACTGGACTGACGCTATCGGGGGCAAGCCCCCTCCCACCATTGGAGCGTGAACGCGATCAAGTGTGGGAGGGGCTTGCCCCCGATAGCGATTTAATGAGCGCCACCTTACCAAACAGCCTCACCCCCGACCAGAAAGCAAAACGCCAGCACAAGGCTGGCGTTTTGCATTTTCAAACGACGATCAACGCGGCACCACCGGCTTGCGGGCTGGCTTGCCGCCCTTGCCCTTGGCCGCATCGCTACGTTCCTTAGCCGCCTGCTTGTTACGTGCCTGCGCCGCCGCCTTGGCTTGTTCGCGCTTGTCCCACGGGTTGCTGCCGTCGCTGCCACGGGGTGGCAGGCCGGTGTGCTGGGTGAGGATTTTGGTGGTGGTTTCCTTGGCGACCTTATGACTGCCGGCCGGCGTCGAGTTTTTGCGACGGGCACTCTGGTAGCTGTCGGTGCTCGGCTGGTGCAGCGGGATCAACTGGTCCTTGCCCGGCCCGATCAAGTCGGCGCGGCCCATGCGGGTCAGCGCTTCGCGCAGCATCGGCCAGCCTTTCGGGTCGTGGTAGCGCAGGAACGCCTTGTGCAGACGGCGCTGTTCCTCGCTCTTGACGATGGTCACCGCGTCGCTCTTGTAGGTGACCTTGCGCAGCGGGTTCTTGCCCGAGTGGTACATCGCGGTGGCAGTCGCCATCGGCGACGGGTAGAACGCCTGCACCTGGTCGGCACGGAAGCCATTACCCTTGAGCCACAGGGCCAGGTTCATCATGTCTTCATCGGTAGTGCCAGGGTGGGCGGCGATGAAGTACGGGATCAGGTACTGCTCCTTGCCCGCTTCCTTGGTGTACTTCTCGAACATGCGCTTGAACTTGTCATAGCTGCCGATGCCCGGTTTCATCATCTGGTTGAGCGGACCTTCCTCGGTGTGTTCCGGGGCGATCTTGAGGTAGCCACCGACGTGGTGGGTGACCAGCTCTTTCACGTATTCCGGCGATTCCACGGCGAGGTCGTAGCGCAGGCCGGACGCGATCAGGATCTTCTTCACACCCGGCAACGCACGGGCACTGCGGTACAGTTGGATCAACGACGAGTGGTCGGTGTTCAGGTTCGGGCAGATGCCGGGGAACACGCACGATGGCTTGCGGCAGGCGGATTCGATTTCCGGGCTCTTGCAGGCGATGCGGTACATGTTCGCGGTCGGGCCGCCGAGGTCGGAGATCACCCCGGTGAAGCCTGGGACTTTGTCGCGGATTTCTTCGATTTCGCGAATGATCGACTCTTCCGAACGGTTCTGGATGATGCGACCTTCGTGCTCGGTGATCGAGCAGAAGGTGCAGCCACCGAAGCAGCCACGCATGATGTTCACCGAGAAGCGGATCATGTCGTAGGCCGGGATCTTCTCCTTGCCGTACGCCGGGTGCGGGACGCGTGCGTAAGGCATGCCGAACACGTAGTCCATTTCTTCGGTGGTCATCGGGATGGGCGGTGGGTTGAACCACACGTCCACTTCGCCATGCTTCTGCACCAGGGCGCGGGCGTTGCCTGGGTTGGTTTCCAGGTGCAGCACGCGGTTGGCGTGGGCGTAGAGCACCGCGTCGTTGCGCACTTTTTCCACCGACGGCAGGCGGATCACGGTCTTGTCGCGGGTCATCTTCGGGCTGGCCAGGATCTGCACGACCTTGGCTTCGCTCGGGTCTTCGACCGGGCCTTTTTCCTGCTCGATGGCGCAGGCCTGGGTGTCCTGGGTATTCACGTACGGGTTGATGATCTTGTCGATCTTGCCCGGACGGTCGATGCGGGTGGAGTCCACTTCGTACCAGCCCACCGGCGTGTCGCGGCGGATGAACGCGGTGCCGCGCACATCGGTGATGTCTTCGATCTTGTGGCCCCACGACAGGCGCTGGGCGACTTCGACGATGGCCCGCTCGGCGTTGCCGTACAACAGGATATCGGCGGTGGCGTCGATCAGGATCGAGTTGCGCACGCGATCCTGCCAGTAATCGTAATGGGCGATGCGGCGCAGGGAGGCTTCGATGCCGCCGAGTACGATCGGCACGTTCTTGTAGGCTTCCTTGCAGCGCTGGCTGTACACCAGGCTGGCGCGGTCCGGGCGTTTGCCGGCCATGCCGCCGGGCGTATAGGCGTCGTCGGAACGGATTTTCTTGTCGGCGGTGTAGCGGTTGATCATCGAGTCCATGTTGCCGGCCGCGACACCGAAAAACAGGTTCGGCTCGCCGAGCTTCATGAAGTCGTCTTTGGACTGCCAGTTCGGCTGCGCAATGATCCCGACGCGAAAGCCCTGGGACTCCAGCAGCCGGCCGATGATCGCCATGCCGAACGACGGATGGTCAACGTAGGCATCACCGGTGACGATGATGATGTCGCACGAATCCCAGCCAAGCTGATCCATCTCCTCCCTGCTCATGGGCAGGAATGGCGCAGGACCGAAACATTCGGCCCAGTACTTGGGATAGTCAAATAACGGCTTGGCTGTTTGCATGACGGTGACCGGTGTTGAGATGAAAAATCGCGGGCGCGGAATATAGCACAAAATTTGACCAATTCCGACGACAGTGGTCGGCTTTTAAGTCCGGCCGTTTAGGATTCATTTTTGTCCCGGCGACGGGGGCTATTCCACTGACGACGATTCGAAAAGTTAATGGGTAGCCTGAGGCAGATCAACCACTGCCCTCCAGGGTCGGATCTATGCACACCCTCTCGCCTCACCATGAATTCATCACATCTGAACTGCCCGCCTGGCTTCATCAGGCGCCGCCCGAAGTGCGCGCCGATTTTCGCGACAGCCTGCTCGGCAGCAACCAGGCCCGACATGACCTGCAGGCGCTTTTCAATACGCTGCAAAGCCCGCCGGCATTTGCCGCCCCCCTGCTGCGTGAAGCGCTGAAGACATGGTTCTTTGGCATGCTGAAGGACGAAAACGCGCTGTTGGTGCGGGAATGGAAGCATCACCACCTGTTAGGCCTGATCAGAAACCACGAGAAAACCACCCGCCAAACACTGCTGGAAGCGGCCCTGCAAAACTTCGAAGCCGAGGAAGCCGCAGAGGACGGCATGGAAAAAGGCACCGGGCTTTACAACATCAACGATAAAGTCGAAACGCTTTCGCCTGCATCTCCCGCCACATTCGCCACTATGTGCCGCAGCCTCGACCTTGGGGCGCACTATCTCAAGCACATCAAAGATGTACTTGAGCCAACGGCCAACACCACGCGCACCGCCGCCCAAGTCCTCGCACTGTTCGATGCCTGTGAACGGCACGCCTTCGGCGTCGCCTTGCACATCGCCTACATGCAGCGGCAATTCACTCCCCGACAATATCTGCAACTGCACAGCCTCCAGCGCACGGGCAATCACATGGACATTACGTGTGGCCACCTGACCCTCAATGGTGTTGTATTGCCCAATGTGCTGATCATTGAGGCATCGGCGATCTGTCTTCCGTTTATCCTCTACACTCCCCATGACCCCCTGGCGATCTTTCGCCAACATGCCACCCAGGAAGACCTGCAGCACAGTCTCGCCGAGCGCCTGGAAGACAATACTTATCGGGTTTTCTTCAACCGCCTCGTGCCCTTGCAACACCAGCAAACCCTGCTCGGCGTAACCCCTGCTTCGGTCACGGCCGGCAGGCAGCAGCGTGCCAGCCTGCAACAGCGGGTCAGCCTGACACCGATCCGCACACGCCTGTTCCTGTGCATGGCCAAGCGACGCATCGCGCAAATCAAGGGTGACGCCCGTATCCTGGCGGTCCCCACGGCCGACGCCGACCTGATGAGCCGGCAGAAACGCCTGCAGGGCTATATAGACTTGGGCAAATCACTGCTGTTCTTTGCCGCGTCGTTCATTCCGATTGTGGGTGAGGTGATGTTGGTGGTGGCGGCCGGTGAACTGATTCATACCGTCTATAACGGGTTCGCCGCCTGGAGCCGGGGTGACAGCGACGAAGCCTTGAACGACTTTCTCGATGTAGCCGACAACATCGCCCTGGCGGCAGCCACCGCCGGTGCGATCAAAACCGCCGGCGTTGCCACCCGCCTGGTGAAAGTGCAAGTGCGCAACCAGGGCTGGCGGCTGTGGCACAGCGACATTGCCCCCTACCGTCACACAACGGCGCTGCCGGACAGCCTGGTGCCGGATCCCCAAGGTATGTACCAGCACGAGCAGCAACACTTTGTGAAGCTGGATGACCAGGCGTATGCCGTGGAACGCACCCCTGACGCCAAGCACTGGCAATTGTCGCACCCCAACGACCCTCAAGCGTATTCACCGCCCTTGTTGAGTAATGGTGTGGGCAACTGGCGCACCGCGCATGAATCACCGCACGACTGGAACGATCTCAAACTGATCAAGCGTATGGGCCCCGATGCCGCCAACCTCACACAGCCGGTCGTGGAACCTATTTTGCTGCTCAGCGGTGCCGATACCGGCGCACTGCGCCAGAGCCATCTGGACAACGTACGGCCGCCGCCCTTGCTGCGTGACACCGTCAAGCACTTCAATCTGGAACAAGAAATCAACGACTTCGACATTGACCGTGCAGAAGGCAAAAGCGTCACGCCGTACTCGCCCTTCATACAGTTTCATCTGGCGTGCGGACTGCCGGAGTGGCCCTCCAACTATGCGCTGAAGGTCGTTGACGAACAGCAGAGCGTTTTACTCAGTCACGGCACAGGCCCCAACGAAATCAAGGTACCCGCCTCGCGCTTCAGAAAGGGAGAGCTGTTGCATGTGCTGGAACAGCAAATGCCGCAGACACACTTCAATAAGCTCATGCCGAAGCTCTATATCGACTACCTCAGCAAAACAGAAAACCTGGCCATGCATCTTCAGGAGCAGGTGCCGCAGCAAAAGCAGCGGCTATTTTCCCTACTCATCCAATCGGGTGAAAAACCACTCACTCCGGTTGAGGAGGACATACACGCAGTCATGCCTGAGCTGACGAAAAGCCATCTCGAAGAGATCGGGGCTACGCTCAATCATGACGAGCAGCAAAGCCTGCACCAGAACCAGCGCCTGCCGCCGGAACAACAGTGGGAGGCCGAGCAATACCTCAAGTCGATACGCACAGCCAATGTGCAAAAAGGCATTTACCTCGACTCGATGCAAACCCCTGAAAGCGTACCGCTGATCCTCCATGCCCTTGAGCAGACGCCGGGTTGGCCGGGATCGCGAAAAATAGAGGTATACGATGCCAGTAACAGCGGGCCGTTGCTGGGCAGCATCGGCAGTGGCGAGGGCAGCGCACGACACATCCTGATCCGCCAGGGCGAACAGTACGCGGTTCAAAACAGCCAGGGCACGCAACTGCAACCACCTGACACTCTGTTCAGCGCCCTGGAACACACGCTGTCCAAGGCTGAACTTGAAACGCTTCTGAGCCAGTCCGGGGCCGGTAGCCTGAAGCAGGCGATCCGCAAAAACAGCCTGACGTTGACGGCCAGGCAAACGTCTCACTACGCCAGGCTTTCAAGCCAGGCGATGGCCGACGCCCCAAGACGACCACTGAACCCGCAGTTCGCCGAAACGGCTCCGCCGGCGGGCATGACCGTGCGTACCGACGGTATCTACCAAACGCCTGCCCGTGCGGACGGCAGCCATGACCATTACATCCTGGAGAGCGAAAAATACTACCGCGTCAAACCCGGTGGCGACGGCTGGCAGCTGGTCGATGCCCGCAGCCCATTCAGAGGCTACAAACCCTATGTACACAGAACCCCTGACGGAACTTGGGCGATCAATCCAGCCAAGGGCGGACTGCCGGGTGGCATGCAAAACTCGCAGGTCCCTTTGCTTATCAAAATGGAATCCAGTGACGGGTTTGAGTCGGCACGCTCATCCAGCGACTACGAGTCGGCCGAGGAAGGCACAGTGACGACGCGCTTCATACAACAGGAACTGCGGCAGATGCGTTCCGATGGCAGCTATCAACACAGTCAGAATTATCGACGCATTTACGATCGGGCGAACAATGGCAGGTACCCGCTGCGTAACCTCCTCGGCCAGCCGATGCGCATCCGAAGCCTGCAAACCCGCAGCAAGTCGCTCACGTCAAATGCAACATTTTCGAGCGACCTGATAAAGCCCTATATTCGATGGGAAGGCTACGAACAGGTAGCACGGCTTTATGAAGATAAACTTGAAGTAACGCCCTTTACTGCCGCACATCAGAAGGCCCCTGAGGAGTCGGTGATGATCGGCGAATCCACCGTGATCACCAGGAAGCCCATCAAAAAAGGCGAGACGCTCGGCGTCTATGGCGGGGAGCAAGTACCTGACGTTGTAGCGGGTTATCGAAGGGATCCATATTTGTTGGATATCCGGGCGCCCACCTCGCCCCCAACCGCCGACGTGCCGAACCTGTCGGGGGATAACGTGCTTTCGAGGATCAACACGATTTTCGAGTACGAGGCGGGTCAACCGATCAGACAAGCTGCGACGGGATACAACGTTGAAGTTGCACGGTTTACCGTAGAGACCCAAGTCGGCGACGAGCCGCGGCAGGAGTTCGCATTGTCGGCATTTTTTGCCAGCGAGGATATTCCAGCCACCACTGAGTTGCGCTGGAACTACCAATACAACGAAGCCACGATCAACGCACTGTTCGGCCCGCTGGCCTGAGATTACTCGTCGTCGTCGAAGTTATAGCTACCCGGCGCGAGGTTCTCGAAGCGCGTGTACTTGCCGATGAACGCCAAGCGGATAAAGCCGATCGGGCCGTTACGCTGCTTGCCGATGATGATTTCGGCGATGCCTTTGTGTTCCGTTTCGGGGTGATACACCTCGTCGCGGTACACGAACATGATCACGTCGGCGTCCTGCTCGATCGCTCCGGATTCCCGCAAGTCGGAGTTCACCGGACGTTTGTTGGGGCGTTGTTCCAGGGAGCGGTTGAGCTGGGACAGCGCCACCACCGGGCAGTTGAATTCCTTGGCCAGGGCTTTCAAGGAACGGGAGATCTCGGAAATTTCGTTGGTGCGGTTATCGCCGCTGGACCCTGGAATCTGCATCAACTGCAGGTAGTCGATCATGATCAGCGCGATATCGCCATGCTCGCGGACCAGGCGTCGGGTACGCGCCCGCATCTCGGAAGGGCTGATGCCCGCCGTGTCATCGATAAACAGCTTGCGGTCGTTGAGCAGGTTGACCGCCGAGGTCAGGCGCGGCCAGTCGTCGTCTTCCAATTGGCCGGAACGTACCTTGGTCTGGTCGATGCGGCCCAGGGACGAGAGCATACGCATGATCAGCGATTCGCCTGGCATCTCAAGGGAGTACACCAGCACCGTTTTATCGCTGCGCAACACGGCGTTTTCCACCAGGTTCATCGCAAAGGTGGTCTTACCCATCGAAGGACGGCCGGCCACGATGATCAAGTCGGCCGGTTGCAGGCCGCTGGTTTTCTCGTCGAGGTCGGTGTAGCCGGTGGAAATACCGGTGATGGCCGCATCGGTGTTGAACAAGGTGTCGATCCGGTCGATGGCCTTGGTCAACAGCTCGTTGACGCCTACCGGGCCGCCGGTTTTCGGCCGGGCTTCGGCGATCTGGAAGATCTGGCGCTCGGCCTCATCGAGAATTTCTTCGGCGGTGCGGCCTTCGGGGTTGAAGGCGCTGTCGGCAATTTCGGTGCTGATGCCGATCAACTGACGCAGCGTGGCGCGCTGGCGAACGATCTGCGCATAGGCCTTGATGTTGGCGACCGACGGCGTGTTCTTGGCCAACTCGCCCAGGTAACCGAGGCCGCCGACCTGGGAGGTCTGGCCTTCCTTGTCCAATTGCTCGGCCAGGGTCACCACGTCGATCGGTGAGTTCTGGTCGGCCAGCTTGGCGATGGCGCGGAAGATCAGGCGGTGGTCATGACGATAGAAATCACCGTCCGAGACTTGATCCAGCACGCGTTCCCAGGCGTTGTTATCCAGCATCAAGCCACCGAGCACGGCCTGTTCGGCCTCGATGGAATGCGGCGGCACCTTCAGGGCAGCGGTTTGCAGATCGTATTGCTCAGGAGCGGAAATATCGTTCATGGCCACTTGGAATTCGGGGTGTGTAGAAAAACAAAAGGCACGACCTGTAAACAGGATCGTGCCCGATGTTAACCGCCTGGCACGCGAGGTGCCAGCCGATTAGGTGCTGCTTAAGCTGCTACCACGACAACGCGTACGGTGGCTTCAACTTCGGCGTGCAGGTGCACGGCTACGTCGAATTCGCCTACGTTGCGGATGGTGCCGTTCGGCAGACGAACTTCGCTCTTCTGCACTTCAACGCCGGAGGCGGTCAGTGCATCAGCGATGTCGTGGGTGCCGATCGAACCGAACAGCTTGCCTTCGTCACCGGCGGTGGCAGTGATGGTCACTTCCAGCTCAGCCAGTTGGGCAGCGCGAGTTTCGGCCGAAGCTTTTTTGTCTGCTGCGGCTTTTTCCAGCTCAGCGCGACGCTCTTCAAACGCAGCCAGGTTGGCAGCGGTTGCAGCGGTGGCTTTGCCGTATGGCAGCAGGTAGTTACGACCGTAGCCGGCCTTAACGTTCACTTTGTCGCCCAGGTTGCCCAGGTTGGCGACTTTTTCCAGAAGGATCAGTTGCATGTGAAAATCCTCTAACTTTTAACCTTCACCGTTCGCGTTATCGGCGTCTTTCGGCGCCAGACGACCGCGAAAATCAATCAGGCCGTCGACAATGGCCAGGACCACGAGTAACGGATAAATCAGCTGCATGAACAGCAACAGCGTGACGTACAACCCCACCAGCCAAAACTTGGCCAGGCGCTTCTGCGCGGCGAGCCCATGAATCAGGGCCAGCCCGGCAAACACCAGCGGTACACTGCAAATCGGCGCCAGCAGGGCCATCTGTGGACCGAAGTTCGGTCCGACAACCATGCACGCCAGCAGCAACATCGCCGGTCCCGCGGGGATTCTGATACTGCGAAACTCGCGACCAAAACCACCCGGGTTGTACAACAACGCCTGCCAATAACGCCCAAGAATCAGGCTCAGCACGCTGACGACCTGCAACAGTGCCGCAATCAGGCCGGTCAGGACCGGGGCAATCAGTGACGCGAACCGCGCTCGCTCTTCTACCGACAATTGCTGGTAGAGATCCCCGAGGGCCAGCGGCAGGATCTTGACGATCTCCTGCGCCAGCGCCTCGATTTGCGGGCGGAAAGCCGCGCCAAGCATCACTGAGTACACCAACCCCACTGCCACGCTGACCAGCAGCGTACGGACCCAGGACTCACTTGCGCGCAAAACCAACGCAAGGCTCGATGACCCCAGCAGTACCAGAAGTACTCGTGGATCACCCATTTGCAGCCACCAGATCAAGGCCGGCAACAAACCCAGGGCAAGAACGCCGAGGGCGTCCTTCAAACCGCGCCGCAGGAGCACAAGGCAACCCGCGGCAGCACCCAACCAATAAAGCAACGGCAATGCCGCACAGCCAGCCACTACCAGAGTGGCCTGCATACGACCGCGCATGATGAACTCAGCTAAGGCGCGCATGCATTCAATCCCTTACTACTTGTCGACTGCCCGGTCTCAGCGGCCGTGGCTGTCGGTGTAGGCCAGCAGGGCCAGGAAGCGGGCGCGCTTGATAGCGGTGGCCAGCTGACGCTGATAACGTGCTTTGGTACCGGTGATACGGCTTGGAACGATTTTGCCGGTCTCGGATACGTAGGCTTTCAGAGTGTTGAGATCTTTGTAATCGATCTCTTTCACGTCTTCAGCGGTGAAGCGGCAGAATTTACGACGACGGAAGAAACGTGCCATTTGATAGGCTCCTTAAAAGGTCCGTGGATTACTCGTCAGCGTTATCGCTGTTGTCGCTGTCATCACTGTCAGCGCTATCAGCGCCTTCGTGCTCAGGACGGTCGCGACGCTCACGGCGCTCACTGCGGTTTTCTTCAGCCTTGAGCATCTCGGATTGGCCGGTGACGGCTTCTTCGCGACGGATGACCAGGTTACGGATCACTGCATCGTTGTAGCGGAAGTTGTCTTCCAGCTCGGCCAGGGCCTTGCCAGTGCACTCAACGTTCAGCATCACGTAGTGAGCCTTGTGAACATTGTTGATTGCGTAGGCCAGTTGACGACGGCCCCAATCTTCCAGACGGTGGATTTTGCCGCCGTCTTCTTCGATCAGCTTGGTGTAACGCTCAACCATGCCGCCGACTTGCTCGCTTTGATCCGGGTGGACCAAAAAGATGATTTCGTAATGACGCATGAATGCTCCTTACGGGTTGTAGCCTGCCGCTCAAAAACGGTCAGACAAGGAGTGAATGACACTTATGGATCTTGCCGCAGAGAGGCACATCGGTGCCTGCCAGGAAGGCAAGGGGCGCAATAGTAGAGGAGCAGGGGGGAAGCTGCAAGCTACAAGCTACAAGTGGTCAACCACCGTGCTGTTAACTTGCAGCTTGAAGCTTACGACTTGCGCGAAGCGACTGCCTTTTTGGCCCCACGCTGACGCTGGGCTTCGAACAAGCACACGCCGGTCGCGACCGAAACGTTGAGGCTGCTGACGCTGCCGGCCATCGGCAGATGCACCAGGTAATCGCAATGCTCACGGGTCAGGCGGCGCATGCCTTTGCCTTCGGCGCCCATGATCAGGATGGTCGGGCCGGTGAGGTCCTGGTCATAAATGCTGACTTCGGCCTCCCCTGCCGTACCCACGACCCAAAGGCCGCGCTGCTGGAGTTTCTCCAGGGTGCGCGCCAGGTTGGTCACGGCCACCAGTGGAATCACTTCCGCCGCGCCGCAGGCCACTTTACGCACCACCGGCGTCAGGGTTGCCGACTTGTCCTTAGGCACAATCACCGCCAACGCGCCGGCGGCGTCCGCCGAACGCAGGCAGGCGCCGAGGTTGTGCGGGTCGGTCACGCCGTCCAGCACCAGAAGCAGCGGTGCACCTTCGGTACGGTCGAGCAACTCGTCAAGCATTGCCTCGCCCCAAACCTGGCTTGGGCTGACATCCGCAACTACACCCTGGTGAACACCTTCGACCCACGCATCCATCTCACGGCGTTCGGCCTGGCCGATAGCGACGCGGTTTTCATTGGCCAACTCGACCAGTGCCTGTACGCGCGGTTCGCTGCGACCTTCCGCCAGCCATACCTGTTTGACGCGCTTTGGATGGTGCCGCAGCAGTGCTTCTACGGCGTGTACGCCGTAGATTTTTTCCAGACTCATGACTTGGCCTTAGGTTTGCGCGACCCGCCGCTTTTCGCGGGGGCCGAACCCGCCTTGGGCGGGCCTTTACGGTGTTTACTCGGCTTGCTCGACGGCTTTTCGGCCCCTTGGGACTTTCCCCCAGACGCCGCTTTACCACCGCTTTTGGCTTCGTTAAGCAACTGCTGCTTCAACTCACGGCTCTTGCGCAGCTCGGCGTTTTTCGCTGCTGCATCGCTTGGGCGGTAGGCTTCGGGCGCTTTGTCCTTGGTGGAGGAGCGGCGACCAGCCTTGGCTGGCGCAGGCTCGGTGGCCACGGCTTTCGCTGGCGCCCCTTTGCCTTTGGAAGCAGGTGCGGCGGTTTCAATGCCACGCTTTTTGCGACCCGCCGGTTCGGCCGGTTTGTCAGGCATGCCGAAGTCGATCTTGCGCTCATCGAGATCGACGCGCATGACCTGCACTTCCACGGTGTCGCCCAGGCGGAAACTGCGACCGCTGCGCTCGCCCGCCAGGCGGTGATGCACAGGATCGAAGTGGTAATAATCGCCCGGCAAGGCGGTGACGTGCACCAGGCCCTCGACATAGATGTCCGTCAGCTCGACGAACAGACCAAAACCGGTCACGGCGGTGATCACGCCCGGGAACGATTCGCCCACGCGGTCTTTCATGAACTCGCACTTGAGCCAGTTCACCACGTCGCGCGTGGCTTCGTCGGCGCGGCGCTCACTCATGGAGCACTGCTCGCCCAACTGTTCCAGGGTCGCTTCGTCGTACGGATAGATCCGTGCCTTCGGAATGCTCATGGCACCGGCGCGCTTGACGTGCGGGGTGTTCATCTTCGAATGGATCACGCTGCGGATAGCGCGGTGCGTGAGCAGATCCGGGTAACGACGGATCGGCGAAGTGAAGTGGGTGTACGCCTCGTAATTCAGGCCGAAGTGGCCCTGGTTGTCGGCGCTGTATACCGCCTGGCTCAGGGAGCGCAGCATCACGGTCTGGATCACATGGTAATCCGGACGGTCCTTGATGCTGGCCAGCAAGGCCTGGTAGTCCTTGGGCGTCGGCCCCTCCTTGCCTTTGTGCAAGGACAGGCCGAGCTCGCCGAGGAACGCGCGCAGTTTTTCCAGGCGCTCCGGCGGCGGGCCATCGTGCACACGGTACAGCGCAGGAATCTCGTGCTTTTTCAGGAACTCAGCGGTGGCCACGTTAGCGGCCAGCATGCATTCTTCAATCAGCTTGTGTGCGTCATTACGGGTCGTCGGTGTGATCGCCGCAATCTTGCGCTCGGAACCGAAGATGATCCGGGTTTCCTGGGTTTCAAAGTCGATCGCGCCACGCACATGACGTGCGCCCAAGAGCACCTTGTACAGCGCATACAGCTGCTTGAGGTGCGGGACCACGCCGGCGTACTCGGTACGCAGGGCTTTGGCTTCGCTGGTCTTCGGCGTCTCCAGGATGGTGCTGACCTTGTTATAGGTCAGTCGGGCCTGGGAATGGATGACCGCCTCGTAGAACTGGTAGTCGGTCATTTCGCCGGTTTTCGAGATAGTCATCTCGCACACCATGGCCAAACGGTCGACTTTCGGGTTCAGCGAACACAGGCCGTTGGACAATTCCTCCGGCAGCATCGGGATCACGCGCTCAGGGAAGTACACCGAGTTGCCGCGCACCTGGGCTTCGTTGTCCAGGGCCGAGCCGATCTTCACGTAGCTGGAAACGTCGGCGATCGCCACGTACAGCTTCCAGCCACCGGAGAACAAACGCAGCTTGCCGGGCTTGGCTTCGCAGTAGACCGCATCGTCGAAGTCGCGGGCATCTTCACCATCGATGGTGACGAACGGCAGATGGCGCAGGTCGATGCGCTTCTCTTTGTCCTTCTCTTCCACTTCCGGCTTGAGCTTGCGTGCTTCCTTCACCACGGCCTCAGGCCAGACGTGAGGAATGTCGTAGGTCCGCAGCGCGACGTCGATTTCCATGCCAGGAGCCATGTAGTTGCCGACCACTTCGATGACATCACCCTGAGGCTGGAAGCGCGGGGTTGGCCAGTGGGTGATTTTCACCTCGACGAACTGACCGACCTTGGCGTTGGCATTACGGCCAGGGGTGATCAGCACTTCCTGCTGCACCTTGGGGTTGTCCGGCACAACAAAGCCGATGCCACCTTCTTCGAAGTAACGCCCAACGATGGTCTCGTGACCACGGGACACCACTTCGACAATCACGCCTTCACGGCGACCGCGACGGTCAAGGCCGGAAACGCGCGCCAGGGCACGGTCGCCATCGAACACCAGGCGCATTTGCGCCGGGCTCATGAACAGGTCGTCACTGCCGTCGTCGGGGATCAGGAAGCCGAAACCGTCACGGTGGCCGGCAATGCGGCCGAGGATGAGGTCGAGCTTGTCCACCGGCGCATAAGTGCCGCGGCGGGTGTAGATCAGTTGAGCGTCGCGCTCCATGGCGCGCAGGCGGCGGCGCAGAGCTTCGAGCTGGTCTTCGGTGGTCAGACCGAACTCTTCAACCAACTGCTCGCGGCTAGCAGGCGAACCTCGATCGGCGAGATGCGCCAGGATCAGTTCGCGACTAGGAATAGGGTTTTCATATTTTTCCGCTTCACGAGCGGCCTCGGGATCGAGGGACTGCCAATCGGCCATTAGAGAGTTTTCACCTTGTCTATATGCGGGTTAGTTTGGCATACGCGTATTGAAACGGGAAATTTCAGGCGTCAACAAGCGTTTAAAAGCCTTTTAAAGCCCCCGACGAGCACCTTGCACGACCACTGGCGAAATTTTCCAGGCTTTTTTCATGGCGGGGGTTTACAGCTCAAAATCCGCTCCGTATAGTGCGCGCCATCGACGACGGCAACGTTGAAGATACTGCCCAGATGGTGAAATTGGTAGACACGCCAGCTTCAGGTGCTGGTGGCCGCAAGGCCGTGGAAGTTCGAGTCTTCTTCTGGGCACCAATTAAAAACTTGAGGTGTACCTTGAGTTTATCCAGAAACCCGCGAAAGCGGGTTTTTGCGTTATAGGCCTTTGTTTTTCAAAGGAAAACTTGATTTATATTTTTGAATCAGGGGTTTACAGATCAAAAAGCGCTCCGTATAGTTCGCTCCATCAACAGCGGCAACGCTGCTTGAGATTGCCCAGGTGGTGAAATTGGTAGACACGCCAGCTTCAGGTGCTGGTGACCTTACGGTCGTGGAAGTTCGAGTCTTCTCCTGGGCACCATATTCAGATCAAACCCGCGAAAGCGGGTTTTTTCGTTTCTGCGGTTTGAAAACTTTATCTGCGTTCATCCTCTCACCCGCACTTGAGAAGTTTTATCGTTTATCCTTGCAATGATTTGTTGCACTCAAGTGAGGAAAACCCCGGATGATGATCCGCGATACCCGTCCCAAGACATCCCTTCTGCGTGGCCTGACCATCACTCTGCTCGGCCTGACCCTGCTCTCCCCCACCGCCTTCGCCGCCGACAAGGTTTCCCTGACCCTGTACAACGGCCAACACAAAGAAGTCGGCGACGAACTCGCCAAGGCCTTCGAAGCCAAGACCGGCATCCACGTCAATGTCCGCAAAGGCAGCAGCAACCAACTGGCCAGCCAGGTGGTTGAGGAAGGCGAGCGTTCGCCGGCCGACGTGATCTACACCGAAGAATCGCCCCCTCTGAATAAACTGGGCGAACAAGGCCTGCTGGCCAAGATTGACGCCAGCACGCTGGATGTATTGCCCAAGGATTACGTGGGCGGCAACGGCGACTGGATGGGCGTGACAGCACGCACTCGCGTCGTAGCCTTCAACCCCAAGCTGATCGCCGAGAAAGACCTGCCCAAGTCAGTGCTGGATTTCGCCGGCCCAGAATGGCAAGGCAAAGTCGGCTTCGTCCCCACCAGCGGTGCGTTCCAGGAACAAGCCGTGGCAATCATCAAGCTGCACGGTCGCGAGGCTGCCGAAGAATGGCTCACCGGCCTGCGCGCGTTCGGCAAGGTGTACAGCAACAACATGGTGGCGCTGAAGGCTGTAGAGAACGGCGAAGTGGCCACCGTGCTGGTGAACAACTATTACTGGTTCGCCTTGAAGAAGGAAAAAACTCACCTCGACTCCCAACTGCACTATTTCACTGATGGCGACGCTGGCGGCTTGATCACCGTGTCCTCCGCGGCGGCGTTGAAGTCGAGCAAACACCCCAAAGAAGCCCAGCAATTGCTGGCTTTCATGGCCAGCGAAGAAGGCCAGCGCGTGATCACCAACACGTCCGCTGAATACCCACTGCGCAAAGGCATGCAGTCCAACCGTGGACTCAAACCGTTCAGCGAACTGCAACCGCCGAAAGTCACGCCTGCCGACCTGGGCAATGCTGAAGAGGCCCTGGACCTGGAACGTGAAGTTGGCTTGAACTGATGAACCCTTCGCTCCCCGCCGCGCGCGGGCTTTTGCGCCCTCGGCGCAAGCGCCCTTCGATCTGGTTGCTGCTGCCCGTGCTGCTACTGGTCGGCCTGAGCCTGCTGCCACTGGCGTATGTCGGACTGAAGGCCTGGCAAGCGGGCTGGGCGCAAGCGGTGCATTTGCTGTGGCGGCCCTACGTGTTCGGGCTGCTGCGCAATACCCTGGCACTGATGGTCGGGGTGACCGTCGCCTGCGGCCTGATCGGCCTGTCGCTGGCCTGGCTGCTGGAGCGCAGCAACCTGCCCGGGCGACGCCTCTGGGGCGTGATCCTGTGCCTGCCGTTTGCCGTCCCGGCGTTCGTCAGCAGCTTCACCTGGGTTTCGTTGAGCGCCGACTTCGAAGGCCTGGGCGGGGCGATCCTGGTGATGAGCCTGTCCAAATATCCGCTGGTGTTCCTGCCGGTGGCGGCGACCCTACGCAACCTTGACCCGTCGCTGGAAGAATCGGCGCGCACCCTGGGAATGAATCGCTGGGGCGTGTTCGTGCGCGTCACACTGCCGTTGTTATGGCCTTCGCTGCTGGCCGGGGCGCTGCTGATCGCACTGCACATGCTGGTAGAGTTCGGTGCCTTGTCGATCATCGGCCTGCAGACATTTACCACCGCGATCTATCAGCAATTCGAACTGGAATTCAGCAATGCCAACGCCGCGATGCTCTCGGCGGTGCTGCTGGTGATGTGCCTGACCCTGCTGTGGCTGGAGCTGCGCGTGCGCGGCAAAGGCCGACATGTGCGCATCGGTCAAGGCGCGGCGCGCCACGCCGAACCGGTCAAACTGGGCAAGTGGGCGCCGCTGGGCCAGGTGTATTGCCTGGCGCTGGCGATCATTGGCAGCGGCATTCCGTTGGGGATGCTCGGCTATTGGCTGGCCGTGGGCTCGTCGGCGGCATTTCCGGTAGCCGAAATCAGCGAAGCGCTGCTGTCCTCCCTGGCGCTGTCGCTGGGCGGTGCGGCGCTGTGCCTGGTGCTCGCGGTGCCGGTCGGACTGCTGGTGGTGCGCTATAAAGGCCAACTGGCGATCTGGGCGGAACGCTTGCCCTACCTGCTGCACGCCCTACCTGGGCTGGTGATTGCGCTGACGCTGGTGTACTTCGCTCTGCACTATGTACCAGTGCTGTACCAGACCTCGGCGTTGTTGCTGATCGCGTATGCGCTGCTGTTCCTGCCGCTGGCCCAGGCGCCGATCCGCACCGCGCTGAACAAGGCGGCACCGCAACTGGAAGAGGCCGCTCGCACGCTGGGGGCATCGTCATTCGGCGCATTTTGCCGGGTGACCCTGCCGATCATCTTCCCGGCATTGGGCGCAGCGTTCGCACTGGTATTTCTCGACGCCATGAAAGAACTGACCGCGACGCTGCTGCTCAGCCCAACCGGGTTGAACACATTGGCGACAGCCGTATGGGCGC
Source organism: Pseudomonas lurida (assembly GCF_013522705.1). Classification (GTDB taxonomy): domain Bacteria; phylum Pseudomonadota; class Gammaproteobacteria; order Pseudomonadales; family Pseudomonadaceae; genus Aquipseudomonas; species Aquipseudomonas quebecensis. The sequence goes on from NZ_JAAMRE010000022.1 coordinate 65,702, forward strand.
ATACCTCGAATGTGGAATTCGCGGCGGCGGCGCCTTATGCAGCGCTATTGATCGTGGTGTCGGGACTGCCGGTCTATTTGCTCACGACGCGGATGTATTTGAGTCGCTGAAAGCGTTATCGGGGGGCAAGCCCCCCTCCCACAGGTTGTAGTGCAGGCAACGCTAAGCCCGAAACTGCCCCAGACTCGCCTTCAACTGCGCCGCCAACCCATCCAGCACCTTGCCGCTGGCAGTGGTTTCCACCACCGCCTGGGCGGCACGCTCGGCCTGGGCATGAATCACCTCGACCCGCCCGCGGACCGCATGGGCGCCCTGGGCCTGATGCTCGGCGGCCCGGGTGGCCAGCCCGATTGCCGCGTGCACCTGTTCCACCGAAGCCTGCACCGTTTGCTGCAGACGCATGCTGTCGCGCAGCACCAGCAAGCCTTCGTTGGCTTGACGGCCGGCCTTGCCGATCGTTTCCACCGCCTCGCGGGCACCCTGCTGCAGCGCCACGATATGGGCCTGAATATCACCGGTCGAGCTTTGGGTCTTGCTGGCCAGGGCACGCACCTCGTCCGCCACTACCGCAAACCCGCGCCCGGTCTCGCCGGCACGCGCCGCCTCGATGGCCGCATTAAGCGCCAGCAGGTTGGTCTGCTCGGCAATGCCATGAATCACCGTCAACACCACCTCGATCTGCTCGCTCTGCTGCGCCAGGCGCTCGATCACGTGCGAACCGGCCTCGACCTGACCTGCCAACGCCTCAATCAAACCGCCGACCTCGGCAGAGGTGCGCGAGTTCTGCTCGGTGGCCTGGCGAATGTCCACCACCTGTTGCAGCGCAGCCTGCATCGCGTGGCTTTCCGCCTGGGCTTCGTCAGCCATCTGCGACAGTGCGCGCAGACTCTCGGCCACTTCGTCACGCTGCAAGCCCGCCGCCGCATCGGCACCGGCATTGCGCAAGCTCATGGCGCCGATTTCCACGCCGGTACGTTGAGCCACATCACCCGCCTCGCGCACGATCGGCTGTAACTTATCCACAAAGCGATTGACCGCCGAAGCCATGGCGCCGATTTCGTCCTTGCTGTTGATCTGCACTCGCTTGGTCAGATCACCCTCGCCTGCGGCCAGATCGTCCATGGCGGCGATCAACAGCTTGAGGCGATTGACCACGCGTCGCCCGAGCACCACGGCAATCAGCAACAGAACCGCAAGCCCTACCAGCGCCAGGCCCATGCCGATGCGCCAACGCAACGTCCCGGCCGCTTCCTGCACGACACTGGAGGTATTGGCCGTCATCTGGGTGGCGGTAGCCTGCGCCGATTGCAGCCTGGCGCCCATCGCGGCCGCACTGTCAGCCGCGGCGCCCTTGAGACTGTCACCCACCAGCTGGTCACCGCTGGCGATCAGGGCGGCAAAACGCTTATCCAGCGCCTGCAAGTCGGCTTCCACCGAAGCGGTGGACACCCCCATGAGCACCTTGCCGATTTCTACACCATTAGGGCTGATGGACGCCTCGACGTAGTACACCGACGGATCATTCCTGGCGGCGTTGAGTACCTTGTCCAAGGCGCGATCGCCCTGGCCTTTTTCCAGCAACGCCTTGTTGATCGGATTTTCGCGATTCAGGTACCGCGTCAAATGCTCGCCGGCCGCGTCGTCATAGACCACGAACAATACATTGGGATTGCGCTGGGCCCGACGGGCAAACTCGGACAGCGTAGGCACATCGCTGTCCCACATGGCGCGTGGGGCGACCGATGCCAGCAACTGCGCCATATCATTGGCGGAATCCTGCAGGTCTTTTTCCAGGGTCGCACGCAGTTGCTTCTGTTCTGCCTGCAAGCGCGAAGACAAACCGCTGGTAAGGCGCTGGCGCGTACTGGACGACAGACTGTCGAGACTGGAGGTGACTTCCTTGCCGGCCTGCGCCAGCTCGTTCGACAATTTTTGACTGTCGATCCCCAGGCGACTGCCTAGATCGGCCTCCAACGCTGTGACGGTGCTCCGCGTCAGCGCGACGGCCACCAACACTTGCACCAAAAGAGCGATACCTAGGGTAACGAACACCGGCCGCAACAAACGGCTTTGTAACAATGAAAGAACGGCAGACATCGGAAAATCCCTCCACCACGGGTGCCATTAAATTGATAGCACCGCGAAAGAAGGAAACACAGCAAGGGTCATGCCGTTTGGCCGATAGAAACGACAAAGGGCTCCCGAAGAAGCCCTTTGTTTTTCAGATCAACAGCTTATCAAGCGAACGGATGACGCAGGACGATGGTTTCGTTGCGGTCGGGGCCCGTCGAAATAATGTCAATCGGTGCGCCGATCAGCTCTTCGACGCGTTTGATGTAGGCCCGGGCGTTGGCCGGTAATTCTTCCAGGGACTTGGCGCCCACGGTCGACTCGGTCCAACCCGGCACTTCTTCGTACACCGGCTGCAGGCCGACGTAGCTGTCAGCGTCAGTCGGTGCAACATCGTTACCGTTTGCATCTTTATAGCCGGTGCAAATGTTGATGGTTTCCAGACCGTCGAGTACGTCCAGCTTGGTCAGGCAGATGCCCGAGATGCTGTTCACATCGATAGCGCGGCGCAGGATAACGGCATCGAACCAGCCGCAACGGCGCGCACGGCCGGTGGTGGCGCCGAATTCGTGACCTTGCTTGGCCAGGTGGGCGCCCACTGCGTCGAACAGCTCAGTCGGGAATGGCCCCGAACCGACGCGCGTGGTGTAGGCCTTGGTGATGCCCAGGATGTAGTCCAGGAACATCGGGCCAACGCCCGAACCGGTAGCGACGCCACCTGCGGTGGTGTTGGAGCTGGTCACGTACGGGTAGGTGCCGTGGTCGATGTCCAACAGCGAACCCTGGGCGCCTTCGAACATGATGTCCTTGCCGGCGCGACGCAGGTCGTGCAGCTCAGCGGTCACATCCAGCATCAGCGGCTTGAGCAGCTCAGCGTATTCCTTGCACTCGGCCAGGGTCTTGTCGAATTCGATGGCCGGCTCTTTGTAGTAACCGACCAACATGAAGTTGTGGTAATCCACCAGTTCACGCAGCTTGTCTTCGAAGCGCGGCATGTTGAGCAGGTCACCCACACGCAGGCCACGACGTGCAACCTTGTCTTCGTAGGCCGGGCCGATGCCGCGACCGGTGGTGCCAATCTTCAGCTCGCCACGGGCCTTTTCACGGGCCTGGTCCAGCGCGACGTGGAAGGACAGGATCAGCGGGCAGGACGGGCTGATACGCAGGCGCTCGCGCACCGGTACGCCTTTCTCTTCCAACTTGGTGATTTCCCGCAGCAGGGCGTCCGGTGCAACCACCACGCCGTTACCGATCAGACACTGCACGCCTTCGCGCAGTACGCCCGACGGGATCAGGTGCAAAACGGTTTTTTCGCCATCGATGACCAGGGTGTGGCCAGCGTTGTGACCCCCTTGGTAGCGCACTACGGCGGCAGCATGTTCGGTCAGCAGATCAACGATCTTGCCTTTGCCCTCATCACCCCATTGGGTGCCCAGGACTACGACATTCTTACCCATAACACTTGTCCTCATTCGCGCAAACTTGGTGCCGGCGATGGCCGGCAGGAAAACTCAAGAAGCCAGTGGCGATACTTGCCAAAGCCCGTTCTGCAGAATCAATTGCCGGTCGCAGTCCGCTTCACGGGCGGCGGCCAATGGCTGCCCAGGCAACGCCTGGACGACACGCTGACCCTCACTGCGCAACTGGCAGACCTGCTGCCAGAGTGCGGCGTCCGTACTGTCGGGCATCCAGATGCCACCAGACGGCAGCTCGACCTCAGCACGCCCCAGGGTCACCAGGGTTTTCAAATCGGTGGAAAAACCAGTGGCCGGACGCGCACGACCGAAGTCGGCGCCGATATCGTCGTAACGACCGCCTTGGGCGATGGCCTGGCCAACACCCGGAACAAACACCGCGAACACTACGCCAGTATGGTAGTGATAACCGCGCAGCTCGCCCAAATCGAAGTACAGCGGCAACTGCGGGAAACGTGCCGACAACTGCTCGGCAATCGCCAGCACGTCATCCAATGCCGCCAGGACCGCCGCCGGCGCGCTCGCCAGTTGCTCACGGGCGGCGGCGAGCACTTCGCGGCCGCCGCACAAGTTCACCAGCGCACGCAGCATGCGGGCCAGGTCGGCCGGCACACCTTCGGTCAGTGCGATGACTTCATCGATGGCCTTGCGCTGCAACGCATCGAACAATTGTTGCTCCACTTCACCGGACAAACCGGCCGCACGGGCCAGACCGCGGTAGATACCGACGTGGCCCAGGTCCATGTGTACATCCGGCACGTCGGCCAGTTGCAGCATGGCCAGCATCAAGCTGATGACTTCCACATCGCTGCTCGGGCTGGCGTCGCCGTACAGCTCAGCGCCAAGCTGGATCGGGCTGCGAGAGGAAGACAACGCACGTGGCTGCGCATGCAGCACGCTGCCGGCGTAGCACAGACGGTTCGGACCTTCGCGACGCAGGGTGTGCGCATCGATGCGCGCCACTTGTGGCGTGATGTCGGCTCGAAAACCCATCTGCCGGCCGGACTGCGGATCGATAACCTTGAAGGTGCGCAGATCCAGGTCCTGGCCCGCGCCGGTCAGCAGGGATTCGAGGTACTCGATATGAGGGGTCACGACAAAGTCATAACCCCAGCTCTGGAACAGATCCAACACCTGGCGACGCGCTACTTCAATGCGCGCAGCTTCTGGTGGCAGTACTTCTTCGATGCCATCTGGCAGCAGCCAGCGGTCTACCGTTGCCATTACGCCATTCCCCTTTGATCCGGGCGGCCAGCCCTCGGCCGAGCCTTGAGTGAAGCAGAAAGTGCCCGCCGCCTGCATAAACCACGCGCAAGAGCGACGTGACGAACGGCCTGCCAGCGGCCTCGTCGGGCACTTTCCTCGAAAAACCTGTCACGCCTGCCGAATCAAACATGCAGACGCAAAAAAGCCGGGAATTTCCCGGCTGCCGCATCATACACCCGTTTTCTGAAAGGATCACCCCGCCAGGCGTTTTACCCGCCCGACGGAGTGCGTCCTACTTAGTCACAGGCGCTTACTTGGCTTTTTCCAGGTAGCGAAAGAAATCGCTGCTTGGGTCCAGCACCATGACATCGGTTTTATTGGCGAAGCTTTCACGGTAGGCGCGCAGGCTACGGTAGAACGCGTAGAACTCCTGGTCCTGTCCGTAGGCCTTGGCGTAGATCGCCGCGGCTTGAGCGTCGCCATCACCACGGGCCTCTTCAGACTCGCGATAGGCTTCGGCCAGCAGTACACGACGCTGACGATCGGCATCCGCACGGATACCCTCAGCCAACTCGTTACCCTTGGCGCGATGCTCACGGGCTTCACGCTCACGCTCGGTGCTCATACGTTCGAACACGCTGCGGTTCACTTCCTTGGGCAGGTCGATGGCCTTGACCCGAACATCGATCACCTCGATACCCAGCTCCTTTTCCGCCATCTTGTTCAGCGAGGCCGTGATATCCGCCATCAAGGCATCACGCTCACCGGACACCACCTCGTGCAGGGTGCGCTTACCAAACTGGTCACGCAGGCCCGATTCCAGACGACGCGACAAACGTTCGTCGGCAATCTGCTTGAGGCCGGAGGTTGCGGTGTAGAAGCGCTCGGCATCCTTGACGCGCCACTTGGCGTAGGCGTCAACCATCACGGCTTTCTTTTCCAGGGTCAGGAAGCGCTGCGTCGGTGCATCCAGGGTCATGAGGCGTGCGTCGAACTTGCGCACCTGATTGACGTAGGGGACTTTCACATGCAGGCCCGGCTGGACATCCGCCTGGACCACGCGACCGAATTGCAGCAGCACCGCACGCTCGGTCTGAGCCACGATGTAGAAGCAGTTCCAGGCAGCGATGACCACGACGACGCCCACAATCAGGGCGGTCAGCGATTTATTGCTCATCAACGACTCTCCCTGGTACGTGTTTGCTGTTGCAGCAAGTCAGCGGCCGCACGGGCGCTCGCTTCGTTGGCAGCGGCAGTGGAGCCGGTGGACGGCGCGCTGGTGTTGCTACGACCACCCTCGATCATCTTGTCCAGCGGCAGGTACAGCAGGTTGTTCTGCCCACCCTTGCTGCCGGTCACGAGAACCTTGCTGGTGTTGCTGAAGACTTCCTGCATGGTGTCCAGGTACAGACGCTCGCGGGTCACTTCAGGCGCCTTGCGATACTCGGCCACCAGCTTGGTGAAGCGGTCAGCCTCACCCTTGGCGCGGGACACCACTTCGTCGCGATACCCGTTGGCGTCTTCGATGATGCGCTGGGCCTGACCACGGGCTTCCGGCACGACACCGTTGGCGTAAGTTTCAGCCTGGTTGCGCGAACGCTGCTCGTCTTCACGGGCACGGATCACGTCGTCGAAGGCTTCCTGCACTTCACGCGGTGCCGCCGCGCTCTGTACGTTCACCTGGGTGACGGTGATACCGGTGCGATAGGTATCGAGGAACCGTTGCAGGCGCTCCTTGATTTCGCTGGCCATCAATTCACGGCCTTCGGTCAACACCTGGTCCATCGCGGTGGAACCCACCACATGGCGCAGGGCGCTTTCGGTCGCGTGCTGCAGACTGATTTCCGGCTGATCAACGTTCAGCACGAAGTCCTGAAGGTTGCTGATCTTGTACTGCACGGTCAGCGGCACTTCGACGATATTCTCGTCTTCGGTCAGCATCTGCCCCTGCTTGGTATAGGCACGCTCACGCGTGACGTTTTCCATGTACTTCTTGTCGATAGGCGGGAAATAGATATTCAGGCCCGGGCCGACGGTCTCGTAGTACTTGCCGAAGCGCAGCACCACGGCCTGCTCCTGCTCGTCCACGACATAGACCGCGCTGTACAGCCAGACAGCCGCCAGCACCACAAGGCCCAGGCCCAGCAGGCCATAGCCACCGCCCTTGCTCGTGCGACCGCCGTCGTCACCACCACGTTTTTTTCCACCACCGAACAACCCATTCAGGCTTTCCTGCAGCTTTCGGAAGGCCTCGTCGAGATCCGGTGGCCCCTTGCGGTCGCCATTATTGCGGCGCTTACCACCCCAAGGATCCTGATTATTCGAGTTGCCACCCGGCTCATTCCAAGCCATAGCGCTCTCCATCTGATAAAGCAAAGACGCACCCACGGCGCGCCGACCAATGCTACAGAATGCCTGCTACTGCGGCACAACCGCTTTCGGAGGCTTTTATTGCAAAGTGTGTTGTTCGATGAACTCTGTCGGTACGACACCTTCACGGCTGACCAGCCGATTCAGCTCCGAGCGCGGCAATCGAACGGCCAGCAAGCTGACACCTTCTTCGTCGTGTTCTTCTTTCTGTACCGCGCCCAGCTCGAAAAACTGTGCACGCAATCGAGCAAAACGCTGGGGCAAGCGCAAGGTGCCGACAAACAAATCACTGCCGAGCAACTCGGCAATCGCCTGTTCAAGCAGCTCCAGGCCACTGCCATCGCGCGCCGACAGCCAGACCCGCTGGGGCCTGCCGTTCTCATCGCGCTGAATCTGCGGCTCTACACCTTCAAGCAAATCGAGTTTGTTATAGACCTCGAGGATCGGCAAGTCCTGGGCACCAATCTCGCCCAGCACCAGCATCACCTGCTCGATCTGCAGCATGCGATCCGGTTCGGCTGCATCGATCACATGCAACAGCAAGTCGGAATTGCTCGACTCTTCGAGCGTAGACCGAAATGCTTCGACCAGCTTGTGCGGCAAGTGACGAATGAAACCCACGGTATCGGCCAGCACGATCGGCCCCAGGTCGGCCAGATCCAACCGACGCAAAGTGGGATCGAGCGTCGCAAACAATTGGTCGGCCGCATACACATCGGACTTCGTCACGTTGTTGAACAGCGTGGACTTGCCGGCGTTGGTATAGCCCACCAGGGACACCGTAGGAATGTCCGCGCGTGAACGGCCACGGCGCGACTGCTCGCGCTGGCTGCGGACTTTCTCGAGCCGCCCCTTGATCTGACGCAGGCGAACCCGCAGCAGACGGCGGTCGGTTTCCAGTTGGGTTTCACCCGGGCCGCGCATGCCGATACCACCACCCTGGCGCTCAAGGTGAGTCCAGCCACGCACCAGGCGCGTGCTCATGTGATCAAGCTGGGCCAGTTCGACCTGGAGCTTGCCTTCATGGGTACGGGCGCGTTGGGCGAAGATATCGAGAATCAGGCCGGTGCGGTCGATCACGCGACACTCGAAAACACGTTCGAGGTTACGTTCCTGACTGGGCGTGAGGGTGTGATTGAAGATCACCAGATCGGCTTCTTCGGCGTGGACCAGGTCGCGTAGTTCCTCGACCTTGCCGCTGCCGATCAGGTATTTGGCGGTTGGCCGATGACGCGGCACGTTAAAAAACGCAACGGTCTCGGCGCCGGCCGAATTTGCCAACTCCTGAAACTCCTGCGGATCTTCGCGCGCCTCAGGGTCCTGTCCATCCAAGTGAACGAGGATCACTCGCTCACCACCACCGTGGCGCTCAAAGAACAAAGGAGACTCCTATCAGGCGTTACCTGGCTCAGCGTCGCCTTGTTCGTCGCCGGCTGCGCTAGGCAGGCGGATCGGGCGAACGGGAACGACTGTCGAGATAGCGTGTTTGTAAACCATCTGGCTGACGGTGTTTTTCAGCAGGATCACGAACTGGTCGAACGACTCGATCGTACCTTGCAACTTGATACCGTTGACCAGATAAATGGAAACCCCCACTTTCTCTTTACGTAAGGTATTCAAGTAAGGGTCTTGTAGCGAATGCCCTTTTGACATGTGCCGCACTCCTTTAAGGATCAATAATAAAAATCGGAAAAAATAGCTTAAGACCGTCACACCCCCAAGGATAGACGGCAATTGCAAGGACTCAGCTCAATATGGAGACCGTTCCCAAGTATTTCAAGGCGCGTGACAGATTGTCGCTGTCCAGGCTGTCCAGCCAGTGCAAATCGCTCCAACTGCGCAACCAGGTGAACTGGCGCTTTGCCAATTGGCGCGTGGCGATGATGCCGCGCTCCTGCATTTCGGCTGACGTCAGCTTGCCATCCAGATGATCCCAGACTTGGCGATAGCCTACAGCACGTATCGAAGGCAACCCTGGATGCAGGTCACCTCTGGAACGCAGTGCTACGACCTCCTCCACAAACCCCTGTTCCAACATAATTGTGAATCTTTGTGCAATTCGTTCATGCAGCACCTGGCGATTTGCAGGAGCGATGGCCAGATTGGCCACAGTATAGGGCAATTGTGACTGTCCAGAAGCGCCTGCATCAGCACTTTGCGCAGATTGACGCTGCCGGTGCTCGGTCATGGTCGACCCGCTGACGCGCCAGACTTCCAGGGCCCGCGTGAGGCGCTGAGGGTCGTTGGGATGAATACGCGCCGCAGACACCGGATCTATCGTCGCCAATTGATCATGCAGGGCTTGCCAGCCAAGGCGCGCAGCCTCGTCTTCAAGCTCGGCGCGCACCTGGGCGTCGGCCGGCGGCATATCCGCCAGACCTTCCTGTAAAGCCTTGTAGTAGAGCATCGTGCCGCCCACGAGCAGGGGAATATTGCCCCGTGCGGTGATCTCGGCCATGGCGGCCAGGGCGTCGGTACGGAAATCCGCCGCCGAGTAGCTTTGCGCGGGGTCAATGATGTCGATCAGCCGGTGCGGATAGTCCGCGAGTAACGCCTTGGATGGCTTGGCCGTGCCGATATCCATGTCCCGGTAAACCAGGGCAGAGTCGACACTGATCAGCTCGCATGGCAGCACTTTGCTCAGCTCAATGGCCAGGTCGGTCTTGCCGGCGGCCGTGGGGCCCATCAGGAAGATTGCGGGGGGCAAGGCACTCATCAACGACCGCGCAGGAACAGTTTGTCCAGATCGTCCAGGCCCATCTGGGTCCAGGTCGGTCGGCCGTGGTTGCACTGCCCGCTGCGCTCGGTGTTTTCCATGTCGCGCAGCAGCCCGTTCATTTCCGGCAACGCCAGCCGACGGTTGGCGCGGATGGCGCCGTGGCAGGCCATGGTGCCGAGCAGTTCGTTGATATGCGCCTGGATGCGGTCGCTGGTGCCGTATTCCATCAGGTCCGCCAGCACATCGGCTACGAGTCGATTGGCTTGCGCCTGCTTAAGCAGCGCCGGGATCTGACGGATCGCCAGGGTTTCCGGCCCCAGGCGCTGCAGCTCAAAGCCCAGTTTTTGAAAAACCCCGTGGTGTTCTTCGGCGCAATCGGCCTCGCGCTGGCTGACCGCCAGCGATTCCGGCACGAGCAACGGCTGGCCGCTGAGACCTTCGCTGGCCATGGCGATCTTCAACCGCTCGTACATGATTCGCTCGTGGGCGGCATGCATGTCGACCAGCACGAGGCCATGGGCGTTTTCCGCCAGGATGTAAATGCCCTTGAGCTGCGCCAACGCATAACCCAAAGGCGGGATATCACCGCCACCTTCGGGCAGAGCCACTGCGCTCGGCTCAGCACCCGGCAGCGGCGCGTAGAATTCGCGATAGGCTGCCTGAGCCTCGGCCACCGGCACCGTCGATTGTGGACGTGGCGTGTACTGGTACTGATAACCCGCCCCCGCGCCGCCGCCCGGTGCCGTGTAGGCTGGCTGCGGCTGTGGCGATTGCAGCAGGTTGCCCGCCAGGCTCATCTCACCCTGGGGACCGAACTCACCGGCCTCGGGGCCGCTTGGGCGCACCACTGCCGTCACGATCGGCGCCGCCAGTTGGTCGTCCGGGCGCACGTCGCCCAGCGCGCGGTGCAGGGTGCCATAAAGGAAGTCATGCACCATGCGCCCATCACGGAAGCGCACCTCGTGCTTGGTCGGGTGGACGTTAACGTCCACCACCGCCGGGTCGACCTCGAAAAACAGCACAAAGGTCGGATGCCGTCCATTGAACAGCACATCGCGATAGGCCTGGCGCACCGCGTGGGCAACGAGTTTGTCGCGCACTGCGCGGCCATTCACAAAGAAGTACTGCAAGTCCGCCTGGCTGCGAGAGAAGGTCGGCAAACCTACCCAGCCCCACAGGCGCAGGCCGTTGCGCTCGATTTCAATCGGCAGTGCCTGCTCCAGGAACCCCGCACCGCACACCGCCGCCACCCGACGGGCGCGCGCGGCGTCGTCATTGGCTTCGTGCAGGCTGAGGATGGTCTTGCCGTTGTGGCGCAAGTGAAACGCCACGTCGAAACGCGCCAGGGCGAGGCGTTTGATGACTTCCTGCAGGTGGTCGAACTCGGTTTTCTCGGCCTTGAGGAACTTACGCCGCGCCGGCGTATTGAAGAACAGGTCGCGCACCTCAACCGAGGTGCCCACCGGATGCGCGGCCGGCTGGACCCGAGGCGCCATGTCGCGCCCCTCGGTTTCCACTTGCCAGGCCTGGTCGGCGCCGCGGGTGCGCGAGGTCAGGGTCAGGCGTGCCACGGAACTGATGGAGGCCAGGGCCTCGCCGCGAAAACCCAGGCTCATCACGCGCTCAAGGTCTTCCAGGTCGCGAATCTTACTGGTGGCGTGACGGGCCAGCGCCAACGGCAGGTCGTCGGAGGAGATGCCGCTGCCGTCGTCGCGCACCCGCAAGAGCTTCACCCCCCCCTGCTCCACGTCGACATCAATACGTTTGGCGCCGGAGTCGATGCTGTTTTCCAGCAGTTCCTTGATCACCGACGCGGGCCGCTCCACCACCTCGCCCGCAGCGATCTGGTTGGCCAGGCGCGGGCTGAGCAATTCAATGCGCGAGCCGCTGCCGAGAACTGTTTCGCTCATTACTGTGCCGCCAATTCTGTGCCGGGGATGGTCAATACCTGGCCGACCTTCAATTCATCGGTTTTCAGGTTGTTCGCAGTGCGCAAGGTCGCGGGCGATACCTGGAAGCGCACCGCCAGCATGGCCAGGGTGTCACCGGGCTGTACGCGATGGTCACGCGTGCCTTGGGCGATTTTCCCGGAGTCGCGCAACCAGGCGATATACGTGCCGGGAGGCGGATTCTGCTGGAAGAACTGACGCACGCCGGCACTGATGGACCGCGCCAATGCCTGCTGGTGGCTGGCGCTGGCCAATTTGGACGCCTCGTTGGCGTTGGAGATAAAGCCGGTTTCCACCAGGATCGATGGGATATCCGGCGACTTCAACACCATGAACCCGGCCTGCTCAACGCGCTGTTTGTGCAACGACGTGACGCGACCGATATTGCTCAACACCTTCTGGCCGACGTTCAGGCTGGAAGTCAGCGAGGCGGTCATCGACAGGTCCAGCAGTACGCCGGCGAGCATCTTGTCCTTGTCATCCAGGGACACGTTGCCGGCCCCGCCGATCAGGTCGGAGCGGTTTTCGCTGTCGGCCAGCCAGCGCGCGGTTTCGGACGTGGCGCCTCGATCCGAGAGGGCAAATACCGATGCTCCGAAGGCCGCAGACGACGGCGCGGCGTCGGCGTGGATCGACACAAACAGGTCGGCCCCCTTCTTACGCGCGATTTCGGTACGGCCGCGCAACGGAATGAAATAGTCGCCGGTGCGGGTCAGCTCGGCACGGTAGCCTTTCATGCCATTGACCTGGCGCTGCAGCTCGCGAGCGATGGCCAGCACCACGTCTTTTTCATGCTGGCCGCGTGAACCGGAGGCACCCGGGTCTTCACCGCCGTGACCGGCATCAATGACCACGATAATGTCACGCTTGCCGGCCGGTGCCGGCGGCGGCGGTGGCAGCTTGACCTGAGGCTGCGACGGGTTTACCGGCACCGCTGGTACGGTCGCCACGCTCGGCGTCGGCGCGGGCGGCGGAGCGGCATCCGCGGCGTTGTCGAACAGGTCGACCACCAGCCGGTTACCGTACTGGGCATTCGGCGCCAGCGAGAAGCTCTTGGGCGTCACGGCTTTTTTCAGGTCAATGACCACGCGCAGGTCGGTCGGCGTACGCTGCGCCGAGCGCATGGCGGTGATCGGCGTGTTGGCGGTAGAAACTTTAAGTGGCGCGGCCAGGGTCGCGCCGTTGATATCGATCACCAGGCGATCGGGCGCCGCCAGGGTAAAGACACTGTGCTGGACCGGCCCGGACAGGTCGAACACCAGTCGCGTGTTATCCGGCGCTCGCCACAGGCGCACACTCTTTACCTGTGAAGCAGCCAGAGCATTGACAGTCATTGCCGCAAGCAACACCCCTACGACAGCAACCAACGCGCGAAAGCGCATACCTAACCCCACCAATTATTTGAATTCCAAAGCCAGAGCGGCACACCACGACTCGGCGCGCGTGCTCTGGGGCAACAACTTCAGCTGACGTCCATGCTCATGCGGCGTAATGGTAATGGTCAGGTCAGGCTTTGGCAAAAAGCCTGTACCTTTATCTGGCCATTCGATCAGGCACAGCGCCTCTGCATCGAAGTAATCACGGATGCCCATGAACTCCAATTCCTCGGGGTCCACCAGGCGGTAGAGGTCGAAGTGAAAGGCGCGCATCGTGCCGATCTCGTAAGGCTCGACCAGCGTGAACGTCGGGCTTTTTACCGCGCCCTCATGACCCAGCCCGCGAATAATCCCACGGGACAACGTGGTCTTACCTGCTCCCAGGTCGCCTTCCAGGAAAATCAGCCCGTTACCGGCCGTCAGTTGCGCCAGGCGATGGCCCAACGCAACCATGGCGTCTTCATCGGCCAGGAAGAGAATTACTTCAGGCATGGCGACTGCTCCTCCAGCAATTGACGAATGGCGGGGATCAGGTCACTGGCGGCAAGCCCACGCCCCAAGGTGCCCTGTCGATCCCCAGCCGTGGCGTGCAGCCAAACGGCCAGGCAACTGGCCTCGTACGCAGGCATTCCCTGGGCCAGCAAAGCGCCGACCAGACCGGCCAATACATCGCCCAGCCCTGCGGTAGCCATCGCCGGATGACCTTGATCGCAGCGGGAAACCCGTCCATCGGGGCTGGCAATCAAACTACCCGCGCCTTTGAGAATGGCGACGGCGTTGAATGTCAGGCTCAACGCGCGCGCCACCTTAAGACGGTCCGCCTGAACCTCGGCTGTCGACAAGCCCAACAGACGCGCCGCTTCGCCCGGGTGCGGGGTGATCACGCAGTTGGCCGGCAGGCTCACACCGCCGACAGCCAGTTGGTTCAAAGCGTCGGCGTCCCACACTTGCGGCTGACGGGCATTGGCCGCGACCGATAACAAGCTTTTGCCCCAGGCGGCAGCGCCCAGGCCGGGGCCGATAACGATCACCGAGATTTTTTCCAGCAAGCCCATCAACTGGTTGGCAGAACTCACACCCACGCTCATGACTTCCGGCAAACGGGCCAATGCAGCCGGCACATGCTCAAGGCGCGTCGCCAGGGACACCATGCCCGCACCACTGCGCAAGGCACTTTCGGCACTCAACAGCGCAGCGCCGCCGAAGCCCAGGTCACCGCCGATGACCAGCAGGTGGCCGAACTGGCCTTTATGGGCATCCGCAGAGCGCGCAGCCAGGTGCGGCAATTGGCCGGGTAATAGTGGCTGAACGTCGGTTATTTCGTGTTTTGTCTGAGGCATGCGTCTTCAAGCTCCGATGTCTGGCAGAATTATACGCATCTAACCTGTGGTTTCCCGTGTCTCATGCCCGCTATTACCTCCGATCTGCCCGCCCTCGCCCAATCGATCAAAGACTGGGGCCGCGAGCTGGGCTTTCAGCAAGTCGGCATCAGTGGCCTGGACCTGGCCGAGCATGAGCAGCACCTGCAACGCTGGCTCGACGCCGGCTACCACGGCGAGATGGATTACATGGGCGCCCACGGCAGCAAACGCTCCCACCCCGAAGAACTGGTACCCGGCACCCTGCGCGTGGTGTCGCTGCGCATGGATTACCTGCCCGGCGACACCCATATGGCGCACATGCTGGCCCAGCCGGAAAAAGCCTACATCTCCCGCTACGCCCTCGGCCGCGACTACCACAAGCTGATCCGCAAACGCGTGCAGCAACTGGCCGACCGTATCCAGGCCCAGATCGGCCCTTTTGGCTTTCGGGCCTTTGTCGACAGCGCGCCAGTGCTCGAAAAGGCCATCGCCGAGCAAGCCGGCCTGGGCTGGATCGGCAAGAACACCCTGGTACTCAATCGCAAGGCCGGCAGTTATTTTTTCCTCAGTGAGCTGTTCGTCGACCTGCCCTTACCGGTCGACCCGCCCCATAGCACCGAGCACTGCGGACGCTGCACCGCTTGCCTGGATATCTGCCCGACCAATGCCTTCGTCGGCCCCTATGTGCTGGACGCCCGGCGCTGTATCTCGTACCTGACCATTGAGCTCAAAAGCGCGATTCCGGAGGACCTGCGCCCACTGATCGGCAATCGCGTATTCGGCTGCGATGACTGTCAGATCGTTTGTCCGTGGAATCGTTTCGCTCGTGCCACTGGCGAAGGCGATTTCCAGCCACGGCATAACCTGGATAACGCAGAACTGGCCGAACTGTTTATGTGGGACGAGGATAAATTCCTCAGCAGCACCGAAGGCTCGCCCCTGCGCCGCGCCGGCTATGAGCGCTGGTTGCGTAACCTGGCAGTAGGCTTGGGCAATGCGCCATCAAGCATTCCGGTGCTGGAAGCCTTGAAGGCGCGCCGTGAGCACCCCTCGGCGCTGGTGCGTGAGCATGTGGAATGGGCACTCAAGCAGCACGCGCAACGCTAGTGCACATCGTCGTTGTAGACGAACTTGGGCATTTCCCAGTGAAAGCGGATCGCCAGCAGGCGCAATAGAAAGCCACTGAACAGCGTCAGCAGGATGGCTTGCTCGCCGGGCAGTTCCAGGTGCAGACACAGCAGGTAGAACCAGGCGGCGAGGAACGACACGCTGGCATACAACTCGCGACGGAAGATCAGCGGGATATCGTTGCAGAAGATATCCCGCAGAATGCCGCCGAACACCCCGGTGATCACACCACTGACCGACGCCACCAGCATGCCGTGGCCCATTTCCAGGGCAGTCATGCAGCCGATCAAAGTGAATGCCACCAGGCCCACGGCGTCCAGCGCCAGGAAGACCGAGCGCAGACGTCGCATCAGCGGCGCGATAAAGATCGTCACCAGCGCAGCCACGGAGGTCAGCACCAGGTACTCCGGGTGCTTGACCCACGTCAGCGGGTAATGCCCCAGCAATACATCACGCACCGAACCGCCCCCCAGCGCCGTTACACAGGCGATCAGCACCACACCAAACCAGTCCATGCCGCGCCGGCCGGCGGACAGGGCGCCGGTCATGGCTTCGGCGGTGATGGCGATGAGGTAAAGCATCAGCAGCATGATGGCGATCCTTGTAGTGAGCGGGCTTGCCCCGCGCCGGGCTGCGCAGCAGCCCCAAATACTTGGCGATGATATCTATAGGGAAAAATGCGGCAACAGCAGTGGGGCCGCTACGCAGCCCAGCGCGGGGCAAGCCCGCTCACCACAGGAAGCCCGGACACGGTAAGAAACCGTTTCAAGCCTTGATGAAATGCTTACGGTAATGCTGCAGCTCGGCAATCGACTCGCGAATGTCATCCAGCGCCAGGTGAGTGCTGCCTTTGTGGAAACTGTCTTTGACTTCCGGCGCCCAGCGCGCGGCCAGTTCCTTGAGCGTGGACACGTCCAGGTTGCGGTAATGGAAATAGCTTTCCAGGGCCTTCATGTGGGTATAAAGGAAGCGACGATCCTGGCAGATGCTGTTGCCACAGATCGGCGATTTGCCTTTGGGCACCCACTGTTCCAGGAAGGCGATGGTCTGGGCCTCGGCCTCGGCCATGCTGATACGGCTGTCGCGCACACGCTGGGTCAGGCCGGAGTTGCCGTGGGTGCGGGTATTCCACTCATCCATAGTGGCGAGCACCGCGTCGCTGTGATGGATGGCGATCACCGGACCTTCGGCCAAGGTGTTGAGGTTGCTGTCGGTGACAATCGTCGCCATCTCGATGATGACGTCGGTGTCAGGGTTCAGACCGGTCATTTCCAGATCGATCCAAATCAGGTTCTGTGGGTTTTGCATGGCTCGTTTCTCTTGGCACCTTGGCGTAGCTGCGCAGTTTAGCAGGCGGGGCCGTGCTAGACTCGCGACCGTTTTACCCAACCTTTGCATTATCGACACGGAACACCAATGGCCAAACGCCAGCTCAACCGTCGCCAGAACTGGCGCATCGAAAAGATTCAAGGTGAACGCGCCGCCCGCGCCGCCAAACGTGAATCCTCCGCCGTGGAAGCGCTCGAGGGCGGCGACCTGGGCCCCGAACAAACGGGCCTGGTGATCGCGCACTTTGGCGTGCAGGTCGAAGTCGAGGCGCTGGAAGGCGAACTCGCCGGCCAGGTGTTCCGTTGTCACTTGCGCGCCAACCTGCCGGCGCTGGTGACCGGCGACCGTGTGGTATGGCGGGCCGGCAACCAGGGGATCGGCGTGATCGTCGCCCAGTTGCCACGCAGCACCGAATTGCGCCGCCCCGACAGTCGCGGCCAGCTCAAGCCGGTGGCGGCCAACGTCGACATGATCGTGATTGTCTTCGCTCCGTTGCCCGAGCCCCATGCCAACCTGATCGACCGCTACCTGGTGGCGGCCGAGCACGCCGGCATTCGCCCACTGCTGCTGTTGAACAAATTCGATTTGATCGACGAGCAGAACGCCCCGGCGCTCAATGCGTTGCTGGCGGTCTACCGCACCCTGGGCTACCCGGTGCTGGAAGTCTCGGCCCATCACGGCAATGGCATGGAACAACTGCAACAACAGTTGGACGGGCGCATCAGCGTGTTCGTAGGCCAGTCCGGCGTCGGCAAGTCGTCGCTGGTCAACAGCCTGCTGCCGGAAGTGGACACCCGCGTGGGGCCGCTGTCGGAGCTGTCCGGCCAGGGCACCCACACCACCACCACCGCGCGACTGTTCCACTTCCCCGGCGGTGGCGAGCTGATCGACTCTCCGGGTATCCGCGAATTCGGCCTCGGCCACGTCAGCCGCAGCGATGTGGAAGCCGGCTTCATCGAATTCAACGACCTGATCGGCACCTGCCGCTTCCGCGACTGCAAGCACGACCGCGAACCGGGCTGCGCCTTGCTCAAGGCCCTGGAAGATGGCCGTGTGCAACAGCAGCGGATGAATAGCTATCGGTCGATCATTGCAAGCTTGCCTGAAAGCAGTTACTGACCGACACCCTGCCCGCCGAGGCAGATGTGAAAAGGCCGCGATGATCGCGGCCTTTTCATATGCAGGTTAAGAGCCCGTTCTGGGCACCGTCGGGTCTTTCACCCCGCCATCGTCGAACAGATTCAACCTCTGCCGCAGTTCATGGGCCGGCAATGGCTCCTTTCCTGGCGGGATCGCGTTCGGGTCGGTCGGCACTTCCCCTGGCGCCCCGGCGCCCGGCGTGGGTGCCGGAGGGGGTTGATCGCCCTCGATCGCGCGCTGGGCCTTTTTAGTCAGCACGACGATGTCGATGCGCCGATTGATCGGGTTGAACGGGTCCTTCGCATCAAACAGCTGCGAGGAGGCAAAACCCACCACCCGCGCCACTTGCGAATCCGGGTAGCTGCCGGCCACCAGGGCACGACGGGCCGCGTTGGCGCGGTTGGCCGAAAGCTCCCAGTTGCCGAAGTCGCCTTGGCCCGCATAGGGCTTGGCATCGGTATGGCCACTGATGCTGATTTTGTTCGGCACCGCTTTGATGGTGTCGGCCATGGCCAGCAGGATATCTTCGAAGTACGGCTTCAACCGCGCACTGCCGGAATCGAACATCGGCCGGTTGGCGGCGTCGGTGATCTGGATGCGCAGACCGTCCGGCGTGATCTCGAAGGAAATCTGATCCTTGAACTTCAGCAACTGCGGGTTTTCCTCAACCTTGTTTTGCAGTTCCTGCAGCAACAGCTCAAGACGCTCCTGCTCGACCTGCTCGGCCATGGCCTCGACCGTGTCGCGCTCCACCGGGATTTTCTCCTGGGGTGCCTCGGTCTTCACTTCCGGGTTGATCGTGCGCTCAGGCGCCAGCTGCGGCGAACCGCCCAGGTCGATCACGAAGGGCGTGCCGCTTTCCGAGAAACCGATAGGGTCTTTGAAGTAGCCGGCGATGGCGATCTTCTGCTCCGGCGTGGCGGTAGACATCAGCCACAGCACCAGAAAGAACGCCATCATCGCCGTCGCAAAGTCGGCGAAGGCGATTTTCCAGGCGCCACCATGGTGCCCCGCAGCGAAGCGCTTGACGCGCTTGATGATTATCGGCTGGTTGTTTTCCATGGCTTAGCGACCGCGAACCGCTTGTTCCAGCTCGGCGAAGCTTGGGCGATGCTTGGGGTACAACACCTTGCGACCGAACTCCACCGCCAGCGAAGGCGGCATGCCGGAGGCGGACGCCACCAGGCTGGCCTTGATCGATTCGTACAGGTTGATTTCTTCCTTGGCGTCATGGGCCAGGGAGGTCGCCAGCGGGCCGAAGAAACCGTAGGCCGCGAGAATACCGAAGAACGTACCCACCAATGCCGCACCTACGTGCATGCCGATGGCCGCCTGGTCACCTTCGCCCAGCGAGGCCATGGTCACCACAATACCGAGTACCGCCGCCACGATACCGAAACCGGGCATGCCGTCGGCGACGCCGGTCACCGCGTGCGATGGGTGCTCCAGCTCTTCTTTAAGGCTGAACAATTCCATGTCGAACAGGCCTTCCAGCTCATGGGGCGCCATGTTGCCGGAAGACATGATGCGCAGGTAATCGCAGATATAGGCGGTCATGCGCTCGTCTTTGAGCACGGCCGGGTACTTGGCGAAAATCGGGCTGGCTGCGGCGTCTTCGATATCGGCCTCAATGGCCATCATGCCTTCGCGGCGGCTCTTGTTGAGGATCTCGTAGACCAGGCCCAGCACTTCCAGATAGAAAGTATGGGAGAAGCGCGAACCGAACATGCTCAGGGATTTTTTGACCACGTGCATGGTCATGTACCCAGGGTTGGCTTGCAGGAATGCACCAAATGCCGCCCCGCCGATGATCATCACTTCGAAAGGCTGGATCAACGCGGCGATTTTACCGTGGGAAAGGACGTAACCGCCGAGCACGCTCGCGAGGACGACGATGATGCCGATAATTTTAGCCATAGGAGATGAGTACTTGCGCCGTCAGGTTCATGGACATATTTGGGGGAACTGGAAAACTCTTGTTCTACTTATCGGCAAAACTGCGCCAGACTATAGCCCGTTAAGGCGAAAAGCCAGTTCGGCCCGCTCCGGGCGTGTTGACCGCAAGTGATGATCGCGCCCCTACCATGGCTAAACAAAAAACCGACCCAACTGCAAAACCTGCCTCCCTCCCCGACTGGATCAAGCGTCTGGACGAGGTGCACTTGCCTGTTCCACAGGCCAGCCATGACCGCGTATGCAAAGCCATTCGCGACAGCCGCAGTTCGTTGCGAGATATTGCCGAGCTGATGCAAAACAGCCCGGCCCTGGTACTCAGCGTGATGCGCGAGGCCAACAGCCATACCCATGGCAGCCTGGCCGAGCCGGCGGAAAACCTCGAGGTGGCGCTCAACCGCCTGGGCCTCAAGCGCGCCGAGGAATTACTGGCGCGCTTGCCGTCAGTGCCCGCCCAGGACATTCCAGCGGCGCTGCGCCAGCTGTTGCTGGTCAGTCAACACGCCTCGCAGCAGGCCAACGGCCTGTTCGGCAGCCGCCTGGCGCGGCTGTGGCAAGACATTCACTGGGGCAGCCTGCTGTTTCTGTCGCCGCTGTGGCCGATGGCAGTGGCCTATCCCAAGCTGCTGGAAGAATGGGAACTTCGGGTTATCCACAAGGGCGAGTCGGCGCGCGTGGTCGAGCAGCAATTATTCGGCGTGCGCCTGCTGGACCTGTGCATCGGCCTGACCGAAGCCTGGCATTTGCCGATGTGGGTCTCCCAGGGTTACACCCTGCTGCTGAACGAGCAACGCATGCTGGTCAAGTCGCTGCGTGTCGCCCGCGATGAAGATCCTCTGCACCAACAGCAATTGCTCGACGCCGACCCCGGCCTGCGCCGCTGGCTGAACCAGCCGGCCAATACCGTACTGCTGGCCAATGGCTTGGCAATGTCCGCCCAGGAATCCTGGACCTGCCCGCACACGCAGCGCTGGCAATTGCTCACCGCCCTGTACCTGCAACAACCGTTGGGCGAGGTGCAGCAGCAAGTCCACCAACAAGCCGTAACCAGCGCCCGCACCGCGCTGATGCCCGATCTCTGGCATCCGGCGCTGTCGCTGATCTGGCCGTGGCATGTGCAGAAGATCCATCGCGGCTTGCTGCCCGCTCCGCCCCCTACCGCCGAAGCCCTGGCCGTATGGCGCAGCCGCTGCACCGAACTGCTGATGGAACCGAGCCGGTTTGCCAACGCCATGCACCTGACCACCTGCGCCAAAGAGGCGCTGGTCGCCAGCGGTATGCAGCGGGTGATGCTGCTGATGACCGACCGCGCCCAAAGCACCTTGCGCGTACACCAGGTCGACGGCTTGCCCAAGGACGCCGCCAACCTGAGCCTGGACGTGGTGCACAGTACGATGCTGCAGCGCCTGCTGGAAAAATCCGCCCAGGTCCGCTTCACGCCGGACAACCACGCCCAGTTCTCCGCGCTGCTGCCGCCAATCCTGAGTCGCCTGTTCAGTGGCGAACACTTGCTGCTGCGTTCCTTGAGCTGCAATGGCAAGGTCGTGATGCTGATGGTGGCCGACCAGGGCGGTGGGCCATTCTCGGAAACCACCGTGCAAGCCTTTGGCAAAACCGCCCAATGCATCGAAAAGGCCCTGCACGGCTTTACCAACCGCGGCGCCTGATGCTTGCGCTACAATCGCCGTCCCTTATCGCCGACCTTTATGCCCAGGAGACCTAACATGCCTGACTTCTCTGGCTTGCCGCTGGTGATCGAATCCGCCGACCTGCACAGTCGCCTGGGTGCCGAACACCTGATTGTGGTGGACCTCACCAGTGCCGCCCGCTACGCCGAAGGGCATATCCCCAGCGCGCATTTCGTTGACCCGAAGCGCACTCAACTGGGCCAACCGCCAGCTCCCGGCCTGCTGCCGAACAAGGCGGACCTGGAAAAGCTGTTTGGCGAACTAGGCCACACGCCGGACGCTACCTATGTGGTGTACGACGACGAAGGCGGCGGCTGGGCCGGGCGTTTTATCTGGTTGCTCGACGTGATCGGCCACCAGAAATACCACTATCTCGACGGCGGCCTGCTGGCATGGTTAGCAGAGGGCCAGCCCGTGTCCACCGACGCTCCCCCGTCGGCCGGCGGCCCGGTCAGCCTCACACTGCACGATGGCCCTACTGCGACGCGCGAATACCTGCAAAGCCGTCTCGGCGCTGCCGACCTGGGGATCTGGGACGCGCGCGGCCCGCTGGAGTATTCCGGCGAGAAGGTGCTCGCGGCCAAGGGCGGGCACATCCCCGGCGCGGTCAACTTCGAATGGACTGAAGGCATGGATAAGGCGCGCAACCTGCGAATCCGCCGCGATATGCCCCAGATTCTTGAAAACCTGGGCCTGACGCCCGACAAAGAAATCATCACCCATTGCCAGACTCACCACCGCTCTGGCTTCACCTATCTGGTGGCCAAGGCGCTCGGTTATCCGCGAGTCAAAGGTTATGCCGGTTCCTGGGGCGAATGGGGCAATCACCCCGATACGCCCGTTGAAAAGACTTAAGGTTTAAGGACAGTTATGAAAAAGCAGTTGTTTATCCTCAGCCAGTATTTGCTGCCGCACCACTTGCTGTCGCGCCTGGCCGGCTGCGTGGCCGAGTGCCGCGTGCGCTGGTTCAAGAATGCGTTCACCACTTGGTTCGCCAAGCGCTATCAAGTGGACATGTCCCAGGCACTGGTCGAGGACGTGACCGCTTACGAGCACTTCAATGCATTCTTCACCCGCGCCTTGAAAGACGGCGCGCGGCCTCTGGACCCGACCCCCGGCGCCGTGCTGAGCCCCGCCGACGGCGCGGTCAGCCAGCTCGGTCCGATCGAACATGGCCGCGTGTTCCAGGCCAAAGGCCACAGCTTCAGCGTGCTGGAACTGCTGGGCGGCGATGCAGCCATGGCCGCGCCGTTCATGGGCGGCGATTTCGCCACTATTTACCTGTCGCCGAAGGACTATCACCGCGTGCACATGCCGCTGGCCGGTACCCTGCGCGAGATGGTCTATGTGCCGGGGCGGATTTTCTCGGTCAACCAGACCACCGCCGAAAACGTGCCGGAGCTGTTCGCGCGCAACGAGCGGGTGGTTTGCCTGTTCGACACCGAACGCGGCCCGATGGCTGTGGTGCTGGTGGGCGCGATGATCGTAGCGTCGATTGAAACCGTATGGGCCGGCCTGGTTACGCCACCCAAGCGCGAGCTGAAAACCTTCCGCTATGACGAAGCCGCCCGCGCGCCGATCCACCTGGAAAAAGGTGCGGAGCTGGGACGCTTCAAGTTGGGCTCCACCGCGATCGTGCTGTTCGGGCCGGATCAGGTGCAGTGGTCAGAAGCGCTGCTGGCCGGTTCGCCGGTGCAGATGGGTCAGGGGATCGGCCTGCCGAAAGCCTGATCCGATATTTGCAGAGATCTAATGTGAGAGGGGGGTTGCCCCCTCCTACATTTCTGACCGCATTGAGTCTCAGAGCTGGCCGTCGCGGTCGCGAAAGCCCAGCAGGTACAGCACACCGTCCAACCCCAAGGTCGAAATTGCCTGCTTGGCTGACTGTTTGACCAGTGGCTTGGCCCGGAACGCCACGCCCAACCCGGCAATCGCCAGCATCGGCAAATCGTTGGCACCGTCGCCGACCGCGATGGTCTGCTCCAGACGCAACCCTTCCTTGTGGGCCAGCTCCTTGAGCAAGTCGGCCTTGCGCTGCGCATCGACAATCGGCTCGACCGCTACGCCAGTCACTTTGCCGTCGACCACTTCAAGCTCGTTGGCAAAGACGTAGTCGATGCCCAGCTTGGCCTGCAACTGCTTGGCGAAATAGGTAAAGCCGCCGGACAGGATCGCAGTCTTGTAGCCCAGGCGCTTGAGTTCGGCGAACAGGGTTTCGGCGCCCTCGGTCAGGCGCAGGGAGGCGCCGATGGAATCCAGCACGCTCACATCCAGGCCTTTGAGCAGTGCCAGACGCTCCTTGAAGCTGGCGCGGAAGTCCAACTCACCGGCCATGGCACGTTCGGTGATGGCACTGACCTGCTCACCCACGCCGGCGGCCTTGGCCAGCTCGTCGATGACTTCGGCCTCGATCAGTGTGGAGTCCATATCGAACACCGCCAGGCGACGGTTGCGTCGGAACAGCGAATCTTCCTGGAAGGCGATATCGACGTTCAGTTCCTGGGCCACACTGAGGAATTCAGCCCGCAGGGCCTGCGGATCGGCCGGTTCGCCGCGCACGGAGAACTCAATGCAGCCCTTGCCTTGGTCGGCCGGCGTGTCCAACGGCATGCGCCCCGACAGACGGTCGATATGGTCGATATTCAACCCATAGTGCGCGGTAATGGAACTGACGCGCTGCAGCTGTTCGGCGGTGACCTTGCGGGTCAACAGCGTGACTATATGGCGCTTCTTGCCTTGGCCGGCCACCCACTGCCGGTAGTCCGCTTCGGAGACCGGCGTGAAACGCACCTGCTGGTCCAGCTTATACGCGGTAAACAGAATGTCCTTGAGCACGGATGATGACTGTTCGTTGCTCGGGATTTCCACCAGGATGCCGAACGACAGGGTGTCGTGGATCACTGCCTGGCCGATGTCGAGAATGTTTACACCACCCTGGGCCAGAACACCGGTAATGGCGGCGGTAAGACCCGGGCGGTCTTCCCCAGTGATGTTAATCAGGACAATTTCGCGCAAGGCGCACCCCCAGGCTGGAAAAAAACCGCATTCTACCCACTTTCAGTGACCATCGGGCACAGCCAACGCTTTGCCGGTCATGGGCCTGTCGCTATACTGCGCGTCAACTTCACGGACCAAGAGCCGAGCTCAAGTGAACCGGCCCACGCCAGTAAAAACCGACAACTTCTTCCTGCTGATCTTCCGGGCACTGCGCCACCGCCGTGTACCGATCGCATTACGCATCGCCAGCCATAACGTGATCCTGGTCGCCCTGGCCCTGGTGATCTACGCCTGCGTGATGGGTTTGCAGTTCAAACAGGCCATGCACGAGCAAGCCGACGCCCTGGGCGAAAGCTTGACCACCCAGACCGCCACTTCGGCGACCGAGCTGCTGGTGTCCAACGACATCCTCAGTCTCAACGTGCTGCTCAATAACCTCACCAAGAATCCGCTGGTGGCTCACGCCGCCATCTACAGCGTCGACAACCGGATCATGGCCGAAGCCGGTCAGCGCCCGAAAAACGGCCTGTTGGGTGAGGCCGAAGGCCTGTACCAGAGCAATATCACCTTTCAGGATGTGAAGGCCGGCCAATTGCGCATCAGCCTGGACATGCAGCAATTCCAGCAGCCGATGACCATCAGCCTGCAAAGCATGGGCATCCTGAGCGCGATTCTGCTGGCATTGGCGCTGGCCTTGAGCCTGCGCCTGGGTCGGCACATCTCCACGCCGCTGATGCAACTGCGCATCTGGCTGCGGGACATCGACGAACACACTCCGGCCACTGACCGCCAGGACGAAATCGGCGACTTGGCGCGCCAGCTCCACGCCAGCTTCGCCCCGGAGCCGGTGGTCCGAGAAATTGAGCCGGAACCCGAGCTCGAAGACACCGATTACGACGACGAACCCGAGTTCGAAGTGCGCGACCTGCGCGACCCCGGCTTCGACGAAAAGCCGCCGGTGGCGGGCCTCAAGCCCGCAACGCGCAAGGCTCTCATCGCCGAAGAGGACGAACTGGACGACGAAGACCCGTTCGCCGACCTGCGCGATACCTCGGCCGGCACCCCGGCCGTCGTGCCGAAGGCAGCGCCGATGAAGAATGCCGAACCGCAGCACAGTGCGGTGCTGGCCGTGCAACTGGGTGCCCAGGACCAACTGCGTCGCCTGCCCCGCGCGCGCCTCACGGAATTGCTGGAACGCTACCGCGACTGCCTCGACCAGGCCGCCTCGCTGTACCAGAGCGAACTGCATACCCTGAACGATGGCAGCACGTTGATGCTGTTCCACAGCGAAGACAGCGGCGAAGACTACCTGACCAACGCCATCTGCTGCGGCGAGCTGCTGCGCGCCTTGGGCCACGCCTTGCAGATCGAGGTGGCCGACAGCGGCATCACCTTGCAACTGCAGTTGGGGCTGACCGTGGGTGACGATCTGTTCGGCATGAGTCAGATAGACCTGCTGCTCACTGAAATCGCCCAGGATGCGCTGGCCTTGTCCCAGCACAGCCGCAACCTGCTGCTGGTGGAGCGCAAGATCAGTGAAGACGCGCTGATTCGCCAGCGCGCCCGCATCCGCCCGATTGCCAGCCCCGAGGGCGCCAGCTGCGTGGAGCGCCTGATGGAACCGTATCCGTCGATGCTGGAACGTCAGTTAGCGCGTATGCACGAGACCCGCGCAAAACCCTGAAGAGCACGGCAAGAATAATGTGGAGGGGCAAGCCCCTCCCACATTGGGACTGCTAAAAACTTCAAGTAAATCGCACACAAACAAAAGGCCCGCTGAATCAGCGGGCCTTTTGTTTGTGTGGCATTCAGATCAAAACCTGAACACTTCCATATCGGTACGAATCGGTGTGGCCATGGGCATCTTGGGCTTTTCCGGAGCAACCGGCTTGGCCTGGGCCGGCGCTTGTTTGCGCGGGGCTTCGGCGGCGATCGGCGGCTGGTTGGCCAACGGCTTGAGTGCCACCGACAATTGCTGGGCCAAGTGCTGCAACAACACGCCCTGGGCCTGGACCTGGGACGCGGTGGTGCCGGTGTGCTGTTCCTGCAAGTGCACGATGCGGTTGTCGCGTACCTGGCCACGACGGTCGATCAGACGCCACTGTGCATCAAGGATGGCCGGCTGCGAGCTGCCCGAGTCCAAACGTGTGATCGTCAGCAATACCTGCACATCCGGGGTGAACCCGGTCGGTGCGGGCGCGAGGACCACCCGCTGGCTGTCCAGTTGACCTGCCACCTGGCGCAGCATCAGTTGGTTGATGTCGGACGATAAACTGCCCGCCCATCGACCATCGGTGGAACCTTGCAGGCTGCCGTCGTTCTGACGTTGCAGCAGGGTTTCACGCTGCAGGTAGTCCGCGACGATTACCGGCCCCAGCAAAACCGCCATGCCGGCGGTTTGAGCTGGTTGAGCCGGACTTCCGCTGTCCAGCTGATACAGCGACACGGGTTGATGTGTGCTGCAACCCGCCAGCCCCAAAAGGCCAGCGAGCATGAAAATAAAAGGAAGGCGTGGAGCAGTCATCATCCCATCCAGGTGGCTGCCACAAGGCGAACCACAATGTAATACTAAAAAATAACCTGTACACGCTCGGCCACGCCGGCGCTGAAGAGGCCATATCATCCGTGAATATGCGCCATGACTCCAGCGCCAAAGCGTCGATCTACGCGTTAAATCGTAGATCGAGGGCTCTAATCCGCCTTAAACGGACGTTTCCACCAACAAAGCATCCACTCGCTGGAAACCACGAGGCAATTTATTGCCGCGTCGACCACGCTCGCCCTTATAGTGCTCCAGGTCATCAGGGCGCAGCGACAGTGTGCGTTTGCCCGCCTGGAGTACCAGCGTAGCGCCTTCCGGGATCACTGCTATGTCAGTTACGTACTCTTCACGACTGGCCACCCGCTCCCCGGGAATGCCAATAATCTTGTTGCCTTTACCTTTGCCCAACTGCGGCAAATCACTGATCTTGAATACCAGCAGGCGCCCTTCGGTGGTCACCGACGCCAGCCAGTTGCTCTCGCGATCCTCCACCGGGCGCGGCAGAATCACCTTGGCGTTGTTCGGCAGGCTCAACAATGCCTTGCCCGCCTTGTTCTTGGCCTGCAGGTCTTCACCCTTGACCACGAAGCCATACCCGGCGTCGGAAGCGATCACATACAGCGCATCATCGTCCGGCAACAGTACACATTCGAAATTCGCCCCAGGCGGCGGTGTCAGGCGCCCGGTCAGTGGTTCGCCCTGCCCCCGTGCCGATGGCAACGTATGGGCCGGCACCGAGTAACTGCGCCCGGTCGAGTCAATAAACACCGCAAACTGATTGGAACGCCCGGCGGCTGCGGTCTTGAACCCATCACCGGCCTTATAGGACAAGCCGGTAGCGTCAATATCATGCCCTTTGGCGGAGCGAACCCAACCCTTTTCCGACAGAACGACGGTAATTTTCTCATTGGGCAGCAGCTCTGTTTCTGTCAGAGCCTTGGCCTCGGCGCGCTGGACAATGGGCGAACGGCGGTCATCGCCGTAGGTCTCGGCGTCTTTGATCAGCTCGCTGCGCACCAGCTTTTTCAGTTTGGCTTCGCTGCCCAGCAGGGCTTGCAGCTTGGCCTGCTCCTTGAGCAATGCATCCTGCTCATCGCGCAACTTCATCTCTTCCAGGCGCGCCAACTGGCGCAGACGGGTGTCGAGAATGTAATCGGCCTGGATCTCGCTCAGCTCGAAACGGGCGATCAGCTCGGCTTTCGGGTGCTCGGCGGTACGGATGATATGAATCACTTCATCCAGGTTGAGGTAGGCAATCAACAAACCGTCCAACAGGTGCAGGCGACGCTCGACCTTATCGAGGCGGAATTGCAGGCGGCGACGAACGGTACGCACGCGGAACTCCAGCCACTCCACCAGCAGGTTGCGCAGGTTCTTCAACTGCGGCTTGCCATCCAGGCCAATAATGTTGACGTTGACCCGGTAGCTGGACTCCAGGTCGGTGCTCGCGAACAAATGCTGCATCAGCACTTCGTGATCGACCCGGCTGTTGCTCGGGATGATCACGATACGGCACGGGTTCTCATGATCGGACTCGTCACGCAGGTCGGCGACCTGGGGCAGTTTCGACGGCTTGGCCTGCATCAATGCGGCGATCTGCTCCAGCACCTTGGCGCCGGACACCTGGTGCGGCAGCGCGGTGACGATAATGTCGCCGTCCTCGATGTGGTACACGGCGCGCATGCGCACCGAGCCTTTGCCGGTTTCGTACATCTTCAGCAAATCGGCGCGCGGCGTGATGATCTCCGCTTCGGTCGGGTAGTCCGGGCCCTGGATATGTTCGCAGAGCTGCTCCACGGTGGCCTTGGGTTCATCCAGCAGGCGCACGCACGCGGTGGCCACTTCGCGCAGGTTGTGCGGCGGCACGTCAGTGGCCATGCCCACCGCAATGCCGGTAGTGCCATTGAGCAGGATATTGGGCAAACGTGCCGGCAGCACCAGGGGTTCGTCGAGGGTGCCGTCGAAGTTCGGCCCCCAGTCCGCCGTGCCCTGCCCCAGCTCGCTGAGCAGCACTTCGGAGTAACGCGACAGGCGCGCTTCGGTGTAACGCATGGCGGCGAAGGACTTGGGATCATCCGGCGCACCCCAGTTACCCTGGCCATCCACCAGTGTGTAGCGATAGCTGAACGGCTGCGCCATCAGCACCATGGCTTCGTAGCAGGCCGAGTCGCCGTGGGGGTGGAACTTACCGAGCACGTCACCGACGGTACGCGCCGACTTCTTGTGCTTGGAATCGGCGTCCAGGCCCAACTCACTCATGGCGTAGATAATGCGCCGTTGCACGGGTTTCAGGCCGTCGCCGATATGCGGCAAGGCACGGTCCATGATCACGTA
The DNA here is from genome assembly GCF_013522705.1 of Pseudomonas lurida. Lineage (GTDB taxonomy): Bacteria > Pseudomonadota > Gammaproteobacteria > Pseudomonadales > Pseudomonadaceae > Aquipseudomonas > Aquipseudomonas quebecensis. The sequence continues at coordinate 95,339 of NZ_JAAMRE010000022.1, forward strand.
CATGGAGTAGTTGAGGTAGGCATTTTCGGTGAAGTCAGCCAGCGAGCGGCGTTCTACGCCGTCTAAGCTGTCTGCGAGGATGTCACTCATGCGGGCCTCATCATGGTCGGGTAAGGCGCAGCGGAACGGCCGCGGCGCTGAATCAATTCAAAAAATGCAGGGTTCACGGCTGGGCGCTCCAGCCACCGGCCGGGGCGGCAAAACGATAGACCACCGGACGCTTCTCACCATCGGCGCGGGGGCCGAAGTTATTGTCCAGCCCGATCCAGGCGCCCTCGGCGTCGATCACCAGCGCCTCGGCCAGCCCATAGGGTTGGTCATACCGGCGTTGCGGCGCCAGCATGCCTTCGGCAAACGACCAGCACCGTTCGACCGCGGCCGTAACGGCATCGCGGCGACAGATCTGGTACTGGCTGCTTTCAAGGGTAAATAACTTGCCGTCGAACAACGCCAGGTCGGAGAAATTCCTCGATACCGCCTTGGCGTTGGGTACCTGGGCCGGCTGCATCTCTGTGCCGGCCTCACTCAGCAGTACGCAGCGCCCGTCACAGTCCCACAAGCTCTGCGGGCGCTTGATGGACACCAGCCCGCGCCGCTCACGCTCGGCCGCGAGCCAGAGCTGATTGCCCTGTGGATTCACCGCCAGGCCCTCGAACAGCGCATTGAAGTGCAGCAACATGCCACTGGCGCGGGCTTCGCGCACCATGCCGGGGGCGATCTTCAACCACTGCGGCGCACCGGCCACCGGTACTTGCAGCACCGCCGCATGAGCCTCGCTGACAATGTAGCGGTTACCCATGGCGTCACAGGTGATGCCTTCAAAATCCAGGTCCCCACCGCGAATGAACGACGCCGCCTTGGTGCGCGAGCGCAACCCCCAGGGCAGACCGGACTCGGGTACCGGCGGCACATCGATCTGTACGGTTTCGGCCTGCCAGGTCGGCGCGCTGATATCGAGGCGGTAGATCCGGTCGTCGTCGCGGTCGGACACCGTCCACAATTCATTGGCGCACACCGCAAGGCCCGACAGGTTGCCGCCGCGCATGCCTTCCACCGGGTGCTCGGACAAGAGCACCAGCTCAGCCACGGGCGCGGCGGCCACCTGGGCGCTCGCCAACCCGCTCAATATCAGGATCGCCAGGGCGAAACCTGTGCGCATCAGCCCAGTACCTCAGCCAGATTGCCCTTCGTCTCCAGCCAGGACTTGCGGTCGCCGGCACGTTTTTTCGCCAGCAGCATGTCCATCATTTCGCTGGTGGCGGCGAAATCGTCGAGGGTCAACTGCACCAGGCGCCGGGTATTGGGGTCCATGGTGGTTTCACGCAATTGCGGCGGGTTCATTTCGCCCAGGCCCTTGAATCGTGTGACCTGGGGCTTGCCACGTTTCTTCTCGGCCACCAGGCGGTCGAGGATGCCATCACGCTCGGCTTCATCCAGGGCGTAGAAAATCTCCTTGCCCAGGTCGATCCGATACAACGGCGGCATGGCGACGTAGACGTGGCCGGCATCCACCAGCGGGCGGAAGTGCTGCACAAACAGTGCACACAGCAGCGTAGCGATGTGCAGGCCGTCGGAGTCGGCGTCGGCAAGAATGCAGATCTTGCCGTAACGCAGCTGGCTCATATCGGCCGCGCCGGGATCGACGCCGATGGCCACGGCAATATTGTGCACTTCCTGGCTGGCCAGGACTTCGCTGCCATCGACTTCCCACGTGTTAAGGATCTTGCCGCGCAACGGCAGGATCGCCTGGAATTCTTTGTCCCGCGCCTGCTTGGCGGAGCCGCCGGCGGAATCGCCTTCGACCAGGAACAGTTCCGAGCGCATCGGGTCCTGCCCGGCGCAATCGGCCAGCTTGCCAGGCAGTGCCGGCCCCTGGGTAATGCGCTTGCGCTCGACTTTCTTGCTGGCCTTGAGGCGGCGACCGGCGTTGTTGATCGCCAGCTCGGCCAGGGCCAGGCCCAGTTCCGGGTGCTCGTTGAGCCACAGGCTGAAGGCGTCCTTGACCACACCGGAAACAAACGCCGCCGCTTCACGTGACGACAGGCGCTCCTTGGTCTGGCCGGAGAACTGAGGCTCCTGCATCTTCATCGACAGCACGAACGCGATGCGCTCCCACACGTCTTCCGGCGCCAGCTTCACTCCACGCGGCAACAGGCTGCGGTACTCGCAGAATTCGCGCATGGCATCCAGCAAACCCTGGCGCAGGCCATTGACGTGAGTACCGCCCTGGGCGGTGGGGATCAGGTTGACGTAGCTTTCCTGCACGCTGTCGCCGCCCTCGGGCAACCATAGCAGTGCCCAGTCGACGGCTTCCTTGTTGCCGGCCAGGCTGCCGCAGAACGGCTCGTTGGGCAGGCGTTCGAAGTCGCTGACGGAATCTTCCAGGTAGGAACGCAGGCCGTCTTCATAATGCCATTCGACCTTCTCGCCGGTACCTTTGTCTTCAAAGGTGACCAGCAGGCCTGGGCACAACACCGCCTTGGCCTTGAGCACGTGCTTGAGGCGGCTGATGGAGAATTTCGGCGAATCGAAGTATTTCGGGTCCGGCGCAAAGTAAACGCTGGTGCCGGTGTTGCGCTTGCCAACGCTGCCGATCACTTCCAGATCGGTGGCTTTGTAGCCATCGGCGAAGGTCATCTGGTACTCGTTGCCGTCGCGCTTGACCTTGACCCGCACCAGGGTAGACAAGGCGTTGACCACGGAGATACCCACGCCGTGCAAGCCACCGGAGAACTGGTAGTTCTTGTTGGAAAACTTGCCGCCGGCGTGAAGCTTGGTGAGGATCAGCTCGACGCCCGACACGCCTTCTTCGGGGTGGATGTCCACGGGCATGCCGCGACCATCGTCGGACACTTCCAGGGAATGGTCCGCGTGGAGAATGACGTGCACCGACTTGGCATGGCCAGCCAGGGCTTCGTCGACACTGTTGTCGATGACTTCCTGGGCAAGGTGGTTAGGCCGGCTGGTGTCGGTGTACATGCCGGGGCGTTTGCGCACCGGGTCGAGGCCCGAGAGGACTTCGATGGCGTCGGCGTTATAAGAGCTAGCGCTGGGAGTGGCCATGGGGTCTCATCGTGAGTCGTTCGATTAAAAAGTAACCTGCGATTGGCAAGGCGCTTACAGTGCCGAGAAATCGAAGGATTGATACTGATCTGCGCCAATGCCGGCAAAACCGAGCAACGCCGGCAGTTGCCGGGCAAACCCCTGGTAACCATGGTCGCCGCCCGCCTGGATGCGCAGGGCGCAGGCCCGGTAGTACTGCTGGGCTAGACGGTAATCCAGGGTTTCATCGCCGGTCTGCAACCACACCTGGTAACGCGTGGGGTCCTGGGGCGCGGGCACTTCCAGCTCGGCCAGCGCCGTTACATGATCGTGGGTCAGCTCCCAGGTTTCATCGGTATAGAGGTTCTTCTGGGTGCCCAGATAACCGTCGAACATTCGATGCGGGCTGACCGCCGGATTGACCAGCAGCGCCTTGAGGCCATGGCGTTCGGCAAGATGGGTTGCATAGTAGCCGCCGAGCGAGCTGCCGACCAGCAGTGGGCTGCCCAGTTCTGCGATGGCTGCCTCCAATTGAGGAATCGCCTGACGCGGGTGGTGATGCAGCGCCGGGACACGCAACCGGTCGGACAGGCCGAGGTTATCCATCACGGTTATCAACTGGCTGGCCTTGTTGGAGGCCGGCGCGCTGTTGAAACCGTGGATATACAGGATCGAAGCCGACATGCCGGGCTCTCCGTGCTTGCGCTAAAACGCGCAGTTTACAGGGATCGGGGCGGTGTGAGCACCCGATCATCCAACCACCTCCCACAGTTTCTGTTCAGTGTTTGCAGCCGTTAATAGCCGTTGCTGCCGTAATCGACGCTGAAGGCGAATCCCTTGACCCGCTCCACGCCGGTCTCCAACCGTCCGTCGGCATGCAAACGCAACCAGCGATAGCCCGGTGCCTGTTCGCTGACCTTGAAATCCTCGCTATCGGGCGCGAATTGAATACACGTGGAAGGCGACGCCAGCAGGCGCACGCCGTTGCGCTCGCGATCGATTTCCTGATGCACATGACCCCAGAGCAGCGCCTTGACCTGGGGGAAGCGGTCCAGCACGGCGAACAACGCCTCGGGATTGCGCAGGCCGATGGGGTCCATCCATTCACAGCCGATCGATACCGGATGGTGGTGGAAGCACACCAGGTGATGACGGTTCGGCGCCTCGCTCAGGGCCTGAGCGAGCAATTGCAGCTGTTGGTCCTGCAGGTAGCCGGGCACGGAACCGGGAACGGCAGAGTCAAGCAGGGTAATGCGCCAGTTGCCGACATCCACCACCGGTTCGAGCAAATCGCTGTGTGCGGCGGCGTGAACCATGATCCGCGGCTCGTCGTGGTTGCCGGGAATCCAGCGGGCGGGGGCATCGATGGCTGCGGTCAGGGCGCGAAACTGTTGATACGACTCCAGCGTACCGTCTTGGGACAAATCCCCCGTGGCCAGCACCAGGTCGATAGTCGGCTGCTGCTCGCGCACCAATTCAATCACCCGTTGCAGGCTCTGGCGGGTATTCATGCCCAGCAGCGTCGTGTCGCCCTCGGCGAACAGGTGGCTGTCGGACAGTTGTACCAGCAACGCCGAAGCGTCGGGGCTCACGGTGGATACGCTCGACAAGGCGCTCTCCCAAGGCAATCACAGGAATGGACGGTTGACGCGATTATGCTGGGCAGGCCACAAAGAGGAAACCTGGGGAAGCAGACACAGTTCACATCTATCGCACGACTTCGAACTCGTGCCCCAGGGCCAGGCAATGGCTCAACCACTCACCCAGGAACACATTGAGCTGGGCTTTTTCATCGGGCTGGTGCATGAACACGTTCGGGTAAGGATAGATGCTGCGAAAGCGCCGCGCATGTTCGGCGCTGATGACTTCGGCCATACGCGCGTCGTGGTACACCTGCACCTCCAGTTGCGGCACCGGCAACCACGGCAGGCTGTGCTCCTGGCGTATGCGCAGGGTGGTGGTGTACGGGCAGTTGACGATGACTTCCAGGGCCAGCACACCGAGCATCTGGTCACCATGGGTCACACCGATGCGCCGCGCCTCGGGGGCGTGGCGCATGTCGGGGAGCAAGCGCATCAGCCGCGCATAATTGGCCTCGCAGGCGGCTTGCAGCCCGATCAGGTCGACGCGATAACGTTCCCGTGCCTTTACTGCCATAACCCCCTCACTTGCGCGCGGTTAAGCGCTAGCCATTGCAGGGCGATAATGCTGGCTGCGTTGGAAATTTTGCCGTCGCGCACCGCTTGCAGGGCGTCTTCGAAGGCCCAGGTGGTGACGCGGATGTCTTCTGCTTCTTCTTCCAGGCCGTGAACGCCGCCTGCGCCCGTGCTGTCGCAACGACCCAGGTACAAGTGTACGAATTCGGTGCTGCCGCCGGGCGACGGGAAATACTTGGTGATCGGCCACAGCGCGGAGAAGGTCAGCCCAGCTTCCTCCTCGGCTTCGCGGTGCGCAACCTCCTCAGGTTGCTCATCCTTGTCGATCAGGCCGGCGACCATTTCGATCAACCAGGGGTTGTCGGTACGGCCCATGGCGCCCACGCGAAACTGCTCGATCAACACCACTTCATCACGCTGCGGGTCGTAGGGCAGCACGCACACGGCGTCGTGACGGACGAAGACTTCGCGGTTGATCACCCGGCTCATGCCGCCGTCGAATTTCTCGTGGCGCAATTGCACGCGATCAAGCTTGTAGAAGCCTTTGTAGGCATTGTCGCGCTGCACGATTTCAATCGCTCTCGGCTTCGATTTTGCTGTGTCCGTCATATCCCTTCCTCGTTATGCCTGGGCAATTCGCGCCATCCTAACGCGCTCAAGCCCGTCGGCGCAGCCCCTTTCCGGTTGCCGGGATAGACGGCGAGCGTCAAACTCACTCTAATGAGCTTAGTGGCGAACTGACTGCCTTGCCGGGAGTCGAAGCTGCACAAATCTGGCTCTTATCGTTAGACGAAGGACATCCATGTCGCTTTTAAAGATTGCCTCCGTGGCCTGCATCGCATTGACCCTCGGTGCCTGCCAAAGCCTGTTTCAACCGAGCTATCGCACCCCGCTGGAAGCCACCCGCGACGCCACCGAGCAGAGCAGGCCGGGCTGCGCCAGCGCCGACTGCCCGCTGGTGAACATCGACACCGTGCACTTTGCCAAGGAGCCCAAGCTGGACGCCTTGATCGAGCAGCGCCTGCTGGAGATGACCCGCACCGCCCCGAACGAGCCGCTGCCCTCGAGCCTGGAAACCTATCGCGAGCAGTTTCTGAAGACCGCCGCGCCACGCAACAGCATGTACTTGCAGGCCAAGGTACGCGAGCAGCATGACGGCTTGGTGATTATCGAGTTGTCCAGCTACCTGGATCAGGGCGCCACCCATGGCGAGCCCGGCCGCGCATTCATCAACTATTCGCGTCAACAGCAAAAGGCCCTGTCGCTGGCCGACATGCTGCTGCCGGGCAAGGAAGACGCCTTCTGGAAAGCCGCCCAGGTCGCCCACAACAGCTGGCTGATCAGCACACGCTTGAGCCTGGAACAGGAGTTCGTGAAAACCTACCCCTTCCAGAAAACCCCGAACGTGGCGCTGACCTACGGCGGCGTGATTCTCAAGTACCCCACCTCTACCATCGCGCCGTACGCCCTGGGCCACGTCGAGTTGCAGATCCCCTACTCGCGCCTGGATGGCATCCTCAAGCCTGAGCTGGTGCCTGCGCGCCGCTGAAAACGCGTGCGAAGATAAACTGCAGCACCCCTGCCAGCATCAGCGCCGGCAGGGTCGCGCCGACATCCGGGTAGAGGCTGGCCAGCAGGTGATAAGTGGCGATCCCGCCTACCCAGGCCAGCAGCGCCGGCCAGCGCACGTTGCCGGGTACGCCCTGGCCACGACGGCGCAGGATAAAGTGATCCACCAGCACCACGCCGAACAGCGGCGCGAACACCGAACCGATCAACAGCAGGAAGTTCTGGTACTGCGCCAGCGGTGCCAGGCAGGCGATCAGGGTACAGATCACGCCAATAGCCAATGCCAGGTGCTCGACTTTCATGCGCAGCAATATCCCGCTGGACACCGCCGCCGAGTGAATATCGGCGAAGGCGTTCTCCGACTCGTCCAACAGGATCAGCAACAGCGGAATTCCCAAGCCGGCGCCGGCCAATGCCAGCAGCAGTGCATTTACCTCACCACTCGGCGCAAACGCCAGGGTATAGGCCACGCCCAGGCTCATCAGCCAGAAATTACCGATAAAAAAGCCCAGTGCGGTGCCGCCGAATACGCTTTGGGCGCGTTTGCCGAAGCGCGAGTAATCGGCGATCAGCGGCAGCCAGGACAACGGCATGGCGATGGCGATATCGAACCCCACCGCAAAGGGCATCGACCCGTCGCCGGCCTGGGCCCAGAGTGCGCCGAGATCGGCCTTGGCGAACAGGTTCCAGGTCAGCCACAGGCAGGCCGCCAACAGCAACCAGATGCCCCACTTGCGCAGGATCTGCCGCACGAACGTCAGTGGCCCGCTGACCGCCAGCAAGGTGGCCAAACCACCGAAAAACAGCGTCCACAACCAGGGGCTGGCCATCAAGCTGCCCGCGCTGAACGCCCGCGCGCCCAACAGGCTAGCGGCATCACGCATCACGATGATTTCGAACGCCCCCCAGCCGACCAACTGCAGCAGGTTGAGCAGCGCCGGAAGGCCGGCACCCTTGGCACCGAGGCTGAGCTTGAGGGCGGCCATGGCGGACAGGCCGGTGTCGCTGCCGATTACGCCGACGGCAGCCAGCAACATCACGCCAACCAGGGTGCCGAGGAAAATCGCCAGCAGTGCACCGCACAAGCCCAGGCCGGGCGCGAGCAATGCGCCGGTCTGCAGGACCATCAGGCCGATGCCGAGAGAGAACCACAGGGAAAACAGGTCGCGGGCGCCAAATACTCTTTTGTCAGCAGGCACTGCGAGGTCGGGAGAATAGGTACTCGGTTGAATGCTCAAGGTGGGTATCTCTTGGGGACTTTTTTGTTTGGGAGATTGCAATCGGGGGCAAGCCCCCTCCCACATTCAGGTGAGGGAGGGAACTCGCCCCCGATGACGGCGGTACAGACACCGCCGTCTGCGGTCAGACCTTCTTGTACAACTGACTGCCTTCCTGCTTGAACCGCTCCGCCTGCTCCGCCAACCCTTTCGCCACATCCACATCCACCGCGTCGATGCGCTGGTTGGCCGCGTACTCACGCACCTCGTGGGTCACTTTCATCGAGCAGAATTTCGGCCCGCACATGGAGCAGAAGTGGGCAACCTTGGCCGACTCCTTAGGCAGCGTCTCGTCGTGGAAGGCGCGGGCGGTGTCCGGGTCCAGGCCGAGGTTGAACTGGTCCTCCCAGCGGAACTCGAAGCGCGCCTTGCTCAAGGCGTTGTCACGGATCTGCGCGCCCGGATGCCCCTTGGCCAGGTCGGCCGCGTGTGCGGCAATCTTGTAGGTAATGATGCCGGTCTTCACGTCATCCTTGTTCGGCAGGCCCAGGTGTTCCTTGGGCGTGACATAGCAGAGCATGGCGCAGCCGAACCAGCCGATCATCGCCGCACCGATGCCGGAGGTAATGTGGTCATAGCCCGGTGCAATGTCGGTGGTCAGCGGGCCAAGGGTATAGAACGGCGCCTCGTCGCAGCATTCGAGCTGCTTGTCCATGTTCTCCTTGATCAACTGCATAGGCACATGGCCGGGCCCTTCGATCATGGTTTGCACGTCGTGCTTCCAGGCGATCTTGGTCAGCTCGCCCAAGGTCTCCAACTCGCCGAACTGGGCCGCGTCGTTGGCGTCGGCCACCGAGCCGGGGCGCAGGCCATCGCCGAGGGAGAAACTCACGTCGTACGCCTTCATGATTTCGCAGATTTCTTCGAAATGGGTGTAGGCGAAGTTCTCCTTGTGATGGGCCAGGCACCACTTGGCCATGATCGCGCCTCCACGACTGACGATCCCGGTCACGCGATTGGCGGTCAGCGGCACATAGCGCAGTAACACGCCGGCGTGGATGGTGAAGTAGTCGACGCCCTGCTCGGCCTGTTCGATCAGGGTGTCGCGGAACAGCTCCCAGGTCAGGTCCTCGGCGACACCATCGACTTTCTCCAGGGCCTGGTAGATGGGTACGGTACCGATCGGCACCGGCGAGTTGCGGATGATCCATTCACGGGTTTCGTGAATGTGCTTGCCGGTGGACAGGTCCATGATGTTGTCCGAGCCCCAGCGAATGCCCCAGGTCATCTTCGCCACTTCTTCTTCGATGGACGACCCCAGGGCGCTGTTGCCGATATTGCCGTTGATTTTCACCAGGAAATTGCGGCCGATAATCATCGGCTCAAGCTCGGTGTGGTTGATGTTGGCGGGGATGATCGCGCGACCGCGGGCAACTTCTTCGCGTACGAACTCCGGGGTAATGATCTTTGGAATACTCGCGCCGAAACTGTGCCCGGCGTGCTGCTGCTTGAGCAGGCCGGTGGCACGGGCTTCCTCCAGCTTCATGTTCTCGCGGATGGCGACGTATTCCATCTCCGGCGTGATGATGCCCTTGCGCGCATAGTGCATCTGCGAGACGTTCGCCCCGGCCTTGGCGCGGCGCGGGTTCTGCAGGTGCGCAAAGCGCAGGTGAGCAAGATCGGGATTATCCAGCCGCTCCTGGCCATAGCGGGAACTCAGGCAGGCCAGGCGCTCGGTGTCGCCGCGCGCTTCGATCCAAGGTGAGCGCACATCGGCCAGGCCCTTGCGCACATCAATGATGACGTTGGGGTCGGTGTAGGGACCGGACGTGTCGTAGACCACCACGGGCGCGTTGATTTCACCACCAAACTCGGTAGGCGTGACATCCAGGCTGATTTCACGCATCGGCACACGGATATCGGGGCGAGAGCCCTGCACATAAATCTTCTGTGAGCGGGTAAACGGCTGCACGGAGCCGGAATCGACCTTGGCCGAATCACTCAAGTGCACGGTATTTTTTGCTTTTTGGCTTTTTAATTCAGTGCTCATCACGGGCTCTCCAACTCTCCAGGCGGTGGATGTTTGTCGGAGCGAACCTGTGACGGATGGACGCACTGGAACCAGTGCTGTGCTTGGCGCACGAGGGCTGCTTGATAAACGAACAGCATCCCGGACGAAGCACAAGAGGACTCGCCGGGTGACGAGAAATCTTGTTCCCTACGCAGGCGCTAACCTGATCAGGTTCAACGGGATCCGGTATTTACCGATCTCAGCCTTCCAACAAGGCACCCCGACAAGAACGTCGCCAGTCTAGACCAGGGTGTGGGCAAATTGCCAATGGCGCTGCATTCAGCGTGATGAATGGCGTGAATGCAGGATTGTTGCGCCGGGTCAGCACCACTACACTCGGCTACTGCCTGAGGCTTGACGCTCTGAACCAGTCGCCGTAGCCTTGGCCATCGAATTATCACCATAATATTTATTCAGGGATCGCCTCATGCTGCGCAAACTCTCACTGGCCTTTGCCGTGTCTTGTGCGACCAACGGAATGGTCTGGGCAGCTGAAGCGCCCTTGTCCGCCAGAACCGACCTGGTCAGCGTTTATCAGGAAGCGGTGGATAACAACGCCGACCTGGCTGCCGCCCGCGCCCAGTACGGCGCGCAGAAAGAGGTGGTGCCACAGGCCCGCGCCGGCTTGCTGCCGAACCTCTCGGGCGGTGCAGATATCAACAATGTGCGCACCCAGATCGACACCCCGGCCGCCACCGCCAACCGCGATGCCCACTCCTGGCGCGCCACCCTCAGCCAGCCGCTGTTCCGCGCCGATCGCTGGTTCCAGCTGCAGGCTGCCGAAGCCACCAATGAACAGGCGGCCCTGCAACTGTCGGCCACCGAACAGAACATGATCCTGCAGAGCGCCGAGAACTATTTCGCCGTGCTGCGCGCCCAGGACAACCTGGCCTCGACCAAGGCCGAAGAGAACGCCTTCAAGCGCCAACTGGACCAGTCCAACGAACGCTTCGACGTGGGCCTGTCGGACAAGACCGACGTGCTGCAATCCCAGGCCAGCTACGACACCGCGCGGGCCAACCGAATCCTCGCGCAGCGCCAGGTGGAGGACGCATTTGAAGCGCTGATCACCCTGACCAACCGTCAGTACAACTCGATCCAGGGCATTGTCCACACGCTACCGGTGTTGCCGCCGCTGCCGAACGACGCCAAAGCCTGGGTCGAAACCGCCGGGCGCCAGAACCTCAACCTGCTGGCCAGCAACTATGCCGTCACCGCCGCCGAAGAAGTCCTCAAGCAGCGCAAGGCCGGCCACGCGCCGACCCTGGACGCGGTGGCGCAATATGAAAAAGGCGATAACGACGCCCTCGGTTTCAGCAACCCGAATGCCTTCGGCACGCCCTATCGCGGTGATGTGGAACAGCGCACCATCGGCCTGCGCCTGAATATCCCGATCTATAGCGGCGGCCTGACCAGCTCGCAGGTGCGCGAATCCTATTCGCGCCTGGGCCAGACCGAACAGCAACGCGAGGGCCTGCGCCGCCAGGTGGTGGAAAACACCCGCAACCTGCACCGTGCGGTAAACACCGATGTTGAGCAGGTACAGGCACGCCGCCAGTCGATCATCTCTAACCAGAGCGCGGTGGAAGCTACGGAAATCGGCTATCAGGTGGGCACCCGCAACATCGTCGACGTGCTCGACGCCCAGCGCCAGCTCTATGCTTCGGTGCGTAACTACAACAACAGCCGCTACGACTACATTCTCGACAACCTGCGCTTGAAGCAGGCCGCGGGCACGCTGAACCCAGGGGATCTACAGGACCTGGCGCGCTACCTCAAGGCTGACTACAACCCGGACCGCGACTTCCTGCCACCCGACCTGGCCAAAGCCGCCGCCGAGCAGCTCAAGGCCCGCCCGAATAATTAATCACGCTGCTAAATCATGTGTGAGGGGCTTGATCATGTGGGAGGGGGCTTGCCCCTATGCCGGTCAGTTAAGGAGGAACACTGTAACTGTGGTAATGGAATGGACGCCCCCTTCCTAACGGCATCTATGTGCCAAAGTTAAAGTGTTATCCACACTTAGCGGAAGGGAGCGTCCTCATGCAGATTACGACTGTTTCGGTTGACTTGGCAAAAGCCGTGTTTCAACTTCACGCGATCGATCAACAAGGAAAAACAGCGCTAAGGAAGCAGCTCAAACGTGAGCAGGTTGTCCCTTTTTTTGCCAACCTGGAGCCCTGCCTAGTGGGCATGGAGGCATGTGGCGGAGCCCACTATTGGGCAAGAA
>NZ_JAAMRE010000023.1 GCF_013522705.1 Pseudomonas lurida
AGGTCAAAAGCGAGAGCAAGAGCGGCTCGCTTCGCATCGTGGTTAGGGTTGGTGGCTGCATGTCTTCGGTGAAAACATAGCCTGAGAAAATGAGGTTCTTGTAGTGAACGGGCTTGCTGTGGTGAGCGGGCTTGTCCCGCGTTGGGCTGCGAAGCAGCCCCATTTGAGGCGAAGTGGTTTAGCTGACACACCGAGGTGCCTGGGTTTGGAGCCGCTTCGCAGCCCAGCGCAGGGCAAGCCTGCTCACCACAGCGTGGTGTGGCAGCCTGTGCGGTTTATGTAGATATTGACGGCCACCGCGGGCAAGCCTTTGTGAAGATACCTATGCCGGTCAAATCATGTCGGCCAGGGCTTGGCGCGTCAGTTGCCGGCCCAGTTCGATGTAATCACGCTGGATATGGGTGTAGAGCCGCAGCACGGTGTCGTCCGCCAGTGGTTGGTCGCTCAGCGCCTCGTCCTGTGCGATCTCCAAAGCGTCCGCCAGTGCGACAAGTTGCTCGCGCAGGCGGGCTTTGCGCTCAGTCGATACGGACGCGTCGGCCCATTGCTTTTGCAGGTCCAGCAAGTCTTCCAGTTGGCTGCCTGCCTGGTTGCGAGCCTCGCGTCGAGTGTTGAACGCTTCCAGATACGTGTCCTGTAAATAATCGCTCCAGAACGGCTGTTTCAGCATGCCGTCGACCAGGCCGTCGCCTTCTTCGGCCGCGGCAATCTTGATGGCCGCGTCGTCGAGGTGTGTCTGCGTGACCCTGGCGGTGTTGCGGTACACCATATGTTCGGATAACCACGGCAGGTCGAGGCGCGTCTTGAGCCCGGTCTGGTAGGCCAGGTGCACCTGCACATCGTCGACCTCGTTGGCACCGCTGCCAAAGGCCAACCCCAGTCCGCCCTTGCTGACGGGTTTGACACGGTACTCGATTTCCTTGCCGGCCAGACGGTTGACCTCATCCAGTCGCCAGGACTGCATGGCCAGGTGTGCCAGGCGGCTTTCCCGGGTGGCCAACCCTGGCGCGCTGTTGTCTCGGTGTATCTCTTCCAGCAGGGTCTCGACGCCCATGCGATTGAACGTATACGCGCCGGCGTCGGCGCAATTGTCCGGCACGCCGGCCAGGCTGAACATCCGTTCACGGAATTGTGGGTTCTCATCCATCGCGAAGAGCATCTGCCAGACTCGGATGGAAAGGTCCGAGCGGCCCGCCTCATAGAGCTGTGCATCGAGTTCGGTCTGGAACTGTTCGGGCGGTTGCAACAGCCTGAGCACGTCGAAGAAGCCTTGGGAGCCGTGTTCCCGCTCGAGGTCATCCCATACTTTTATGGCGACGGCGAGCGATTCGCCCTCCAGGCCCGCGACCCAATACTGGCTGGCAGCCCTGCCGCCGCGCGGAACGGTGCGGTAAGGGTCGATACCGAAGCCTCGGCGATAGCTGACGAACCGGTCTTCATCAAGGCGTTCAAGCTTTGTGCGGTCCAACCAACTGCTGGCCACGATCCGGGCGCCCACCGAATCCAGTGCGAACTCGGGAACAGTCGTGATCGCGGTGTTGCTCAGGTCCAGTTCCGGGATATCGAGCCTGGGGCTTTCCAGCCCGTTCGGCCATTGGCTGATGCGGGTTCGGCGCAGCACCAGCTGGCGCAGGTCCCTCATGTGGCTGATGTCCGGCGCAATTTCCAGTTGGGTATTGCCTTCCAGGTTCAATGACCGAAGGTGTGGACATTGTGCAAGGATCGCGTAGTCGGAGGGGCGCCAGGCGATGGGGTTCTCGCTCAGGTTCAGCGCGCGCAGGTTATTCATCTTCGGCAGTTGGGGCGGTAGGGCGCTGAGGTTATTGTGTGATAGGTCCACGGCCCGCAGGTTGGGGAAGTTTTCCAGGAAGGTACTGTCCCCGTCCCCCAGCCTCGTGCCGCTGAGATTCAAGCGGGTGACATGGCTGAAATCAGCCGCCAGCGGCTCCAGGCGCCGTATGTAACGGCCCAGTACCAGTTCGCTCAGGTCCAGCAGGGTGCCGCGAGCTCTCGGTTGCGCAGGGAGCATGCGCAGATAGGCGCCGTCTTCCCAGTTGCTTCGCAATTCAATGATGATTTTGGCTCGCATGAGCCGTTCATCAAGCGTAAGGAGGCCTTCTGCTCGCACGAGTGTGGGGTGGCTGTTGCGGAACTTTTCCAGTTCTTTAAGCAGCTTCGTGTGGTCAGCTTCCAGCGCGTTGAGCAGTTCTTCGCCTTGCGATGTGTTCAGCGATGCCGTCACCTGTTGTATCTGTTCCTCGCTCAGGCGAGGGCACAATCGGGTCAAGGTCTGTTTAACCGTCGGGCGTTGCCTGGGCGGGTCATCCCGAAGCCAGCGGCGGAAGGTTTTGAACAGGGGTCTTTGCAACAAGGTTTGCACTGTACGCTCGTCGACCCGGCGTCGCGTCGCCGCTTGCAGCACGGTGCGCCGTTCAACCGGTGGCTCCAGTTTCTCCTTCAACCACGCCTTGAAGATCGCGCCCTGGCCAGGTCGGTAGTCGAGCGCGTCCGGCGGGACGGCACGCAGCACCGCCTCATAAAAGCTGTACTGCGCCTGGGGCGCCGGTTGCCGTGGCTCATGAATCTGATATCGGCCCTGTCCCTTGTACAACAGAATGCTCTGACTGCCGGCCTCGGCCGGACCCAACTGGCAACGCAAGGCGCCGTTGGCGGTCTGCTCGTGGATGGCAATGGTCAGGTCGCCCAGCGCATCGGTATGCAGGCGCAGGATATTGAGGGCCATGCGCTCGGTATCCGGTGTCAGCCAGGCGTCGTTGTAGAACCCTTCACTGGCGTGGCTGGCCCGAACTTCGTTGGCCAGTGCCCGGCCAAGGTTTTTCAGGCGCAGGGGGATGCGTTGCTCGCTGCTCATCACCGCCAGCTCTCGGGGCGAGACTCGCAGCAGCAGGCTGGCCGCCAGGTCTTTGGGCAGTTGCGGGAACTGTTGCTGGAGCAGTTGGCCCTGAACGGTGTCGAGTACCTCACCGGTGCTGTAGAGGTGGTTGAAGATGACGATGTTCTCCTGCTCCAACTTATCGGCCAGATAGTTGCGCAAGGCCTGGGTTCGTTCTGCCGAGGATTCAGCCAAGGCGCCCGGAAGCAAGGCGCGAAATTGCGCTTCGCTTAAAAAGCCGCTTAGCTGCTCGGGTAGCTGGTTCGCTTCGACGGCCTGGTGACTGATCCTCAGGGTGTTGGCCTCGGTCGCGTCGATGGCGCCGTAGGTCATGGAATAGCCGCTCAAATCACTGTTCGTGAACACCTTGATGGCCTTGCCCGCCGGCCAGCCCGGCAGCTCACTGGTGACCTGCACCGACCAGTTGGTGGGCAGTTCGATGGCGGCCCCGGCGCGGATTTTTTCCGGCCCAAGCTGGACTTCATCACGCAGCTTCAAACGCTTGAGGCTATCGGCCAACAGGGGCGGCACGCTGTCGCGATTGGCGTACATCATGCGCAACGCGCCGTCGTGGGTGCCGCTGATCTCGCAGGCGAGTTCGCGTTGAGCGGGGGTGAGCCCCTCGACCAACGGTCCCAGGCGGCTTTGGAGTGTCTCGCTGCCCCAGGTGTCCGGGTCTTCGCCTTCATGCACCCAGGCGCCACTGGCATGGCGTTCGATCAAGGGGGCATAAGCACCGGGCCGGCTCGGGTGTTTGACCCGGTGGAGGTTGCTCTGCGCGTCGTGCTCGACGATCAAGTGCTGGTCGTCAAGACGCAGCACCTTTTGCCCTTGGTGCTCATACAGGCCTGATGCATCGGGTTGACTGCCTTCCGGCACACTCAAGTCTTTGCGCGCATAAGGTGTCAGGTCCGGGTTCCACAGGCGCGGTTGGTCGTTCACTGTGACCGCCTTGAGGCTGTCGACAAACGTGGACGGTTTGAACAGCACCTCCTTGGCCAGCACCCCGCCGGTGCCCAGAATGGCCAGTTGCATCACGTCGGTGATCACGCTGATAACGTGCTGGGCCGCTTCGTCAGCCTGGCCCTCGCTTAGCTCGACGATACTCTCCATCACGTCGTCGGTCAGTTGGTACAAGGTGTACGCCAGCATCAGTTCGCCCAGCAACGGCACGAACGGGGTCACCACCAACAGCGCCATGTTCAACAGGCTTGACGCGATCTTCAGGGTGTTGTCCCACCACCTGCGACGCTCATTGTCATCCGCCTGGGCCGTGGAGACGGCAAGGCTGCGCGCGTCGTTGAGGATCTTGTTGAAGCTGGCCTGGTACAGCTGCCGCCACAGGTCACCGGTTATCGGGGTTACGTCGAATTGCAGCAAAGGTTTGCTCACCGGGTCTTCGCACCAGGCGGGAGCCGGGTCCAACGGGCCGCGTTCATGCCATTGCACGTGGTACAAACGCTCGGCCAGCGTGGCGAAAAACAGGCCGCGCCGTGAGTGGGGCACGAACTGGCTGAAAAACTGCTGATAGGTGTGTTGCGGCACGTGTTTGCTGGACGCCAGTGCCGCGTTGAGTTGCAGGCGCCGCGACAGTTCCAGCGCGAACTCGGCGGTTGAAGCGTATTGCTTGAGCGGGCTGACCGGGTCATGGGGTATGTAGGCGATGACCTTGGCGATGTGGCTGGCTTTCTCAAGATCACTGGTGATCAACAGGATTCCGGTGAGCGGCGTGTCGAGCATATTCAGTTGGTAGAAGGTGGCGCGTTTTTCCGTGCCATCGAGCACACCCATTACGACCGCATGGCCGGACGCGTCCAGGTCATTTTTCATCAGGGCCACTTGGGCGGCAGCCTTGAGCGCGGCTTTCTGACTGGCGATAACGTGCAGTTGCAGATACGCCTGGGCTACCGGTTCAGACGGTAGCAGGCTTTCGTTGAGATGGCGTTGATAGCGCGCTCCAAGGTCCAAGCCGCGACACAACTGCTTGAACTGCTCAAGGCTCATCGTGCGCTCCAGGCGCAGGATGTTGAAGTGGCCGCGATAGTCGGGCCGGGTGATGTAGCAGGAGTACCGTTCGAACCTTTCGTGACGGGCAAAGTTATGCAGCGCAGCGTCGAGTAAGGACACGTCCCTGGACGTGACGCCATTGGATAGCGCCAAGGCATACCAGGGCAGCTGCTTGGGCGTGTAAATATGCAGATAGGTGTTTTTGACATCAAGGTCCAGGCCGTACTGGTCCTTGATCGCCCGTGTGAGTAACGGCTCGGCGAAAGCATAAACGTCCTGCACGTGACGCAGTTTCTGGTCCACCTTGTTTTGCGCGGCCCAGGCCTGGCCGTTGAGCGCATTGAGGGTGGCTTGCTGTTGCAGGCTGGCGTTCACATGCCAGTTGGGTCGATGCAGGGCCAGGTCGTTGAGCGGGTAGACCCTCTCCAGATCGGCATTGGCGAGCCAGTCTGGGGTCTTGGTTTTGATCAACTGATAGTGCGGGCCTTTGTCATCGGCGGCCGCTGTTTGAAGGGGATCGGCGAGAGGGTGAAGCGTATTTACGTCAGGCATAGGAGTTGGCTTGTCGGTGGGTTAAACCGTGAGCCTATGCTGGTGAAGTTGGCTTGAAGCTTTAAATAATTGGCGTATCTAAATGCGTGAGAGAAGATTCAGAGCCGCTGACAGCCCACTGCCCCAGCCCCCTGCAAATACGGCATCAGCAACGGCGCCATGCCCTTGAGCACCTGCACCGGCAACGCCGAGGTGAAGGTGAAGTTCTGCGCGGTGCTGCCGGGCACGAACGCGGTGAGGGTGCCGAAGTGGTGATCGCCGATGTAGAACACGAACGTCGCGGTGCGGTTGATCGCCTTGGAGCTGAGGATGCGCCCACCGGCGCCGATGGCTTCGATGCGGTTGTCGCCGGTGCCGGTCTTGCCACCCATGGCCATCGGGGTGCCGTCTTCCTGTTTGAAGCTGCCGGCCACGCGCTTGGCGGTGCCGGCGTCCACCACTTGGGAGAGCGCGCCGCGCAGGGCGGTGGCGACTTCGGAGGGCATGACCCTTCGGCCCTGGCTGGGATTGTTAACCAGTCGGGTTTCATAGGGCGTGTCGGCGGCGAAGTGCAGGCTGTCGATGCGTAGCACCGGAATGCGCACTCCGTCGTTAAGAATGATGCCCATCAACTCGGCCAGGGCGGCGGGGCGGTCGCCGGAGCTGCCGATGGCGGTGGCCAGCGACGGCACCAGGTGGTCGAACGGGTAGCCGACGGCTTTCCAGCGTTGGTGAATCTCCAGGAACGCTTCGATTTCCAGCATGGTGCGAATGCGGCTGTCGCGTGCGCGCTGGTGCCGGCTCTTGAACAGCCAGCTGTAGACTTCCTGGCGCTCGAATTGGCTGGCCTTGACCACCTCGCTGAACGTCGCCTGCGGGTGGTTGAGCAGGTAGCCCAGCAGCCACAAGTCCAGGGGATGCACTTTGGCGATATAGCCCTGATCGGGGAGGTCGTAGGCACCGGGGCCATAGCTGTCGTACAGCGTGTCCAGGCGTTTGTCGGTCAGCGCCTGCTGGCCCTTGGCGCTGACCAGGTGGGCGCGCACGAACGCGTTGAAACTCTCCCGGCTGGCTTCCGGCAGCAGGTAGCGGTGCACGGCGGCCAGGCGAATGGCCGTGGGGTGCAGCCCGTCGAGGAAAGTTTCCAGGCGAGCCTGGGTCTCTTTCTTCTGGTACTTCTTCCAGAACTTAAGCAGGAACGCGGTGCCTTCGCGGTCGGCGAACTGCGCCAGGTATTCCTGGCGGCGAGGCTCGCTGTCGTCCTTGAGCAATTGCGCGGTGTTGTTGGCGCCGGCGTAGGTGGTGTAGCGCACCAGGTCACGCATCAGGCGAATAAACGGCAAGTTGATGGATTCGCGCAGGGCGTCGCGCAGGGTCGGGTTGCGGCCGTTGTCTTCGTTGCGAAAATTGTGGAAGCGATGCAGGCCGCCACCGGTGAAGAAACTCTCCGCGGGGCTGGCCGAATAGGTGCGATCGAGCGCGGCGTCGAGCATGTTCGCCAGTGTTTTACCGGGGTTTTGCAGTAGATAGTCCACGGCCCAGCGGCTGATGCGGTCCTGCTCGTCTACCTCGACCTTCTTCAACGCCGCCGGCGCCAGGGCGCCGTAGCGGTCGTGCAGTTCGGCGACGATTTGCAGGTAGGTGGTGAGCACCCGCAGCTTGGCGGTGGACCCCAGTTCCAGCTTGCTGCCTTCGTTGATATCGAACGGTTGGTCGGTATTGTCGGTCTGCACCCGCACTCGCGCGCTGTCGTCGGTACGTTCGAACAGGGTAAAGCTGTAGCGCACCTGCGGCGTGCTGGTCGGAGTAAGCAGGCGCTCGCCCAACAGCCCGACCTGGCCGGCGAACGTGGGGTCGGCCAGGTGCTTGAGGTACGCCGTGACCTGTTCCTGCAACTGGCCCTGCAAGGTGCTGGTGGCGGAGAGATCAAGGCGGTCGAGGTCATACAGCGGGCGGTCGAGCAGGGCGCCCAACCGGCTGCGCGCGACGCTGACGCCTTTATTGGTATCGATCATCTGGATCGTCGGCTGCTGCTGCCAGTCGCGGTAACTGACCTTGCTCGCCAGCGCCGCCGTGAGCAGTGCCGGCTCGATCACACCGTTTGCCGCCAACAGCCTCAAGTGGCTGTCGGTCAACTGCGCCAGCTCTTCGCGGCCCTTGGACAGGTAATGCGAAGGCCGCCGTTGGGCGATCATCAGCGACAGCACTTCGCGCAGGGCCAGGCCTTTTGGCGCGAGGTCCCCGGGGTCGCTGCTCGCGAGCAACGCATTGCTTTTGTCGAAGTCGGCGCCGTACCAGACCCGCAAGCCTTCAGCCATGCCATGCACTTCGCCATGCCCCGGCACGGCGGACAACGGCACGCTGTTGAGGTAGTCGCGCACGATAGTCCGCCGGGCCTGCAAGGTCTGCGGGCCGTCCTGATAGGCGCGCACGCTGGCGGAAATCATCTGGCGGATTTTCTCGCCGCCCGAAAGGGTCAGGCCGTCGGGAGAATGGCGATATTTTTCCAACTGCGTGGCCAGGGTGCTGCCGCCGGCGGTCTGCCCCGGCAGATGCAACAGCCTGGCCACCTGCGACCAGGCGGCCTTGGCGAAGCGCGGCCAATCCACCGCCGGGTTGGCTTCGAGCGGATTCGGGTCGAGCAAGTCGCGGTTTTCGATGAACAGCAGGCTGTCGACCACCACCGGCGGTATGGCGGCAAAGCTTTGGTACGACTGCTGTGGATAGGTGAACTGGTACAGCGGCGCGGCGCGACAGTCGGTGATCGACAGGCCGGCCTGGATTTTTTCGGCGTAAGGCACGAACAGGCCACGCTCGGTATAGGCCATCAACGGCGCGGAAAAACGTGCCTGGCGTTCAATCAGGTAATTACGCTTGAGCAGGCGCGGCAGGAACGTGTCGAGGTCGCTGTAGCCCAGGCGCTTGTCGAAGGGCCCGGCGCCGGGATAGACGATCGCATCGCTGGGCCCGGCCTGTACCTGGTAGGTCAGGGTGGCGGCCAGGCGGCTCAGCTGTTGGGACTGCCATTGGGCGGTGCGCATTTCCCGATGGGCGGCCACGCCGGCGGCAATCAGCAGCATTGTCAGCAGCAGCCCTGCCATGCGCCACCCGTAGCGTTTTCTACGCGGGCGTTTTGGCAATGGCTGCTCATCCAGGCTGCTGGTGGAGGCTGCGCACTGGGTTGAAGCGGTTTGCCATAAAGCGCCCATAGTCGATTGATCCATTCACGCAGATTGATCGGACTTGAATGAAGCTTAGACGCTGATTGGCGTGCGCAAGGCGTGCGTACACGTCCTTTTTCATCGTCGCCGCCAACGCGGGGCGGGCTCGCATCGCGGGGGTCGCCAGGCATCGGCGATTGTGTCGGATGCTGGCCCAGGCGTTGGGCAAAGGCTTGATCCAGAGCCTTCGCCGTTAGCCCTGAAGCCGCGCCTTGGGATAGGATGCCGCCCCCAGGCTGTGCAATACTCGCCGCCGTTTCGCTGGGTCAATGCTCCGCCAGGCAGTTAATGCCCCTCCGTGTGAGCGGGTTTTGCCGCGAGTTCTGGCCAAATTTTGCCATTTATTGAGTGAAAAGCCCTGTCACGGGCTTTTTATACTGCACGCCCGCTGATCTGACCGATTGTTCTGTCAGACGCGTCCGCCCACGAGGCCGGCGCGGTTCCCCAGGCACACGCGCTCACCCGCGCTAACGCCCACGACTCGGTGGATCAATCCAATAACAAGACGAGGTTGTATCCCTATGCCCTCCGGCAACCACCTGCCCCATGGCGAGACCGCTCAAGGCGGCCCGCTCAAACGCGAACTCGGTGAACGGCATATCCGCCTGATGGCCCTGGGCGCCTGTATCGGCGTCGGCCTGTTCCTCGGCTCGGCCAAGGCCATTGAAATGGCCGGCCCGGCAATCATGCTGTCCTATATCATCGGCGGCCTGGCGATCCTGGTGATCATGCGCGCCCTCGGCGAGATGGCCGTGCACAACCCGGTGGCCGGCTCGTTCAGCCGTTATGCGCAGGATTACCTCGGCCCTCTGGCGGGCTTTCTGACCGGCTGGAACTACTGGTTCCTATGGCTGGTGACCTGCGTCGCCGAGATCACCGCCGTGGCGGTGTACATGGGCGTCTGGTTCCCCGACGTGCCGCGCTGGATCTGGGCGCTGGCGGCCCTGGTGAGCATGGGCACCATCAACCTGATCGCGGTCAAGGCGTTCGGTGAATTCGAGTTCTGGTTTGCCCTGATCAAAATCGTCACGATCATTGCCATGGTCGTCGGCGGCGTCGGCATCATTGCCTTTGGTTTCGGCAACGACGGCGTGGCCCTGGGGATTTCCAACCTGTGGGCCCATGGCGGCTTCATGCCCAACGGCATGACCGGCGTGCTGATGTCCCTGCAAATGGTGATGTTCGCCTACCTGGGCGTGGAGATGATCGGCCTCACCGCCGGCGAAGCGCGCAACCCGCAGAAGACCATTCCCAATGCCATCGGCTCGGTGTTCTGGCGCATCCTGCTGTTCTACGTCGGTGCGTTGTTCGTGATCCTGTCGATCTACCCGTGGAACGAAATCGGCACCCAGGGCAGCCCGTTCGTGATGACCTTCGAGCGCCTGGGCATCAAGACCGCCGCCGGCATCATCAACTTCGTGGTGATCACCGCCGCGCTGTCGTCATGCAATGGCGGCATCTTCAGCACCGGGCGCATGCTCTATAGCCTGGCCCAGAACGGCCAGGCCCCGGCCACCTTCGCCAAGACTTCCAGCAATGGCGTACCGCGCCGGGCGCTGCTGCTGTCGATCGCCGCGCTGCTGCTGGGTGTGCTGCTCAACTACCTGGTGCCGGAAAAAGTCTTTGTGTGGGTAACGTCGATCGCCACCTTCGGCGCAATCTGGACCTGGGTGATGATCCTGCTGGCACAGCTCAAGTTCCGTAAAAGCCTGAGCCCTGCCGAACAGAAAGCCTTGAAATACCGCATGTGGCTGTACCCGGTCAGCTCGTACCTGGCGCTGGCATTCCTGGTGCTGGTCGTGGGCCTGATGGCGTACTTCCCGGACACCCGCGTGGCGTTGTATATCGGCCCCGCGTTCCTGGTGCTGCTGACCGTGCTGTTTTACGTGTTCAAGCTGCAACCGACCCAAGCGGCGGCGCAGTCGGCTTGAGCCGGTGAACCCTGCGATCGCGCAAGGCGGTCGCAGGTCGGCGTTACCGGTCGGTGCCCAGCGGTGCCGGCCGTGGCGCGCTCAAACGCTGATTCAATTCCAGCCAGGCCGCCAGCACCGCCATCAACAGTAAGCCCAGCAACGCACTGAATACCTGCATCGGCCAGGCATCCTCGACCTGGGCGTTGAGCATGTCCGCCAATGGGGCGAGCAACACCCCAAGGCAAAACACTTCCAGCGAATAACGCCCCATGCGACAGCACTGCCGCGCCGGCCAGTTCTGCGTCCAGCCGTGGGTGGGCAGCAGCTTGGCGGTGACATAGGCCAGGGCCAGAAAATGCAGCAGGCGCACCGGCGACAGATCGGTCTTACTGATCGGGTACAACCATTCGCCGAGCAGCGCCGGCATCAGCGCGTCGTGAACGTGTGGCCAGCGCCACGACAGGGTGATCACGCCGGCCGCCAGCGCATACACCGCCGCTGCCACAAACAACGGCTGGCGCATCAATGGCCGGGTGTCAGACGCGCGCGGTGCGCGGTAGTGAATCGACGCGGCGCCACCGAGCACGAACAACAATTGCCAGGTCACCGGGTTGAAGTACCACACACCGTCGGCGATTGCCGCCAGGTTCCAGCCCAGTTTCGGCGCCAACAGGTACACCGTCAGCGACACCGCCACCACCGCCAGCGGCGCCCGCACCAGTATCGGCAGCACCAGCGGCAGGCCGAGCAACAGCACGATATACAGCGGCAGCGGGTCCATCAGGTTGGGCTTGAAACGCAACAGCAGCTCATCGGTCAACGCCTGCTGCGGGTGGGTGATGAAGTGCGTGAGGCCCATCTCCTGCACCAGGTCGCGGGTCTCTACCTTGCTGTTGGCGAAGAACACGATGCCCATCAGCATCGCCAGCAGGAAGATATGCACCACGTACAACACCCAGGCCCTGCGCAGTATTTTAAGGCAGGCCATCCAGTAGCCCTCGCGTTGCAGCACCTTGCTGTAGGCCAGCACCGAGGCATAACCGGCAAGGAACACAAAGACCTCGGCGGCATCGCTGAAACCGATGTTGCGCAGGGTGATCTGGCCGAGGGGGTTGTGGGGCACGTGATCCCAGAAAATGAAGATCAACGCCAGGCCCCGAAAAAAATCGATGCGCGGGTCGCGTCCGTTCAGCATGGCAGCGGGCTCTTGAACAGTAGGTTTAGTCGTGGCGGGTAAGTGGCGGCGATGTCGTACGCCGCGTGTCGGGCGGGCGCAGGTTGGCGGTATTTGTAAGCAATTGCAAAGGCTGGGTATTACTGAATGTCTCAATGGTTTGCGCGCGCTACCTGTTAATTCTGACAGTAGACGGGCCATGAGCTTCGTGGCTTGCTGGGCATAGTCGTAACAGGGCATCGATATGGCCAGACTATGGAAAGGCTTCTTGAGCTACACGGTCATTGGTGTCGCCAATACGGTGATCCATTGGCAGCTGTTCTTCGTCTTCAGGGCGGCGTTCGGGCTGACGCAGGCGCTGAGTAACCTCCTGGCCTTTTACCTCGCGGCAAGCTTTTCCTTTTATGTGAATGCCGTCTACACCTTTGCCCTGCCGGCGTCGTTGTCGCGTTATGCGCTTTTCATGGTGTGCATGGGGAGCATGAGCCTGGGCGTGGGCGCGCTGGCGGACCACTGGAACGCGCCGGGGATCGTGACTGTGGCGGTGTTCTCACTGGTGAGCCTGGTGTGCGGTTTCTTGTTGTCGCGCTGGGTCGTGTTTCGCGAGCGTGAACGATGAAAATCTCGCTGGTGGTGCCGCTGTTCAATGAAGAGCAGGCCGTGAATGTGTTTTACCGTGCAGTGCGAGAACAACCTGCGCTGGCCGCGCATACCGTCGAGATTGTATTGATCAACGATGGCAGCAGCGACCGCACCGGCCAATACGCCAAGTCGCTGGCCTTAAACGACCGTGACGTGGTGCTGATCAACTTTTCCCGCAACTTCGGCAAGGAAGCCGCGCTGTTCGCCGGGCTGGAATACGCGTCGGGTGACGCCGTGATCCCCATGGATGTCGACTTGCAAGACCCCATCGATGTGGTGCCGCAACTGCTCGCCGAATGGCAACAAGGCGCCGATGTGGTGCTGGCTAAACGTCGCAACCGCGCCAGCGACGGCTACCTCAAACGCCACAGCGCGTCGATGTTCTATCACCTGCTCAACCGCATCGCCTACACCCATATCGAAGAAAACGTCGGCGACTTCCGGCTGATGGACCGCAAGGTGGTGGATGTGATCAAGGCCTTGCCCGAGCAACAGCTATTCATGAAAGGCGTACTGTCCTGGGCCGGGTTCAACGTGGTCATCGTCGAGTACGACCGCGCGCCGCGCGTGGCCGGGCAGAGCAAGTTCAACGCGTGGAAATTGTGGAACCTGGCGCTGGATGGGATCACCTCGTTCAGCACTTTGCCGTTGCGGCTATGGAGTTATATCGGCGGGTGTATTTCGTTGCTGGCACTGGTGTATGCCGGGTGGTTGGTGCTGGATAAATGGCTGTTTGGCAACCCGGTGCCAGGGTATCCGTCGTTGATGACGGCGATTTTGTTTCTGGGTGGGGTGCAACTGATTGGGATTGGGATTTTGGGCGAGTATGTGGGGCGCATTTATATGGAATCCAAGCATCGGCCGAAGTACGTGATTGCCAGTCAATTCGGCGTGAGAGAACCGCTGAAAAATATTGTGCATGGAGGCGAGCATGTTTAGCGATCATTTAAAGAACAAGAGTAAAACGATCGTGCTCGGCGGCTGTGTCTTGCTACTCGGCGCCTGGGTGAGGCTGCACGATATTGATAAGTCAGGTATCTGGACGGATGAAGCATTTAGTCTGATCCTCAGTGCCAAATCACCGCCCGATATCCTGTTTCACACGGCGCGTGATGTTCATCCGCCACTGTTTTATTTGATATTGCACGGGTGGATGCTTGTCTTTGGCGACGGTGTTCATACTGCGCGTCTGCTGAGTGTGATATTGGGCATTGTCAATGTGGTACTGGCGATGTGGCTGATGCGTTTACTGGCCGGTCGGCGGGCCATGATGCTGGGCGGCCTGTTGGTTGCCCTGTTGCCGATGGCCGTGCGCTACAGCCAGGAAGTACGCATGTATGCGCTATATGCCACATTTATGCTTGGTGCAACGATCGCTTTGGTGATGTGGCTTGAACAACCGCACCGGCGACGGTGGCTGATCATCTATTGCATGCTGATGGTGGCCGGGCTTTATACGCACTATTTCACCGTGACGTGTGCTTTCGCGCATTGGCTGTACTTGGCGTTTTTGACGAGTACGCAACCTAAAGGGGAGCGTTGTCTCCTGAGGCCTTCGTGGTGGGTCGCCAATGCTGCCATTGCGCTGTTGTTTATCCCTTGGTTGCCTAGCCTTATACAACAACTGAAGTATTCAAGCTTTGATTGGATACCCGCGTCGGAAGTCAAAACAATTTTCGGCGTATTTTGGCAGTTTCTAAATGCTAATGATGGCACAGGGTATGCGCCCGTCACCTTCTATGGCTTGGCAGTGCTGTTAATGCTCATGTCTGCTTTCATTGTTATTGAAGGCAACAGGCTGGGGAAAAAGTACGCGTTGTTGGTAACGATGGCGTGGGGACCGATAGGGCTGATTATCGTCGTTTCAATCTTCAAGCCGCTCTTTGTCTACCGTTATTTCCAAATGTGCGCCTTTGCCTATTCCATGATTGCGGCTACGGTGCTGGACCGGCTGTTAGAACGCTCATATGTTGTTTTTTTAACAGTGCTGGCGTTGGTGGCCTATATACAGATTGATGGGCTGAGTGTCGTATACGCAAAAAATCCGCAAAACCTGCAGGAGTTCAATCAGTTCAATCGCCTGGCGAGCGAGGTGAAGTCGCACTCTGTTTCGCAAGATGGCCTGCTGGTACTGGATTCTTTCTTGCAGCTACCCATGGTTTATTACTTCAAAGGTGACACGCTCCCGATGTATTACACACCGTTGAACAGTGATGGAACGTCTAGCCGCCCCGATGGTTATCAGGTGTGGACGCTCCTTAGTGAACAGGCGGATCGCGTCTATGTGGAACGGTTGGAGTCGCTCACCACGGGCTCAGGGAGAGTCTGGTTGATGGATGGAGCGTGGGGCGGGAGCTCAACCCACAAGCTCCCCGGTCACTGGAAATTGTTGCAGACGCTTACGGTGGGTGCAGCCAAGGCTGAACTCTTTGTCATTCGTCCACAGGATGCACCTGCGCAAAAAACGCTAGGCAGCCCTTAGCGGGCTCGCCGTGTGAGGCGTCAGGCGGCGGCTGCCTCGCGTGCCTCAAAGCTATCGGCGCGCGCCATCTGCCACATGCGCGAATAAAACTCGCCGTTCACTTCCCCGCTCAGTAACTCCCCTGGCTTGAGGAACACATGCAACTGCGAGAACAACTTGATCTCCGTCGCCGACATGCGCCGCACCAAGTGCTTGGCCGACAGTTGTGATGGGTGATCCAGCCCCGCCGCCGCGAGCATTTCGGCTAGGGCCTTGAGCGTGTTGCGGTGGAAGTTGAACACGCGCTGGGCCTTGTCCGGTACCACCAGGGCGCGCTGGCGCAGCGGGTCCTGGGTGGCGACGCCGGTGGGGCATTTGTTGGTGTGGCAGCTCTGTGACTGGATGCAGCCGATGGCGAACATAAAGCCCCGCGCCGAGTTGGCCCAATCGGCGCCGATGGCCAGCACACTGGCGATATCGAACGCGCTGACGATCTTGCCGCTGGCGCCGAGTTTGATCTTGTCGCGCAGGTTCAGGCCCACCAGGGTGTTGTGCACGAACAGCAAACCTTCGCGCAGCGGCACGCCGATATGGTCGGTGAACTCCACGGGTGCCGCACCGGTGCCGCCTTCCTTGCCGTCGACCACGATAAAGTCGGGCAGGATGCCGGTTTCGAGCATGGCCTTGGCGATGCCCATGAATTCCCATGGGTGGCCCAGGCAGAACTTGAAGCCCACCGGTTTGCCGCCGGACAGTTCACGCAGTTGGGCGATGAACTGCATCAGCTCGATCGGCGTGGAAAACGCACTGTGGCGCGACGGTGAGACGCAGTCTTCACCCATCAGGATGCCGCGGGTTTCGGCGATTTCCTTCGTTACTTTGTGCTTGGGTAGAATTCCGCCATGGCCGGGTTTGGCGCCCTGGCTCATCTTGATTTCGATCATGCGCACCTGCGGGTTTTGCGCCTGCGCGGCGAAGCGTTCCGGGTCGAAACGGCCGTCGCTGGTACGGCAGCCGAAGTAGCCGCTGCCCAGCTCCCAGGTCAAGTCGCCGCCATGTTCGCGGTGGTAGGGGCTGATGCTGCCTTCACCGGTGTCGTGGGCAAAGTTACCCAGCTTGGCGCCTTGGTTCAGCGCGCGGATCGCGTTGGCGCTCAATGAGCCAAAACTCATCGCCGATATATTGAACACCGACGCCGAATACGGCTGCGTGCACTGCGGGCCGCCGACCATCACGCGAAATGCGCTGGGGTCGCTCAGCGGCGCGGGGCGCATGGAATGACCGATAAATTCGAAGCCCGACTGGTACACGTCGATCAAGGTGCCGAAGGGTTTGTCGGCGGTTTCATTCTTGGCGCGCGAGTACACCAGCGAGCGCTGGGCCCTGGAGAAGGGCAGGGCGTCGCTGTCGGATTCGAGCAGGTACTGGCGGATTTCCGGGCGGATGGCTTCCACCAGGTAACGAATATTGCCCAGGATCGGGTAGTTGCGGCGTACCGCGTGGGGGCTTTGCAGCAGGTCGAACAGGCCGATCAGGCTGAGCAGGCCGGTAACCCCGGTGATCGGCCACAGCCAGTCATGGTGGATAAACGGCAGGCTGGCGAGGGTGAACAGGACACACACGGCAAAGAAGGCGTAACGGCTTAGCAAGGACAGGCTCATACGGTTTCCTTGGGGTCGGACTCTTACAGGTCGGTGCGGCATTCTGCGCCTGTCGGCAAACGCCGGACAACCTGTGCCTGGCGCATGAGCCCACTCCAGCGCCCTACGCCGCCGTCTGCCGAATCGGCAACACCACGCGAAAGGTCGTACCTTTGCCCGGTTCGCTGCTCACGGAAATATCACCGTGATGCTTCTTGATAATGCCGTACGACAGCGACAGCCCCAGCCCCGTGCCTTCCCCCACCGGTTTGGTGGTAAAGAACGGATCGAAGATTTTCTGCACGGTTTCGGGCGGAATGCCGCAGCCGTTGTCGGCGACTTCCAGCCACACGTTATCGCCCTCCACGCCGTTGCTGATGGTGATGGTGCCGCGCTCCGGGCCCATGGCCTGGGCGGCGTTGATAACCAGGTTCATCACCACCTGGTTAAGCTGCGAAGCCAGGCATTCGATTTCCGGCAGCGCGCCGTATTGCTTGATCACGTCGGCCTTGTACTTGAGTTCACTGGCGACGATGTTCAGCGTGGAGTCGATGCCCTGTTGCAGGTTGGCCCACTGCCAGGTCTGGTCATTGTCCACCCGCGAGAAGTTTTTCAGGTCCTTGACGATCTGCACCACTCGCCCGATGCCTTCCTTGGACTCTCTGATCAGGATGGGAATGTCTTCCTTGAGAAAATCCAGCTCCAGCTCGTCGCGCAGGGCTTTGAGCGGGTCGCGCTGCTCGGCCGACGTGAGGCTGTCTTCGACCTGCCGGTAGGCATCGAGCATCTGTTGCAGCTGGTTGAAGTAACTGTCGAGGGTGCTCAGGTTGGAGGAGATGAACCCCACCGGGTTGTTGATTTCATGGGCGACGCCGGCCGCCAGTTGCCCCAGGGACGCGAGTTTTTCCGACTGCACCAGTTGGCTCTCCAACTGCTTGCGCTCGTCGATTTCCAGTTGCAACGCCTCGCTGGCCTGGGTCAGCGCCACGGTGCGCTGCGCCACCAGTTGTTCCAGGTGGCTGGTTTTCAAGGAGGCGCGCCGGGCCATGTCCCACTTGCTGGACAGGGTATTGGCCATTTGCTGCACTTCGATGTTGTCGAAGGGTTTTTTCAGGATCAGCAAGCGATCATGGCCCTTCAGGCGGTACAGCAGGTCATCCCAGGAATAATCCGAATACGCCGTGCACACCACCACTTGCAGGCCGGGGTCGACTTTCCATAACTCTTCGATGGTCCTGGCACCATCCCAGCCCTGGGGCATGCGCATGTCGACGAACGCCAGGGCGTAGGGGCGTTTTTCCGCCATGGCGACGGTGAGCAGTTGCAGGCCTTCTTCGCCGCCGTACGCCGAATGCAATTCGAAGGCCTGGACCTCGGTTTTGCTGGTGTCGCCGAACAGCGCCGACTCCAGGTCGTCGAGAACCTGGTTGTTCTCGACGGTTGGCATGAGGATCTTGCGGAAATCGTCGTGAATCGACGGCGTGTCATCGATCAACAGGATGCGCCGATTGGGAGGCTGGTTCATGCGGGGCTTCCGGCAGGGGTCATAGGGATCGTCAAGGTAAACACCGCACCCAGGCCAGGCCCGTCGCTGTGGGCGCTGAGCTGGCCATTCATTTCAACGGCGGCCAGCGCACAGCTGTGCAGGCCGAAGCCGTGGCCTTCCTTGCGGGTGGTAAAACCGTGGGTGAAGATCCGCGTCATGTTCTCGGCGGGGATGCCTTCGCCGTCGTCCTTCACGCTGATCTGCAAGATGTTGTCTTCCCGCGCCTGGACTTTCAGGGTTATCTGGCGTGGCCGGTCGCTGAGTTTGGACATGGCGTACTTGGCGTTGCTGATCAGGTTGACCATGATCAGCAGCAGGCGGTGTTTGTCGGCGAGGATTTCCGGTATTTGCGCGTATTCCTTCACCACCGTGACGTGATGGCGGCTCAGCGCACCGGCGTTCATGCGCAGCGCATCTTCCATCAAGGCGCTGATATGCACCGGCTCCAGCAGTGTGGAGGCGCCGGCATAGGATTGCTGGGTAGAGACGATGTCCTTGATGTGGTCCACGCTTTTGCTCAATTGCGCCAGTTCATCGGTCATGGCCTGCTGTTCCGAGGCGATGGCGTCCACCAGTTGGTTGAGGTAGCCGGGCAGCAGCTTGCCTTTCTCATCGTCGGTGAGGAACGTGCCCAGGTCCGCTTTATGCTCATTGATCAACTGCATCGCCTTGCCCAGGCCCAGCGCTTTGCTGCTGCGCAGTTTGCGCGTGACCAGATCGGCGGAGATGTTCACGCTGTTGAGCACGTTGCCCACGTTGTGCAGCACGTTGGTCGCGATTTCGGCCATGCCGGCCTGGCGTGCGCTGTCGAGCAATTCACTCTGCGCATCCTTGAGCTGCTGGGTGCGTCGCTCCACGCGCTGTTCCAGGGTTTCGTTGGCGGCCTGCAATTCGCGGTTGACCCGGTTGATCTCGGCGAAGCTGCGCAACAGGCGCACCGCCAGGTAAAGCAGCATCGCCACCAGCAGGGTCGAGAAGATCAGCAGGTAGCGGTGGTATTGGTGGTCGATGCGGTCAGCCGCCTGCTGATCCTGGTCGAGGTGGGTGGTCAGGTCGTCAAGACGTTCGGCCACGGGCACTTCGGCGATTCGCTCAAGCAGGTTGTTGACCACCGGCTGTTCGCGCAGGATCAGCGCAATGTGATTGCTCAGCAGATCCACCGGGCCCTGGAACTCGCTCGGCAGTTGTTCCTTGTTGGTGGCCAGTTTGCCCAGGCCCACCAGGATATCGGCGGCCCGATCGTCACTGGTGACCTGAGCGAATTCCAGGCTGCTGAGCAGCAGGTCGTAGGTGTCGGTGGCCACGCCTTGCAATTGCAACCGGCCTTCGTCGTCCAGGCGATTGAACTGGGCCTGGATGTCGTCTTCGGCGGTCGGCAGGAATGCCAGGGAGTTGCGCAGCACGGCGTTGTGGGATTTGAACTGGTCCACCAGCCGGGCTTTTTCCTGGACTGCGATCTGGTAGGCGGCTTGCGTGGCTTGCCAACCGCTCAGGTCGCTTGGGTTGTGGTAGGTGTCGCGGCGGTTCAGTTCGGCCCAGATCCGGGTCATTTCCGTGAGCGGTGTGACCAGAGGATCATAATTGTGGGTGATCGCGATCCTGGCCTTGAGCACTTCGCTGTCCCACTGCGCATTGAGTTGTTGCAGCTGGCGGATCAGGTCCCGCGACTGGGTGTAGCTGGCGGTCTGGTCGCGGGCGGCCTTCAGGTACAGAAACACCAGGGTCGAGGC
Source organism: Pseudomonas lurida (assembly GCF_013522705.1). Taxonomy (GTDB): domain Bacteria; phylum Pseudomonadota; class Gammaproteobacteria; order Pseudomonadales; family Pseudomonadaceae; genus Aquipseudomonas; species Aquipseudomonas quebecensis. The sequence continues at coordinate 19,759 of NZ_JAAMRE010000023.1, forward strand.
CAGCAGCACGGTCACCAGACCAAGCACGAATTGGGTGAAGCGACGGCGCGACTGAGTCGTCATAGTGGCTTGCCCGCCCATTCACCGGTCAATGTCTTGAGAAACTGCACGATCAAGTCTTTGTCTTCCTGGTTCGGATTACGCCCCAACTGGTACTTGAACATCACGTCGACGGCTTCTTCCAGAGTCTTGGCCGAGGCATCGTGAAAATACGGCGCGGTCACCGCCACGTTGCGCAGGCTGGGCACCTTGAACACATGGCGGTCATCTTCTTCCTGGGTCACCAGGTAGCGGCCCAGGTCGGCCTCGACCGGGTTGCCGCGGACCTTGAAGTAGTCTCCCATCACGCCGAACTTCTGGAACATGTTGCCGCCGATATTGATGCCTTGGTGGCACGCGATGCAGCCGTAATCCTTGAAGCGCTGGTAGCCGTACTTTTCCTGGAGGGTCAGGATCTCGGTGTTGCCCAGCAGGTATTGGTCAAAGCGTGAATTGGGCGTGAGCAGCGTGCGCTCATAGGTGGCCAGGGCGTTTTGCACATTGGCGGCGGTGACACCGTCGGGGTAGGCCTGGCTGAAGGCGCGTTGGTAGAGGGGCAGGGCAGTGAGGTTCTGCACCACGGTGTTCCAGTCGCTGCCCATTTCCATGGGGCTGATGACCACCTGTTCGATCTGCGCTTGCAGGGTGTCCACCCGGCCGTTCCAGAACTGCTTGAAGTTCAGGCTGGCATTGAACACGGACGGGGTATTGACCTGCACCGGCTTGCCGTCGAACCCCAGGGAAAACGGCTTGTTATCGGCGCCTCCGGTTTCAAGCTGATGGCAGCTGGCGCAGGACAGGGTGTTATTGACCGACAGGCGCGGTTCATTGAACAGCCGGCGGCCCAGTTCGACCTTGGCCGGGTCCAGCGCGGGCACCGGCGGCAGCGGTTTGAGCGCCTCGTCCAGCGGCGCGGCCGCCAGCGACTGAGTCAAGCCCGAGCACAACACCAGCATGACGCCGAAACGGTAACGTGAGACTTCGCTCAAGCGAGCACTCCTTGCAGGCACGGCCTATGGGTTGGGCATCAGTGTGGGACTGCCCACTTGCAGCAACTGGGCGAAATCCTTCGGCGGTACGGCCTTGCTGAACAGAAAGCCCTGGCCCTCTTCGCACGCCTGGCTTTTCAGGAACGCGAGCTGTTCGAGGGTTTCCACCCCTTCGGCGATGATGTTCAGCTCCAGGCTCTTGCCCATGCCGATGATAGCGCTGATCAGCTGCGCGTCCTGGCTATTTACGTTCAGCCCGCGCACGAACGACTGGTCGATTTTCAACACGTCGATGGGAAAGCGGCGCAGGTAGCTGAGGCTGGAGTAACCGGTGCCGAAATCGTCCAGCGCCAGGCGCACGCCCAGAGCCTTGATCTTGTGCAGGATGTCCACGGTGTCATCGACGTTCTGCATCAGCACGCTTTCGGTGATTTCCAGCTCCAGTCGTGCCGGCGGCAGACCGGTTTGCTTGAGGATCGCGGCCAGGTTGTCGACGAAATCACGCTGGCGGAAGTCGATGGCCGAGACATTCACCGACACGCACAACGGCGGCAGGCCCATGCCGCGCCACGCTTGTGCCTGTTCGCAGGCCTGGCGCAGCACCCATTGGGTCAACGGCACGATCAAACCGCTGTCCTCGGCCACCGGGATGAAATCGACCGGGCTGACCCAGCCCGAACGCGGCTGAAACCAGCGTATCAGCGCCTCTGCACCGACGATGCGCCCGGACTTGAGGTCCAGCTTGGGTTGGTAGTGCAGCACAAATTCATCGCGGTCCAGGGCCTGGCGAATCGCGCTCTCCAGGGTTTGCTGACGCTGGGCGCGCAGGTTCATGTCTTCAGTGTAAAAACTGAAGTCGTTCGCGCCGCGTTCCTTGCTGGTGTGCATGGCGGTTTCGGCGTGCTTGATCAATTCCACTGCGTTGCAGCTGTCGTTCGGGTAGAGGCTGATGCCCAGGCTGGCGGTGACGCTCAGGTCATGCCCAGCCACGTGGCGCGTTACGCTGATGGCCTTGAGCACCTTGTGCGCGATGTGCTGGGTCTGCTGCGGATGCTGCACGTCGTGGAGCAGGATCACAAACTCATCGGAGCCGTAGCGGAATACTGAATCCGACGCGCGCACCGCTGCGACCAGGCTGTGGCTGACCTGTTGGAGCACCTCGTCGCCCACCGGGTAGCCCAGGGCGTTGTTGATACGTTTAAACCGGTCGAGTCCGATAAACATCACCGCCAGCTGTGTGTCGTGCCGCCGGCCAAGGGCAATGGCCTGGGTCAGGCGGTCGCCCAGCAGGGTGCTGTTGGGCAGCTCGGTGAGCGCGTCGTATTGCAGCAGGTGCGAGACTTTCAGCAGTTCCTGCACCCGTTCTTCGATGGTGCGTTCCAGGCTGATCACCTTGAGGGCCACGTCCTGGGCCAGTTGCCACTTCCATGTCAGGGCACTGGCCATCTGGCGGATCTCGAGGTGGTCGAAGGGTTTTTTCAGGATCAGCAATTGGTCGTTGTATTTCAGCCGTGCCTCGATGGCCTCGAAGGAGTAGTCCGAATACGCCGTGCACAGGGCGATCTGCAGGTTGGGGTCGACGTTCCACAGCTGTTCGATGGTTTGCAGGCCGTCCCAGCCGGGCGGCATGCGCATGTCGATAAATGCCAGAGCGTAGGGCGCATTGGCGGCCAGGGCCTGGTTCACCAGTGCCAGCGCTTCCTGGCCCTGGTAAGCGGAATCCAGTACGAAGGCCTGACGCACAGCTGCGGTGGTGCCGAACAGGGCCTCTTCGAGGCTGTCCAGGGACTGTTCGCTTTCTGCGTCGGCACACAGGATCTTGCGAAAGTCCTCATGGATGGAAGCGGCGTCATCGACGATCAGGATGCGGCGGTTGGCGCGTGCCGAGCCTGCATCCGGTACTTCCAAAGGGCTCGATGACATAACGGTTCCTTCCCTGGTTTCACTTCTGAACGGGGCCGACTACTGTGACAGCATAGTCGAGCTCCCTTGAAATTGATGGCCAGTTGGCGTCAAATCAAGCCCGCGCCTCGGCGAGGGATCATGGCTCGGCACGACGGTTCAATGTAGCTCAATTCGGTTTAATTTGAAGGCGCAGCACGCATGGATGAACAACTGGCGACGAAACCCACGATTTTGCTGGTCGACGATGAAGAGTCGATCCTCAACAGCCTGCGCCGGCTGTTGCGCGGTCAACCGTTCGATGTGGTGCTGGCCGGCAGCGGTGCTCAGGCCCTGGAAATCATGGCCGCCCAACCCATCGACCTGGTAATGAGCGACGCCCGCATGCCGGGCATGGACGGCGCGCAGCTGCTGGCCGAAGTGCATCGCCTGTACCCGGGCACCAGCCGCATCCTGCTCACCGGTTACGCCGACCTGCCGACGATCGTCAAGGCGATCAACGAAGGGCAGATCCACCGCTACATCAGCAAGCCCTGGAACGACGAAGAATTGCAGCTGGTCTTGCGCCAGACCCTGGAGCACCAGCGCCTGGAGCGCCTGACCCAGGTGCAGAACGATCAGCTCAAGCAACTCAACGCCAACCTGGAAAAACGCGTGGCGGCGCGCACCAGCGAGCTGCAGCAGACCGCCGACATGCTCGACCTGGCCTACGACGAACTCAAGCGCAGTTACGTGACCGGTACGGAAGTGTTCTCGCTGCTGGCCAACCTGCGCTTGCCCAAGAACAAGCAAACCAACCGCGCGTTGATCGAACTGGTGCGGGTGTACTGCGCCGCCCAATTTATCGATGAAGCCAGCTCGCGCGACCTGGCGATGGCCGCTGCGCTGTACAACATCGGCAAGCTGAGTTGGAGCGACAGCATGCTGATAGAACCTTCGGACAAGCTGCACAGCACCGACCGCGAGCGCTATCGCAGCTATCCGACCCAAAGCGAATCGCTGCTGATGACCCTGGAGCCGATGAAAGATGCCGCGCGGATCATTCGTCATCACCAGGAGCGCTGGGATGGCAGCGGCTTTCCCGACCATCTCAAGGGCGATGCGATCCCCTTCGGTTCGCGTCTGCTGAAACTGGCGGTGGATTTTATCGAGCTGCAAAAGGGCCTGATCCTGGAGCGGCAGATGAACAGCGATGAAGCGCTGTTGTTCATCCGCAAATACGCCGGGCGCCTGTATGATCCTGAACTGGTCGAGGGCTTTGTGCAGGCCTGCGCCACCTTCCTGAGTGACGTGACCCTGGGCGACCCGACCGTCAAGGTGCTGACCACCCGCGAACTGCAGGACGGTATGATCCTGGCGCGCAACCTCAACGCCGACAACGGCATGTTGCTGCTCAACGCCGGCAAGGTGCTGAACCTGCCGCTGGTGGACAAGCTGATTGCGTTCGAGGCGATGGAGGGTGCCAAGTACAGCGTCTTTATCAAGGAACCGGACGAGGCGTAAGCCTTGTGCGGTGTTTTTTATTGATTTGAATTCAAGGCTTTTTATCGTATGTCCACCACTATCCGCATCGCTGCCGCGCTCCTGATCGGCGGCGACGGCCAGACCCTGCTGGTGCGCAAGCGCGGCACCCAGGCCTTCATGCAACCCGGCGGCAAGATCGACGCCGGCGAGCAACCTGCCGAGGCCCTGGCCCGTGAACTGTTCGAGGAATTGAACCTGCGCATCAACCCCGACGACGCCGTCTACCTGGGCCATTTCTCGGCGCCGGCGGCCAACGAGCCGGGTTTTACCGTGCAAGCCGAGCTGTTTCAGGTCAACATCGATGTGGCGGTGACGCCCGCCGCCGAAATCGAAGAAGTGCGCTGGATCGACCCGGCCGGCGACGGCGGCCTGGTCCTGGCGCCGCTGACGCGTGACCTGATCCTGCCGTTCTATCGCTCGTCCCTGACGGCCTGTGTCGGCTGACTCGCCCCTCAGCGCACCGCACTCACCCCGTCCAACGTAGAAAACGACGTGTCCTTGGCCGTCAGCAGGAAGTCGCGCATATACGGCGCATCCAGCATGTCGGCGCGGATGCCGGCGTACAGCGTGGCGAACAAACCCTTCTCACCCAGGCGCTTGGCCTTTACGTAGCCGCGCGAGCTGTATTCGTGCAGCGCCCAATGGGGCATGCCGCATACGCCACGGCCGCTGGCCACCAGCTGCATCATCATCACCGTCAGCTCCGAGGTGCGGACCTGGGCCGGTTCCACATCGGCCGGCTCCAGGAAGCGCGTGAAAATATCCAGGCGGTCGCGTTCCACCGGGTAGGTGATCAGGGTTTCGCTGAGCAGATCTTGCGGCACGATGTAGGACTTGTTCGCCAGCGCATGCTGGTTGGCCACGGCCAGCATCGCCTCGTAGGTGAACAACGGCACATAGGTGATGCCCGGCAGTTCCAGCGGGTCGGAAGTCACCACCAGGTCCAGGTCGCCACGGGCCAGGGCCGGCAGCGGTGCGAAGGCAAAGCCCGAGGCCAGGTCCAGCTCGACTTCCGGCCAGGCGTCGCGGAACTGGTCGATGGTCGGCATCAGCCACTGGAAGCAACTGTGGCATTCGATCGCCATGTGCAACCGCCCGGCGGTGCCGCCGGCCAGGCGCGCGATATCGCGCTCGGCGCCGCGCAGCAAGGGCAGGGTGGCATCGGCCAATTGCAACAGGCGCAGGCCGGCGCTGGTGAAGCGCAGCGGCTTGGTCTTGCGCACGAACAGCGGCATGCCCAGGCGTTCCTCCAGCTCCTTGAACTGATGGGACAGCGCCGATTGCGTCAGGTGCAGGCGCTCGGCGGCTTCCACCAGGCTGTCGGCTTCGCGCAAGGCGTGCAGGGTCTTGAGGTGACGGATCTCGAGCACGGGCTCTCCATGAAGATAATTTGTGACGGCGTACAATGGCGTGAGTTTGGCTCATGTTGCAGAACCTGTCGACCGTGACCATCGGGCACTCTTCATCAAACTGTCATCGAACTGTGGCAGCGCGCTTGAACAAACTTCATCAGACTCGCGCTCTACTGGGGTTCTGCGTTTTGGTGTTTTTCATGCGTGTGTTGCTGTTACTGGCCGCCTTCCTGTTCGGCCTGCCGTCTTTTGCGGCCTCTCGTTGCGATATCAATGTCCCGACCCAAACGGTCGACCTGGATCAGGTGAGCCTCGCCTACCAGAGCATCGGTCGCGCGTCCGACCCGGCCTTGCTGCTGGTGATGGGCCTGGGCGGGCAGTTGATCCACTGGCCGGATGAAGTGGTGGTCGCCCTGTGTCAGCAGGGCTTTCGGGTGATCCGCTACGACAACCGCGACGTCGGGCTGTCCACCTGGCGCCAGACCCCGGCCAGCGCCAATCTGACCTTTGAAGTATTGCGCTACAAGCTCGGCCTGCCGGTGGCGGCGCCCTACACCCTGACCGATATGGCCGATGACGCCCTGGGCCTGATGGATGCTTTGCAGATCCAGCAATTTCATGTGTTGGGCGCCAGCATGGGCGGCATGATCGCCCAGCACCTGGCTGCCATGGCGCCGCAGCGGGTCGAGAGCCTGACCCTGGTCATGACCAGCTCCGGCGCCGAAGGGCTGCCGGCGCCGAACGCGGCGTTGGTGCAGTTGTTGTCGCGGCGCAGTGCGCCCAACCGCGAAGTGGCCCTGGAGCAGCAGGCCGACCTGCTCGCGGCGCTGGGCAGCCCGAACATCAAGGACGACCGCCAGGCCCTGCTGCACCAGGCGGCGCTGTCCTACGATCGTGCGTTCAACCCCGAAGGCGTGAAGCGCCAGATCATGGCGATTCTCGCCGAACCCAGCCGCGTGCCGTTGCTCAACCAGCTGCGCGTGCCGACGCTGGTGGTCCACGGCACCGCCGACCCGTTGCTGCCGGTGATGCACGGCGTGCATCTGGCGGCGCATATCCAGGGCAGCCAGTTAAAGCTGATTCCGGGCATGGCCCACCGGTTCCAGGAAGCGTTCAAGGCGCCGCTGCTGATGGCGGTGCTGCCGTACCTGCAAGCCCATCGCGAGGATGCCGCGCACTGGGCACGCATCGAGCCGGTGGCACCTTCGAAGGTGCTGTGACATTGGTGTATGGTGCAACCTTTGTGGCGCATATGGCCTGCGAGGTTGCCTAGCATGAGTACCCCCCTGAAAATCGATTTCGTCAGCGATGTGTCCTGCCCCTGGTGCATCATCGGCCTGCGCGGCCTGACCGACGCCCTGGACCAACTGGGCGCCGAGGTACAGGCCGAGATCCACTTCCAGCCGTTCGAACTCAACCCGAACATGCCGGCCGAGGGGCAGAACATCGTCGAACATATCACCGAAAAATACGGCTCCAGCGCCGAAGAGTCCCAGGCCAATCGTGCGCGCATCCGCGATTTGGGCGCGGCGCTGGGCTTTGCCTTTCGCACCGATGGCCAGAGCCGCATCTACAACACCTTCGATGCGCATCGCCTGCTGCATTGGGCCGGCCTTGAAGGCTTGCAGTACAACCTCAAGGAAGCGTTGTTCAAGGCTTACTTCACCGACCAGCAGAACCCCTCCGACCACGCCACCCTGGCGATCATCGCCGAAAGCGTCGGCCTGGATATCCAGCGCGCGGCCGCGATTCTCGCCAGCGACGAATACGCCGCCGACGTGCGCGAGCAGGAGCAGCTGTGGATTTCCCGTGGCGTGAGTTCGGTGCCGACCATCGTGTTCAACGACCAGTACGCCGTGAGCGGTGGTCAGCCGGCCGAAGCCTTTGTGGGGGCGATTCGCCAGATCATCAACGAGGCCAAAAACTAGAACCCCATATCCAAAGGTGGGAGGGGCGCTGCGACGATTCGAAGGCTGAGTGTCTGTCACCGCCTGTAGCGCCCCAACCACCTATCGAGGGCAAGCCCTGTCCCACAGGGTTTTGGCAGTGTGCTTGGGGTAGGCGCTGGCCCGCGCCTTGCATTGACCCCCTAAAGCCTTAGGGGAACACTGCCGTGAATATTCTCGATCTAGACCACAGCCTCACCGCGCAGGCGCCGATTGCCCGGCGGTTGGCCAGCGGGCAGGCGACGCGTATCGATCTGCTGGACCTGGGCCCGAAGCTGCGCCTCTGGTCTACCGAAAAGACCTGGAAACGCTTCGTCGAACGCCTGGCCCGGCGGCCGCGGCCCACGGACGCGCGGCCGGAGATCCTGTTTGTCGGCTCCGGCGATTACCACCACCTCACGCCGGCGTTCCTGGCCGACTTGAAAGAGCCGGTCAGCCTGATCCACTTTGACAATCACCCCGACTGGGTGCGCCTGGCGCCCAAGCGCCACTGCGGGTCATGGGTCAACCGCGCGTTGAAGATGCCGGCGATCAAACGCATTGTCACCCTCGGCCCGTGCAGCGATGACCTGCATAACCCGCAACTGCGCGGCGGCAACCTCGCTGCGCTCAAGCGCGGGCAGTTGCAGCTGTTTCCCTGGCAGCATGCGCCGTCGAAAGTATGGGGGCGGATCGGCGATGGCGCCGGGCATCAGCAGCGCGAAGATCACTTGTATTGGCGCAACCTGGCCGAGCTGGATTGGACTGCATTTCTCGAACAGATGATCAGCAGCCTGCCCACCGACGCGGTCTGGATCACAGTGGATAAAGACGTGCTGGCCAGCGAAGACGCAGCCACCAACTGGGACCAGGGCGGCATGCGCCTGACCCACTTGCTGCAGGCCCTGCGCGCCTTGGCCGCACGCAAACGCATCATCGGCATCGACGTCTGCGGCGAGTTCGCCACGCCGGCGTTCAGCAACGCATTCAAGCGTTGGGAGGCCAAGTCCGACCAGCCTCCCGCCGAGCGCTGGAGCCCTGAGGATCTGCAGCGCAATGCCGCCACCAATGCGGCCCTGATCGACCTGTTCGAGGAATTGTTCCCGTGAGCCTGACCGTGGTGGTGCTGGTGGCGTTTTCCATCGTGCTCGATGTGATCGGCCAGCTGTGTTTCAAGATGGGCCTGGACCGTTTGCCCGAACTGGAGGGCGATTTTCGCCTGAATGCGTTCTGGGGCCAGGTGTTCAATGCGCCGCTGTTGTGGGCGGGAATCGGCGCCTATGTGATCGAGTTTTTCGTCTGGCTCGAAGCCTTGTCCCGCGCGCCGCTGAGCCTGCTGTTTCCGGCGGCGGCGCTGGCGTACTGCGGCGTGGTACTGGCGGGCAAACTGGTGCTGGGCGAAACCGTCAGCCGCCGGCGCTGGCTGGGCACGTTGGTGATCACATTAGGGGTGATGTTGGTGGCGATTGGAGGAGGGCAGGCATGAGTACGCAAAACGTCAATGCCGGTTGGCTGCACGAACGCCTGGGCACGGTGGTGTTGTGGGCCTTATTGATCTGCACCGAGAGTGCCGGCCAGCTGTTCACCAAGATCGCCGGCGATCAGTTGGGACAGATGGATTTCAATTGGCAGTGGCTGGTGGAAGTCGCGCATAACCCCGGCATCCTGGCGGCGATTGCCTGCTACATCGGCGCGTTTTTCGTGTGGATGCTGATCCTGCGGCGCAGCAGTTTGTCACTGGCCTTTCCCCTGAGTTCACTGGTGTTCGTGGTGGTGCTGCTGGGGTCGTGGCTGGGGCTGGGGGAACATATCAGCCCGCTGCATTGGGTGGGGGTTGCAGTGATCATCGGTGGCATCGCCCTGCTGGCCGAAGGCGAAGAGAACTGATGGTCGAGGGGCTTGGCCCCCCGATGTTCATGGGTGGGAGGGGCAAGCCCCTCCCACAGTGGATCAATCGAACTTGTAGCTGATCGCCGTTTGCACCTGCCCCTGGTTCACATCGCCAGTCTGCTTGACGATGCTGCTGTTCGCCGCCGAGCCCACCAGGTGCACCCAGCTGGCGCTGGTCAACAGCGACCAGTGAGGCGCCAGGGGAAATTCAAAGCTCTGGGTCAGCGTTACATTCTGGAAACCGCCGCTGGCGTTATACGGGCGAAAACCGGTGGCGGCGGCTTCGTGGTCGTCCACGCCGAAAAACGTGTTGGTCTGCCGTGCGTCGGCGAAATGCGCCACCAGGCCGCTGCTGCCGATGATCCCACCGCCCAGCGGGTAGCCCAGTTCGCCACCCAGCTTGCCCAATGTGCCGCTCTGGGAGTGGCCGCCGCCGACGGCCTGGCCCAGCTGCGCGTAAACCCGCCAGAAGTCAGCCGGTGCGTATTGCACGAAGCCACCGACCTCGGCCATGTCCGACACGTTGCGCAACCCCTGCAGCGAGCCGTTGGACGTACGCCCCTGCAGGTAATTGATATACGGCCCGGCGCTGAAACCGTGGGTGTCCACCGCGCTCCAGGTCAGGCCGTCGTCGGTGCTCAGGCTGACATTGCCCCAGTCCAGATCCACATAGGGCACGGGCCGCGTTTCGTAGCGGCTGCCGGTCGGGTCGTGGGGCTGATAACTCAGGCCGGCGCCGACTTCACCCCTGATGCCGTCGGCCAACGCGGTATTGGAAACGCCCCACAGGCCAAGCAAACCGGCGAGTGCCGCGCAGGTGATCCTCAACATGGTCACTGTTCCTTGATTGAATACCCGCGCATGAACGCGCAAAGCGCGGTGGCCGTGCAAGCACTCATGTTGTTTGTAGCAAGCTACAAAAATTGTAGCTGTCACGACACATATAAGCCCCGCACCCCGAGCAAAGCCCCGGCTGCACGGGGTGATGGCCACTTGGCACAGTCTCTGCTCTACCCCTTGGGCAAGCGCATGCAGCGCGCCCTCTTCAAGGTAAACGCAGATGATTGACTGGCATATCGTGTGTGACTTCGACGGGACCATCACGCCCACCGATGTCATCGACAACGTCCTCCAACGCTTCGCCGGCCCCGAGTGGGAAACCATCGAGCAGCAATGGCTGGACGGGCATATCGGTTCACGCGAATGCCTGAGCCGCCAACTGGCGCTGATCAAGGCCACGCCCAGCGAATTGCTGGCGTACTTCGACAGCGTCGAGATCGACCCGGATTTTCCGGATTTCGTCGATCACGTCCTCGGCCTGGGGGCGAGTCTGGACGTGGTCAGCGACGGCATCGAACAAGGCATCGCGCGGATTCTGTCGCGCAACTATGTGACCTTGCTGCCGATCCTCGCCAACCGCCTGCGCCAGGTCGACCAGAACAGCTGGCGCATCGATTTTCCCTATTCAAGCGATGCCTGCCGCGCCGCGTCCGGCAACTGCAAGTGCAAATCCACCCCGCGCAACAAGCGGGTGCTGGTGATCGGCGACGGCAAGTCCGACATGTGCGTGGCCTCCACCGCTGACTTCGTGTTCGCCAAGGGCAGCCTCGCCGAGTACTGCGTCGCTAACGCCATCCCCCATGCGCGCTTCGACACCTTTGCCGAAGTGACGGCATTGCTGGCGCGGCTCCCGCAGAGCATTGCCGCCAATACCTCCTCCTTTGCTACTGACTCCCAGGAACTCTTCCATCATGTCTGATATCCGCATCGCAACCGCCGAAGACCAGGTGCTTCTGGACAAAGAGGCCAAGTACTGCTCCTACGGCGATACCGTCCATTACATCGAGCCGCCGCGCATTTTCAGCCGCTGTGAAGGTTCCTACGTGTGGGACACCGAAGACCAGGCCTACCTCGACCTGCAAATGTGGTACTCGGCGGTCAACTTCGGCTACGCCAACCCGCGCCTGAACAATGCGCTGAAACAGCAGATCGATACCCTGCCGCAGATCGCCAGCCAGTACCTGCACAAGGGCAAGATCGAGTTGTCGGAAATGATCGCCGTCGACGCCAAGAACAAATTCGGCCTCGACGGCCGCGTGCACTTCAACGTCGGCGGTTCGCAATCGATTGAAGACTCCCTGAAGGTGGTGCGTAACGCCACCAACGGCAAGAGTTTGATGTTCGCCTTCGAAGGCGGCTATCACGGGCGCACCCTCGGCGCCTCGTCGATCACTTCCAGCTACCGCTACCGTCGCCGCTATGGCCACTTTGGCGAGCGTGCGCAATTCATCCCGTTCCCTTACCACTTCCGCGGCCCCAAGGGCATGACCAAGGAAGAATATGGCAGCCACTGCGTGCAGCAATTCGCGCGGCTGTTCGAGACCGAATACAACGGCGTGTGGGACCCGAAAGTCGGCCAGAGCGAATACGCCGCGTTCTACGTCGAACCGATCCAGGGCACCGGCGGCTATGTGATCCCGCCGATGAACTTTTACCGCGAACTCAAGCAGGTACTGGATCAGCACGGCATTCTGCTGGTGTCCGATGAAATCCAGATGGGCTTCTACCGCACCGGCAAGCTGTGGTCGATCGAACACTTCGACGTGCAGCCGGATGTGATCGTGTTCGGCAAGGCGCTGACCAACGGGCTCAACCCCCTGGGCGGCATCTGGGCTCGCGAAGAGTTGATCAACCCGAAGATCTTCCCGCCAGGCTCGACCCACTCCACCTTCGCCTCCAACCCGCTGGGCACGGCGGTGGGTCTGGAAATGTTCAAGATGACCAACGAAGTCGACTACGGCGCGATGGTCATGGCCAAGGGCAAGTTCTTCCTTGAAGGTTTGCAGGATTTGCAGAAGCGTTTCCCGATCATCGGCGACGTGGACGGCCTGGGCCTGGCCCTACGCTGCGAAATCTGCGGCCCGGACGGTTTCACCCCGGACAAGGCGACCCTGGACTACATGGTCGAGGAAGGCATGAAGGGCGATATGGTGGTCGACGGGCAGAAACTCGGCCTGATCCTCGACGTGGGCGGTTACTACAAAAACGTGATCACCCTGGCGCCGTCCTTGGAAATCAGCTACCCGGAAATCGAACTGGGCCTCAAGCTGCTGGAACAACTGCTGGTACGGGCGACCAAGCGGTGAACAGTCACGGGTTCGACCTCGGTGAAGGTGATGCCGGTTTCGTGCTCGGCAACGGTCCGGTCGGGGTCCTGTTGATCCACGGCCTGACCGGCACCCCGAATGAATTGCGCCAGGTCGCCAAGGGCCTGGCCAGGGACGGTACGTGCACGGTGTACGTACCGACCCTGGCCGGACACTGCGGCGGCAACAGCGACTTGCAGGCCACCGGCTGGCGCGACTGGTACGAAGGCGTGCGCAAGACCTTCGTGCAGGTGCGCCAGCGGCATGGGCAAGTGTTCGTCGGTGGCTTGTCCATGGGCGCGGTGATGTCGATGTACCTGGCTTCGGAGCATCCGGGCCAGGTCGCCGGGCTGCTGATGTATTCCACCACCCTTAAGTACGACGGCTGGAGCATCAGCAAAATGGCGTTCATCACGCCGTTGCTGATCCGCATCCCGTTCGGCGTGCGCCTGTTCCGGTTTACTGAAAAGCCGCCCTACGGCATCAAGAACCAACGGTTACGGGCAATCGTCGAGCGGCAGATGAAGGAGGGTGAAAGCAGCGAGGCGGGGTTGTTGACCATGGAAGGGGTGACGGTGCGCGAGTTGCACTGGATGAACGCCGTGGTGAAGAAACGCATGCCGTCGATCAACGTACCGGCGTTGGTGCTGCATTCGATCGAAGACGACATCACCAGCCGCTGGAACGCCGACTACGTCGAGCGCCACCTGGGCGGGCCGGTGACCAAGATCCTGCTGGACGACTGCTACCACATGATCACCGTCGACCTGCAATACCGGCGGGTGATCGAACTGAGCGCCGCTTTTATCCGCGAACGGGCGACCGACGATGTGTTGGCGTGTTGTGGTTAACGCGACGGGTGTGCTGAGCGGGCTCTGTGGCAAGCCTGCTCACCACGCGACCTGACCCAACCAGATCCTCAGCCAAAAAAGGGGAACACGTGATCACCACCCAAGCCTTTGCAACCATCCGGGCTCTGCAGCGCAGTGCCTGGAACGATTGTTTTCCCGGTGCGCTTGAAGATTGGGACTATTACGTCGCCGTGGAAAACGCCGCCGTCGAGGATTTTCAATGGCGCTACCTGGCCGTGTACGACAATGGAACGCTGGTGGCCGTGGCGCCGGCCTTTATTACCCATTACCGTCTCGACACCACCGTGTCCGGCGTCGGCAAGCGCTTGACCACGCGCCTGCAACGCCTGTGGCCGGGAGCGTTGCAGCTGGGGTTGTATGCCTTGGGCTCGCCGCTGGCCGAGCGCTGCGACGTCGGGTTTGCCAGCGAGGTACCGCAGGTGCGCCGCCCGCTGGTGCTCACGCATCTGCTGCAGGCCGCCCGACAGGACGCCGATGACCTCGGCATCGGCCTGCTGGCGGTCAAGGATGCCCCCAGCCACGACCCGCACTGGCGCGAAAGCTGCCGCGCCGCCGGTTTCCAGAGTATGCCGAGCCTGCCTACTGGCGTGCTGCCGCTGCCCTATGGCTCGGTGGACGCCTACCTCGGTTCGTTGGGCAAATCCACGCGCAAGGACCTGCGCCGCAAACTGCGCGCGCCGGGGCCGCGGGTCGAATGGCGGGACAATATCGATGATGTGCTGCCCGAGGTCATGAGGCTGTACGAAGCCACGCTTACCCGCGCCGAGTTGCAGTTCGAGCGCCTGCCCGCCAGCTACTTCACCGGCGTGCTCGAACGCCTCGAAGGGCGCGCGGTGTGTGTTCTGTACTGGGTGGATGAGCAACTGGTAGCGTTCAACCTCATGCTCAGGGACGAACATCGGCTGGTGGACAAGTTCTTCGGGCATGACGTCGCCTTCACCCGCGACCACAACCTGTACTTTCGCAGTTGGCTGACCAATGTCGACTACTGTATTCAACACAAAATTGCAGCGTACGAGTGCGGGCAGGCCGGGTATGCCAGTAAGCTGCGCCTGGGCTGCACGTTCCAGGGCAACCAGGTGTTCTTCCGGCACCGTAACCGCCTGGTCAACGGTCTGCTCGCGCTGGTAAAACTGTTTATCCGACCGGATCGTTCCGACCCTGCCATGGCTGCTGCAATAAGCGAATCCCGATGATCACCAAGACCCGCCAGAAAGCCCGTCCATTTGCCATTTCGCGCTGGAGTGTCCAGCGCAAGCTGGTGCTGGCGTTCTGGTTGGTCAGTGTGATCCCCACCATGATCGCGGCGGAGCTGGCCGCCACCACGCTGTCGGAGATTTTCGACAGCAACGTGCGCATCTGGCTGCAGGAGTCGACCAAGATCGTCAAGGACGAGATCGGCGATATCCTTCACGACAACGCACGCATGGCCAAGCTGTTCCTGCGCTACACCAGCCCGCCCGCGAGCAGACAGGCGGCCAAGCACGACCGGCTGACGGCGGACATTGCCGATGCCACCGACATCGATGTGGTCGCGCTGATTCGCGTCAGTGACAACAAACCGGTGTTCAGCACTGCCGCCGACGACATCGTCAAACAGATCAGCCTGGCCAGGAACACCGTCTTGCAGACCGTGCAGGTGGGCGGCGTGTCCACCGGCATCGTGGTCTCGACCTTCGAGACCACCCAGGACGGCGTGGATTACGTGCTGCTGGTCGGCACCTACCTGGACAGCAGCTTCCTCACCAGCGTGGCCGATGTGCATTCCCTCGACCTGCGGCTGTACCTGGCCAACCCGGAAGGGTTCTCGGAGATTTTCTCGACCCAGCGTTTCGAGGATCACCCCTCGCGCATCCCCAAGGATGTCGAGGCGGCGATGCGCAGCACGCGCCAACCCAGCGAGCAGTTCACCCATAACTACAGCGGGCTGTACTGGCCGATCTTCAACGATGCCGGCGAGTTGCAAGGCGTGATTTTCAGCGGGTTGCTGCGCCACACCAGCCTGGTGGGGCTGGTCAACCAGAGCAACCTGTTCGTGCTGATCTTCCTGCTCAGCTCGGCGCTGTCACTGGCCGCCGGGGTGCTGGTGTCGCGGCGCCTGACCCGGCCGCTGCGGGATCTGTCCCAGGGCGTGAGCGCGGTGATCTCCGGCGATTACGCACACCGCGTCGAGGTCAGCGGCGGCGACGAATTGGCGCAGTTGAGCAGCACCTTCAATCACATGACCGAGCGCCTGGGCGAATTGCACCAGCTCGAAGCCCAGTTGCGCCGCCGCGACCGCCTGCACGCGCTGGGCGAAGTCGCCATGGGCCTGGCTCACGAGATCCGCAACCCATTGGGCATCATCAAGACCGCCACCCAGTTACTGCACCGCCGCGCCGACCTGCCGGCCGGCGACAAGCGCCACCTTGAATACGTGATCAGCGAAGTCAGCCGCATCAATGACCTGATCACCGAATTCCTCGACTTCGCCAAGCCCAACCCGCCGCTGCGCGTGGTGCAGCCGGCGCGGGCGCTGGTGGAGGAGATCCTCGGCTTCTGCGCGCCGGAGCTGGCCACCCATAACATCGATGCGCAGATCGACGACCAGGCGCCGGGCGCGACGCTGTATGCCGACGCCCGGCAACTCAAGCAGGCCTGCCTCAACCTGATTATCAACGCCATCGACGCCATGCCCGACGGCGGGCGTTTGACCCTGGGCATCCGCAGCGTCGGCGAGAATACGGTCATCAGCATTGCCGACAGCGGCCAAGGCATTCCTGCCGAGATGATCGAGCGTATCTTTACGCCGTTCGTCACCACCAAGGCCTCCGGCACCGGGCTGGGCCTGGCCAAGGTCTATTCGATCATGGAAAGTCACGACGCCAGCATTGAATGCACAAGTGAGAAAGAGGCCGGCGCCACGTTCAGCCTGTACATTCCGGCGCGGGGCGAAGACGAGGAGGACAGTCATGACGCATAACGTATTGGTGGTCGACGACGAGCCCAAACTCTGTGATTTGCTCTCGTCGGCCCTGGGCCAGAATGGCATCCAGGTGTTTACCGCCGGCAACGGCCTGCACGCGCTCAAGGTGCTGGAGCAGGAAGACATCGACCTGGTGATCAGCGACTGGCGCATGCCGGGCATGGACGGGCCGGCACTGCTGGCGGAAATCAAGACGCGCTATCCCCAGGTGCCGGTGATCGTGATGACCGCCTACAGCACGGTAAAAAACGCCGTGCAGTCGATGCGCAACGGCGCTTATGACTACATCGCCAAGCCGTTCGATATCGACGAGCTGGACATCACCGTGGCCAAGGCTCTGCAATTTCGCGACATCCTGCGCGACAACGCACGCCTGCGCGCCGAGCTGGACGAACACGCGCAGTTCGATAGCCTGGTGGGCGATAGCCCGGCGTTTCGCAAGGTGCTGCAGGCGGTGGATTCCGTGCGTGACAGCAGCGCCACCATCCTGCTGACCGGCGAGAGCGGCACCGGCAAGGAAATGGTGGCCCGCGCCATTCACAAGCACGGTAGCCGTGCCGACCAACCCTTCGTGGCGGTCAACTGCGCGGCGATTCCCGAAGGCCTGCTGGAGAGCGAGATGTTCGGGCATCGCAAGGGCGCGTTCACCGGCGCGGTGTCGGACCGGGTCGGGCGCTTCCAGCAGGCGGACAAGGGCACGCTGTTTCTGGATGAAGTGGGCGATATGCCCCTGGCGTTGCAGGCCAAGATCCTGCGCGCCTTGCAGGAGCGGGTGATCGAGCCGGTGGGTGACCCGCGCGAGCGCAAGGTGGACGTGCGCGTAATCGCCGCCACCAATAAAAACCTGCTGGAGGCGGTGGCCAACAAGGAGTTTCGCGAAGACCTGTATTACCGCCTCAATGTGTTCCCGATCCCGCTGCCGGCCCTGCGCGAGCGGGTGGAAGACATCGCACCCCTGGCCCGGCATTTCGCCCAGACCCTGAGCGCCACGGCGGGCAAGCGGATCACCGGCTTCAGCCCTGAGGCGTTGCAGGCCATGGCGGCTTATCACTGGCCGGGCAATATCCGTGAACTGCAGAACTGCGTGGAACGCGCGACCATTGTGGCCGCCACGCCGGTGATCGAAGACATTGATTTGCCGGGTTATCTGTTTGCGTCCAAGCCGAGCGAGGGCGGCGTGACGACGATTCTCAGCGACGGACCGGGCATTCCCCAGGACCTGGATGCGGCGCTGGCCGAGGTCGAGAAAGCCTACATCCTTGCGGCGTTGCAGGAGAGCAACGGCGTGCAGGCCGCGGCGGCGGCCAAGATCGGGATTTCCGAGAGAAGCTTCTGGTATCGGTTGAAGAAGCTGGGCATCCAGGTCGACAAGATCGTCCGTTGACTCAACCAGGATAAAACTGTGGGAGGGGGCTTGCCCCCGATTGCAGTGGCCCAGTTACAGATGAGCTGACTGTCACACAGCTATCGGGGGCAAGCCCCTTCCCACAGTTTTTGACCGAGTCCGGTCATGTATGGAGGCGTACCCAGATGCTCACCAGGATTGTGGCGGCGATCAGCCAAGCCAGCGCCGCCACGGCTAAAGAAGCCTCCAGGCGCATTCGGTCCACCATCACATACAACGCAGCCAGGTACACAAAGTACGGAATGATCGACCACATGCCGAACAGGATGGTGGTCTTCAAGTCTTCCACCGAGCGGCCTTTGCCGACGATGTAGTGGGCGATCAGCGCAAAGGTCGGGAACAGCGGCACCAGCCCTGCGATGTAATAGTTTTTGGTCTTGGCCAGCGCGGCCAGTATCAGCACCACCGCCGCGCCCAGGGCGGCCTTCAGAAACAGATCCATCAGTGGCTCAACCCGTATTTTTTGACCTTGTCGAACAGCGTGGTCTTGGCCATTCCCAATTCCTGGCTGGCCTGGGTCAGGTTGCCGCCGCTGCGTTGCAGGGCGTCCATCAGCAGGTTGCGTTCAAAGGCTTCCACCGCCTCGGTAAAGGCCAACCCCTGGCCGCCGCTGCCGGCGCCGCTTTTCTTGAACGCGGGCAGGCCCAGGGCGAAGCGTTCGGCGACGTTGCGCAGTTCGCGGACATTGCCGGGCCAGTCGTGGCTCATCAGGCTGGACAGGGTCTGGTTGTCCAGCTCCGGCGCTGTGCGGTCGAAGCGCAGGGACGACTGCTGCAGGAAATGTTCGAACAGTTGCAGGATGTCTTCGCGGCGCTCGCGCAGGGGCGGCAGCTCCAGGGTCACCACGTTGAGGCGGTAATACAGATCGCTGCGAAACTGACCGGCGCGGCTCAGTTCGTCCAGATCGGATTTAGTGGCCGCAATGACCCGGCAATCCACCGCCACGCTCTGGTTGGACCCCAGCCGTTCCAGGGTGCGTTCCTGCAGGACCCGCAGTAATTTGATCTGCAGGTTGATCGGCATGCTTTCCACTTCATCGAGAAACAGCGTGCCTTCGTGGGCGTGTTCGATCTTGCCGATGCGTCGCTTGCCCGCGCCGGTGAAGGCATTGGCCTCGTGGCCGAAAATCTCGCTTTCGAAGAGGTTTTCCGGCAGGCCACCGCAGTTCAGGGCGACAAATTGGTGGGCGTGACGCCGGCTGAAATCGTGCAGGCAACGGGCGACCAGTTCCTTGCCGGTACCGGTTTCGCCTTCGATCAGCACGTTGGCCGACGTGTCGGCGACGTTGGCGATCAGCTCGCGCAGGCTCTGCATGGCCGGCGAGCGCCCGATGATGCGGCCTTCCAGGGAGTCGCGCTCGGCCAGTTGACGACGCAGCGCCCAGACTTCCCGCGCCAGCCCGCGCTGCTCCAGGGCGCGTCGGGCGACGTCCACCAGGCGTTCGGGGGAGAAGGGTTTTTCCATGAAGTCATAGGCGCCGTTGCGCATTGCGCCGACGGCCATTGAAATATCGCCATGCCCGGTGATCAGCACCACCGGCAGGCTTTTATCCAGCGCCTTGAGGCGGGTGAGCAGCTCCAGGCCGTCGATGCCCGGCAGGCGAATATCGCTGATGACAATGCCGGCGAAGTTCTCGCCGACGCGCTTCAAGGCTTCCTCGGCGCTGCCCACGCCCACGCTGGTGATGTCCTCCAGCGCCAGGGCCTGCTGGCAACCGAGCAGCACATGGGGGTCGTCTTCGACGATCAGGACGGTGAGGTCGTTGCGGTCTGTATTCATGTCGACTCAGTGGGTTGAGCGCCCGCCAACGGCAGGCTCAGGACAAAGGCCGTACCACCACTGGCCGGATGCTCCACGGCGAGGTTGCCACCCGTGGCGGCCGCCAGGCTGGCCGACAGGGTCAGGCCCAGGCCCAGGCCCTGTTCGCCGGGTTTGGTGGTAAAGAACGGTTCGAACAAATGCTTGCGCGCCTCGGGGTCGATGCCGTGGCCATTGTCGCGCACCTGCAGGCGGTACTTGCCCTCGCTGCCGCTGCCTTCCAGCCACAGTTCGGGGGCCGGTTGCGCCTGCATGGCGTCAAGGGCGTTGCCGATCAGGTTGACCAGGATCTGCTCCAGGCGGGTCTGATCGATCTGCAAGGCAGCGTCGGCGAAGTCTCGGTGCAGGGTCAGCGGCAAGTTGTCCAGACGCGCGCCCAGCACCTGGAACGCGGCGTCCACCGCTTTGGCCAGGCTGGCCTCGCCCTGGTCATCACCGCGCCGGGCAAAGGAGCGCAGGCTGGCGGTGATGCGGCCCATGCGGTCGATCAGTTCGTTGATCGTCTTGAGGTTGGCGCTGGCGGTGTCCAGCGCGCCGCGCTCAAGAAAACGCACAGTGTTGCCGGACAACGTGCGCAGCGCGGCCAATGGCTGGTTGAGTTCATGGGCGATGCTGGTGGACATCTGGCCGATGGCCGCGAGTTTGCCGGCCTGTACCAGTTCATCCTGGGCACGGCGCAGGGTTTCTTCGGCCTGGCGCCGTTCGCGGATCTGCCCCTTGAGCCGTTCGTTGCTGGCGCGCAGGTCGGTGGTGCGTTCGGCAATCCTGCGCTCCAGCTGGCTGTTGGCTTCCTGCAAGGCTTCCCGCGCGGCGAGGCGGGTGGCGATGACCTTGCGTCGCTCGTTCCAGGCGATCAGCAGGAAGGCGACCAGGCCGAAGGCCACTGCCACCAGGATGCCCTGGTTGATGGCCGCGCGACGCAGGTCGTTGAGCGGGGTGAGCAGGGTAAAGCTCCACGGTGTGTCGTTGAGCGGACGAGTTTGCGCCAGGTAGCTGACGGCGTGCTCGTCATTGACCACTTCGCTGTTAGCCGGGAAGGTCAGTTTTTCGGTGCCTTCCTTCAAACGCTCGCGGGCCAGGGGCTCCAGCTCGTTCAAGGTGGCCCAGTAGTATTGCAGGCTGTGGGCCAGGCGTTCCTTGACCTCATCGCTCAGTGGGCGCACGGCCTTGAGACGGCGGGCCGGGTCGCTGGAGAGGATGATGATGCCGTTCTCGTCGCTCACGAATGCTTCGAGGCGCGCGCGCTGCCAGCGTTCTTCGAGGGCTTCGAGGCGCACTTTGACCACGGCGACGCCGATGATCTTGCCGTGCTCTTCCAGGCCATGGGCGAGGTAATAGCCGGGCTCGCCGTTGGTGCTGCCGATGCCGTAGAAACGGCCGGGCTGGCCGCGCACGGCGTTCTGGAAATAGGCGCGGAAAGACAGGTCTTCACCCTGGTAACTGTCGGCATCGCGCCAATTACTGGTGGCGAGCACGCGGCCAGTGGTGTCCATCACGTAGATGGCGCGGCTGCGGCTGCGACGGTTCAGGCCTTCGAGGTATTCGTTGACGGCTTTGCGGGTTTCCTGATTCGGATCGGCCAGCAGTGTGGAGACGCTGGTTTCCAGCTCCAGCAGACTGGGCAGGTAGGTGTACTTGCTGATCTCGCTTTCGACGGTGCGGGCATGCAGTTCCAGTTGGCGCTCGCCATTGTCACTGAGGGTGCGGATGCCATAGTACTCGCTGATCCAGAAGCCGATGTAACCCAGGCCGACCATCAGGGCGATGATCAACGGCGGCAGGAACAACTGGCGAATCAGACGAGGTTTCACGGCAAGTGATGGCGGTGCGGCGCGAAATTGGTTGGGGTCGCATTTCATCACAGATGCCTTGGGTCAACCAGAGCTGCCATGTAGGAGGGGACTTGCCCCCTCCCACACTGGCTCGGGCTTAATTGCTTAGTGCTGCAGGATTTTCTCGAGGAAGTGCTGCGCGCGCTCCGAGCGGGCGCTGATGTCGCCGAAGAACTCTTCCTTCGGGCAGTCTTCGATGATCTTGCCGGCGTCCATGAAGATCACGCGGTCGGCCACTTTACGCGCGAAGCCCATTTCGTGGGTCACGCACATCATGGTCATGCCTTCCTGGGCCAACTGCACCATCACGTCCAACACTTCGTTGACCATTTCCGGGTCCAACGCCGAGGTCGGTTCGTCGAACAGCATGACGATCGGGTCCATGGCCAGGGCGCGGGCAATCGCCACACGTTGCTGCTGGCCACCGGAGAGCTGGCCAGGGTGCTTGTGGGCGTGTGCCGACAGGCCGACGCGCTCAAGCAGTTGCAGGCCTTTCTTGGTGGCCTCTTCCTTGCTACGGCCGAGCACCTTGATCTGCGCGATGGTCAGGTTTTCGGTGATGGTCAGGTGCGGGAACAGCTCGAAGTGCTGGAACACCATACCGACGCGCGAGCGCAGTTTCGGCAGGTTGGTCTTCGGGTCGGCGATGGAGGTGCCATCGACGACGATGTCGCCTTTCTGGAACGGTTCCAGCGCATTCACGCACTTGATCAGGGTGGATTTGCCCGAGCCGGACGGCCCGCACACCACGATCACTTCGCCTTTTTTAACCTCGGTGCTGCAATCGGTCAGCACCTGGAAGTCGCCATACCACTTGTTGATGTTCTTGATAGAGATCATACGGCAAACCTTTTTTGCAGACGCTTGACCAGCAGCGAGGCGGAAAAGCTGATGATGAAGTAGACGACACCGGCGAAGATCAGGAACTCATTGGAGCGGCCGATGATGTCGCCGTTGGAGCGGGCGGAGTTGAGGAAGTCCACCAGGCCCACGGTGTAGACCAGCGAGGTGTCCTGGAACAGGATGATCGACTGTTGCAGCAGCAACGGGGTCATCTTGCGGAACGCCTGGGGCAGGATGATCAGGCGCATGGTCTGGCCATAGGTCATGCCCATCGCCTGCGCCGCCGCCATCTGGCCCTTGGGGATCGACTGCACGCCGGCCCGCACGATTTCACAGAAGTACGCGGCTTCGAACATCATGAACGCCACGACGCAGGAGGTGAACGCACCGATCGGGGTGTCTTCTCCGGTGATCCAGCGCAGCACGAACGGTACCGCGAGGTAGAACCAGGTAATCACCAGCAACAGGGGGATCGAGCGGAAATAGTTCACATAGGCGCCGGCCAGCCGCGACAGCAGTTTACTGGACGACAGGCGCATCAGCGCGAGGAGCGTGCCCAGGATAATGCCGCCCACCACGCCCATGACCATCAGCTTCAAGGTCATGACCATGCCGTTCCACAGGCCCGGTATGGCGGGGATGATGCCGCTGAAATCGAGTTCCATTATTTACCCCCCACGGAGATCAGGCCGGGCACTGCGACTTTCTTCTCGACCAGGCGCATCAGCAGCATCAGGCTCATGTTCAGGGTGAAGTAGATCAGCGTGGCCAGGGTGAAGGCTTCGAACAGGTTGGCCGAGAACTCGGCGGTCTGTTTGGTTTGCGCCAGCAGTTCCATCAGGCCGATCAAGGACGCCACGGAGGAGTTCTTGAACACGTTGAGGAATTCCGAGGTGAGCGGCGGAATGATGATGCGGTAGGCCTGGGGCAGCAGCACGTTCCAGTAGATCTGGGGCAGCTTGAAGCCCATGGCGCGCGCGGCGGATTCCTGGCCACGCGGCAGCGCCTGGATACCGGTGCGCACTTGCTCGCACACACGGGCGGCGGTGAACAGGCCCAGGCACACGACGACGCTCAGGTAGGCCGAGGTGGTCGGGTTCAGGTCCTGCTTGTACCAGTCCTGCAGGTTCTGCGGCAGCAGGTCGGGCACCAGAAAGTACCAGATGAACAGCTGCACCAGCAGCGGTACGTTGCGGAACAGCTCCACGTAGCAGGTCGCGATGCCCGATACCAAACGGTTCGGCACGGTGCGCATGACCCCCAGAATGGAGCCCAGCAGCAAAGCGATGATCCATGCCACGACAGCGATGGCGATGGTCCAGCCCAAACCGGCGATGTACCAGTCGAGATAGGTCTCGCTGCCCACGCCGGTGGACTTGAAGAACACGCCCCAGTCCCAGTTGTAATTCATTAGGGTCTCCCCTCGAAATCGATCGATGTACAAGCACCCGCTTGGGGAAAATCCATTCCCGCCCGACGTTGAACGCCAGGCACACGCGATCGGCTCGAAAACCGCCAGGTCGAGTGTTCCAAGTTAAAACCAGCAGGTAGTAGCAGACGCCTGAGGGAGGGTTGGCTCCCTCAGGAGATAAGGTTAGTCAGCTTTTAGATCTTTACTTCCGGAGCCGGCTTATCGGTTGGGTTCTTAATCAGTTCCTTGACCTTGTCGCTCATCGGGAAGTTGAGGTTCAGGCCTTTTGGTGGAACCGGGCTTTCGAACCATTTGGCGTAGATCTTGTTGATCTCACCGGATTTGTACAGGCCGATGATGGCGTCATCCACGGCTTTCTTGAACGCTGGATCGTCTTTGCGGACCATGCAGGCGTAGGCTTCGAAAGACTGTGGGGTACCGGTGATGACCCAGTCATCCGGCTTCTTGGCCTTGGCTTCTTCGCCGGCCAGCAGGGCGTCGTCCATCATGAACGCTACCGCGCGACCACCTTCGAGCATCTGGAAGGATTCGCCATGGTCTTTGGCGGAGATGACGTTCATGCCCATCTGCTTGTCGGCGTTCATCGACTTGATGATGCGCTCGGACGTGGTACCGGCGGTGGTCACCACGTTCTTGCCTTTAAGGTCGGCGAAGTCGGCGTAGCTTGGCTTGCCGTCCTTGTCCTTCTTGACCAGCAGGCGCGTGCCGATTTCGAAGATGTTGGTGGTGAAGGCGACTTGTTGGGCGCGTTCGGCGTTGTTGGTGGTGGAACCGCACTCGATGTCGACGGTGCCGTTCTGAACCAGTGGAATACGGGTCTGCGAAGTTACCAGGTTGTACTTGGCCTGCAGATCGGGTTTGTTCAGGTCTTTTTTCAGGGCTTCAACGATGGCCAGCTGAATGTCGTGGGAGTAGCCCACAGGTTTGCCCGAACCATCCGCGATATAGGAAAACGGGATGGAGCTGTCGCGGTGCCCGAGGGTGATGGTGCCGGAGTCGTTGATTTTCTTCAGAGTGCCGGTGAGTTCGGCGGCAAAAACTGGAGTGCTGATCAGAGCAGCAGCGATAGCTGCGCCCAGGATATGGGGAACGATGCGCATCAATACTTCCTCGACATTTGTTTTTTTTATGAAGCCAGCTAAACGGCTCTCTTGTACAGCGAATGTCCGTGACGGCTCCTGAGGCGTCTCGGCAATCGTCCAAGAGTGTAGAGCATGAGTCGTGCCAGGCTCGAAACAAAAGCTTAAATATATGATTTACATAAAGATTAAGTTTGTATGACAGGTTTTTTCCAGCGCTGCGATCCGGCAAACCGAATAGCTCGGGGTGTGGCGTTCGGAAATCCGAATGGTCCTGCAGTGGGCCGGGTACGAATTCCTACGTGAGCACTGCAAAAACGCCGCGTTTATTCCGAATAAACGCGGCGTTCCGGGGGGAGCGAGCAAGCTCGCTCAGTACAGCGCGGTCATCAGGCCGCTTCGATCTTGCTGCGGTTCTGCTCAACCTTGGAGAGGTAACGCCGTACGCCTTCCTGTTCCTGTTCGGTGGTGAACAGGCCGAGCTTAGTCCGGCGCCACAGGATGTCATGGGCCTGGGTGGCCCATTCTTCAGCGCACAGGTAGTCGACTTCGCGGGTGTACAGGCCACCGCCCAAGTGCTCGCCCAGGTCGGCCAGGGATTGCACGCCCTCCAGCAGGCGCCAGGTGCGGCTGCCGTAGGTGGTGGACCAGCGACGCGCAATCTCGCTCGGCACCCAGTCGAACCTGGCGCGAATCGCCTCGGCCAGCGCTTCGGGCGTGCTCATGTCTTCGCCGCCCGGCAGGCTGGCCGTGGCGGTCCAGCTCGGGCGCATCTGCGTGAAGTACGGCGCCAGTTGGGCCATGGCCGATTCGGCGAGCTTGCGGTAAGTGGTCAGCTTGCCGCCGAACACGGACAGGATAGGCGCCTCGCCGGTGCCCCCGGACAGTGCCAGGGTGTAGTCGCGGGTAATTGCCGACGGATTGTCCGACTCGTCGTTGCACAGCGGGCGCACGCCGGAGTAGGTGTGCACGATGTCATCGCGGCTCAGTTGCTTCTTGAAGTGAGCGTTGACCACTTGAAGCATGTAGTCGGTTTCGCCCTCGGTGATCGCCACTTTCGCCGGGTCGCCGGTGTATTCGCGGTCGGTGGTGCCGATGATGGTCAAGTGGTTCAGGTAAGGAATGGTGAAGACGATACGCTGGTCTTCGTTCTGCAGGATGTGGGCGTGAGCGCCTTCGTACAGTTTTGGCACGATCAGGTGGCTGCCCTGAATCAGACGAATGCCGTAGGGCGAATCCAGTTTCAGGTCATCCTTGATGAACTTGGCCACCCATGGGCCGGCAGCATTCACCAACGCACGGGCGCGGATCGAGAACAGGCTGCCGTCGGCACGTTCCATGTTCATTTCCCACAGGCCCTTGCTGCGATGGGCGCTGATGCAACGGGTCTGAGTGTGGATATGGGCGCCTTTTTCACGGGCGGCCATGGCGTTGAGCACTACCAGTCGGGCATCGTCGACCCAGCAGTCGGAATACTCGAAACCCTTGGTGATTTCGCTTTTCAGCGGGCTGTCCGGGCCGAACTTCAGGCTCTTGGAGCCCGCGAGTTTTTCGCGCTTGCCCAGGTGGTCATAGAGGAACAGCCCGGCACGAATCATCCACGCCGGGCGCAGGTGCGGGCGGTGCGGCAGGACAAAACGCATTTGCTTGACGATGTGCGGCGCCTTGGCCAGCAGCACTTCGCGTTCGGCCAGGGCTTCACGCACCAGGCGGAATTCGTAATGCTCGAGGTAGCGCAGGCCGCCGTGGATCAACTTACTGCTGGCGGAAGAGGTGTGGCTGGCCAAGTCATCCTTTTCGCAAAGGAATACCGACAGCCCGCGACCGGCTGCGTCTGCTGCAATGCCGACGCCATTGATCCCGCCACCGATCACGGCAACGTCATAGACTTCGGCAAGCGGTGGAGCAGGCAAGGTAGAAGGGTTCATCGGCTGGCCTCGCGATCTTTTCGTATTGGAATTCGAACATTAATGTTCATTTGCGAAAATGGTAGCTGATAAACGCGGGCACAGCCACCCGACTTCGATTGAAAAAACTCATCGAAGGGCGAGGAAAGGAAAATTTGTGAACATTGGCCCGTCTAAGGCTCGAGATGTTTCAGCGAGTATTGATAGCTATCGGGGGCAAGCCCCCTCCCACATTTGAATGGTTTTACATATCAAAGTGTGGGAGGCGGCTTGCCCCGATAGCATCAATAAAGGCCCTACACGACTTCCAGCCTAACCTTATGCTGATTCAGCAACTGCACCAGCGCCGGCACCGGCTCCTGATCAGTTACCAGGCAATCCACCAGGCTGATTGGCCCCAGGCGAATCATGGCATTGCGCCCGAATTTGCTGGAATCCGCCGCCAGTATCACTTGCCGCGCATTGGCGATGATCGCCTGGGACACGCGCACTTCCTGGTAATCGAAGTCCAGCAGGCTGCCGTCCTCGTCGATGCCGCTGATGCCCACCAGCGCGAAGTCGACCTTGAACTGATTGATGAAATCCACGCTTGCCTGGCCCACCACGCCGCCGTCGCGTCGCACATTGCCGCCGGTGAGCAGCACGTCGAAGTCGTCCTTGGCGCTGAGCATGGTGGCAACGTTGAGGTTGTTGGTGATGATTTTCAGATGGTTGTGGTTCAGCAGCGCACGGGCAATGGATTCGGTGGTGGTGCCGATATTGATGAACAGCGAGGCGTGATCGGGGATCTGGGCGGCGATGGCTTCGCCGATGCGTTGTTTTTCATCGCGCATCTGATCGGCACGCATGGCGTACGCAGTGTTTTCGACGCTGGAGTCATAGGCCGCGCCGCCGTGGTAGCGGCGCAGCAGATTAGCGTCCGCCAGTTGGTTGATATCGCGGCGGATGGTTTGCGGGGTGACAACGAACAACTGCGCCATTTCCTCGATACTGACGTAGCCGCGCTCGCGGACCAGTTCGAGGATTTGTTGCTGGCGGGGAGGCAGATTCATGGGGCGTCCTTTGGGCTGCCATACAAAAGTGGCCCATGATGACGCAGGAATCTGCTCCCTGCCAGTTACAACCCGACGTTGGCTTATTCAGCGCCTTCGTGGGGCTCCCAGTCACGGGTGCGGCTGACCGCTTTCTGCCAGCCGGCGTAGAGCTTTTCCTTTTCCTTTTCGTCCAGCTGAGGTTCGAATTCGCGCTCGATCACCGCCTTGCCACGCAACTCGTCCAGGCTGCCCCAGAAGCCGCAGGCCAGGCCGGCCAGGTATGCGGCGCCGAGGGCTGTGGTTTCGCGCATTTGCGGACGCTCCACCTGGGTGCCGAGGATGTCGGCC
This sequence comes from Pseudomonas lurida, assembly GCF_013522705.1. Classification (GTDB taxonomy): domain Bacteria; phylum Pseudomonadota; class Gammaproteobacteria; order Pseudomonadales; family Pseudomonadaceae; genus Aquipseudomonas; species Aquipseudomonas quebecensis. The sequence goes on from NZ_JAAMRE010000023.1 coordinate 48,061, forward strand.
TGGAACTGCATCAGGAAGTTGTTGGCCACCGCGCCGCCATCCACGCGCAGGGCTTTGAGGCGTTCGCCGGAATCCTGCTGCATGGCGTCCAGTACGTCGCGGGTCTGGTAGGCAATCGACTCCAGGGCGGCACGAATAATGTGATCCACACGTACGCCACGGGTCAGGCCGAACAGCGCGCCACGGGCATAGGGGTCCCAATACGGTGCGCCCAGGCCGGTGAATGCCGGCACCAGGTACACGCCGTTGCTGTCCTTGACCTTGCCGGCAAAGTATTCGGTGTCATGGGCATCGTTGATGATCTTCAGCTCATCGCGCAGCCACTGCACGGTGGAACCGCCGTTGAACACGGCGCCTTCCAGGGCGTAGGCCACTTCGCCACGCGGGCCGCAGGCGATGGTGGTGAGCATGCCGTGCTTGGATTTCACGGCCTTGTCACCGGTGTTCATCAGCAGGAAGCAGCCGGTGCCATAAGTATTCTTGGCCTGGCCGGCTTCCACGCACATCTGGCCGAACAGCGCGGCCTGCTGGTCACCGGCGATGCCGCCGATGGCGATGCCGCTTTTGGTGCGGCCGTAGATTTCCGACGAGGACTTCACTTCCGGCAGCATTTCGCGCGGGATGTCGAGGATCTCCAGCATCTTCGCGTCCCACTCCAGCGAGTGGATGTTGAAGAGCATGGTGCGCGAGGCGTTGGTGTAGTCGGTGACGTGGGTTTTGCCGCCGGTAAATTTCCAGATCAGCCAGCTGTCGACGGTGCCGAACAGCAGTTCGCCATTGCGTGCACGTTCGCGGCTGCCTTCGACGTTGTCGAGGATCCACTTGAGCTTGGTGCCGGAGAAGTACGGGTCGGTGACCAGGCCGGTAGTGTCGCTGATGTACTGTTCGTGACCGTCGCGCTTGAGCTGTTGGCAGATCTCGGTGCTGCGACGGCACTGCCAGACGATAGCGTTGTAGATCGGGCGGCCGGTGACTTTGTCCCAGACCACCGTGGTTTCCCGCTGGTTGGTAATGCCGATGGCGGCAACCTGGTCATGGTGCAGGCCGGCCTGGGCCAGCGCTTCGACCATCACCGCGCTCTGAGTGGCGAAGATTTCCATCGGGTCGTGTTCGACCCAGCCCGCCTGCGGATAATGCTGGGCAAACTCGCGCTGGGCGGTGCAAACCACGTTGGCGTCACGATCAAAGATGATTGCCCGCGAACTGGTGGTGCCCTGGTCGAGGGCAATGATGTAGTTCTTATTCTGAAGGTCGGTCATGTCGATTGCCTTGAACGAAATAGGAAGTCAGAAACCAGCCTGGGCCGCGAAGGGCAGGGCGCCAGGCCGGCGCTTTCAGGAAATACGGGTATTACCGTTGACAGCCGTGTCAGGTGTTTCAATTACCGCAGGCGCGGCGCTTGGCAGATGGCGGGCAATCAGCCCGCGATAGGCAGCGGCACCGAGGCATGCACCCACAATCGGCGCGAAGATCGGCACCAGGAAGTAAGGAATATCGCGTCCGCCAGTAAGGGCCATTTCACCCCAGCCGGCGAAAAAGGTCATCAGCTTCGGCCCCAGATCCCGCGCCGGGTTCATTGCGAAACCGGTCAGTGGTCCCATGGAGCTGCCGATCACCGCGATCAACAAACCGATCAGCAGCGGCGCCAGCGGGCCGCGTGGCAGGCCATTGTTGTCATCGGTCAGGGCCATGATCACGCCCATCAGGATGGCGGTGATGACCATTTCCACCAGGAATGCCTGGGCGGTACTCAGCAGGGCGTGGGGGTAGGTAGAGAACACCGACGCCAGTTCGAGGCTGGCTTGAGTGCCGCGCACCAAGTGATGGGTTTGTTCGTAATCGAAAAACAGATTGCTGTAGAGGGTGTACACCAGGGCGGCGGAGCAGAAAGCGCCGGCGATCTGGGCGAGGATATAGAACGGCAGTTTGCGCTTGTCGAAATCGGCGAACAGGCACAGGGCGATACTGACCGCCGGGTTGAGGTGGGCGCCGGAAATCCCGGCGCTCAGGTAGATCGCCATGCTCACGCCGACCCCCCAGATGATGCTGATTTCCCACAAGCCAAAGCTGGCGCCCGCAACCTTGAGCGCAGCGACACAACCGGTACCGAAGAAGATCAGAAGCGCAGTGCCCAGAAACTCGGCCATGCATTGGCTTGAAAGTGAAGGCTGTTGAAGAGCAGTTGTCATGGAAAACCTCAATTGTTTTTCTTGTCTGGCGTTTGGCCTCGTTGGACCTGGCGCGATTTTCACCGTGGCGGGGATCCCCATCTCCGTCACGGCTTACTGCTCGAATGCGTAGGATTATTTCCACGGTATTCGGAAACGAAAAAATATAGACAAGAATGACCGCTGTCAAAGGTCGAAAGTGAACTGTCAGTCACTTTCAAACTATTGGTCTGATGAATGATCACGTCGCCGTAGCGTGGCGCGTGCCAAGGCAGGCGGCGCACTAGAGCGTTTTGTGCGGGGTTGGCTTAGAATTGGCCATCCGTTCGCCACGCCTGGAGCGTCCATGACCCCTGCATTGGATCTGTTGAAAAAAGTTCGCGCCGAACATCGCATTCACAGTTACGAACACGACCCCAAGGCCGCCTCCTATGGGCTGGAGGCCGCGGAGAAATTGGGCCTTGACCCGGCGCGGGTGTTCAAGACGCTGCTGGCCAGCAGCGAGAAAGGCGAGTTACTGGTGGCCGTAGTACCGGTCGTCGGAAGTCTGGACTTGAAGGCACTGGCTCATGCGGCGGGGGTCAAGAAAGTCGAAATGGCCGACCCTGCGGCGGCGCAGCGTTCGACCGGTTATTTGCTGGGCGGCATCAGCCCGCTGGGGCAGAAGAAACGCTTGCGCACGTTTATCGATGTGACGGCGCAGCCGTTCGCGACGATTTTTGTCAGTGCGGGCAGGAGAGGGCTGGAAGTGGAGTTGCCCGCTGCGGTGCTGGCGGAACATACCCAGGCCAAGTTCGCCGAGATTGGCCGGACGTAATTCAAGTAGCCGGGAATCCAATGTGGAAGGGACTTTGCGCCCTCCCACCTATTTATCAACTGACAGGGCTGTAGCGCCGTACGCCGGATTCGACTTGCGGAATCTGCGCCGCAACGCTGCCTGACGCCTGGAACAGCACCAGGTGTTCAGCCGCAACACGAATGCCCACCTCCGTGCCCACCTGATGATCGGCATGGCTGGGAAAAATCGACTCCAGCTGTGCGCCGGTCGGCAGTTGCAGGCGGTACAACGTCGATGCACCGAGGAAAGTCTTGCCGACAATCCTTGCCTTCAACGCGCTGTCCGGCGCATAGACGATGTCATCCGGGCGCAGCAACACATCCACTGCGCCTCCGGTGGGCCATGTGTAGGCACGGTTGCCGCGCAGGTCGCCCAGTTCGGTACTCACGGATTCCGGCGAACTCAACTGCCCGCGAATGAAGTAGCCCTGGCCGATAAAGCTGGCCACATAAGGCGTCTGCGGTTCGTGATAGAGGTTATAGGGCGTGTCCCACTGCTCGAGGCGGCCTTCTTTGAACACACCCACCTGATCGCTCACGGCGAAGGCTTCTTCCTGGTCATGGGTGACCAGGATTGCACTGGTGCCGCGCGCCTTGAGGATATCGCGCACCTCATGGCTGAGTTTGCGGCGCAATTCGCCATCAAGGTTGGAGAACGGTTCGTCCAGCAGCAGCAATTGCGGCTCCGGCGCCAAGGCGCGGGCCAGGGCCACGCGTTGTTGCTGACCGCCGGAAAGCTCGTGGGGGAAGCGCTTGCCCAGGTTTTTCAGATTGACCAGTTCCAACAGCTCGGCGACCACGCGTTCTTTGTGCGGATGCTTGCGAATGCCAAAGGCAATGTTGTCGGCCACGCTCAGATGAGGAAACAGCGCGTAGTCCTGGAACACCATGCCGATGCGACGTTTCTCCGGAGCGAGTGTGAAGCCGGCACTGGAGATGACCTCGCCCGCCAGGCTTATTTCGCCCTCGTGCACCGGCTCGAACCCGGCAATTGCACGAAGCGTGGTGGTTTTGCCGCAGCCAGAGGAGCCTAGGAGGCAGCCGATGTCACCGGCATTGAGGTGCAGGTTGAGGTTCTGCACCACCCGTTGGTCTTGATAGCCGCATGCCAGGTTGCGCAGGTTCAGCAGTAATGAATGGCTCATGCGTGGTGGTACGCCGGCTCGACCAGGAATTCGAGCAGGGCCTTTTGCGCATGCAGGCGGTTTTCAGCCTGATCCCAGGCGACCGAACGCGGGTCGTCGAGCAGGTCGAGGCTGATTTCTTCGCCACGGTGCGCGGGCAGACAGTGCATGAACAGCACGTCCGTCGCGGCCATATCGAGCAGGTCGCGGTTGACCTGATAGGGCGCGAACAGGGCCATGCGCTTGGCGGTTTCGTCTTCCTGGCCCATGGAGGTCCAGACGTCGGTGGTCACCAGATGGGCGCCGACCACGGCGTCTTTCGGATCGCGCAGCAGTTGTACGCGCCCATCGGCCTTGGCCAGGAACTGGGCATTGGGTTCGAAACCTTCCGGGGACGCGATGCGCAGATGGAAGTCGAACTGGATCGCCGCTTCTATATAGCTGTTGCACATGTTGTTGCCATCGCCGATCCAGGCCACGGTCTTGCCCTGGATTGAGCCACGGTGTTCAAGGAACGTTTGCATGTCGGCCAGCAACTGGCAGGGGTGCAGGTCATCGGACAGGCCGTTGATTACCGGCACGCGCGAGTTGGCGGCGAATTCGGTCAAGGTGCTGTGGGCAAAAGTACGGATCATCACCGCGTCGAGCATGCGCGACATGACGATGGCGCAATCGCTGATCGGCTCGCCACGGCCCAGTTGGGTGTCACGCGGCGACAGGAAGATCGCCTGGCCGCCCAGCTGAATCATGCCGGCTTCGAAGGACAAGCGGGTGCGGGTGGACGACTTCTCGAAAATCATCCCGAGCACGCGGTTTTTCAAAGGCTCGAACAGTACGCCGCGGTTACGCAGGTCTTTAAGCTCAATGCCTCGACGGATCACACTGACCAGCTCTTCGGGCGTGCAGTCCATCAGCGAGAGAAAGTGCCTTGCGCTCATCATTAACTACCTTTTGCAACAGACCGCAGATTCTCAAAGCCTTGTTTATTGTGACAACGGGCGAGACCTGCGGCGGAAGCCGCACGGGGGCGACGAAATAGGGGAAGGCGCGATATTGACATTAAATGTCGCGTCTTACCAATAGGGGCTACGTTTTTAGGGGTGTTCAAGCAGGACGCCGAGGCGCGTTTGAAGACAATTTCCTGACAGCAGCGGGCCATTTGTACACTGGCGCTGCAACCTTTTGCAATGTGCGGGGGCGGGGCTGGGGCAGGCCGCGTCGGTTTCAGTGGGCCTGTGCCAGGTTCTGTAACATTTGCTCATGCTTACTCCCGCATGGCCCGGCCTGATGCCTGTCGATTCACGGCACGAACGATGCTGGCGCCCGCCGCGGCCACGGCCCATAGTCAGGCCAAAGCCCCTATAAAGAGACTGGCCATGACCAAGACTCTCCATCACCGTGCCTGCCATCTGTGTGAGGCCATCTGCGGCCTGACCGTGGAAACCACTCGAGCCGACGACGGCAGTCTGGCGATCACGTCGATCAAGGGCGATCCACATGACACGTTCAGTCGTGGCCATATTTGCCCCAAAGCCGTGGCGCTGCAGGATATCCAGAATGACCCCGATCGCCTGCGCCAGCCGATGCTGCGGGTGGGCAGCGAATGGCAGCCGATCCCTTGGGATGATGCGTTTGCCCTGGTGGCAGAGCGATTGGCGGGCATCCAGGCGCAGCATGGGCAGAATGCGGTCGCGGTTTACCAGGGCAATCCCAGTGTGCATAACTACGGACTGATGACCCACAGCAATTACTTTCTAGGCCTGCTCAAGACGCGCAACCGGTTTTCCGCAACGTCCGTGGATCAATTGCCCCATCACCTCACCAGTCACCTGATGTACGGGCATGGGTTCTTGCTGCCCATCCCGGATATCGACCATACCGACTTCATGTTGATCCTGGGTGGCAATCCGCTGGCTTCCAACGGCAGCATCATGACGGTGCCGGATGTAGAAAAGCGCCTGAAGGCGATCCAGGCCAGGGGTGGCAAAGTGGTGGTGGTCGACCCGCGACGCAGTGAAACGGCCGCGATTGCCGACCAACACCTGTTCGTACGGCCTGGCGGCGATGCGGCATTGCTGTTTGGCGTGCTCAATACTTTGTTCAGCGAGAATCTGACCCGCACCAGCCATTTGCCCGTTGAAGGCCTGGATGAGGTACGCGATGCGATCAGCGGCTTTACCGCCGAAGCGATGAGTCGCCAGTGCGCTGTACCGGCCGCGCAGATCCGTCAATTGGCGCGGGATTTCGCAGCGGCGGACAAGGCGGTCTGTTACGGACGCATGGGGGTGTCGACCCAGGCGTTCGGCACCGTGTGTCACTGGTTGGTGCAATTGATCAATCTGGTGACGGGCAACCTGGACCGTGTCGGCGGCGCAGTATGCACCTCGCCAGCGGTGGATCTGGTGGCGTCAACCGGCGGCGGTCATTTCAACCGCTGGCAAAGCCGGGTTTCCGGCCGGCCGGAGTACGGTGGCGAGCTGCCTGTATCGGCTCTGGCGGAAGAAATGCTGACCGAGGGCGAAGGACAAATCCGCGCCCTGGTGACGGTGGCCGGTAACCCGGTGTTGTCCACGCCAAACGGTCGCCAACTGGAGCAGGCGCTGGAGGGCTTGGAGTTCATGGTCAGCGTCGACCTGTACATCAACGAGACCACGCGCCATGCCGACCTGATCCTGCCGTCTACGTCGGCGTTGGAAAACGATCACTACGACACCACGTTCAATATGTTCGCGGTACGCAATGTCACCCGGTTCAATCGCGCGATCCTGCCCAAACCCGAGGGCGCGTTGCATGACTGGGAAATCTTCGTGGGCCTGGCCCAAGCGTTCGCGGCAAAGACCGGCGCCGCCCTGAAGCCGACCCTGCCGCCCGCGCAGATGATCGACGTCGGGCTGCGTGCCGGGGCGTACGGCGATGGCTCCAGCCATAACCTGTCGGTGGCAATGCTGGCGGACCATCCCCACGGCGTGGACCTGGGTCCGCTGCGGCCCAATCTGGCCACGCGGCTGAAAACGGCGGATGGCAAGGTGCAGGCCGCTCCGGCGGTAATTCTTGCTGACCTCGCGCGCTTCGCGGCGCAGCCGGTGCCGACCGCCGATGAGTTGCTGCTGATCGGGCGTCGGCATGTGCGCAGCAATAACTCCTGGATGCATAACTACCATCGCCTGGTGAAGGGCAAGCCGCGCCACCAGTTGCACATGCACCCCGACGATCTGGCCCGTCGTCAATTGCATGATGGCCAGCGGGTGAAGGTCAGCTCGCGTATCGGGATGATCGAGGTGGAGGTGGTCGCCAGTCTCGACATGATGCCGGGCGTGGTCAGCCTGCCTCACGGCTGGGGCCATGGCCGTCCCGGTGTGCGGATGAGCATTGCCAGCGAGCAGCCAGGGGCCAGCGCCAATGACCTGACCGACGAGCGGCAACTGGACGAGTTATCCGGCAATGCGGCCTTGAATGGCGTGCCCGTGCAGGTAGCGGCGGCGTAAGCTTGCCTGAGCACCGTGCTGGAATTTTGCGTTACAATGCGCCAAAGTGCCGACCTGTGAGTCGCAAAGTTCCTGCAGAGGTGTTCCATGGATATCATCGAAACGATCAAAGAGCAGATTGCCAACAACACCATTCTGCTTTACATGAAGGGTGCCCCGAACGCTCCTCAATGCGGTTTTTCCGCGAAGGCGTCCCAGGCCATCATGGCGTGCGGCGAGAAATTCGCTTACGTGGATATCCTGCAAAACCCTGAAATCCGCGCCAACTTGCCCAAGTACGCCAACTGGCCAACGTTCCCGCAACTGTGGGTTGCCGGTGAGTTGGTCGGCGGCAGTGACATCATCGTCGAGATGGCGGCTGATGGTTCGTTGCAAACGCTGATCAAAGACGCAGCGGCAAACGCGGCGGCCAAGACAGACGCTTGATTCGACCGCATTAAAAAGCCCCGCTTCTCGAAAGAGAGCGGGGCTTTTTTGTATCTGCCAGCGAAGGGTTACTCACCCATCTGCGATTGCAGATAGTTCTCCAGGCTGACTTTGTCGATCAGGCCCAATTGGGTTTCCAGCCAGTCGATATGCTCTTCCTGGTCTTCCAGGATGTCTTCCAACAGTTCACGGCTGCCGAAGTCGGCGCTCGCTTCGCAGTGAGCGATGGCGGCCTTGAGGTCGCTGTGGCTCTTGCGTTCAAAGCCCAGGTCGCTGCTGAGCATCTCCTGGCTGTGCTCGCCAATGGTCAACTTGCCCAGGTCCTGTACGTTAGGCAGGCCTTCCAGGAACAGGATGCGCTTGATCAGCGCATCGGCGTCCTTCATGGCCTTAATGGACTCTTTGTATTCACGCTTGCCCAGCTTTTCCAGGCCCCAATCGTCATACATGCGCGCATGCAGGAAGTACTGATTGATCGCGACCAGTTCATTGGCAAGGATTTTGTTAAGTTGCTGGATGACTGAGATGTCGCCTTTCATGACTGGGGTCCTGCCCTGTAATAGCTGTGTATAAGGCGGAGTTTGAGCGGCGAACTCTTCGGTGTCAAACCTAAGTTATTGAATAATAAATGAAAATTAATCGGAATAAGAATGTTTGTGTTCCGCGTCTTGGCGCTAACTGTTTGAATTACAGACATAAAAAAACCGGACATCAAGTCCGGTTCTTTAAAACACGTCTGATCAGGCGTGTGTAAATTCTGCTGAATAGGGGAGTGCAGCCTGGGCTGTCTGTAACTGCGTCAGGGTTTCCCTTACCACTTGCTTGGCCAGGCAGGCGCATTTGCCGCACTGGCTGGCGACGCCGGTGGCTTCACGCACTTCCTTGTAGCTGCAGCAACCTTCGTAGATCGCTTCGCGGATTTTTCCATCGGTGACGCCAGTACACAGGCACACATACATAAGGGAGAACCGTCGCGGGTTTAGGGCTTAAGTGCGTTGGATCTTAATGTTAACGAGAATGATTGTCAAAGTAGAATCGTGCACTTTTCGCGGGGCGGCCCTCGCGCTGACGAACGGTTTTTTCCGTGTATGATGGTCGGTCTTCACGAAGCGTGACCGCGTCACAGGCCTGTCGCTTGAACACGGCAGACTCTGTCCGGTCCCATTACTTCAATCTTCACCTATCAGGAGATACCCCATGAGCGTACTCGTCGGTAAACAAGCCCCGGATTTCGACGTACCTGCCGTCCTCGGTAATGGCGAAATCGTTGACAGCTTCAAGCTGTCTGAAGCCATCAAAGGCAAATACGGCCTGGTGTTCTTCTATCCGTTGGACTTCACCTTCGTCTGCCCTTCCGAGCTGATCGCCCTGGATCACCGCATGGACGATTTCAAGGCGCGCAACGTGGAAGTGGTTGCGGTGTCCATTGACTCTCATTTCACCCACAACGCTTGGCGCAACACTGCCATCAACGATGGCGGCATCGGCAAAGTCAAATACACCATGGCGGCCGACATGAAGCACGAGATCGCCAAGGCCTACGACGTTGAGTCCGAAGGCGGCGTGGCTTTCCGTGGCGCGTTCCTGATCGATGACAAGGGCGTCGTGCGTTCGCAGATCATCAACGACCTGCCGCTGGGCCGTAACATGGAAGAGCTGATCCGCCTGGTTGACGCGCTGCAATTCCACGAAGAGCACGGCGAAGTGTGCCCTGCCAACTGGAAAAAAGGCGACAAAGGCATGACCGCTTCCACCGAAGGTGTTGCGGCTTACCTGACCGAGAACGCTGGCAAGCTGTAAGCCAGGGTTGAGGTACAAAAAAACCGGTCTGTGAAGGCCGGTTTTTTTATGCGCAGGGTCTGGCTTCAGTCGCTGAAGTCTTCCCAGCCGCCCATCTGCTTCCAGCGATTGACAATGCCACAGAACAGCTCGGCGGTCTTCTCGGTGTCATAGCGTGCCGAGTGGGCTTCGCGACCGTCAAAGTCGATACCGGCGGCCTGGCAGGCTTTCGCCAGTACCGTCTGCCCGTACGCGAGGCCGGCAAGGGTGGCGGTATCGAAGCTGGAGAACGGGTGAAACGGGTTGCGCTTCATGTCCAGTCGCGCCACGGCGGCATTCAGGAAACCCAGGTCGAAGCTGCTGTTGTGGCCAACCAGGATCGCGCGTTTGCAGCCATTGGCCTTCAACGCTTTGCGCACACCGCGGAAGATATCGGTCAGCGCCGCTTCCTCACTCACAGCCATGCGCAGCGGGTGATCAAGCTTGATCCCGGTGAATTCCAGCGCGGCGGCTTCAATGTTGGCGCCTTCGAACGGCTCGACACGGAAGAAGTGGGTATGTTCCGGGAACACGAAACCCTGCTCGTCCATGCCGATTGTCGTGGCAGCGATTTCCAGCAAGGCATCGGTGGCGCAATTGAAGCCACCGGTTTCTACGTCGATGACAACCGGCAGATAGCCACGAAAACGCTCGGCCATCGGGTGACGGGAACCGCCGCCATTGTGCTCGTGTTCGTCGTCGTAATGGTCTTCACTCACTTGCTTTCCTCCAGCAGGCGCCAGCGCAGTGTTTCACCGGCGCGCAGCGGGATGACAGTCAGCTCGCCGAACGGCAGGCTGGCAGGGGCGGTCCAGTCTTCACGGACCAGGGTGATGCGGTCGGTGTTGGCCGGCAGGCCGTAAAAACGCGGACCGTTGAGGCTGGCAAAGCCTTCGAGCTTGTCCAGCGCATTACGCTGGTCGAACGCTTCGGCATACAACTCGATCGCGGCATAGGCGGTGTAGCAACCGGCACAGCCGCACGCGGCTTCCTTGGCGTGCTGGGCGTGAGGTGCCGAGTCGGTGCCGAGGAAGAACTTCGGATTACCGCTGGTGGCGGCATCCAGCAGGGCGACCTGATGAGTGTTGCGCTTGAGGATCGGCAGGCAATAGAAGTGCGGCCGAATCCCGCCCACCAGCATGTGGTTGCGGTTGTACAGCAGGTGATGCGCAGTGATGGTCGCGCCGACGTTGGCCGGGGCCTCGGTGACGAACTGCACGGCATCGGCCGTGGTGATGTGCTCGAACACCACCTTGAGCGTCGGGAACAACTCGACCACGCGGCGCATATGCTCGTCGATAAAGATCTTCTCGCGATCGAACACGTCCACATCGCCACGGGTGACTTCACCGTGGATCAGCAACGGCATGCCGACTTCAGCCATGGTTTCGATGGCCGGCAGGATCTTGTCGATGCTAGTCACGCCGGAATCGGAGTTGGTAGTGGCCCCGGCCGGGTACAGCTTGGCGGCGTGTACGAAACCGCTGGCCTTGGCCTGGCGAATTTCTTCGGGCTGGGTGCGGTCGGTCAGGTAGAGCACCATCAGCGGTTCGAAGCGGCTGCCGGCCGGGCGTGCCGCGAGGATACGCTGGCGATAGGCGTCGGCTTCGGCGGCATTACGCACCGGAGGAACCAGGTTAGGCATGATGATGGCGCGGCCAAACGTGCGCGCAACATCGGCCACGGTATGGGGCAACGCGGCACCATCGCGAAGATGAATGTGCCAGTCATCGGGACGCAGCAGGGTCAGGCGGTCGGACATTGGGGATTCCAGGCGGGTCAATCTGGTGGGAATGCTACCGGAAAAGACTCGTGCAGGCACTCGCTATCAAGTTTTGCAGGATGCGACCGATAGCTCTGGGTATGCCTTAACGATGTATGACGCTTTGAAGTGTTGTAGAAACCAGTGGAGCCTCCCGTGCGCCAGCATTATCTAGCCCTGCTCAGTGTGTTCGCCAGCCTGCCTGCGATGGCACTCACGTTCCAGACCCGTCTGGAGAACATTGAGTGGAAGGTGGAAGGCGATCAGTTCGAGTGCCGCCTGACCCAGCCGATCACGGATTTCGGATCGGGTGAGTTCGTGCGCCGGGCCGGCGAGCAGGCAACATTTCGACTCAAAGCCTATAACGGTTCCCTGGGCGCAGGATCGGCCACTTTGCTGGCCGCTGCGGCTCCGTGGCAGCCGGGGCGCGGCGATATTAACCTGGGAGCGGTGCGCGCCGGCAGCGGCGATGTCCTGTTCAACAGCTCCCAGGCCCAGGCGGGGCGTCTTTTTACGGGCTTGCTTGAGGGCCGCTCACCCACCGTACGGCATTACGGGCGCGAAGGCGGTTATTCGGAAATCCGTTTGCTGCCGGTGAAATTCAACAAGGCCTATAGTGACTACCAGCTGTGCACAGCCAAATTGCTGCCGATGAATTACGATCAGGTCAAGCAGACCGAGGTCGGCTTCCCCGGCGGTGGCATCGAGCTGGATGCGGCGGCCAAGCAAAAGTTGTCGGTGATTCTGGCGTTCATGAAGGCGGACCCCACGGTCAACCATATCGAGTTGAACGGCCACTCGGACAACAGCGGCAATCGCCTGACCAACCGCGATGTCTCGCGCCGACGCGCGTTGGCGGTCATGGACTACTTCAAGGCCAATGGCATCGCGGAATCTCAGATTACCTTACGCTTCCATGGCGAAAGCTATCCCTTGGCCCCCAACACCAATGCGGCCAACCGTGCTCGTAACCGCCGCGTGAATATTCAGCTGGAAAGGGTGGCCGCGCCGGAGAAACCGGCGCCCCAAGCGACCGCTCCGAGCAACCCGGCGCATACTTCCTGAGGTGCGACCATCGGTCGCCCCTTCGACATAATCTGTCGCTTTATCTTCATTTGCTGTCGCGCCCCTGTAAATTCACGGTTTTGATCGGTAGAATCGACGCCTTTCCGTACAACCCCGTGGAGTGATGGCATGGCCGACGTAAACAAGGTCGTTCTCGCGTATTCCGGCGGCCTGGACACTTCGGTGATCCTCAAGTGGCTGCAGGATACTTATAACTGTGAAGTGGTGACCTTCACCGCTGACCTGGGTCAGGGCGAAGAGGTCGAACCTGCACGTGCCAAGGCGCAAGCCATGGGCGTGAAAGAGATCTACATTGACGACCTGCGCGAAGAGTTCGTCCGCGATTTCGTTTTCCCGATGTTTCGCGCCAACACCGTCTACGAAGGCGAGTACCTGCTGGGTACCTCCATCGCACGTCCGCTGATCGCCAAGCGCCTGATCGAGATCGCCAACGAAACCGGCGCCGACGCCATTTCCCATGGTGCTACCGGCAAGGGCAACGACCAGGTGCGTTTCGAACTGGGCGCCTATGCGCTCAAGCCTGGCGTCAAGGTAATCGCGCCGTGGCGTGAATGGGACCTGCTGTCCCGTGAAAAGCTGATGGACTACGCCGAAAAGCACGCGATCCCGATCGAGCGTCACGGCAAGAAAAAATCCCCGTATTCGATGGATGCCAACCTGCTGCACATCTCCTATGAAGGTGGCGTGCTGGAAGACACGTGGACCGAGCACGAGGAAGACATGTGGCGCTGGACCGTCTCCCCTGAAAAGGCGCCGGATACCCCGCAGTACCTGGAGTTGACCTACCGTAACGGCGACATCGTGGCGCTGGACGGCGTGGAAATGACGCCTGCCACCGTACTGGCCACCTTGAACCGCATCGGCGGCGAACACGGTATCGGTCGTCTCGACATCGTGGAAAACCGTTACGTGGGCATGAAGTCCCGCGGCTGTTACGAAACCCCCGGCGGCACCATCATGCTGCGCGCTCACCGTGCCATCGAATCCATCACCCTGGACCGCGAAGTGGCTCACCTCAAAGACGAGCTGATGCCCAAGTACGCCAGCCTGATCTACACCGGCTACTGGTGGAGCCCTGAGCGCCTGATGCTGCAACAGATGATCGATGCGTCCCAGGCTCACGTAAACGGCGTAGTACGTTTGAAGCTCTACAAGGGCAACGTGATCGTCACCGGGCGTAAGTCCGACGAGTCGTTGTTCGACGCCAACATCGCCACCTTCGAAGAAGATGGCGGCGCTTATAACCAGGCGGATGCGGCGGGCTTTATCAAGTTGAATGCGCTGCGTATGCGTATCGCTGCCAATAAGGGCCGCTCGTTGTTCTGAGTGAACCCGTTGTGAAAATGGCCCCTTTTCAAGGGGCCATTTTTTTTGAGCTTTTTTAGCCATTGTTCGATGTTTATTCCTGTTTAAAAAACAAGTCCTTGGTTCAAATAACGCCTATCAGACTAGAGGGCGTGTATGAGCTCCATAAGCTTTTTGTAGGAATTAATTATTTTTTTATGTCCATGTAGGAACTGGTCTTACAGGAAATTCACTCATGTAAACGTAATGACCTGTAAGTCATAGAAAGTTCTGTAGGAAAAATGGATGTAAATAAATATGTTGAATGGAACTGAAACAATCAGATATTTGCTGCGTGCCGCAGCTTCCCGTGCCTGCGGGCAAGGGGCATTTGCTGAAAGTCCTGTGCGCCGCGTTTACCTCAAGCCCCTCTCTCAAAGGAGATTTCACTCGAAATATGTAAAACCCCGGAAAGGTCTGAAAGGCTCCATAAAACTGGATACATCCGAGTTGGTGTTTTTTTGTAGGGCAATTCCTTTATCGTTGTAGGTTGGGTCTCTGCTTGCTGTTGCTCGGGGGGGAGCGCTATGCCAACTAGGAAACGACTAGGCTATTGTGCTTGCTCTGAATAATTCGAACAGCGAAATTGGACTTTCTCATGAATAAAGTGCTGATCGTGGATGATCATCCTGTCATTCGTCTTGCTGTGCGTATGCTAATGGAGCGTCATGGTTATGAAGTCGTTGCCGAGACTGATAACGGTGTCGATGCGTTGCAACTTGCACGGGAACATATGCCGGATATCGTCATACTGGATATTGGAATTCCCAAACTGGATGGGCTGGAAGTTATATGCCGCTTGTCTTCCACCAAGCAACCTTCACCGTTCAAGGTGCTGGTACTCACCTCTCAGGCCCCTGGCCATTTTTCAATGCGCTGCATGCAGGCGGGGGCCGCCGGGTATGTATGCAAGCAACAGGACCTGACCGAGTTGCTCAGTGCGATCAAGGCTGTCCTGTCGGGCTACAGCTATTTTCCGAACCAGGCACTCAACTCGGTGCGCTCCACCATAGGCAACGCCAGTGAAGCCGACATGGTCGAACGCCTGTCCGGGCGCGAGATGATGGTGTTGCAGCAATTGGCCCGCGGCAAGACCAACAAAGAGATCGCCGACGGCATGTTCCTCAGTAACAAAACTGTCAGCACCTACAAGACTCGCCTGCTGCTCAAGCTCAATGCCCGTTCCCTGGTGGATCTGATCGAGCTGGCTCAACGCAACGGTCTGGTCTAGAGGAGGGCGCAACACCCTGCGTGCTCAGGGTGTCCGGCAGAAAAAAGCCTCCGTCAGGGAGGCTTCCGGTCGTCGACCGCTTGATCAAAGGTCGAAGTCGTAATCGGCCAATTGTTTCTGCAAGCGTCGCTCTTCCAGAAGATTGTCGATGGTGCGGCGTTTGCTCAGATTGGTCTTGGCCACTTCCGCAACAGGTGCATCAGTTCCATCTTCCTCCGACTCCACAAGGTCGTCTTCGATGTCCAATTCTTCTTTGCCAGTGCTCATAAGGTTAACTCCAGGCTAAGACTGCCGTTGGCGCTCCTTATAGCGATAATCTGCGAATGGGTAAAAAAGATTTTTTCAATCGAAGGATATGGAAAATCAATAATTCCTCAATCGTCAGAAGTCTTGTCTTTGTATTCACACAAATCTTCGATCTTACAGCTGCCGCAGCGCGGCTTTCTGGCCTGGCACACGTAACGCCCGTGCAGGATCAGCCAGTGGTGGGAATCGAGCAGGTAAGGCTTGGGCACGAACTTCATCAGCTGCTTCTCCACCTCGACTACGTTTTTCCCGCGAGCGATACCGGTGCGGTTACTGACCCGGAATATATGTGTATCCACGGCCATGGTCAGTTGTCGAAAGGCGGTGTTGAGCACCACGTTGGCGGTCTTGCGGCCTACGCCTGGCAGAGCTTCCAGCGCTTCACGAGTCTGCGGTACTTCGCTGCCATGCTGTTCAACGAGCAAACGACAGGTTTCAATCACATTCTTGGCCTTGCTGTTGTAAAGGCCGATGGTCTTGATGTATTCCGACAGCCCTTCAACCCCCAGGGCATAGATGGCTTCGGGGGTATTGGCCACGGGAAATAACTTGGCCGTGGCCTTATTGACCCCCACATCTGTGGATTGGGCTGACAGAATCACCGCAATCAGCAACTCGAACGGTGACGAGTAAGCCAGCTCCGTCTTGGGTTCCGGATTGTCTTCGTGGAGCCTGCGAAAAATTTCCAGGCGTTTTGCGGCATTCATGGGGCGAAGTGTTCCTTGCAGGCGGTCAGCGGGATGTCGAGTGGGGCACCCTATGTGGGGGGCCTATGGGCGACAGTTCAAGCAGAATAAACCCGACGGGCATCAATGTGATGTCGGAGGCTGCGCGTCGAAAGACCAATAGCGCCAGGTTCAGTGCCTGTTACAGCTCAGTCGCCATGGCTATCCACCTGGCGTTGGGCTTCATCGAGTCTGTGTTGTGCATCCGCCAGTCGCTGCGCGTCGGCCTGTTGGTCCTGGGCCTTCTTAAACTCGGCGCGGCGCATCGCCAGCTGAATCTTGGCGCGTTTAAGGTCAGCGGTTTTGCTGTTGGGTTGTTCGGCTGCCGGAGCGCAATTGATCTCCAGTGCTGCCAGGGCCTGTTCCGCTGCCTCGAACTGCTGTTGCAGGACAACCAGCTGCGATTGTTGCTCAAACGTCGGCGGATGCCCAAAGGCTTTCAAGGATTTGTGCAGTTGGGCGCGGCTCATGGTTACATTGATCCTGGCCTTTTTCACCGCCGCATCGCGTGCAGCGTTTGCCGCGTCTGTCGGCATTGCTTCTACCGGCGCCGAACGCTTGGAGCGGGCCAGGCGTTCGGCGAGTTTGTGTGTTTCTTCGCGCTGCAGACGCGCATTGCGCTGCTCGAAGCGGCGACGGGCGCGACTGCGTTTGGCGTCGCGCTCAAAGCGTTCTTTATCATTGCTCGCCACACCACCCACAAGCGCAACGGTGCCGAGCGGCGGACGCATCTCGATGCAATCAACCGGACAGGGCGCCACGCAAAGGTCACAGCCGGTGCACTCGTCGATGATCACCGTGTGCATCAGCTTGGCGGCGCCGACGATGGCATCCACCGGGCAGGCCTGGATGCACTTGGTGCAGCCGATGCATTCGGCCTCGCGGATGTAGGCGATCTGGGCTGGAGCGTTCCCTCGGCTGGTGTCCAGTTCCAGCACCGGCACGCTCAGCAATTGCGCAAGCCCAGCAATGGTTTCCTGACCACCAGGCGGACACTTGTTAATTGCTTCGCCCTTAGCAATGCCTTCTGCGTAAGGCTTGCAACCTGGGTGGCCGCATTTGCCGCATTGGGTCTGAGGCAGCAGCGCGTCGATACGTTGAATGAGGTTCATGCTGAGATCGTTTGCATGCCGGTTGATTGAACCAAACAGAGCCTGATTATCCGGCAGGCAAGAAGGGGGACCTGCTCTATAGCCCCGTCGCCGAAACGACAGGGCTGTTGTGCGGACCTACTTGATGCGCTGACCCGGCTTGGCGCCACTGTCGGGGCTCAGCAGGTAGATTTCTTCCCCGCCAGGCCCTGCCGCCATCACCATGCCTTCGGAAATACCGAACTTCATTTTCCGCGGCTTGAGGTTGGCGATCATCATGGTCAGGCGTCCATCGAGCTTGGACGGGTCCGGGTAAGCACTCTTGATGCCCGAGAACACGTTGCGCCGCTCGTCACCGATATCCAGCGTCAGGCGTAGCAGCTTGTCGGCGCCCTCAACGGCTTCGGCCTTGACGATCAGGGCAACGCGCAAGTCGATGGCGGCGAAGGCGTCGAAATCGATTTGCGGGGCAAGTGGGTCCTTGGTCAGTTCGCCATTGCCGGCCGGAGTCGCTTCGCCGGTATCGGTCTGGCTGGCGGCCAGATCTTCTTTCGACGCGTCGGTCATCGCCTGCACCTTCACGGGGTCGATTCGGGTCATCAGGGGCTTGAACGCATTCAACTGATGGTTGCCGAGCAAGGTGGCGTGGTCGTTCCAGGTTAATGGCGCAACGTTGAGGAACGCTTCGGCATCGGCGGCCAGCAGGGGCAGTACTGGCTTGAGGAAGATCACCAGTTGGCGGAACAGGTTGACGCCGGTGGCGCAGATCGCCTGCACCTCAGCTTCTTTACCTTCCTGCTTGTTCAGCGACCACGGCGCCTTGTCGGCGATCCAGGCGTTGGCGCGGTCGGCCAGGCCCATGATCTCGCGCATGGCGCGGGCGAAGTCACGGGCTTCGTAAGCATCAGCAATGCTTGGCGCGGCGGCCAGGAAGGCGTCGGTCAGTTCCGGCGCGGCATTCTCGGCCACCAGCACGCCCGCATTGCCCTTGTGGATAAACCCGGCGCAACGGCTGGCGATATTTACGACTTTGCCTACGAGGTCCGAGTTGACCTTTTGTACGAAGTCTTCCAGGTTCAAGTCCAGATCGTCGACGCCACGGCCCAGTTTGGAGGCGTAGTAGTAGCGAAGGTATTCCGGCGACAGGTGGTCCAGGTAGGTGCGCGCCTTGATAAAGGTGCCACGGGACTTGGACATTTTTTGCCCGTTGACGGTCAGGTAGCCGTGTACGTTGATGCCGGTCGGCTTGCGATAGCCCGAGCCTTCAAGCATCGCCGGCCAGAACAGCGCGTGGAAGTTGACGATGTCCTTGCCGATGAAATGGTAAAGCTCGGCGGTGGAGTCTTTGCCCCAGAACGCGTCGAAGTCCAACTCCGGCGTGCGGTCGCAAAGGTTCTTGAAGCTGGCCATGTAGCCGATCGGCGCGTCCAGCCATACATAGAAATACTTGCCCGGCTCGCCCGGGATCTCAAAACCAAAGTACGGCGCGTCGCGGGAGATGTCCCACTGCTGCAGGCCGGCATCCAGCCATTCGGCAATCTTGTTGGCCACGGCGTCCTGCAAGGTGCCGCTGCGGGTCCAGGTCTGCAGCATCTGCTGGAAGTCCGGGAGCTTGAAGAAGAAGTGCTGAGAATCCTTGAGTACCGGGGTGGCGCCGGAGATTGCCGACTTCGGGTCCTTCAGGTCGGTGGGGGCGTAGGTGGCCCCGCATTTCTCGCAGTTGTCGCCGTACTGGTCTTCGGTGCCGCACTTGGGGCAGGTGCCCTTGATGAAGCGGTCGGCCAGGAACATTTTCTTTTCCGGGTCGAAATACTGGGTGATCGAGCGCGTGGCGATGTGCCCGGCGTCCTTCAACCGCAGGTAGATCTGGCTCGACAACTCACGGTTTTCATCGGCGTGGGTCGAGTGGAAGTTGTCGAAGTCCACCAGGAACTCGGCAAAGTCGGCGCTGTGTTCAGCCTGCACGTTGGCGATCAGTTGTTCCGGGGTGATGCCTTCCTTTTCGGCGCGCAGCATGATGGCCGAACCGTGGGCGTCGTCCGCGCAGACATAGATGCATTGGTTGCCGCGATGCTTCTGAAAGCGCACCCACATATCGGTCTGGATGTACTCAAGCATATGGCCAAGATGGATGGAACCATTGGCATAGGGCAGGGCGCTGGTGACGAGGATCTTGCGTGGCTCGGACATGGGGCTCGGCTACTTGATGAAACGGAGGTCGGCCACTATAAAGCGCCGGCAAATTTATTTCACCCCGTGGTGCTGTTTCAGCCTCCTGCAAACTGTCGAAAGCATGCCGTTAAGCGCCTGGAACGGTTAGGATAGCCGCCTGTTTCAGTCAGTCTTTTTCGGGAGTAGCCCATGAGCGCCGTGAATCGCGCAGCGGTGGAAGCCGTTCTTCGCCAGTACACCGACCCCTATTTGAACCAGGACCCGGTCAGTGCCGGATGTGTGCGTTCCATCGAGGTCCTGGGCGATCAGGTCTCGGTCCGGTTGGAGCTGGGCTACGCCGCCGGCCTGTTCAAGAACGGTTGGGCGCAGATGCTGCAGATGGCCATCGAAGGCCTGGACGGCGTGCGTTCGGCCAGCGT
Source organism: Pseudomonas lurida (assembly GCF_013522705.1). GTDB lineage: Bacteria > Pseudomonadota > Gammaproteobacteria > Pseudomonadales > Pseudomonadaceae > Aquipseudomonas > Aquipseudomonas quebecensis. The sequence goes on from NZ_JAAMRE010000023.1 coordinate 68,055, forward strand.
CGACATCCACTGCGTGATCGCCGCTCACAAGGCCCAGGCGCAGATCCCTGGCCTCGCCAACGTCAAGAACGTGGTAGCGGTAGCGTCGGGCAAGGGTGGCGTGGGCAAATCCACCACGGCGGCGAACCTGGCCCTGGCCCTGGCTCGCGAAGGTGCGCGGGTGGGCATCCTCGATGCCGATATCTATGGTCCGAGCCAGGGCGTCATGTTCGGCATAGCCGAAGGCACGCGGCCGCAGGTCAAGGATCAGAAGTGGTTCGTGCCCATCGAGTCCCTGGGCGTGGAAGTGATGTCCATGGCGTTCCTTACCGATGACAACACACCCATGGTGTGGCGTGGGCCGATGGTTTCCGGTGCATTGCTGCAATTGGTCACCCAGACCGCCTGGGGCGACCTGGATTACCTGGTTATCGACATGCCGCCCGGCACCGGCGATATCCAGCTGACCCTGGCGCAAAAGGTACCGGTGGCCGGCTCTGTGATCGTTACCACGCCCCAGGACCTGGCGCTGCTCGACGCGAAAAAAGGCGTGGAGATGTTCCGCAAGGTCAACATCCCAGTGTTGGGGGTCGTGGAAAACATGGCGGTGCACATTTGCTCCAACTGCGGCCATGCCGAGCATTTGTTTGGCGAGGGTGGTGGCGAGAAGCTGGCGACTCAGTACGGTGTCGAGTTGCTGGCGTCGCTGCCGCTGTCGATGCTGATTCGCGAACAGGCCGACGGCGGCAAGCCGACGGTGGTGGCAGAGCCCGACAGCCAGATCGCAATGATTTATCAGGAACTGGCCCGTCACGTGGGCGCGCGGATTGTCTTGCAGGAAGCCGCAATGCCGGCCATGCCGACAATTACCGTCAGCGAAGATTGAAGCGTGTAGGGAGTCGTTACGCTTTTGCCCAATTGCACGTGTAAGCATTCGCTTACTTTTTCGTAAGCGAATGGGTTTTTTAGCCGAACCAAGACGCTAAAAAACATGCAGTCTTTTTCTATCTAATTGAAAAATAACAATTATTTAGGTGCGCTTGAATGGTGTCGGGTGCTGGTGCGGATGTAGCATCCCGTTGAACTTCCCTTGGAACTCTCTAACATCAGCCCTGTGTCCACGGATTGGCACGGCCATCACGGAACGATGGTTCAAGGAATATCGCAGGACGCGATTCATCAGGATGATGAAAAGGAATACAGGGACTAGGGAAAAAATGTGGGCGGGTCATACCGCCCCTTTTTTTGCCTGTAGAAAAGTAAAAACAGATGCCAATAAATGCAAAAAGGCCCGCGAGGGGCCTTTTGACGAACGGTGACGCTGTCAGCGTTCGAGGTCGGCGAGTTTGCCTGGCTTGCCATCCCACTCTTCGGCGTCAGGCAGCGCGTCTTTCTTCTCGGTGATGTTGGGCCAGATATCAGCCAGCTCAGCGTTCAACGCAATGAAGTTCTCCATGCCGGCAGGCACCTCATCCTCAGAGAAGATCGCGTTGGCCGGGCATTCTGGCTCACACAGGGCGCAATCGATGCACTCGTCCGGGTGGATGACCAGGAAGTTCGGGCCTTCGTAAAAGCAGTCCACCGGACAGACTTCTACGCAGTCGGTGTACTTGCACTTGATGCAGTTGTCGGTGACGACGAAGGTCATTTCTAATTTTCTCCTCAGGCGGCGGCAGCGAAACCCTTTATGGCAGGGCTCGCGAGGTTCGGGAGCGATAGTCTGCAGGCCAGGCTAAGAGTCTGCAGCATCCCAAACCGCGCGAGAGTCTACCAGCTTGCACGCGTATGCGTTATATCCGAGTCTTCAGTGCATATAACATTTCGAGCGCTTTACGCGGCGTCAAGTCATCCAGGTCAAGCTTGGCCAACTCATCCAGCACTGGATGGGGCAGGCTGGCGAACAGATCGCTCTGATGCGGTGCGCTGGGCTTGCTGGCGGCCTTGGATGGGCGCGCGACCACGGTTTCATGAGGCAGGGCCGTGGTTTCCAGGCGACGGAGGTGTTCGCGCGCGCGGGTGATCACATCGTTTGGTACGCCGGCCAGTTGCGCTACGGCCAGACCGTAACTCTGGCTAGCGGGCCCAGGCAGTACGTGGTGCAGGAACACGATGCGCTCGTTGTGCTCGGTCGCATTCAGGTGCACGTTGGCGACCAGAGGTTCGCTTTCCGGCAATACCGTCAGTTCGAAATAGTGGGTGGCGAACAGCGTGTATGCGCGCAGATGCGCCAGGCGTTCGGCCGCTGCCCAGGCCAGGGACAGGCCGTCGAAGGTACTGGTGCCTCGACCCACTTCGTCCATCAACACCAGGCTGCGGTCGGTAGCGTTGTGCAGGATATTGGCGGTTTCGCTCATTTCCACCATAAAGGTCGAGCGGCCACCGGCCAGGTCGTCGCTGGAGCCGATCCGGGTGAAGATCCGGTCTACCAGGGACAGCTCGCAACTGGCCGCCGGCACGAAACTGCCGATGTGCGCCAGCAGCACGATCAACGCGGTCTGACGCATGTAGGTGGATTTACCGCCCATGTTCGGACCGGTGATTACCAGCATGCGAGTATCGTCATCCAGCGACAGGTCGTTGGCGACGAACGGCGTGGTCAGCACCTGCTCCACCACCGGGTGACGCCCTTGCACGATGCGCATGCACGGCTCGCTGACAAACCGCGGGCAATTGAGGTCAAGGTTCAGCGCACGCTCGGCGAGGTTGCTCAGTACATCCAGCTCGGAAAGCGCGGCGGCAGTGTCCTGCAGCGGTGCCAATTGGCCGATCAGGTCTTCGAGCAACGCCTCATAAAGCATTTTTTCCCGCGCCAGGGCTCGGCTCTTGGCCGACAGTGCCTTGTCCTCGAACTCTTTGAGTTCCGGGGTGATGAAGCGCTCGGCGCCCTTGAGCGTCTGGCGCCGCTGATAGTCGATCGGTGCCTGCTCGGCCTGTTTGCTCGGCAACTCGATAAAGTAGCCGTGCACCCGGTTGTAGCCGACCTTCAGGTTAGCCAGGCCGGTGCGGGCTTTTTCGCGGGCCTCCAGGTCGATCAGGAACTGCCCGGCGTTTTCACTCAGCGACTGCAGTTCGTCCAGTTCGCTGTCGTAGCCGGTCTTCAGCACGCCACCGTCGCGGATGATTGCCGGAGGATTGTCGATGATGGCTTTTTCCAGCAGCGCCGCCAGTTCAGGGTATGTGCTGGTGGTGACGGCCAACTGCTGCAGGTGCGGCGCGTCCAGTTCAGCCATGGCGGCTTGCAGTTGCGGCAGGGCGCCAAGGGCGTCGCGCAGTCGTGCCAGATCGCGCGGGCGTGCGTTACGCAGGCCGATCCGCGCCAGGATGCGCTCGATATCGCCGATTTCCTTGAGCTGCGGTTGCAGCTTTTCAAAACGGTAACCGTCCAGCAGGCAAGTAATGGAGGACTGGCGCGCTTGCAGCACCTTCAAATCCCGCAGCGGGCGGTTCAGCCAGCGGGTCAGCAGACGGCTGCCCATGGCGGTCTGGCAGCGGTCGACCACCGATTGCAGGGTATTGTCGCGTCCGCCGGACAGGTTGGTGTCCAACTCCAGGTTGCGCCGGCTGGCGCCGTCGAGCACTACGGTATCGTCCAGGCGCTCGTGGCGCAGGCTGCGCAAGTGCGGCAGGGCGGTGCGCTGGGTTTCCTTGGCGTAGCTGAGCAGGCAACCGGCGGCGCCGATGGCCAGTGTCAGGGTTTCGCAGCCGAAGCCTTTAAGGTCTTGCACCGAGAACTGCTGGCACAGACTTTTCAATGCCGAGTCACGCTCGAAATCCCACGGCGCGCGACGCTTTGTCCCACGACGTTTTTCCGCAGGCAAGTCCTTGGGCCAGTCGTCCGGGATCATCAGCTCAACCGGGTTGATGCGTTCCAACTCCGCCAGCAGGTTCTCCCAGCCCTTGATCTCCAGCACCGTGAAATTGCCACTGGTGATATCCAGCACCGCCAGGCCGAACAGACGCTCGTCACCCAGCACCGCCGCGATCAGGTTATCGCGACGCTCATCCAGCAGCGCCTCGTCACTCACCGTGCCCGGCGTAATAATGCGCACCACCTGGCGTTCCACCGGGCCTTTGCTGGTGGCCGGATCGCCGATCTGCTCGCAGATCACCACCGACTCGCCCAGCTTCACCAGCTTGGCCAGGTAGCCTTCCAACGAATGGTAAGGAATCCCACACATCGGAATCGACTGCCCCGCCGACTGCCCGCGCGCGGTCAAGGTGATGTCCAGCAGCTTGGCGGCCTTCTTCGCGTCTTCGTAGAAGATCTCGTAGAAGTCGCCCATGCGGTAGAACATCAGTTGATCAGGGTGCTGGTTTTTCAGGCGCCAGTACTGCTGCATCATCGGGGTGTGGGAGGACAGGTCGGACGTGTTTTTACTCATTGGGTAGTAGGCAAATTCGTTGAAAGTGATGGGGCAAAGGGGGCGCTTGGCCCAGCATTTTTTGCGATGGGCGCAAGGTTAACACGCGAGGTCGGCCCTTCGCAGGTCGCAAACAGCCGGGTAAAACACAAACTCGGCGCTACAGGTTATCTGCCCCTTATGCATAAAATATGCAAAATAGCATTTGCCAACGTTAAAAACTCCGTTCACTATCCCGGTTATGCAAAAACGCAACGTTTCTATCGTACTAAGAGAGCTGCTGGACCGCGACCGGATCTCCCCCACGGAGCTTCACCGGCGCACCGGCGTGCCTCAATCCACGCTGTCCCGGATCCTCAGCGGCAAGATCGTCGATCCGTCGGACAAGCATATCTCCCGCATTGCCGAATACTTCGGCGTGAGCACCGACCAACTGCGCGGGCGCATGTCGGTGGGCGCGGCGCGGGACGAAGGGCGCGACCCGATGCATTCGGAACTCAAGGATATAAGCCTGTGGGACGACGACACCCCTATCAATGACGATGAGGTGTCGATCCCCTTTCTGCGCGAGGTTGAATTGGCTGCTGGATCAGGAAGATTCGTCATCGAGGAAAGCGAGAAGGCCAGCCTGCGCTTTGGAAAGCGCAGCCTGCGGCACAATGGCGTGCAGTTCGACCAGGCCAAGTGCGTGACGGTGCGGGGCAACAGTATGTTGCCGGTGCTGCGCGATGGCGCGACTGTCGGGGTGAATGCCGGTAAGAGCGGCATTGGCGACATCGTTGATGGTGACTTGTATGCCATCAATCACAATGGTCAGTTGCGTGTGAAGCAGCTCTACCGCCTGCCTTCCGGCATTCGTCTGCGCAGTTTCAATCGTGACGAACATCCGGACGAGGACTATAGCTTCCAGGACATCCAGGACGAGCAGATCAGTATCCTCGGCCATGTGTTCTGGTGGGGCATGTACGCTCGTTAACCCAGTTCAATAGGACAAAACCCGCCAAGCTGCGGGTTTTTTTTCGCCTGCAAAAAGCTGGCAACCCCTTGAACACCCACGCAAAAATGCATTTGAGCATATTTTGGGCAAAAATAAATGCATTTACGCATTGACTGTATATGCATACATGCATATTCTGTGTCTCAAGCCAGCCGACAAGGCCTGGTGGAGGCGGCAAGGATGCTGCCAAGGAAGACAAGGAAGGCACGCAACACTGGCAAGGACGCCATCCGAGCGATGGCAGGGAGGCCAGGCAACACCGGCAAGGATGCCGACGCTCTTTAGTGGCACCACTTTACAAGAACAGGCAGCGATGAACCGGCCTTAACGGTTCAGAGGGTTGGCAACTGACCCGGGTGTGCAGCGTAAAGCACCAGAAGCAGTTATCCGGCAGACAGGGATCGTGGTCGGAAAAACATTGAGGAAAGAACCGTACCGCGCCAGTAGCGCCGAACGTTCGAGGACAGCATTACTGAAAAGCCCGGGCGACCGGGCTTTTTGGAATGCCTACCTATAAATGGATTTACCCGGAAAACCGGCGTTCAGCCGGCATTGCTCAGCCAGGAGGCGTGACATGACAAACGAGCAGCAAGCGTTAGCGGAAATGCCTATCTGGCTGGTGATCGCACTGGCCCTGATCGGCGGAGTGTCCGGCGAAATGTGGCGCGCCGACAAAGAGGGTGCCCGCGGCTGGTCGTTGATTCGACGTCTGGCCTTGAGGTCCGGAGCGTGCATGGTCTGTGGGGTTTCAGCCCTGATGCTGTGTTATGCCGCCGGTATGTCGATCTGGACCGCCGGCGCCATCGGATGCCTCACCGCTATGGCGGGGGCCGACGTGGCCATTGGTCTTTACGAGCGTTGGGCGGCCAAACGAATTGGGGTCAACGAGACGCCGACTTCACGCCCGGATCAGCAGTAATCGCTGCAAGGAAGCAACGACATGACACTTATCGAAAAACCTTCCCAGTTGCCTGCCGCGATCGCAGCGGTATTGAAGCCGGTGTTCCCGCACTTGAGGGTGGGCAATCACCGGGACTTTGCGGGCGCTGCGGATACAAGCGGCATCCTGATCAACGTGGAGCGCAACGGCTCCGGCACTCGCACCCTTGAAGGTCGCAAGGCACATGCCTTGCTGGTCTCGCTCACGGCCACCATCACCAACGCTTCGGCGCCTTTCGATACCTGTGACCTGGCCAGTCAACTGATGGACCTGGCCCTGGACAACCGCTGGGGCTTGCCGCCCGAGCATTGCGACCTGCCCATGTCCATCGTTGCAGCGCCCTCGATATCCGTCAGTAGCGAAACGGACTACGACACCTGGACGGTTTCCTTTACCCAAAACCTCTACCTCGGCCCGTCGTTGCTCGACGATCCCACGGGCATACCGCTGGTTGCCCGCACCTGGGAAGTCTCGAATATCGACGACCCCGATCAATACCGCCCACTGCAGGAGTAGTCCATGTTCGAAGCATTGCTACGCATGCAGCTGGGGCCGATCATCGAACGGCTGGCGGAAATGGAAACCCAGCTCGAGGACCTGTACCGCCGCGCCGACAGCTTCTGCCGCATCGGCACATGCCAGCAAGTCGACGCCGCCAGTCATACCTGCAAGGTCAGCCACGGCGATCTGCTCACCCCGGCCATTCGCTTTTTCAATCCCAGTGCCGGTGCGCAGACGGAAACCCGCATCCCTTCAGTGGGCGAACAGTGCCTGCTGCTCAACTACGGCAGCGGGGAAGGCGGCGCACAGTCCGTAGCCCTGTTCGGCCTGAACAGTAGTCTGTTTCCACCGGTCTCCAGCCTTGCAACCTTGACCCGTCGCCAGCATCAGGACGGTACTCAAAGCGAATACGACGACGCCAGTCACGTATTCAATTGGCGTAATGGTCCCACCACCGTCACAGGCTCTCGTGAACAAGTGATCGTAAACGTCGGCGCCGCCAACCTGGTGATGATGGCCGACAGCATCACTCTGCAACTCGGCGCTGCCGGCCTGCGAGTGGATGCCGGCGGCGTGCATTTAAGCGGCCCGGTGGTGGATCACCAGGGCCGTGTGATCAGCAGCGCATAAGGATTTGCCATGATCGGAATCGATAGGAATACCGGGGCAGCCGTCGATGACTGGCTGCAGTTTGTGCAGCGTGCCACCCGAGCGCTGACTACCCCCGTGGGCAGTCGCCAGAAACGTCCGTTGTACGGCTCGCTGATCCCGCAGTTGCTCGGCCGGAACTTGGGCGACGACCTGCTGATCCTCGCCCAGAGCCACGCGGCACAGGCGTTCTACAACACCCAGAACGGCATCGCCGACTTTCAACCCGACGTCATCGTCGCCACGCGGCAAGGCGCCGGCCTGTTGCTGCGCTTTGCCGGCACCTGGAAAAACCGTCAACAAACCTTCGAGGTCGTGACATGAGTATGTTGATCCCAGGCCAGAACCAACTGGCGGAGCCGGCCCTTATCGCCGTGGATGCGTTCGAACCCTTGCTGGCGGAGTTCAAAGCGTTCGTCATCGACTACGTTGCCAGCCGCGCGCCGCGGAGCGCGGCCAAGCTCAAGGTGAGCCTGGACAATGAAAGCGAACTGCTGACCCTGGCCCTGGAAGCGTTCTGCGTGCGCCTGCAAACCCATGAACGCAAATACAACGCCCGCATCAAGCAGATGCTGGCCTGGTGGGCCAACGGCAGCAACCTGGATGCACGCCTGGCCGACATGGGGCTGGAGCGCCAGGTGCTAGACCCCGGCGACCCGGCGGCATTCCCGCCCGTGCCGCCGACCCTGGAAAGTGACGACGATGCCCGCCTGCGCTATTACCTGGCGCCCCATGCGCCGGCGGCGGGTTCGCGGATGCAGTACCGCCGCGAGGTCTTCACCCTGGGCGAGCGGCCGTCGGTGAAGGTGCAAAGCGCTACACCAGGGCTGGTCACGGTCAGCTACACCTTTGATCCGGACGGCTATGCAGCCCAGGTCAAGGACGGCAATGGACGACGCACCGCCCCAGGCGAAGTGATGGTCACCGTGCTGTCCCGAGAGGGTGATGGCACTGCTTCCGCCGATTTGCTTGACGGTGTACGACGACATTTCGCACGGCCGGATGTGCGGCCGGAAACCGACCTGGTCAGCGTGCAGAGTGCGCAGATCCTTCCCTACAAGATCCGCGTAGTGGCCAGGATCAACGCCGGTCCGGACTCCGGCTTGACCCAGGTCGCGGCGCAACGTCTGCTGCAAACCTATGCGGAATCCTGCCATCGCCTTGAAGGACGCGTCGACCCCAGCTGGATCGACTACGCCATTCACAGCGCCGGCGCGGCGCAATTGCAGATTCTCGAACCCCTGGAGCCTATCGTCACCACGGCCTTCCAGGCCCCTTACTGCACCGGTGTCGAGGTGGAGGTACGCACGCTATGAGTGACATCACCGCGAGCCTGTTGCCGGCCAATAGCTCACCGTTGGAGAAGGCGTTGGACGTAGGCTTCGGCACATTGCTCGACCGCGTTATACCGCCGTTTCCCGCCTTAATGAACCCGCTGCTGACGCCCGTCGAGTTTCTTCCCTACCTGGCGGCCGACCGCGGTGTCAGCGAATGGGATGCACACGCTACCGAAACAGAGAAGCGCCTGACCGTGGGCCTGTCCTGGCAGATTCAGCGTCAGGCGGGCACACCCAAGGCGTTGAGCCATGCGGTGGAGTCACTGGGTTTTACTCCCAACATCAGCGCTTGGTACCAGCAGCGGCCTTTGGGTGTGCCCTATACGTTCGACGTGCAGGCCATTATTGGGCGCAGCTGGTCCAGTGGCGACCATAACCGGTTGATCCGGCGTATCAACGCTGCCAAGAGCGAGCGGGACCAGGCGACGATCACCATCGTGCATGAAACCGCAGGTCAGCTTGCGTTTGCGCAAGTCCTCGAGGCCCCCTTAAGCGACGGGGAGTTCTCGCTCAGCGGCGCATTGCCTGAATTGGCGCTGGTTGCTGGGCTAAACAGTGCAGGCGTCGCCCGGCACTACACCATTAACGACTACGACCTCAGGGCGCAGCCATGACAGATGACATTACGCGCCTGGTGCGCTTCACCTCCAAGGGATTGGATGAAGTGCTGCAGGCAAAGAACCAGGGTTTGAAAGGTGAAATAACCCACATTGGCGCCGGCACCGGGCGCTACAACCCGGACGGCAGCGAACTGGCCTTGCGCGACGAACGCCAGCGGGTCGCCATCGTGGATTATGAAGACCTGGGCAACCACCAACTCAGGATGGCCGCGCTGTTTGACGGCGACGGTGAATATGAAATTGGCGAGTTTGGTTTTTATCTCGCCAGTGGGACGTTGTTGGCGGTGTATTCCGTCGCCGGGAAGTTGCTGACGTACAAAGCGGCGGCGGCTCGGGTACTGCAGAAGTTTACGCTGGATGTTTCGCCGTTGCCGGGGGATAGCGTGACGATTGTGGTGGGGAGTGACAATTTGAACGTGCTATTGACTGATGAGATTGCGGCCTTATCGGCCGCGAGCATAGACAACATGGCACGAGGTGTAGGGGTTCTATTGCGATTGATGGCCGTCGAAAAAAAATAGAGCGTTTTAAACTACTATCTAGATGGCGCTTTTAAAGCGTTAAGGAGCATTCAATTGAGTACTGAGCAGCAACTCGCTGCCGTCGTGAGCGCGGCAAACAATTTAACTAACGTAATTACCGGTAAAGTCGGAGATATTGACAAGGCGATAGCTGATGCCCGCCTAGTTTATGAGGTTCAATTGGCGGATCTAAAAAATAGACTGCCTAGGTTAGCGGCTACCAAAAATTTCAATTTGTCTCCCAATGCCGACGGAACACTGATTGAAAACTGGGGTATTCATGCTGAAGTGACGCCCACTAAGCTACGAACGATCACCACGGCGTCTCAAGCGGCTGGACGCCCGCAAACTGATGTGGATTTTCTGCTTCAAGTGCAGGCAGATGTGCGTGAACAATATCCACACTTTGATATCAGGGCTAGCGACTATTGGCGCACGCTTGTACATCTTTGGCAAATGAAGTGGTCGGTGTCTGGGGTTAGTCCTTGGCTTGCGTTCCCTTATACCGTCGATATGGCGCTTGCGAATGGCTCTGGTGCAGTACCACAGAACTCTTATCTGACTATAGGTGCCTTCGTGCGTCTTTTGGAAGGTAATGTATCTGGAGCGTGGAGTGCTGGAGTTGAAAAAGGCAAGTGGCGTTGGTGTTCCAGTATTATTTCACCTACGGAGTTGTTTGGAACTTATTATCATCTGCACCCGATGCGGAACTCCCCGACTGGGGTTATTGAAGTAATGCTGGCAGGAGCATGCACGGGCGTTGTAACTAATCCAGGTGACTGGGGCACGATGTTGGCGTTAGGCTGAGGAGAGCAAATGAAACCACTATTTATACCTTCGGAACTCCATCCAATTATCAAATGGGAAATGATTCGTAAAGCAAGGGATCAAGACTTGGCAGCTAGCGATTATGCAGCAATGCCTGACTACCCGATGCTCGACAGTCATAAAGCAATATTTGCTGAATATCGCCAAAGTTTGCGTGATATTCCAGATCAGGGAGAAGATCCAGACACAGTACTCTGGCCAACCAAACCCGATTTCCTGAAATAGCCGACAACCGCGAAAGCGGTTTTTTTTCGCCTCCCCAAAGCCCCTCCCCGCAGGGGCTTTGGCGTTCTACACCCGGAGAATTCCACTCATGTCTGACCGCCAAACCTACACCGTCCTCATCCCATTCCCCACCGGCAAGGGCCATTGGTCCACCGTCGGCGAGGAGCTCGAACTGTTGGACGTCGAAGCATCCGCCCTGCGCACCGCCGGCCGTCTGGAACTGACCAGCGTCCTCAACTCCACCCCCAAGAAGGCTGAATAACCATGGCTGAGGTTCTTAACTTCGAGCACAACGGCATCACCGTGAATGCCACCGAATCCCCCGAGGCCATGGGTGGCCTGGGTGACAACGTGATCGGTCTGGTCGGCACCGCGCCGAACGCCCATGCGTCGATTCCGAAAAACGCACCGTTTCGTATCAATAGCTTCACCACCCAGGCGCTGCTGGACCCCACCGGGGCCGAGTCGGGCACGCTGTTCCACGCCGTCTACCAGATTCTCAAAGTCGTAAAGGTGCCGGTCTACGTGGTGATTGTGGAGGAGGGCGCGACGCCCGCTGACACCCTCAACAACGTGATCGGCGGCAACGAGCCGGTGACCGGCCGCAAACTGGGCCTGGCCGCCCTGAGCAGCGTCCCCGAAGACTTGACCATCATCGGCGCTCCAGGCTTCACCGGCACCAAGGCCGTGGCCGGCGAGTTCGCCGCGTTCGGCAAGCGCGTCAAGGCACGTGTCGTGCTCGATGGCAAAGATGCCAGTGTTGCCGACCAGGTCACCTACAGCGGCGAACTGGGCGGTGCCGACCTGGGTTTCGACCGTTGCCTGCTGGTGCACAACATGCCGTCGGTGTACTCCAAGGCGGCGAAGAAAAACGTGTTCCTGTCGCCGTCGTCCCTGGCTATCGCCGCGTTGGCCAAGGTCAAACAGTGGGAGAGCCCTGGTAATCAGGTGACGTTCGCCGAGGACGTTTCCCGCGTCGTCGAGTACAACATCCTCGATACCTCCACCGAAGGCGACCTGCTCAATCGCTATGGCATCAGCTACTACGCCCGCACCATCCTTGGCGGTTTTTCGTTGCTGGGTAACCGTTCCATCACCGGTAAGTTCATCAGCTATGTGGGCCTGGAAGATGCCATCAGCCGCAAGCTGGTCAAGGCCGGCCAGAAAGCCATGGCCAAGAACCTCACCAAGTCCTTCATGGACCAGGAGGTCAAGCGCATCAACGATTGGCTGCAAACCCTGGTCGTCGACGAAACCATTCCCGGCGGCAGCGTGTACCTGCACCCGGAGTTGAACAGCGTCGAGAAGTACAAGAACGGCACCTGGTTCATCGTCATCGACTACGGCCGCTACGCGCCAAACGAACACATGATTTATCAACTCAACGCCCGCGATGAAATCATCGAGCAGTTCCTGGAGGACGTTCTCTAATGTTTACCAACCGAGTCAGACAGGCCATTGCGGCCACCCTCCAAGGCCTGCCGTTGTCCGCGACCGTGGAAGAGTTCACCCCGCCGAAGATCGAGTTCGAGATGGAATCCATGTCCGGCGGCCGCTTTATTGCCGAGGAAATGGCCAAGAGCGGCAAGGTGCTCGGCGCCACGCTGGTGCTGCAAGGCGCCGGCCCGGAAATCATGCTGGCCCTGGGCGTGCGCATGGGCGACGACATCCTGCTGAACGTGCGTGAGGCCGGCCAGGACCAGGACGGCAAAACGTATTTCACTTACCACACCGTCGGCGGCAAGCTCAAATCACTCGATGAAGCGAAGCTGAAAATGGGCGACAAAGCCCTGACCACGCTGGAGTTGTCCTGCCGCACCTACACCCGACTGGAGAATGGCATCCCGGTGATTGATATCGACGTGCGCACCCAGAAATTCGTGCTCAACGGTGTCGATATTCTGGGCGATGCCCGCCGCGCCGTGCTGATGCCTTAAACCCCTTGGGGCGAGCACGCTCGCCCCTTGTTTGAACAAGGAATTGCCTCATGGCCTGGATGCCACCGCTGCATCACCTGCTGTCTCCGATCACCGCCGACACCGGTGCAACGATCGAGCAGGTGCAACTCAAACCGCTGTACTACGCCGCGCAAAAAGATGCGCTGGCCCGGGCCGGTGACGACGAGGACGACCAGTTCTTTGAACTGGCGAAACTCGCCACCGGCCTGTCGGAAAAAGAGCTGGATCAGCTGAAACGCCCGGACTACGTAAGCATCGCTCAATACGTGCACGATATGTCGACACGCCCGGCGTCGTTTTTCCTGAATGCCCACGAGGCGCCGCCTTACGACCAGCCCGTGCAACTGCTATTGCCCCTGGAGGCAGCCGGCCGAACCCTGACTGAACTGCCTCTGGAGATGCCGGCTCTGCGCGCCACCAAGGTGATGAAAAAGCTCGCCACCAATAAAGAGCGCGCCGAGTTTATTACCGCCCATTGCACAGGGTTGATGATCCCTGACCTGGCGGGGTTGACCGTGCCCGACTGGACCGAGCTGCAGGAGCGGATCGACGATTTTTTAAATCAACCGGCGGACTTCTTTCGGAACGCGACATCGAGGTAATCCTCGACGTGGTGCCGCTGATCTACTCGGTCAACGAGGCGGAGATCCTCGACTGGGACGCCGGAAAAGCATTGCGCCGCTACGACATTGCGATCACTCGCCTTGGCGTTAAACAGGAGTAAGCGGGATGCAGGACAAGTATTCGCTCGCGTATGCCGTGGTCAAGGATGGCCAGGGTGTATTTCGCCACGCAGACGGCGCGCAGGGTGCCGACAGTGTTAACCCAGGCCTTCTGGCGTCTGGAAGTCACACAGAGGCGGCGCCGTTGTTTTCGATGAGTCTGGCGCTGACCAACGCCGGCGTGCAACTCAACGGTCTTTCGCTGGCCCTGGGGTTACTGCGTGACAGTGTGGACGCGCTGCAAACCTCCTTGTCGCAGCTTAAGGCGGTGGACAGTGAGGCGTCTAAAATCGGCAAGGGGACCGAACAAAAGGCAACGACTGAAGTTAAGTCGAGTACATCGAAAGACCAGCATCTGGTCCGTGAGTCCATGACGCTGCTCGACGTAAAGGCCCTCGATCCCGTTGCCGCTTTTCAACAATCGTTCGCTGCGCCGGCCGTCAAGGAAAAAACAATAGCGCAACTGCGGGAGTCGTCGGCAAAGAGTGAGGAGCGCCTCTCCACGACGCTTAAACCCGCACCGGTACTCTGGGAAGACGTGTGGCTGCGAACCAAGACCGCTGTGACCGACAAAGCCAACGCCTGGGCCGGCGAGTCGCCAGCCGCCGCCACCACTGTCAAAACCGCGGAGGCCGTGGTTCTGCCGATGTTTTCACCGGTGGTTACCGGCTTTTTCTCGGGCATGGGAGACACGATCAAAAGCCGGGTGACAGGCAACGTGCTCGATCTGACGCTGGGCAAACTGCCTGGCGGGCTTGGCAAACTGTTCAAAAGCGATGGCTTCAAAAAGAGCCAACCATGCTGCTGCGCCACCGCAACCCAAGCCCCGGTGAGTAGCCGCCGTCCTGGTCGCAGAGCCCCGTCCGCCGGGAAAAAGCCTACCTCCAAGCCTAAGTCCCAGAAAAACCGCAAAGCGCAGAGCACGTCGAAGAAACAGGGCCCTCAGAAGAAACCGGCATCTGGGGCGCGGTCGCCTGCCGCAAGGCTTGCACCCCTGAAAGGTCGCGGCGCGATGTCGATGCTGCGTGGTTTGCCTGAGCGCCTGATGCAACCGTTTTTCCCGGCTCAGTCCACGGGTTTCCATGCCGTTGCCCCGGTGCAGGGCCTGCAGCCGCGCGACGCGCAGGTCAATAGCCGAACGAGCCACGCCGACCTGCGCCAACCGCTCCCAGCCAGAGCCCCTGGGCTGATTGAAACCCTGGAACGCGGCGGCGTGTCTCTGCCTGCCGACGCGCGCGTAACTGCCCAGCCGCACACGCAGAACTCCAGTCACGAGCGTTCAGCCGTGCCTGGGGTGACTCACGCGCCCAAAATACCGGCCTCCGGGCTGACCGGAGTGATGAGTAAGCTGGAGTCCGCCGGCGCCCGCCGTCTCGGGCCGCTGAAGTACGTCGACACCGCCATTGACGTGGTCCAGGGCGTGCGCAATGGCGACGCGAAGGCTGTCGGCGCCGGTCTCAGCACCGCCGGTGGCGCCTGGGCCGGGGCTTCCGCTGGCGCGGCGATCGGCACCTTGATTTTTCCCGGAGTCGGCACCGCGGTCGGCGGCGCCATTGGCGGCTTGCTGGGCAGCGAAGCGGGCAGTTGGATCGGTGACAAACTGTTCGGCTCGAGTGATCGCCTGCCCGCGCCGAATACGCTGAGCAAGGAACTCAACAGTGCTCGCACCGATAACGTCCAGGTCACGATCTCACCGAGTATCCAGATCACTGGCGTCAACCCCGCCGAGGCCCAGCAGGTCGTCAACCAGGTGATGCAAGCCCTGCAGTTTCAATGCATGCCCATGGTCACCGATTCCCTGGGCATTCGACGCAACGCGGCACTGACCGATACAGGAGGTGATTGATGCGACAACAGATGGTACTGGGCGATTTTATTTTTGGCCTGTCCCGTGGCTTCGCCTACGCCTCGCTCATCCATAGCAGTTACGGCGGCTGGAGCAACCTGGAAATCATTGCCAGCAAGCCGCAGTCAAGGCAGAACGGCCAGCAACTGGAAAAGCTCTCGTTCAGCGGCATGGCGATGTACGCCGTGGGCATGCAGCGCCTGGACGAATTGCGCGCGTTGCAGGATGCGCGGGCGCCATTGCCCCTGGTCGATGGCATTGGCCGTAACTGGGGCTTGTGGCGTATCAATTCGTTGGTGGAAACCCAAAGCAACGTGATCGATGACGGCACCGCCATGGTCTTGGCCTGGACCCTTGAATTGGAGGAATTCGTCAATGCGTAGAGTGCGAAGTATTGCCGGCGATTCGGTCAACCTGTTGCTTTACCGCGAGTTGGGGCGCTGCGACGACGCAGCCGAAGAAACCCTCTGGCGCTTGAACCCCGAGTTGGCCGAGCATGGCCCGGTGTTGCCGGCCGGCGTGTGGGTGGTGGTGCCGGAGATGCCCGCGCGGCCGACGGTGTCGCAACCTGTTTCAGCGTGGGATTGAGGAGGCTGCATGGCACAGGGATTCACCCCGATCGTCGAGTTCTACGGCGCCAATGCGGCGCTGCTCAATCAACGCTTGATGCACTGGAGCCACACCGACGCCGCCGGTATCAAAGCCGACAGGCTCGAACTGACACTTAACATCGAGGGCCTGGAAGGGTTGCCGAGCCTGAGCGGCAAGATCGGCCTGCGGGTCGGCTATCAGGAGTCAGGGTTGGTGGAAAAAGGTCAGTTTGTCATCATGCAGCGCACTCCAGTGCTGTTTCCGATGCGCCTGCTGATCGTCGCTACCGCCGCACCTTTCAGCGCGGTGGACCCCAGCCATTACCGACAGCGCCGCTCCGCCAGTTACGGCCCCACCACCCTGGGCGCGCTGTTTCGCCAGGTCATCGGTCGACATGGCTATTCACCCCGCGTCGCGCCGGCACTGGAAAGCATTCCGATCCCCCATATCGATCAATCCAACGAAAGCGACATGGCATTTATCACGCGCCTGGCCAGTCGCTACAGCGCCGTCACCAAACCGATCAACGAACTGTACGTGCTGGCGGAAGCCGGCAAGGTCCATTCGCTCTCGGGCCAGCTGCTGCCGGAGGTGACGCTATCCGTGACCCAAGACAACCGCCCCGGCGACCGGGCATTCATCACCGCCAAGCTCGACGAGCAGTCGCGCTCCAAATATATGGGCTGCCGCGTGACCTGGTGGGATGCCGTGGGGGCTAAGCAGCATGTCGTGGAGGTGGGCATCGCGCCGTTCAAAAACCTGCGCCAACGCTGCCAGAACGAAGCCGAAGCCCGTGCCGTGGCCGAAGCCGAACTGCGACGCGTGGGCCGGGAAAATTTGAAACTGCAGATCGAGTGCCCTGGCAACCCGCTGCTCGCCGCTGAAGGGTTGCTGCGCCTGGATGAAAGCTGGCCCTCGTATATGCAAGGGCGCTGGTCGATTATCCAGGTTACCCATGTGGGCGACCCGGTGACGGGGTATCGCAGTTCGATTGTGGCGGGTGGGTTGTCAATCTAGACCTTTTTGCAGAGTAGAAACCATGCTGATTTCGCTTCCCCAGCTTGTCCACGTCATGCCAACGGCCCGCCTCACAGCGGGTCTTTTTTTGCCTGCCATAAATGCGGCGATGGCCCGGCACTCGATTACCAGCCCCCAGCGCATCGCTGCGTTCCTCGCCCAGATCGGTCACGAATCCGGCGAACTGCAGTACCTGCGCGAACTGGGTAGTGATCGCTACCTGAGCAAATATGACATCGGACCCCTTGCCGCCAGACTGGGCAATACCCCTGAAGCGGATGGCGACGGCCAGCAGTACCGAGGCAGGGGGCTGATACAGATCACCGGGCGTCGCAATTACCTGGCGTGCAGTCGGGCGCTGTTCGGTGACGAACGGTTATTGGCCCAGCCTCAACTGCTGGAACAACCCCAATGGGCATGTGAATCCGCCGCCTGGTTCTGGCAGAGCAACGGCCTGAACGAGTTGGCCGACAAGGACCAGTTCACCACCATTACTCGACGTATCAATGGCGGCCTCAATGGCCTGGATCATCGTATGCAGCTATGGGCGAGGGCGAAGGCGGTGTTATGCGCTTCCTAGCGTCCTACCGCTTGCTCGGTTATTTCCTGCTGCTGGTGATGGCGGCGGGATTGACCTGGCAGGTTCAGGCCTGGCGATATGACGCACAGCTTGAGCGGTTGTCGGCCGTGCACGCGCAGGCGCTCGATCAACAAACCCGGCAGGCGTTGCATCAGCAGCAGGCCGAACAAGACAGGCGCCTGGCTCTTGAGCAACAGCTCAATGCCAGCGACCGACAGCATGCTCAGGAGTTAAGCGATGCCCAACGTCATCAAGCGGTTTTGCGTGATCGCCTGGCCACTGCTGATGTGCGGTTGTCAGTCCTTCTCGACGCCACCGAACCCGCCAACGGCAGCTCGGTGCCAGCCCCCGCCCCCGCCGGCGGCGTGGTTCATGCAGCCCCTCGAGCCCGACTTGACCCGGCGCATGCTCAACGAATTATCGCCATCACCGATGACGGCGATAACGCCGTGATTGCCTTGCGTGCGTGTCAGGCGTATGTGCACGCCGTCGCGCGTTAGCATCCTGATGCAGCCTGTCGCTTGCGTGTGCGAATTGCTCCTGTAGGGTAGGCGAACGCCCGCTCATTCCCGGAGACGACCGTGAACGAAATCACTCAACTTGCCGCTGAACTGGGGCGCCGACTCCAGGTGCTCAATGCTCATGTCACCACTGCCGAGTCCTGTACCGGTGGCGGTATTGCCGAGGCTATCACGCGGATTCCCGGCAGTTCGGCGTGGTTCGAAGCAGGTTACGTCACCTATTCCAACCGGCAGAAGACTCGACAGTTGAATGTACCGGAGGGCTTGTTCAACAAGGTGGGCGCTGTCAGCCAGGAGGTGGTGGAGGCGATGGTGCGTGGCGCGCAGGAGAAAAGTCTGGCGCGGTTCGCCGTGGCGGTCAGCGGCGTGGCAGGGCCGGATGGTGGTTCGCCGGAAAAACCGGTGGGTACGGTGTGGCTGGCGTTCGGCGTGGGGGAGGCGGTCACGGCACAGCGCGAACACTTCTCCGGCAACCGCGACGAAGTCCGTCGACAAACGGTAAAAGCTGCGCTGGAGGGCTTGTTGCGACGAGCTGCACTAGAAATAGAAAATCAGGGGTAGGCGATCTCCGATCTTTGTGGAACAATACTGTCTACTTATACAGGTGTTGGCCGTCAGGCCTTATTGATTACGTGAGGACTTTAATGGACGACAACAAGAAGAAAGCCTTGGCTGCGGCCCTGGGTCAGATCGAACGTCAATTCGGCAAGGGTGCCGTAATGCGTATGGGCGATCACGACCGTCAGGCGATCCCGGCTATTTCCACTGGCTCTCTGGGTCTGGATATCGCACTCGGCATTGGCGGCCTGCCAAAAGGCCGTATCGTTGAGATCTACGGTCCTGAATCTTCCGGTAAAACCACCCTGACCCTGTCGGTGATCGCCCAGGCGCAGAAGATGGGCGCCACCTGCGCATTCGTCGACGCCGAGCACGCCCTGGACCCTGAGTACGCCGGCAAGCTGGGCGTCAACGTCGATGACCTGCTGGTTTCCCAGCCGGACACCGGTGAGCAGGCCCTGGAAATCACCGACATGCTGGTGCGCTCCAATGCCATCGACGTGATCGTGGTCGACTCCGTGGCGGCACTGGTGCCCAAGGCTGAAATCGAAGGCGAAATGGGCGACATGCACGTGGGTCTGCAAGCCCGACTGATGTCCCAGGCACTGCGTAAAATCACCGGTAACATCAAGAACGCGAACTGCCTGGTGATCTTCATCAACCAGATCCGTATGAAGATCGGCGTAATGTTCGGCAGCCCGGAAACCACCACGGGTGGTAACGCGTTGAAGTTCTACGCATCGGTCCGCCTGGATATCCGTCGTACTGGCGCGGTGAAGGAAGGTGACGAGGTTGTCGGGAGCGAAACTCGCGTCAAGGTTGTGAAGAACAAGGTGGCTCCACCATTCCGTCAGGCTGAATTCCAGATTCTCTACGGCAAGGGCATTTACCTGAACGGCGAGATGATTGACCTGGGCGTGTTGCACGGTTTCGTTGAAAAATCCGGTGCCTGGTACGCCTACAACGGCAGCAAGATTGGTCAAGGCAAGGCCAACTCGGCCAAGTTCCTGGCGGATAACCCGGACATCGCCGCTACGCTTGAGAAGCAGATTCGCGACAAGCTGCTGACCGCAGCACCAGATGTGAAAGCTGCCGCCAACCGTGAGCCGGTTGACGAGATGGAAGAAGCCGATACCGACATCTGAAGCCAGCGATGACTGTTGTACTGGATACACTCGTCGCCGTTCGGCGCACTGCAATGGACCTGCTCGCTCGCCGCGAGCATGGTCGAGTCGAGCTGACGCGTAAGCTGCGTCAGCGCGGCGCGGAGCCCGAAATGATCGAAACCGCCCTCGACCGGTTGACGGAAGAGGGTCTGCTTTCCGAATCCCGTTACCTTGAAAGCTTTGTGTCCTATAGAGCCCGTTCCGGCTACGGCCCCGCGCGAATTCGCGAGGAGTTGAGCCAGCGCGGTTTGCAGCGTGGCGATATCGACCTCGCGTTGCGCGAGTGCGGTATCAATTGGCAGTCGCAACTGGAGGATACCTGGCGCCGCAAGTTCTCTGGTCATTTGCCAATCGATGCCAGGGAACGTGCGAAACAAGGACGCTTTTTGAGTTATCGCGGGTTTCCGATGGACATGATCAGCCGCTTGCTCAGCGGTCGAGAGATGGACGACTGAGAGCCGGAGATTTGTTCCGACAAACTGTGACGTAACCCATAGCCACTCAATACGATCCCCTGATACACCCAAAAAGGCCCGCTATGAAAATAGCGGGCCTTTTTTGCGTTTAGCGTTTATGGATTCACGCCGGCTCCGGTGCCACCCGCTGCTGCGCCGTGCCTTGGGCGTGCGCCCAGTTCTCCGGCAGGTTGATGTAGTCCACCAGCTCCCGCAACCGACCTTGATCCCGTCCATTGAAGTTGAACACCAATCGCGTCAGGTGGCTGAACTTCGCCTCATCATGTTCCTCCCCGGTATATGCCAGTTGCTGGAACTCCCCGCTCAAACGCAGGCTGGCAAATTCCGTCTGCAAGTGGGTGAGGGCGCGCTCGCTGAGCGGATGGTTCATGCGCATCACGAACTCGCGTTTCAGCCAGCGCGTGGAGTGGAAGTTGGCGTAGAACTGATTGATCTCCTCTACAGCCTCTTCGGCGCTGTACACCAGCCTGACCAGCTTAAGGTCGGTCGGCAAAATGTAGCGATTGGCCTCCAGTTGATTGCGGATAAAGTCCAAGGCGCCTTGCCAGAACCCGCCACCTGGTGCGTCCAGCAACACCACCGGCACCAGAGGGCTCTTGCCGGTCTGGATCAGCGTCAGCACCTCCAGCGCTTCATCCAGGGTGCCAAAGCCGCCAGGGCACAAGACCAGCGCATCGGCTTCCTTGACGAAGAACAGCTTGCGGGTGAAGAAGAAGTGGAATGACAGCAGGTTTTCCGTGCCATCAATGGTGGGGTTGGCGTGCTGTTCAAACGGCAGGGTGATGTTGAACCCCAGGCTATGCTCCAGGCCGGCACCCTCATGTGCTGCCGCCATGATGCCGCCGCCACCGCCGGTGATCACCATCAGGTCAGAGCGCGCCAAAGCTGCGCCCACCTCGCGAGCCAAGGCATACAGCGGGCTTTCTACGGGGGTACGTGCTGAGCCGAACACCGTGACTTTGCGTCGGCCCCTGAACTGTTCCAGAACCCGGAACGCATGATCCAATTCGCGGATGGCCTGCAGGGTGATTTTGGCGTTCCAGCGGTCGCGGTCGTCCTGGGCCATGCGCAGCACGGTGAGAATCATGTCGCGATAAAGAGGGGTATTCGGGCTGTTGGGGGCTATCTGCTCGAGCTGCGCGTCGACTTGCTGTGCGAGCTGGGGCCCGTGTTCTTCAAAATGGCGTAGCAAACTGTCATTCGGTTGGTAAGGCATTCAACGTCTCCTTCTTCACAGAGGTTGGACCGACGGCAATCGATCGTCCGCAGGCCACGACACTGCATGTGTCGCTGCATGCCATAGGCGTTGCACCTGTTTGCCTGTCGGCAAAGCGCGCTCTGTATAGGCCTTTTGATTTAAAAACCTTTGCACTTCAAGTCCGCGGGAGGGCAACCCTCTTGTGCCCGGGAAATGTTACAGGACGGCGTGAGCGCCGTTGTGCAAGGGGGGCTGGGATGGCTTGATCATGGGCCGAAAAAGCCTTGGCTGGCAACCGCTTATTGGTTGGTCAGATGGGCGAGGAACAATGTCAAAGCGGGGGAGCGCGCCGCGGGACCGCGGCGCGAGGATAAGGCCAGGTTACTTTTTCTTCTTGGATGGCGCCGGGCAGTCCGCTTCCGCAAACTTCACCGAGGCCACTGGACGGTTGCTCTTGTTCTCGGTGATTTCATAACGCATCACCGCGCCCTTGGCCATCAATTCGCGGTAGCCCGCGTTCGTGCAAACGCTGCGGCCCAACTGAAAGTACACAGCCTTGGGATTGGCGCGCATCTGTTCGGCGCGGTCAGGCATCACGCTCAGGTGGTCAATTAACTGCATACCTTCAACGGTGTAGGCCACTTCGAGGGTTTTTTCGTCGATTTCCCGCGGCAGGCCTTTGTTGCTTTCAACAGCGACACTTTGCAGCTTCCTGTTCATTTGAGCCTCCAGCAGCGAGGCCGCCTGGGCGCCGATGGGCAGGACCAGCGCAAGCGCGACGGATGGGGCGACAAGACGCAGCATGGAACGCAGCATGAAATTCTCCTGATTCGGTTACAGGTGCATAGACCCGCCACTGCGCTGTGCGTTCAGTGGCGGGCGATTATAGGTGAGGCGTCGCCACTACAGCCAGGCGTATCGCTGGTAAACTGCCGCCACTTCAACTCATTTTGAGTGACCCTGTGTCGATTTACCCGTTCATGCGGCGCATCCGATGAGCCACGCCGTCTCCCGCCTGCGTGCTCAGCGTCTGGCGCGCGCCATCAAACCCTTCGTTAATCGTGGCTCGCGCGCTGAACGCTGTTCCGGCTGCCGCGTGATTGCGCAATATTGCCTGTGCGCCTGGCGTCCCAAGGTCGCCGCCAGGTCCGCCATGTGCCTGCTGATGCACGATGTCGAACCGATGAAGCCCAGCAACACCGGCTGGCTGATCGCTGATGTCATCAAGGACACCACGGCGTTCGCCTGGTCGCGCATCGAAGTGGATCCGGAGCTGCTGCTCCTGCTGGCCGACCCACAGTGGCAGCCCTATGTCGTGTTCCCCGGCGAGTTCGTGGCGCCGGAGCGGGTCGTCAGTGCCGTGACGGTGGAAGAGGGCAGACGACCGTTGTTCATCCTGTTGGACGGCACCTGGAGTGAAGCGCGCAAGATGTTCCGCAAGAGCCCGTATCTGGAACATCTGCCGGTGCTGAGCCTGGCGCCTGAGCAGCTGTCGCGCTACAAACTGCGGCGCTCCAAGCGCGATGATCATTTCTGCACCGCCGAAGTGGCGGCGCTGTGCCTGGAGTTGGCCGAGGATGCGGTCGCCAGTGAGGTGCTGGACGCTTACCTTGACGTATTCAGCGCCCACTACCTGGCCGCCAAGTTCCAGCTGCCGCTGGACCCGACGGATGTCGTGCACACGCGTCTTGCGCCCTATGTCCCAGCGCTTTAGCCAGACGACGTTTGCATGATGGCACCTTACCCGCTCCCCCGCTAAAATGCCCACGGGCGTAGTGCTTGACCCCCCAGGCTACGCTGGGCATGCTGTGCGCCGATTGAGGCGCCAGCATGGAGATTCGACGTCGTTTTGCGTCGAGCACGCCCTCTGGCGATGGCTGCCTGGTCGCCGCCTTGTGTATTGGTGAACCCTGAACCCATTGGGGCTCCCATAAAAAACAGGATCATTTAATCAATGGCCACATACGAAATCCTGATAGCCGACGACCACCCGCTGTTTCGCAGTGCGTTGCGTCAAGCGGTGACGCTGGGCCTTGGGCCGGATGTCCGGCTGGTCGAAGTGGCCAGCATTGCCGAGCTGGAAAGCTGCCTGACCGATAAAACCGACTGGGACCTGGTGTTGCTTGACCTGAACATGCCCGGTGCCTATGGCTTCTCCGGGCTGGTGTTGCTACGCGGCCAGTACCCGCAGATTCCGGTGGTGATGGTCTCGGCGCAGGAAGAGGCCGATGTGGTGGTGCGATCCAGGGAATTTGGTGCCAGCGGGTTCATTCCCAAGTCCAGCGCCATGGAAGATATCCAGAAGGCGGTGCGTGCCGTGTTGGATGGCGATATGTCCTGGCCGCCCCAAGCATTTGAACACATCAATGTATCCGACGAAGCCAAGGCCGCTCGTGATGGCTTGGCCAGCTTGACCCCCCAACAGTTCCGGGTATTGACCATGGTCTGCGAGGGCTTGTTGAACAAGCAGATTGCCTACGAGTTGAAAGTTTCGGAGGCAACCATCAAGGCGCACGTCACTGCCATTTTCCGCAAGTTGAACGTGCGCACCCGCACCCAGGCGGCGTTGCTCCTGCAACAACTTGAGTCAATTTCGCAGCATTAAGATCTCACCTATTCACGCTTTTTTGACTTTGCGTGATCTAGTTTCCCCACTCCTTTGGTTCAGTTGCCTACATCTATGTCGCCTTTCAAGGGTCAAACCGGTATCAAACGTATCTTCAATGCTGGGGGATATTCCCTGGATGGCCTGCGCGCAGCGTTCACCGGCGAGGCGGCATTCCGGCAGTTGGTGTTGCTCAATGTGATCCTCATCCCACTGAGCTTTTTCCTCAATGTCAGCCGTGTCGAGCGGGCGTTGCTGATTGCCGTATGCCTGCTGGCGTTGATTGTCGAGCTGCTCAACTCGGCGGTGGAAGCGGCCATCGATCGCATCTCCCTGGATCGTCATCCTTTGTCGAAAAACGCCAAGGACATGGGCAGCGCCGCGCAATTCGTGGCCCTGACCATGATTACCCTGGTGTGGGCCGTCATCCTGATCTAAGCCTCAGGCAATGTTGGGCAGCACGATTTCGTCGCTGCGCTGCACGCCGGCGGTGAATGCGCGGCAGAGTTCCAGGAACTCGCGCATCGCCGAGGTCTGGTATTTCTGCTTGTGCCAGATGAAATAAAACTGCCGTGCCAGATCCAGATCAGGGGTTTCCACCGGCACCAGGCTGCCACGACGAAACGCGTCACGCAGCGCCAGCCTTGAGATACAGCCGATCCCCAGACCCGACTCCACCGCACGCTTGATCGCCTCGGTGTGTTCCAGTTCTAGGCGGATGTTCAGTGCGCTGCGGTGATGGCGCATGGCTTGGTCAAACGTCAGGCGTGTGCCTGAGCCTTGTTCGCGCAGGATCCACGCTTCATGGGTCAACTCGTCCATGCTCGCCACGCCACGTTTGGCCAGGTGGTGCTGTGGGGCGCAAAACACCACTAACTCGTCTTCTACCCAGGTCTGTACTTCGATATCCGGGTGGCTGCAGTCGCCTTCGATCAGACCCAGATCAATTTCGTAATGCGCCACTTGATGCACGATATGTGCGGTGTTCTGCACGTGCAATTTCACCTGGCTTTCGGGGTGCTGCTGCATGAAGCTGCCGATCAGCAGCGTCGCCAGGTAATTGCCGATCGTCAGGGTGGCCCCGACCGCCAGGGAGCCGAAGCCGGACTTGCCGTTGAGCAGGTCTTCGATCTCCTTGGCCTGGTCCAGCAGCGCGACCGCCTGGGGCAACAGCTGATGGCCCAGGGCATTGAGACTCAAGCGTTTACCGGCGCGGTCGAACAATTGGCAGCTGGATTGACGCTCCAGTTCGGTAATCGACGTGCTGGCGGCGGATTGGGATAAAGCCAGAAGGCCAGCAGCGCGCGAAACGCTTTCCTGCTGGGCGACGGCGACGAAGACTTGCAGTTGACGGAGAGTAAATCGCATATCGATATAACCGATAACCCTTATCTTAATAATCCAGTTAACAGATATTGTCGCCGCCATTAGAATGCGCTGCAATTGCGCATTTCACATTTGGCGCAGACCCATTTCCAGGAGTCCCCCGTACATGAGCAACATGAACCACGAGCGTGTCCTCAGTGTTCATCACTGGAACGACACTCTGTTCAGCTTCAAGTGCACCCGCGATCCGGGCCTGCGCTTCGAGAACGGTCAGTTCGTGATGATCGGCCTGCAGCAACCCAACGGCCGCCCGCTCATGCGTGCTTACTCCATTGCCAGTCCGAACTGGGAAGAGCATTTGGAGTTCTTCAGCATCAAGGTGCCGGATGGCCCGCTGACTTCCCAATTGCAGCACCTGAAGGAAGGCGATGAGGTCCTCATCAGCAAGAAACCGACAGGCACCCTGGTGCTGGACGACTTGAAGCCCGGAAAACACCTGTACCTGCTCAGCACCGGCACTGGCCTGGCGCCGTTCATGAGTGTGATCCAGGATCCGGAAACCTACGAGCGTTTTGAAAAAGTGATCCTGTGCCACGGCGTGCGCTACGTCAACGAAGTGGCCTACCGCGAGTTCATCACCGAGCACCTGCCGCAGAACGAATTCTTCGGCGAGGCCGTGCGTGAGAAGTTGATCTACTACCCCACCGTGACCCGCGAGCCCTTTGAAAACCAGGGCCGCCTGACCGACCTGATGCGCAGCGGCAAGCTGTTTCGGGACATCGGCTTGCCGCCGATCAACCCCGAGGACGACCGCGCCATGCTGTGCGGCAGCCCAAGCATGCTGGACGAGACCAGCGAAGTGCTCAACAGCTTCGGCCTGAAAGTTTCGCCACGCATGCGCGAGCCAGGTGATTACCTGATCGAACGCGCATTCGTCGAGAAATAAAACAGCCAAACCATGTGCTGACTGGACAATACAGAAGACCTGAATGTGGGAGGGGGCTTGTCCCCACCCACAGTTGGTTTGCGGTTTATCCTGCTGTCACCACTTCTAATACGCAAATCACCCCAGCCTCGGGATAGTGCCAGCGCACATCCACATCCCAGAAGCGCACCCCGTACTCGCGCTCCGGACCAGGCGTCTGGTACGCGGGCCGGGGGTCCTGCGCCAAACACTGATCAATCAATTCCACCAACGGCTCGCCGAGACGCTGGGCATGGCCTTGTGCTTGCTGCAGCGCAGTCTTCAGCCACTGTACGGGAATCAACGCCGGCGCCCCGCTGGCGATGCGGTTGCTGGCCGTGTCGATGATGTCGGCGTAAGGCACGTAAGGCTTGATGTCCAGCACCGGCGTGCCGTCGAGCAGATCGATCCCGGAGATCCACAACCGACCCGGCTCGACCCTGTCCAGTTTCACCACCGACTGGCCGATGCCATTGGGCCGATGGGTCGCACGGGTGGCGAACACCCCCATGGACGTATTGCCACCCAGGCGTGGCGGGCGCACTTTCAGGCGCGGCTTGTCTTCCAACGCCTGATGGAACAGAAACAGCAGCCACACATGGCTGACCTGCTCCAGGCCTTGAACGGCCTCGCCCTGGTCGAACGGCGCCACCAGCTCCAGCACGCCGCGGGCGGCCGGCGCCAGTTGCGGTTGGCGCGGGATGGCGAACTTCTCCTTGAAACAGGAGCGCACGAAACCGACGGGGGAGACCAAGTGACTCATGGCTTACGCACGCACCCGCAGCGTCAGCCCCTTGAGGAAGTTACGCAGCAACTGGTCGCCGCACGGTCGATAGTTGGTGTGGCCGAATTTGCGAAACAGCGCGCTCAATTCCGGCTTGGACACCGGGAATTCGGCGGCCTTGAGAATGGCGTGCATATCATCTTCCTTCAGTTCGAAGGCCACGCGCAGCTTCTTGAGAATGATGTTGTTGGTGACCGGCGTCTCGATCGGCTGCGGTGGACGGCTTTCATCCTTGCCACGCTTGAAGATCACCAGGCCATCGAGAAAGTGCGCCATGACCTCGTCCGGGCAGAACACGAAGCCTTCTTCTTCGTCCTTCTTGAGGTAAGTCAGCAGGTCATCCTTGGTGATGTCCATGCCGCCGAGCTTGGTGATCTCGACCATCTTGTTGTCGCTGATATCGAGCATGTAGCGCACGCTGCGCAGTACGTCGTTGTGAATCATGGTGGGCAATCCTGGTTTTCAACGGTGGACAACGCCCGGCGGGGCGCTGTCGAAAGGGGGAGCAGCTTAAAATTTCTCTTTGCCGGACAGGTAACGCCATTGGCCCACTGGAACCTTGCCAATGGACACCCCGCCGATGCGGATGCGGCGAATAGCCACGACCTTCAGGCCGACCGCCTCGCAGAACAGCGCGATCACGCCGGGTTGCGGATTTTTCAGCGCAAAGCGCAGGCGATTTTCGTTCTGCCAGCTGGCTTTTACGGCTGGCAGCTCTTTGCCTTTGTAGGTCAGGCCGTGGTTCAGGCGGTTAAGGCCGTGGGCAACCATCTCGCCTTCGACCTCCACGACATACTCCTGCTCGATCTTGGCGGCATCGGCGGTCAACTTGCGCAGAATCTTCCAGTCCTGGGTAAACACCAGCAGGCCGCTGGCCTTGGCCTGCAGGTCGGCGCTGGCGCTCAGGCGCAGGAAGTGGCCTTTGAGCGGACGCTTGCCGAAACGATGTTCGTCCGACAGGGTATCGGCGCTGATCATCGCCATCGCGGTATCAGCATCCACACCGGCCGGGGCGTGCAGCAGGATGGTCACCGGTTCCGGCGCGGTGGCCTTGGCCTCGGGGTCGAGTTCGACTTTCTGGGTGGTGACCTTGAACTGCGGTTCGTCGATCACTTCACCGTCCACCGAGACCCAGCCGCCTTCGATAAACAGCTCAGCCTCCCGACGGGAGCAACCGACCAGTTCGATAAGGCGTTTGGAGAGGCGTATGGGGTCAGTCATGACAAGGGCCGTAACAAAAGGGGGCGGCTATTGTACCTGCCTGGCGCCGGTTAATCCCGGCCCCATTTCATTTAGCCCTGGCGCGCCTGCGGCGACAGCTGGCGCAAGCGCATGCGCAGCAACGGATAAGGCTGGCCAAGGCCGTCATGCTCGGTGCGTCCGATCACCTCGAAACCTTGCTTGAGGTAAAAGGCCAGGGCCTGGGGATTCTGTTCGTTGACTTCCAGCTCGTCGGCGTTCATGCACTCCACCGCGTAGCGCAGCAACTGGCGGCCCAAGCCTTGGCCACGGTGTTGCGGATCGATGAACAGCATCTCGACTTTTCCCGCCGCTACCCCGGCAAACCCAGTGATGCGCTGGCGCGCGTCCTTGGTGCAGACCAGCATCACCGCATCCAGGTAGCGGGTCAGCACCAGGTCTTTGAGTAATACGATGTAGCTGTCGGGCAGGAAATCATGGGTGGCGCGCACCGACGCTTCCCACACCCGGACCAGTTCCGGGTAATCGCGGGTGTTAGGTGTATGAATGACCGAATGCTGCCGCATGCCCGTTGCCTCTTGCCGATGTGTGCGCCGATGGGCAAAACAATAGACCGAAAAAAGCCCCGCATCTTGTCCAGAAGCAGGGCTTTTTCAAGTTTCCAGCGATCAGTCGCGTTTTTCGGCCCACAGGTCGTATTCGTCGGCGTCGGTCACGGTGCACCAGACCTTGTCGCCTGGCTTCAAACCGCTGGCATCGTCGATAAACACATTGCCGTCGATCTCCGGCGCATCGAAGAAGCAACGGCCCACGGCGCCTTGTTCGTCGACTTCGTCGATGAGCACTTCGATTTCCTTGCCGATACGCAGTTGCAGGCGCGCCGAGCTGATGGCCTGTTGGTGCGCCATGAAGCGTTCCCAACGGTCCTGCTTGACGTCGTCCGGCACCACGGCCAGGTCCAGCAGGTTGGCCGGGGCGCCTTCCACCGGCGAGTACTGGAAGCAGCCGACGCGGTCCAGTTGGGCCTCGGTCAGCCAGTCCAGCAGGTACTGGAAGTCTTCTTCGGTCTCGCCGGGAAAGCCGACGATAAAGGTGGAGCGGATGATCAAGTCCGGGCAGATCTCGCGCCAGTTCTTGATGCGCGCCAGGGTTTTGTCCTCAAAGGCCGGGCGTTTCATGGCCTTGAGCACTTTCGGGCTGGCGTGCTGGAACGGGATGTCCAGGTACGGCAGGATCTTGCCGGCGGCCATCAGTGGGATCAGCTCGTCCACATGCGGGTACGGGTAGACGTAGTGCAGGCGCACCCACACGCCCAGGCTGCTGAGGGCCTCGCAGAGTTCGGTCATGCGGGTTTTTACCGGCGCGCCGTTCCAGAAGCCGGTGCGGTATTTCACATCGACGCCGTAGGCACTGGTGTCCTGCGAGATCACCAGCAGCTCCTTCACGCCAGACTTGACCAGGCGCTGGGCCTCGTCGAGCACGTCGCCCACCGGACGGCTCACCAGCTTGCCGCGCATTGACGGAATAATGCAGAAGCTGCAGCTATGGTTACAGCCTTCGGAGATCTTCAGGTACGCGTAGTGGCGCGGGGTCAGCTTGATGCCTTGGGGCGGCACCAGGTCGATCAACGGGTTGTGATCCTGGCGTGGCGGCACCACGTCGTGCACAGCGTTGACCACTTGCTCGTACTGCTGCGGGCCGGTCACCGCGAGCACGCTGGGGTGCACATTGCGGATATTGCCTTCTTCCACGCCCATGCAGCCGGTCACGATGACCTTGCCGTTTTCCTTGATGGCTTCACCGATCACCTCCAGCGACTCCGCCTTGGCCGAGTCGATAAAGCCACAGGTGTTGACCACCACCACATCCGCGTCCTGATAAGTGGACACCACGTCATAGCCTTCCATGCGCAGTTGGGTCAGGATGCGCTCGGAATCGACCAGCGCCTTGGGGCAACCCAGGGATACAAAGCCGACCTTGGGGTTGGCCGTTGCGGGAGTGGTGGACATGTCTAACCTCGGTATTGAATGACGCCGCCGCCGCAAAGGGCAGGGCAGCGGACGGGCGCTTGGCGCGCCTCTGATCAAAAAGTGCGCAATTCTAGCGATGGGCAACGCACTTGACCAGCTTTATGCAGGGAAATACGACGAGCGCTGCGCTATGCTTCGCGCCGTTGCGCATGGGTAAAACCCTTGGGTCAATAAAACGTCTGTTACGAGAAGTAAAACGGCGCATGCTAGCGTCGGCTTAGACGCGTTGTTCATATAAGACCTCAGGTCAAAGGGCAGGAGTGGTTGATGGGTCAGGCAAGTAGTCAGGCAGTAGGTGCCGAGCATTCAAACGCCAAACCGATTGGCATGCTGGTGGCAGCGGTCGGGGTGGTTTATGGCGATATCGGAACCAGCCCGCTCTATACCCTTAAAGAGGTGTTCAACGGCGGTTATGGGGTTCAGGTCAACCACGATGGCGTGCTGGGGATTCTGGCGCTGATCTTCTGGTCGCTGATCTGGGTGGTGTCGATCAAGTACATGCTGTTTGTACTGCGTGCCGACAACCAGGGCGAAGGCGGGATTATGGCCCTCACCGCGCTGGCGCGGCGGGCGGCGGGGGAGCGCAGACGGCTGCGCAGTTTCCTGGTGGTCTGTGGCCTGTGCGGCGCGGCATTGTTCTACGGTGACAGCATGATCACCCCGGCAATTTCCGTATTGTCGGCCGTGGAAGGCCTGGAACTGGCGTTCGATGGCCTGGAAAAATGGGTAGTGCCGATTGCCCTGGTGGTGTTGGTGGCGCTGTTCCTGATCCAGAAGCACGGCACCGACCATATCGGCAAACTGTTCGGGCCGGTGATGGTGACCTGGTTTCTGGTGCTGGGCGGCCTGGGTGTGTACGGCATCACCCTGCACCCTGAGGTACTCCATGCCCTGAACCCGATCTGGGCCGTGCGTTTCTTCGAGGCCCATCCAGGCATCGGCGTGGCGATCCTCGGCGCGGTAGTGCTGGCATTGACCGGCGCCGAAGCGCTGTATGCCGACATGGGCCACTTCGGTCGCAAGCCGATTGCCCGTGCGTGGTTCATGCTGGTGTTGCCGGCGTTGGTACTCAACTATTTCGGCCAGGGCGCGATGCTGCTGGGCGATCCCGAAGCCGCGCGCAACCCGTTTTATCTGCTGGCGCCGAGCTGGGCGCTGATCCCGTTGGTGGTGTTGTCCACCCTGGCCACTGTGATTGCCTCCCAGGCGGTGATTTCCGGTGCGTTCTCCCTGACGCGCCAGGCGATCCAACTCGGTTACATCCCGCGCATGCATATCCAGCACACCTCCAGCGCCGAACAGGGCCAGATCTATATCGGCGCGGTGAACTGGTCGTTGATGGTCGGCGTGATCCTGCTGGTACTGGGTTTCGAATCGTCCAACGCCTTGGCCTCGGCCTACGGCGTGGCGGTAACCGGCACCATGCTGATGACCACCATCCTGGTGTCGGCGGTGATGCTGCTGCTGTGGAAATGGCCGCCGGTGCTGGCGGTGCCGGTGCTGGTCTGCTGCCTGTTGGTCGACGGTCTGTACTTCGCCGCCAACGTGCCGAAGATCATCCAGGGCGGCGCGTTCCCGGTATTGGCGGGCATCGTGCTGTTCGTGCTGATGACCACTTGGAAGCGCGGCAAGCAATTGCTGGTGGAGCGCCTCGACGAAGGCGGCCTGCCGCTGCCGATCTTTATCAGCAGCATCCGCGTGCAACCGCCCCATCGGGTGCAGGGTACGGCGGTGTTCCTCACGGCGCGCCCGGATGCGGTGCCCCATGCGCTGTTGCACAACCTGCTGCACAACCAGGTGCTGCATGAGCAGGTGGTGCTGTTGACCGTGGTCTACGAAGATATTCCACGCGTACCGGCCACCCGACGTTTCGAGGTGGATGCCTACGGCGAAGGCTTCTTCCGCGTCATCCTGCACTTCGGGTTCACCGACGAGCCGGACGTACCCCAGGCGCTGAAGCTGTGTCATCTGGACGAACTGGATTTCAGCCCGATGCGTACCACCTATTTCCTCAGCCGTGAAACGGTGATTGCCTCGCGCATCAAGGGCATGGCGCGCTGGCGCGAAGGCTTGTTCGCGTTTATGTTGAAAAACGCCAACGGCAACCTGCGCTTCTTCAAACTGCCGGTTAACCGGGTGATCGAGCTGGGTACCCAGGTCGAGATGTAAGCCCACGCAGCACGGGCGCCGGCCATCGGCGCCCGTGTTGTGCTGAACCCTGTGCGATCGCGCGTTGTCGACTAGGCTCTAAGCACGCTTTGAAGAGTGCCCACAGAACCCAGAAGAGGTGCGCCATGAGTCAACTGCTCGAATCCTACACCCTGCGCCAATTGACTTTGCCCAACCGCATCGCCGTATCGCCGATGTGCCAGTACTCCAGCGCCGATGGCCTGGCCAATGACTGGCACTTAGTGCACCTCGGCAGCCGTGCGGTAGGCGGCGCTGGCCTGATCTTCACCGAAGCCACTGCGGTGAGCGCCGTTGGTCGCATTACTGCCCAGGACCTGGGGCTGTGGAACGACCAACAGATCGAACCGCTGCAACGCATTACGCGCTTTATTGCGGCCCAGGGTGGGGTGGCCGGAATCCAGCTGGCGCATGCCGGGCGCAAGGCCAGCACTCACCGCCCGTGGCTCGGCAAGCACGGCAGCGTCAAGCCTGAAGACGGTGGTTGGGCACCGGTCGCGCCGTCGCCGATTGCTTTCGACCCCCAGCACACCCAGCCCAAACCGTTGGATGAAGCCCAGATCCAGCAGGTGATCGCCGACTTCGTCGCGGCGGCCAAACGCGCCCTGACGGCCGGCTTCAAGGTAGTGGAGATCCACGCGGCGCACGGCTACCTGTTGCATCAGTTCCTCTCGCCGCTGAGCAATCAGCGCCAGGACGCATACGGTGGTTCGTTCGAAAATCGCATTCGCCTGGTGCTGCAAGTGACCGAGGCCGTGCGCGAGGCGTGGCCACGGGAGCTGCCGTTGTTCGTGCGGGTATCGGCCACCGACTGGGTCGAAGATGGCTGGAACCCGGATGAAACCGTGGAATTGGCGCGCCGCCTGAAGGACCTTGGGGTGGATCTGATCGACGTCTCGTCCGGCGGCACCGCCGCCAACGCCGAGATCCCCACCGGGCCGGGCTATCAGACGCGTTTCGCCGAACGCGTGCGCAAGGAGGCGGGCATCGCCACCGGCACCGTCGGCATGATCACCGAGCCGGCGCAGGCCGAGCACATCCTGCGTACCTGCCAGGCCGATATCATCTTCCTGGCCCGTGAGCTGCTGCGCGATCCGTATTGGCCCTTGCATGCCGACGACGACCTGGGCGGTCGCAAGGCGACCTGGCCGGCGCAATATCAGCGCGCGACCCATCGGGATCAGCCGATCCATGAGTCTGACTTGAAGAATTAGCCTTCGTCGCTTCAAAACCCACCCTGACCCGGTCAATGCCGGTCAGTTAAGAGACGGAACGGGCAACCAGTACCCTGTGGCGAGCGGGCTTGCCCCGCGTTGGGCTGCGAAGCAGCCCCAAAACATAGTCCCGGAGCTGCCTCGCATACTGCGACGCTCCTATTGGGGCTGCTGCGCAGCCCCAATAGGAG
>NZ_JAAMRE010000024.1 GCF_013522705.1 Pseudomonas lurida
TGGGAGGGGGCTTGCCCCCGATGACGGTGTGACAGTCATTTATCAGACGAGCGATCCACCGCTATCGGGGGCAAGCCCCCTCCCACAGTGGATCGCGCGGCGTTCCAGGATTTCGAGCCGTTCCGGGGGTTTGTCGCCGGGCCTGAAATGGTGTTCGAAAAAGCGCCACCGGCACAGAACACTGACTTGAGATGCAATCCCACATTGGGTGACCTCAGTAGACGTCGCGGCGATAGCGGCCTTGTTCGATCAAGCGCTCCATCGCCTCACGGCCGAGGATATCCACCAGCGCCTGATCCACCCCGGCAGCCATCCCCTGCAAGCTGCCGCACACATAAATCGCCGCGCCATCGGCCAGCCATCGGCGCAGTACATCCGCCGACTCGCGCAGGCGATCCTGCACGTAGATTTTCTCTGCCTGATCGCGGGAGAACGCCAGGTCCAACAGCGCCAGATCGCCGCTGGCCAGCCAGCCTTGCAGCTCGTCCCGGCACAGGTAGTCGTGGGCGATATTGCGTTCGCCGAACACCAGCCAGTTGCGCTGCTGGCCTTGGGCAATGCGCGCTTTAAGCAAGCTGCGCAGGCCGGCCAGCCCGGTGCCGTTGCCCAGCAGGATCAGCGGCACCGGCGCGTCCGGCAGGTGGAAGCCACTGTTGCGTCGCAGACGCAGGCTGATCGCGCCGCCGAGGGGCGCGTGTTCGGTGAGCCAGCCCGAGCCCAGGCCCAGGCGGCCGTCGGCGTGGCGTTCCTGACGTACGATCAATTCGAGCACACCGTCGCCGGCAATCGAGGCGATGGAGTATTCGCGCATGCCCAGCGGCACCAAGGCGTCCACCAGCGCCTGGGCGTGCAGGCCGACCAGGTGCGCGCGGTTGTCCGGCAACTGGCGAGTGGCCAGGGCCCGGTCGAGGGTTTGTGCCAGCCCTTCGATCAGTACGCCGTCGCTGCCTTGCAGGCCCAGGCCCGCCAGAAAGTGCTCGACTGCCGACGGGGCGTTGCGCGGCAGGATTTCCACCAGGTCGCCGGCGTCCCACTGCTGCGACGACGTCGACGTGAGGCCCAGCAGGTACACGCCCGCGCCGACGCTGCCGGGGTTGAGCAGGGTGCGCTGGCTCAGTGTCCAGTGTTCGTACTGGGTGCTTGGCCAGGCGGCGGCCGGGGCGTGGCCGGTCAGTTCGCCCAACTGTTGCTGCCAGTGCAGCAATGCGTGGGTGTCGCCGCTGTCCACTTCCACCGGGGCGAATAACGCTGTGCCGCCCTGGTTGGTCAGCCAGAAATGCAGACGCCGGGCGAAGCCGCAAAAGTGCGGGTATTGGCGATCGCCGAGGGCCAGCACCGAATAGTTCAAGCCCTTGAGCGACAGGCCCTGGCCGAGCACGCTGCGCTCGAAGCCACGGGCATTGTCGGGCGCTTCACCGTCGCCGAAGGTGCTGACCACGAACAGCGCGTTGTGCGCCTGGCGCAGCTCATCCGCGCTGACGCTGCCCAGCGCCTGCACTTTCACCGGCAGGCCGGCAGCCTGCAGTTGCCCGGCGGTCTGCCAGGCCAGTTGTTCGGCGAAACCGCTCTGGCTGGCAAAGCCGATCAGCCACGCCGAGGCATCGCTGGGGTTGGCGCCGAGGCGCTGGCGAGCGTCGCGCACCTGGCGTTTTTTGCGACGGCGATCCAGGTACAGCAACCAGCCGGTGATGAAGAACAACGGCATCAACAGTGAACTGACGGTCAGCACGATCCGCCCGATCAAGCCAAAGTAGCTGCCGGTGTGCAGTGCATAAATGCTGGTCAGTAACTGAGCCTTGAGGCTCTTGCCGGCGTAGCGATCATGGGATTGGACCTCGCCGGTGGCCGGGTCCAGGTTGATCTGGTTGAGCGCGCGGTCATGGGGCGAGTCGCTCAGCAGGTAATACACGGTAGCCGGTTGCCCGGCAGCGCCAGGCATGCGGATGTTGTAGGCGCTCAGGTCAGGACCGGCGTTGCTGTAGAGGCTGCTCCAGATTGCGTCGTAGTTGGCCACCGGTGCCGGGCCTGCGGGCGCTGGGCCGCGCGTGCGTACCCGTTCGTTCTGCGGGGTGTCGGACAGCAGTTGGGTCAGCCCTCGGCTGTACCAGTCGTAGGACCAGAACAAC
The DNA here is from genome assembly GCF_013522705.1 of Pseudomonas lurida. Lineage (GTDB taxonomy): Bacteria > Pseudomonadota > Gammaproteobacteria > Pseudomonadales > Pseudomonadaceae > Aquipseudomonas > Aquipseudomonas quebecensis. The sequence goes on from NZ_JAAMRE010000024.1 coordinate 2,127, forward strand.
CCGGTGAGCGCCGCCAACAGGTAAAACAGCAGGCACCAGGTGCCGAACACTGAGTGCAGGTCCCAATTGAAGCTGCGGCCCTTTTTGCGCCAGTCCAGGGTCAGCCAGGCGCGCCAGTTCGCGACCTGGCGCGGCCAGCGCAGGTACAGGCCGGAGAGGCAGAAGAACACCAGGATCAGGGTGCAGGCGCCGGTGATCTGCCGGCCGGTTTCGCCGATGGCGAGGAAGCGGTGCAGTTGCAGGATAAAACCCAACACATCCTGGCCGACGGCGTCGCCCAGGTACTCGCCGGTGTACGGGTCGAAGTAGCGCATCGGGCCACGCCGTTCACCCGGCGGCGGGGTGAAGGCCACGCGCGCGGCATTGCCGCTGTCGCGCTCTACCCACAGCATGGCGACGGTCTTGCCTTCGACGGCTTCGAGCTTGCGCACCAGTTCGGCCGGCGGCAGCACGCCGGCTTCGCGTTTTTGCACGTGCAGGACGCTGGGGTTGAGAGCCCGCAGTATTTCATCCTGGAACGACACGGCCGCTCCGGTGATCCCCATCAAGGCCAGCACCAGCCCGGCAGTAATGCCGAAAAACCAGTGCAACTGAAACAGGGTTTTCTTCAACACGTCGGACCGCCTCGTTCATCGGGATATAAGTGCCACGGCGCGCATTATGCCGTGGGTTGTCGAGAAACTTTGTTGTTTAACACGCAAAAGCCCCACGCATCCGATGCGTGGGGCTCAGGGCCGAGCGTTTAGAAATGGAAGCTGGTGGTCAGTAGCGCCGTGCGACCGGCGGCCTGGTTGGCGAAGTGCGCGGAGTAAGCCTTATCGTAGTAGACCTTATCGGTCAGGTTCTGCACGTTCAGTTGCAAGTCGACGTTCTTGGTCAGCTTGTAGCTGGCCATGGCGTCGTAGCGGGTATAGGACGGCACATACACGGTGTTGCCCACGTCGCCGTAAACCTGGTCGACATAGAACGCGCCGCCGCCAACGGTGAACTTGGGTGTAAGGGCATAGGTGGTCCACAGGCTGAAGGTGTTCTTCGGCGTGTTGGGCATCTGGTTGCCTTCGTTGGAACCGGCGCTGATCACTCCGTTGCGACCGTTACGGCCAGCCTTGACCAGTTCGCTGTCCAGGTAGCTGTAGCCGGCGAACACTTGCCATTGCTCGGTGATTTTGCCGCTGGCGGACAATTCCACGCCGTCGACCCGCGACTCGCCGGCGTTCTGGTAGGTGAGGGCGTCCACCAGAATGCGGGTGTTTTTCTTCTCGGTGCGGAATACGGCGGCGGTCAGCGAAAGGCGGTCGTGGAACAGGTCCCACTTGGTGCCCAGCTCATAGTTGACGGTTTCTTCCGGTTGCAGATCGCTGGTGGCCGCGCCGGCGGACAGCGGGTTGCCGTCCGAGCCTTCGCCGACCAGGCCGCCGGGCGGGGTGGCCGAGGTGGCGTAGGAGGCATAGATGCTGCCGTTTTCCAGCGGTTTCCAGACCAGACCGGCCTGCCAGTTGAAGAATTGGCTGTCGTCCTTGATTTTGCTGCGTGCCTTGACCGTCGCACTAGGCACCGCATTGGTGTTGGCTTCGGTGTCGAAAGTGTCGTAGCGCAGGCCGACGTTAAGCAGCCATTTCGGGTCCAGTTCGATAGTGTCGAACACGTACGCGGCGCGGCTGGTGGCTTTGGTGTTGGTGCCGTTGTAGTTGCGCGCGACGGAACCGGTCCAGGCGTCGTCCGGGTTCGGGTTGCTCAATGAGGTGCATTGGCCGCCCAGGCCGCCTTTGGCCGGCGTGCACACCGGATTCGCGTTCGGGCTCACGGTGTAGCTGCTGACGCGGGTTTCTTCACCGGTGAATTCCAGGCCGGTGGAGTAGGTGTTTTTGAAGCCCAGGGCCTGGAAGCTGCCGAACAGGTCGGTCTGGTTGGTGGTCGTGGTGGTGGTGGATACACGCGAATTGGCCCGGCGCCACACGGTGCCGAACTTGTTCACGTTGAGTTTGCTGTCGTCGGGCTGGGTCAGCACGTAGTCCTGGCCGGTACTGCCGTGGCGCAGGGTGTTTTTCAGCGTCATGTTGTCGTTCAGGTCGTGCTCGATGGAGAACGTGCTGATGTCGGCGCGGGTCTTGCGGAAATCGCGGTCTTTGAGGCCGTAGAAGTTATTGCTGTCGCCGCCGTCGTTGGGTTTGTCGTGGACGTGGGCGGTGGCGGTGGCCGAACCGTAGCCGTAGGGAATCCCCGAGTCCGGCAGGTCGTCGCTTTCCAGGTGGTAGTAGCTGAGGTTGACGCGGGTGGGGGTGCCCAGGCCGAAGGTCAGCGAGGGCGCCACGCCCCAGCGGTCGTAATTGACCGCGTCGCGCCCGGCCACGTTCTGTTCGTGGCTCATCAGGTTCAGGCGGAATGCGGCGCTGTCGTCGAGGAACTGGCGGTTCACGTCGAGCACGTAGCGGCGGGTCTGGTCGGAACCGTAGGTGAAACCGCCGTTGGTGAAGTCCCGTGCCTGCGGGGTTTTGCTCACCAGGTTGAGGCTGCCACCGGCCGAGCCGCGTCCGCCGAAGGAAGAGTTCGGGCCTTTGCTGACTTCGATGGACTCGATGTCGAAAATCTCACGGCTCTGGCCGCCGGTGTCGCGCACGCCGTCCAGGTAGGTGTCGCCCTGTGCATCGAAACCGCGGATGAAGGGACGATCGCCCTGAGGGTTGCCGCCTTCACCGGCGCCGAAAGTGATGCCGGGTACGGTGCGCAAGGCATCCTGCAACGAGGTGGCGGCGGTGTCCTTGAGCACTTGTTGCGGCACTACCGTGACCGAGCGCGGCGTATCCACCAGCGGCGCGGTGTATTTCTGTGACGCGGCTTTTTCTACCTGGTACGAGGTAGTGTCCTGCTCTTCGCCGGTGATGCTGGTGGCGCCCAGGGAGATGCTGTTGCGCTGGCTTTTTTGCTCAGTGTCCTCGGCCGCCTGTGCCAAGTGGGTCACCGTCGTGGCGCCAAGGGCAACGCCGATGGCCGAGGCCAGCAAACGTGGTGAACTGGCCGGAATTTTTTGTGCAGTGCGCGACATGTCGTGTCCTTTCCCCAAGGATGTAAGGCGGCGGAATATAGGGTGAACACGACTTTCTATCAATTGCGATACATTGCTAATTGCATTGAATTTACATTCTTTACACTTTTACCTTACGGTTTTTACGCGTTCATCCGTCTCCGGGTTTTACAGCGTTGATAAGAATCAATATCATTGGCGCCCCTCCGCACCCAGGTACCACCCCATGCTGCTGCACATTCCCGGCCTGTTCTCCCGCGAGGAGGTGCAACGCATTCGCCTGGCCCTGGAAGACGCCGATTGGGCCGACGGTAAAATCACCGCCGGGCACCAGTCCGCCAAGGCCAAGCACAACCTGCAATTGCCCGAAGGCCATCCCTTAGCCAAGGAAATCGGCGCGGCGATGCTCGAACGTCTGTGGCAAAACCCGTTGTTCATGTCGGCGGCGTTACCGCACAAAGTCTTTCCACCGTTGCTCAACTGCTACACCGCCGGCGGCAGTTTCGACTTTCATATCGATAACGCCGTGCGCCAACCCAAGGGCAGCCCTGAGCGCGTGCGCACCGATTTGTCGTCCACCGTGTTTTTCAGCGACCCCGACGACTACGACGGCGGTGAACTGGAGATCCAGGACACCTTCGGCCTGCAGCGAGTCAAGTTGCCGGCCGGCGATATGGTGCTGTACCCCGGTTCCAGCCTGCACAAAGTCAACCCTGTGACCCGAGGCGCGCGATACGCCTCATTCTTCTGGACCCAGAGCCTGGTGCGTGAAGACAGCCAGCGCACGCTGCTGTTCGAGATGGACGGCGCGATCCAGCAACTGACCCGCGATGTGCCCGATCATCCGGCGCTGATTCAGCTCACCGGCACCTACCACAACCTGTTGCGCCGCTGGGTCGAGGTCTGAGATGAGTTTCCTGTTGCGTCGCCAGGAAGTGCTCACGGTCGAGCAGTTGCAGAACATGCTCGACGGCTCCCCGGTGCGGGCTGCCCAGGCGATTCTGATCGCGGCGAAGGAGGGCGTGGTCGATGCCCAGGCCTTGCTCGGGCAAATCCTGCTGGAAGGCCGTGGCATTGCCCGCGATGAAGCGCTGGCGCTGCGCTGGTTCCGCATCGCGGCGCAGGGCGGTCACCGCATGGCGCGCAATATGGTCGGCCGTTGCCTGGAGCACGGCTGGGGTTGCGCGGCCGATGCGGTGGCAGCGGCACAGCACTACCGTCTGGCCGCCGAGGCGGGGCTGGATTGGGGGCAATACAACTACGCGAATCTGCTGGCGACCGGCCGCGGTGTGGTTGAGGATCAGGCGCAGGCACTGGCCTTTTATCGTCGGGCGGCGGAGCAAGGCCACGCCAAATCGATGAACCTGCTGGGGCGCTATCTGGAAGACGGCCAGTATTGTGCGAGGGACCTGGAGGCCGCCGTCGACTGGTATCGGCGCTCGGCCGAAGGTGGGGATTTTCGCGGGCAGTTCAGTTATGCGGCGGTGCTGGCCGACAGGGGCCAGGTCGAGACAGCGCTGCAGTGGTTGCGCAAGGCGTTGGCGGGCGGAAATCTCAAGTTCCTGCGAACGGCCCATAAGGCCTTGGCTGCGGCGAGTGATCCGCAGGTTCGAGCGATGGCCGAGGCGTATCGACAGCGTGCCGCGACGCTCTGATCGTTCCCGCCTTGGGAACGATCAGAAGCGGCGGATCAGACGTAGAACGACTTCAGCGGCGGAAACCCATTGAACTCAACCGCGCTGTAGCTGGTGGTGTACGCGCCGGTGGACAACCAGTACAAACGATCACCGATCGCCAGGTTCAGCGGCAGGCCGTACTTGTAGTTTTCATACATGATATCGGCGCTGTCGCAGGTCGGGCCGGCGATGACCACTTCTTCCATCTCGCCTTTCTTTTCGGTCCAGATCGGGAACTTGATGGCTTCGTCCATGGTTTCGATCAGGCCCGAGAACTTGCCCACGTCCGTGTATACCCAACGCTCGACGGCGGTGCGGGATTTACGCGCCACCAGCACCACTTCGCTGACCAGGATGCCGGCGTTGGCGATCAACGAACGGCCGGGTTCCAGGATGATTTCCGGCAGGTCATCACCGAAATCTTCCTTGAGGAAGCGGATGATTTCCTCGGCGTAGGTTTCCAGGCTGTTGGTGCGGGTGATGTAGTTGGCCGGGAAGCCGCCGCCCATGTTGATCAGCTTGAGGTGGATGCCGTCTTCTTCCTTCAGGCGCTCGAAGATCACTTTGACCTTGGCGATGGCCGCGTCCCACACGCTGATATCGCGTTGCTGCGAGCCGACGTGGAACGAGATGCCGTAAGGCACCAGGCCAAGGTCGCGGGCCAGGATCAGCAGGTCCATGGCCATGTCGGTCTGGCAACCGAATTTGCGCGACAGCGGCCAGTCGGCGGTGGTCGAGCCTTCGGTGAGAATGCGCACATACACTTTCGAACCCGGCGCGGCCTTGGCGATGTTGCGCAGGTCGGCTTCGGAGTCGGTGGAGAACAGACGCACGCCCTTCTCATAGAAGTAGCGGATGTCCTTGGATTTCTTGATGGTGTTGCCGTAGCTGATGCGGTCGGCGCTGACGCCGCGGTCCATGACCTTGTCCAACTCGTAGATCGACGCGATATCGAAGCTCGAGCCTTTGTCTTTCAACAGGTCGATGATCTCGACGGCCGGGTTGGCCTTGACCGCGTAATAAACCTTGGCGAATTCGAAACCGGCGCGCAGGTCATCGTAGGCCTGGCTGATCATCGCGGTGTCGATCACCACGAACGGGGTTTCTTGCTTGTCGGCGAACGCCTTCATTTTGTCAAAAGTGGCGCGCGCGAAATAATCTTCGACGTTGATCGACATGCTGGGAACTCCTAAGGGCAAACTGTATTGATCAATGGGTACAACTGAACGTCCTCCGTATCCCCACTTTGGTTCGCCTACTTCCCAAGGCATGTCGCCGAAAGCAAAAAGGCCATGGGATAAGCTGCCCTTGGCCTTGCTGTCTCGTCGTCAGTACTTGAGCCGGATGGATCGTTTCCAGCATGGACGTTCGGCGCGAACTTTAGGGCGTGAGGGGCCATAGATCAACTAAAAATGTCGCGTTTCTGCACGCGTTCGTCGCGCTGCGTTGTGCAGCTACTTATGTAACCGACCGGTGTGACGGATTGATGTTCCCCGGATGGGAGTAATTGAAGGGATTTCCCTGACAGATCACGGACCCAATGTGGGAGGGAGCAAGCCCCCTCCCCACATAAGATCAGGCCAGGGCGGTCTCGGCAGGGGAGACGATGCTGGTCTTGCCCCCACGGGACTTACCGGAACTCAGGTACTCGGCAATCGACTCCTGGGTCACTTCACCCAGGAACACCCGCTCGGCATCCATCACCGGCAACCACGAGCGGTTGAACTCGTACATGCGCGACAACAGGATGCGCAAGTGCTCGTCGTACGCTGCGGTAGCGTTGAACTCGCGCAGGTATTGGCCGCAGGTGCCGGTCTGACGATGCAGGTCGCGACGGCGCACATAGCCCAGTGCCTTGTTCTCGGCGCAGGTCACCACCACATAGCGACGGTCCAGTTCGTCCATCAACTCCAGGGCTTCGGCCACCGGGGTTTCCGGGCTTACCGACGGAGCGTTGTCCGCCGCGTCTTCGGCCTTGACCAGCAGCAGGCGCTTGAGGGTGCTGTCCTGGCCCACGAAGTTGCTGACGAACTCGTCGGCCGGATGTGCCAGCAACGTGTCCGGGTGGTCGATCTGCAACAGCTTGCCGGCGCGGAAAATCGCAATCTTGTCGCCCAGCTTGATGGCTTCGTCGATGTCGTGGCTGACCATGATCACCGTCTTGTTCAGCGCCCGTTGCATCTCGAAAAACTCGTTCTGGATCATCTCGCGGTTGATCGGGTCGACCGCGCCGAAGGGCTCGTCCATCAGCAGCAACGGCGCATCCGCCGCCAGCGCGCGGATCACCCCGATGCGCTGCTGCTGGCCGCCGGACAGTTCACGCGGGTAGCGGTGCAGGTACTGCTTGGGTTCGAGCTTGATCATGCTCATCAACTCGCGGGCGCGGTCGTGGCATTTCTGCTTGTCCCAGCCGAGCAACTTGGGCACAACCACGATGTTTTCTTCGATGGTCATGTTGGGGAACAGGCCGATCTGCTGGATCACGTAGCCGATGTTACGGCGCAGGGTCACTTCGTCCAGGTCGGTGGTGTCTTCGCCGTTGATCAGGATCTTGCCCGAGGTGGGTTTGATCAGGCGATTGATCATCTTCAGCGTGGTGCTTTTGCCGCAGCCCGAAGGGCCGAGGAATACGCAAATCTCGCCTTCGTTGACGGTCAGGCTCACGTCGTTCACGGCCGAAACAGTTTTGCCGTTGCTTTGAAAAGTCTTGGTCAGGTTTTGAAGTTCGATCATTTGAGTAGTCCTTTTGGAGTCAGCGAGCGTTGCAGCCATTGCAGAAGCAGGTCGGCGAAGATGGCCAGCAGGCTGACCAGCACGGCGCCGACGATCAGCATCGACATGTCGCTGCGGCTGATGGAGGCCAGAATCAGTACACCCAGGCCACCGGCGCCGATGGTGGCGGCGATGGTCATCACACCGATGTTCATCACCACCGCGGTGCGCACCCCGGCCAGAATCACCGGCACCGCGATCGGCAACTCGACCATGCGCAGGCGCTGGCCGAAGGTCATGCCGATGCCTTTGGCGGCTTCGCGAATGCCCGGTTCCACGCCGGTAAGGGCCAGGTAGGTGTTACGCATGATCGGCAACAAGGAGTAGAGGAACACGGCGGTGATTGCCGGCATCGGCCCCAGGCCCTGACCGAACTTGGAGTAGAACGGCAGCAGCAGGCCGAACAGGGCGATGGACGGCACGGTCAGCAACACCGTGGCGCTGGCCTGCAGCGGGCCGGCAAGCGTCGGGAAGCGCGTCATCAGCACGCCCAGGGGCACGCCGACGACGATTGCCAGAACGACTGCGATGCCAACCAGGGTGATGTGCTGCCAGGTCAGGTGCAGGACTTGGGCCCAATCAAGATGGGAAAAGGCGTTCAGGAATTCCATGTCTTCTCCTCGTTAGTTGATCGGATGCTGGCGCAGGAAGTCGGCGGCCACGGCGGACGGGCTTTCGTGGTCGACGTCGACGCGAGCATTGAGTTGACGCATGGTTTCGTCGTCGAACAGCGCGGCCAGCGGCTTGAGGTCGGCGGCCAGTTGCGGGTGCGCGTCCAGGTAGGCCTGGCGTACCACCGGTGCGGCGGTGTAGTCCGGGAAGTAGTGCTTGTCGTCCGCCAGCAGTTTTAATTTGAAGGCGTTCAGGCGCCCGTCGGTGGTGTAGACCAGGCCGGCGAACACTTGGCCATTACGCAGCGCGGTGTAGACCAGGCCAGCGTCCATTTGCCGTGTGTTTGCGCGGGTCAGGTTCATCTCATACAGCTTGACCATGCCGGCCAGACCGTCGGAGCGGTTGGCGAACTCGGTGTCCAGCGCGACCAGGCGATGTTCCCGGGTGTTTTCCGCCATCGCCTTGGTGAGGTCGCTGATGCTGTTGATCTCGGGATGTTCCTGCGCGACCTTCTGCGGCAGCGCCAGGGCGTAGGTATTGCTGAAGCGCGAAGGCGACAGCCAGACCAGGCCCTTTTTCGCGTCGAGTTCCTTGACCCGAGCGTAGGACTGTTCGCTGTCGAGTTTCTCGTCGATATGGTTGTAGGCCACCAGCGACACACCGGTGTATTCCCAGATCAGGTCCAACTGCCCGCTTTCCTGGGCACTGCGCGCCAGATTGCTGCCCAGGCCGCCGGTGACGCGGGCGTCATAGCCTTTGGTGTTGAGGTATTGGGAGGTGATTTCGGCGAGCAGAGTCTGTTCGGTGAACACCCGCGCGCCGATACGGATCACCGGTTTTTCGGCGGCTTGCGCAAACCCTGCGCACAGCAGGATGCAGCTCAGTATCAGTGTCAGCTTTTTCATGTGAATTCCTTTGCCAAGCCTTAAGACGGACGCAACCCGCGTTCCAGCCAGAGGCGGCTGGCCATGGTCACCAGACCGTCCAGCAACAAGGCCAGCAACGCGGTGCACGCAGCGCCGAGCAGCAGTTGCGGCTGGTTGTTCAGGGCGATGCCGGGAAAGATCAGGCTGCCCAGGCTGTTGGCGCCGATCAGAAACGCCAGGGGCGCGGTGCCCACATTGATCGCCAGCGCGACGCGCACGCCGCCGATGATGATCGGCACGGCGTTGGGCAACTCCACGCGAAACAACACCTGGCGCGGGGTCATGCCGATGCCGGTGGCGGCTTCCTTGAGCGAGCCTTGAACGTTTTTCAGGCCTTCGTAAGTGTTGCGCACGATGGGCAGGAGGGAGGCGAGGAACAGCGCGAAGATAGCCGGGCCGCTGCCGATGCCGAGGACGCCGAGGGCGATGGCCAGTACGGCCAGGGGAGGGACGGTGTTGCCGATGTTGAAGATCTGCATGAAACGTTCTGCGCGCCCGACCATGTGCGGTCGACTGAGCAGGATACCGGCGGGGATGCCCACAACGAGGGCCGCCAGCATGGAGACTAGAACGAGAACTAAGTGAGCTTGCAGGTAAAACAACAAATCGTCGCGGTACAACTCGATCGTGTTGATGCCGATCCAGTGGATCAGCAGGGCCAGGAGCGCGACGACAAACGCACCTCCTATCAGCCCTTTGCCATAGCGAATAGCCACAGGCGGACTCCTTTTTTCTTCTGTCGACGAACACATTCCTGCGTGGCATGCCATGGCTGGCTGTCAGCGGAAAGTGAACGCGAAATGCAGCTCGCCAATACCGTCAAAAGCGGTATGAGTTCGAGCCATAAGCGCAGCCTCGTCAGGCTAACTTGCTGATTTTTCAGCCCCTGTTACGAGTGCGATAGCAGGGGAGTGGACGTCTGCACCTTTTAAAAGGTTCCACACTTGGCACCATTTAGCCACCCCTGATCGGGTGAACGGTGGTCCGTCACCTTGGGTTTGCGCTATACTCGCCGCCCTTTTTTGACTCACCTGCCAGGCGATTTCCCATGACCCACCAGGCCGCCGAAGTCGCGAAACGCCGCACTTTCGCCATTATTTCCCACCCCGATGCCGGTAAAACCACTATCACCGAGAAGCTCTTGCTGATGGGCAAGGCAATCGCGGTGGCCGGCACGGTGAAATCGCGCAAATCCGACCGCCATGCCACCTCCGACTGGATGGAAATGGAAAAGCAACGGGGTATCTCCATTACCACGTCGGTCATGCAATTCCCGTATCGCGACCACATGGTCAACCTGCTCGACACCCCGGGCCACGAAGACTTCTCCGAAGACACCTACCGCACCCTCACCGCGGTGGACTCGGCGCTGATGGTGCTGGACGGCGGTAAGGGCGTCGAGCCGCGCACCATCGCGCTGATGGACGTGTGCCGGCTGCGCGATACGCCGATCGTCAGCTTTATCAACAAACTCGACCGCGATATCCGCGACCCGATCGAGCTGCTCGACGAAATCGAAGCCGTATTGAAGATCAAGGCCGCGCCGATCACCTGGCCGATTGGTTGCTACCGCGACTTCAAAGGCGTGTATCACCTGGCCGACGATTACATCATCGTCTACACCGCCGGCCATGGTCACGAACGCACCGATGTGAAAATCATCGAGAAGCTCGACTCCGACGAAGCCCGCGCGCACCTCGGTGACGAGTACGACCGCTTCGTCGATCAGCTGGAGCTGGTGCAGGGCGCCTGCCATGAGTTCAACCAGCAGGAATTCCTCGACGGCCAGTTGACCCCGGTGTTCTTCGGGACCGCCCTGGGCAACTTCGGCGTCGACCATGTACTCGACGCCGTGGTGGACTGGGCGCCGCGCCCGCTGGCCCGCGTGGCCAACGAGCGCACCGTGGAACCGGTGGAGGAGAAATTCACCGGCTTCGTGTTCAAGATCCAGGCGAACATGGACCCCAAGCACCGCGACCGTATCGCCTTCATGCGCATCTGCTCCGGCAAATACGAAAAAGGCATGAAGATGCGCCACGTGCGCACTGGCAAGGACGTGCGCATCGGCGACGCCCTGACGTTCTTCTCCTCCGAGCGTGAACAGCTCGAAGAAGCCTACGCCGGCGACATCATCGGCCTGCACAACCACGGCACCATCCAGATCGGCGACACCTTCACCGAAGGCGAAGCGCTGGGCTTTACCGGTATCCCGCACTTCGCCCCGGAACTGTTCCGCCGCGTGCGCCTGCGCGACCCGCTCAAATCCAAGCAACTGCGCCAAGGCTTGCAGCAACTGGCGGAAGAGGGCGCCACCCAGGTGTTCTTCCCCGAGCGCAGCAACGACATCATCCTCGGCGCCGTAGGTGTGCTGCAGTTCGATGTGGTCGCCAGCCGCTTGAAAGAGGAATACAAGGTCGAATGCTCCTACGAGCCGATCACCGTGTACTCCGCGCGCTGGATCGAATGCGCCGATAAGAAGAAGCTGGAAGAGTTCTCCAACAAAGCCGTGGAAAACCTCGCGCTCGATGGCGGTGGTCACCTGACCTACCTGGCCCCGACCCGCGTCAACCTGGCGCTGATGGAAGAACGCTGGCCGGACGTGAAATTCCGCGCGACCCGCGAGCACCACTAAACAACATGTGGGAGGGGGCTTGCCCCCGATAGCGTAGTGTCAGCTCTGAATGTACTGGCTGACACACTGCCATCGGGGGCAAGCCCCCTCCACATTTACTTCTCCACCAGGCATGGGATTGGCGAGAATCCGGCATCGGGTCTAGCGTTTACCCATCGACTGTCAAGGAGACCACCGTGCCAAAGGCTCAACGCGCCCTATCCCTGCTGTTGCTGGCCGCCCTGTGGCTGACGACCCTCCCGGCACTGGCTGACGCAGGCACGCCCCAGTGGAAAGACACCGGCCCTATCACCAAGAAAAAACAGAAAGAGGTCAATTCCGGCGGCTGGCAACCCCAGGCCCAACCCGCTCCCAAAGAGGACGCAGAAAACCCCTATAACGAGGGGGAAGACAGCGAAACCTACGACGATGGCGACAGTTAGCGTTGCCCAAAAGAAAGCCCCTCCCGCCAGGCTGATGCGCAACCTGATGGGAAGGGCTGTGAAACTCTGCTACTGATCGGTCCGGCGCGCTCAGGCGACGAACTGCTCCGCATAGTGGCAAGCCACCTGACGGTTATCCAACGGCCGCAATTGCGGCTCCTCGGTGCTGCAGCGCTCGGTGGCGTACGGGCAGCGCTTGTGGAACGCGCAACCCGGCGGCGGGTTCAAGGGGTTGGGCAACTCGCCGACGATTTTGATCTTCGGTTTGTTCGGATCCGGATGAATGGTCGGCGTGGCCGACAGCAGCGCCTGAGTGTACGGGTGCAGCGGGCGCGCGTAGATGTCTGCCTTGGGGCCGACTTCCACCGGGCGACCGAGGTACATCACCATCACGTCATCGGCGACGTGCTGCACCACCGCCAGGTTGTGGGAGATGAACACGTAGGCGGTGTTGAACTCCTGCTGCAGGTCCATGAACAGGTTGAGCACCTGGGCCTGGATCGATACGTCCAGTGCGGAGGTAGGTTCATCCGCCACCAGCACTTTGGGTTGCAGCATCATGGCGCGGGCCAGGGCGATGCGCTGGCGCTGGCCACCGGAGAACATGTGCGGGTAGCGCTGATAATGCTCGGGGCGCAGGCCCACTTGCTTCATCATCGCCTGCACTTTCTCGCGGCGTTCAGCGGCGGACAGGTTGGTGTTGATCAGCAACGGCTCGCCCAGTTGATCGCCGACTTTCTGTCTAGGGTTCAGCGAGGCGTAAGGGCTCTGGAACACCATCTGCACGTCTTTGCGCAATTGCTTGCGCTGGGCCTTGTCGGCACCGGCGACTTCCTGGCCGGCGATTTTCAGCGAGCCCGACGACGGCTCTTCAATCAGCGTGAGTGCGCGGGCGAGGGTGGACTTGCCGCAGCCCGACTCGCCGACCACGGCGAGGGTCTTGCCGGCTTCCAGTTCGAACGACACACCATTGAGGGCCCGCACGGTGGCGTGGCCCTTGAACAGGCCACGGGACACTTCGTAGTGACGGGTCAGGTCGCGGGCAGTAAGAACGACGGCCATTACGCCACCTCCTGGTTCAAGGGGTAGAAGCAACGCGCGAGGCTGTTGGTTTTTGGATCGAGGCCCGGGCGCTGGGCGCGGCAGGTTTCCTGCACGTATGGGCAGCGCGGCGACAGCAGGCAACCCTGCGGACGGTCGTAGCGGCCAGGCACGATGCCGGGCAGTGTTGCCAGGCGCGTGGCGCCCAGGCTGTGCTCGGGGATCGCCTTGAGCAGCGCTTCGCTGTAAGGGTGCGCGGGAATATCGAACAGTTGCGGCACCTGGCCGACTTCCACGGCCTGGCCGGCATACATCACGCATACGCGCTGGGCGGTTTCTGCCACCACTGCCAGGTCATGGGTGATCAGTACCAGGCCCATGTTCTGCTCTTTTTGCAGGGCCAGCAGCAGGTCCATGATCTGCGCTTGAATGGTGACGTCCAGCGCCGTGGTCGGTTCGTCGGCGATCAGCAGTTTCGGCTCGCCGGCAATCGCCATGGCAATCGCCACGCGCTGGCTCATACCGCCGGACAACTGGTGCGGGTAGGCATCCATACGGCTGGCGGCGCCTGGGATTTCGACTTTTTCCAGCAGCTCGATGGCGCGTTTGCGTGCCTGTTTGCCGGACATTTTCAGGTGCAGGCGCAGCACTTCTTCGATCTGGAAACCCACGGTGTAGCTGGGGTTGAGCGCGGTCATCGGGTCCTGGAACACCATCGCCAGGTCTTTGCCGACGATCTGGCGGCGTTGACGGTTGCTCAGCTTGAGCATGTCCTTGCCGTCGAAGGTCAGCGCATCGGCGGTGACGATACCGGGGTGCTCGATCAGGCCCATCAGCGCCATCATGGTCACGGATTTCCCCGAACCCGACTCGCCCACGATGGCCAGTACTTCGCCCTTGTCCACGGACAGGTCGAGGCCGTCGACCACCGGCACGGCGGTTGCGTCGCCGAAGCGTACGTTGAGATTCTTGATTTCTAACAGTGACATGGGAATCTCCTCAGGCGGCGTTCTTGAGTTTCGGGTCCAGCGCATCGCGCAGGCCGTCGCCCATCAAGTTGATTGCCAGCACGCTGAGCAAAATGGTCAAACCAGGCAGGCTCACCACCCACCAGGCGCGTTCGATGTAGTCACGGGCCGAAGCCAGCATGGTGCCCCACTCCGGGGTCGGCGGTTGTACGCCAAGGCCGAGGAAGCCCAGGGCCGCGGCATCGAGGATCGCCGAGGAGAAACTCAGGGTGGCCTGTACGATCAGCGGCGCCATGCAGTTGGGCAGCACGGTGATGAACATCAGGCGCGGCAGGCCGGCACCGGCCAGGCGCGCGGCGGTCACGTAGTCACGGTTCAGTTCGCCCATCACCGCGGCGCGGGTCAGACGCACGTAGGACGGCAGCGACACGATGGCGATAGCGATCACGGTGTTGATCAGGCCAGGGCCGAGGATGGCGACAATGGCAACCGCCAGCAGCAGCGACGGCAGCGCCAGCATGATGTCCATCAGGCGCATGATGGTCGGGCCCAGCAGGCGCGGGAAGAACCCGGCAAACAGACCCAGGAGGATGCCCGGGATCAGCGACATCACCACCGACGACAAACCGATCAGCAACGACAGGCGCGAACCCTGGATCAGACGCGAGAGCAGGTCACGGCCCAGTTCGTCGGTGCCCAGCAGAAACTGCATCTGCCCGCCTTCCAGCCACGCCGGCGGGGTGAGCAGGAAGTCGCGGTATTGCTCGCTGGGGTTATGCGGCGCAACCCACGGGGCGAAGATCGCGCAGAACACAATCAGCAACATGAACAGCAGGCCGGCCACCGCGCCTTTGTTCTTGGAAAAGGCTTGCCAGAATTCTTTGTACGGGGACGGGTACAGCAGGCTTTGATCGACTGCTGACACTTGAGTAGGTGTGGTCATGGTCATGATCTCAGCGCTGGTGACGGATGCGTGGGTTGGCGAAGCCGTAGAGGATATCCACCACGAAGTTCACCAGGATCACCAGGCAGGCGATCAGCAGGATGCCGTTCTGCACCACCGGGTAGTCCCGCGCGCCAATGGCTTCGATCAGCCATTTGCCGATGCCGGGCCACGAGAAGATGGTTTCGGTCAGGACCGCGCCGGCCAGCAGGGTGCCGACTTGCAGGCCGACCACGGTCAATACCGGGATCAGCGCGTTGCGCAGGCCGTGTACGAACACCACGCGCGTCGGCGACAGGCCCTTGGCCTTGGCGGTGCGGATGTAGTCTTCGCGCAGCACTTCGAGCATCGACGAACGGGTCATCCGCGCGATCACCGCCAGCGGAATGGTGCCGAGCACGATGGCCGGCAGGATCAGGTGGTGCAGGGCGTCGAAGAACGCGTCCGGCTCGTCGGCCAGCAGGGTGTCGATCAGCATGAAGCCGGTGCGCGGCTCGATGTCGTAGAGCAGGTCGATGCGCCCGGAAACCGGGGTCCAGCCCAGGCTCACCGAGAAGAACATGATCAGGATCAGGCCCCACCAGAAGATCGGCATCGAATACCCCGCCAGGGAGATGCCCATCACCCCATGGTCGAACAGGGATCCTCGCTTGAGTGCCGCGATCACCCCGGCCAACAGGCCCAGGATACCGGCGAACAACAGGGCGGCCATGGACAGTTCCAGGGTCGCGGGGAAGAGGGCGGTGAACTCGGTCCACACGCTGGTACGGGTGCGCAGGGATTCGCCAAGGTCGCCCTGGGCGAGCTTGCCGACATAGTCCAGGTATTGCGCATACAACGGCTTGTTAAGACCAAGGCGTTCCATTGCCTGTGCGTGCATCTCGGGGTCGACGCGGCGTTCGCCCATCATGACTTCTACGGGGTCGCCGGGAATCATGCGTATCAACGCAAACGTCAGCAACGTGATGCCGAAGAACGTGGGGATCAATAACCCCAGTCGGCGGGCAATAAAACTAAACATCTTGTTGTGTACCTCAATCAGCCGGTTAGGCAGGTTCGGCACCGCCCATGTCGACGGTGCCGAGCGTTTTTCTTATTTACTTCACCTGGGTGGTGGCGAAGTTATTAGTGGTCAGAGGGCTTTGGGTAAAGCCTTCGACGTTTTTACGCATGGCGGTAAACATTTTCGGATAGGCCATGGGAATCCACGGCTGGTCTTTCTCGAAAACATCCAGGGCTTGTTCATAGAGTGCGGCGCGCTCAGTGGGTTCAGCGTCAGCGCGGGCCTTGTCGATCAAAGCCTGAAACTCTTTGTTACACCAGCGGGCGTAGTTTTCGCCGTTTTTCGCTGCATCGCAACTCAGGTTTGGCGTGAGGAAGTTATCCGGGTCACCGTTATCGCCGGCCCAGCCCGCAGACACCATATCGTGCTCGCCGGCCTTGGCGCGCTTGAGCATCTCGCCCCATTCCATGACTTTAATGTTCACTTTCAGGCCGATCTGCGCCAGGTCCGCCTGCATGCGCTGGGCGCCGAGCATCGGGTTGGGGTTGGTCGGGCCGCCGCCGTTACGGGTGAACAAGGTGAACTCGGTGCCTTCCGGCACGCCGGCTTCCTTGAGCAGGGCGCGGGCCTTGTCCAGGTCGCGCTCAGGGTTCTTCAACTTATTGTTGAAGCCCAGCAGGGTTGGTGGATACGGGCCGGTGGCGTCGATGGCGTTGCCTTTGCCATAGAGGGATTCGTTGTAGCCTTTCTTGTCGAACGCGATGTTGATCGCGTGGCGCACCCGCGCGTCGCTCATGTACTTGTGGGTGGTGTTCAGGGCGGTGTACGCGGTGGTCATCGCCGCCAGTTCCGCCACTTTCAGGTTCGGGTCGGCCTTCACGCTCGGCACGTCATCGGGCTTGGGATACAGCGCGATCTGACACTCATTGGCCTTGAGTTTTTGCAGGCGCACGTTGTTGTCGGTAGTGATCGCCAGGATCAGCGGATCGGCCGGTGGTTTTCCACGGAAGTATTCCGGGTTGGCCTTGAAGCGCACCTGGGCGTCCTTGGCGTAGCGGTTGAAGATGAACGGGCCGGTGCCGATCGGCTTGCTGTTCAGCTCATCGGTCTTGCCGGCGGCCAGCAGTTTGTCGGCGTATTCGGCGGAGTGGATAGCGGTAAAGGGCATTGCGACATCGGCCAGGAACGGCGCTTCAGGACGAGTCAGCGTGAAGACCACAGTGTGGTCGTCCGTCTTCTCGACGCTTTTGAGCAGTTCCTTGAAGCCCATGCTTTCAAAATAGGGGAACCCGGTGGCGGACTTGTTATGCCAAGGGTGTTTCGGGTCCATCTGGCGATGGAAGCTCCACAGTACGTCGTCGGCATTCAGGTTGCGCGTGGGTTTGAAGTAGTCGGTGGTATGGAACTTGATGTCGTCGCGCAAGTGGAAGGTGTAGGTCAGGCCGTCGTCACTAATTTCCCAGGATTTGGCCAGTGCAGGCACCACTTCGGTAGTACCGGGCTTGAAGTCCACCAGACGGTTGAACATGGTTTCGGCCGCAGCGTCAGCGGTGACGGCGGTGGTGTACAGGACCGGGTCAAAACCCTCCGGGCTGGCTTCGGTGCAGACCACCAGGGGTTTGGCCGATACACCGATGGCCACGCTTAACAGCGCGGCGGCAACGGCAGCTTGTAGCGGGAGCATTTTCATTAAGAGCCCTCTGCAATCGATGGGACCAGACAACGTGGACGGCAGGCTCGTCCTGAGCCTGCCGTCTACCTGGTGCTGATTAAAGAATGTTGAATGGGATGGTGGTGACCAGACGGAATTCTTTGATGCTGCCGTCGGACTGGAACTCGCTGCCACGGTGCTCAACATACGTCGCGCGCACGGTCGTGGCTTTGAGCGGACCGCTTTGCAGGGCGTAAGAGGCGCCTACACCGTATTCCTGATGCTTCTCGCCGTCTTGAGACTGGATGCCGTCGTAGGCGAACTTGGCCCGGCCATTGTTGCCGGTGTAGTGGGTGCCGTCGATGTCCCAGCCGCGGGCCGAGTAGGCGTTGAACTTCAAGCCTGGCACACCGTATTCGGCCATGTTGATGGCGTAGGCGATCTGGAAGGACTTCTCGTTCGGGCCGTTGAAGTCCGAGGTCAGGGAGTTGGCCAGGTAGATGCCGTTGGTTTCGTGCAGGTAGTCGAAGTACTCGTTACCGTTCACTTGCTGGTAAGCGAAGGTCAGGCTGTGTGCCTGGTGAGTCAGTCCCAGGGACAGGGAGAAGGTATCGTTGTCGATTTCCCCCATCTCTTTTTTGCCTTCATCGACCGTCTTGTAGTAGTTGAAACCGGTGGTCAGCCCCAGTTGTTGAGCGTCGCCCAGTTCGTGGGTAGCGCCGAAGTAGTACTGGTTCCAGAAGTCCTTCACGTTGGCGGCAAAGAAGCTGGTTTTCAGGCTTTTCAGCGGCTGATAGTTCACGCCCAGAGTGGAGACTTTGTCGGTCTCAACGCCATTGCCGTATTCGCTGCGGAATTTCGACAGACTCTGCTCGGTACGTGGCGAAACGCGGTCAAACACGCCGCCCTGGAACGACAGGTTGCTGAATTCTTCGCTGTTGAAGCTCACACCTTCAAAGCTTGAAGGCAGTGCACGGTTGCCGATGGTGTCGACGATGCCGCTGCTGAAATTCTGGCGACCGGCGGTCAACGTGGTGTTGGATACGCGGAACTGCACGTTGGCCAGGCCCAGTTTGCTCCATTGGTCGACGGCGTCGCCGTTGGAGTCGGCCAGGGTGCGGTTGGAGCCGCCTTTGATGTCACGCTTGCTGCGGTCCAGGACCAGCGCGTTGTAAACCGCTACTTCAGTCTTGACACCGACAGTGCCCTGGGTGAACCCCGAGCTGGCGTTAAGGATAGTGCCCTGCACCCAGTTGGTACGGTTACGGTCGGTGCGGGTTTCGCCGTGCTTCTGGTAGGAAAAGGTGCCGCCACGGTATTTGCTTTCGTGGGAATACCAGTTACGCGTGGTGCCGCCCAGAGTGAAATCTTCGATAAAACCCTTGGCTTCGCTTTGCGCACTGGTGCCTGCCAATGTCGTCGGAACGAAGTCCTGGCTGGCCGGTTCTGCGTAGGCGGTGGCCGTGATGCTGCTGATGGCCAGGGCCAGAAGCGCTTTGCTGCTCAGTTTCATGGGTGAAGCTCCTTTGGTTCTCTTTTTTTATGCCGGTCTTTTTAGGTGAACCGGCTATTGGTGTGTAACTCGTTCAAGCCATTGCAAACGTTTGCCGTAGGAAAAATCCCAATCAAAGGCTGCACGTTTGCAGCAGGGCGGCATTCGCCCTGCGCAATCCGGTTATTTTCTTATGGGGTAATACTGACGCCCGAGAACACGTTGCGGCCGAAGGGGCTGACTTTGAACCCTTCGACTTTGACGCTTAACGGCTGGTTGACCGTCGAGTGGGCGACCGGCGTGATCGGCACCTGCTGCTTGAGCAGTTGCTGCGCCTGTTTGTATAGAACAGTCCTTTGTTCACGGTCGGTTACGACCTTGGCTTGCTTGATCAGCTTGTCGTACGCCGGGTCACACCACATCGAGTAGTTGTTCCCGCCGATGGCGTCGCAGCTGTACAGAGTGCCCAGCCAGTTGTCCGGGTCACCGTTGTCGCCGGTCCAGCCGATCAGGCTGACATCGTGCTCACCGTTCTTGGTGCGCTTGATGTATTCACCCCACTCGTAGCTGACGATCTTGACCTTGAGGCCGATCTTGGCCCAGTCGCTTTGCAGCATCTCGGCCATCAGCTTGGCGTTGGGGTTGTACGGACGCTGCACCGGCATCGCCCACAGGGTGATCTCGGTGCCTTCCTTCACGCCGGCGGCCTTGAGCAGTTCCTTGGCTTTTTCCGGGTTGTAGGCGGCGTCTTTGATAGTGTCGTCGTAGGACCACTGGGTCGGCGGCATGGCATTGACCGCCAATTGCCCGGCGCCCTGGTACACGGCGTTCAGAATGCTCGGCTTGTTCACCGCCATGTCCAGCGCCTGGCGCACTTCAAGCTGGTCGAAGGGCTTGTGGCGCACGTTGTAAGCGATGTAGCCCAGGTTGAAGCCGGGTTTGGTCAGCAATTGCAGGTTCGGGTCGGCCTTGAGCGCATCGACGTCGGCGGGACGCGGATGCAGGGTCACCTGGCATTCGCCGGCCTTGAGCTTTTGCACACGCACCGATGCGTCGGTGTTGATGGCGAAAATCAGTTGGTCGAGCTTCACGCGGCTCGGGTCCCAGTACTGTTTGTTGGCCACGTAACGGATCTGCGAGTCTTTCTGGTAGCGCTGGAATACAAACGGCCCGGTACCGATCGGCTTCTGGTTGATGTCGCTGGGCTTGCCTTCTTTGAGCAGTTGCTCGGCGTATTCGGCCGACAGGATTGCGGCGAAGCTCATGGCGATGTTTTGCACGAACGCGGCGTCCACCGTGTTCAGGGTCATCACCACGGTGTACGGGTCGGTTTTCTCGACCTTGGCGATGTTCTTGCTCAGGCTCATCCCGTTGAAGTACGGAAACTCAGTGGGGTAGGCCTTGCGGAAGGGATGTTCAGGGTCAAGCATGCGGTTGAAGGTGAACAGCACGTCGTCGGCATTGAAGTCGCGCGTCGGCTTGAATTCCTTGTTGCTGTGGAACTTCACCCCTTCACGCAGGTGGAAGGTGTAGGTCAGGCCGTCGTCGGAAATATCCCATTTGGTCGCCAGGCCGGGCACCACGTTGGTCTCGCCTTTTTCAAACTCGACCAGGCGGTTATACAGCGGCTCGGCCACGTCGTTATCGGTGGCGGTGGTGTATTGCGCGGTGTCGAACCCTGCCGGGCTGCCTTCGGAGCAGAACACCAGGCTCTTTCTGTCGGCGGCTTGGCCCATCGTGGCCACGGCCAGCAGGCTGGTGCCAAAAATTGCGGATAGAACGGTGGTATGGCGCATGACGATCCCGATCCTTGTTTGTAGTTGTCATCAGCGAGCAATCGCCCTGCCTTTCGGGCAGGGAAACATCACTGATCCCACGCACAGCAAGTGACTTTCCCAAATGGGTATCTCTGCTGTCCTACGACGTTATGGGTCGCGGACTTCGCAGTAAATGCGCCAAATCGGATTGACCTTGTAGGCAACGGAGTCGCGCATCGCAGTTCGTTGCTGTAGGACGCAACGGATGTGAACGTGGTCTGTTTCCTACCGGCCTGGCAGATGCAATAACGGCGACGTTATGAAGCGTCGCCGTTATTGATCCTTACTTGCCGCTTACGCTAACGCCATAGAACGAGTTCAGGCCGAATGGGCTGATCTTGAAGTCCTGCACGGTGTTACGCATGGGTTGATACACCGTCGAGTGCGCGATAGGTGTCATCGGGACTGCATCTTTGAGGATATGTTGCGCCTGCTTGTACAGCTCGGTGCGTTTAGCGACGTCGGAAGTGGCCTTGGCCTCCTTCACGATGCCGTCGAATTTCTTGTCACACCACTTGGAGAAGTTGTTGCCGGACAGCGAGTCGCAGCCGAACAGCACGTTCAGCCAGTTGTCCGGGTCACCATTGTCGCCGCTCCAGCCAATGATCATGGCCTGGTTCTCGCCGCCTTTGGAGCGCTTGATGTACTCGCCCCACTCGTAGCTGGTGATCTTGACCTTCAGGCCGATCTTGGACCAGTCGTTCTGCAGCATCTCTGCCATCAGCTTGGCGTTCGGGTTGTACGGACGCTGAACCGGCATGGCCCACAGCACGATTTCGGTGCCTTCCTTGACGCCGGCTTCCTTGAGCAGCGCCTTGGCTTTCTCAGGGTCGTACTTGGCATCTTTGATGGTGGTGTCATAGGACCACTGGGTCGGCGGCATGGCGTTGACGGCCAGTTGCCCCGCGCCCTGGTAGACGGAGTCGATGATCTGCTGCTTGTTCACCGCCATGTCCAGCGCCTGGCGCACGCGCAGGTCAGCCAGCGGGTTGGGCTGGTCGCTGCCCTTGACCTTGTCCATGACGTTGTAGGCCACGTAGCCCAGGTTGAAACCGGCCTGGTGCGGCAGTTTCAGGTCCTTGTCTTCGCCCAGTGCCTTGAGGTCGGCCGGACGCGGGAAAAGGGTGATCTGGCATTCGTTTTTCTTGAGCTTCTGGATGCGCACCGACGGGTCGGTGGTGATGGCGAAGATCAGGTTGTCGATCTTCACGTCTTCGGGCTTCCAGTAATCCTTGTTGCCGGTGTAACGAATGTTGGAGTCTTTCTGGTAGCTCTTGAACACGAACGGGCCAGTGCCGACAGGCTTCTGGTTGATGTCCGCAGGCTTGCCTTCTTTCAACAGCTGGGCTGCGTATTCGGCCGATTGGATCGACGCGAAGCTCATGGCCAGGTTCTGGATAAATGCCGCATCCACGGTGCCAAGGGTGAACTTGACGGTGTGGTCATCGATTTTCTCGATGTTCTTGATATTGGTGTCCATCCCCATGTCCGTGAAGTACGGGAACTCGGTAGGGTAGGCCTTACGGAATGGATCGTCTTTATTGATCATCCGGTTAAAGGTGAACAGTACGTCGTCGGCCGAGAATTCACGAGTGGGCTTGAAGTACGGGGTGGTATGGAACTTGACGCCTTCACGCAGGTGGAAGGTGTAGGTCAGGCCATCCGGGGACACATCCCAGCTGGTGGCCAGGCCAGGTACCACGGCGGTGCCGCCGCGCTCGAACTGACTGAGGCGGTTGAACATGGTTTCGGCCGAAGCATCGAAGTCTGTTCCGGTGGTGTACTGGCCTGGATCGAAACCGGCCGGGCTCCCCTCGGAGCAGAACACCAGGTTAGCCGCCGCGTGGGCGAAAGGGGCCGCGGCCATAAGGCCAGCGCTGACTAATAGCGGAAGGACTGCGTGTTTAAGCATGTTGGCCTCATGATTTGTTGTCATTTTTGGTGGTGAGGGCGACCTCGTGAGTCGGCCTGCGGATACTTATGCAGGCGCCATACCCATTGCAAGATGTTGAACAGTTGCAAGGCGGAAAGAGTGGTACGAACGTACAGGAATGTCGCAATTATGAAAGTTTCGACATAATTGCACGTCTTTTGAGGGTTTTTTCGGTGCAGCGGCCGCACCAAAAAAGCCCCACCGAGGCGTCTAGCGCACTCGGTTGGGGCGCGGTTGTTACTTCTCCAGACTCACCCCGTAGAACGGCGTCAGCCCAAATGGGCTGATCTTGAAGTCCTGGACCTCCTTGCGCAGGGGTTGGAAAACCGTCGAGTTTGCAATAGGCGTTATAGGTACTTGTTCCTTAAGGATTTTTTGCGCCTGTTGATACCACTTGATGCGCTGCTCGCGGTCGTTGCTGACTTTGGCCTGCTGCACCAGTTTGTCGTATGCCGGGTTACACCATTTGGCGTAGTTGCTGCCCTTGACTGCGGCACAACTGTAGAGCACGCCCAGCCAGTTATCCGGGT
This sequence comes from Pseudomonas lurida, assembly GCF_013522705.1. Lineage (GTDB taxonomy): Bacteria > Pseudomonadota > Gammaproteobacteria > Pseudomonadales > Pseudomonadaceae > Aquipseudomonas > Aquipseudomonas quebecensis. The sequence goes on from NZ_JAAMRE010000024.1 coordinate 25,567, forward strand.
CGCCGTTGTCGCCGGTCCAGCCATAAATCATCGCGTCATGCTCGCCATTTTTGGCGCGCTTGATGTATTCGCCCCACTCATAGCTGACGATGTTGGCCTTGATGCCTACTTTGGCCCAATCCTGTTGGATCATTTGCGCCGACATGCGCGCGTTTGGATTGGAAGCGCGTTGCACGGTCATCGCCCACAAATCGATGGTGGTACCTGGTGCAACCCCTGCTTCTTTTAGTAGCGCCTTGGCCTTGGTCGGGTCGTAGGGCGCGTCCTTCACCGATGGGTCATAAGACCACTGGGCCGGTGGCAGCGCGTTCTGCGCCAATTGTCCGGCGCCCTGATACACCGCCTTGATGATGGCGGGTTTGTCGATGGCCATGTCCAGCGCCTGGCGCACCTTGAGCTGGTCCAGCGGCGGGTGGGTCACGTTGTAGGCCAAGAACCCCAGGTTGAAACCGGCCTGTTGCAGCACGCGCAGGTTGGGGTCCTGTTTCATTATTTCGATGTCGGCCGGGCGCGGGTAACCGCTGACCTGGCATTCGCCGGCCTTGAGTTTTTGCAGGCGCGAGGCGGCGTCGGGGGTGATAGCGAACACCAGGTTGTCGAGTTTTACGTCCTCGGGTTTCCAATACTGTTTATTGGCGACGTAGCGAATCTGCGAGTCTTTCTGATAACGCTTGAATACGAACGGCCCGGTGCCCACCGGTTTCTGGTTGATGTCGGCCGCCTTGCCTTCCTTCAACAGCTGCGTGGCGTATTCGGCGGACTGCACCGAGGCGAAGCTCATGGCCAGGTTTTGCACGAACGAGGCGTCGACGTTGTTCAGGCTGAAACGCACGGTGTGATCGTCGAGTTTGTCGACGTGCTTGATCGTGGTGTTCAGGCCCATATCGGTGAAATACGGCGACTCGGACGGGTAAGCCCTGCGGAACGGGCTTTGCGCATCCAACAGGCGATTGAAGGTAAACAGCACGTCGTCGGCATTGAAGTCGCGGGTCGGCGTAAAGAAGTCGGTGGTGTGGAATTTCACCCCTTCGCGCAGATGAAAGGTGTAGGTCAGGCCGTCGCTGGACACCTCCCAGCTTGTCGCCAGGCCAGGTTCGACTTCGGTACCGCCGCGCTTGAACTGGGTCAGGCGGTTAAATACGGTTTCGGCGGAGGCATCGAAATCGGTGCCGCTGGTGTACTGGCTGGGGTCGAAGCCGGCGGGGCTGGCTTCGGAGCAATAGACCAGGGTGCTGGCAGCGTGGGCGAGAGGCATGAAAGCCAGAAGGCTTGCAGCCAGGATCAGCGGTTTCAAGACGGTTCTTTCCATGGAGACTCCTGAAGTGGCAGGCGTATAAAAGCTGCCCGAACGAAAACGGCGGTCACCGAGGTTACCGCCGTTCAGGGGAGTCAAGTAAGAAGTTATTCGCCGGTTTTATGGATTGGCTGTGACGCTGACATCGATTGTGGTGGGGGCCGCTTTGCCGATCTCATATAAGCTGTTCGACTGATTACCCTCGCCAATCGTGAAGCTTCTCTTGATGGTTACCTGTACGCCGGGAACGCGGTTGATGTCTTGCTCCGGCATAGAGAGGTGCCCTTCAGAGGTGACATGGACCTTCGCCAGGTTGCGGGAGGAGTCATAATCAATCTGAAAATGGGTATTGTCAGCACCGTAGTAGTAGCCTTCCTGCAGTCCCGCCCCCCCATGCAAATCAGCGATGGCAGGGAAGGTAGAGCCTTGATGGGCCACCTCGGAGATGCGGGCCCGCAATTGAGCATCGGGAATTACCGCCTCGAACTGCGCCAACCTTGCTCGCTGGATACCCTCTGACGTGCCGGCTACGGCGTCCAGTTTCGTGGTCACTGACAGACCGTTTTCTGTAGTGGTAACGGTGTAAGGACAACGATTGATATCGAGGACAAAGTTGGGTGAGTACTCGCTGGAACTGAGTTCCGTCATTTGTGCTTTCTCTCCAGGCTCGACAGCGAACCCGGTTTCGTCGATGTTCCAAGAGGTGTTAAACCTTCTTTTAACGAGCCCGTTTTCCTCGAAGTTCCTGCTGGAGAGTTCGAAGTTGGTTCCCGCTCTTGCTCTCAAGACTTCATCGAGTTTTTCGGCTCCGGCCATTTTTTTACCATCAATTTCGAGGAATTCATCGGCGAAGGTGGCAGGAGTCTTTGGATCATCACTGGGCGTTGGCGAAGCCCGGCGTTGCCATGGCCACACAACGCCGCCATCGGCGGCAGCGCGAGCCCATCCGCCCTTGCCGTCTGAGTGCACTATCATCACAGGCTTGCCGTTGGCAGAATCAATGATCTGCGCGTAGTCGTTGCTGAGTTTGAAGTTGCCTTTAATCTCGTACACCTTGGGCGTTCTTGTTGCGTCGGTATAACGGATATACCAATGGTCTGCTCCGGCGCTGTCTTTGACTTGATACATGCCTTTGGAATTTGGCTGCATGCCTTCAATAAGCCCTTCGCCATCTGGTACGGCATATGCGCTGATATCGGCGGCCTGGGACGGGCGCAAGCGATTGGCCGGGCTCTGTTCGATGCCGCGCTCGGTCACAGTCGGCTCGCGGGGTGGCAGCGCTTTTCCCAGGGTTTTTCCCGCAGCGACGTCGCCCTTGGCCAGGCGGGTGGCACCGCCGGCGATGACGGGCAGCGCATTCAGCACACCGAACACGATATGGTCGGCCCCACCTGGCTTGCCATGCCTGAGGTCATCGGCGCCCACCCCGACTTCCACCGCGCCGGCGGCGACGTAGTACAGCTCCAGGCCCACCGCCACTTCGGGCATGACCATGGCGAGCGGGGTCATCATTAAGGCGACTTTAGTGGTGGTCTCCAACACTTCCAGGATCGTGGCTTTGGTGACATCGCCGTCGGTGGTGATTTCGGTTTCGGCATCGGCGTAGGAGCGCGCTTTCTGACGCTGGGTCATGACATCGAACGGGTCATCGGACAGCGTTTCAATGGTGATAAACGTTTGCGGGTCGAATTCGTTCAGGCGTTCGAGAAACCCGGCATCGGGAGCGTCTTTTTTCGACCAGCCGCCGAGCCCGACCAGTGTTTGATTGACCCCGTCGGAGAAATGTCGATCAGCCTGGTCACGCAAGGGGAAATGCATCGACAGGGCTTCGCGCTTGACCGGGTCAGCGGCCTGTTCAGCCAGCCAGCGCTTCATCTGCGCCTGGTTGTCGAAGGTATGCAGCGGCGAAGAATTACCGGGGATGTACAGCAAGGTACGGGTAGCGGGTTTGCCGTCGGCATCGAATCGAGGGGTTTTGTCGGTGATGCAGAGCAGGTCCGTGGACTTGAAGCCATTGATGCTCAGCAGCCCGACTTCCACGCTTGGGTCCTGGGTGGTGGCCGGGGCCAGGTCGTCCAGCTTGAGGTTTTCCCAGGTCGTATTCGGCGGCAGGCCGGCGGCGCGCATCACCAGGTTGGTGTCACTGGCGCTCAAGCTGTCGTTTTCAAATTGACTGAGGGCCGCGCCCACCAGGGATGCCTTGCTCAGTTGTGCGTATTTGCCCTCATGGGCGGGCCAGAACTCGTTCAGGAATTGGGTGTACGGTTTGCTCAGTTCGGTGTTCCACACGATGTCTCGAAACGCCGCTGGCGTCTGCCTCAGCAGGTTGCGACTGTTATAGACCTCCCTGCCGCCAGGTTCTGCCCCGACAAATATGCCTTCATAAGTCCTCTGTCGCCGCGCCAGCGTGTCAATTTCATCCACGACCGCCGGGAGAGGCAGCAAAGGCGCCAGCCGACCAAGCCAGGTGTGCAGGGTGGACCGCTGCTTTTCGAGCGGTGTCTGGTGTTCATCGTTTTTATTGGCGCGCTGTACGTTATGCAGTGCGGCCTGGGTCAGGGAAATCTTATTCAGAACTTTGCCGCCCCTGGGCTGTGGCTGCTTGGGGTCGTAGTTCAAGGTCACGATAAACGTATTGTCGGGATCGATGTCCTTGCCCCAGCGCGTCTTCAGCTCTGACCTGATAATCTCGGCGGTACTCTGACTGGGGGTTTTGAACCCGTCTTTGGCTTTCCAGATGTATTTCTCTACCCCCGGGTTATACGGCAGGCCCGGTATCAGTGTTTGGTGATGATTGCGCCGTTTGGCACTTTTGCGGCGAGGTTGATGTTCAGCGCCCACCGTGTCCGCCTGCAGGTATGGGGTCGCTGACGTGTGCGACGAATCGGATACGGTTGTCGGAATAGTGGTGGTGGCAGGGGTAATCATTCTGTATCGATCTCCGTAAATGAGCCTCCCTGGCGTTCAGGTGTTCGATAGGTGCGTGGGAAATGAGCGCGCGGACGTTCCGGCGTGGGCGTTGTGCGTGTTCACAGGAATGTTGCAAGGGACATCTATGGACATAGATCAAATGGCGGGAGTGCGCGGCCGCCGTGACTGAGGGGGCGTGCCAACCGTGCCGCCGGGCGTCGGCGGGGCGTGGAGGTGTGTAACGTGCGATGTGCCCTGATCAAGGCGGTTACATTTACTCCAAGAGGAGCAGCCATGAGGCGAGTGCATAAAGCGGCGAAACGGGCACGCATTGCGCGGTAACAAGCCCGTTCGCCTCAGCCGTGCGCTTACTGCAGGACTTCGATGGTTCCGTCGGCGCTCATGCTGACCTTGCTGGTGCCGGCTTCCACTTCCGGAGTCGGCGCCGAATCCATCAAGGCCCCCTTCATCATCATCGCGCCGCGCTCATACGGCTGTGGATAACCGTTGGTGTTGAAATTCAGGTTGACGATCTTGTAACCCTTGCCCCCCAGTGCGTCGGTGGCCAGTTGAGCGCGGGCCTTGAACGCAGCGACCGCGTCCTTGAGCAGCGCATCTTCGCTGGCTTTGCGGGTGGCGTCGGCGATGGCGAAATCCATGCCGCCCATTTTCAGGGTGTTCAGTAATTCACCTGTCAGTTTGGAGAGCGCCGGGAAGTCCGCGCTTTCCAGGCGCAGTTCGGCGCGTTCGCGCCAGCCGGTGATCTTCTGGGTTTTGTTGTCATAGATCGGGTAACTGTTGCGGCTGCCCTGGCGCAGGGTCACGGCTTTGACTTCGCGGGCCTGGCCCAGCGCCTGATTCACGGTGGTGGTGATGTCGGCGGCGAGCTTGGCCGGATCGGTGTTCTGGGATTCGGTATAGAGCGTGACGATCATCTTGTCGCGGGCCACTTCCTGGCTGGCCTCGGCGCGCAGGGAGATCTGGTTGTAGTGCAGTTCATCGGCCGCCATGGCCGAAAAGCTGGCCAGGGCGCCGGCGCTGAGGGTGAGGATGGCTGCGCTGCGAGTGAAACGAGACATGGAAGCTCCTTAGGGGGGTCGTATCGGTATGACTGTAGACGGTGGTAACGGGTTCTTCGGGTTTATGAATTGGAAAAAGTTTAAAGCCGCAAGCAAGCGAAGGGCGAGGCGAGTTCTTGCCGCTTTTACCTCGCGGCTTGCAGCTACGGCGCCCGGTGCGTCAAAGAGCCACACACCCAATGCCCGAGGCGACGCTTCGTTTATACTCCTGCCGATCCGCCTGCAGCGCTCACCGGGAGAGCTCATGCTCGCCGCCGTAAAACTGACTTCCGCCACCCGCCAGAACCTTTGGCGCCTGACGTTCATCCGTACTCTGGTACTGGCCGCCCAGGCCGGTTCGGTGGGGCTTGCCTATTGGTTCGACCTGCTGCCGCTGCCCTGGCTGCCACTGGGCGTGACCCTTGGTTTTTCCACGGTGCTCTGCGTGTTTACCGCGATCCGGCTGCGCACCACCTGGCCGGTGACCGAGCTGGAATATGCCCTGCAACTGGCCTGCGACCTGTTTATCCACAGTGTGTTGCTGTATTTCTCGGGTGGCTCTACCAACCCCTTCGTTTCTTATTATCTGGTGCCCCTGACGATCGCGGCAGTGACGTTGCCATGGCGCTATTCCGTGGTGCTGTCGGGGATCGCCCTGACCCTTTATACCCTGCTGCTGGCCCAGTTCTACCCGCTGCAGACCTTCCCCATCGCCCGGGAAAACCTGCAGATCTATGGGATGTGGCTGAGCTTTGCGCTGTCCGCCGCCGTCATCACCTTTTTTGCCGCGCGCATGGCCGAGGAATTGCGTCGCCAGGAAGAACTGCGCGCCATTCGCCGTGAAGAGGGCCTGCGCGATCAACAATTGCTCGCCGTCGCCACCCAGGCCGCCGGCGCGGCCCATGAATTGGGCACGCCGCTGGCGACCATGAGCGTACTGCTCAAGGAAATGACCCAGGACCACCACGACCCGGCCCTGCAGGACGATTTGAGCGTGCTGCAGGAACAGGTCAAGCAGTGCAAGCTGACCCTGCAGCAACTGGTGCGCGCCGCCGAAGCCAATCGCCGCCTGGCCGTGGAGATGCAGGACGTGACGCAGTGGCTCGATGAAGCCCTGAACCGCTGGCACCTGATGCGCCCCGAGGCCAGCTATCGCTTCCACCTGCTGGGGCAGGGCACGGTACCGCGCATGGCGCCGCCACCGGACCTGACCCAGGCGTTGCTCAACCTGTTGAACAATGCCGCCGACGCCTGCCCCGAAGGGCTTGAAGTGCAGTTGGACTGGAACACCGAAGATCTCACCATCAGCATTCGCGACCACGGCGCGGGCGTGCCGCTGGCGATTGCCGAGCAGATCGGAAAACCATTTTTTACCACCAAGGGCAAGGGCTTCGGCCTCGGCCTGTTTTTGAGCAAGGCCAGCGTGACCCGCGCCGGCGGCTCAGTGAAGCTCTATAGTCATGAGGAAGGTGGCACGCTCACCGAGCTGCGCCTGCCCCGTGTCGCACGAGGAGATATCGATGAGTGATGAGATCCAAGTCGAAGGCGAAGAACTGCCGCACCTGCTGCTGGTAGATGACGACGCTACGTTTACCCGCGTGATGGCACGTGCCATGAGTCGTCGCGGATTTCGCGTGAGCACCGCCGGGTCCGCCGAAGAGGGCCTGACCATCGCCCAGGCCGACCTGCCGGACTACGCCGCGCTCGACCTGAAAATGGACGGTGACTCCGGCCTGGTGCTGCTGCCCAAGCTGCTGGAGCTGGACCCGGAAATGCGCGTGGTGATCCTCACCGGCTACTCCAGCATTGCCACCGCTGTCGAAGCCATCAAGCGCGGCGCCTGCAACTACCTGTGCAAACCGGCGGATGCCGACGACGTGCTGGCCGCGTTGCTGTCCGAGCACGCCGACCTCGATACCCTGGTTCCGGAAAACCCGATGTCGGTGGACCGCCTGCAGTGGGAACACATCCAGCGCGTGCTGACCGAGCACGAAGGCAATATCTCCGCCACCGCCCGTGCCCTGGGCATGCACCGTCGCACCCTGCAACGCAAGCTGCAGAAGCGGCCGGTCCGACGCTGAACCTAAGCTGAACAACCCGCTTCAGGCCGCACGGAGCCCCGAACCGATCACCTAAGATCGGTTCGAACGCCTGTCATCTCTTTCCTACCGAGCCTGAACGATGAATCAGAACGCTGAATATTCCGCGGTCAACGATGCGCTGCGTGGGCATTTCTTTCGCCGAACGTGGGCGATGATCACGCCTTATTGGCGCAGCGAAGAGAAGGGCAAGGCCTGGCTGTTGCTGGCAGTGGTGATCGGCCTGTCGCTGTTCAGCGTGGCAATTTCCGTGTGGCTCAACCACTGGTACAAAGACTTCTATAACGCTCTGGAAAACAAGGACACCGCGGCCTTCTGGCAACAAATCCTGTATTTCTGCGGGATCGCCGCCGTGGCGATTCTCGGCGCGGTCTACCGTCTTTACCTCACTCAGATGCTGACGATTCGCTGGCGTGCATGGCTGACCGAAAAGCACTTCGCCCGCTGGCTTGGCCACAAAAACTACTACCAGCTGGAGCAGGGGGGTTATACCGATAACCCGGACCAGCGGATTTCCGAAGACCTCAATAGTTTTACCCAGAACACCCTGAGCCTTGGCCTTGGGTTGCTGCGCAATGTCGTCAGCCTCGTGTCGTTCTCGGTCATTCTGTGGGGCGTGTCGGGCAGCATCGAAGTGTTCGGCATCACCATCCCCGGCTACATGTTCTGGTGTGCGTTGGTCTACGCCGGTGTCGGCAGTTGGCTGACCCACCTGATCGGTCGTCGTCTGATCGGCTTGAGCAACCAGCAGCAGCGCTTCGAAGCGGACCTGCGTTTCTCCATGGTGCGGGTGCGCGAGAATGCTGAAAGCATTGCCCTGTACAACGGCGAGCCCAACGAAAACCAACGCTTGAGCGCACGGTTCGGCAAGGTCTGGCATAACTACTGGGACATCATGAAGGTGTCCAAACGCCTGACGTTCTTTACCGCCGGCTACGAACAGATTGCTACCGTCTTTGCGTTTATCGTGGCTGCCCCGCGCTATTTTTCCGGCAAGATCGAGTTGGGTGAGCTGATGCAAATCAACTCGGCCTTCGGCAACGTACAGGGCAATTTCAGCTGGTTTATCAGCGCGTACGCCGACCTGGCCAGCTGGCGCGCCACCAGCGACCGTCTATTGAGCTTTCAACAGGCGATGACGGAAAACGAACAACGCCCGGCGGCCATTGATGTGAGCGCGCAGGGCGAGCGTCTTGTCGTGCAGGGGCTGGGCATGAATCTTATGGATGGTCGCCACCTGCTCACCGATGCCAACCTGATCGTTGAACCGGGTCAGCGCGTCATGCTCAGTGGCCGTTCCGGCAGTGGCAAAAGTACCCTGCTGCGCGCCATGGGGCAGCTCTGGCCCGCAGGTCACGGCAGCATTCGTTTGCCGGCCAGGCGTTACCTGTTCCTGCCGCAGAAGCCTTACCTGCCGATCGGCACGCTGAAGGCGGTGTTGAGTTATCCACAGGACGCCGGCGTCTACTCGGCGCAACGTTATGCACAGGTCCTTGAAACGTGCCGCCTGCCGCATCTGGTAGGGCAGCTGGATGAGGCCAACCACTGGCAACGCGTGCTCTCGCCGGGCGAACAACAGCGCCTGGCGTTTGCCCGCGCCTTGCTGTTCGCGCCGCAATGGCTGTACATGGACGAAGCCACCTCGGCAATGGATGAGGAAGATGAGGCGACGTTGTACCAGGCGCTGATCGATGCGTTGCCGGGGCTGAGTATCGTCAGCGTCGGCCATCGCAGCAGCCTCAAACGCTTTCATGGTCGGCATGTGCGCATCGAAGGCGGGTGGCTTCAAGAGCAATCCATCTCCTGAGACCTAATGTGGGGGCCAACAAAAAGCCCGGTTGATCATCGATCAGCCGGGCTTTCTATTGCTTGAAAATGACTTACTTCTTCAAACCGTAATGCTCATCCAGCATGCCTGGAGCATCCGCCGTTTTCGGCGCGTAGTCCCGTGGCGGTTCCTGGTTTTCCCGGGGTGGGGTCAGGCGTTCCCGTGGTGTCTGCGGTGCATCGGAGTGCAGCGCGGCCAGCAGGCGCTGGCGAGTGATATCGTCGAGGGCCAGGCGGTTAGCGCCATCGGCGAGATGATCCTGTACTTCCTGGTAGCTCTGGGTGAGCTTCTTGACCAGGGTCGCGGTGCTATTGAAGTGGGTAACAACCTCGTTCTGATAACTGTCAAAACGTTCCTGGATGTCATCGAGCTGACGCTGCGTGCGGTTAGGCGCGGCATTCGGCAGCAGGCGAGCAACCAGGAATCCAATGGCGACACCGGCAACCAGGGCAAGAGTCGGCAACAACCAAACTAAGAGCGAGTGTTCCACGAGTCCTTCCTCTATAAACGGCTTTGCTTTACGTTAACGGCTCGGACCTGCGCTGTATACCGCGATTAAGCTCGCAATGATGTCATGCACAGATTTTTAGCTAGACGAGTCGACCCATTGAGAGGTCACGGAGTTCATTCCTTGCTCATGCGCGAAACCCCCGTTTTGATCGATGGCCCGGTAGGCCAATTGGAAGCCCTGTACCTGGATCAGCCCGAACCACGTGGCCTCGCGCTGATCTGCCACCCTAACCCGGTGCAGGGCGGGACCATGCTCAATAAAGTCGTGTCGACCCTGCAACGCACCGCGCGCGATGCCGGTTTGATCACGCTGCGTTTCAATTACCGCGGCGTCGGCGCCAGTGCCGGCAGCCACGACATGAGCAGCGGCGAAGTGGACGATGCCGAAGCGGCCGTCACCTGGCTGCGGGAAAAGCATCCTGGCCTGCCGATCACCTTGCTCGGGTTTTCCTTTGGCGGCTACGTGGCGGCGAGCCTGGGCGGGCGCCTGGAGGCCAAAGGCGAAAAACTCGCGCACCTGTTCATGGTCGCCGCTGCTGTGATGCGCCTGAGCGATAACGATGTGCTGCCCCAGGACTGCCCGTTGACCTTGATCCAACCGGAAACCGACGAAGTGGTCGACCCACAGTTGGTCTACGACTGGTCCGCCGCCTTGAAACGCCCCCATGAGCTGCTGAAAGTGGCAGAATGCGGGCACTTTTTTCACGGCAAGCTCACCGATCTCAAAGATCTGGTGCTGCCGCGTCTCTCGAATTGATAGCAGTCTGATAAGCGATTACCCATGACGACTCGTACCCGTATCCTCACCGGCATCACCACCACCGGCACGCCGCACCTGGGCAACTACGCCGGTGCGATTCGCCCGGCCATCCTTGCCAGCCAGGACGCCAATGCCGATTCCTTCTACTTCCTGGCCGACTACCACGCCCTGATCAAATGCGATGACCCGCAGCGCATCCAGCGCTCGCGCATGGAAATCGCCGCGACCTGGCTGGCCGGTGGCCTGGATGTGAACCGGGTGACCTTCTATCGCCAGTCTGACATCCCGGAAATCCCCGAGCTGACCTGGCTGCTGACCTGCGTCGCCGCCAAGGGCCTGCTCAACCGCGCCCATGCCTACAAGGCCTCGGTGGATAAGAACGTGGAGACCGGCGAGGACCCGGATGCGGGTATCACCATGGGCCTGTACAGCTACCCGGTGCTGATGGCGGCGGACATCCTGATGTTCAACGCGCACAAGGTGCCGGTGGGCCGCGACCAGATCCAACATGTGGAGATGGCCCGCGACATCGGCCAGCGTTTCAACCACCTGTTCGGCAACGGTAAGGAATTCTTCACGATGCCCGAGGCGTTGATCGAAGAAAGCGTTGCCACTTTGCCGGGCCTGGATGGCCGCAAGATGTCCAAGAGCTACGACAACACCATCCCGTTGTTCACCAGCGCCAAGGATATGAAGGACGCGATCTCGCGCATCGTCACCGACTCCCGCGCGCCGGGCGAAGCCAAGGATCCGGACAATTCGCACCTGTTCACCCTGTACCAGGCCTTTGCCACGCAGGCCCAGGAGCAGGCGTTCCGTTACGAACTGCTGCAAGGCCTGGGTTGGGGCGAGGCGAAGAACCGTCTGTTCCAATTGCTGGACGGCCAGTTGGGCGAGGCCCGCGAGCGCTATCACCAACTGATGTCGCGCCCGTCGGACATGGAAGATCTGTTGCTGGTCGGGGCGAAGAAAGCCCGCGCCGTCGCGGCACCGTTTCTTGCCGAGCTGCGTGAGGCGGTGGGCCTGCGTTCGTTCGTGAACCAGGCTGCGGCGCCGGTCAGCGCCAAAAAGAAAACCACCAAGACCGCGCGTTTCGTGAGCTTTCGCGAAGATGACGGCAGTTTCCGTTTCCGCCTGCTGGCCGCCGATGGCGAACAACTGCTGTTGTCGCGCCATTTTGCCGACGGCAAGGCGGCAGGTGCGGTGACCAAACAACTGCAAAGCGGTGACGCCCTTGACGTGCGCACCGATGGCCTGCGCTTCAGCGTATGGCTGGACGGCGCCGCGGTAGCCGACAGTGCCGAGTTTGCCGACCCTGCGTCGCTTGACGCGGCCATTGAGGCCCTGCGCATCGCGTTGGCCCCCCTCGAGGATTAACCCGACCAAGGGTTGATTGCCATTATCCAGGGCCGTCGTTACAGTGACGGCCCGTTTTTGTTGCCTTGCTAACGAAATTATGACGCCCCTAGAACGATATCAAGCTGATCTGAAACGCCCTGAGTTCTTCCACGACGCGGCTCAGGAAAATGCGGTGCGTCATTTGCAGCGCCTGTACGAGGACCTGCTTGCAGCTTCGCAAAGCAAGCCAGGGATGCTCAGCAAGCTGTTCGGCAAGAAAGACCATACGCCGGTCAAAGGCCTGTATTTCTGGGGCGGCGTGGGCCGTGGCAAGACTTATCTGGTCGACACCTTCTTTGAAGCGCTGCCGTTCAAGGAAAAAGTCCGCACCCACTTCCACCGCTTCATGAAGCGCGTGCACGAAGAGATGAAGACGCTGCCGGGCGAGAAAAACCCGCTGACTATCATCGCCAAGCGCTTTGCCCAGGAAGCCCGGGTGATCTGTTTCGATGAATTCTTCGTCTCCGACATTACCGATGCCATGATTCTTGGCACCTTGATGGAAGAGCTGTTCAAGAACGGCGTAACCCTGGTCGCCACCTCGAACATCGTGCCTGACGGTCTGTACAAGGATGGTCTGCAGCGCGCGCGCTTCCTGCCGGCAATCGCGCTGATCAAGCAGCACACTGAAATCGTCAATGTGGACAGCGGCGTCGACTATCGCCTGCGTCACCTCGAGCAGGCGGAGCTGTACCATTTTCCGCTGAACGAAGCGGCTCACGAAAGTCTGCGCAAGAGCTTCCGTGCCCTGACGCCGGAATGCACCCAGGCGGTGGAAAACGATAAGTTGGTGATCGAAAATCGCGAAATCATCGCCCTGCGCACCTGCGATGACGTGGCCTGGTTCGAGTTCCGCCAACTCTGCGACGGCCCGCGCAGCCAGAACGACTACATCGAACTGGGCAAGATCTTCCACGCGGTGATCCTCAGCGGCGTGGAGCAGATGAGCGTGACCACCGACGACATCGCGCGCCGGTTTATCAACATGGTCGACGAGTTCTACGACCGCAACGTCAAGCTGATCATCTCGGCGGAAGTGGAACTCAAGGACCTCTACACCGGCGGTCGCTTGAACTTCGAATTCCAGCGCACCCTCAGCCGTTTGCTGGAGATGCAGTCCCACGAGTTCCTCTCGCGCGGGCACAAACCCTAAGTGTGAGAGGGGGCTTGGCCCCCTCTCACATTGGCTTACGCAGCCTGCTGGAATTGCTGGCGGTATTGGTTCGGCGATAGCTCGGTGTGTTGGCGAAACAACCGCGCAAAGAAACTCGCATCGTCGTAACCCACCTCATAGCTGATGGTCTTGATGCTCTTGCGACTGCCCGAGAGCAGGCCCTTGGCCGTTTCGATGCGCAGGCGCTGCAGGTAATGCAGCGGCTTGTCCCCGGTGGCGGTCTGGAAGCGACGCATGAAGTTGCGGATGCTCATACCGTGTTCCCGGGCGACATCTTCGAAGCGGAATTTGTCGGCGAAGTGCTCTTCCAGCCAGTGCTGGATCTGCAGGATGATCACATCCTGGTGCAGTTTCTGCCCGCCAAAGCCAATGCGGCCAGGTGAATAGCTGCGCTGCACTTCGTAGAGAATGTCGCGTGCCACGGCCTGGGCGATATTGGCGCCGCAGAAGCGTTCGATCAGATAAATATAGAGATCGCAGGCCGAGGTGGTGCCGCCGGCGCAGTAGAGGTTGTCGGCGTCGGTGAGATGTTTGTCCTGATTGAGCTGGACCTTGGGGAAGCGTTCGCTGAAGGCGTTGAAGAAGCGCCAGTAGGTGGTCGCCTCCTTGCCATCGAGCAGGCCGGCTTCGGCGAGCCAGAACACCCCGGTGGCTTCGCCGCACAACACGGCACCGCGTGCGTGTTGTTCGCGCAGCCAGGGCAACACTTGGGGGTAGCGGGCGCACAGGGCGTCGAAGTCATCCCAGAAGGCCGGTAGAACGATGATGTCGGCGTCTTCCAGGCCGCCATCCACCGGCATGATCACATCACTGAAGCTGCACACCGATTTTGCATCGGGGCTGACAAGACGCGTTTCGAACGCCGGGGTCAGACCCAGGCCTTGCTGCTTGCCATAGCGCAGGCTGGCCAGGTGAAAGAAATCCTTGGCTTGCATGAGGGTGGACGCGAATACCCGATCAATGGCCAGAATGCTGACGCGCCGCAACGGCGTGGAGATTTGGTTAGACATAATTTCATTTATTCTTATAGGGGAAAGTGGTCACCAGACGGCTGGATCGTCTTATTTTTTGTCGCATGTGTCCAGTGTCCCGTGACGCTTGGGCGGCATAGGCTCTGTGGGTTCGTTCTTGTCCGACAATCCACACAGGTGCCCCATGATCCCGAGAACCTTGTTCAGTCCAGACCACGAACTGTTTCGCGAGAGCGTGCGCACTTTTCTCGAAAAAGACGCCGTGCCTTTCCATGGCCAATGGGAAAAGCAGGGCTATATCGACCGCAGCCTGTGGAGAAAGGCGGGGGAGGCGGGCTTGCTGTGCTCTCATCTGCCGCAAGCCTACGGCGGCCTCGACGCTGACTTTCTCTACAGCGCCGTGGTGATCGAGGAGATCGGCCGGCTGGGCCTGACCGGGATCGGGTTCTCCCTGCATTCGGACATTGTTGCGCCGTACATCCTGCATTACGGCAGTGAGGCGCTGAAGCATAAATACCTGCCCAAATTGATCAGCGGCGAGATGGTCACCGCCATTGCGATGACCGAACCCGGCGCCGGGTCCGACCTGCAAGGGGTCAAGACCAGCGCCGTGCTTGATGGCGATGAGTATGTGATCAACGGCTCCAAGACGTTTATTACCAACGGCTATCTCGCCGACCTGGTGATCGTGGTGGCCAAGACCGACCCCAAGGCCGGCGCCAAGGGCACCAGCCTGTTTCTGGTAGAGGCCGATACGCCGGGCTTCGCCAAGGGCAAGCGCCTGGAGAAGGTGGGCATGAAGGCCCAGGACACCTCGGAGCTGTTTTTCCAGGATCTGCGGGTGCCCAAGGAAAACCTGTTGGGCCAGGCCGGCATGGGCTTCGCCTACCTGATGCAGGAATTGCCCCAGGAGCGCCTGACCGTGGCGATTGGCGCGTTGTCGTCCGCCGAGGCGGCGTTGGCGTGGACCCTGCAATACACCCGTGAGCGCAAGGCATTCGGCAAGGCGATCGCCGACTTCCAGAACACCCGTTTCAAACTGGCCGAGATGGCTACTGAGATTCAGGTCGGCCGTGTATTCGTCGACCAGTGCATGGCGTTACACCTGGAAGGCAAGCTGGATGTGCCTACGGCGGCGATGGCCAAGTACTGGGCCACGGACCTGCAATGCAAGGTGCTCGACGAGTGCGTGCAGTTGCACGGCGGCTACGGGTTCATGTGGGAGTACCCGATTGCCCGCGCCTGGGCGGATGCGCGGGTGCAGCGGATTTATGCGGGGACCAACGAGATCATGAAGGAGATTATTGCGCGGTCGCTTTGATTTTTTGCTGGTCTTGAATGCGTCATCGGGGGCAAGCCCCCTCCCACATTGGAATGCATTCCAAGTGTGGGAGGGGCGGTGCGACGATTCGACTTGCCCCCGATAGCGGTCTACAGATCGATCAAGGCGCCGGATTCGGATGATCCTTCTGAATCGCCTCAATCCCTTCCAGTACTTCCTTCGACAGCTTCAGATCTGCACTGGCGATGTTGCTGTCCAGTTGCTCCAGCGACGTTGCGCCAATAATGTTGCTGGTCACGAACGGTTGCTGGGTCACAAATGCCAATGCCATCTGCGCCGGGTCCAGGCCATGCTCACGCGCCAGTGCCACATAACGGCTGCACGCCGCCTCCGACTGCGGGTTGAAGTAGCGGCTGAAACGACTGTATTCGGTCAGGCGCGCCTTAGCCGGGCGAGCACCGTTTTCATATTTGCCGCTGAGCATGCCGAACGCCAGGGGCGAGTAGGCCAGCAGGCCGCATTGTTCGCGAATCGCGACTTCCGCCAGGCCCACTTCAAAGCTGCGGTTGAGCAGGTTGTACGGGTTCTGGATCGACACCGCGCGCGTCCAGCCCCGGGCTTCGGCCAGGGCCAGGAATTTCATGGTGCCCCACGGGGTTTCATTGGACAGACCGATGTGACGGATCTTGCCGGCCTTGACCTGTTCGTCCAGCGCTTCGAGGGTTTCCTCAAGCGGCGTGAGGTCGTCTTCGTCCTTGTGCTTGTAGCTCAATTGGCCGAAGAAGTTGGTGCTGCGCTCCGGCCAGTGCAACTGGTACAGGTCGATCCAGTCGGTCTGCAGGCGTTTGAGGCTGGCGTCCAGTGCGTCGACGATGTGTTTGCGGTTATGGCGCAGGTGGCCGTCGCGGATGTAGTCGATGGTGTTGCCGGGGCCGGCGATCTTGCTGGCCAGGATCCAGTCGGCGCGGTCGCCACGGCTCTTGAAGTAACGACCGATGTAGCGTTCGGTGGTGGCATAGGTATCGGCCTTGGGAGGCACCGGGTACATTTCCGCGGTGTCGAGGAAGTTGATCCCCGCGGCCTTGGCTCGCTCAATCTGCGCGAAGGCCTCTGCCTCGCTGTTCTGCTCGCCCCAGGTCATGGTGCCCAAGGCTATCGCGCTCACGTTCAGATCCGTACGGCCCAGCTGTCGATAATCCATCGGGTACTCCTGTCGGGGAAAACAATCATAAAAGCAGGTTGAATTTTTTTTCGCAATCTGCATAATTGCCCACCTCTTTCTGCAGTGGAAGTGATGCGCCGCCTGCCGAAGAATCTTGCCGTTGAACGGACGCGCTGACCCGAGCCCCCGATAGCGTCTGTATCCGGCTGCCTTTGACTTGTCAAAGTACGCACTATTCAGTAAGATCCGCCGTCTAATTTACAGGGCGGCCCCTGAGGCTATTAAAGAATGACAACTTTTACTGCAAAACCGGAAACAGTTCAGCGCGACTGGTTTGTCGTCGACGCCGCTGGTCAGACCCTGGGTCGTCTGGCCACTGAAGTCGCCAGCCGTCTGCGTGGCAAGCACAAGCCTGAGTACACCCCTCACGTTGACACCGGTGACTACATCGTGATCATCAACGCTGAGCAGGTACGTGTTACCGGCAACAAAGCGCAAGACAAAATGTACTACCGTCACTCCGGTTTCCCAGGCGGTATCAAGTCTTCCAACTTTGAAGGCCTGATTTCCAAGAAGCCTGAAGCCCCGATCGAAATCGCGGTCAAAGGCATGCTGCCGAAGGGCCCACTGGGTCGCGATATGTTTCGCAAGCTGAAAGTCTATGCGGGCGCTGTCCACCCTCATGCTGCTCAGCAGCCCCAAGAACTGAAGTTTTAACGGAATAGTTCATTATGTCGGCGACTCAAAATTACGGCACTGGCCGTCGCAAAACCGCAACCGCACGCGTTTTCCTGCGTCCGGGCACTGGTAACATCTCGATCAACAACCGCTCCCTGGACAACTTCTTCGGCCGCGAAACTGCCCGCATGGTAGTTCGTCAGCCGCTGGAACTGACCGAGACCGTTGAAAAGTTCGACATCTACGTCACCGTTATCGGTGGCGGTGTAAGTGGTCAAGCTGGCGCAATCCGCCACGGTATCACTCGCGCTCTGATGCAGTACGACGAAACCCTGCGTGGCGCTCTGCGCAAAGCTGGCTTCGTGACTCGTGATGCCCGTGAAGTAGAACGTAAGAAAGTCGGTCTGCGTAAAGCGCGTAAGCGTCCGCAGTACTCGAAGCGTTAATTCGCTTTACGTTCCACAAGAACGCCCAGCCTCCTTACGGAGCTGGGCGTTTTTTATTGCCCGCGATTTGTGCATAAAAATCGCCGTGACAACTTGCCACATCCGTAGACCCCCTATACTACAAGGCCTGGAGCCGGAGCTCCGGGTAATTCCCTTGTCAGAGGTGGGGCTTTTCATTACCATTCGGCAAAATTTTTATAAGTTCAGATTTAATACTTAGTAGACGCCTGATTTAACAGGCCAAAAAGCTGATGGGAGAGGACTGAATGAGCAATGACGGCGTGAATGCAGGCCGGCGTCGCTTCTTGGTAGCAGCCACATCCGTGGTGGGTGCTGCAGGAGCGGTGGGGGCTGCGGTCCCGTTCGTGGGGTCATGGTTTCCCAGTGCCAAGGCGAAAGCCGCAGGTGCACCGGTGAAAGTGAATGTCAGCAAGATCGAGCCAGGCCAGCAGATGATTGCTGAATGGCGCGGCCAGCCGGTATTCATTGTTCGTCGTACCGAGGAAATCCTGGGAAATCTGAAAAAGATCGAAGGCCAGCTGTCTGACCCGAAATCCGAGAAATCCGACCAACCCGCCTACGCCAAAAACGAAGCCCGTTCGATCAAGCCAGAGATTCTGCTGCTGGTCGGACTGTGTACCCATTTGGGTTGCTCACCTACTTTCCGCCCGGAAGTAGCCCCTGTCGATCTGGGCAAGGACTGGGTCGGCGGGTATTTCTGCCCGTGCCACGGTTCTCACTATGACCTTGCCGGTCGTGTCTACAAGTCTCAGCCTGCTCCATTGAACCTGCCCGTGCCACCGCACACCTACGAAACTGACGACCTTATTGTCATTGGCCTCGATAAGGAGAACGCGTGATGAGCAAGTTCATGGATTGGGTGGATGCGCGTTTCCCCGCCACTAAAATGTGGGAAGACCATCTCAGCAAATACTACGCCCCAAAAAACTTCAATTTCTTCTACTTCTTCGGGTCCCTGGCACTGCTGGTGCTGGTCAACCAGATCGTCACCGGCGTGTGGTTGACGATGAGCTATAACCCGTCGGCGGAAGAGGCGTTTGCCTCGGTCGAATACATCATGCGCGACGTCGAGTACGGCTCGATCCTGCGTCTGTTGCACTCCACCGGCGCTTCGGCGTTTTTCATCGTGGTCTACCTGCACATGTTCCGTGGCCTGCTCTACGGTTCCTACCAGAAGCCCCGCGAGCTGGTATGGGTCTTCGGCATGCTGATTTACCTGGCGCTGATGGCCGAAGCCTTCATGGGGTATCTGCTGCCGTGGGGCCAGATGTCGTACTGGGGCGCTCAGGTGATTATCTCGCTGTTTGGCGCGATCCCCGTGATCGGCAACGACCTGACCCAGTGGATCCGCGGTGACTACCTGATCTCCGGCATCACCCTGAACCGCTTCTTCGCCTTGCACGTAGTGGCCCTGCCGATTGTGATCCTGGGCCTGGTGGTACTGCACATCCTGGCGCTGCACGAAGTGGGGTCCAACAACCCCGATGGCGTGGATATCAAGAAGCACAAGGACGAGAACGGCATCCCGCTGGATGGCATTCCGTTCCACCCTTACTACACCGTCAAAGACATTGTCGGCGTGGTCGTGTTCCTGTTCGTATTCTGCTCGATCGTGTTCTTTTTCCCGGAGATGGGCGGTTATTTCCTGGAGAAGCCTAACTTCGAACAGGCGAACGCCTTCAAGACACCTGAGCATATCGCGCCTGTCTGGTACTTCACGCCGTTCTACGCGATCCTGCGGGCGATCCCCGACAAACTCATGGGCGTAATCGCCATGGGTGCGGCCATCGCGGTGCTGTTCGTGCTGCCGTGGCTCGACCGAAGCCCGGTCAAGTCCATGCGCTACAAGGGTTGGCTGAGCAAGATCTGGCTGTGGGTGTTCTGTATCGCCTTCGTGATCCTGGGTGTCCTGGGTGTGCTGGCGCCAACGCCTGAACGGACGTTGCTGTCGCAGGTCTGCACCTTCCTGTACTTCGCCTACTTCATTCTGATGCCGTTCTATACCCGGCTCGAGAAGACCAAACCGGTTCCGGAAAGGGTGACTGGCTGATGAAAAAATTATTCGTTGCATTAATGCTTGCGGCACTGCCGCTGCTGTCCTTCGCTGCCGAACATGGCGGCCCGGAACTGGAAAAGGTCGACATTGACGTGTCCGACAAAGCCGCCATGCAGGACGGTGCGCGGACGTTCGCCAACTACTGCATGGGCTGCCACAGCGCCAAGTTCCAGCGCTATGAGCGAGTCGCCGATGACCTGGGCATCCCTCACGAGATGATGCTGGAGAAATTGGTGTTCACAGGGGCCAAGATCGGCGACCACATGAATATCGGGATGAAACCCGCCGATGCCAAGGCCTGGTTCGGCGCCGCACCGCCCGACCTGACACTGGTCGCTCGTGTGCGCGGTACCGATTGGCTCTACGGCTACCTCAAATCATTCTACGAAGATCCGACGCGCCCCTGGGGTGTGAACAACAAAGTCTTCCCGAACGTGGGCATGCCTAACGTTCTGGTCGGCCTGCAGGGTCGCCAAGTGGTAGGATGCAAGCAGGTTCAGGTCGTTGAGAACGGCAAGAAGCAATATGATCCGTTGACCGGAACGCCTCTGACCCATGAGGCCTGCGATCAACTGACCATCGTGCCGAAGACCGGCGCGCTTAACGAGGAGCAGTTTGACGAGAAGGTCAAGAACCTCGTGACCTTCCTGGCTTACTCGGCCAACCCGGTTAAACTGCAGCATCAGCGCATCGGTACCTATGTATTGTTGTACCTGGCTTTCTTCTTTGTATTCGCCTATCTGCTCAAACGCGAATACTGGAAGGATGTGCATTGATCCAACCGTAAGCAATTGCTGTTAATCTTGCGCGCCCAGCGGCCTCTCTGAACCGTAGCGATCTGTCATCAGGTCCTGCAGAGAGGCTCTCTGGGCGCGCTCGTTTTTGAGCTTTCGATAATTTCAACAAGCGAGGAGGACCGCCATGGGCGTGACCAATCGGTTGGCCTGTTACTCCGACCCCGCCGACCACTATTCCCACCGAGTACGCATCGTGCTCGCAGAGAAGGGTGTCAGCGCCGAGATCATCAGTGTGGAGGCAGGACGCCATCCACCGAAACTGATCGAAGTGAACCCTTACGGCAGCTTGCCCACCCTGGTCGATCGTGACCTGGCGTTGTGGGAGTCAACCGTGGTGATGGAATATCTGGATGAGCGTTACCCTCATCCGCCTTTGTTGCCGGTGTACCCGGTGGCGCGTGCCAACAGCCGCCTGCTGATCCATCGGATCCAACGTGACTGGTGCGGGCTGGTGGATGTGATCCTGGATTCGCGCAGCAAAGAGGCGGCCCGTGTTGTGGCGCGCAAGGAATTGCGCGAAAGCCTGACCGGCGTTTCGCCATTGTTCGCCGACAAGCCTTTTTTCCTCAGTGAGGAACAAAGCCTGGTCGATTGCTGCCTATTACCCATACTCTGGCGCTTGCCGATTCTGGGCATTGAACTGCCACGGCCGGCCAAGCCGTTGCTTGATTACATGGAGCGCCAGTTTGCGCGTGAGGCTTTCCAGGCGAGTCTGTCTGGTGTCGAACGCGATATGCGCTAAGGCTTAAGGAGCCGCTGATGAACTCCAGTCGACCCTACCTGGTCCGCGCGCTCTATGAGTGGATTGTGGACAACGATTGCACCCCGCACATGCTGGTCAATTCCGAATTTCCTGCGGTTCAGGTACCGCAGGGTTTTGCCAGTGACGGACAGATTGTGCTGAACGTGTCGCCCAGTGCGGTGCGTCATCTGCATATGGACAACGAAGCCGTTAGTTTCGAAGGGCGTTTCGGTGGTGTGCCGCATACGCTCTATGTGCCGATTGGCGCCATTCTCGGGATCTATGCCCGTGAGAATGGGCAAGGCATGGTGTTCGATCTGGAGTCGCCTTTCGAGGATGACGAAACGATCGACAGTGAAGACGGTGATGATCTGCCACCGCCGGGTACCGAGCCACCGCGTCCCAGCGGCCGGCCAAGCCTGAAGGTGGTCAAGTAAGCCGTTACGTCCCGGGACGTGTCTGAAGAAAATGCCTCGATCTGTGTCGGGGCATTTTTTTGCGCGCTGGATAGGGATGAAAGTCGTGACTGGACGGTGATCGTACAACCGCCATGGGCTATGATGCGTGCTCAAGTTCGCCGAGAAAGATGATCCATCATGGAAAACGCCAACACCGCCCCTCGTCTTCCCCGCAAGCGCCGCAGCCTTGCCCAGGAATTGGTCACGGTGTTGTCCGAGCAAATCCGCGATGGCCAACTCAAGCGTGGCGATAAACTGCCTACCGAGTCGGCCATCATGGAAGCCCATGGGGTCAGCCGCACGGTGGTGCGCGAAGCCATCTCGCGCCTGCAGGCGGCAGGGCAGGTCGAGACGCGCCATGGCATCGGCACCTTTGTACTCGATACGCCCAGCCCCAGTGGTTTTCGCATTGATCCTGCCACCGTGGTGACGTTGCGCGATGTACTGGCCATTCTGGAGTTGCGTATCAGCCTGGAAGTGGAATCCGCCGGCCTCGCCGCGTTACGTCGCAACGATGAGCAACTGGCGGCCATGCGCGCGGCACTCGATGCGCTGAACGAGAGCGCCGCGCACGCGGGCGATGCGGTTGCATCGGACTTTGCTTTTCACCTGGAAATTGCCTTGTCCACCGGCAACCGCTACTTCACCGACATCATGACCCACCTGGGCACCAGCATCATTCCGCGTACCCGCCTGAACTCCGCGCGCCTGGCCCATGATGATCAGCAACACTACATGGACCGCCTGAGCCGCGAACACGAAGAAATCTACGAGGCGATTGCCCGCCAGGATTCGGACGCGGCACGAGCGGCCATGCGTTTGCACCTGACCAACAGTCGCGAGCGGCTGCGCCATGCTCATGAAGAGGCTGAAAGGGCTGTCTGATCACGCCGGTGGCCGAATATCAGTGGGGGGCTCGGTGACCAAGGTCTCTAGTATCAGCGTCTGGTCGTCGATGTCCTCTCCCATGAAAAAATACCTGCCTTTGACGAGAACCCATAGGTTTGCCAGGCTGAAATAAATGAAATCTCCGACATTCGCGGCTGCTTCGAGCTCAAAATACTGGGGATTGTCGACATTGCCCGGCAGCTTAGTCATGGAGTTGATGTGACATATCGTGCGCATTCCGGTCCTGCGCGATGTGATAGTCAGTGGAATAGTCGATGAGCTCTCTACGCCGGATTCACCTCGGGTCGAGTAACCCACGTGAATGGTTTTGCCAAGGTAGTTCGCGAGTGTCTCCTTGGGAATGGTTACTTTAAGATCGCTGAGAGGGAAGAAGTCCCCATCTTCCGGATCATCGGGCGAAACGCGCCATTCACTGGTGTTGAGCCGACGCATGTCATAACCGGACCACGTTGGAAATTCAGGGTCTTGTATTGGGTCGGTCAGGATGAACGCGTAAACCTGCGAATTAAGCGCTAACTTATCAGTGATGCTCAGGCTCAATGCCTCTGGAAGCTCTGCCAGCCTGATTCTACCTTTGTCGGCTTGTGGCTTGAGGATAGGAGGGGCTAGAGTCATGTTGGGTTCTCCTTGGTATCGGGGTGGTTGTAAAAATTTGCCTCAAGAGCTGCTTGCACTGCCCTTGAGGCGTGTTATCCCCCTCGTCTTGATCCCACGTAACTGTTAAAAATCACAGTTTCGACAAACGGCATTCTTCAAGCCGGAGCATTCGGCGTGTAGTCCTTGAGCAACAAATACGTACTCCATCCCCACCAGTCATTCGTCCAGTGCTTGTCGTTCAGGTCATTCACGTCCTTGCGCCTCGCCACCTTGTCGCCTTCCATCTTGAACAACGGTGAAAAGTTGTTCGCCGGGTTCTGCGCGGCGTTCAGGTCCGGCACGTACAGCGGCGCCTTGAAAGTGGCCGGGGAGGGCGCGGTGCCGCTGATAAACGTCTCGAAGATCTCGTCCGCCGAGGCTTGCACCGCGCGCTTGACCTGGACCCGATTGGCCGCGTCGATGTCATCGAAGTAGCGTTTGTCCCCGTAGGCGTGCCATTCGTCGCCCATGGCGTTGCGCACCTTGAGTCCGAATTTACTGTCTTCGTCATGCATGAAACGGCTGATCAGCGAACCGAGATCGCCAGGTGTGACCACGGCGGCCAGTTGCTTGCGCGGGACGCGCAGGTGGCCGGCGGAAAACAGATCGGTCAAAAAGTGATCGGCAAAACTGTTCATGGCGTAGGCCAGTTCCAGCGCCTGATCGGTGCCGGTTTGATGGGCCACCACGGCTTGTTGCAGCGCTGCGGTATGCCCGGCGAGGTAGGCCGACAGTGCCCATTCGCCGAAATGGTCGGCATTGTCCGCCGCCAGCTTGAGGTAGCGACCCAGCGGAATCAGCGCCGACACCGCGCTGCCGCCACCGGTGATGCGGTTCCATTCCTCGGACAAGCTATCCCCCAGGGCGTCATACGCGTCATGGGGCTGTTTGCCGTCCTTGATGGCCTGGTTGACCGCGTTGATCTCCTTTTGCATCACCGCGAGGATCTTGCCGGCTTCTTCCCGTGAGGCCGGCAGCACTGCCAGGGAATTGAAGGCGGCCGTAAATCGTTGCACCCGTTCGGCGGGGGAGGCGCCATCGCTGATGGGATGGCCGGGGATGCCATAGAAATCGCCACCCAGGGCGATCACTTGGCCGTAGGTCAGGGCAAGCCCGTTGGGCAGGTGCAGCAGGACTTGGCGTGCGGGAATTGCCGCCGCGTCTTTGGCGAAACGCAACAGTGTGTCATCGCCGATGGCGGTGTGTTCCCCACCTTCGAAGCGCAGCAGGGGTGATTTTTTTTCGGGTGCCGCGAGTGTAGAACCGGACATGTTAGCTCCTTGCTATGTCGTAGGAATTTTCCCTTTATGCTGTATGGATATACAGCCATTGCGAGCTTAGAGGATAAATGTCCTACGTCAAGGAGCCTCGTATAAACATGGCGCAACGCCACGGTCGATGAATTGCAGTTGACGAATACTTTTATAGTTGTACGATGACGTACGACATCATCAAAACCAACAACAATCTTTCGACAGAAAGTCTTTACCCAGGGTGTTCGAATAATGAATCCACAAGAACTGAAGTCCATCCTCTCTCACGGTCTGCTGTCTTTCCCCGTGACCGATTTCAACGCCCAGGGCGATTTCCACCAGGCGGGTTACATCAAGCGCCTGGAATGGCTGGCCCCTTACGGCGCTACAGCCTTGTTCGCCGCAGGCGGCACCGGTGAGTTTTTTTCCCTGGCTGCCAGCGAATATTCTCAAGTGATCAAGACTGCCGTTGATACCTGCGCCACCAGCGTGCCGATCCTCGCGGGTGTCGGCGGTTCGACGCGCCAGGCTATCGAATATGCGCAGGAAGCCGAACGTCTGGGCGCCAAAGGCCTGCTGCTGCTGCCGCACTACCTCACCGAAGCCAGCCAGGACGGGGTTGCCGCCCACGTTGAAGCGGTGTGCAAATCGGTCAAGATCGGCGTGGTGGTCTATAACCGCAACGTCTGCCGCCTGACGGCGCCGCTGCTGGAACGCCTGGCTGAGCGCTGCCCGAACCTCATTGGCTACAAGGACGGTCTGGGCGACATCGAGCTGATGGTGTCGATCCGTCGCCGCCTCGGTGATCGTTTCAGCTACCTTGGCGGCCTGCCGACTGCAGAAGTCTACGCCGCGGCCTACAAGGCCCTGGGCGTGCCGGTGTACTCCTCGGCGGTGTTCAACTTCATCCCGAAAACCGCGATGGACTTCTACCACGCGATTGCCAGGGATGATCACGCCACCGTCGGCAAGATCATCGACAACTTCTTCCTGCCTTACCTGGACATTCGTAACCGCAAAGCCGGTTATGCCGTGAGCATCGTCAAGGCCGGTGCAAAAATCGCCGGTTACGACGCAGGCCCGGTGCGCACGCCGCTGACCGATCTGTTGCCGGAAGAATACGAAGCCCTGGCCACGCTGATCGATAAGCAAGGCCCGCAATAAGACATTTACAAGGCCGCTGAGCAATCAGCGGCCTTTTGCGTCAGGAGAAGATTCGTGTCCCAATCCAAGCGTTTTGAAAACTACATCAATGGTCAGTGGGTGGCCGGTGCTGACTACTGCACCAACATCAACCCGTCGGAGTTGTCCGATGTCATCGGCGAATACGCCAAGGCTGATGTCGCTCAAGTCAACGCCGCTATCGACGCCGCCCGCGCCGCGTTCCCGGCCTGGTCCACCTCGGGTATCCAGGCACGTCACGATGCACTGGATAAAGTCGGCAGCGAAATCCTCGCTCGCCGTGAAGAGCTCGGCACGTTGCTGGCCCGTGAAGAAGGCAAGACCTTGCCCGAAGCCATCGGTGAAGTGACCCGCGCCGGTAATATCTTCAAGTTTTTCGCTGGCGAATGCCTGCGCTTGTCCGGCGACTACGTGCCGTCGGTGCGTCCGGGCGTCAACGTCGAAGTCACCCGCGAAGCCCTCGGTGTGGTTGGCCTGATTACGCCGTGGAACTTCCCGATTGCCATTCCTGCGTGGAAAATCGCGCCGGCCCTGGCCTACGGCAATTGCGTGGTGATCAAGCCCGCCGAGCTGGTGCCGGGTTGTGCCTGGGCATTGGCGGAAATCATCTCTCGCGCCGGTTTCCCGGACGGTGTGTTCAACCTGGTGATGGGCAGCGGCCGTGTGGTCGGTGATGTGCTGGTCAACAGCCCGAAAGTCGACGGTATCAGCTTCACCGGTTCCGTCGGTGTGGGTCGCCAGATCGCGGTCAGCTGTGTGTCGCGCCAGGCCAAAGTGCAGCTGGAAATGGGCGGCAAGAACCCGCAGATCATTCTCGACGACGCCGACCTCAAGCAAGCGGTGGAGCTGGCGGTGCAGAGCGCGTTCTATTCCACGGGCCAGCGTTGCACGGCGTCCAGCCGTTTGATCGTGACCGCCGGCATCCACGACCAGTTTGTCGCGGCCATGGCCGAGCGCATGAAGTCGATCAAGGTCGGCCACGCCCTCAAGAGCGGCACCGATATCGGTCCAGTCGTGTCCCAGGCCCAACTGGACCAGGACATGAAGTACATCGATATCGGCCAGAGCGAAGGCGCGCGGCTGGTCAGCGGTGGCGGCCTGGTGACGTGCGACACCGAGGGCTACTTCCTGGCGCCGACGTTGTTTGCCGACAGCGAAGCGTCCATGCGCATCAGCCGCGAAGAAATCTTCGGCCCGGTGGCCAACGTGGTGCGCGTAGCCGACTACGAGGCGGCGCTGGCCATGGCCAACGACACCGAGTTCGGCTTGTCGGCCGGTATCGCCACCACGTCGCTCAAGTATGCCAACCACTTCAAGCGTCACTCCCAGGCCGGGATGGTGATGGTCAATCTGCCGACCGCCGGCGTGGATTACCACGTGCCGTTCGGTGGCCGTAAGGGGTCGTCCTATGGTTCGCGTGAGCAGGGTCGCTATGCGCAAGAGTTCTACACCGTGGTGAAAACCAGCTACATCGGTTCGTAATACGCAACACCCAGTGGGGGCCGGATGCGTGCCGGACCCCACGACAAAAACAGAAAACCATTACCCGCAAAAAAAATAATTAGTGGGAGTACTTCTACATGCAAGCGACCAAGCCGACCCACGTCCGCTATTTGATCCTGCTCATGCTGTTTGTGGTGACCACGATCAACTACGCCGACCGGGCCACCATCGCCATCGCGGGCTCCAGCCTGCAAAAAGACCTCGGCATCGACGCGGTCACCCTCGGTTATATCTTCTCCGCATTCGGTTGGGCCTATGTGGCCGGGCAAATCCCCGGTGGCTGGCTGCTGGACCGGTTCGGCTCGAAAAAAGTCTATGCCCTGAGCATCTTCACCTGGTCTCTGTTCACCGTGCTGCAAGGCTATGTCGGTGAGTTCGGTGTCTCCACCGCCGTGGTCGCGCTGTTTATGCTGCGCTTCCTGGTAGGCCTGGCCGAAGCGCCGTCCTTTCCGGGGAACGCGCGGATCGTGGCCGCCTGGTTCCCGACCGCAGAGCGCGGCACGGCTTCGGCGATCTTCAACTCGGCGCAGTACTTCGCCACGGTGCTGTTCGCGCCGCTGATGGGGTGGATCGTCTACCGCTTCGGCTGGCAGCACGTGTTCATCGTAATGGGCGCGATCGGTATCGTGTTCTCGCTGATCTGGCTGAAAGTGATCCACAGCCCGCGTCAGCACCCGATGATCAATGAGGCCGAGCTCAATCACATCGCCGCCAATGGCGCGATGGTCGATATGGACCAGGACAAAGCCAAGGGTAAGAAAACCGACGGGCCGAAGTGGGATTACATCCGTCAGTTGCTCACCAACCGCATGATGCTTGGCGTGTACCTCGGCCAGTACTGCATCAATGGCATCACCTACTTCTTCCTGACCTGGTTCCCCGTGTACCTGGTGCAGGACCGTGGCATGACCATCCTCAAGGCCGGTTTCATCGCCTCGTTGCCGGCGATCTGCGGCTTTATCGGCGGCGTGCTCGGCGGGGTGATTTCCGATTACCTGCTGCGCAAAGGCCACTCGCTGACCTTCGCCCGCAAGGCGCCGATCATTGCCGGCCTGCTGGTCTCCAGCAGCATCATCGCGTGCAACTATGTTGACGTTGAATGGATGGTGGTGGGCTTCATGGCCTTGGCCTTCTTCGGCAAGGGTGTTGGCGCACTGGGCTGGGCGGTGGTGTCTGACACCTCGCCGAAACAAATCGCCGGTCTCAGTGGCGGCCTGTTCAACACCTTCGGTAACCTGGCGTCGATCACCACACCGATTGTCATCGGCTACATCATCAGTACCACCGGTTCGTTCAAGTGGGCCCTGGTGTTTGTCGGCGCTAACGCGCTGGTGGCGGTGTTCAGCTACCTGGTGATCGTCGGCCCGATCAAGCGTGTCGTACTCAAAGAGCCGCCAAGCAAAGGGCCTGAGTTGACCAACCTAACCGAAGCGCATTCCTGAGAGGCCCTGTGATGCAGTTGATTGAACATGCCGACTCGCCGCGCTCCATTCGCCTGCACGAGCGCGACAACGTAGTGATCGTGGTCAACGACCAGGGTGTACCGGCCGGGACCGAGTTCCCGGACGGCCTGGTGACCGTGGATTTCATCCCCCAGAGCCATAAAGTGACCCTGGAGGATATCCCCGAAGGCGGTCAGATTATTCGCTACGGACAGACCATCGGTTACGCCCTGGCGCCGATTCCGCGTGGCAGTTGGGTCCAGGAAGATCAACTGCGCATGCCTACCGCGCCACCGCTGGACAGCTTGCCGCTGTCCACCGAGGTGCCCGAGGGCCAGGCGCCGCTGGAGGGCTACACGTTCGAGGGTTACCGCAATGCCGACGGCACTGTCGGCACGCGCAATATCCTGGGCATCACCACCACGGTGCAGTGTGTAACCGGGGTGCTGGACCACGCGGTCAAGCGCATCAAGGAGGAGTTGCTGCCCAAGTACCCCAACGTCGATGACGTGGTGGCGCTGACTCACAGTTATGGCTGCGGGGTGGCGATCACCGCGACGGATGCCTACATTCCGATCCGTACCGTGCGCAACCTGGCGCGCAACCCGAACCTGGGCGGCGAAGCCCTGGTGATCAGCCTGGGCTGCGAGAAACTGCAGGCCGGCCAGGTGATGCACGACAACGACAGTTCCGTCGATTTGAGCGAGCCGTGGCTGTATCGGCTGCAGGACTCCAGCCACGGCTTCACCGAGATGATCGAGCAGATCATGGAACTGGCCGAAGTGCGCTTGAAGAAGCTCGACCAGCGCCGCCGGGAAACCGTGCCGGCGTCCGAGCTGATCCTGGGCATGCAATGCGGCGGCAGCGATGCGTTTTCCGGCATCACCGCCAACCCGGCCCTGGGCTACGCCTCGGATTTGCTGCTGCGGGCGGGCGCGACGGTAATGTTTTCCGAAGTCACCGAAGTACGTGATGCCATCTACCTGCTGACCTCTCGCGCACAGACGAAGGAAGTGGCCGAAGAGTTGGTCAGAGAAATGGACTGGTACGACCGTTACCTCGCCAAGGGCGAAGCGGACCGCAGTGCCAACACCACGCCGGGCAACAAGAAGGGCGGGTTGTCGAACATTGTCGAGAAGTCGTTGGGCTCCATCGTCAAGTCCGGCAGCAGCGCGATCAACGGCGTGCTGGGCCCTGGCGAGCGCTTCAAGGGCAAGGGCCTGATTTTCTGCGCCACCCCGGCCAGCGATTTTGTGTGCGGTACGTTGCAACTGGCGGCGGGGATGAACCTGCATGTATTTACCACCGGTCGTGGCACGCCTTATGGGCTGGCGATGGCGCCGGTGGTGAAGGTATCGACCCGTACGGAACTGGCGCAACGCTGGCCGGACCTCATCGACATCGACGCCGGGCGCATCGCCACCGGGCGCGCGAGTATCGAGGAGTTGGGCTGGGAGTTGTTTCACTTCTACCTGGACGTGGCCAGCGGCAAGAAGAAAACGTGGGCGGAGCATCACAAGCTGCACAACGACATTACCTTGTTCAACCCGGCGCCGATCACCTGAGATCGAGTCGTCTGCATCGGGGGCAAGCCCCCTCCCACACTTGAAGGTATTCACAATTCAAACTGTGGGAGGGGGCTTGCCCCCGATTGCGGTCTAACAGGCACCGCTGAGCTGCATGGCTTATCATTAGCCACCTAACGACGCTCACCAAGGTTCTCCCCGGCATGCTGGCTATCTTTCTCACTACCCTCACGATCACCGCGCCGGTGTTTGCCATGCTGTTTCTGGGTGTGCTGCTCAAGCGCATCAACTGGATCAACGACAACTTTATCCACACCGCATCGTCCCTGGTGTTCAACGTCACCATGCCGGCGTTGCTGTTCCTCGGCATCCTGCACGCCGACCTGCATTCGGCGCTCAAGCCGGGCCTGCTGATCTACTTTTCCGTGGCCACGCTGGTGAGCTTTGCGCTGGCCTGGGCCTGGGCCATCTTTCGTTGCCGCAAAGAAGACCGTGGCATCTATACCCAAGGCGCGTTTCGCGGTAATAACGGGGTGATCGGTCTGGCGTTGGCCGCCAGCATGTATGGCGACTACGGCATCTCCCTCGGTGCGATCCTCGCGGCGCTGGTGATCCTGTTCTACAACACCCTGTCGACCATCGTGCTGGCGGTGTACAGCCCGGTGATCAAGTCCGACCCGTGGAGCATCTTCAAAAGCGTGATCGCCAACCCGCTGATCATCAGCGTGATTGCCGCCGCGCCGTTCGCGTACTTTCAGATCGGTCTGCCGGGCTGGCTGGAAAAATCCGCCCAGTATCTGGCCGACACGACCTTGCCGCTGGCGCTGATCTGCATCGGCGGTACCTTGTCCCTGGCGGCGCTGCGCAAAAGCGGCAGCATGGCCTTGAGTGCGAGCCTGATGAAGATGATCTGGCTGCCGCTGCTCGCCACCCTGGGCGCTTGGCTGCTGGGCTTTCGCGGGGCGGAACTGGGGATTCTGTTCCTGTACTTCGGTGCGCCGACGGCGGCTGCCAGTTTTGTGATGGCTCGCGCGGCCGAGGGCAATCATGAACTGGCGGCGGCGATTATTGTGATCACCACGCTGATGGCGGCGGTGACCACGAATATCGGGATCTTTGTGTTGCAGGCCGGGGGCTGGATCTAGGCGTCCTGCTGGTAGCTGTCGATCACTTCCTGCGCTGCCCGAAACGCATCGATGGCGGCCGGTACCCCGGCGTACACCGCACAATGCAGCAGCGCCTCGCGAATCTCTTCCACGGTACAGCCATTGTTCAGCGCGCCGCGCACATGGCCCTTGAGTTCCTGCGGGCACTTGAGCGCGGTCAGGGCGGCGAGAGTGATCAGGCTGCGGGTCTTGAGCGGCAGCCCGTCGCGGTTCCACACACTGCCCCAGGCGTGCTCGTTGACGAAGTCCTGCAGCGGCTGGGTGAAGTCCGTGGCATTGCCCAGTGCGCGGTCGACAAACGCGTCGCCCATCACCTGGCGACGCATCTCAACCCCGGGTGTTTTCTGCTCGGTCATGACGATTCCCTCTTGTGTTGGCGGCGCCAGGCTCGCAGCGTGCTGAACAACAGGAAAGCCACCAGCACTGGCAGGATGTAATACACCATCAAGTGTTCAAGTTTGTTGGCCAGGGGCATGCCGGTGGTGAACGACATCACATGCAGCCCATACGCCAGGTACAAGCCCAGCAGCACCAAACCTTCGGCACGGGTCACGCGGTAGCCGGTATAGAACACCGGCAGGCACAGCACCACCACGCCCAGCATCACCGGCAAATCGAAATCCAGCGCATTGGGCGATACCGACAGCGGCGACGGCGCGAGCACGGCGGTAAGGCCCAGCACGCCCAGCAGGTTGAACAGGTTGCTGCCGATCACGTTGCCTACGGCAATTTCCCGCTGGCCGCGCAGGGCGGCGATCAGGGAGGTGGCCATGCACGGCAGCGAGGTGCCGACGCCGATCAGTGTCAGGCCGATAATGCGTTCCGACAGGCCCAGGTCGCCCGCCACATCCACTGCCGCACCCAGCAGCAGGTGGCCGGCCAGTACCAGGATCAGCAGCCCGCCGAGCATCAGCAGCACACTGCTCAGCCACGGCGCCCGTGCCACGGTGTCGAGCGTGCGCGGGCGCCGTGAGTGTCGGGTCTGATAATGCAGCACGCCGAGATAGGCGCTCAGGGCCACCAGCAGCAACACGCCATCGAGCGGCGTGAGTTCTTCATTGGCGGCCAGGGTGAACACCAGCAGCCCGGCGAGGATCATCACCGGAATATCCAGGCGTACCAGTTGGCGCGACACCCGCAGGGGGATGATCAGCGCAGAAAGGCCCAGGGTCACCAGGATGTTGAAGATGCCGCTGCCGATCACACTGCCCACGGCAATGTCGGTATTGCCGGCCAGGGTGGCCTGCAGGCTGACCGTCATCTGCGGCGCGCTGCTGCCGAAGGCCACGATGGTCAAGCCGATGATCAATGGCCGTACCTTGAGGCTCGCCGCCAGGCGCACGGCGGCGCGCACCAGGATTTCGGCGCCAAGGATCAGCAACACGAGGCCGCTGGTCAGTTCGAGCAGGCTCCAGGGGGAGAGGGCGGTTAATCCGAAAATGGCCAGGGCTCCTTTGCGCTGTGGTTCAGTTGCTCAGGGCTTGCACGCGAACGCGGGCGGTGCCGCTGCCGAGCATACCCAGTTGCTCGGCCGCCTTGCGGGAAAGATCAATCAAGCGCCCACGGGCATGTGGGCCGCGATCGTTGATGCGCACCACCACGGCTCGATCGTTGTTCAGGTTGGTGACCCTGACCTGAGTGCCGAAGGGCAGGCGCCGATGGGCGGCGGTCAGGGCGTTCTGGTTGAAGGGTTCACCGCTGGCAGTCTTCTTGCCATGGTGTCTGGCGCCGTAATAGGAAGCGGTGCCGGTTTCGTCGTAGCCATTGGGGTCGATGATGCCGCTGGCGCAACCGCCTAAAAGAGAGAACAGGGCCAGGAGGCCGAGTAGACGCTTCATTCCAAGGTTACCCCGTTACAAATGTGGGAGGGGGCTTGCCCCCGATAGCTGAGTGTCAGCCGCCACTGGGTTGACTGAATCACCGCTATCGGGGGCAAGCCCCCTCGCACAGGGAGTCCGAGTTAAGCGTGAAGTCTCACTCGGACCATTCATCGCTGTCAGCCTTCAAGCTTGCTTTTGAGCAGCTCGTTCACCTGTTGCGGGTTGGCCTTGCCCTTGGAGGCTTTCATGGCCTGGCCCACAAAGAAGCCGAACATCTTGCCGCGCTTGGCCTCGTCTGCCGCACGGTACTGCTCGACCTGCTCGGCGTTGGCCGCGAGCATTTCATCGAGTACGGCCGAAATCGCGCCACTGTCGGTGACTTGCTTGAGGCCGCGCTTTTCGATGATCTCGTCGGCACTGCCTTCGCCGCTGGCCATGGCTTCGAACACGGTCTTGGCGATCTTGCCGGAGATGGTGTTGTCCTTGATGCGCAGCAGCATGCCGCCCAGTTGCTCGGCGGTGACCGGTGCTTCGTCGATTTCCAGGCCCTGTTTGTTCAACAGGCTGCCCAGTTCGACCATCACCCAGTTGGCCGCCAGTTTGGCGTCACCGGCAATGCTCACGACTTTTTCGAAGTAGTTGGCTTGTTCGCGGCTGGAGGCCAAAACGCTGGCATCGTAGACCGACAGGCCGAACTGCGCCTGGAAGCGCTCGCGTTTCTGCTGTGGCAATTCCGGCAGGGTGGCGCGGATGTCATTGAGGAACGAATCCTCCAGCACCACCGGCAACAGGTCCGGATCGGGGAAGTAACGGTAGTCGTTGGCTTCCTCTTTGCTGCGCATGGCGCGGGTTTCGTCCTTGTTCGGGTCGTACAGGCGCGTTTGCTGGATAACCTTGCCGCCATCTTCGATCAGTTCGATCTGGCGGCGCACTTCGCTGTTGATCGCTTTCTCGATAAAGCGGAACGAGTTGACGTTCTTGATCTCGCAGCGGGTGCCGAATTCGACCTGGCCCTTTGGACGGATCGATACGTTGCAGTCGCAACGCAGCGAGCCTTCGGCCATGTTGCCGTCGCAGATACCCAGGTAGCGCACCAGCGCGTGGATGGTCTTGACGTAGGCCACGGCTTCCTTGGCGCTGCGCATGTCCGGCTCGGAGACGATCTCCAGCAGTGGCGTGCCGGCGCGGTTCAGGTCGATACCGGTAGCGCCCGGGAATTCTTCGTGCAGGCTTTTACCGGCATCCTCTTCCAGGTGGGCGCGGGTCACGCCGACACGTTTGATCGTGCCGTCTTCCAGCGGGATGTCCAGGTGGCCCTTGCCGACGATCGGCAGTTCCATCTGGCTGATCTGATAGCCCTTGGGCAGATCCGGGTAAAAGTAGTTCTTGCGTGCAAACACGTTGTGCTGGCCGATCTCGGCGTCAATCGCCAGGCCGAACATCACCGCCATGCGTACCGCTTCCTGGTTCAGCACCGGCAGTACGCCGGGCATGCCCAGGTCGACCAGGCTGGCCTGGGTGTTGGGCTCGGAGCCGAACGTGGTGGCGCTACCGGAGAAAATCTTCGATTGGGTGGCGAGCTGGGTATGAATCTCCAGCCCGATCACGACTTCCCATTGCATAGTGTTCTCCTCAGAAGCCGGTAGGGGTGCGGGTGTGCCAGTCAGTGTGCAACTGGTACTGGTGCGCCACATTGAGCAGGCGGCCTTCCTGGAAATACGGGGCCAGCAACTGCACGCCCACCGGCAGGCCATCGACGAAACCGGCCGGCATGGACAAGCCTGGCAAGCCCGCGAGGTTGGCGGTGATGGTGTAGAGGTCTTCCAGGTACTCGGCGATCGGGTCGCCGGTCTTGGCGCCGATCTTCCAGGCCGGGTTCGGCGTGGTCGGGCCGAGGATCACGTCGACTTCTTCGAAGGCGGCCATGAAGTCGTTCTTGATCAGGCGTCGGATTTTCTGCGCCTTGAGGTAGTAAGCGTCGTAATAGCCGGCCGACAGGGCATACGCACCGACCATGATGCGGCGCTGCACTTCGGCACCGAAGCCTTCGCCACGGGAGCGCTTGTACAGGTCGGTGAGGTCCTTCGGGTTCTCGCAGCGGTAGCCGAAGCGCACGCCGTCGAAACGCGACAGGTTGGAGGAGGCTTCCGCTGGCGCGATCACGTAGTAGGCAGGAATCGCGTGCTGGTTGTTCGGCAGGCTGATTTCCTTGATGACGGCGCCGAGCTTTTCCAGCTCTTTGATGCTGTTATGCACCAACTCGGCGATGCGCGGGTCGAGGCCGGCGCTGAAGTATTCCTTCGGCACGCCGATGCGCAGGCCCTTGATCGAGGCGTTGAGGCTGGCGCTGTAGTCCGGCACCGGTTCATCGATGCTGGTGGAATCCTGCGGGTCGAAGCCGGCCATGCCCTGCAGCAGCAGCGCGCAGTCTTCGGCGCTGCGGGCCAGCGGGCCGCCCTGATCGAGGCTGGAGGCGTAGGCGATCATGCCCCAACGGGAGACGCGACCGTAGGTCGGCTTCAAACCGGTGAGGTTAGTGAACGCCGCCGGCTGGCGGATCGAGCCGCCGGTGTCGGTGGCGGTGGCCGCCGGCAGGAAACGCGCGGCAACGGCGGCTGCCGAACCCCCGGACGAACCACCCGGCACGTGTTCCAGGTTCCATGGGTTTTTTACCGCGCCGTAGTAGCTCGACTCGTTGGCCGAACCCATGGCGAATTCGTCCATGTTGGTCTTGCCCAGAGTCACGGCCCCCGCCGTCGCGAGCTTGGACACCACGGTGGCGTCGTAGGGTGCCTTGAAGTTGTCGAGCATCTTCGAGCCGCAACTGGTGCGAATGCCCTGGGTGCAGAACAGGTCTTTGTGGGCGATCGGGGCGCCCAGCAGTGCGCCGTTCTCACCGTTGGCGCGACGGGCGTCGGCGGCCTTGGCCTGGCTCAGGGCCAGTTCTTCGGTGAGGCTGATGAAGCTGTTGACCTTGGGGTCCAGCTCGGCGATGCGCGCCAGCAGGGTTTTGGTCAGCTCTTCGGAGGAAAACTTTTTATCGGCGAGACCGCGGGCGATCTCGGCCAGAGTCATGTGATGCATGAAAGGCTCTTTCCCTTTAGTCGATGACTTTCGGAACCAGGTACAGGCCGTTTTCGACCGCTGGCGCGATGGACTGGTAGGCCTCGCGATTATTGCGTTCGGTCACCACGTCTGCGCGCAGGCGCTGGCTGGCTTCCAGCGGGTGAGCCAGGGGCTCGATGCCGTCGGTGTCTACGGCCTGCATTTGGTCAACCAGCCCGAGAATGCTGTTCAGGGCTGCGGTGGTCTGTGGAAGATCGGCATCATTAAGGCCAAGCGAGGCCAGATGCGCGATTTTTTCCACGTCGGAGCGTTCAAGCGCCATGGGAATCTCCAGTGGAAAACAGAACGGAGGCTGTCCGTGTGTTAGATTGTCGGAACACTACCGCATTTCTACGGTCTTACGGCCGCGATTGTGGGGGTTGGTGCACAGAAAGTCGGCCAATTTAGCACATTGGCGCCTTGCCCAAAATCCCTGTCGTTGTTAGAGTTTGCCGCACTTTTTTACCCACGCGTTGCCTAGGGTCCCTTTCCCATGTTCAAGAAACTGCGTGGCATGTTTTCCAGCGATCTTTCCATTGACCTGGGCACTGCCAACACCCTTATTTACGTGCGCGAGCGCGGTATCGTTCTGAATGAGCCATCGGTTGTGGCCATTCGGACCCATGGTAATCAGAAAAGTGTCGTTGCCGTCGGCACCGAGGCCAAGCGCATGCTCGGCCGAACACCCGGCAATATTGCTGCCATTCGTCCGATGAAGGACGGCGTGATCGCCGACTTCAGCGTCTGCGAAAAGATGCTGCAGTATTTCATCAACAAGGTTCACGAAAACAGTTTCCTGCAGCCCAGCCCTCGTGTGCTGATCTGCGTTCCCTGCAAGTCCACCCAGGTGGAGCGTCGCGCCATCCGTGAATCGGCCCTCGGCGCCGGTGCTCGCGAAGTGTTCCTGATCGAAGAGCCAATGGCTGCCGCCATCGGTGCCGGCCTGCCGGTTGAGGAAGCGCGCGGTTCGATGGTGGTGGATATCGGTGGTGGTACTACCGAAATCGCCCTGATTTCCCTGAATGGTGTGGTGTATGCCGAATCCGTCCGCGTAGGCGGCGACCGTTTCGACGAAGCGATCATTACCTACGTGCGCCGTAACTACGGCAGCCTGATCGGCGAATCCACCGCCGAGCGCATCAAGCAGGAAATCGGTACGGCCTATCCGGGCGGCGAAGTACGCGAAGTCGATGTTCGCGGTCGCAACCTGGCCGAAGGCGTCCCTCGTGCCTTCACCCTGAACTCCAATGAAGTGCTGGAAGCTCTGCAAGAGTCGCTGGCCACTATCGTTCAGGCGGTGAAAAGCGCCCTGGAGCAATCGCCGCCGGAATTGGCGTCCGACATCGCCGAGCGCGGCCTGGTCCTGACCGGTGGTGGCGCCTTGCTGCGCGACCTCGACAAGTTGCTGGCCCAGGAAACCGGCCTGCCGGTGATCGTCGCCGAAGACCCGTTGACCTGTGTTGCCCGTGGCGGTGGTCGTGCACTGGAAATGATGGATAAGCACACCATGGACCTGCTCTCCAGCGAATAAGACATTGCTGGTTTGCCCATGCGTCGCCCACAGGCAGCACTTTGCAGTGCTGCCTGTGGGCGTTTATCTTCTTCAATCTGCATCCAGGCCGGTTTGATGCCGTATGAATAAAGAGAACATTTGCCTGGGAGGAGCGGCCTATTAAACCGCTTTTCGCCAAAGGCCCCTCATTGGGCGTGCGCTTATTGGTGCTGGTCGTGCTTTCGGTCGCGTTGATGGTGGTCGACGCGCGCTTCGCACTGCTCAAGCCGGTGCGCAGCCAGATGTCGCTGGTGTTGATGCAGACTTACTGGATCACCGACCTGCCGCAACGTCTCTATCAGGGCGTGGCCAGCCAATTCGGCAGCCGCACTGAGCTGGTCGCCGAGAACGAAAAACTCAAGACTGAAAACCTGCTGCTGCAGGGGCGCATGCAAAAGCTCGCGGCCCTGACCGAGCAGAACGTTCGGCTGCGCGAGTTGCTCAATTCGTCTGCACTGGTCAACGAAAAGGTCGAAGTGGCCGAGTTGATCGGCATGGACCCCAACCCCTTTACCCATCGCATCATCATCAACAAGGGTGAGCGCGACGGCGTAGTCCTGGGCCAGCCGGTGC
Source organism: Pseudomonas lurida (assembly GCF_013522705.1). Lineage (GTDB taxonomy): Bacteria > Pseudomonadota > Gammaproteobacteria > Pseudomonadales > Pseudomonadaceae > Aquipseudomonas > Aquipseudomonas quebecensis. The sequence continues at coordinate 63,878 of NZ_JAAMRE010000024.1, forward strand.
TGGATGCGCGTGGCCTGATGGGCCAGGTGGTCGAGCTGATGCCCTACACCTCGCGGGTATTGTTGCTGACGGATACCACCCACAGCATCCCTGTGCAGGTCAACCGTAACGGGCTGCGCGCGATTGCCAGCGGTACCGGCAATCCCGAGCGTCTGGAGTTGCGCCACGTGGCCGATACCGCCGACATCAAGGAAGGCGACCTGCTGGTCAGTTCCGGGTTGGGGCAGCGTTTCCCCGCCGGTTACCCGGTGGCGACGGTCAAGGAAGTGATCCACGATTCCGGCCAGCCGTTCGCTATTGTGCGCGCCGTGCCCACTGCTGCCTTGAACCGCAGCCGTTACCTGCTGCTGGTATTCAGCGACAACCGCACCCCGGAGGAGCGCGCCAACGAAGCCGCCCAGGCCCAGGAAGCGGAAGACAAAAAGAACGGCACCTCACCGATCATCCCCGCGACGGTGCCCAAGCCCGCGCCGGCAACTCCTGCGGCGCCGGCAACAGCGCCGGCAGCGACCGCGCCTGTGGCCACGCCGGCCAAGCCTGCGGCTCATGGCGCCCATCCGGTCAAGCCCGCCGCCACTAAGCCGCCTGCAACCACCGCGCCAGCCACCAAGCCGCCCGCGGCTGCGGCCCCGGCAGCTACGCGGCAGAGGGAGGAATAATGGCCAGTACCCATTCGCGAAATGGCTGGATCGTCTGGCTGACGTTTGCCATCGGTTTATTGCTCAGCGTGTCGCCACTGCCCCAGTTCATGGAAATCCTGCGCCCGCTGTGGCTGGCGCTGCTGCTGGCCTTCTGGTCGTTGAACCTGCCGCATAAAGTCGGCATGGTCACCGCCATGTTCCTGGGCTTGGCGCAAGACGTACTCTATGGCACCTTGCTGGGCCAGAACGCGCTGATTCTGACCCTGATTACGTTCCTGGTGTTGTCGTTGCAGCAGCGTCTGCGCATGTTTCCGATGTGGCAGCAGTGCCTGGTGATCCTGGTGATCTTCGGCCTGGCGCAGTTGGTACAGTTGTGGCTCAGTGCCCTGACCGGCAATCGTCAACCGACCCTGGCGCTGGTATTGCCGGCACTGGTCAGTGCTTTGCTGTGGCCGTGGATCAGTTTCGGCCTGCGCGGGTTACGTCGCCGCTATAAGATCAATTGAATGGATTGCGAGGCTCTGCCTGGTTATCGAACCCTACAGGGAGAGTCTGCAATGAATACGCTGTATCTGGCCTCCGGCTCCCCCCGGCGGCGTGAACTGCTGACCCAGATCGGTGTGCCCTTCACCGTGGTCAGCGCCGCAATTGATGAAACTCCCCTCGCAAATGAATCCGCGGTTGCCTATGTCGAGCGTCTGGCGCGCGGCAAGGCGGCGGCTGGTTTTGCCGCGCTTGGGCAAGGCTTGGGCGGTTGTGTGCTGGGCGCCGATACGGCCGTGGTGGTGGACGCAAAGATCCTCGGCAAGCCCGTGGATCAGGCCGATGCCCTGGCTATGTTGATGGCGTTGGCGGGGCGCGAACACGAAGTCCTGACTGCCGTCGCCCTGACGGATGGCACGCGTTGTGAAGCCCTATGTGTCAGCAGCCTTGTACGTTTTCGCGCCATCTCGTTGGAGGAGGCGACAGCCTACTGGCGCAGCGGCGAACCGCGGGATAAGGCCGGCGGCTATGCTATTCAAGGGCTGGGGTCGGTGTTTGTCACAGGGCTCAACGGCAGCTATTCCGCGGTGGTCGGCCTGCCAGTGTGCGAAACCGCGCAACTGCTCGCTCGATTCGACATACCCTGTTGGCAAAACCTTACCGTGCGCTGAATGCGTTACTCCAGCGCCCAGCCTTAAGCGATCGGTCACTATTGTGAAAACGCCTGAACGAGACCCAGCCATGAGTGAAGAGATTCTGATCAATATCACGCCGATGGAATCGCGCGTGGCGGTGGTAGAGAACGGTGTTCTGCAGGAAGTGCACGTCGAGCGAACCCAGAAACGCGGGATCGTAGGCAATATCTACAAAGGCAAAGTGGTGCGGGTATTGCCGGGCATGCAGGCGGCGTTCGTCGACATCGGCCTGGACCGCGCGGCGTTCATCCATGCGTCGGAGATTTCCCTGCGTGAAGGTCCGGCCGTCGAGAGCATCAGCGCACTGGTGCACGAAGGGCAGAGCCTGGTGGTGCAAGTCACCAAGGACCCCATCGGCTCAAAGGGCGCACGCCTGACCACTCAACTGTCGATTCCGTCGCGTTACCTTGTGTATATGCCGCGTACGGCCCATGTCGGCATTTCCCTGAAGATCGAAGACGAAGCCGAGCGCGATCGTCTTAAGAAAGTGGTCAGCGATTGTGTGGCCGCCGAAGGTATCAAGGAGGCGGGCGGGTTCATCCTGCGCACTGCCGCCGAAGGTGCCGGCGCCGATGAGATCCTTATGGACATCCGCTACCTGCGGCGTTTATGGGACCAGATCGGCGCACAGATCAAGACCATCGGCGCCCCCAGCGTGATCTATGAAGACCTGGGCCTGGCGCTGCGTACCCTGCGCGATCTGGTCAGCCCCAAGATAGAGAAAATTCGCATCGACTCGCGGGAAACGTTCCAGCGCACCACGCAGTTTGTCGCCGAGTTGATGCCGGAAATTGCCGACCGCCTGGAGCACTACCCCGGCGAGCGGCCGATCTTCGATTTGTACGGCGTCGAGGACGAAATTCAGAAAGCCTTGGAGCGCAAAGTGCCGCTCAAGTCCGGTGGCTACCTGGTGGTGGACCCGGCGGAAGCCATGACCACCATCGATGTCAACACCGGAGCATTCGTCGGCCATCGCAACCTTGAGGAAACCATCTTCAAGACCAACCTCGAAGCGGCCACGGCGATTGCCCGCCAGCTGCGCCTGCGCAACCTGGGCGGCATCATCATCATTGATTTCATCGACATGGAAGATGAAGAGCATCAGCGCCAGGTCTTGCGCACGCTCGAAAAGCAGCTGGAACGCGATCACGCCAAGACCAATATCATCGGCATCACCGAGCTGGGGCTGGTGCAGATGACCCGCAAGCGTACCCGTGAAAGCCTGGAGCAAGTGCTGTGCGAGCCGTGCAGCAGCTGTCAGGGCCGGGGAAAATTGAAAACTCCGGAAACGGTTTGCTATGAGATTTTCCGGGAAATCTTACGAGAGGCGCGGGCGTATCAGGCCGAAGGATATAGAGTGCTTGCCAACCAGAAAGTGGTTGACCGATTGCTGGATGAAGAGTCCGGTAACGTCGCCGAGCTGGAGGTGTTTATCGGCCGTACGATTCGCTTCCAGGTCGAAACCATGTATTCCCAGGAACAATACGACGTGGTGCTGCTCTGATCCCCATTCGCTTTCCTTTCACGCGAGCGGCGGCCTTTGTGCCGCCGTCCGACTACTGCCTTGAGGGTCGCCCGACATGGAGCGTCTGATACGCTTTTTTGCCGCTTTGACCCGTTGGGGCCTCGGCCTGTGCGCTTTGCTGCTGGTGTTGGCGGCCGTGTATGTGAGCCTGGGGCGCCAGTTGACCCCGCTGGTGGCCGAGTACCGGGCTGAAGTCGAAGCCAAGGCCGAGGCTGCGCTGGGCATGCCCATGCATATCGGGAGCCTTGAAGGGCGCTGGAGTGGCTTTGCGCCCGTGCTGCGTGCGCATGACGTGATGGTGGGCGAGGGCAGCAGCGCCCTGCGCCTGGACCAGGTCGAAGTGGTGCCGGATATCTGGGCCAGCCTGACCGCGCGCGAAGTGCGCATCGCTCACCTGCAACTCAGCGGCCTGCAGTTGAGCGTCAAGGAAGACAAGGACGGCCATTGGGCTTTGCAGGGCCTGCCGGTGCAGGACGACCAGCCGCTGGACCCGCAGCAGGTGCTGACACGCATGCAGCAGGTCAAGCGTGTATCGCTGCTCGACAGCCAAGTGACCCTGCAGCCGTTTGACCAGCCGTCGTCGACCCTCACCTACGTCGGCTTGAGCCTGCACACCGGCGTGTCCCGCCAGCGCCTGGATGCGCGCCTGACCCTGCCCGATGGCCAGCCGCTGGCCTTGAGCCTGCGCAGCCGCATCCGCGCCAGCCAATGGGAGGACGCCGAGATCCAGGCCTATGCGAGCCTGCCTCAGAGCGACTGGGCCAAATGGATTCCGGCTCGGCTGACCGGGCAATGGAAGCTCACGCAATTCAAGGCCGGTGGCGAGCTGTGGCTGAACTGGGGCAATGGCGCCGTGCAAAGCGCGGCGGTGCGTCTCAACTCGCCTCAGGCCAAAGGCAGCTATGCCGAGCGCAAGCCGGTGCATATCGAGAACCTCGCTCTCACCGCTTATCTGCAACGCAGTGATACCGGCCTTAACGTCCTGGTCGATTCGCTGGCGATGAGCCTGGGGGAAACCCGCTGGGAATCGCGCATGCAGTTGCAGCAGACGCTGGCTACCGAAAAGGCGCTTGAAGTCTGGAAGTTGCAGGCCGACCGGCTGGACTTGACGCCCATCACACCGCTGCTCAACGCACTGGCTCCGTTGCCGGAAGGCTTTGCCAAGGCGGTTGAACACATCAAGGCCACGGGGCTGCTGCGCAATGTTCTGGTGGATTTCCGTCCCCAGGACAGCTCCGATCAGAAAGTCAGTTTTGCCGCCAACCTCGAACGTGTGGGCTTTGATGCCTATTTCGGCGCGCCGGCCGCGCGTAACGTATCCGGCAGCATCAGCGGCGACCTGGGGCATGGCGAGCTGCGCATGGACAGCAAGGATTTTTCCCTGCACCTGGACCCCATCTTCGCCAAGCCCTGGCAGTACATTCAGGCCAACGCGCGCCTCACCTGGACCCTGGACAAGCAAGGGTTCACCCTGATCGCACCGTATATCAAGGTGCTGGGAGAGGAGGGCAAGATCGCCGCCGATTTCCTGATCCGTCTGCATTTCGACCACAGCCAGGAAGACTACATGGACCTGCGTGTCGGCCTGGTCGACGGCGACGGGCGCTTCACGCCCAAGTACCTGCCGGCGGTGCTGAGCCCGGCCCTGGATGAATGGCTGCGCACGGCGATCGTCAAGGGCGCGGTGGACGAAGGCTTCTTCCAGTACCAGGGCTCGCTGAACCATGACGCGGTGCGCGCGGCGCGTAATATCAGCCTGTTTTTCAAGGTGCATGACGCCGAGCTGGCGTTCCAGCCGGGCTGGCCCCATGTGAGCAACGTCGATGGCGAGGTGTTTGTCGAGGAGAGTGGCGTGCGCATCCTGGCGAGCAAGGGCCAATTGCTCGATACCCAGGTCAAGGATATCTACGTCAATATTCCCCATGCTCCGGCGGGCAAGGACAGTCATTTGCTGCTTACCGGTGGTTTCGCCGGCGGCCTGGGCGATGGCTTGAAGATCCTGCAGGAAGCGCCGATCGGCACGGCGTCGACCTTCGCCGGCTGGAAAGGCGAAGGCGACCTGCAAGGCAGGCTGGACCTGGATATCCCCCTGGCCAAGGGCACCGAACCCAAGATCGTGGTGGACTTCCAGACCGACAAGGCGCGCCTGCAACTGGCCGAGCCGACTCTGGATCTGACGCAGCTCAAGGGTGAATTCCGTTTCGACAGCGCCAAGGGCCTCAGTGGCCAGAACATATCCGCCCAAGCGTTTGAACGACCGATCACCGCGCAGATCTTCGCCGATGGCAAGCCGGGCAATATCAGTACCCGGGTCGTCGCCAAAGGCCAGGTCACGGTCAAGCGACTGACAGACTGGTTGAAAATTACCCAGCCGTTGCCGGTGTCCGGTGATATTCCCTACCAGTTGCAGCTCGATCTGGACGGGGCCGACAGTCAGTTGATGGTCAGTTCCAATCTCAAAGGCGTAGCGGTGGACCTGCCGGCACCGTTCGGCATGCCGGCCAGCCAGGGCCGCGACAGTACGTTTCGCATGACCCTGCAAGGCGCCGAGCGGCGCTACTGGTTCGACTACGGTGAGTTGGCGAACTTCACCTTTGCCGCCCGCCCGGACAAGTTCAATGAGGGCCGCGGTGAGTTGTTCCTCGGTGATGGCGACGCGGTGTTGCCCGGCGGTAAAGGCTTGCGCATTCGGGGTGTGCTCTCGGAGCTGGATATCGACCCTTGGAAAAAGCTGCTGAATCAATACGCCGGCAACGATCCCGGCGGCAGCGCCAAGGAACTGCTCAGCAGTGCCGATTTCAAAATCGGCAAGCTTACGGGGCTGGGCACTCAGTTCGATCAGGTCAGCCTGCAGTTGGACCGCAAACCCGCCGCGTGGGCCGTGCAGCTCGATAGCCGGCAGGCCAAGGGCAGCGTCAGCCTTCCGGACGCCAAGGGCGCGCCGATTGCGATCAACCTGCAATACGTCAAGCTGCCGGCGGTGGACCCGACCGTACAGGCTGACGAGAACGCACCGGACCCATTGGCCAGTATTGACCCCAAGGATATACCCGCGCTGGATATCGCCATTGATCAGCTGTTCCAGGGGCCGGACCTGATCGGGGCCTGGTCATTGAAGATCCGGCCTACCGCCAAGGGCCTGGCCTTCAACAGCCTGGACCTGGGCCTGAAGGGCATGCAGCTCAAGGGCGCCGGGGGTTGGGAGGGAGCACCGGGCGACAGCAGCAGTTGGTACAAGGGCCGGCTGGACGGCAGGAATATCGCCGATGTGCTCAAGGGCTGGGGCTTTGCGCCCACTGTGACCAGCGAGGATTTCCATCTCGATGTGGATGGGCGTTGGCCGGGCTCGCCGGCCTGGGTCGGGCCGAAGCGTTTCTCCGGCAGCCTGGATGCAGCGTTCCGCAAGGGCCAGTTCGTCGAAGTCGAGGGCGGGGCCCAGGCCCTGCGGGTATTTGGCCTGCTCAACTTCAACTCCATCGGGCGTCGACTGCGCCTGGATTTCTCGGATCTGCTCGGTAAAGGGTTGAGCTATGACCGGGTCAAAGGCCTGCTGGCGGCGAGTAACGGCGTGTTCGTGACCCGTGAGCCGATTACCATGACCGGACCTTCGAGTAATCTGGAGCTCAACGGTACGCTCGACCTGGTGGCCGATCGCGTTGACGCCAAGTTACTGGTGACGCTGCCGGTGACCAACAACCTGCCGATTGCTGCGTTGATCGTGGGGGCGCCGGCGGTCGGTGGTGCGTTGTTCCTGATCGACAAGCTGATTGGCGATCGTGTCTCGCGTTTCGCCAGCGTGCAATACAAGGTCGAAGGGCCTTGGAAAGATCCGAAGATCACCTTTGACAAGCCATTTGAAAAGCCAAACTGAGTGAGCGTGCAGTAGCATGGTGTCCTCTATGTTTGGTGCATGCCCATTACGGAGTGTCGCCCCATGTCCTTTGCGGTAATTCAGATGGTCAGCCAGAGCGACGTGCCAGCCAACTTGGCCCAGGCCCGACGCTTGCTGGAACGCGCCGCTGCGGGCGGAGCCAAGTTGGCGGTATTGCCGGAAAACTTCGCTGCGATGGGGCGGCGCGACGTGGCGGATATCGGCCGCGCCGAGGCGCTGGGCGAAGGCCCGATCCTGCCATGGTTGAAACAGACCGCCCGCGACCTCACCTTATGGATAGTGGCAGGCACGTTGCCGTTGCCGCCTGAAGGTCAACCGTATGCCAAGCCCAACGCTTGCTCGTTGTTGATCGATGATCGCGGCGAAATCGTCGCCCGCTACGACAAGCTGCATTTGTTCGATGTCGACGTCGCCGATGCGCGAGGTCGCTATCGCGAGTCTGACGACTATGCTTTCGGCAACCACGTGGTGGTGGCGGATACCCCGGTTGGGCGTCTGGGACTCACCGTATGTTACGACCTGCGCTTCCCGGAGCTGTACAGCGAGCTGCGCGCCGCAGGGGCCGAACTGATTACCGCGCCGTCGGCGTTTACGGCGGTGACCGGCGCCGCGCATTGGGATGTACTGATTCGCGCGCGGGCTATCGAGACCCAGTGCTACCTGCTCGCAGCGGCGCAGGGCGGCGTGCACCCGGTACCGCGGGAAACCTACGGTCACGCAGCGATTGTCGACCCATGGGGGCAGGTGCTGGCGCAACAGGATAAGGGCGAGGCGGTGCTGTTGGCCGCGCGCGACAGCAGTGAACAAGCGTCGATACGGGCGCGCATGCCGGTGGTCTGCCATCGGCGCTTTTTCTCGCAGGGCGCGCAGCGGCCTGCTTCGGAACGATGAATTTAAGGCCAAATCTATGAGCGAGTTGTTGTCCTCAGTCAGTGAACACCTCCTGGCACCCGGTGGCGTGACCATCGAAAACTTGCAAACGGTGTTGGGCGATCTGGCCGGGCCGGGCATCGACGCGGCCGACCTGTATTTCCAGGGGCAGATTTCCGAGTCCTGGTCCCTCGAAGACGGCATCGTCAAGGAAGGCAGTTTCAACCTTGACCAAGGCGTGGGCGTGCGTGCGCAGTCCGGTGAAAAAACCGGGTTTGCCTACAGCAATGCCATCACGCTGGAGGCCCTGGGCCTGGCGGCTCGCGCGGCGCGCTCGATCTCCCGTGCGGGCCAGCATGGCACGGTTCAGGCGTTCAGCAGCCAGGACGTGGCCCAGTTGTACGCTCCGGATAACCCCCTGGAAGTGATCAGCCGCGCCGAGAAGGTCGAGCTGCTCAAGCGTGTCGACGCCGCCACCCGCGCCCTGGACCTGCGTATCCAGCAGGTCAGCGTCAGCCTCGCCGGTGTATGGGAGCGCATCCTGGTGGCGTCCACCGATGGCAGCCTGGCGGCGGATGTGCGGCCGCTGGTGCGCTTCAATGTCAGTGTGATCGTCGAGCAGAACGGCCGTCGCGAGCGCGGCGGCCATGGCGGCGGCGGGCGAACCGACTACCGTTATTTCCTCAGCGAGGATCGCGCCATGGGCTATGCCCGGGAAGCGCTGCGTCAGGCACTGGTGAACCTGGAAGCCATTCCGGCGCCGGCGGGCACCTTGCCGGTGGTGCTGGGTTCGGGCTGGTCCGGAGTGTTGCTCCACGAAGCGGTGGGCCATGGCCTGGAAGGCGACTTCAACCGCAAGGGCAGTTCCGCCTACAGCGGGCGCATGGGCGAGAGCGTCGCCTCCAAGCTGTGCACCATCGTTGATGACGGCACACTGGCCGGCCGGCGTGGGTCGCTGAGCGTGGACGATGAAGGCACCCCGACCGAATGCACCACCCTGATCGAAAACGGGGTACTCAAGGGCTACATGCAGGACAAGCTCAATGCGCGGCTGATGGGCGTGGCGCGCACCGGCAACGGTCGTCGCGAATCCTACGCGCACCTGCCGATGCCGCGCATGACCAATACCTACATGCTTGCCGGTGAAAGCGACCCGGCGGAAATCATCGCCTCGGTCAAGCGCGGTATCTACTGCGCCAACCTTGGCGGCGGCCAGGTGGATATCACCAGCGGCAAGTTCGTGTTCTCTACCAGCGAAGCGTACTTGATCGAGGACGGCAAGATCACCGCGCCGGTCAAAGGCGCAACATTGATCGGCAACGGGCCGGAAGCCATGAGCAAGGTGTCCATGGTGGGTAACGATCTGTCCCTGGACAGCGGCGTGGGTACGTGCGGAAAAGACGGGCAGTCGGTGCCGGTGGGTGTCGGCCAGCCAACGCTGAAGATTGATGCGATTACCGTGGGTGGCACGGGGTCGTAAGCAGGGAGCTTCGGGTGGCGAAGGCCGCCACCCGGGGAAGAGGATCAGCGCAGGCCGCGTTGAGTCTCGTCCAGCTCACGGATGTACTTGAAAATTTTACGGCTGGTGGCCGGCGCCTTGTTATGCGCCAGTTCGTGCTGGGCCTGACGGATCAGGGAGCGCAGTTGTTGGCGGTCCGCATCCGGGTAGTCCAGCACGAATTTCTCCAGCACCGCGTCATCGCCCGAGATCAGGCGGTCACGCCAGCGCTCCAGGTTATGGAAGCGTTCGTTGTACTGGCGAGTGGAGGCATCGGTTTGATCGAGCAAGGCCAGAATGGCGTCAATGTCCTGATCGCGCATCAGCTTGCCGATAAACGAAATGTGCCGCTTACGCGCGATGTTCGCGGTGTGCTTGGGCGCATCCGCAAGCGCCCGACGCATTTCGTCGGTCAGTGGCAGTTTGGCAATCAAGTCTTTTTTGAGCGTCGTAAGGCGCTCGCCAAGGTCAACCAGAGCATGCAGCTCACGTTTGACCTGGGTTTTGCTTTTCTCCCCATCGAGGGAGTCGTCGTAAGAATCAACCATGGTGGCAGTCCGCAAAGAAACGCCGCCATGATAACCAGTCGGGGGCCGCTTGTCCGGCCCGGTCGCTCGATGGCCTTAACCGAAAGCAGAATTTGAGTGGAGAAAACCATGAGTGCAGCCCAAAGCGTCGGTCCGCAAGCGTTACCGGCACTGCAGGAACAAGTCGAGCAGATTCTTGCCGAGGCCAGGCGCCAGGGGGCCAGCGCCTGTGAAGTAGCCGTTTCGCTGGAGCAGGGGCTGTCGACGTCGGTGCGTCAGCGGGAAGTGGAAACCGTTGAGTTCAATCGCGACCAGGGGTTTGGCATCACGCTGTACGTGGGGCAGCGCAAGGGGTCGGCCAGTACGTCCGCCAGTGGTACGGAGGCGATTCGCGAAACGGTTGCCGCAGCGTTGGCAATCGCCAAGCATACCTCCGAGGATGAAAGTTCGGGCTTGGCCGACCAGGCGCTGATGGCCAAGGACGTGAAGGACTTCGATCTGTTCCATGCCTGGGATATCACCCCGGAGCAGGCCATCGAACAGGCGCTGGTCTGCGAGGCCGCGGCCTTTGACGCCGACCCCAGGATCAAAAATGCCGATGGCACCACCTTGAACACTCACCAGGGGTGCCGCGTGTACGGGAACAGCCATGGTTTTATCGGTGGTTACGCGTCCACTCGCCATAGTTTGAGCTGCGTGATGATCGCCGAAGCCAATGGCCAGATGCAGCGTGATTACTGGTATGACGTGAACCGTCAGGGCGATTTGCTCGCCGATCCAGCCAGCATTGGACAGAAGGCCGCGCAGCGTGCCGCGAGCCGCCTGGGCGCGCGTCCGGTGCCGACCTGTGAAGTGCCGGTGCTGTTTTCGGCGGAGCTGGCCGGCGGTTTGTTCGGCAGTTTTCTCGGGGCGATTTCCGGTGGCAATTTGTATCGAAAATCCTCGTTCCTGGAAGGGGCGATCGGCCAGACGTTGTTTCCAGAATGGCTGACCATCGATGAACGCCCACACTTGATGCGTGCCATGGGCAGTACTTCCTTCGACGGTGATGGCCTGGCGACCTATGCCAAGCCCTTTGTCGAGAAAGGCGAGTTGGTGTCCTATGTGCTGGGCACGTATGCCGGGCGTAAACTCGGCTTGCCCAGCACCGCCAATGCGGGCGGTGTACACAACCTGTTCGTGACCCACGGCGACGAAGACCAGGCGGCGCTGTTGCGGCGGATGGGGCGCGGCCTGCTGGTAACCGAATTGATGGGCCATGGCCTGAACATGGTTACCGGTGATTACTCCCGTGGCGCGGCGGGTTTCTGGGTGGAAAACGGCGAAATTCAGTTTGCCGTCCAGGAGGTCACCATCGCCGGCAATATGCGCGATATGTTCAAGCAGATCGTCGCGGTAGGGAATGACTTGGAACTGCGCAGCAACATTCGCACCGGTTCGGTCTTGATCGAGCGGATGACTGTCGCGGGTAGCTGACGCTCCGAGCGATTTATGGAAAGGCGCGCCATCCCGGTGATGGCGCGCTTTTTTTTGGCGTTTGAAAAGTCGATTCCGGTGCAGCGCTTGTTTTGATTCTCAATATCATCTAATAATAAATCTCATTACCGAGCGAGTGAGATCATGAGTTCTGTCCTGCATGAAGATCCTTATCTGGAGAGCTGGCGTTGGATGAGTCGCCAGATTCGCTGCGGGCTGGACCCTGATGAGCCGCGCCTGATCGAGCATTACCTGAGCGAAGGGCGGTACCTGGCGTGCTGCACCGCGACCCACCCGTGGACGGTCGCCGAAACTTCATTTCGTCTGCTGATCGACACCGCCAACGATATTGCCCTGCCCTGGCATTGGCGTTCCCAGTGCCTTGATCAGGCCTGGCGCCCACTGCGCGACCTGGAAAAGCTTTCTCATTGTGCCTGCCGCCTCAAGCGCTGGCAGGCCTTTGCCTGGCAGTTGGCGACTTGCCAGTTGCTGCCGTCCATACCCGTTTCTGACCTGGCGCAAGGATCCTCCGATGAGTAACACCCGTATCGAACGCGACAGCATGGGCGAACTGCATGTGCCCGCCGATGCCCTGTATGGTGCGCAAACCCAGCGCGCGGTGAACAACTTCCCGATCAGCCACCGCCCCATGCCCGCCCAGTTCATTCGCGCGCTGATCCTGGTCAAGGCCGCGGCCGCCAAGGTCAACGTAGACCTCAAGCAAATCGGCGAGGGGCAGGGCAAAGCCATCGTCGATGCCGCTCAAGGCTTGTTGGAAGGCGAATACATGCGCCACTTCCCGGTGGATATCTTCCAGACGGGCTCCGGCACCAGCTCCAACATGAATGCCAATGAAGTGATCGCCACGCTGGCCAGCCGTTTGCTGGGGGAAGTGGTCAACCCCAATGACCACGTGAACTGCGGCCAGAGCAGCAACGACGTCATTCCTACCACGATCCACGTGAGTGCGGCGCTTGTTCTGCATGAGCAAACGCTGCCGGCCCTGCTGCATCTGGTGCAAGTGATCGAGCGCAAGGCCGAGCAGGTTCATCCGTTCATCAAGACCGGCCGTACCCACCTGATGGACGCCATGCCGGTACGCATGAGTCAGGTGCTCACTGGCTGGGCGCAACAACTCAAGGCCAATATCGGCCACTTGCAGGACTTGCTGCCGAGTCTCCAAGCCTTGGCCCAAGGGGGGACTGCGGTGGGCACGGGCATCAACGCGCACCCGCAATTCGCGGCGCGCTTCAGCCAGCAGCTCAGCAGCCTGACCGGCGTCCAGTTCACGCCCGGCAAACATCTGTTCGCGTTGATCGGTTCCCAGGACACCGCCGTCGCCGTGTCCGGCCAGTTGAAAGCCACTGCAGTGTCGCTGATGAAAATCGCCAACGACCTGCGTTGGATGAACTCCGGCCCTCTGGCAGGCCTGGGCGAGATTGAGTTGGAGGGGTTGCAGCCGGGCTCGTCGATCATGCCGGGCAAGGTCAATCCGGTGATCCCTGAGGCGACAGCGATGGTGGCTGCGCAGGTGATCGGCAATGACACGGTGATCACCGTCGCTGGGCAGTCAGGCAATTTCGAGCTGAACGTGATGCTGCCGATCATCGCTCAGAACCTGCTCAGCAGCCTGGAATTGCTGGCCAATTCCAGCCGCCTGCTGGCTGACAAGGCCATCGCCAGCTTCAAGGTGAACGAGGACAAACTCAAAGAGGCGCTGTCGCGCAATCCGATCCTGGTGACGGCGCTCAACCCCATCATCGGCTACCAGAAGGCGGCTGAAATTGCCAAAAAGGCTTATCAGCAGGGGCGTCCGGTGATTGACGTGGCTGTTGAGCACACCGACCTGCCGCGCAGCCAATTGGAAGTCCTGCTGGATCCGGAAAAACTCACCGCCGGCGGCGTGTAATCGCCAACCTGCTTTGGAGACTCACCATGGAGCACTGGAAACGCACGATCGAACGGGCCAACCGCTGCTTTATGCAGGGTGATTGGGTGGACGCGCGCGAGGCCTATCTGCAAGCCCTGGCCCTGGCCTTAGTGCTGTTCGAGCGCTGGGCCGATGCCGAAGAGGCTGTCGCGGCCTGCGTTATTTCCCATCACAACCTGGCGGACCTGCACCTGCGCCTCAACCAGCCGGAGGAAAGCGCGGAATACTTGTGCGCCATCCACCAGCGCCTGCTGCAGGCCATGCAGGACTCGCGTCTTACGCCGCAGCTGCGTGAAGCGGCGCTGCGCCAGAGCAGTAAAACCTACGTTGAGCTGTTGAACTTCATCAGCGACCACGGCGAGTACCCGCGTACCCATCGCTTGCTGGGAGGTACTGCAGCGCACCCCACGCCTTCTCAATACGGAGCACATTGATATGACCTACACCTTGCCTGCCTTGCCCTATGCCTACGATGCCCTGGAACCGCATATCGATGCGCAAACCATGGAGATTCACTACACCAAGCATCACCAGACCTACATCAATAACTTGAACGCGGCGGTAGAGGGCACGGAGTTCGCCGCTTGGCCAATAGAGAAACTGGTGTCGAGTGTGCAGCAATTGCCGGAAAAAATGCGCGCGGCGGTGATCAACCAAGGCGGCGGCCACGCCAACCACTCATTGTTCTGGGCGGTAATGTCGCCTCAAGGTGGTGGCAAGCCCGAGGGCGCACTGAGCAAAGCGATTGATGAGCAGTTGGGCGGCTTCGACAACTTCAAGGAGGTGTTCACCAAAGCTGCGCTGACGCGTTTCGGCAGCGGCTGGGCCTGGCTGAGCGTCACTGCGCAAAAGACCCTGGTGGTGGAAAGCAGCGGCAACCAGGACAGCCCGTTGATGAGCGGTAACACCCCGATCCTTGGCCTGGATGTCTGGGAGCATGCCTATTACCTGCGTTATCAGAACCGCCGCCCGGAATACATCAATGCTTTCTACAGCGTTATCAACTGGCCGGAAGTCGCCGCCCGCTATCAGGCTGCTCTGGCCTGACACCCTTCTTCATAACAAGCACTAAGGCCGATTATGGGCACTGAAACACTGGCGATTGGCAGCGTGCGATTGTTTCGCTATGCGTTTGGCTCGCTGCTGCTGTTGGCAGGCACTGCCTTGCTGGTGGCCCACGGGCTGGCTTGGCTCGATCTTGAGCCGCGCATCCTGCGTGCCTTACAGGGTGGTTCCATTTGCGCATTGGGCACGGCGCTGGGCGCGGTGCCGGTATTAGTGATTCGGCGCATGCCGATGGCCTTGAGCGATACCTTGCTGGGCTTTGGCGCTGGCGTGATGCTGGCAGCCACTGCGTTTTCGTTGATCGTGCCGGGGATTGCGGCAGCTGAAGGGCTGGGGCTGTCCCCCTGGGCCGCCAGTGGCCTGGTCAGTTCTGGCATCATCCTGGGCGCCTTCGGCCTTTATCTGGTTGACCGAAAGGTCTCAAGCGCCAGCCCGGAAATGCTGGTGGGTACGCCGGAGCAACCGGTGATCCCGCCGCGCATCTGGCTGTTCGTGTTCGCGATCATTGCCCATAACATTCCGGAGGGCATGGCCGTGGGCGTTTCCGCCGGGGGCGGCATGCCGGATGCCGACAGTCTGGCCATGGGCATCGCCTTGCAGGATGTACCCGAAGGCCTGGTGATAGCGTTGGTGCTGGCCGGCGCCGGGATGTCGCGGGTCAAGGCGTTCATGGTGGGTGCCGCCTCAGGCTTGGTCGAGCCAGTGTTCGCCGTGCTCTGCGCCTGGCTGGTAAGCCTGGCCGAGGTGCTGCTGCCCTTGGGCCTGGCCTTGGCGGCTGGGGCCATGCTGCTGGTGGTGACTCACGAAGTTATCCCGGAGTCGCGCCGCAATGGCCACGAAAAGCTCGCGAGCCTGGGGCTGTGTATCGGGTTTTGCTTGATGATGGTGATGGATACGGCGTTGGGATGAAGCGTCAGCGAATTATTCCCCTTCGTCGAAGAAGTTGTTGATCAACGCCTCCAAGGCCTTCATTGCCTCTTCTTCCTGCTCGCCTTCGGTCTCAAGGTGAATCTTGGTGCCCTTGCCGGCTGCCAGCATCATCATGGCCATGATGCTTTTACCGTCGACCATGGACTCGCGGGTACGCCCTGCGCGGATCTTGCAAGGGAATTGTCCGGCCACACCGACGAACTTGGCCGAGGCCCGGGCGTGAAGGCCCAATTTGTTGATGATTTCAATTTCACGTGCGGGCATCGCGGGGGTGTTCCTTTCAGCTGAGGTCGCGGTGGCGTACCTGGACATTCTTGAGGGTTTGTTGCAGCACCTGGCCCAGGCGTTCGGTCAGGTAGACGGAACGGTGATGGCCTCCGGTGCAGCCGATGGCGATGGTGACATAGGCGCGGTTGCTTGCAGCGAAGCGCGGCAGCCACTTGAGCAGGTAGCTGGAGATGTCCTGAAACATATCCTGCACATCCGGCTGCGCCGCCAGATAATCGATCACCGGCTGATCCAGGCCTGATTGGTCACGCAGTTCAGGCTTCCAATAAGGATTGGGCAGGCAACGCACATCGAACACCAGGTCGGCGTCTACCGGCATGCCACGCTTGAATCCAAAGGACTCGACGAGAAACGCCGTGCCGGGCTCAGGCTGGTTCAGCAGGCGCAGCTTGATAGCGTCGCGTAGCTGGTACAGGTTGAGGCTAGTGGTATTGATCTTGAGGTCGGCCAGATCGATGATCGGCCCCAACAGCTTCGTTTCGTCCTCAATGGCCTCGGCCAGGGAACGATGCGGGCTGCTGAGCGGGTGGCGACGGCGGGTTTCGGAGAAACGCTTGAGCAGGGTTTCCTCATCCGCATCCAGATACAGCACATCGCAATGTATATGCTTGGCCCGCACTTCTTCCAACAGTTCCGGGAACCGTGAAAGGTGGCTGGGCAGATTGCGGGCATCAATCGATACGGCCACCAGCGGCTGCGCCAGCTCGGTGTGAATCAGCGCGCGCTCCGCCAATTCGGGCAGCAGGCCCGCAGGCAGGTTATCAATGCAGTAGAAACCGCTGTCCTCAAGCACATTGAGGGCGGTGCTCTTACCCGAGCCGGAGCGGCCGCTGACGATGATCAAACGCATGATTACTGCCCGTTTTGCTCATCCAGGACAACCTGATACAGCGCGTCATTGCTGCTGGCGCTGCGGAGTTTGTTACGCACTTCCTTGCGATCGAGCATGCTGGCGATCTGCCGAAGCAGTTCCAGGTGCGCATCGGTAGCGGCTTCCGGGACCAGCAGCACAAACAGCAGGTCGACCGGGGCGCCGTCGATGGCGTCGAAATCGATGGGGGCTTCCAGGTGCAGCAGGGCACTGATGGGATCCGTGCACCCTTTGAGGCGACAGTGGGGTATCGCGATGCCGTTACCAAAGCCGGTGGAACCGAGCTTTTCACGAGCGATGAGAGCCTCGAAGACATCTTGCATTTCGAGGCCCGGCACTTCGCGAGCGATCAGGTTGGCAATTTGTTCGAGGGCTTTTTTCTTGCTGCCGCCCGGCGCGTTCACAAGGGAACGGCCGGGGGTCAGGATGGATTCAAGTCGGATCATGGGGGGAGAGTTAGCGACCTGTGCCTTGGAGCAGGCTCAGATTCTTTTCCTTATGCTTTTTAAGTTGGCGGTCCAGCTTGTCGGTGAGCAAGTCTATCGAGGCGTACATGTCTTCATGCTCTGCGTTGGCAACCACTTCGCCACCGGGTATCTGGAGGGTCGCTTCGATTTTCTGCTGAAGCTTGTCGACCTTCATGATGACCTGCACGTTGGTGATCTTGTCGAAATGTCCTTCAAGCTTCCTCAGCTTCTGCTCGACGTAGTCGCGCAGTGGCGGGGTGACTTCTACATGGTGTCCACTGATATTGACTTGCATACAGCTTCTCCTTCGTTGCCAGTGCATAAAGCGACGGGCAAAAATACCCGTCACTGGAACGCTATGGCCCGCCCGTCACATCAAACGCTTACGCTCGCTGGAAGGCGCGATCCCAAGGGACTCGCGGTACTTGGCGACGGTTCGACGGGCGACCTGAATGCCTTGTGCCTCCAGTAAACCAGCGATCTTGCTGTCACTCAACGGCTTTTTCTGATTTTCCGCGGCAACCAGTTTTTTGATGATCGCGCGGATCGCCGTGGACGAGCATTCGCCGCCTTCAGAGGTACTCACGTGGCTGGAGAAAAAGTATTTCAGCTCGTAGATACCCCGTGGGGTATGCATGAATTTCTGTGTGGTCACCCGGGAAATCGTTGACTCGTGCATGCCTACCGCCTCGGCGATGTCATGCAGTACCAGCGGCTTCATCGCTTCGTCGCCATACTCCAGGAAGCCGCGCTGATGTTCGACGATCTGGGTCGCGACTTTCATCAGGGTTTCGTTGCGGCTCTGCAGGCTCTTGATGAACCAGCGCGCTTCCTGCAACTGGTTGCGCATGAAGGTGTTGTCGGCGCTGGTGTCGGCGCGGCGCACGAACCCGGCATATTGCGGGTTGACCCGCAGACGCGGCACCGATTCCTGGTTCAGCTCCACCAACCAGCGCTCGTTGTCCTTGCGCACGATGACATCGGGGACCACGTATTCGGCTTCGCTCGACTCGATCTGCGAGCCGGGACGAGGGTTGAGGCTCTGCACCAGCTCGATGACCTGGCGCAGTTCGTCTTCCTTGAGCTTCATGCGGCGCATCAACTGGCTGTAGTCGCGGCTGCCCAGCAGGTCGATGTAGTCGGTGACCAGGCGCTGGGCTTCGACCAGCCAGGGTGTTTTGCCCGGCAGTTGACGCAATTGCAGCAGCAGGCATTCGCTGAGCGTGCGCGCGCCAATACCGGCAGGCTCGAACTGCTGGATGCGGTGCAGGACGGCTTCGATTTCGTCCAGCTCGATATCCAGTTCCGGGTCGAACGCCTCGAGAATCTCCTCGAGACTCTCGTCCAGGTAGCCCTGGTTGTTGATGCAGTCGATCAGGGTTACGGCGATCAGGCGATCGGTATCCGACATCGGCGCCAGGTTCAACTGCCACAACAGATGGCTTTGCAGGCTCTCTCCGGCGGATGTGCGGGTGGTGAAATCCCACTCGTCGTCGTCACTGCTGGGCAGGCTGCTGGCGCTGGTCTGATAGACGTCCTCCCAGGCGGTGTCCACGGGAAGCTCGTTGGGAATGCGTTCGTTCCATTCGCCTTCCTCCAGGTTGTCCACCGTGGGGGCGGTTTCCTGATAGGAAGGTTCCTGCACGTCGGAATTGGGTTTTTGCTCGATGTTGTCGGCCAATGGGTCTGCATTGTCGAAGTCGTCGCCTTCTTCCTGGCGTTCGAGCATCGGATTGGACTCCAGGGCCTCCTGGATTTCCTGTTGCAGATCCAAGGTGGACAATTGGAGCAGGCGGATGGCCTGTTGCAGCTGCGGTGTCATCGTCAGCTGCTGGCCCATTCTCAGGACTAGCGATGGTTTCATGGCAGGGGCTTAACACCTTATTCGCCGGCGCAATGCGCCATCCACGACAGGGCGCGTGAGCGCCAAACATAAGCAAATTATATGCCTGATATCGGGGGCTTTGCCTAGAGCGCGGTAACAATAAAAAACCGGGGTTTTCATTGACTCCCGCGCACCTTGGCAAACGGCCGTGACACCACGGTGTTTACAGGCGGAATTCGTGACCCAGGTACACTTCCTTGACCAGCTCGTTGGCCAGGATGGTGGCTGAATCGCCTTCGGCAATCAGCTGTCCATCGTTGACGATATAAGCCGTTTCGCAGATATCGAGTGTTTCACGGACGTTGTGGTCGGTGATCAACACGCCAATGCCCTTGGCCTTGAGGTGGTGGATGATCTGCTTGATGTCGCCGACCGAAATCGGGTCGACGCCGGCAAACGGCTCGTCCAGCAGGATGAACTTGGGCGCAGTGGCCAATGCCCGAGCGATTTCCACGCGGCGGCGCTCGCCACCGGACAGGCTCATGCCCAGGTTGTCGCGAATATGGTTGATATGGAATTCCTGCAGCAGGCTTTCCAGTTCTGCGCGACGGCCGTCGCGGTCGAGTTCCTTGCGGGTCTCAAGGATCGCCATGATGTTGTCGGCTACCGAGAGTTTGCGGAAGATCGAAGCTTCCTGGGGAAGATAGCCGATACCGGCACGGGCACGGCCGTGCATCGGTTGATGGCTGACATCCAGGTCGTCGATCAGTACGCGCCCTTGGTCGGCCTGGACGAGGCCGACGATCATATAGAAGCAGGTCGTCTTGCCGGCGCCGTTGGGGCCGAGCAAACCGACGATTTGGCCGCTGTCGATCGACAGGCTGACATCGCGCACGACCTGACGGCTTTTATAGGCCTTGGCCAGATGCTGGGCTTTCAGGGTTGCCATTACTCGGCCTTCTTCTTCGGCTGGATAACCATGTCGATGCGTGGGCGCGGCGCGCTGACCTTGGTGCCGTTGGCACGACCCGCCTGGGCGACCTGGGTCTTGGTGTTGTAGACGATCTTCTCGCCTTCGGTGGAGTTACCGTCGGCGCTCAGCACCTTGGCCTGATCGATCAGCACAATGCGGTTCTGCTGCGCATGATACTGGATGGTCTTGCCATAGCCCTTCATCGGGCCTGGATCTTCTGCCTTTTGCTTCTGTTCGAAGTAGGCAAGGTTGCCCACCGACGTCACCACGTCGATGTCGCCTGCCGGGGTGCGCGTCAGGGTTACCGTGTTACCGGTGATCTTCATCGAGCCCTGGATAATGATTACGTCACCTTTATAGGTGGCGACGCCTTGCTTGTCATCCAGCTGCGCATCGTCAGCCTGGATACGGATAGGCTGCTCGCTATCGTTCGGCAGAGCCCAGGCGCTCACGCTTCCCAGTGCTGCGCCAAGACCGAGCAAAATCGGGAGAGTTTTAACGAGCCTCATACTGTCCTCTTACGTTCGATAGCAGGTGTATCCTGCTTTCTTTCAAATACGCTTTCATTCCCTTGCCAGTCGATACACCGCCAGCGCCGTCGATTCTAACGTCTTGCTCGGTCTGCGCATATTGCTGTTGTGGGAATACGGTCATGCGACTGCTGGTTATAATCGTGTCGCGGTTCTGGGCGTCAGTGCGTGCGACGCGTACCGAGTCGATCAGTTCGACCTGGGTACCGTCCGGGTTGACCTCGCCATGCTTGCTGGTCACATGCCACGGAAACTCCGTGCCGCGGTACAGGTTCAAGTCCGGGTTGGTCAGCAGGGTGACTTCGGAGGCCTTCAGGTGCTCGACTTTGTCCGAGGTCATCTCGTACTGCACCTTGCCGTCCGGCAGGAACTGCACGCTGTAGGCGTTGGTGGCGTAATAGTCGATAGCGCCCTCATCGACCTGCGCGGCAGGCTGGTCGAGAAAGCGCTCCGGGCTGATATTCCAGTAGCCCACCGCCAGGAACAGCGCGGCGATCACCCCGAATAACAGGAAGTTGCGAATCTTTTTGCTCAGCATATAACGCTCTATAGGTAGGCGGCGTGAGCCGCTTCAAGGCGGCCCTGGGCGCGCAGGATCAATTCGCAGAACTCGCGTGCGGCACCTTCGCCGCCACGGGCCGTGGTTATGCCGTGGGCATGTTCGCGAACGAATGTCGCGGCATTGGCCACTGCCATGCCCAGACCGACCCGACGAATGACCGGCAGGTCGGGCAGGTCATCACCGAGGTAAGCGACCTGCTCATAGCTTAGATTGAGTTGGCCCAGGAGCTCGTCCAGAACCACCAGTTTATCCTCGCGGCCCTGATACAGGTGAGCAATCCCCAGGTTTTGTGCGCGACGTTCCACAACCGGGGTTTTTCGACCGCTGATAATTGCGGTTTGCACCCCTGCCGCTATCAACATCTTGATGCCCTGGCCATCGAGGGTGTTGAAGGTCTTGAACTCGCTGCCGTCTTCGAGAAAGTACAGGCGACCGTCGGTCAGTACGCCGTCGACGTCAAAAATCGCCAGCTTGATGTGCTTGCCGCGTTGCAACAGGTCGCTGCTCATTTACATCACTCCCGCACGCAGCAAGTCGTGCATGTTCAGGGCGCCGATCGGGTGGTCGTCGCTATCGACCACCACCAGTGCGCCGATCTTGTGGTCTTCCATGATTTTCAAGGCTTCTGCGGCCAGCATCTCGGGACGCGCCGTCCTGCCGTGGGGCGTCATCACCGCGTCGATGGTTGCGGTATGAATATCAATGGTCCGGTCCAGCGTGCGCCGCAGGTCACCGTCCGTGAATACCCCGGCCAGGCGCCCATCGGTTTCGAGGATCACGGTCATGCCCAGACCCTTGCGGGTCATTTCCATCAGCGCATCCTTGAGCAGGGTGCCACGCGGTACATGGGGTAACTCATCGCCCGAATGCATGACGTTTTCGACCTTCAGCAACAGGCGTCGGCCGAGCGCGCCGCCCGGGTGGGAAAACGCGAAATCTTCGGCGGTGAACCCGCGGGCTTCCAGCAATGCCACGGCCAGGGCATCCCCCATCACCAGCGCAGCGGTGGTGGAGGAGGTCGGTGCAAGGTTCAGCGGGCAGGCCTCGTGGGCCACATGCACATTCAGGTTCACTTCGGCAGCCTTGGCCAGGGTCGACTCCGGGTTGCCGGTGATGCTGATCATCTGGATGCCCAGGCGTTTGATCAGCGGCAACAGGGTGACGATTTCGTTGGTGGTCCCCGAGTTGGACAGCGCCAGGATGATGTCATCCTTGGTGATCATGCCCATGTCGCCGTGGCTGGCTTCGGCCGGGTGCACGAAAAACGCGGTGGTGCCGGTGCTGGCCAGGGTGGCGGCAATCTTGTTGCCGACATGGCCCGACTTGCCCATGCCAACCACCACCACGCGGCCCTTGCTGGCCAGAATCATCTCGCAGGCGCGTACGAAATCCGCGTCGATATGGGCCAGCAAGCCTTCCACGGCTTCAAGCTCGAGGCGAATAGTGCGCTGTGCGGATTGAATAAGGTCGCTGGATTGGCTCATGTCTGAAATCGTATAGCCTGACGAAAAGTCGGCGATTATAGCGGTAATGATCAATTCCCTCACGCAAGTTCGTCAGGCTTTATTCTGCCGGTGCCTGAGATTCACGCCCGGCAACGTTTTTTCCCTGTCTCTTATCTGAACTGGCGCAGTTCCGGCCTTGGGGGCGTTGTACCAGCAGTGCTATAGTTCGCCGCCAGTTCGGTCCGCTCAGCCCACGTGGCTATATATATTGCGCAACCGTTGCAAACGTTTGTCGCAGAGGTGGTGTCTGAGTGAGAAGCTGCATCCCAAGGAGTTTAGATGAGTGCCGATAACGCCTACGCGGTCGAGCTGAAGGGACTGACCTTCAAGCGCGGGACGCGCAGCATCTTCAATAACGTCGATATTCGCATTCCACGCGGCAAGGTCACGGGCATCATGGGGCCTTCCGGTTGCGGCAAGACCACCCTGCTGCGCTTGATGGGCATGCAATTGCGCCCCAGTGCCGGTGAAGTGTGGGTCAATGGCCAGAACCTGCCGACCCTGTCGCGCAGTGATCTGTTCGATGCGCGCAAGCACATGGGCGTGCTGTTCCAGAGTGGGGCACTGTTCACTGACCTTGATGTTTTCGAGAACGTGGCATTTCCACTGCGGGTGCACACCCAGCTTTCGGACGAAATGATTCGCGACATTGTGCTGCTCAAGCTGCAGGCCGTGGGCCTTCGCGGCGCCATTGACCTGATGCCCGACGAGCTGTCCGGGGGCATGAAGCGTCGTGTCGCCCTGGCCCGTGCTATTGCCCTCGACCCGCAGATCCTCATGTACGACGAGCCTTTTGTCGGCCAGGACCCTATCGCCATGGGCGTGCTGGTACGCCTGATCCGGCTGCTCAATGATGCGCTGGGCATCACCAGTATCGTGGTCTCCCACGACCTGGCGGAAACCGCGAGCATTGCCGACTACCTCTACGTCGTGGGCGATGGTCAGGTACTGGGGCAGGGTACGCCTGAAGAGCTGATGAATGCCGACAACCCGCGCATTCGCCAATTCATGACCGGCGATCCGGATGGCCCGGTGCCTTTTCACTTTCCGGCAGCGGATTACCGCGCAGATCTTCTGGGGAAGCGCTGATGCGCAAAACATCTCTTATCGAAAAGGTTCGCCTTTTCGGTCGCTCGGGCATCGACATCGTCGAAGTGCTGGGCCGCTCGACGATTTTTCTGTTTCACGCCTTGCTCGGCCGCG
This sequence comes from Pseudomonas lurida, assembly GCF_013522705.1. Taxonomy (GTDB): domain Bacteria; phylum Pseudomonadota; class Gammaproteobacteria; order Pseudomonadales; family Pseudomonadaceae; genus Aquipseudomonas; species Aquipseudomonas quebecensis. Next base: position 87,634 of record NZ_JAAMRE010000024.1, read on the forward strand.
GCGGCAACGGCGGCGGTTTTGGCTTGTTGATCAAGCAACTGCATGCCGTCGGCGTGATGTCCCTGGTGATCATTGTGGTCTCCGGGGTGTTCATCGGCATGGTACTGGCATTGCAGGGCTTCAATATCCTGTCCAGCTACGGCTCGGAGCAGGCGGTGGGGCAGATGGTTGCCCTGACGCTGCTGCGCGAGCTGGGGCCGGTGGTCACCGCGTTGCTGTTCGCCGGGCGCGCGGGTTCCGCGCTGACCGCCGAAATCGGCAATATGAAGTCCACCGAGCAGTTGTCCAGCCTGGAAATGATCGGCGTCGACCCGCTCAAATACATTGTTGCCCCGCGCCTGTGGGCCGGCTTCATATCCCTGCCACTGCTGGCGATGATCTTCAGCGTGGTCGGTATCTGGGGCGGTTCCTGGGTGGCGGTGGACTGGCTGGGCGTCTACGACGGTTCCTACTGGGCCAACATGCAGAACAGCGTCACCTTCAACGGTGATGTACTCAACGGCATTATAAAGAGCATCGTCTTTGCCTTTGTCGTGACGTGGATTGCCGTATTCCAAGGCTACGACTGTGAGCCCACTTCAGAAGGGATCAGTCGCGCCACCACCAAGACCGTTGTGTACGCCTCGCTGGCGGTACTGGGCCTTGACTTCATTTTGACCGCCTTGATGTTTGGAGATTTCTGATGCAAAACCGCACTGTGGAAATCGGTGTCGGCCTTTTCTTGCTGGCTGGCATCCTGGCTTTACTGTTGCTGGCCCTGCGGGTCAGTGGCCTGTCGGCCAGCCCCACCGCCGACACTTATAAACTTTACGCCTACTTCGACAATATCGCCGGTTTGACTGTCAGAGCTAAAGTGACCATGGCCGGCGTGACGATCGGCAAGGTCACGGCAATCGATCTGGATCGCGACAGTTTCACCGGTCGAGTGACGATGCAACTGGACAAGAAGGTCGACAACCTGCCGATCGACTCCACTGCGTCTATCCTCACTGCGGGTCTGCTGGGCGAGAAATACATCGGTGTCAGCGTGGGCGGGGAAACAGCCCTGCTCAAGGATGGTTCGACCATCCACGACACGCAGTCGTCGCTGGTGCTTGAAGACCTGATCGGAAAATTTTTGCTCAATACGGTCAATAAAGACGCCAAATGAGGACTCTGTACATGATCTCTACCTTGCGACGTGGCCTTCTGGTACTGCTTGCAGCGCTGCCATTGATGGCCAACGCGGCGGGTTCTGCGCACGATCTGGTGCAGGACACGACCAACAAAATGTTGGCTGATCTGACCGCCAACAAAGAACAGTACAAGCAAGACCCGAGTAAGTTCTATGATGCGCTCAACAGCATTGTCGGACCGGTGGTGGATGCCGAAGGCATTTCCCGCAGCATCATGACGGTCAAGTATTCGCGCAAGGCGACCCCTGAGCAGATGCAGCGCTTCCAGGAAAACTTCAAGCGCGGCCTGTTCCAGTTCTATGGCAATGCGTTGCTCGAGTACAACAACCAGGGCATTACCGTTGCACCCGCCGGCGATGAGTCGGGTGATCGCACCAGCGTGAACATGAGCGTCAAGGGCAACAACGGTGCCGTCTACCCTGTCCAGTACACCCTGGAGAAGGTCAAGGGCGAATGGAAGTTGCGTAACGTGATCATCAACGGCATCAACATCGGCAAGCTGTTCCGTGATCAGTTCGCCGACGCCATGCAGCGCAATGGCAACGACCTGGACAAGACCATCAATGGTTGGGCCGGTGAAGTCGCCAAGGCCAAGGAAACGTCCGACAAAGAAGCCGGGAAGGCTGCGCAATGACCGAGTCGGCTGTGCGTCTTGGCGACGCCGGTGAGTTATTCCTCAGCGGCGTGCTGGATTACCGCACCGGGCCTGACCTGCGCAAGCAGGGGCAGGCGTTGATCAAGACCAGTACCGCGCCCGCGCTGGTACTTGACTGTTCGGCGGTGACCAAATCCAGCAGTGTCGGCCTGTCGTTGCTGCTGTGCTTCATGCGCGATGCCGAGGCGGCCCAAAAAACCGTCAGCATCCGTGCGTTGCCTGAAGACATGCGCGAAATTGCCGAAGTTTCCGGTCTGACCGAGCTGTTGGCGCATCCTTAATACACGTCTTCAAGCAAGCCCCCCGTCAGAGTCCTGCTATGCGGGGTTCGCAGGCGCGGGGCTTTTTTGTATGATGTGCGACCCGCGCGCACTGGGCGCCGATAGAGGTTGAGCATGCAGGCCCTAGAAGTTAAGAGCTTCCTTGAAGGAAAGCTGCCGAATACTGAGGTTGCAGTTGAAGGCGAAGGCTGCAATTTCCAGCTGAACGTGATTAGCGATGAACTGGCGGCATTGAGCCCGGTCAAGCGTCAGCAGCAGATCTATGCCCATTTGAACCCGTGGATCACCGATGGCAGCATCCATGCGGTCACTATGAAATTTTTCAGCCGCGCGGCCTGGGCCGAGCGCACCTGAGCCCCCAAGGCGTCGAGATTCTTATGGATAAATTGATTATTACCGGCGGTGCCCGCCTTGATGGCGAGATCCGCATTTCCGGTGCGAAAAACTCCGCCTTGCCGATCCTGGCAGCGACCCTGCTGTGCGATGGCCCGGTCACCGTGGCCAACCTGCCGCACCTGCATGACATCACCACCATGATCGAGCTGTTCGGTCGCATGGGCATCGAGCCGGTGATCGACGAGAAACTCGCTGTCGAAATCGACCCGCGTACCATCAAGACCCTGATCGCACCGTACGAGCTGGTGAAAACCATGCGTGCGTCGATCCTGGTACTGGGCCCGATGGTTGCCCGTTTCGGCGAAGCCGAAGTGGCACTGCCTGGCGGTTGCGCCATCGGTTCTCGTCCGGTAGACCTGCACATTCGTGGCCTGGAAGCCATGGGCGCGATCATCGATGTCGAAGGCGGCTACATCAAGGCCAAGGCGCCGGAAGGCGGCCTGCGTGGCGCGAGCTTCTTCTTCGATACCGTCAGCGTGACCGGTACCGAGAACATCATGATGGCCGCTGCCCTGGCCAACGGTCGCAGCGTCCTGCAAAACGCCGCGCGCGAACCGGAAGTGGTCGACCTGGCCAACTTCCTGAACGCCATGGGTGCGAAGGTTTCCGGCGCCGGCACCGACACCATCACCATTGATGGCGTAGAGCGTCTGCACACCGCAACCTACAAGGTCATGCCTGACCGGATCGAGACCGGCACCTACCTGGTTGCCGCCGCCGTCACCGGTGGTCGCGTCAAGGTCAAGGATACCGATCCGACCATCCTGGAAGCGGTCCTGGAAAAACTCCGCGAAGCCGGTGCCGAAATCACCTGCGGCGAAGACTGGATCGAGCTGGACATGCACGGCAAGCGGCCAAAAGCCGTCAATGTGCGTACCGCTCCGTACCCGGCGTTCCCGACCGACATGCAGGCGCAGTTCATTTCCTTGAACGCGATTGCCGAAGGCACCGGTGCCGTGATCGAGACCATCTTCGAAAACCGTTTCATGCATGTTTATGAGCTGCACCGCATGGGCGCGAAGATCCAGGTTGAAGGTAACACTGCCATCGTCACCGGTATCGACAAGCTCAAGGGCGCGCCAGTCATGGCCACCGACCTGCGCGCATCGGCCAGCCTGGTGATCTCCGCGTTGTGTGCGGACGGTGACACCTTGATCGATCGCATCTACCACATAGACCGTGGTTACGAGTGCATCGAGGAAAAACTGCAGATGCTCGGCGCGAAAATCCGCCGCGTACCGGGCTAGTCCTGGAGCTGAAAACACCGTCACTGTGGTGAGCGAGCTTGCTGTGGTGAGCGGGCTTGCTGTGGTGAACGAGCTTGTTGTGGTGAGCGGGCTTGCCCCGCGCTGGACTGCGCAGCAGTCCCCGCTTTGGGGTCGCTACGCAACCCCGCACCGCGCAAGCCCGCTCACCACAGACGGTGTCAGTTCGCGGTATGCTGAATGTGTTCCAAATCGAGGCTGTCATGGCCTCGATCTGTGTCTGGCGCCGTTTGCGACCAGGCAGCAATAGCCTGATGAAGGATTGACGTTTCCCATGTTGACCATCGCACTGTCCAAGGGCCGCATCCTTGACGACACTTTGCCGCTTCTGGCTGAAGCGGGCATCGTGCCGACCGAGAATCCGGACAAGAGCCGCAAGCTGATCATTCCCACCACCCAGGACGACGTTCGTCTGTTGATCGTGCGGGCCACCGACGTGCCGACCTATGTTGAACATGGCGCGGCCGACCTTGGCGTCGCCGGCAAGGACGTGCTGATGGAGTATGGTGGCCAGGGCTTGTACGAACCGCTGGACCTGCGTATTGCCCTGTGCAAGTTGATGACCGCCGGCCGGGTCGGTGACGTTGAACCCAAGGGCCGCCTGCGTGTGGCCACCAAGTTCGTCAACGTCGCCAAGCGCTACTACGCCGAGCAAGGCCGTCAGGTCGACATCATCAAGCTCTACGGCTCCATGGAGCTGGCGCCGCTGATCGGCCTGGCCGACAAGATCATCGACGTGGTCGATACCGGCAACACCCTGCGTGCCAACGGTCTCGAACCACAGGATTTCATCGCTGACATCAGCTCCCGCCTGATCGTCAACAAGGCATCAATGAAGATGCAGCACGCCCGAATCCAGGCGTTGATCGACACCCTGCGCAAGGCAGTGGAGTCTCGACACCGCGGTTGACTCACCCGCGCGGCCATAGGCCGCGCCCGTCTATCCGCCTCATAGCCAGAATTCTCAGGTGCCCAAGCGGAGCGAACGGTAGTTTAGGGCGCCTGAGTTTTTGCCAATCCTATGAGGCCCTCGCTATGACCACGTCCACTGCAATTGCCCGACTCAACGCTGCCGACCCGGATTTCGCCCATCATCTGGATCATTTGCTGAGCTGGGAAAGCGTGTCCGACGACTCGGTCAACCAGCGGGTGCTCGACATCATCAAGGCGGTGCGCGCGCGCGGTGACGCGGCGCTGGTGGATTTCACCCGTCAGTTCGACGGTCTCGACGTGCAGTCCATGGCCGACCTGATCCTGCCGCGTGAACGCCTGGAGCTGGCGCTGACCCGCATTACCGTGCCGCAGCGCGAAGCCCTCGAAGTGGCGGCGGCGCGAGTGCGCAGCTACCACGAGCAACAAAAACAGGACTCCTGGAGCTACACCGAAGCCGACGGCACGGTGCTGGGCCAGAAGGTCACGCCACTGGATCGTGCCGGCCTGTACGTGCCGGGTGGCAAGGCGTCGTACCCGTCGTCCGTTTTGATGAATGCGATTCCTGCCAAGGTGGCGGGCGTGACTGAAGTCGTCATGGTGGTGCCCACTCCGCGCGGTGAAATCAACGAGCTGGTGCTGGCCGCTGCCTGTATTGCCGGTGTCGACCGTGTATTCACCATCGGCGGTGCCCAAGCGGTTGCGGCGCTGGCTTATGGCACCGAAAGTGTGCCGAAGGTCGACAAGGTCGTTGGTCCCGGCAACATCTACGTCGCCACTGCCAAGCGCCATGTATTTGGCCAGGTCGGTATCGATATGATTGCCGGTCCTTCGGAGATCCTGGTGGTGTGCGATGGCCAGACCGACCCGGATTGGATCGCCATGGACCTGTTCTCCCAGGCCGAGCATGACGAAGACGCCCAGGCGATCCTGGTCAGCCCGGATGCCGAGTTCCTCGACAAGGTCGCCGCCAGCATCGATAAGTTGTTGCCGACCATGGAACGTGCCGAAATCATCGAGAAATCAATCAATGGTCGTGGCGCGCTGATTCTGGTGCAGGACATGGAACAGGCCATTGAAGTGGCCAACCGCATCGCGCCGGAGCATCTGGAATTGTCGGTGGCCGACCCACAGGCCTGGCTGCCGTCGATTCGTCATGCCGGTGCGATCTTCATGGGGCGTCATACCAGCGAAGCCTTGGGTGACTACTGTGCCGGCCCCAATCACGTGCTGCCGACTTCCGGCACCGCGCGATTTTCGTCGCCGCTGGGGGTTTATGACTTCCAGAAGCGCTCGTCAATCATCTTCTGCTCGCCACAAGGCGCATCCGAGCTGGGCAAGACCGCGTCGGTGCTGGCCCGTGGTGAGTCCCTGAGCGCTCACGCCCGTAGCGCCGAGTATCGAATCCTGGATGAGGGGAAATAACACATGAGCAAATTCTGGAGTCCCTTCGTCAAGGATCTGGTGCCTTACGTACCCGGCGAGCAACCGAAGCTGACCAAGTTGGTCAAGCTCAACACCAACGAGAACCCGTACGGCCCATCGCCCAAGGCGTTGGCCGCCATGCAGGCCGAGTTGAACGATGACCTGCGTTTGTACCCGGACCCCAACAGTGACCTGCTCAAACAGGCCGTGGCCAGGTATTACGCGATCGATGCTGGCAAAGTGTTCCTCGGCAACGGCTCCGACGAAGTGCTGGCGCACATCTTCCACGGCCTGTTCCAGCACGAGCTGCCGCTGCTGTTCCCGGACATCAGCTACAGCTTTTATCCGGTGTACTGCGGCCTCTACGGCATCCAGTCGGCGCCGGTGCCATTGGACGAGCAGTTTCAGATCCGCGCGGCGGACTACGCCAGACCCAATGGCGGGATCATCTTCCCCAACCCGAATGCGCCAACCGGTTGTGTAATGGCTCTGGACGCGGTGGAGCAGATCCTCAAGGCCAGCCCGGATTCGGTGGTAGTGGTGGATGAAGCCTATATCGACTTTGGCGGCGAAACCGCCATCAGCCTGGTGGACCGCTACCCGAACCTGTTGGTGACCCAGACCCTGTCCAAATCGCGCTCACTGGCCGGTTTGCGCGTAGGCCTGGCGGTGGGCCACCCGGACCTGATCGAAGCGCTGGAGCGGGTCAAGAACAGCTTCAATTCCTATCCGTTGGATCGTCTGGCAATTGTCGGCGCGGCGGCGGCGTTCGACGATCGTGAATACTTCGAGAAAACCTGTCAGCAGGTGATCGACAGCCGCCACCAATTGGTCGTGCAGCTGGAAGCTAAGGGGTTTGAGGTGCTGCCGTCAGCGGCCAATTTCATCTTTGCCCGCCACCCACGCCACGATGCAGCCGGACTGGCAGCCAAGTTGCGCGAGCAAGGGGTGATCGTGCGCCACTTCAAGCAGGCGCGGATTGCCCAGTTCCTGCGGATCAGCATCGGTACACCGGAGCAGAACCAGGCGTTGATCGATGGGTTGGGTGAGCTCTGACATCCACTGAAATCAAATGTGGGAGGGGGCAAGCCCCTCCCACATTGGTGGGTGGGTCGGCAGTTAGATCAACGGCTCATCCGGTTTCTTGTTCTTCCAGCCATCATTGCCCGGCAGCAACAGGTTCAAGCCAATCGCCACCACGGCACACAGGGCAATGCCCTTCAAGCCGAAGTCATCCGGGCCGGTGCCGGTACCGACCAACACGCCGCCAATCCCGAACACCAGGGTTACCGACACAATCACCAGATTGCGCGCCTCACCCAGGTCGATCTTGTGGCGAATCAACGTGTTCATCCCCACAGCAGCAATCGAACCGAACAACAGGCACAGAATTCCGCCCATCACCGGCACCGGGATGCTTTGCAGCAGTGCGCCGAATTTGCCGATAAATGCCAGGCTGATGGCAAAGATAGCCGCCCAGGTCATGATTTTCGGGTTGTAGTTCTTGGTCAGCATCACCGCGCCGGTCACTTCGGCGTAGGTGGTGTTCGGCGGGCCGCCAAACAGGCCGGCGGCCGTGGTGGCGATGCCGTCACCCAGCAAGGTGCGATGCAGGCCAGGCTTTTTCAGGTAGTCGCGTCCGGTCACGCTGCCTACTGCAATCACACCGCCGATATGTTCGATCGCCGGGGCCAGGGCCACCGGGACGATAAACAGGATCGCCTGCCAGTTGAATTCCGGCGCGGTGAAGTGGGGTAGAGCGAACCAGGGTGCGGCGGCGATCTTCGCGGTATCGACGACGCCAAAGTAGAACGACATGGCAAACCCCACCAGCACGCCGGAGATAATCGGCACCAGGCGAAAAATGCCCTTGCCGAATACCGCCACGATCAGCGTGGTCAGCAGCGCCGGCATCGAGATCATCATCGCCGTCTGGTAATGAATCAGCTCGGCACCGTCGCCGGACTTGCCCATGGCCATGTTTGCGGCGATCGGCGCCATGGCCAGGCCGATGGAGATGATCACCGGCCCGATTACCACCGGCGGCAGCAGCCGGTCGATAAAGCCGGTGCCTTTGATCTTCACCGCCAGGCCCAGGAACGTATACACGAAGCCGGCCGCCATCACGCCGCCCATGGTCGCCGCGAGGCCGAACTGGCCCTTGGCGAGGATGATCGGGGTGATGAAGGCAAAACTCGATGCCAGGAACACTGGCACCTGTCGCCCGGTCACCACCTGGAACAACAACGTGCCCAGGCCGGCGGTGAACAGCGCGACGTTTGGATCAAGACCTGTGATCAGTGGCATCAACACCAGCGCGCCAAATGCCACGAAGAGCATTTGTGCGCCAGACAGGATCTGGCGCCAAAGCGGGTCGTTGAATTCATCCTGCATGCTCACGCGTCCTTCTGCTTGGTGCCGAAGATCTTGTCACCGGCATCGCCCAGGCCGGGGATGATGTAGCCGTGTTCGTTCAAGCGTTCATCGATGGAGGCGGTATAGATCTGCACGTCCGGGTGCGCACTCTCGACGGCCGCGATGCCTTCGGGCGCGGCCACCAGCACCATGGCGCGGATGTCCTTGCAACCGGCCTTTTTCAGCAGGTCGATGGTGGCGACCATGGAACTGCCGGTGGCGAGCATCGGGTCGATGATCATCGCCAGGCGCTCATTGATTTCCGGAACGAGTTTTTCCAGGTAGGTGTGAGCCTGCAGCGTCTCTTCATTTCGGGCCACGCCCACGGCGCTGACCTTGGCGCCCGGAATCAGGCTGAGCACGCCTTCAAGCATGCCGATACCGGCGCGCAGGATCGGGACCACGGTGATTTTCTTACCGGCGATCTTCTCGACCTGGACGGGACCGGCCCAACCTGGGATCTCGTAGCTCTCCAGTGGCAAATCCTTGGTGGCTTCGTAAGTGAGCAGCGCTCCGACTTCCTGAGCAAGCTCACGGAAATTCTTCGTGCTGATGTCGGCGCGGCGCATAAGGCCGAGTTTGTGTCGGATCAGCGGGTGGCGGATCTCGCGAGTGGGCATGGGAAAGGCTCCGGCGGCGGGCAAAAAAACCGGCCTAGATTAATCTATCCGAGGGTGTTGTCCTATAGACATCTAGTACGTTAGTCCATTAAGGCTTGCTCGCAGCGCATGAGAAGCGTACCTTCGCCCGCTTTTCTTGCCACAGCACCCCTTGGAGAGCGCCATGTCCGCTGATCTCGAGCATATCCGTCAAATCATGCGCGAGGCTGACTGCCTGTACACCGAAGCGCAAGTCGAAGAAGCGATCGCCAAGGTCGGCGCACACATCACTCGCGAAATGGCCGACACCAACCCGGTGGTGTTTTGTGTGATGAACGGCGGCCTGATCTTCGCCGGCAAGCTGCTGACTCATCTGCACTTCCCACTGGAAGCGTCCTACCTGCACGCTACCCGCTATCGCAATGAAACCAGCGGCGGCGACCTGTTCTGGAAGGCCAAGCCGGAAGTCTCGTTCATCGATCGTGACGTGCTGATCATCGACGATATCCTCGATGAAGGTCACACCCTGGGTGCGATTATCGACTTCTGCAAACACGCCGGCGCACGTAAAGTGCACACCGCCGTACTGATCGACAAGGACCACGACCGCAAGGCCCGTCCCGAGTTGAAAGCCGATTTCGTCGGCCTGCCGTGCATCGACCGCTATATTTTCGGTTACGGTATGGATTACAAAGGCTACTGGCGCAACGCCAATGGTATCTACGCCGTCAAAGGGATGTAACGCATGGCCCGCTTTCTGGATCAGACACTGTTCACCGAACTGGCCGAGAAAGCGGCCGCCAGCCCCCGTGGGCGGCATCATCATAACTTCCATGACATGGATGAGCCTTGCCATCGCATGGCGGTGGGCCTGCAACCCGGCACCTACGTGCCACCTCACCGCCATCTCAGCGCGGACAAGGCGGAAACCCTGCTTGTGCTCCAGGGCCGTCTGGGCCTGCTGGTGTTCAACGACAACGGCGAAGTGATCGCCAGGCGCGTGATGCAGGCCGGCAGCGAATGCGCCGGCGTCGATCTGCAGCCGGGGGTGTTCCATGGTCTGGTGGTGCTGCAGCCCGACACCGTGATGTTCGAATGCAAGGCCGGGCCCTATCGACCGGTCGGCGAGGGTGAGCTCGCGCACTGGGCGCCCCGGGAGGGCGATGCCGGCGTCGCCGAGTATCAACGCTGGATGCTTGCCCAGTTCGATTGAACGGCAGTGCCGGGCCGCCCTGTCACATGGGGCCAGCAGCGCTTTCGAAGCCTGCGTTGCGCAGGTAGACTTCAAACCCCGTGTAAATGTTTGCAGGCTGGAGTCGGTAATGCGTAAAGATAAGAAACAGGTGATTGGTGATGAGATCGGCGACGATCAGATCAAGTTGTTCCTGAACTTCGAACCGGTCGACGCCACTTCACCGTCCCTGCACAAACTGATCAAGGCTTACCGTGGCCTGCGTATCGACGACTTCGAGCGGTTCCTGGGGTTCTTCAAGGAAGCCGGCCTGGATCTGGATGGCAAAGACGAGCACGGCCAGACCTTCGTCGACCTGATCAAGGACCAGCGCAATGCCGCCGAGTACATCGAATTGATCGATAACGCCCGCGGCTGATTGCGTCGCGCAAAAAAAACGCCCCGTTCTCATCGTGAAAGCGGGGCGTTTTTTATTGCAGCAATGCCTTAGGCGAAGCTCTCGGCCTCGTTGCTCTGCTCAACCAGTTCCAGGCTGATGTTGTTCTGCGCGTTGATCCTGCGATACAGCTCGGCGTCGGTCTCCAGCACTTTTTCGCGCGCCGGGAAGATCTCGTGCAGCTTGGCCGCCCATTCGCCGCTGGCCTTGGCCGGGAAGCAGCGCTCGATCAGTTCCAGCATGATCGACACAGTCACCGACGCGCCTGGGGAGGCGCCCAGCAGCGCTGCCAGCGTACCGTCCTTGGCTGCGACCAGCTCGGTGCCGAATTGCAGCACGCCGCCTTTTTTCGGGTCTTTCTTGATAATTTGCACACGCTGGCCGGCCACTTCCAGGCGCCAGTCCTCGGCTTTCGCCTCCGGGTAGAAACGGCGCAAGGATTCCAGGCGCTGCTCCATGGACTGCATCACTTCGCTGACCAGGTACTTGGTCAGGTCCATATTGTCGCGGGCTACGGCCAGCATCGGGCCGATGTTGCCCGCGCGCACCGACAGCGGCAGGTCGAGGAATGAACCGTGCTTGAGGAACTTGGTGGTAAACCCGGCGTAAGGCCCGAACAGCAGCGACTTCTTGCCATCCACCACGCGGGTGTCCAGGTGCGGCACCGACATCGGCGGCGAACCCACGGCGGCCTGGCTGTAGACCTTGGCCTGGTGATGCTTGACCACTTCGGGGTTGTCGCAACGCAGCCACTGGCCACTGACCGGGAAACCGCCAAAACCTTTGCTTTCTTCGATACCCGAGGCCTGCAGCAGCGGCAGGGCCGCACCGCCGGCGCCGAGGAACACGAACTTGGCGTCCACTTCACGACTGTTGCCGCTGTTGACGTCCTTGATGCTCACGGTCCAGCCGGCACCGTTGCGCTTGAGGCCGGTGACGCGCTTGCAGTACTTGACCTGGGCATCGGCCGAGCTGGTGAGGTGGTTGAGCAACTGATTGGTCAGGGCGCCGAAGTTGACGTCGGTGCCGTTCATGACGCGGGTAGCGGCGATTTTTTCGTCGAGCGGGCGGCCCGGCATCATCAGCGGCATCCACTCGGCCATCTCGCTGCGGTCTTCGGTGTAGTGCATGTCCGAAAACGCATGGTGCTGGCGCAGGGTCTCAAAGCGTTTCTTGAGGAACTCGACGCCTTTCTCGCCTTGCACGAAGCTCAGGTGCGGCACCGGGCTGATAAAGGATTTGGATGAGCCGAAGGTGCCCTTTTTGGTCAGGTACGCCCAGAACTGCTTCGACACCTCGAACTGGGTGTTGATGTGCACGGCTTTCTTGATGTCGATGGAGCCATCGGCGGCCTGGGGTGTGTAGTTCAATTCACACAGGCCGGCGTGGCCGGTACCGGCATTGTTCCACGGGTTGGAACTTTCCGCGGCACCCGAATCCATCAGCTCAACGACTTCCAGCTTGAGGCCGGGGTCGAGCTCCTTGAGCAGTACGGCCAGGGTGGCACTCATGATGCCGGCCCCTACCAGTACAACGTCGACTGCTTCGTTATGCGCCATTTAACGCGTCTCCAAAATCTGCAGCACCAAATTGACGGCATGGCTGCCAGGAGTGACGGGGCGGTTCACGTGTTGCCCCAGGTTACCCATGGCCAGGATCGCCATGTCCGTTTCGCAATTCTTTGCAACGTCAGCACACGCTTGCTGCCTGGCCTGATCTGCCTATGAACGCATTCATGGGCGGCTGTGGCAATTCGACTTATGGTCAAAGCGTGCGATGCGTGCAATCAATCCGTAGCGGACAGGCTCAAGCTCCGGTTGTCGAGGAGCACTCGGTCCTGTGCGGTTGGGCTGTTCCAGACGCTGATGGTGCTTGTACAAACGCCAAACTATTCATTTGCTCGCCACACTCTTGTGAAGTTGTGAAAACCCGTTTTTTTCACGCTCTTTTGAAGACGTGAACCTCAAAAAAGGGCTGCCCCAGCCTGGCACCTGGCCCGCAGCTCTGCGTCGACACGCGGCAGAACGGGCAAACAACTCAAGTGGCCGAGCGCAATGGCAGCTCTGGCAGATTCGGTAAAGACGGGTGGTTTGCAGAGCAAACAGCAAGCGCGCCAGCTTCACAGGATCTGTGTGGGCGGCTCTCTGTGGGCGATTGCTGGGGTTAATACCGAGGCATTAACGGTGCTGCGAGGCCCGATCAGGAGACGTCCTTATAATCGGGGGGAGATTGTAGCGAAGAACGTCAGGGAAATGGGCGTGTTTTATGACTTTTATTAGACATTTGGTCAGGCGGCCAACGCCGGCCGGCGCGACGCCCGCTCCACGCGTGGGCTGACACGGGCATGGGCCGGCAAGGGGCGATGCATCCAGCTCAGACGAATTTCCTCGATTTCCACCCAGCCTTCGCCCACCGGTGGCTGGCTGCACTCTTTGAACGCCTGGCAGCGACCTTGCAGATCGAGCAGCGCAAACTGACGAAGCGCGGGCTTGCGGGTAAACAACGACCAGAGAAATTGCATGGCGATCAGCCTCCTGTGATTGAGGCCAAGCATGCCGGTGCGGGATGACGGAGCGATGTATCGGCTGTGACACGTGAGTGACAGCGAACCGCGCATAATGCCGCGAGTCATAGGTTGTAACTGACGCTGGTTCCCTGCGATGACCCCCCGTTATACTGGCGGCCTGTCGGTACCTGACTTTTCTGGAGAGAAGCGCATGTTGCAACGCCTGTTGTTCGGTTTGATCACTGTGACCACGCTGGCCCTGGTTGGCTGCGCCAACAGCCCGCAACAACTCAGTCCGCAACCGAAACTCACCACGCAGTTGGCGCCGGTGGGCCATGGCCAACCGGTGTCGGTGCGGGTGGTGGACGGCCGTCCGTCGCCGACCTTGGGTTCTCGTGGTGGCCTGTACCCGGAGACCGCGCTGATTTCGGTCAATGCCCAGGATGTGCTGCCCAAGCTGCAGGCCCAGGCCGAGGCGGCCGTGCGTCTGCTGGGCTTTACCCCATCCAACTCGCCGGGCGTGCCGCAGTTGACCGTTACCCTGGCTGAGTTGAAATACCAGTCGCCCAAGGAAGGCCTGTATGTGACCGAGGCTTCCATCGGCGCCACCTTCAAGTCCGACGTCAACGCCGGCACCCGCCGCTACAGCGGCCGTTATGCGGCCTCGCTCAACCAGCGTTTTGGCATGTCGCCCAACCAGGAGACCAACACCAAGCTGGTCAGCGACGTCCTGAGTGATGCCTTGACTCGTCTGTTCAAGGACCCAAGCATCGGTCAGTTGCTCAGCTCGCAATAAGCGCGTCACGAAAAACCGGGCTCAACTGGCCCAATGCCGGTCAGTTAAGAGACGGAACGGGCAACCAGTAACCTGTGGCGAGCGGGCTTGCCCCGCGTTGGGCTGCGAAGCAGCCCCAAAACATAGTCCCGGAGCTGCCTGGCATACTGCGACGCTCCTATTGGGG
>NZ_JAAMRE010000025.1 GCF_013522705.1 Pseudomonas lurida
TGACGATCGTTCCCACGCTCCGCGTGGGAATGCATCCTGTGACGCTCCGCGTCACGCCTTCAAGAGCGGACGCAGAGCGTCCAGGGCTGCGTTACCACGCGGAGCGTGGGAACGATCATCTCAAGCCTGGCGGTTGGCATACATCCGACACTCCGCCAGCAGCGCCAGCAAGTTCGGGTCTCGCTCCTTGGCCTTCAAGAACACCACGCCAATATGCTGCTGCAACCGATACCTGGCTTGCAGCGGTATCAGCTTCACGCGGTTCTCGTACACCGCCGCGATTCTGCCCGGCAGCAGCGCATAACCCACCCCCGAGCTGACCATGCTCAACAGCGTGAAGATGTCATTGACCTGCATCGCCACCTTCGGCTCGAACCCCGCCTGCTTGAACACTCGGTTGCCGTCCTGGTGGGTGGCGAAGCCTTGAGTCAGGGTGATGAAGGTGGCGTCGCGCACGTCGGCCAGGTCGATTTCCTGCTCGCGGTCGAAAGGCGAGTCGGCCGGGGTGGCGAGGAAGATATCGTCGCAGAACAGTTCGATCTGTTCGCAGTCCGGATCGTTGGCGTGTTCGTCCAGGGAGATGAGGATCGCGTCGACTTCCATGTTCTTGAGCTTATAGAGCAGGTCGAAATTGGAGCCGAGGATCAGGTCGATGTTGAGTTCGCTGCGGCGTATCTTCAGGCCCATGATCAGTTGCGGCACGGTTTTTACCGTCAGCGAATACAGCGAGCCGAGCTTGAAACGTTCGGCGGAGAAACCGGCGGCCTCGCGGGTCAGGCGCACGCTGTCGACCACATCGGCGATCAGTTTCTGTGCGCGCTCTTCGAGCACGTAGGCGCTCTCCAGCGGCGTGAGGTTGCGCCCCTCATGTTTGAACAGCGGGCAGCGCAGGGCGTTTTCCAGTGAATGAATGGCGCGGTGCACGCTGACATTGCTGGTCTGCAGCTCGGCGGCGGCGCGGGCCAGGTTGCCGGTGCGCATGAACGCCAGGAAGATTTCGAGTTTTTTGAGGGTGAATTCTTCGTCGATCAGCATGGCCGTGGCTCTGGTTCGCGTGGGGTCGATTGTGCCCGCAAAAGCGCTCGGCGTCCTCGGAACGTCACACGCCACTTGCACTCTGATGCGCAAGGCCGGAGGCTTGCGGCCAGTCGTCAACGGTTACGGGAGGTCAGTGATTCATGTACCACGGGGAACGATTCAACGCCTGGAGCCATTTGCTCGGTGCCGTCGCGGCGTGTATTGGCGCCGTATGGATGCTGGTGGTAGCCAGTCTGGATGGCAGCCCCTGGAAGATCGTCAGCGTGGCGATTTATGGCTTTACGCTGATGGTGCTGTACAGCGCGTCTACTGTGTATCACAGCGTGCAGGGGCGGCGAAAAGAGATCATGCAGAAGGTCGATCACTTTTCCATCTACCTGCTGATCGCCGGCAGCTACACGCCGTTCTGCCTGGTGACCCTGCGCGGGCCGTGGGGTTGGACGCTGTTCGGGATTGTGTGGGGGCTGGCGGTGATCGGCATCCTGCAGGAGATCAAGCCGCGTTCCGAGGCGCGCATTTTATCCATCGTCATTTATGCGGTGATGGGCTGGATCGTGCTGGTGGCGGTCAAGCCGCTGATGGCCGCGCTGGGCACGGCGGGGTTTATCTGGCTGGCGGCGGGCGGCGTGCTGTACACCGTCGGCATCATCTTTTTTGCCCTGGAGCATCGCCTGCGGCATTCCCATGGTATCTGGCATTTGTTTGTGATCGGCGGCAGCGTGCTGCATTTCGTGGCGATCATGCGCTACGTACTCTGACAGCCGACTCGATCAAAAAGTGGGAGGGTGCTTGTCGCACCGTCCCACCCCGATGGCGGTGGGCCAGTGACGAATAGGTTGGCTGACGCTGGTTTACATTGAAAATTTACTTTTCTTTCAGCTGTTTGTAAGTAGTAGAAAAGCAGTAAGCTCCCATGAGCATTATTAAACCATAGCTTAGCCCATTCATTATTTTCTCTGGAGAAAAGAAAAGGCTGCTTACCATAACTGTAAATATAACCGCAATTGTCGTTACGAGTTCGGTGATTAGAAAGAAAGAGAATATTTCCTGTCTACATGCACGATCTAGAACTTCATTTGATGTGACTCTGGTCATTATGATTCCAATCCCAGCCCCAAAAAAACAGAAGGCCGAAAGAATCAGGAAGTATGAAGTGTTTGTGTTGTCAAGGGCCGTTGGCAGGGATATGGCAACGGTTATGAAAAAGCAAAAAAATGAAAATGTTGAGCCGGATTTTTTGAGTGTCGGCTGGGATAGTCCCACGACTCCGAGAACCGTAGACGCCAAAAAAACTACAAAGGCTGTTAGTGAGCTTCCTAGCCAAGATAAACCTTCAGGTATGTCTGTCGAGGGTTTGTGTCGATATAATAAGCCAATTGCGTACATGAGGATCAACATCTCAAAAGTATTGCCTGCTACGTATCCCAAAAACTGGCTAGGGTATTTAGAGATGACTTTAAAGTGATGAATATAATAAAGGCGGGTTCGGTGCTTTGAGCTGTTCTTTTTAGTGAGAACTGGCTTGAGATCATGGTAGGAGACGTAAGTCTGAATGACTCGGCATAGTAATATTGGCAACATCGTCACTAGCATGGCGTACAGGTAGTATCCGCTACTCATCATGAGTGATGCTATCAGTAATAGAGTTAATGGAGTCCCTATGCGTATGTGCAGGTGTTTTTTAAAAGCTCCCACGTAATCTGCGCTATGTCCAGTAAGGTGCAGGTGGAGGTCGTTGTAGGCCGGCCTGAAAGATGATCGCAGGCAGCCAGTGCCTATTGAGTCGAAGGTGAATGAAATAAGTATCAAGCACCAACTAATATGCCAGTAGTCGAGTAGCGCTAAATAAAATCCGGTGGTTAAAAAAATAGCGCATGCAAATTTGAATATGAACCCGTAAATTGTTGTGTATGCCGTGCCAAAACGGTTTGCAAACGAATGCCCAACGTAAAACTCAATAACCAGAGAAATTAGCAGCTGTGTAATGAGCGAGAACTCTAAGGAAAAACTCCCAAGCTTAGGGTTGGTTGCTATCAGAGCCAGTTCTAGTATCGTTACACCCATCGCGATGCCACCATATAGTGCGTCTGAGCGGGAGACAATATTGGTGGCGCTTTTCATAGGCTGACCCTGAAAGTTTTGCCGGGTTCAAGTACTAGATTTTTATAAAAGATCGACGGGGCATGAGCTCTACCATAAAACATTAGTGTCGTGTAAATGGAGTCCAAGTCGAAAGGAACTAAAGTGAGAGAACGTCCTGCGGGCGGGGTAGAGACATATTTGTATTGTGTGTCTCTCCTATTTCGAAAATCTTCGTAAAGCAGTAGTTCGTAATCGATAGGGGGGAATTGAGTTTTTATCTTCTGTAGAAAAATTTCACACGCCGCGGCGTTTAAATTTTTGTAGATTTTCGAGGTTTTATCAAAACGATCAAATACGGCGATTAAAACTTCCTCTCCATGAATTGATTCTAGATACCTGATCGTATAGGGCCATCTTCTACTGATGTGCCTAGAGATGTCTAAATACCTTCTGATGCTTTCAAACGCGAAGTGTTTTTCTTCCGAGGATGTTGGAGTTGATAGCAAGTTATTAGGTTCATATATTTTTGAGAAAAATATAGTTGTTGAGATATGGCAGGATTTTTTCATTTTTTATTCGCTTCTATGAGCGCCTTTTTTATGAGAAGTATGTTGCTGTTTTCAACATCTAGCGGTGCTCCCGCCATTTCCAACAAAATGTTGTGCGTTTTTAGGCTTTTTATTACCGCGCTTTTAAATGTTTCGGTTAGTTCGTTTTTGAAGTGGTCTGAATGTTGGTCAAGCCAGACGGGAATACCATTCCATAGCCAAGACTTCACTCCTGAGATGTGTAGCGTCTTAATTAGATTCCAAATTTCGTGGGCAGCGCAGGGCAAATCGAACGCTAGACCTTTAGTTTTACAGTAGCCAAGATAGTGCCCAATATCAAACGCCATCATGCATTCAGAGCGCCTGCACAGCTCTAGGTAAAACTCCCAAAATTCTATGTTTCAAAATTCGCTATAGATTGGTGGGTTTTCCAAAGCTACAGGTATTTCAAAGTAGTCATTTATGAATCTGGCATTGTCAGCAGTGGTTTTTAATGTTTCTTTATTCATAGGCGGATTGGTTTGGTGAGCGCCCAAAAATAGATTGCCATTCCTCCAAATTCCGATGTCTTCCTCGATATAAATTATAGGAAGTGTGGCTAGCGCCTCCTTCAGGTTTTTTAAGTCTGCCAAGTCAGTAACCCCTGAGAAATTGATGTCTACGGGGTGTGCGGACATCGTAAAGTCTGCGGATAGGCATATATCAGTTTTGGACACTGCTTTACAGTGTCCAATTATTAGCTAGTAGTACTTCATTAGAATTCGGGTGCCGTTTTTCCAGCAACCATGTCGTAACTTCCATCGGGTACCGGAGTTAAGGTCTCGACATCAGAGGCCAGTTCATCCAGATAGTCATCGTCATTTTCGTCTGCCATGATATTGCTCCTTTTTTGTTTTTGATTTCAGCGTATTTGCAGTCGGATTAAGTGTCTTGCATGCCAGCAAGAATCGTGGCTGCTCTTATATAAAAGTCCCAGAGATTCTTTAAGTCAAATAAAAAATGAAATTTCAGAAATTTCCTAAGATTACTGTTTGCTTGTAAGAAAAGTCCCGCTTTGAAGGATGGCTCCTACGAGTATGTAGGATGAAGAGGCCATGGAGGCAATCGAATCGTTTGTGGTGTGCTTGTTTATTTTTTGGAATTATGGATTAACGGCTGACTCGTTACAGCAAAACTCTATTTTCTAAATTTCAAGACTTTTTAAGCAGTTATATCGTGCGAATGTAATCCGATTCCTATCTCTTGGTCTAAAAAACAGTCCTCTGAGCTGTTTCTGCGATCGAGACTCAGATTCCAATTTATGCATTAAGTAAGTGCTTTAACTGAGATAAACATATGGAGTAGGGCTTGCCCTCCTACATTGGATCTTCTGTGTTCCTACAGACGTTGCAGTAGTTCCCAGGCACGCTGCCCAACAATCCCCAACAACTTGGCCAACATATGCGGCGGTGGCTCATCTGCGCGGGTCAGGGCGTACAAGGTGATCGGCAACGGTGGCGTGAGCGGGCGGATGCAGGTGGTGGCGGTCGAGGCGCCGAGGGCGGTGAAGGGGTCGATGACCGTCAGGCCAGCGCCGGATTCGACCATGGCGCGGGCCAGGGAATAGGTTTGCACCGAGATTGTCACCCGGGGCGCGGGGTCGACGTTTTCCAGGTAGCTGTCGAGTTTGGCGGCCAGCGGATCGGCGCTGGAAAGGCCGATCAACGGCGCACCCGCCAGTTCCGCCAAGGGCAATGGCGTGCTCAGTTCGGCTTCGGTCCAGTAGCCTTTGGACGCCAACGCCACCAGCACACCGTTGGCCAGCACTTGGGTGGTCAACCCCGGGTGCCCGGAGAAGTTGAGGGTCAGCGCCAGATCAATCTCGCGCATCAGCAGTTTCTGCACCAGCTCACGGCTGTGGTCGCTGGACAGCTCGCAGGCCATGTCCGGGTAATCGCGGGTCCATTCCAGGATTGCCGGCGGCAGCAGCGACAAGGCCAGCGCCGGGATCGCCCCGATGCGCACGCTCTGGCCCGGTGCGCGGCGCAAGCTCTTGGCCAGGCGCCGCACGGCTTGCAGGCTGTCGGTGACTTTATCGACTTCGCGCTCCAGCGCCAGCGCTTCCGGCGTGGGCTGCAACTTGCCGCGCGCCCGCAGAAACAACGGGAAACCCAACTGCAACTCGGCGTGCTGCAGCACCTTGGTCACTGCCGGTTGTGACACATGCAACAACTGCGCGGCAGCGCTGACGGAGCCGGTCTGGCGGATGGCCTGGAAGATTTCGATATGACGCAGGCGCATGGCAAGTCCATAACCTTTGTTTATAGGTGAACCATCTTTATTCATTGTCGCTGGCCTGTCACCTGCCCCTAGGCTGGAACCCTCTTAATGCAACGGCAGGTGGCGGGGATGGTGTGCATCATCGGCGGTGGGGTGATCGGTCTGGCCAGTGCCTATGCGCTGGTGCGTGCGGGCCATGAAGTGACGGTGATCGATGCGCGCGACACCCTGGGTAGCGAGACCAGCTTCGCCAACGGCGGGCAATTGTCCTACCGCTACGTCGCCCCGCTGGCGGATGCCGGTGTGCCGCTGCAAGCCATCGGTTGGTTGCTGCGTGGTGACTCGCCGCTCAAGCTGCGCCCGCGCCTCGACCCTCGGCAGTGGCGCTGGATGGCGGCGTTCCTCGGCGCTTGCCGTGGCTCGGTGAACCAGCGCAATGCCGCGCACCTGCTGCGCCTGGCGGCCTTGAGCCAAGCGACGTTGCAGCAATGGCGCGAGGATGATCGTCTGGACGGTTTCGACTGGCGGCGCAACGGCAAGCTGGTGACGTTTCGCACTGCGGCAAGCTTTGAATCGGCACGCAATAAAATCACCGACATCCTGCAACAGCAAGTGCTATCCGCCGTCGATTGTGCACGCTTGGAACCGGCGCTGGAGGGCGGTGGTTTTGTCGGCGGGATCTACACACCGAGCGAAGAAGTGGCCGATTGTCATGCCTTCTGCCAGCGTTTGGCGGCGCGGCTGCAAGCGTCGGGGCGTTGCCGCTTTGTGCTGGGGCGCAAGGTCACTGGCGTTCGTCATGCCGACGGCGCGGTGCAGGCAATCGAGTTGGGCGATGAGGTGATGCCGGTCGAAAACCTGGTGCTGGCCGCCGGTTATCGCAGCGCTGAACTGGGGGCCTCGCTGGCGCTGTACCCGCTCAAGGGCTACAGCCTCAGCGTGCCGATTGGCGCGCAGCATCGGGCGCCGAACGTGAGCATCACCGACTACGACCGCAAGATCGTCTACGCGCGCATCGGCGAGCAACTGCGGGTGGCGGCGATGGTGGACATCGTCGGTTTCGATGCGAGCCTCGACCCCAAACGCCTGGCGCTGATGAAACGCCAGGCCCTGGAGACTTTACCCCTGGCTGGCGACTATGCCCATGCGGTGGAATGGGCCGGCATGCGTCCGGCCACCCCGACCGGCGTGCCGCTGATTGGCGCCGGTCAATATCGCAACCTGTGGCTGAACCTGGGCCACGGCGCGCTGGGTTTTACCCTGGCCTGTGGCAGCGGCAAACTGCTTGCCGAACTCATCGACCAACAGGTCACTTCCATTGATATGCAGGGCCTGGCGCCCCGCGCGGCATAAGGAAGCCCCCATGACCATCAACCGAATCAGCAGTAATGAACGCCTGAGCGGCGCCGTGACGTTCAAGAACTTGGTGTTCCTCTCCGGCCAGGTGCCAGGCGACGGTGAGGACGTGGCGACGCAAACCCGCGAAGTCCTCGCCAAGATCGATGGGCTGTTGGCCCAGGCAGGCAGCGACAAGGATCATCTGCTCAATGCAACGATTTATCTGAAAGACATCAGCAGTGGTTTTGCACCGATGAACGCGCAGTGGTCTGCGTGGCTTTCGCCAGGCATGGCGCCGACCCGCACCACCCTGCAAGCGGAACTGGCTCGACCCAGTGTGCTGGTGGAAATCAGCGTGATTGCTGTACGTAAATAACTCAAAGACCAACGGAGAATAACAATGAAAAAGATCCTGTTGACCGGCTGCACCCTCGGGCTGTTATTGGCCGCACAGGCCCAAGCGAGCACGGCCCCGCTGGACGGCACACTGGCCAAGATCGCCAGCGCCAAGTCAATCACCCTGGGTTATCGCGACGCCTCGGTGCCGTTTTCGTACGTGGGCGATCACAGCGGCAAACCCATGGGCTATTCGGTGGACCTGGCAAACAAGATCGTCGAACGCATCCAGCAGAAAATCGGGGTGCCCACCCTCAACGTCAAATACAACCTGGTGACCTCCCAAACCCGTATCCCGCTGGTGCAGAACGGCACCGTCGACCTGGAATGCGGCTCCACCGGCGTGACTGCCGAACGGCAGAAACAGGTGGCATTTTCCTACGGGTTTATCTATGTGAAAGGCCAGTTGTTGACGGCTAAAGACAGCGGCATCAACGGCTTCGCCGATCTGGCGGGCAAGAATGTGGTGACCACCGCGGGTACCACCAACGAGCGTTTCCTTAAAAGCTACAACGCCGAGCACAAGGCCAATATGTTTGTGATCAGCGCCAAGGACCATGGCGAAGCGTTCAAGATGCTGGAGACCGGCCGCGCGGCGGCGTTCTACATGGATGATGCGTTGCTTTACGGCGAACGTGCCAAGGCCCGCGACCCGCACAACTGGGTGGTGGTAGGCGAGGAACAGTCGCGCGAGATCTACAGCTGCATGGTGCGCAAGGAGGACCCGCAGTTTCTGGCGGTGGTCAACGAGACCCTCGGTGACCTGTACCGCAGCGGGGAAATCAACGGGATTTACCAGCGCTGGTTTGAACAGCCGATTCCGCCCAAGGGCTTGAACCTTGAGTTCCCGATGACCAGCGAGCTGAAGGCGATCATTGCCAAGCCGGTCAGCGACCCGGTGGAGTGATGTGCTGATGTGGTAACCCAATCTAACTGTGGGAGCTGGCTTGCCTGCGATAGCATCACCCAAGTGTTACTGAAAGACCGAGGTGACTGCATCGCGGGCAAGCCCGGCTCCCACACAAGCCCGCTCCCACAGTTTTGATTGGGTTTGCAAAGTAAGGGCGTTAGAAGTCGCCCCAGAGTTGTTGGGCCACGGCCAATGCAACGACGGGCGCGGTTTCGGTACGCAACACCCGCGGCCCAAGGCGGGCGGCGTGGTAGCCGGCGGCTTGGGCTGTTTCGACTTCATTGTCGGTCAGCCCACCTTCTGGCCCGATCAAAAACGCCAGGCTCGACGGCTTGGCATGGCTGACCATAGGCTCGGCCACCGGGTGCAGCACCAACTTCAAATCCGCCTCGGTCTGCTTGAGCCAATCGGCCAGCAGCAGCGGCGGGTGGATCACCGGCACCGTCGAACGCCCACATTGCTCGCACGCGCTGATCGCCACCTGGCGCCAGTGCAGCAGGCGTTTATCGGCGCGTTCGTCCTTGAGGCGCACTTCGCAGCGGTCGCTGAAGATCGGCGTGATGGCGTTGACCCCCAGTTCAGTGGCTTTCTGAATCGCCCAATCCATGCGCTCGCCCCGGGACAGCCCCTGGCCGAGGTGGATGTGCAGCGGCGATTCGGTCTGGCCGGCGAAGCGTTGCGTGAGTTGCACGGAGACGCGTTTCTTACCGACCTCCAGCAACGTGCCGCGAAACTCCTGACCGGAACCGTCGAACAGTTGCACGGCATCGCCTTCGCCCATGCGCAGTACGCGGCTGATGTAATGCGCCTGGGCTTCGGGCAGTTCAACCTCGCCGAGGCTCAGCGGGGTGTCGGTGAAAAAGCGGGACAGTCTCATGTCTGTTCTCTGGAAAAAGGGTGTGCAGAGCGGACGCGGAGCGTCCAGGGCTGCATTCCCACGCAGAGCGTGGGAACGATCATGGGGTGGTTTAGCCCGGATCGCGGAAGCCGGGGTGGAAATCCTTCGGCACCGCCACGCTGACATTGCTGTTGGTGGCGATGTCGATGCCTTCGCTGGCAACCTCGGCGAGGAAGTCGATCTGCTCCGGCGTGATCACATAGGGCGGCAGGAAATACACTACGCTGCCCAACGGCCGCAACAATGCGCCGCGCTCCAGCGCGTGTTCGAACACCTTGAGGCCACGGCGTTCCTGCCATGGGTAGGCGGTCTTGGTGGCCTTGTCCTGGACCATCTCGATGGCCAGCACCATGCCAGTCTGACGTACTTCCGACACATGCGGATGGTCGACCAGGTGCGCCGTCGCCGTGGCCATGCGCTGGGCCAGGGCCTTGTTGTTCTCGATAACGTTGTCCTCTTCGAAAATATCCAGAGTCGCCAAAGCCGCCGCGCACGCCAGCGGGTTGCCGGTGTAGCTGTGGGAATGCAGGAAGGCGCGCAGGGTCGGGTAGTCGTCGTAGAACGCGTCGTAGACATCATCGGTGGTGACCACTGCCGCCAGCGGCAGGTAACCCCCCGTCAGGGCTTTGGAGAGACACAGGAAGTCCGGACGGATGCCGGCCTGCTCACAGGCGAACATGCTGCCGGTGCGGCCGAAGCCCACCGCAATTTCATCGTGGATCAGGTGCACGCCGTAGCGATCGCAGGCTTCGCGCAGCAGTTTGAGGTACACCGGGTGGTACATGCGCATGCCTCCGGCGCCCTGGATCAGCGGTTCGACGATCACCGCGGCGACCGTGGCATGGTGTTCGGCCAGGGTCTGCTCCATGGCCAGGAACATGGCGCGTGAATGTTCTTCCCAGCTCATGCCTTCGGGGCGCAGATAGCAATCGGGGCTCGGTACTTTGATGGTGTCGAGCAGCAGCGCCTTGTAGGTTTCGGTGAACAGCGGCACATCGCCCACCGACATCGCGGCGATGGTCTCGCCGTGGTAGCTGTTGGTCAGGGTGACGAAGCGCTTTTTGTCCGGCAGGCCGCGGTTGAGCCAATAGTGGAAGCTCATCTTCAGCGCGACTTCGATGCACGACGAACCGTTATCGGCGTAGAAGCAGCGGGTCAGGCCTTCGGGCGTCATCGCCACCAGGCGTTCGGACAACTCGATGACCGGCTGGTGGCTGAAGCCGGCAAGGATCACATGTTCGAGTTGATCGACCTGGTCCTTGATGCGCTGGTTGATGCGCGGGTTGGCATGCCCGAATACATTGACCCACCAGGAGCTGACGGCGTCGAGGTAGCGCTTGCCTTCGAAATCCTCCAGCCACACGCCTTCGCCACGCTTGATGGGGATCAGCGGCAGTTGCTGGTGGTCTTTCATCTGGGTGCAGGGATGCCACAGCACCGCGAGGTCGCGTTGCATCCACTGGTTGTTCAGGCCCATCGTGTCTCTCCTCGAAGCGGTCCTGCGACCGGCGCAGGCGAAACAATCGCGCAAGCCTATGCAAAGCAGGGCGGCGTCACAACCCATGGCGTGTTAATTGGCAGTAAACACAGGACGGACTGTCACGTTTCTCAGGAATAGTCCTTAATCCTTGGTTAACTTATCGTGCCTAGGCTCTTGATCGCATTTCTCGATATTTCAAAGCGAAATTTTCCGCTTTAATTCGATAGTTAACAGGCTAGTCTTGGGCGCAGCTCTTACGGGATTAAGTACATGCAGCTACGTAACTCACCGGCCCGGTATGGCTGGGTCAGTATGGTTTTGCACTGGGGCGTGGCCCTGGTGGTGTTTGGCCTGTTTGCCCTGGGCCTGTGGATGGTTGGACTCGACTATTACAGCGCCTGGCGCAAAGATGCGCCGGACCTGCACAAGAGCATCGGCATCACGCTGTTTGCGGTGATGCTGGTGCGGATCGTCTGGCGCCTGATCAGCCCGCCGCCACCGCCGCTGGCCAGCTACAGCCGCCTGACCCGCATCGGTGCCGCGTTTGGCCATATGTTCCTGTACGTCGGCCTGTTTGCGGTGATGATTGCCGGTTACCTGATTTCCACCGCAGACGGTGTCGGTATTCCGGTGTTTGGGCTGTTTGAAATTCCTGCATTGGTTTCCGGTCTACCGGACCAGGCAGACAACGCCGGCCTGGTGCACCTGTACCTGGCCTGGGTGGTGGTGGTCTTCGCCGGCCTGCATGGCGTGGCTGCGTTGAAACACCACTTTATCGATCGTGATGCGACCCTTACGCGAATGCTGGGGCGCAAAGCCTGATGTTCAACCTCGACTCACAAGGAATAGAAAGCATGTTGAAAAAGACACTCGCTGCTCTGGCAATCGGTACTGCTCTGCTGTCCGCTGGCCAGGTCATGGCTGCTGACTACAAGATCGACAAGGAAGGCCAGCATGCCTTCATCGACTGGAAAATCAGCCACCTGGGCTACAGCTTCATCCACGGTACTTTCAAGGACTGGGATGGCACGTTCAGCTGGGATTCGGCCAAGCCTGAAGCCAGCAAAATCGCAGTCGACGTGAAAACCGCCAGCCTGTGGTCCAACCACGCCGAGCGTGACAAGCACATCGCCAGCAAGGACTTCCTCGACGTTGCCAAGTTTGCCGACGCCAAGTTCGTGTCCACCGCCGTTAAATCCACCGGCGACAAAACCGCTGACGTAACCGGTGACCTGACCTTGCACGGCGTGACCAAGCCGGTGACCTTCAAGGCCACGTTCAACGGTGAAGGCAAAGACCCGTGGGGCGGCGAGCGCGCTGGCTTCAACGCCAAGACCACGCTGAACCTGAACGACTTCGGCATCAAAGGCCCAGGCCCGTCTTCCCAGACCCTGGACCTGGACATCTCGCTGGAAGGTGTGAAGCAGAAGTAATGTTGCGGGTTTAAGAAAAACCGGATCTCAGGGTCCGGTTTGCTGGGTGCAAAAAAATGCCCCGTCTCGAGAGAGCGGGGCATTTTTTATGCTGAGTAGAAACTCAGCGGTTGCGGGTCAGCAACGCTGGTTTCTCACCACGAGGGCGGCCTGGCAATTGATCCAACTGCTCCGGGGTCGGGAAGCGATCGACTTTCGACTCCTTGTGGATAATCTTCGGCGCCGGTCCACCGCGCGGGTTCTGCACGGCGGGCTCGGAGGAGCGTGGCTGGTCGTCACGGGCTGGACGGCGATTGCGCGAGTCTTCGCGACGGGCCTGGCCATCACGCGGTGCGCCGTTACGCGGGCCGCTGCGTTTGGCAGGTGGGGTGCCGGTGGTACCGCCGCTGCTGTTGCGTGGGCCATTCTGACGTGCGCCTTGTGGCTGACCGCCACGAGGAGCGCCTGCGCCCGCGCCCTGTGCCGGAGCACCTGGACGGCGGCCACGGCCCTGGGCCGGCTTGGCCTGGGGCACATAGTCAACGCGGTTACCGAAGTTATCCACATCGTCGTCGAGGAATTCGTCCGGGGCTCGGTCGGCGGCGGCGCGCGGTGGCTGGCTCGGCTGGCGCTGTTCGCGCGCCGGGCTGCCTTCACGGGGCTTCTGCTCACGGGCCGGGCGTTCGCCACGGCTGCTGCCGGCGGTTTTTTCCTTGCCCTTGTCCTTGCCTTTGTCGCGACGACCACCACCACCGCCGCCACCGTTCGGGCCATCGCCCTTCGGACCGCGTGGGTTGCGTGGGTTGCGCACATCCGGACGCTCGCGCGCTTCAGGCTTCTCGGCCTCCACGGTGCTGGCATCGAAGCCCATCAGGTCGCCGTCGGCGATTTTCTGCTTGGTCATGCGCTCGATGCTTTTCAGCAATTTTTCTTCGTCCGGTGCCACCAGGGAGATGGCTTCGCCCGAGCGACCCGCACGGCCGGTACGACCGATACGGTGCACGTAATCTTCATCGACGTTCGGCAGCTCGAAGTTGACGACGTGTGGCAACTGGTCGATATCCAGGCCGCGGGCGGCAATATCGGTGGCGACCAGAATGCGCACAGTGCCGGCCTTGAAATCGGCCAGGGCTTTGGTGCGCGCGTTCTGGCTCTTGTTACCGTGGATGGCCACGGCGGTCAGGCCGTGCTTGTCCAGGTACTCGGCCAGGCGGTTGGCGCCGTGTTTGGTGCGGGTGAACACCAGGACCTGTTCCCACGCGCCGGCGGTGATCAGGTGAGCCAGCAGCGCACGTTTGTGGCTGGCGGGCAGGCGGAACACGCGTTGCTCGATACGCTCGACCGTGGTGTTCGGCGGCGTGACTTCGATGCGCTCCGGGTTATGCAGCAGCTTGCCGGCCAGGGCAGTGATGTCCTGGGAGAACGTTGCCGAGAACAGCAGGTTCTGACGTTTGGCCGGCAGACGGGCAAGCACTTTTTTCACGTCATGGACAAAGCCCATGTCGAGCATGCGGTCGGCTTCGTCCAGTACGAGGATTTCCACGTGGGACAGATCGACGCTGCCCTGGCCACACAGGTCGAGCAAACGACCGGGGCAGGCCACCAGCACGTCGACACCGCGGGACATGGCCTGAACCTGTGGGTTCATGCCGACGCCGCCGAAGATGCAGGCGCTGACGAACTTCAAATCGCGGGCATACAGCTTGAAGCTGTCATGGACCTGGGCGGCAAGTTCGCGGGTAGGGGTCAGGACCAGAACGCGCGGTTGGCGCGGGCCGTGACGCTGGGATTTGTCCGGATGACCGTTGGGGAACAACCGCTCCAGGATAGGGAGGGCGAAACCGCCGGTTTTACCAGTACCTGTCTGGGCTGCAACCATCAGGTCGCGACCTTGCAACACGGCGGGAATGGCCCGCTGTTGCACGGGAGTAGGCTCGGTATAGCCCGCTGCCTCGATGGCGCGGACTAAAGCCTCGGAGAGACCGAGGGAAGCAAAGGACATGAGTAATCCTGTTTTAGTTAGGGCTTGGCCCAAAGGGATAATCTTGCCGGGCGTGAATGGCGCTTAGGGGAGCGAAATCCCGTCCGGTCCTGCTGCGTCCGGCGAGCACTCCACCGGCTCGCGCGGGCTGCAAAGCTGCGCTGTAGCGGGGTTGGGTGCCTTTTCCAGGACCTCAGCGGCCGGGCGTAAGCCTGGCGGAAAGGCCGGAGTATAACAGAGCAATCACGGCGCGCTGCTTTCCTGCTGCTCAACGGTGCGTTCTGCCGCTGCAATGCCGGCGTTTGCGCCGTACCTGGCGCTCAGGGCAGCGTAGCCTGGTTCTTGCTTGAAACGTTTTAATTCAGCGGCAAACCGCTGCACCAGCAGGTCCAGGCCCGCGCCACGGCGTACGGCAAGGTACTGCGGCTGGCGGCTGACCACCAGCGGGGCCTGGCTGACCTTGCCTTCCAGGCCCAATGTCTTGATCAAATGCTGGCCAACCCGGCGATCGGTGATCAGTAGATCGATACGTCCGAGCAATAATTTGCCGAAGTTCGCCTCATGGCTGGGCGCCGATTCGCGGTAGAACAGCGCCGAATCGCTGAAATGAGCGCCGTACATGTAGCCCGGCGAGGTGCCGACCGTAAGTCCACGCAGGTCGTCCAGGCGCTGCGCCGGGTGAGGTCGCTCGTTGGCATAGAACAGCACGAAGTCCACGTCGGACAACGGTTCGCTGGGGTACAGCAACTGGGCGTCGCGCGCCTGGCTGTGGAAAATATCCAGCGCGCCATCGGCGTGGCCTTGATCCAGCATGGCCAGGCAGCGTTTCCAGGGCAGGAATTGCCACTGCACCTCGACCCCCAGGCGCTGGAACACGATGACGGTGGTTTCGTAGTCCAGCCCGCGCATGGTGCCTTGGTCTTCGTACACGTAGGGCGCCCACGGCTCGGTGACAATGCGCAGTTTCTCGCCGTAAGCGGCCAGGCTAAGGCAAGTGAAAAGCACAGCAGTCAACAACTTGAGAATGACGGGCATGCCCTGAGGTTACGATGCTGGCGCATTAAAGAGAAGCTCTGGCATGCGCATCCGCGGCGGCTGCTATTTGGCTGGCGATGTCATCAAGTGTTCGTAGATCGCCGTGCGCCGCTCGCCGAGAATCAGGCGTACCAGCGGGTTGGCAAACCAATGCTCCAGCTGGTGAGCATCGATTGGGCGTTTCTGCCGCTCCTCCTGGTTCTGTCGCGCCTTGTCCCACCACACCGGGCCGCATGCCTGGTCGAACTCATTCTTGTGCTCGTAGCAGCCGTAAAGAATTTCGCGGATGAACTGCTGCTGGTGCTTGGGCAGCGCCAGCGTGATCAACTTGTACATCAGGCGCTGCGCACGCGGTGGGCGCGGCAGGTGCGCGGAGACGTGGCGGGTGTCAGCCAGGGCCTGAGGGCTGGTGGGGGCCGCCTGGTGCTTGGCGATCCATGCCTTGACCTTGGCACGAAACAGTTGCTTGCGGCTCCAGTAGTGATGAATCAGGTCCGGACACTCCCGCACGTTGACCGTGCGGTAGGCGGCGATAGACAGGCAGAACTCTTCCAGGGTGTACGCGCCCTGAGCATGGGGGAACAGTTCGTCCATCAAGGCAATGGAGCGATCCAGGATAGGCGCGTCCTGCTGGGTCAGGCCCATGACGCCGGAGTTGAGCGTCATCATGTCATCGTCGGCCACTCCCATGTCCAACAGGCGCTGGCGCAGGGCGGTATAGAGGATGCTTTCGTGGTTATCGCCATAGCGGGTGTAGAAGGCATTGCACAGCAGCGTACCGGGCTGCACGCGCTCGAACAGTTCCAGGGGCGAGTGGTGGAAAAAGGTATCGGTGTCGATCAGCAGTGCTACCGGCGATTCTTGCAGTACCTGGCGCAACGCTACATGTTTGGTGCGGAAGTGATAGCCATGAGGCTCGCTCCAGCGTTTACGCGTGGCCTCGTCCAGCGGGCGGACGCGTACGGGCAGCAGGCGATAGGGCTCGGGGTCATCGCTGAATACCTGAATATCCACGGCATCGGGGGGTTCCTGCAGAAACGCCAGGGCACTGGCGATGCTGAACACGGCTTCCTGGTGGTAGGTCTGCGCACCGAAAACCAGATAGACCAGCTGCGGGCGGGAGGTCGTGGGCACTGTATTCATGGACTGCGGGTTTCCGTGGACATGTAAAACGACAAAGGCCCTCGTCGAAACGAGGGCCCTGGCTCAGCTGGGCAAACGTCAGCGTGGCAGCTTGAGGTTGTTCCAGATGGCAAGGCTGGGTTCAGCCTGGTTCAGGGTATAGAAGTGCAACCCTGGCGCGCCACCTTGTAACAAGCGCTCACACATTTCGGTGATGACGTGCTCGCCGAACGCCTGGATGCTCTTGACGTCGTCGCCATAGGCTTCCAATTGCTTGCGTACCCAGCGAGGGATCTCTGCGCCGCAGGCGTCGGAGAAACGCGCCAGCTTGCTGTAGTTGGTGATCGGCATGATGCCCGGCACGATCGGGATGTTCACACCCATGGCCTGCACGCGCTCGACAAAGTAGAAGTAGCTGTCGGCGTTGAAGAAGTATTGGGTGATCGCGCTGTTGGCGCCGGCGTTGGCTTTGCGCACGAAGTTCTTCAAATCTTCTTCGAAATTGCGCGCCTGGGGATGCATTTCCGGGTAAGCCGCCACTTCAATATGGAAGTGATCGCCGCTTTCTTCGCGGATGAAACTCACCAGATCATTGGCGTAGCGCAGCTCGCCGCTGGCCATGCCCATACCGGACGGCAAATCGCCGCGCAGGGCGACAATACGCTTGATGCCAGCGCCTTTGTACTGGGTCAGCAGGCCGCGCAGGTCGGCCTTGCTGTCGCCCACGCACGACAAATGCGGCGCGGCGGGAATATTGACTTCGCTTTCCAGCTGCAACACGGTGTTGATCGTGCGGTCGCGGGTGGAACCGCCGGCACCGTAAGTGCAGGAGAAGAAATCGGGGTTGTAGCTGGCCAACTGCTTGGCAGTCGCCATGAGCTTTTCATGCCCAGCATCGGTCTTGGTCGGGAAGAACTCGAAGCTGAAGCGACGGTCTTGGGACATGGAGGGGGTCTCCAGCTGCAAGTTGCGAGCTTCAAGTTGCAAGAGGGCGGTGCGCCTGTCTTGTAGCATGAAGCTCCCAACCCATAACTGCTTAAAGAGCAAGGAAGTAGCAAGCCTTCACACAAACGCTTTTACTTGCCGCTTGTAGCTGAAAGCTTGCCGCTGCTGTCAGTACCTATACGCGTGGGGCTTGAACGGACCTTCAACGGTCACGCCGATATAGTCGGCCTGGGTCTTGGTCAGTTGGGTCACCACGCCGCCGAAGCCGCGGACCATTTCCAGGGCTACTTCTTCGTCGAGTTTCTTCGGCAGTACTTCCACGGTCAGGCGCTCGGCTTTCTGCGCAGGCGACAGATCGGCGTACTTCTGTTGGAACAGGAAGATCTGCGCCAGCACCTGGTTGGCGAACGAACCGTCCATGATGCGGCTTGGGTGGCCGGTGGCGTTGCCCAGGTTAACCAGACGGCCTTCGGCCAGCAGGATCAGGTAGTCGTCGTTCTGCGGGTCGAAATCGCCGGCGCCGGTGCGGTGAACCTTGTGCACCTGCGGCTTCACTTCTTCCCATGCCCAGTTCTTGCGCATGAAAGCGGTGTCGATCTCGTTGTCGAAGTGACCGATGTTGCACACCACGGCACGCTTTTTCAGGGCCTTGAGCATGTTGGCGTCGCACACATTCACGTTACCGGTGGTGGTCACGATCAGGTCGATCTTGCCCAGCAGGGCCTTGTCGATGCTGGCTTCGGTGCCGTCATTGACGCCGTCGATGAACGGCGAAACCACTTCGAAACCGTCCATGCAGGCTTGCATGGCGCAGATCGGGTCGACTTCGGACACTTTAACGATCATGCCTTCCTGACGCAGGGACTGGGACGAACCCTTGCCCACGTCACCGTAGCCGATTACCAGGGCTTGCTTGCCCGACAACAGGTGGTCGGTGCCGCGCTTGATGGCGTCGTTGAGGCTGTGACGGCAGCCGTACTTGTTGTCGTTCTTGCTCTTGGTCACCGAGTCGTTGACGTTGATGGCCGGGATTTTCAGCTCGCCCTTGGCCAGCATGTCCAGCAGACGGTGTACGCCGGTGGTGGTCTCTTCGGTCACACCATGGACGCGGTCGAGGATCTGCGGGTATTTCTTGTGCAGCAGCTCGGTCAGGTCGCCGCCGTCGTCAAGGATCATGTTGGCATCCCAAGGCGCGCCATCTTTCAGGATGGTTTGCTCCAGGCACCACTCGTATTCCTCTTCGGTCTCGCCTTTCCAGGCGAACACCGGAATACCGGCGGCAGCGATAGCGGCAGCCGCCTGGTCTTGAGTCGAGAAAATGTTGCAGGACGACCAACGCACTTCGGCACCCAGGGCAACCAGGGTTTCGATCAGCACGGCGGTCTGAATGGTCATGTGGATGCAACCGAGGATCTTCGCGCCTTTGAGCGGTTGCTCGGCGGCGTACTTGCGACGCAGGCCCATCAGGGCAGGCATTTCGGATTCGGCGATAAAGGTTTCGCGACGGCCCCAGGCAGCGAGGGACATGTCGGCGACTTTGTAGTCGGTGAAATCTGCAGGCGTGTTGACAGCGCTCATGAAGAGCCTCCATTCGTAGTGTGCGAATGGGCGCCGTTGTGCGTTTAGTATCAGGCCAGGGCAACCAGGCCGGACAACGCCCCATCCGAGCCTGACAGGTTGAACCCTGCTGCAGCGCCCCTCGGACAGGTGGCGGGAAAACGGCAGTAGCCGTTCTGAATCGGGGGCGATTATAGCTTTCTTTGGTTGGTTGGTGGCAAGCGACAAGCTGCATGCTGCATGCTGCAAGCTGCAAGCGGCAGGTAAGAGCGAATCGGCTTTTAACTTGCAGCTTGTCGCTTAAAACTTGAAGCTGGCGTCTCTCAAACACCTCGGAGTCCGCCCCCCATGAACTTCCACACCCGCAAATGGGTAAAACCCGAAGACCTCAACCCCAACGGC
Organism: Pseudomonas lurida; assembly: GCF_013522705.1. Taxonomy (GTDB): domain Bacteria; phylum Pseudomonadota; class Gammaproteobacteria; order Pseudomonadales; family Pseudomonadaceae; genus Aquipseudomonas; species Aquipseudomonas quebecensis. Next base: position 19,404 of record NZ_JAAMRE010000025.1, read on the forward strand.
ACGTTGTTCGGCGGCAGCCTGTTGCGCTGGATCGATGAAGAAGCGGCGATCTACGCGATTGTTCAACTGGGCAATCAGCGGGTGGTCACCAAGTACATCTCCGAAATCAACTTCGTCAGCGCCTCGCGCCAGGGCGATATCATCGAGCTGGGCATTACCGCCACTGAATTCGGCCGCACCTCCATTAGCCTGACGTGCGAAGTGCGCAACAAGATCACCCGCAAAAGCATCCTTACCGTGGAAAAAATGGTGTTCGTCAACCTTGGCGAAGATGGGTTGCCGGCGCCGCACGGGCGCACCGAGATTAAATACGTGAAGGACCAGTTCAAGGACGACACGCTTGCTGAGTAACGCCTTGGCGGGCGTCAGTTAAGTTACTGAATTATTCCGGATGGACCTTTTTGCGGCGTTCTGCTCACTCAGGATGACAACTGAAGTGAAAGGAGTCCGTATATGAAAGTGTCCAGCCCGCTCGTTCAGCATCAACCAACATTGCCCGCAAACATCGATCGGCATGCCCATGCGCCGTTAATCGAGGGTGTAGGTCCGCGCAAATTGGATCTCTATCGCGATGCCGGTGGTCGGGTGGATGTGTTTTTATCGCCCGCAGCACCTGAGCATCTCGTACTCAGCGGCGGCGGCGCCAAAGGCGTTGCCTTTTCCGGCATGATGCGGGCACTTGAGGAGGCCGGGAAGCTGGAAGATATCAGGCTGGTTTCCGGCTCTTCAGCCGGGGCGATTTCCGGTGTGCTGATTGCCAGTGGCATGGGGGGCGACGCATTCGACGCCCTGCTGGACCGTATTGACATGCCGAGTCTGCTTAACAGTCCGGACCCCGTAACGGCGTGGTTGCAAAGCGCCAGTTCGACTCTTGGCAACGTTACCCGCCGCTTGCCGGGCGGTGGCATTTTGCAGTTGTTCATGACGCTGATGCCGCGTCTGCAGACTGAGGCGCCTGCATTGGAAGCGATGATGCGCGACCAGGCGCGCCAATCGATTCTCACCCATATTGCCGACACGCCCAGGTCTACCCGGCCTGCCGAACTGATGAAGATTGCCGACCGGCTGAGCGCCGGAAGCGGCCCTACGTTTGCCGACCTCGCCACGTTGAGTCGCCATATTCCTGCTATCAAGCAACTCAACATCACCGGCACCGGCATGTTCGACGGCCGCCCTCAATTGGTGGTGTTCAATGCCGATCTGACGCCGGACATGGGTATCGCCCGCGCCGCACATATCTCAGGGGCATTGCCTGTGCTGTTCAAGAGCCCGCTTGAGCAGGGGCATGCGTTCCAGGCGGCCACTGACGTCAGCGCTTTTCAGGACGGCGGACTGCTGGTCAACGTTCCGGCACCGGATGTAATTGAGCGTTCGTTTCCAGAATCCCCTCTGAGCAAGGACAAGTCGCTGATTGTTCAATTTGAATCCGAACAACCGTCGGAGCCAACGAGGACCGGCGGATTTTTCAGTCATCTGGTCGATACCTTCAGTGGAACCTCACATACGGCTGCCGACGCGTATCAAAATGATCGACTCATTGCACTTGCCGATCAGACGGTGACATTACCCATGAACACCGCCGAAGGTGACTTTCGCGGCATGCACGGTACTGTCAATTTCACCATGACGCCTGGACAGAAAGACCACTTGCAGGCCCAGGCGTACAAAGCGGTGGCGGCCCACCTCGAAAAGCACGCTACGGTCCGTGAGCATCATCACTTCGCCACATTGGAACAGGCGGTGCTAGCGATGGATGATGAAATGCTGGCCAGCGTGCAAGACTCGCTCAAGAACGAGCCTGCGGCCACGGATATCATGCGTTTTCGCAAGGAGGCGCAGCAGGCGCTGCAGCAACTGGACAGTGCGATTTGCGAGGCCAATCAATCGAGCGACACCCTGACGCTTACATCGAAATTGGCCTGCGCTCTGCGCAACCTGGATGCACTTGCCTGTCGTCCGGAGCGTGTTGAATGGTTGTCACGGCGCCTTAACGTGTCGGGGCAGCGCAATTTTCAGCAGCTTTTGCAAGTGTGTGCCAAGGGCGGATGGGATGACGCACCTCTGTCCAAGGTCATGAGAGCGGCGGTTATTGAAATGGGCAAGCGCGATATCGCGGTGAAGGCCGAGCGCTTCACCCGAGAAGTCATTTATCCCTCGCAATACCGCCTGGGCCAGCCAGACAGTAATGTCGACCTGTTGCAGCAAGCGGCCCGCGAAGTAGCCAAGGCAACCACGCCGGCCGAGTTCAACCAAGTGCTCGACGGCATCATTGGCAATTACAAGGCGCGCAACAAACCTTGGGCGAAACCGGGCAGCGCCACAACGGTTGAGATGGCCAAAGCCTGGCGTGTACCGGTTTAGTTGCCTGGCCACTGAACAGCCACTGTCGCGGCGTGTCGTAGCTACAGGCATCCCTTGGACTCTGGTAAATCATGGCCACACACGCAGACGGCAAAACCCCCAACTTGTCGCAGGAAGAGCAGCAGGACGTCGACGACAATCAACCGCCCCGCGCGGCGGTACTGCACGAGATCATCCGCACCCAAGGCGATCAGGAGCTGGAGCGCAGCGTCGCTGCGTTATGGTGGTCGGCGCTGGCCGCCGGCCTGACCATGGGCCTTTCACTGATGGCCATGGGGCTGCTCAATTCGCGGCTGCCCGACGGTGAAGCGTTCAAGGTGATCGCCAGCTTCGGCTACTGCGCGGGCTTCCTGGCGGTGATCCTGGCGCGCCAGCAACTGTTTACGGAAAACACCCTTACGGCCGTGCTGCCGGTGATGAGCAAGCCGACGCTGGCCAACGCCGGTCGCCTGCTTAGGCTGTGGTCTGTGGTGCTGGTGGGTAACCTGTGCGGCACCTTGCTGGTGGCCTACGTGATGCTGCACCTGCCGATTTTCGACACCAAGACCGACCACGCCTTCCTGGAGATCGGGCGCAAGATCATGGAAAACGACGCGGGGCAGATGTTCGCCAAGGGCATCATCTCAGGCTGGATGATCGCCACCATGGTGTGGATGATTCCTTCCATGGAAAGCGCCAAGATGTGGATCATCATCTTGATCACCTACCTGATGGCGCTGGGCGATTTCACCCATATCGTGGTGGGCTCGGCGGAAGTCTCGTACCTGGTGTTTGCCGGCGAATTGTCGTGGCATGACTTCTGGCTGGTGTTCGCCGGACCGACCCTGGCCGGTAACATCATCGGCGGCAGCTTCATTTTTGCCCTGATCAGTCATGCGCAGATCCGCAGCGAAAGCAGCCTACCGGACAAGAAGGCTGCAGATCCAAGGCATCCGCAGCGCATCGACAAGGGTCAGTGAGCCTGAGTCGTGGCGTGAGGTTGCACGGTCCCAGATAAGTGCGCGATAGAACCTTTCGATGTGTCACGGCTCAGAGCGGGTAGGTGCGGTTTTAAGTTTGTGGTGCTAGAACTTTCATCGCAGCATAAAAAACGACAAAAGGAATTAAGTCATGACAGTCGCTTTCTGGTGTGTGTTGATCGCCATTTTTCTGCCTTACCTGTGCACGGGGGTGGCCAAGTTCAGCGGCGGCAAGTTCGGGTTGCGCCATAACCATGACCCTCGGGCGTTCCTGGACGGCCTGGATGGTGTAGCCAAGCGTGCCCACAGCGCGCAGCTCAATGGTTTTGAAGTTACCCCAGCGTTTGCGGCAGCGGTGATTATTGCCCATCTGGCCGGGACGGCCGAACTGGTGACCATCAACGTGCTGGCGGTGCTGTTTATCACCAGTCGCCTGTTGTACATCATCTGCTACCTGGCGGACTGGGCGATCCTGCGCTCGCTGGTATGGGCGGTGGGGATGGCGTTGATCGCGAGTTTCTTCTTCGTCTCGATCTGAGACGTGGCGCAGATTCCAATGCGGGGAGAGGCTCGCCCCTCCCGCACTGGGTTTTTCAGCCTCGATCAGGACCCGACAGGCGCATCCGGGACCTGTGGCAGCGCAGCGCCCTTGGGCCAGAGCATCCAGATCTGGCCTTGCTGTTTCATATTCCCCGCCAACTCACCCGCCGCTTGGCCCGTGCCCCAGAACAAATCCGCACGGACTTCACCGGTAATGGCGCCTCCGGTGTCCTGGGCGGCGACCGGGCGGGTAATGGGCGAGCCATCCGGCCTGGTGGTCGCCAGCCATAACAGGCTGCCCAACGGAATCACCTTGCGATCCACCGCCACGCTGTAGCCGGCAGTCAGCGGCACATTCAGTGAGCCGCGCGGGCCTTCGTTGCTGTCGGGGCGGGCGCTGAAAAATACGTAGCTGGGGTTGCTCGCCAGCAGTTGCGGAATGCGTTGCGGGTGGGCCTTGGCCCAGGCGCTGATGGCGCCCATGCTGACCTCTTCCTTCTTCAGTTCGCCTTGCTCCACCAGCCAGCGGCCGATAGGACGATAGGGGTAGCCGTTCTGGTCGCCGTAACCGACACGCAGTTGGCGCCCACCCTTGAGTTGAATACGGCCCGAACCCTGGATCTGCAGGAATTGCAGGTCCATCGGGTCGGTGAGCCAGGCGATCGGCTTGGCGGTGGAGCCTTGGCCGTTGATCACACTGGCATCGTCATAAGGCTTGAGTACGCGGCCCTCCAGGCGTCCGCGCAGGCGCTTGCCCTTGAGTTCAGGGTAAATGCTTTCCAGATTGACGATGATCAGGTCATCCGGTACGCCGTACACCGGGACGTGGGCGGCGGCGGTCTGGGTCAGGCTGCCTGGGTAGACGGGCTCGTAGTAGCCGGTGATCAAGCCATCAGGGGTATTGTCGGCCGAGCGCAAGCCGAACACGTCCAGGCGCTCCTTGAGAAACCCCCGCACGGCCGCTGCGTCGCCCGGCACCGTCGCCGCTGCCGCGCAGGTCGTGCCCCAGACCGGGTCGGCCTTGAGGCGCTGGCAGGCGCTGCGCCAGGCTTCGAAGCCGGCCAGTAAATCGCTGTCGGACACCGCCGGCAACGCTTCCCACGGTGCGCTCACATAGGTGGCGACGGCGTGGGGTTTGACGGTTTCGTCCTTGGCTGCTTCTTTACCCGTGTCCTTGCCGGCGTCGCAGCCGGCCAGCAGCGCGACGAGGGGGAGAGCCCACGCCAGGCGGCGGCTCCAGGGTTTCAACGTGATAGTCATCCAAGCAATTCCTGAACTGATTGCCCGCGCCGTAGTGGCGCCGGGCAACCTTATTATTAATAGGGCTATTGGTCTTTAGGGACGGGGCGAGGATACTGGCCGCCGTTTCCCGTGACCTCGAAGCCATCATGACTTTTAAAAGACTGACCGTTGTATTGCTGGCCTGCCTCACTCTGTCCGCCTGTGGCGGGGTGGATCCCAATTCGCCCCTGGGGCAGCGCAAGGCGATCTTCAAGCAGATGCTCAAGACCGGCGAAGACCTGGGCGGCATGTTGCGTGGGCGTATACCGTTCGACGGCGCAAAGTTCGCCGAAGGCGCGACCCGACTCGATGCATTGGCCCATCAACCGTGGCAGCACTTTCCAAGCGTGCGGGAAGAAGACCACACCAGTGCCAAGGACGACGTATGGCAAAAACAGGCGCAGTTCCAGCAATTGGCGCGCGACCTGGAAGCGGCCACCGGCGAACTGGTGATCGCCAGCCAGGTCATGCCTTACAAAGCCAGCAACCTGGGGCCTGCCGTGCAGAAAGTCGAAGATGCCTGCAGCGCCTGCCATAAACAGTTTCGGGACCATTGACCGGTCTTACTGATCGAGTTCTTCCACGGCGTCCTGCAATTCCTTGCGCGACTCGGCGAGCTTGTCCTTACGTTTGTTGATCTTGTCCGGGTCGCCTTTTTTCATGGCTTTATCGAGATCGGCCTGGCGGCGACTGACTTCATGCTTGGCGTCGAGCACCTTGTTTTCACGTTCCCTCTTGAGCGATGCGTCGTTGCAGTTGGCGGTGACTTCGCTCAGGGCTTTTTCAAGGCCGGCTTGCTGTTCGCTGTTACCGTGGGCCTTGGCCTGTTCAATCTGAGTGCTGATGGCTTGGCGCTTGGCGGCGCAGCCGGTGAGGGGCTCGGCGTCTTCGGCCGCCAGCAACGGCATGGTCATCAGGCTTGCGACGGTCAATAAGGCAACAGGGGCTAAAAATTTCATCGTGAACTCCAGGGTCGCATGGGGCAGGGTGAATTCTGCCAACTGTTAAAACGGTGGCGGGCCGGGTTCAGAACCCGTCTATCCCGGCCATACGCAATGTTTCAGCCAAGGCCTTTACCTGTGGGTCGTGAAAAAAAGCGCTCAATTGCGCTGCACGCCCCGGGCCGATGCCATCTTCGGCCATCCAGGCTTGGGTGTCGCGGGCGACCAGCGTATGCCAGTCACCCTTGAGGTTGTTACGCGCCACAGGCGGCACGCCCAAGGCCTTGAGCCAGTGTGCGAAAGGCCGCTGCCGGGCGCGGTGGAGACTGTCGAGTACCCGCGCGCGGCTTTGCTCGCCAAAGCCATCAATGTTAGCAAGCTGCGCCGCATCCAGGGTTAACCAATCGAGAAAGCCTGCGATTAGACCGGCCTGGATCAATACGTTCCAGGTCTCTCGCCCCATATGTGGCAAAGCCAGGCCCTGGTTGCTGCTGAGCCAGGTGAGGCGGGCGAGCAATTGCTCTTCGCAGCCAGGGTCGAGCTGCCAGCAGCTCAAGGCATGAAAATTCCGAGGGTCGGGGACGGGCAGCTCGACTCGGGTGGGGTTGCGCAGGACGACCTGGTCCAGCCGTGGAATGACCTGGCCCGCGAGGGTGATGGACACCTGATCGCCGGGGCGAATATCCAAGGTTTGCCAGCGCTTCAAGGAGCCGGCGCTCACGCGGCTGATCTGCCGGTCGTCCAGTCGCACCGGCTCCAGCTCCAGGATCGGCGTGATCCGCCCGGTGCGGCCGATCTTGAACCGAACCTTGCGCACCAGCGCCAGGGCCCTGGTGGCCGGATATTTCCAGGCCACCGCCCAGTAGGGCGCACTGGCCTGCCAACGCTCGGCGGGTGCACGTAAAGCCTGGTGCAACACCACGCCATCGCTGGCGAAGGGCAGAGGATGGTTGTACCAGTAGGTACGCCAATGGGCGGCTTTGTCGAGGCTTTGGATGGGGTGACTGTAGCGCTGACTGTCCGTGAAGCCCCAGCGCGCCAGTGTGGCCAGGCGCTCGCTGAACGTGGCCGTACTGTCGGGCCAGGCCCACACGAACAGGCCGATACCGGCGGCATCGGCGTCGCTCAATTGGCGGCGATTCATCAGCCCGGCCACTTTGCTGCGAGCATTGAGCCCGCCCTGTGCCGATTGCACATGGTCGTCGAGACGCCAGTACAGTTCGCCTTGCAACACCAGATCGATGGGGTCGGGCAATTGCTGGACAATGCCGGGGATTTTACCTGCAGACGTCGACCAATCCTGGCCAAGCACACCGTCGCCACGGCTGATTACCTGCCGCAGGCGGCCCTTGCGGTACACCAGCGTCACCGCGACGCCATCCACCTTGGGTTGGACCCACACATCCTGACGCGTGGCCAGCCAAGCCCCGACGGCCTGGTCATCCAGTAGTTTTTCCAGGCCGGTATGGGCGACGGGATGGCGCAAGGTGCCTCGTGAGCTGGCCAGGGGCTGGTCGTCGGCCGCAGCAGGCGCAGGGAAACACTGGCGCCAATCAGCCAGACGCTGACGGGCTTGGTCATAGAGTTCGTCGCTGACCGGCGATTGGCCGAGGCGGTGGTAACTGTCGTCCCACCTTCGCACCTGTTCGGCCAGGGCATCCGCTTGTTGACGGGCTTCCTGCGGGCATGTGCCCGCTGCCACCCGGAAGGGCAGCGCAACGATGAATAGAGCAACCAGTAAACGCATCAGGAGCATCCTTGCTCGAAAAGGGCGCCCAGCCTAAATGATCCGTTTGCGGACAAAAAAGTCCCGGCCATGCGGGGCTTTTTACCGGGTGTTGCTGTTTGCCGAACAGACCACCGTGGAACCGCATTGCCTGATTACTGGCGGCCTGGTTTTGCTGCCCGATGTCGGCTTTGACGGTGGATTCAGTCAAAGTGTTTCAACTGGTGTAGCGCCTCCGACGGCGCTTTAAGCGTTGGCCGTGGGTGCAATAAAAAGCCCCGCAGGGCGAACCTGGCGGGGCTTTTTGTACATCGCTTCGCTTACAGGCCGGCGGCGGTACGCAGGTCGTTGGCGCGGTCGGTTTTTTCCCAGGTGAAGGTGGTGAAAGTGTCGTCACCCACGGTCTTCTGCTCAGGCGTACGACCGAAGTGGCCGTAGGCTGCGGTTTCCTGGTACATCGGGTGCAGCAGGTCGAGCATGGTCGTGATCGCGTAGGGACGCAGGTCGAAGACTTCGCGTACCAGCTTGACGATCTTGTCATCGCTGATCTTGCCGGTGCCGAAGGTGTTCAGCGAGATCGACGTAGGCTGAGCCACGCCGATAGCGTAGGAAACCTGGATCTCGCAGCGCTCGGCCAGGCCGGCGGCCACGATGTTCTTGGCCACATAGCGACCGGCGTAGGCGGCCGAACGGTCCACCTTGGACGGATCTTTGCCGGAGAACGCGCCACCGCCGTGACGGGCCATGCCGCCGTAGCTGTCGACAATGATCTTGCGACCGGTCAGGCCGCAGTCGCCCACCGGGCCACCGATGATGAACTGGCCGGTCGGGTTGATGTGGAACTGGGTGTCCTTGCTCAGCAGTTCGGCCGGCAACACGTGTTTGACGATCAGTTCCATCACGCCTTCGCGCAGATCGGCGTAGGACACATCCGGGTTGTGCTGAGTCGACAGCACCACCGCGTCGATGCCGACGACTTTGCCGCCTTCGTAACGGCAGGTTACCTGGGACTTGGCGTCCGGGCGCAGCCACGGCAGCAGGCCGGATTTACGGGCTTCGGCCTGGCGCTTGACCAACTGGTGGGAGAAGGTGATCGGAGCCGGCATCAGCACGTCGGTCTCGTTGCTGGCGTAGCCGAACATCAAGCCCTGATCGCCGGCGCCCTGGTCTTCCGGCTTGGCGCGGTCGACACCTTGGTTGATATCGGGCGATTGCTTGCCAATGATGTTCATCACGCCGCAGGTCGCGCCGTCGAAGCCAACGTCGGAGCTGTTGTAGCCGATGTCGGTGATCACGTCGCGGACCAGTTGTTCCAGGTCGACCCAGGCCGAGGTGGTCACTTCGCCGGCGATGATCGCTACACCGGTCTTCACCAGGGTCTCGCACGCCACGCGGGCGAACTTGTCTTCAGCGATGATGGCGTCCAGCACCGCGTCAGAAATCTGGTCGGCGATTTTGTCCGGATGCCCTTCAGACACGGACTCGGAGGTGAAAAGGGAGTATTCGCTCATCTCGATGTTTTCCTGATATTTACCGATGGTGAGTGTCGCCAGCCGGTCGCTGAAAGTGGCGGACCTGAATCTGGAAACCATTACGTAAACCTACATAGAGGCTTTCCCCGGGAACAAGTCCCGCAGCGGTGGCCCAACGGGCCAGATCGTCCTGTTCAAAACCCAACCAGAGATCACCGCAGGCCTCCCTGGCCCAATTCTGGTTGTGGCTGCATAAATCCGTCACCAGCAGGCTACCGCCGGGGTGCAGTAACCCGGCCATTTGCTTGAGGGCCTCGGCGGGCGCGGCGAAATGATGCAGGACCATATTCAGCACCACGCAGTCGGCCCGCAGGCGGGTGTCGTTCAAGGCATCGGCCAATTGCAGATCGACGTTGCTCAAGGCCTCGCGCTCGCAGAGCTGGCGCGCCAGTTCCAGCATTGCCGGGCTGTTGTCCAATGCCGTGACCTGCTGGAAGCGGCGCGCCAGTTCCGGCAGAAAACCGCCGTCGCCGGGGCCGACTTCCAGCGCCGTGGCCTCTTCACTGAAGCTCAGCTTGTCCAACAACGCCAGCACGCTGTCGCGGTATTGCGGCAAGCCGGCGATCAAATCCTGCTGGGCGCGAAACTTCTCGGCGACCCGTGCGAAAAAGTCCTGGCTGGCCGCAGCACGTTGTCCATGCACCTGGCCGATACGTGCCTGTACGTCGTTGGGCAGGCTCAGGTTATCCACTTCATCCAACAGGGCCGCGTGCAGCTTGCCGCCGAGCAGGTCGGTGTGGGGCAGGGCGCGGCGGTAGAAAATCGCATTACCTTCGCGGCGAGTGGCCACCAGGTCGGCCTGGGACAGCACTTTCAAATGGTGGCTCATGCCCGACTGGCCGATGGCGAAAATCCGCGCCAGCTCCAACACGCCAAAGGAATCATTGGCCAATGCCCGCAAAACGTTCAGGCGCAAGGGGTCGCCGGCGGCCTTGCACAAGGCGGCCAGCTCTTCACCATCGTCGGAACGCAGGGAGGATGCGGGTAGGTTCATAAGGCCAGCAGTCTAGTGGTGGGACAGGGCGGTCGCAAGGTCAATATCAAAAAGTTTTGATATTGATCGATAAGTGGCGGTTATAAGCAGTCGCTATAGCCTTTCGGCGAACAGGTGAAAGGTTTGCGCAGACGATTGCCGTGCAAACCACAGGAAAAACCGCTTCAAGTGACTATCTGTCATTGCCCGCAGGCGGTGGCTGAGGGAAAATGCCGGTCCTTTTTTCCGTTTCTTTCCCTATCCGCAGGAGAACAGCGATGCCCAGCCGTCGTGAGCGTGCCAACGCCATTCGTGCCCTCAGCATGGATGCCGTGCAAAAAGCCAACAGCGGCCATCCCGGTGCCCCGATGGGCATGGCGGATATCGCCGAAGTGCTTTGGCGTGACTACCTGAAACACAACCCGAGCAACCCATCGTTCGCCGACCGTGACCGCTTCGTGCTGTCCAACGGCCACGGCTCGATGCTGATCTATTCGCTGCTGCACCTGACCGGCTACGACGTTACCATCGACGACCTCAAAAGCTTCCGCCAGCTGCACAGCCGCACCCCGGGCCACCCGGAATTCGGCTACACCCCAGGCGTCGAGACCACCACCGGTCCCCTGGGCCAGGGCCTGGCCAATGCCGTGGGCTTCGCCCTGGCTGAAAAAGTCCTGGGCGCGCAGTTCAACCGCCCCGGCCACGACATCGTCGATCACCACACCTATGTGTTCCTGGGTGATGGCTGCATGATGGAAGGCATTTCCCACGAAGTTGCGTCCCTGGCCGGCACCCTGGGCCTGGGCAAGCTGATCGCCTTCTACGATGACAACGGCATCTCCATCGACGGTGAAGTCGAAGGCTGGTTTACCGATGACACCCCGAAGCGTTTCGAAGCCTACAACTGGCAGGTGATCCGCAACGTCGACGGTCACGACCCGGAAGAGATCAAGACCGCCATCGACACCGCCCGCAAGAGCGCGCAGCCGACCCTGATCTGCTGCAAGACCACCATCGGCTTCGGTTCGCCGAACAAGCAAGGCAAGGAAGACTGCCACGGCGCCCCATTGGGTGACGCGGAAATCGCCCTGACCCGTGAAGCGTTGAAGTGGAACCACGGCCCGTTCGAAATCCCGGCCGACATCTACGCCGAATGGGATGCCAAGGAAAAAGGCCTGGCCACCGAAGCCGAGTGGGACCAGCGCTTCGCTGCCTACTCCGCCGAATTCCCGGAACTGGCCAACGAACTGGTTCGCCGCCTGGCCGGCGACCTGCCTGCCGACTTCTCGGAAAAAGCCTCGGCCTATATCGCCGAAGTCGCGGCCAAGGGCGAAACCATCGCCAGCCGTAAAGCCAGCCAGAACACTCTGAACGCCTTTGGCCCGCTGTTGCCTGAGTTCCTCGGCGGTTCGGCCGACCTGGCCGGGTCCAACCTGACGCTGTGGAAAGGCTGCAAAGGTGTCACGGCCGAAGACGCCAGCGGCAACTACATGTACTACGGCGTGCGCGAGTTCGGCATGAGCGCCATCATGAACGGCGTGTCCCTGCACGGTGGCCTGGTGCCTTACGGCGCAACGTTCCTGATGTTCATGGAATACGCGCGCAATGCCGTGCGCATGGCCGCGCTGATGAAGAAGCGCGTGATCCATGTGTACACCCACGACTCCATCGGCCTGGGCGAAGACGGTCCGACGCACCAGCCGGTCGAGCAATTGACCAGCCTGCGTACCACGCCGAACCTGGATTGCTGGCGCCCAGCCGACGCGGTGGAATCCGCCGTGGCCTGGAAGCACGCCATCGAGCGCAAGGACGGCCCTTCGGCGCTGATCTTCTCGCGTCAGAACCTGCAGCACCAGGCGCGTACCGACGCGCAGATCGCCGACATCAGCCGTGGCGGTTATGTGCTCAAGGACTGCGTGGGCGAGCCGGAGCTGATCCTGATCTCCACCGGTTCCGAAGTGGGCCTGACCGTTCAGGCTTACGACAAGCTGACTGAGCAGGGCCGCAATGTGCGCGTTGTATCCATGCCGTGCACCAGCGTGTTCGAAGCCCAGGACGCCGGCTACAAGCAATCGGTGCTGCCGTTGCAGGTCAGCGCGCGTATCGCCATCGAAGCGGCGCACGCCGACTACTGGTACAAGTACGTGGGCCTGGAAGGCCGCGTGATCGGCATGACCACCTACGGTGAGTCGGCACCGGCGCCAGCGTTGTTCGAAGAGTTCGGCTTCACCCTGGAAAACATCCTGGGTCAGGCTGAAGAGCTGCTGGAAGACTAAGCCAGTCTGCGTTGTCTGTACTGGCGCTATCGCGGGCAAGCCCGCTCCCACATTTGGATCGCGGTCTGATGTGGGAGGGGGCTTGCCCGCGATGGCGTCAGAACGTTCAACACCGAACTAACCTTGACCGAGAACCCCATGCCCGAACTGCGTCCCTACAAAGTTGCACTCAACGGCTACGGCCGCATTGGTCGTTGCGTCTTGCGTGCTCTGTTCGAGCGAGGGGCGGCAGCCGGGTTTGAAATCGTTGCGATCAATGATCTGGCGGACATGGCCAGCATCGAATACCTGACACGCTTTGACTCCACCCATGGCCGATTCCCCGGCGAAGTGCGGGTCGACGGCGATTGTCTGCATATCAACGGCAACTGCGTGAAAGTGCTGCGCAGTGCCACCCCCGAGGGCATCGACTGGGCGGCGCTGGGCGTCGACCTGGTGTTGGAATGCTCCGGTGCTTATAACACCCGTGCCGATGGCCAGCGTTTTCTCGACGCCGGCGCGCCACGTGTGCTGTTTTCCCAGCCGATGGCCAGCGAGGCGGATGTCGACGCCACCATCGTCTATGGCATCAACCAGGATTGCCTGAGCGGCGATGAGCGGCTGGTGTCCAACGCTTCCTGCACCACCAACTGCAGCGTGCCGCTGTTGCGCCTGCTGGATCAGGCGATCGGCCTGGATTACGTGTCGATCACCACGATTCACTCGGCAATGAACGACCAGCCGGTGATCGACGCCTACCACCACGAAGACCTGCGTCGCACGCGTTCGGCGTTCCAGTCGGTGATTCCGGTGTCCACCGGCCTGGCACGCGGCATCGAACGCTTGTTGCCGGAACTTGCCGGGCGAATTCAGGCCAAAGCCGTACGTGTGCCGACGGTGAACGTGTCCTGCCTGGACATCACCATGCAAACCGTCAGCGACACCGATGCCGTGGAGGTCAACCGGATCCTGCGCGACGCCGCCACCCGCGGCCCGCTCAAAGGCTTGCTGGCCTACACCGAATTGCCTCACGCCAGTTGCGATTTCAACCATGACCCGCATTCGGCGATTGTCGATGCCAGCCAGACCCGTGTTTCCGGCCCCAGGCTGGTGAATATCCTGGCCTGGTTCGACAACGAGTGGGGCTTTGCCAACCGAATGCTGGACGTTGCAGAACACTATCTGCAAGTGGCCTCCAAACAACCTCAACAGTAATTCAGGAACTGCGACCCATGACCGTGTTGAAGATGACCGACCTCGATCTGCAAGGTAAGCGCGTACTGATTCGCGAAGACCTCAACGTCCCCGTCAAGGACGGTGTTGTCACCAGCGATGCGCGAATCCTGGCCTCGCTGCCGACCATCAAGCTGGCCCTGGAAAAAGGCGCGGCCGTGATGGTCTGCTCCCACCTGGGTCGCCCGACCGAAGGTGAGTTCTCCGCCGAAAACAGCCTCAAGCCGGTAGCCGACTACCTGAGCAAGGCCCTGGGCCGTGACGTGCCGCTGGTGGCTGACTACTTGAATGGCGTGGACGTGAAGGCCGGCGACATCGTGCTGTTCGAAAACGTGCGCTTTAACAAAGGCGAGAAAAAGAACAGCGACGAACTGTCCCAGCAATATGCTGGCCTGTGCGATGTGTTCGTGATGGACGCATTCGGCACCGCTCACCGCGCCGAAGGTTCGACCCACGGCGTGGCCAAGTTCGCCAAGGTCGCCGCTGCCGGCCCACTGCTGGCTGCTGAACTGGACGCGCTGGGCAAGGCCCTGGGCGCGCCGGCACAACCGATGGCGGCCATCGTCGCCGGCTCCAAGGTGTCGACCAAGCTTGACGTGCTCAACAGCCTCAGCCAGATCTGCAACCAACTGATCGTCGGCGGCGGTATTGCCAACACGTTCCTGGCTGCCGCCGGTCATCCGGTGGGCAAGTCGCTGTACGAGCCGGACCTGCTCGACACCGCCCGTGCCATCGCCGCCAAAGTCAGCGTGCCGTTGCCGGTGGATGTGGTGGTGGCCAAGGAATTCGCCGAAAGCGCCGAAGCCACCGTCAAGCTGATCGCTGACGTGGCTGCCGACGACATGATCCTGGATATCGGCCCGCAGACTGCGGCCAATTTCGCTGAACTGTTGAAAGCGTCGCAGACCATTCTGTGGAACGGCCCGGTCGGCGTGTTCGAATTCGACCAGTTCGGCAACGGCACCAAAGTGCTGGCCAAGGCCATCGCCGACAGCTCGGCATTCTCCATCGCCGGCGGCGGCGACACCCTGGCTGCCATCGACAAATATGGCGTGGCCGAGCAGATCTCCTACATTTCTACCGGTGGTGGCGCTTTCCTCGAATTCGTCGAAGGTAAAGTGCTGCCGGCCGTGGAAGTGCTGGAAAGCCGAGCCAAAGGCTGAAACGCGTGATCCGGAAAAGGAGCATTCCCATGATCAAGTCATTGGCACTGGTGTTCGCGGCGGGCCTGTTGGGCGGGTGCGGCAGCGCGCCCACTGCGGTATCGGCGCCCGAACAGCCTGCGGCGCAGCAGAAACAGGGCTGCTACCAGGCTGACTGGCAGGCCGAAACCATGCCGGTGATCAACAAGCGCATCGGCAACGAGCGGCTGGAGAAATACGACTCCGCGCCCAACGGTCAGGAACAGGGTTGCCCTTGACGGGTCTGATCAACTAACCGACAGCAGTCGCGGCCCTTGGGTCGCGTTCGAGGATTGGCAATGAAAGGCGTTTTCGCCCTGGCGGCACTGGCTCTGTTGGCGGGTTGCAGCAGCATGAACATGTTCAATAAGGCAGAACCTGCCGATAAGTGGACCACCTGGACCTGCGACAGCAAGGCCGAGGTCAACTGGCGCTTTGCCAATGCGGCCCGCAGCGAGGTGGATGTGCGCCTCGGCGGCTCGGACCAGGTCTACCGCCTTAAACAGGACGTTGCCGCCTCGGGCGTGCTGTACAGCAACGACCAGTTGGCGTTTCACACAAAAGGTGAGGAAGGCTTGGTTTACTGGGTCGCCACCGACGATTTGATCGGGCGTGGCTGCAAGGCCCAATGAGATTTCAAATTTGATGAGATCCAAATGTGGGAGGGGGCTTGCCCCCGATAGCGGTGGATCAGTCAACAGATTCATCACTGACAGGCTGTCATCGGGGGCAAGCCCCCTCCCACACTTGCAATAACGATTCAGCAGGCCAGGTATGTAAAACCTGGCCTGCAATAACTTGAATAGCAGTCGCCGCTACGGCAGGCTTGCACGATTAACGACCCTCGACCGGGAGAGACAACACAATGGCACTTATCAGCATGCGTCAAATGCTGGACCACGCAGCCGAGTTCGGCTATGGCGTCCCAGCCTTTAACGTCAACAACCTCGAGCAGATGCGCGCCATCATGGAAGCCGCTGAAAAGACCGACTCCCCCGTGATCGTCCAGGCTTCGGCCGGTGCGCGCAAATACGCCGGTGCCCCGTTCCTGCGTCACCTGATCCTCGCCGCTATCGAAGAGTTCCCACACATCCCGGTGTGCATGCACCAGGACCACGGCACCAGCCCTGACGTGTGCCAGCGCTCCATTCAACTGGGCTTCAGTTCGGTGATGATGGACGGCTCTCTCGGCGAAGACGGCAAGACTCCGACCGACTACGAATACAACGTCCGCGTCACCCAACAAACCGTGGCCATGGCCCACGCCTGCGGCGTTTCGGTTGAAGGCGAGCTGGGCTGCCTGGGTTCCCTGGAAACCGGCATGGCCGGTGAAGAAGACGGCATCGGTGCCGAGGGCGTGCTGGATCACAGCCAGATGCTGACCGACCCGGAAGAGGCTGCCGACTTTGTGAAGAAAACCCAGGTGGACGCCCTGGCCATCGCCATCGGCACCAGCCACGGCGCCTACAAGTTCACCAAGCCACCGACCGGCGACGTACTGGCCATCGACCGCATCAAGGAAATCCACAAGCGCATCCCCAACACCCACCTGGTGATGCACGGTTCGTCCTCGGTACCGCAAGAATGGCTGGCGATCATCAACCAGTACGGCGGCGACATCAAGGAAACCTACGGCGTACCGGTTGAAGAAATCGTCGAAGGCATCAAGTACGGCGTGCGTAAGGTCAACATCGACACCGACCTGCGCCTGGCGTCCACCGGTGCCATGCGCCGCCTGATGGCCACCAACCCAAGCGAATTCGACCCACGCAAATTCTTCGGCGCCACCGTGACCGCCATGCGTGACGTGTGTATCGCTCGTTATGAAGCATTCGGCACGGCCGGCAATGCATCGAAGATCAAGCCGATCTCGTTGGAAGCGATGTACCAGCGTTATTTGAAAGGTGAGTTGAACGCTAAAGTGAACTAAGCCTCAGGCGTTACAAAAGAAGCCCGCAGCGATGCGGGCTTCTTTTTTGATTAGGTAAGTTGAGAGACAGGTGATTCGCGGGATGATCGTTTGATTCTGCACTAGCTGAAAGGTGAGTGCGATTGTTTTCTGTACAAATATAAATAGACGGCAATGGACAGCGATGCAGTTAAAAATGCCATGCCCGCCGCCACAACAAAAGGTGCTGAGCGATCACCTGCGATTATTAAAATTGTTCCCACAGAAGGT
Organism: Pseudomonas lurida; assembly: GCF_013522705.1. GTDB lineage: Bacteria > Pseudomonadota > Gammaproteobacteria > Pseudomonadales > Pseudomonadaceae > Aquipseudomonas > Aquipseudomonas quebecensis. The sequence goes on from NZ_JAAMRE010000025.1 coordinate 36,565, forward strand.
CCCGTTATAACACATAGTATTTGGATGCTTCTGAACGACATGGATACTCTTCCGATATTGTCAGCAGGGCATAATTGCTGAAGGATTATATTTGAAGATATTATGAGTGTTTCATAACCGAAGCCATTCAAAAACCAAACCAATGGATAGAGGTAGACTCTTCCAGGTAATTGGAAAAATACTAAAACTGCGGTCAGGATTAATGCGGTAGAGAAAACAACTAATGCGCTTGACCGAAGAAGAATCTCATCGAAATTGCTCAATTTGAATTTCATCAGCAATGCGGCACATATTGCACCTCCGGCTGTTGCTGAGACGATTATTGAAAAATTAACTGGAGGTAAACCTTCATAGGCTAGAAAGGACGCCAAATGCGGATCATAGATTCCTAAAGCCAGCGATGTAAGCAGGGAGTACAAAAAGCCTATGCGTAGCTGAAAGGGCAAGGCGTTGAATATAGAGAGTCCTCTTATAATGTCGCGATAAAGTGGCAGGGCACTGGTAAGGGTGGCATTCATTTGCGTTCGGAAGGCCAGGCAAATAGACCTGAGGAGTGGGAAGGTTAATAAAACGGCCACTGCCGAAAAAAAGAATAAATCTTTGGGTGATAATACTGCGGTTAATACACCTGCAAGTAACGGTGCAAAAATTTTGGAAGATTGATCAAGTACACTTATGTAGCTGAAAAAAGATTTTCGCTCCTCAGCATGTATAAGTTGCCGAACGATAATGGTTATCGAAGGAAAGTAAAATAAATTTGACACGCCTTTGAAAATGACGAAAAGCAAAAAACTCTGAAGATCTGGAGACGCTGCTAGACCTACGGTAGACAGTGTGCGGAGCAAGACGCCGAATACTAGTGTTTTCCTTACGTCATATCGATCTATCAGCGTTCCTACGATAGGACCTAGAAACAACATAGGGGCACCCAGGCAAAAAGCCAAGAACGCTATTGATGAAGGAGAGGCATGCCATAGATAAACGGGAACCGTGAAGATTAAAAAAATATCAAGCCATAGTGAGAAACTGGATAGCGCTTGCACGAAAATAAGCTTACTTGACGTTTTCATCAGGTCGTTCTGAATGTAGGAAAAGTGTGTCTTCAAATACGAAGCCGTCGAGTTCATGTTCGCTGGCAAATCGATACAAGTCGCTAAGTCTATTTATAAACCCGCGTCCGTTAAAATTTAAGGAGGTGTTACAAAGCACGCCGACTCCTGACATAGCACGATAGGCGCTTAGCAATTGATGTATACGAAAATTTTGAGAATTATTGACCGATTGAGGACGCGCTGAGTTATCAACGTGCGTCACCGCCGGAATGCTAGTCGAAATAACTTTGCGGAACTCCAGCATGTAGGGTGAGGGGGTAGACGGGCAGAAGTATTCAGCCATACATTCTTCTAAACATATCGGTGCTATAGGGCGAAATCCTTCGCGCCTCTTGATTTTGTTCAATCTAATGAGATTTTCTCTAGGATAGGGCGCCGCTAATATTGAGCGATTTCCCAGTGCTCTAGGACCCATTTCATATCTGCCCTGTACCCAACCTAATATGCAGCCTTCATGAAGTAATTGTGCTACACGTCTCGTATCATAGGGTTCACTAATGAAGGTGCCTGTGTTATCTGTGTCAGAATTTGGTAGCTCCCCTGCATAGGGTGACCAAGTTACTTTGGCAACTCCTTTTGTATGCAATAACGCATCAATCGCAGTTCCAATTGCAGACCCGCTGTCGTTTGTGCACGGAGGGATAAATACATCAGAGAATAGTTGTGTCTCTTTCCATTTTGAGTTCCAGTCACAATTTAATCCGCATCCGCCAACAATTAATAAAGGTGCGTCATCAAAGACCAGCTGCTCTGCAAAATCACGAAACAAATTAAAAATTGCATTTGAAAGTTGATATGCAAGTGATGCAAATCGAGGGTTGCTGAGTCCAATATTGTAATATGCACTGTTACGGAAACGGTGCTTGTGAAGCTTTCTAAAGTCTATGTTCTTGTCGAGTAGGGTGGCTATTATGTGTCTGGCGTCTTGGTCAAGATCGCCATTTTCTCCATAAGCAGCAAGTGCCATGAGTTTGCCTGCATCACTCAAACGAATTTGTCCCGCTCCAAGATTAAAAGTAGGATCTGCGAGCGCATATAAAAAAGCAAATCTGTCCCCAGGGTTTTCAAGTGCACTACCTAATTTGGTAATATTTACTTTTTCATCAATTCGATAGAATGCACCGAAATAGCCCTCCCAGAGCAATGCATAGCAAGGCTGTCCTTGTGGAAAGGGTGAAAGCCCGTATCCGCATAAAAGGTGTGAGCGCTCATGTGAGGATGAAAAATAAGTAACATCATGACCAAATATTGAACGTTCTTGGTGAATAATCTTCCTTAGTCCTGAATAGCCCGCACCAATGGTGTCATTTACTGAGTTCAGTCCTCTACTCCATCCGCTCTGAGCTACGATACCCACGGGTTTTTTAATCATATAAGAAACTTTCAGTAATGCGTCAGGTGTCACGCTTGAAAAACGAAGGCCGTTATCTTTTTCTGCTTCTACAGAAAACTCCAAGTGGTTACCCACAATCAGGGCTACCGCCCCGTCATGTCCATCTTTAAGGCTAAGTATTACAATGTCATTATTTTCTATATTGACCATGCTCAGTCCCCTCATTAGATTCCGTCGAGTAGTTCTCTAACTTCTGTGGTGTACGAACTACCCGTTCCATTCCCCGCACCCACCAAAAAAATGACTTGCTCTGAAGGAAGGTTGACCTCTAAAAGTTCATTTATTTCTTTATCATGAAAGTAACCGGTCAGCCAAGGATGTAAGCCAAGCGCCGTAATTAATAAATTTGCTGTTTGTGATAAATGTCCAACGTCCAACAACATTGGGCGATAGGCGCGGGAGTGGGGGTATTTCCACCAGAGCTTGTCAAAGCGAGAAGTAAAAAAATTGCGAATGCTAAGTTGTTAGCCCAATGCTGGCCGCATAAATAAGTAGATATTACTTCAGGTGGAAGGTCGCGTACCTTCTCCAGAGTATGCTGTTCACTTATATAATGATAAATGCCGGGAGCAAGATCCTCTACATTTCGCACCCATACATAACCCTCCGTCGCTTGTAAGCCTCCGGCCGAAGGTGATGTTCTTCTAAAACCGAATTTTTGAGCGCCAGTCGGAGCGTCGTAATCGGTCTCTTTCTTATCCGCTAAAGTCCCATACAGTATGGTTGCCAGTGATAATATTGATACTGAAGTGTCAAAAAAATCTCGGCAGGTATGACGCGCCAAAAGCGTCTCCCAAAGACTCGCTTCTTTAATAGCCGAAAGGTTTTGGGGGTGGTAATAATGTCTTTTCTCCTCCTTTTATTAAAGAAATGTTTGGTTCGTTTTTATGAATTGACTTGCAAAAGTTTAAGTAGCTTTTGGCATATTCAATGTACATTTCAGGTTTGTCTGGGGTTGGCGAATTCGGGTGAGACGTCCCAATATGGAATATTTTTGATAGCACGTCCCAGCCCCATTCATCTGCTGGTTTCACTTCATACAGTACCCCGGAGGTGTCTATGGATATGTCATCGGCTGTATCCGATACGAAATCGCCTGCGGAAAAACTCACTAATCGCTCAAATTCTCTTGTGCTTATTTGGTATTGGACGTGATTTCTATAGTCCCACAAATAAGCTGCGCCATCTTTAAGCACTAAAAATATGTCGTTCGAGAGCCATTTTTTTTCGCCGTACACATAGCCGCCTGACCACCCGTGAGTGAGGTTCATTTTTAGTGGCTGCCTGAGCCGAGCCCAGGCGGTACATCGTTATTTAATCGCTAGCTTTCTGCTATCGGAGGCTTCGATAACGCTACCCCCATCGTTGGGAATAAATTTGTAGTGAGGTACAGTCACCGTCTTAATTGAGAAGTGAGGGGTCTGATACGCGTCGTTTGACTGATTGTTGAGCGTCGGTTCTATAATTACACGTTTCATATATAGTTCCTCTGTGTTGGTGCCTTCGCGGATTTGCGATGCACTTAAACCATATGAAGGCTTATTGTGAATGTCAATTTGTATTTTTTTAGTTGTATTGTTTTTTAGCTGAGTCTTTGTGTGTTTTTGTAGTGAGTTGTCGGATAGTTCTGATTGGTATTTCCCACATCTCGCTCCATCGCGGATATCTAAAAATGCTGATTAGTACACAAGACTGTAATATCCAGTTGCATATACGCCGAAGATTCGGTTTTCGTTGTGGTTCACATGTTTTTCTTAGCGAGTGCTCAATTCAGAGCGTCCAGTCGGGGACTCCAAGTGCGGCGTATGGAATGTCTACGTTGATATTGACCTGTATCTGGGGTTTACCCTGGTGGTCATGAATGCCGTGCTGGGGGTAACTCCTCGAAGATCCAGCCGATCTTTAAGGGAGCGCTGTACCAGCGCTCAGCAAAATCTAGTACAGCGCTTAAATCCTGGGCAACAGGCATAAAAAATCCGGATTTCTGCAGCTGTGTGCGGGTTCGCAGACCGAGGATACGAGGAACGCGGCAGACCCGAAGATCTCCACACACGGCTACCACAAAATAAACGCTGGGTGCAAAAGCGCTCGTCGTTTAGCGCGATGGCTGAGTGTCAGTCGCGGGAAATACTGGTTGACACACCGCCATCGCGGGCAGGTCCTGCTCCTATAGGGTTAATGGCTGTTGAAGAGGTGGGAATAGCCTCTGACGCCATCGGGCATTACGTGTTCGAATCGAGGCCGATCCGCTCACTCATGATCAATATCCAGCTTGTCGAACGTCACCTTCGCGCCTTCCTTGCTGTCCCCGCTGTTGTCCTGCACATAGGCGCCGGCCTTGAAGTACAGCGGTTTGGCGCCCCATGCCGCGCCGATGCGCTCGTTCCATTCGCCATCGGCGGCATACACGCTGAGTAATCCGGCCTTGTTGAGGTTGATTACGTAGGTGAAGCTCTTGTCCAACGGCACGTTGGAGGCGACGGTGATCACGCGGCTTTCGTCCTCATCCGGGCGCATGCGCACTTTGGCGACGATGTTGCCGGTCTGGGTCTTTTCCTTGAATTGGTACTCGAGCTTGATCAGCGGTTTCTGGCTGTCATACGCGTGAATCTGGCCAATGACGATCTTGCCGCTGGAGGGCACCTGGTTGACGGCCAGGGTGGCGCGCAGAAAATTGTCGGCGTCGGGGTAGGTCCAGTTGCGCAAGCGGCCGTCGGCGTAGGTTTCGCGCAATTCGCTGCGGGGGTAGATCGCGTTCTCGGTGCGCGTGCCGGTGACGGGTGTCCAGAATTGCACGTTGCTGCCTTCGGCCTGGAAGTATTGGTCCTTGAAGCCGCTAAGCAGTTTAGGCGTGTCGATGGTCGCGGGGGGCGAGCCGACGGGAATGCTCAGGTTCCAAGTGGAGAGGTCAATCATGGCGTAGGCCTTTTACAGAAGGGTGTAGGCTATGGCCCTCAGGGCCAGTCAGGTTCTTTATAGGTGCTGTGCAGCGGATTGTTAAACAATTGCTGGCAATTTATTGGCGCCAAATGAATGCCAAAAAGCCATGTTGCCCATGAACCGTGGGTTGCAGGCACTGACCGTTAGTCGGCTTCCTGAAAATTGGCGCAATGATGGCACCGAGGTTACTTCTGCTTTTCCAGAACCGGGGCTAGAGTGAGGCCTCAGTGTTTGTCCGGGTTTTCTCTCAGAAATGACCGGAGCAGCGATCTAAGGAAGAGACGTAGCATGGAATGCGCTCCACACCACGGCGATGGCAGTTCGGTTCTTCTGGTGGTCGACGACTACCCGGAAAACCTGATCAGCATGCGTGCGCTTTTGCAGCGTGAGGATTGGCACGTGGTAACCGCCGCTTCCGGTGTGGAAGCCCTGGAGTTGCTGCTGCAGCACGATGTCGACCTGGTATTGCTGGACGTGATGATGCCGGGCATGGATGGCTTTGAAGTCGCCCGCCTGATGCGCGGCAGCCAGCGCACCCGCATGACCCCGATCATCTTTCTGAGCGCCAACGCCCAATCGCCCGCCGCCGTGCTGGAAGGCTACGCCAGTGGCGCCATCGATTACCTGTTCAAGCCGTTCGACCCGCATATTCTCAAGCCCAAGGTCCAGGCACTGCTGGAGCACCAGCGTAATCGCCGCGCCTTGCAGCGCCTGAGCCATGACTTGGAGTCGGCTCGCGCGTTCAACGCCTCGGTGCTCGACAACGCCGCCGAAGGCATCCTGGTGGTGGGCGAAGAAGGCGTGATCCAGTACGCCAATCCGGCCATTTCGCGCTTACTCAATGCGACGCTCAACGAATTGCAGGGCCAGACGTTCCTGAGCTTTTTGCAAAAGCCCCACGTGCCCAGCTGGTTGGATTCGCAGATGTACGCCGGTTATCGCACCGGCCAGACCTGGCGCCTGCACGACGCCATGCTGCGCACCGGCCGCGGGCAGCAGGTGCCCGTGGCGTTGTCCTGCGCCCCATTGCCGTCCGAGCAGAAGGCTATGGTGGTGACCGTGCTGGATATGTCTGAAGTGCGCCACCTGCACCAGCAACTGGAGTTCCAGGCCGTTACCGACCCGCTCACCGGCCTGCTCAACCGTCGTGGGTTCTACCAGGCCGTGGAAAGCACCCTGTCGCGCAGCGAGCGCGTCGAGCAATCTCTGGTGCTGCTGTACCTGGACCTCGACGGCTTCAAGCGGGTCAACGACTCCCTGGGCCATGACGCGGGCGACCGGGTACTGCGCTGGGTATCGGAACAACTGCAAGGTTGCCTGCGTTCCTACGACATTGTCGGACGCATGGGCGGCGATGAATTTACCGCATTGCTGGAGCTGGACTTCCCTGAGCAGGCGGCGAAAATTTCGGAAAAACTGATCGAACGGGTGTCAGTCTGCCAACAGGTCGACGGTTTGGATGTGATGCTCGGCGTGAGTATTGGTATCGCCACGTTTCCTGACTGCGGCTCGGATTTGAATGGTCTGCTGCGCGCCGCTGATATTGCGATGTACGAAGCCAAGCGCGCCGGGCGTCAGCAATATCGCTATTTCGACCAGGAAATGAACGGCCGGGCCCGCTCGCGTCTGATGCTTGAAGACAGCGTGCGCACGGCCATTGAAAACAAAGAATTCATCCTGGTCTACCAACCGCAGGTGTCGTTGGAGGACGGGCGTCTGCGCGGCGTCGAGGCGTTGTTGCGTTGGCAGCACCCTAGTGTCGGCGACGTGCCGCCGGGGCTTTTCCTGCCGCTGCTGGAAGAGGCGCGGCTGATCAGCCAATTGAGCATCTGGATCTACCAGCAGGTCGCCGCACAGCGCCAGGCCTGGCACACCACCTTCGACGAGGAGCTGGTGCTGAGTGTGAGTCTGAGCAGCAGCCAGTTCAATATGCCCAACCTGGCCAATCAACTGCAGCAGATGCTGGAGCGCTACGGCTTGCAAGGGCGGCAGTTGGAGGTGGAAATCGGGGAGGACTGCCTGATGAGTAACCGTGAGGAGGCCATCAAACAGCTTAAGTTGCTGCGCCGCATTGGTGTGCGTATCGCCCTGGATGACTTTGGCTCCGGCCAGTGTTCCCTGGCGCACCTGCGTGATCTGGAATTCGACACCTTGAAGCTCGACCCCAAATTGGTGGCGCGTCTGCCGGGCTCGGCACGGGACGCGGCAATGGCGCGCAGCATTATCGAGTTGTGCGGGCATTTCGAGGTGCTGGTGGTGGCCGAAGGTGTGGAAACCCAGGAGCAGGCCCAATGGCTCAAAGCCCAGGGCTGCACGTTTATCCAGGGGCCATGGGCGGCGCAGCCGTTGATAGCCGAGGATGTCGCCGACTGGTCCCGCACCCGCGCACGTTGAATTGGTACACTGGCGCCCTTCAAATCTTGTTGCAGACCCTCATGACCGCGCTGAAATACCTCCAGGCCTACCCGGTTGCACTACAGGAGCAAGTGCGTCAGATGATCGCCACTGACCAGTTGGGCAATTATCTGGAGCAGCGTTATCCCGAGCGCCACGCGGTGCAGAGCGACAAGGCCTTGTACGCCTACGCGCTGGCCTTGAAGCAGGAACACCTGCGCAACGCGCCGGCCATCGACAAGGTCCTGTTCGATAACCGCCTGGACCTGACCCACCGCGCCCTCGGCCTGCACACCACGATTTCAAGGGTGCAGGGCGGCAACCTCAAGGCCAAGAAAGAAATCCGCATCGCCGCCTTGTTCAAAGAGGCCGCACCGGAATTTCTGCGCATGATCGTGGTGCATGAACTGGCGCACTTCAAAGAATCGGACCACAACAAGGCGTTCTATAAACTCTGCCAATACATGATGCCGGACTACCATCAGGTGGAATTCGACCTGCGGGTCTACCTCACGTATCGCGACCTGCTGGGCAAACCCTGACCGCACAAGGCCAATGACCATGGATGTGAGCAAGACCAAAAGCAGTTTCTACCGTCGCCTCTACGTCGCCTACCTGATCGACAGCGGCCAGGCCAGCAACGTACCGGCGCTGACCGACGCGACCGGCATGCCCCGGCGCACGGCCCAGGACACGATAGCGGCGCTCGCCGACCTGGATATTGTGTGTGAGTTCGAGCAGGAGGATGGCGCGCGTAACCATGCCGGGTGCTATCGGATTCGTAACTGGGGCGCGATTGATCGGCGCTGGATCGAGGCCAACCTGGCGTCGATCAAGCGCGTGCTGGGTTATCCCTGAGGGCTTTCTCCGGTGCGCCGCATGCCGATATGAGGAATGTCGTCCTCCAGGTATTCCTCTCCCGCCACCACGAACCCGTACCGCCCGTAGTAACCCTGTAAGTGCGCCTGGGCTGACAGAAAGATCGGGGTTTCAGGCCAGATATCGTCAATCTGCTTGAGGGTTTCTTCCATCATCCGATGGCCTAACCCGGTGCCTCGCGCCAGTGGGGCGATAATCACTCGGCCGATTACCACATCGCCGCCCTGGGACTCCGGGTCCAGCAGGCGCAGGTAGGCCACCAGCTTATCGTCCCGCCAGCCCATCAGGTGGTAGGTGTCACCGCTCAGGTCCTGGTCATCGATGTCCTGGTAGACGCATTTCTGCTCAACCACGAACACTTCGTTACGCAACCGCAGGATGGCGTAAAGCTGCTCCTTGCCCAGGTCATTATGGTGCTTGCAGACCCAATCAACAGTCATGGTGTGTTCTCGCTCGAATGTCTGTGCTTGATAGTAAGCGCGGCGGGCGGCTCTGTCTAAATGGTCTATTGTTGAGGATGAGGTCAATTAGCCACTATTGAGTGCGTGCCCCAGCCGTTTCTTTGTGTAATCTGAGCTACTGTTAACACCTCAGGTCTTGCCTGAGCTAAGCCCGCCAAGGATTTTGAGCATGCCGCGATTGTCTCGTGCCGTTGCTTTAATTGGAGTGTTGCTGCTGGCTCAACCGGCGTTTGCACAGCGTCTGCGCCTGGTCGCGGACGCCTGGCCACCCTTTACCGATGCCACGCTGATCAACGGCGGACTGGCCACCGACATCGTCACCACCGCCCTGGCCCGCGCCGGGTACGCCAGTGATTTCGAACAGGTGCCCTGGGCGCGTGCGTTGATGGGCATAGGCGATGGGCGTTATGACGTGCTGATCAATGCCTGGTACGACGAGGCGCGTACACAGCTGGGAGAATTCTCCAACGAATACCTGCTCAACCGCGTGCGCTTCATCAAGCGCCGCGACGACCCCATCGATTACCAGACGCTTGAGCAACTGCATGACGAACCCATCGCGGTGGTGCGCGGTTATGCCTACTCCGCGGCGTTCGACGGGGACACGCAGTTGCAGAAAGTGCCGGTGCATAACTTCGCCATGGCCGTGCGCATGCTGGCGGCGCAGCGAGTGCGGCTGACGGTGGAGGACGAGTATGTCGCGCGCTATTACCTGGCCCGTGAATCACCCCGGGTGCGCAATGCCATAGAGTTCCTGCCCAAGCCGCTGACTGAAAACAGCCTGCACATTCTGGTCAGCCTCAAGCACCCCGAACATGCACAGATCGTAGCGGGCTTTGACCGGGAGATAGCCAGAATGAAGGCCGATGGCAGTTACGAACGATTAATGAAGGCCCATGGCATGTAAGGCCTAAGCCGCGCGAGTGTCCTTGATCAAATGCGCGGCCAATGTGCGCAGCGGCCCCAATTGCCGACAAATCAGCGCCAGCTGCGTTTGCACCAAGCGCTGCCCTTCGTCGATCTCATCCGGCATTTGCTCCAGGTCCGCCGCCAAGGCCTCCTCGGCATCGCTCTGAATCGCAATCGGCTGCTTGTTCGCCAGCCCCGTGGCGATTTCATCAATGCTCGCCGCCAGGCTATTGCCGGCGCCGTCGATCAGGTGTTCACGCACTTCGGCGGGCAGTTGCGTGTCACGGTGCGCGCCAAGCCCCGACAAATAGCTGAGCAAGGTGTGCGACAGCACCAGGAAGCGAAAGCCTACGTCGGCTTCTTTGCGAAAGTGCCCCGGCTCCATCAGCATGTTGGCCAAGGTGGTGGACAGCGCCGCATCGGCGTTGTGCGCGTTGCGCCTGGCCAGGCGATAGGCCAGGTCGTCGCTCTTGCCGGCGGCGTACTGCTGCATGATCTGCCGCAGGTAGATGCTGTTGCAGGTCAGGGTGTTGGCCAGCACTTTGTTCAGACGCCGGCCCTGCCAGTCCGGCAGGAACAGGAACACCGCCAGGCCCGCGATCAGACTGCCAAGCAGGGTATCGAACAGCCGTGGCAGGAATAATCCGTAGCCATCGCCCACCTGGTTGAAGCAAAACAGCACCATCAGCGTGATCGCCGCGGTGGCCAGGGTATAGCGGGTGGTACGGTTGATAAAGAACACCAGGCCGGCGGCGATGGCGAACATCGATTGCACCAGCGGGCTGGGGAACAGATCGAACAGCGCCCAGGCCACGGTCAGGCCGATGGCGGTGCCGACGATCCGTTGGCCGAGCTTGCGCCGTGTGGCGCCATAGTTGGGCTGGCACACGAACAGAGTGGTGAGGATGATCCAATAACCCTGGGACGCGTGAATCGCGTGCAAGGTGCCGTAGCCGACGGTCAGCGCCAACGACAGGCGCAATGCGTGGCGGAACAGCAACGAGGTCGGGGTCAGTTGAGTACGCAGCCGCGTCCACATTTCCTTGAGGTTGCGCGGGGCGCGATCGAGCAGGTTGCTGTCGGTGGCATCGGCCAGGGCGTCAGGGTTGCTGGCGTCGCCGAGCAGGCGGTCGAGGGTCGACAGGTTGGCCGCCAGGGCGCGCAACGAGCGCAGCAGGCCCCGCCAGGCCGGGTTGCTCTGGATGCGCAGGTGTTCCAGGGAGGCATTCAGGTCACCCAGGGCCTCGGCGAAGCTGTCATCGTAGACGAACGGCTGGCGCAACTGGATTGATTCGGCGAGGGCCTGGCAGGCCTTGCCTTGCTGGCGTAACAGGCGCTGGCAGCGGAACAGCACGTCGCTGTGGAAAAACGCTTCGGCCAGGGCGTTGTAGGGATAGTGCGAAGAACTGGCGCGCTCGTGGATGTCCTGGGCCAGGAAGTACAACTTCAGGTAGCGGCTGACCTTCGAACCCGGGCGACCATTGCCCACGCGGTGCAGGATGATTTCCTTGGCCGCATTCAGCGCAGCGACTACGCGACCGTTCTGCTGGGCCAGTTCCAGGCGACGGGCTTCTACATCCAATTGGCGGATCGGTTCGAACAGCGACGATTTGAGCTTGAGGTAACGACCCAACTCGCGGAACAAGCGCGCCAGGCTCTGTTGCACCGGCTGGTTGGAAAACAACACCTGCCACAGCACCGACAACGCGCCATACCAGGCGGCGCCGGCCACCAGCAGCAGCGGTTCGTGCCAGAAGTCCGACACCGCGCCACCACGCTGGTCCACGCCGATCATGGTGTAGACCGACAGAATCAGCGTCGCCGAGGCAATCGCGCCGTAACGCTCGCCAAGGGCGCCGAGCATGGTCAGGCAGAAGCTCGCCAGCGCCAGGGCAATCGCGAACAACCAAGGGTAGGGAAACAGCAATTCCACCGACAGCGCGGCGATGCTGAAGCACACCAGCGTCACCGCCAGGGCATTGAGGCGCCCTTGCCAGCTGTCGTCGGTCTCGGCCAGGGCGCTGGCGATAATCCCCAGGAACAGCGGGATCAGCAGGGTCATTTCATCCTGATACCAGCACAGCGCCATGCTGCCGGTGAGGGCGATGAATACCCGAACGCTATAGCTGAATTTATCCAGCGCCCATAGGCGCCGCATGGACTGCTTGAACGAGGTCGATGACATGAAGGCTGGGGTCTTCCGGGACGATGCCGCTAAATTGAGGCAGTAAGGACGCCACGGCAAGCGTGGTGATCACATCTCACAGCAAATTATTCCCCAGGCACACTAATAAGTGGGGAGGGGGCAAGCACCCTTACACATTGTTGATCCGGTCTCGTCAGACGTATTGCGCGGCGGCGTAGCCCGATGCCCACGCCCACTGGAAGTTAAACCCGCCCAAATGCCCGGTCACATCCAGCACTTCCCCAATAAAGTACAGCCCCGGGCTTTTCAGCGACTCCATGGTCTTGGACGAGACTTCCCGCGTGTCTACACCGCCCAGCGTCACCTCGGCGGTGCGATAGCCTTCGGTGCCGGCGGGCACCAGCTGCCAGCTCGACAACTTCTGCGCAATGTCGGCGACTTCGGCATGGGTGTATTGCTTCATCGGCTTGGACGCGAACCAGGTGTCCGCCAGCAGGGTGGCCATTTTCTTGGTGAAGATCTCGCCCAGCAGCGTTTTCAACTCGCTGTTCGGCCGTTCGACCTGTTGTTGTTGCAGCCAGGTGTGGGCGTCGTGGTCGGGCAGCAGGTTGATCTCGACCGTGTCGCCCGGCTCCCAGTACGAGGAAATCTGCAGGATCGCCGGCCCGCTCAGGCCGCGATGAGTAAACAGCAGGTTCTCGCGAAAACTCTGGCCGTTGCAGCTGGCCACGCAGTCCACAGAAGTGCCGGACAACTCGGTACACAGTGCCTTGAGCTGGTCGGTGATGGTGAACGGCACCAATCCGGCGCGGGTCGGCAGCAGTTCATGACCGAATTGCCTGGCCACCTGATAGCCGAACCCGGTGGCGCCCAGGGTTGGGATCGACAGGCCGCCGGTGGCGATTACCAGGGATTCACAGCGCAGCTGACCGAGGGTGGTCTGCAACTGATAACCGCTGTCGAGCCTGGCGATTTCCTGGATGGAGGTGTCCAGGTGCAGGCTCACGCCGGTCTGGATGCACTCATCGAGCAGCATGCCGAGGATGTCGCTGGATTTGTTATCGCAGAACAGCTGGCCGAGCTTCTTCTCGTGGTACGGCACGCCGTGCTTGGCCACCAGGCCGATGAAATCCCACTGGGTGTAGCGAGCCAGGGCGGATTTGCAGAAATGTGCGTTGTGCGAGAGAAAATTGGCCGGCTCGGTGTACATATTGGTGAAATTGCAGCGGCCACCACCGGACATCAGGATCTTTTTGCCGGCCTTGTTCGCATGATCGATCAGCATCACCTTGCGCCCACGCCCGGCGGCGGTCAGTGCGCACATCAAGCCTGCGGCGCCGGCGCCAATGATCACAACTTCGGTCGAGCGCACAGCAATGTCCTCACAAATACGGGTCTGAAATGCAATCAAAACTGTAGGAGGGGGCAAGCCCCCTCCTACATTGGATCTTCATATAGGTCGCAGATCGGGTTACAGGATCCGCACGCGCAACGAGCGGCCCTTGATCTTGCCGTCGTTCAAACGCTGCAACGCCTGCTTGGCGATGCCGCGTTCCACGGCTACGAACGCCTGGAAATCAAAGATCGCGATCTTGCCGACCTGGGCGCCGGGGATGCCGGCTTCGCCGGTCAGCGCGCCGAGGATGTCGCCTGGACGAACCTTGTCCTTGCGGCCCGCGGCAATGCACAGGGTGCTCATCTGCGGCAGCAGTGGACCACCGCTTTGCGGCTTGAGGTTGTCCAGTTGGTCCCAGTTCAGCGGCGATTTCTGCAGCTGCTCGATGGCCTGGGCACGGTGCGCCTCGGACGGCGCTACCAGGCTGATGGCAATCCCGGTCTCACCGGCGCGACCGGTACGGCCGACGCGGTGGATGTGGATTTCCGAGTCGCGGGCCAGTTCGACGTTGATCACCATGTCCAGCGAGTCGATGTCCAGGCCCCGTGCGGCGACGTCGGTCGCCACCAGCACCGAGGTGCTGCGGTTGGCGAACATCGCCAGAACCTGGTCACGGTCGCGCTGTTCCAGGTCGCCGTGCAGGCCGACGGCGGAGATGCCCTTGGCTGTCAGGTGGTCGACGGTCTCCTGCACCTGCTGCTTGGTAAAGCAGAACGCCACGCACGAGGCCGGACGGAAGTGCGCCAGGACTTTGGTCACCGCGTCCATGCGCTCTTCCGGGGAGATCTCGTAGAAACGCTGCTCGATCTGATCGTCGGAGTGGAACGCTTCGGCCTTCACTTGCTGCGGCGCGCGCATGAACTTGGATGCCAGTTGCTTGATGCTCACCGGGTAGGTGGCCGAGAACAGCAGGGTCTGGCGGCGCGGCGGAGTCTTGCTGATGATGTCTTCGATGGCGTCGTAGAAACCCATGTCGAGCATGCGGTCGGCTTCATCGAGGATCAGCGTGTTCAAGCCGTCCAGCACCAGCGAACCCTTGCGCAAATGCTGCTGGATGCGGCCCGGAGTGCCGACGATCACGTGGGCGCCGTGTTCCAGGGAGGCGATCTGTGGGCCGAGGGACACGCCGCCGCACAGGGTCAGCACCTTGATGTTGTCTTCGGCGCGGGCCAGGCGACGGATTTCCTTGGCCACCTGGTCGGCCAGCTCGCGGGTCGGGCACATCACCAGCGCCTGGCAACCGAAGTAACGCGGGTTGATCGGGTTCAACAGGCCGATGCCGAAGGCGGCGGTCTTGCCGCTGCCGGTCTTGGCCTGGGCAATCAGGTCCAGCCCCTTGAGGATCACCGGCAAGCTTTGCGCCTGGATCTGCGTCATCTCGACATAACCCAGCGAGTCGAGGTTAGCCAGCATGGCGGCGGACAGGGGCAAAGTATTAAAAGCGGTGGCGATGGTAGTCACGGGACTGGCTCTGCAAAACAAAATGTCGCGCAGTGTAGCAGCCCCCCGTAGGTTTTTTCGCATGGTTCAGACGAGGGGATGGGGGGCAGCGGCAAGTTATGAGCGGCAAGCGGCAAGCTTGAAGCTTTTCTTGCAGCTTCAAGCTTGCCGCTTGAGGCTGCCTTTAGGCTCCAGTTGCAGGAAGATCGCCGCCGCCAGCATTGCCATGACGCCCACGGTGAGGAAGGTCAACTGGAACGCGCCGAGCACGCTGTTGACGCCGTCGTTGCCGGCTTCGGCGGTGAACCCGCCCAGCAGCGCACCGGCGCAGGCCACGCCGAGGCTCAGGGACAGTTGCGCCACCACCGACAGCAGGCTGTTGCCGCTGCTGGCCTGGGCATCGTCAAGGTCGATCAGGGTCACGGTGTTCATCGCGGTGAACTGCAGGGAGTTGATCGCCCCGAGCACTGCCAGCATGCCCAGCAGCAGAGGGTAGGGTGTCTGCTCGCTGACCAGGCCCATGCTCGCCAGCATGATGCCCAGCGCCAATGTGTTGCCGGTCAGCACCACCCGATAGCCCAGGCGTTCGATCAGCGGCCGCGCCACGGACTTGGCGAACATCGCGGCCGCCGCCAACGGCAGCATGCTCATGCCCGCCTGCGACGGCGAATACCCCAGCGCCACCTGCAACAGCAGCGGCACCAGGAACGGCAGCGCGCCGCTGCCCAGGCGCGCGAACAGGTTGCCCAGAATGCCCACGGCAAAGGTGCGGGTCTTGAACAACACCGGCGAGAACAGCGGGTTGTCGATATGCCCGGCGCGCAGCCAGTACGCCGCCAGGCACGCCAGCCCGCCGAACAGCAGCAACATCACCCGCAGATGCGGCAGGTGCAGTTCGCCCAGGCCCTCCATGGCGATGGTGATCAGCACCATCGCCGCACCAAACAGCACAAAACCCAACCCGTCAAAGCGCGTGCGTTCACTGCCGCGCAGGTCCGGGATGAATTTCCACACGGCATAGCACCCGAGTATGCCCACCGGCAGGTTGATCAGAAAGATCCAGTGCCAGGTCAGGTATTGCACCATCCAGCCGCCCATGGTCGGGCCAAGCAGCGGGCCGAGCAGGCCAGGGATGGTAATGAAGCCCATGATCCGCACCAGCTCGGAGCGCGGGTAGGCGCGCAGCACCACCAGGCGCCCCACCGGCAGCATCAGTGCGCCGCCCAAACCCTGCACCACGCGCGCGCCCACCAGCATGGTCAGGCTGCTGGACAGCGCACACAGCAGCGAGCCGATGCTGAACAGCATGATCGCGCCGAAGAAAATCTTCTTGGTGCCGAAACGGTCGGCGATCCAACCCGACGCCGGGATCAGCAAGGCGACGGTGAGCATGTAGGCGATCACCACCCCCTGCATGCGCAACGGGTTTTCCGCGAGATCCCGGGCCATGGCCGGCAGGGCGGTGTTCAGAATCGTCCCATCCAGCGACTGCATGAAGAAGGCAATCGCCACCACCCAGGGGAGCCATCGGGCGGTCTTGGCATCGAGAGGGGCGCGATCGGGCATGGGGGACCTTTTGTCAGCCGGCTATGTGTCGGCGATTATGCGCCATCCGTGGCGCCTTTTCCCACTGGCGGTTCGTCTAAATCCGACAACACCGCGTGCTTGCCCACCAGGAAATCCAACAGCGCGCGATGCACCGCCAGGGCGGCTTCGCGCGATTCCAGATCCAGCAGGTGACCGGTGTGTTGCGCCACCGAATAACTGCTGCGCCCCACATACTGCTTGAACAGTTGAGCGTCGGCAGCGGGGGTGTATTCGTCCAGCGCGCCGTTGAGGAAATGCACCGGCGTTTCGATTTGCCGCAGCGCCGGCAGGTAGTTGCCGTCGCCCATCGCCATTACCTGGTGGATATGAAAGCGCGCCTGGCGGTACTCGGTGGTCGCCATGCTCGACAGGTGCCGATGGTTGTTGCGCTTGAGGCGCGGCGACAAGTATTTGCCCACCGTTTCGTTGAGCAAATGGCCGACGGCGGACTTGTCATCGGCCTCGATCAGCACGCGCACGCGCTCCACGTAGTCGAGCATGGCCTGGTTGAGGTTGGGCGCCAGCGCCATCACTACCGAGCTTTTGATGGAGGGTGGGTTATGCGCCAGGGTCAGCAGGGTGGAAATGCCACCCCAGGAGGCCGACACCAGATGGTTGACCTCGAAGCGCTCCACCAGCGCCCGCAGGATCTGCACTTCGTCGTCCTTGGTGACCAGGTCGAGGTTGAGGTTGTGTTCGCGCGAATAACCGGAGAACGGCAGGTCGAACAGCAGCACATTAAAGTGCTCGGCCAGGCACTTGCCGGTACGCGCAAAGGAACGCGTGGTGGCGAGCGCTCCGTTGACCAGCAGGACGGTGTTCTTGTGTGGATCGTTTCCCAGTCGCTCTACGTGGACGTTGTAGTGCTTGTACAGCTGTTCAATGACAAAACTTCCATGGTTCATGTCAACGCTCCAGCTTGTCCTTCCCCGGACAAGGTCATGCAGTGCGTGCAGGCACGCGGGCGAGGTGGCGGGATGCCACTAACCCTTATAACGAGGTTTTCCACAGGCGACAACAGGCCGCCCGCGCGCACGGTGCGCAAGAGAAATGACCGTAGGAACGGGTAAAACCGAGCTGTCTGAAATCAGCACAAGACAATGTGTGAAGGGGCTCGCCCCCGGTAGCGGTGTCAGTCAATCAGTGCGTGGCTGATACACCGCTATCGGGAGCAGGCTCCTTCCCACAGGGAGGTATTTACAACGTCAGGGTCAGGCGCTTTATCAGCGCCCCCGGTAACAGATTGGAAGCGGTGTTGCGCTGACCGTAGGTACTGGGTGACAGCAGTAACTCTCGCTCGGCGGTCAGTGCTTCCAATTGGGAACCGAGCAGGCTGTAGACGCTGTCATCAAAGCGCATGGTGCTGACGGGCGCCTTGATCTCGCCGTCCTCCACCCAGAACGTGGCGAAGCGTGTCATGCCGGTCAGGCGTGCGGCCGGCAGGTCCGAGTAGTTCAGGTACCACAGGTTGCTGATATACAACCCGGTGCCCAGCTGCTTGAGAATATCGGCCTGGGCCAGGCTTCCCGCCGCCATTTGCAGGGCGCTGGGGGATTCGTCGCTGCTGGCACCGTTGGCGCTCAGGCCGTATTCGGCGGCGCTGCGCGAATTGACCAGTTGGCCGCAGGCCTTGCCGGCGTTGATCAGCGTCACGTCGCTGCGCGGGTAGCCCTCTGTGGAGAACGCCTGGCTCAGGGAGCCGCTGATCTGTTCGCTTACCGTCACCAGCGGGCTCAGGTGTTGCTCACCGGCGTACAGCCGTTGCAGCGAGCTGCCTTTGCTGGCGATGGCTTGGGCGGAGAACCCGCCCCAGGTGATGATGCTGATGATTTCTTCCAGCGCGGCGGGCGCCAGGTAGGCGCGGTACTGGCCGGGCGGCAACGGGTGCAGCGCACGGTCGAGGAATGCCAATTGCTCGCGCGCCTGCTGCAGGCGCGCGGCGAATTCGACGCTGTCCCAGGTGTGCCCGGCATAGCTGGCTTTGACCGCTTCGCCATTGGCATGGAACAGGCTGAAATCGAAGTTGAAGCTATTGGCCTGGTGCCAGCCGAACGCTCCGTTTGAACTGGCAAAGCCACGACTGATAGGGCCGGCGGCATAGATGCCGACCAGGTCAACACCGTCGGCGGCCTGGCTGATGTCTTGCAGCACCCGAGCCAGCTCGGGCAACGGCCGAGCCTGCTCATTGCTGCTTTGCCAGGCGGTGGGGTTGAGCAGCAGGTACGGGTCCTGCGGCAACAACGGCAAGGTTTCGCGCAGTTGCTGCAAACCTTCGGCGAGGCGCTGACGGTCCAGCGCAGGTTCGCCGGCCAGGGTGATGGCGAGGTCGGCATGCCGGCCGTCGCTGATCAGTTTCAGATTGAGGCTGGCCTGCTGCACCTGCCCTGCCTGGCGCACCTTGGCATGATTGAAACGCACGAACTCGGAGGCTTCCGCCGCGTAGCCGAGGTGAAATTGTTCCTGGTCGGTGAGGGCCTGCTTGAGCCACTCCACCAATGCCTTGAAATCATGCATCAGGCAGCTCCCCCGAATACGTCGACATGTCTGAATACGCAGGCCGGCGAGGCATGGCCGACGCGGATCACCTGGTTGGGCTCGCCCTTGCCGCAGTTGGGCGTGCCCAGCACCTGAAAGGTACTGGCGTCGCCCACCGCGCTGAGGTTGCGCCAGAATTGCGCGGAAATGGCGCGGTAGTTGGGGTTCTTGACCACGCCTTTGAGTTCGCCGTTTTCGATCAACTGGCCCCATTCGCAGCCGAACTGGAACTTGTTGCGCGCGTCGTCAATGGACCACGAACGGTTGGTCGACATCAGGATGCCGCTTTCGATACCACCAATCAGCTGTGCCAGGCTCTGGTCGCCGGCCTCGATATTCAGGTTGGCCATGCGGTCGATCGGTGGGCGGTTCCAACTGCTGGCGCGGCTGTTGGCCACACCGCCCATGCCGGCGCGCAATTGCGACAACGCCCCGCCCAGCGGCTTGAGCAACAAGCCTTCGCGGATCAGGAATTGTTTGCTGGCGCGGGTGCCGTCGTCGTCATGGCTGTAGCTGGCGAGCTGTTCGGGGATGTTTGGGTCGAACGTCACGTTGAGCAGGCTGGAGCCGTATTGCAGGTGGCCGAAGTCGCTGGCTTTGACGAAACTGGTGCCGGCGTAATTGCGCTCGTCGCCGAGGATGCGGTCCAGCTCCAGCGGATGGCCGATGGACTCGTGGATCTGCAGGATCATCTGGTCGGGCATCAGCAGCAGGTCGCGCGGGCCCTGGGGCGTATTGGGCGCCAGCAGCAGTTGCAGGGCTTCGTCGGCCACCCGTGGCGCGGCGCCGATCAGGCCGAAGCGGCTGATCACGTCATAACCGCCTTGCTGGCCGAAGTTGCTGCCGCCCAGGGTGCGGGTCTGGCTGTCATTGCTGTCGTAGGCGGTGACGCTCACGCCAGGGAACACAAAACGCTGAGCCTGGCGCAGCTCGGCGCCGGCGCTGTTGAGGTAGATCTGCTCGACGTGGGTCAGGCCGAGGCTGACGTCCCAACTGACCAGGCGATCGTCTTTCGGCACGGCGGCAGACTCGTCGCCCAGCAGTTGGTAGCAGTCGCTCAGGGAAGGGAAGGGCTGGTCGAGTTCGGGAGACAGGTAGTCGGCAACGTCGCTGGACGCGTGCTGGTCGCGCAGGTCGAGCAGCGCATGGGACTTGATCAGCAGGGCCTGTTGTTCGGCGCGTTCAAGAGCGGCTTGCAGGCCGGCCAGGGAAATATCGTGGGTCGCGGCGTAGGCTTCCACACCGTTGAGACGCACGGTGAGCATGACGCCCTCGTCGTGGTTCAGGTGCGGTGGTTCGGCGACATTCTTGCGCACCGACAGGTACTGGCCGGATTCGCGCACGTAGCGCAGGGAGAAGAAGTCGGCGGTGGTGCGCAGGGCACCGAAATGTTTTTTGAGTGTGGCGTGGTGGTCGAACATGGGGCCTTCCTTGTGGGCGGCTCGGTGCGGGCAGGCAACAGAGTAGGCCCGGGCTGGGGGCTGATCAAGGAAAGGTGATTCTTTGTGACAAGTGCCCCTGTGGCGAGCGGGCTTGTCCCGCGCTGGGCTGCGCAGCGGCCCCAAAAATCTTGGGAGCGCTACGCACTCCAGCGCGGGGCAAGCCCGCTCGCCACAGGGAGTGGGTTACTGCGCAGTCGGCCCCACTTCACGCAACGGCTTGCCACGCACCGGCGCGTCGCCCGCCACGTAGTAGTCGGCGGTGCTGCGCGGCAGCGGCTGGCGGCCACGGATCTTGTCGGCGATTTTCTCGGCGATCATGATCGTCGGCGCGTTCAAGTTGCCGGTGGTGATGATCGGCATGATCGACGCGTCGACTACACGCAGACCTTGCATGCCATGCACGCGGCCTTCGGCGTCCACCACCGCCATCTCGTCGGTGCCCATCTTGCACGAGCAGGACGGGTGGAACGCGGTTTCGGCGTGCTCGCGGATGAACTTATCCAGTTGCTCGTCGGTTTGCACGTCGATGCCTGGGCTGATTTCGCGCCCACGGTAAGGGTCCAGCGCCGGCTGCTGCATGATTTCCCGGGTCAGGCGGATGCCGTCGCGGAATTCCTGCCAGTCCTGTTCGGTGGCCATGTAGTTGAAGAGGATGCTCGGGTAGTCCCGTGGGTTCTTCGACTTCAGCTGGACGCGGCCGCGGCTCGGCGAGCGCATGGAACCCATGTGCGCCTGGAAACCGTGCTCTTTCACACCGTTGCTGCCGTTGTAGTTAATCGCCACCGGCAGGAAGTGGTACTGGATGTTCGGCCATTCGAACTCTTCACGGGTACGGATAAACCCGCCCGCTTCGAACTGGTTGCTGGCGCCGATACCGGTGCCGTTGAACAGCCATTCGGCACCGATGGCCGGCTGGTTGTACCAGAGCAGCGACGGGTACAGCGATACTGGCTGGGTGCAGGCGTATTGCAGGTACAGCTCAAGGTGATCCTGCAGGTTTTCGCCGACGCCGGGCAGGTCGTGGACCACAGGGATATCCAGGCTTTCCAGCAATTTGGCCGGGCCGACGCCGGAGCGTTGCAGCAACTGCGGCGAGGCGATGGCGCCGCTGCATACCAGCACTTCCTTGCGCGCGCGGGCTTCAACGCGTTCTTCGGCGGCGCCGATCAGGTAACGCACGCCCACCGCGCGCTTGCCTTCGAACAAGACTTTGTCGGTGAGGGCGTGAGTGACGATGGTCAGCGTCGAACGCTTTTTAGCCGTGTCCAGGTAACCGCGTGCAGTGCTGGCGCGACGGCCATTCGGCGTGACGGTACGGTCCATGGGGCCGAAACCTTCCTGCTGGTAACCGTTCAAGTCTTCGGTACGCGGGTAGCCGGCCTGCACGCCGGCTTCGACCATGGCGTGGAACAGCGGGTTATTGCCGGCCTTGGGCGTGGTCACGCTGACCGGACCGTCGCCACCGTGGTAATCGTTGGGGCCGATATCGCGGGTTTCGGCCTTGCGGAAGTACGGCAGGCAGTCGAGGTAGGTCCAGTTTTCCAGACCCGGCAGCTTTGCCCAGTTGTCGTAGTCCATGGCGTTGCCACGGATGTAGCACATGCCGTTGATCAGCGACGAGCCACCCAGGCCCTTGCCGCGACCGCATTCCATCCGGCGGCCGTCCATGTGCGGCTCCGGATCCGTCTCGTAGGCCCAGTTGTAGCGACGACCCTGCAGCGGGAACGCCAGGGCGGCCGGCATCTGGGTACGGAAATCCAGACGATAATCGGGGCCGCCGGCTTCCAGCAGCAGGACGGTGACGCCTTCGTCTTCGGTCAGGCGGGTTGCTAAAGTGTTGCCCGCAGAACCTGCGCCAACAATGATGTAGTCGTATTCTTGAGTCATGGGGTCTCCTTTAGAGCGGCAAGCTCTAAGCTTCAAGCTGCAAGAAAGAGCAGCGAGCGGTGTATCTGGGAGGTGCGGCGAGCTTGCAGCTTGAAGCTCGCCGCTTGAGGCTCATCAGAACACTGATGCGTAATCGCCCAGCTCAACCTGTACCGATTTGATGCGGGTGAAGTTGTTCAGCGAGCTGATGCCGTTCTCACGACCCACGCCCGATTGCTTGTAGCCGCCCACCGGCATCTTCGCGTCGGATTCGCCCCAGGCGTTGATCCAGCAGATGCCCGCTTCCAGTTGATGAATCACGCGGTGGGCGCGGTTCAGGTCCTTGGTCACCAGGCCTGCGGCCAGGCCGAAGTCGGTGTCGTTGGCGCGGCGGATCACTTCTTCTTCGGTCTCGTAGGTGAGGATGCTCATCACCGGGCCGAAGATTTCTTCACGCACGATCACCATGTCATCGGTGCAGTCGGTGAACACGGTCGGGGCGACATAGGCGCCTTTGGCGAAATCGCCGTCGGTCAGGCGATCGCCGCCGCACAGCAGGCGCGCGCCTTGCTCTTTGCCCTTGGCGATGTAGCCCAGCACGCTTTCCATATGGGCGAAGCTGACCAGCGGGCCGAAGTTGGTGTTGTCATCCTGCGGGTCGCCAACACGGATGCGGGCTACGCGCTCGACGATCTTGGCTTCGAATGCCGCCTGCAGGTGCTTGGGCACGAACACGCGGGTGCCGTTGGTGCAGACCTGGCCGGAGCTGTAGAAGTTGGCCATCATCGCGATGTCGGCGGCGCGATCCAGGTCGGCATCGTCGAACACGATCAGCGGCGACTTGCCGCCCAGTTCCATGGTCACTTCCTTGAGCGACGAGCTCGACGCGCTGGCCATGACTTTCTTGCCGGTGTCGGTGCCGCCGGTGAACGAGACTTTCTCGATCCGCGGGTGCTCGGTCAGCCAGGTGCCGACTTCACGGCCGCTGCCGGTCAGTACGTTGAACACACCCGCTGGAACGCCGGCTTCGGTGTAGATCTCGGCCAGTTTCAGGGTGGTCAGGGAGGTGACTTCGCTCGGCTTGAAGATCATCGCGTTGCCGGCGGCCAGGGCCGGGGCGGATTTCCACAGGGCGATCTGAATCGGGTAGTTCCACGCGCCGATACCGGCGACCACGCCCAGTGGCTCGCGGCGGGTGTAGACGAACGAGGTGTCGCGCAGCGGGATCTGCTCGCCTTCGATGGCCGGCACCAGGCCAGCGTAGTACTCCAGCACGTCGGCGCCGGTGACGATGTCGACGTACTTGGTTTCGGAGAAGGCTTTACCGGTGTCCAGGGTTTCCAGTGCGGCCAGTTCATCGTTGCGCTCGCGCAGGATGTCGACGGCACGGCGCAGGATGCGCGAACGCTCCATGGCGGTCATGGCGGCCCAGATTTTCTGGCCTTTTTCAGCGCTGACCACGGCACGTTCAACGTCCTCGAACGTTGCACGTTGCACTTGGGCGAGAACTTCACCGTTAGCCGGGTTGATGGCTTCGAAGGTGGCATCGCTGCCAGCGTCGCTGTAGCCGCCGTCAATGTAGAGTTTTTGCAGGTCGAAACGGGCCATAAAGTCCTCGCAAGTGCATAAGTGGTTGGCGTTACCTGCCGACAGCGGGCCATGAGGGTGTGGCATCACTGCGTGGCAGACGTTCAGGGGTTGAGCATTTATAAGGGCTCTAACTCACCTGCTTGGCCAATTGGAAATCCATGTATTCGTAAGCGATGCGTTGCGCCTGCTCCGTGTCGAAAGCGTCTCCCGACAGGGCGCCGCGCAACCACAAACCGTCGATCAATGCCGCCAGGCCGCGGGCCGCGCTGCGTGCTTGCGGCAGCGGCAGCGCCCGGCGGAACTGGCAGCACAGGTTGGAATACAGACGTTGATCGTTGATCCGCTGCAACCTGTGCAATGACGGGTGGTGCATGCTGGCGGCCCAGAAGGCCAGCCAGGTTTTCATTGCCGGGCCATTGACCTGGCTGGCGTCGAAGTTGCCCGCGACGATCACCTGAAGGTGTGCCCGTGGGCTGTCATCCTCCAACGCAAGCCTGCGCTCGTGGACGTTCTCGATCAGCACGTTCATCAGGTAGCGCATCGTCGCGGCGATCAGGCCGTTCTTGTCCTGAAAGTAGTGACTGATGATGCCGTTCGAGACACCGGCCAGGCGGGCGATCAGCGCAATGCTGGCGTCTGCCATCCCCACTTGATCAATGGCCGTCAACGTGGCTTCGATCAACTGTTGACGGCGTATGGGTTGCATACCGACCTTGGGCATGTAGCACGTCTCCTTAGGCCTGCCGACGGGCGATCACGTCCATCGGCTTGAAGGCCAGTCTATTTTGTTTTGATTGAACGTTCAATCAACAAAGAATAAGCTCTGCGACAAATCGTCGCTGCTGGCAGGTTTTCAGCCCGTTCAGCCAGCGACATCCGACACCTGGAACATCCCTGCAAGGGCCCGCTCAAGGGCCTGCCGCGGTTTTGGCGCAGCGGGGATTTTCGGGGTGTCTTTATAACACCCGTCCGTCGACTGCCGAAAAATCGATGTCCCGGGATAACCGTTGCCTTGTGTTTCTCTTTCGCACTGCCCGGAGCATCTGCGCCATGAGTTCTGCCTCTCTAATAAAGACCCCGCCGGAAAAGGTCCGGGTCAACGGTTGGGTGTTTTACACCTCTACCGCGCTGATTCTGTTGTTGACCCTTGTCCTGATCGCCGCCCCGCAGGAGGCCGGGCGCTTGCTCGGGATTGCCCAGGCCTGGCTGTCCAAAAGCTTCGGCTGGTACTACATGGTGGTCATCGCCGCGTACCTGGTGTTTGTGGTCGGGCTGGCGTTTTCGTCCTACGGCAAATTGAAGCTGGGCAGCAAGGACGACACCCCGGACTTCAGCTACGGCGCCTGGGCCGGCATGTTGTTCTCCTCGGGGATCGGCATTTCGCTGCTGTACTTCGGTGCCTCGGAGCCGTTGGATCATTACTTCAACCCGCCAGAAGGCGTTGCCGGCAGCAACCTGGCCGCGCGCCAGGCGCTGCAACTGACCTTTCTGCACTGGGGCCTGCACGGCTGGGCGATCTACGCCCTGGTCGGCCTGGCCGTGGCGTATTTCGCGTATCGCCATAACCAGCCGCTGGCCCTGCGTTCGGCGCTCTACCCGCTGGTAGGCGAGCGCTGGGTGAAGGGCGCGGCCGGCCACGCGGTGGACGGTTTCGGCATGTTCGTGACGCTGCTGGGCCTGGTGACCAACCTGGGCATCGGCGCGATGCAGGTGTCGTCCGGCCTGGAGAACCTGTTCGGCATGCAGCACAGCAACACCAACCTGCTGATCGTGATCATCGTGATGAGCACCGTGGCCACCATCGCTGCGGTGTCGGGGGTGGAAAACGGCATCCGTCGCTTGTCCAACCTCAATATCGTGCTGTTCAGCGGTTTGTTGATCTTTGTGTTGTTGTTCGGCCCGACCCTGCACCTGCTCAACGGCTTCGTGCAGAACATCGGCGAC
Source organism: Pseudomonas lurida (assembly GCF_013522705.1). GTDB lineage: Bacteria > Pseudomonadota > Gammaproteobacteria > Pseudomonadales > Pseudomonadaceae > Aquipseudomonas > Aquipseudomonas quebecensis. The sequence goes on from NZ_JAAMRE010000025.1 coordinate 62,599, forward strand.
TACATGAATGGCCTGGTGCTGAAAACTTTCGATTTGTACGTGTACGAAGGCGACGGCGCCAAGACCGAACGCTGGATGGGCCTGTGGACGCTGTTCTACTGGGCCTGGTGGATTTCCTGGGCGCCATTCGTGGGCATGTTCATCGCGCGGATTTCCCGTGGCCGTACGGTGCGTGAACTGGTGGCGGGCGTGCTGCTGATCCCGCTGGGCTTTACCCTGGCGTGGCTGTCGATCTTCGGCAACTCGGCACTGGATCTGGTGCTTAACCAGGGCGCGGTGGAGCTGGGTAAGACCGCGCTGGAACAGCCGTCCATGGCGATCTACCAGTTGCTGGAGCATTACCCCGCGTCGAAAGTCGTGATCGGTGTGTCGATCTTTGTGGGCTTTGTGCTGTTCCTGACTCCGGCGGATTCCGGCGCGGTGATGATGGCCAATCTGTCGTGCAAGGGCGGCAACGTTGATGAGGATGCGCCGCACTGGCTGCGGATCTTCTGGTCGGCAGTGATTACCCTGGTGACCATCGGCCTGCTGTTCGCCGGCAACTTCGAAGCCATGCAGACCATGGTGGTGCTGGCGGGGCTGCCGTTCTCGGTGGTGCTGGTTTTCTTCATGTTCGGTTTGCACAAGGCCATGCGCCAGGATGCGGCGATCGAACAGGAGCAGGCGCAACTGGCCGAACGCGGGCGTCGTGGGTTCAGCGAGCGTTTGACCGCGCTGGACCTGCAACCGAGCCAGGGCACGGTGCAGCGCTTTATGGACAAGCACGTTACGCCGGCGCTGGAAGAGGCTGCCGTCGCGTTGCGTGAGCAAGGGCTGCAAGTGCAGACGCTGCTGGGTAAATCCAAGCGTTGCATTGGCGTGCGTATCGAGATGGAAGAGGGCAACCCGTTCGTCTATGAGGTGAGCCTGGATGCTTACTCGTCGGCGCCGAGCGATGTGCCCGAAGAAGAGCGCACGCGTTATTACCGCGCCGAGGTGTACCTGCACAATGGGCCTCAGGAATACGACCTGATGGGCTTCACCTCGGAGCAGATCACTCGGGATGTGCTCGATCAGTTTGAAAGCCATCGGCAGCTCCTTGGCCGTGTCTATAGCTGATGTGTTGAAAGCCCGGTGGTGTCACTGACCCCACTGGGCAAAAAATGTGGGAGGGGGCTTGCCCCCTCCCACAGTTGTTTTGCAGTGTGTGTTAGCCCAGATTTTTGCCCAGCAGGGCATGGTAGAGCTCACTGTCGCCGAGGATCCCCACCACCTTGTTGTTGTCATGCAACACCAGCTTGTTCCCCGTCTGGTAACGAATCTGCAACGCATCGCGCATGCCGATATTGGAGTCCACCAAGGTCGGTACGCGGCCCAAACCTTCCACTGCTTGCCCTGGCGCCCAGTTCTGCAGGTTCATCACCACGCCATTCTGGCGCGCGCCCTGGATGGTGTTGCCTTCGGCCAGGTCCAGCCACGAATCGCCGCCCGGGTCCAGGCAGACCGAGCCATTGACCCGTGTGCAGTTATCCAGGGTACGCATCAGGCTGCGGCCGCACAGTACGTTCAGCGGGTTGGTGTGGGCCACGAACGTACGCACGTAGTCGTCCGCCGGGTTCAGCACGATCTCTTCCGGCACGCTGTACTGGATGATCTTGCCGTCCTTCATGATCGCGATACGGCTGCCCAGTTTGAGCGCTTCGTCCAGGTCATGGCTGACAAACACGATGGTCTTGCTCAGCTTGCGTTGCAGTTCCAGCAGCTCGTCCTGCAGGCCTTGGCGGATCAGCGGGTCGAGGGCGGAGAAGGGTTCGTCCATCAGCAGGATGTCGGCGTCCATCGCCAGCGCGCGGGCCAGGCCGACGCGTTGCTGCATGCCGCCGGACAGCTCGTCCGGCTTTTTATTGCGCCACTGGGACAGGCCCACCAGCTCAAGTTTCTCGTCTACCAGCGTGCGCCGTTCTTTCTCCGGGCGGCCCTGCATTTCCAGGCCGAAGCTGATGTTCTCGCGCACCGTCAGCCAAGGCATCAGGGCAAACTTCTGGAACACCATGGCGATGCGCTTGGTGCGCATCATTTTCAGCTCCGCGTCGGTGCAGGAAGCAATGTCGATCTGGCGACCTTCATGCTCCACGAACAGCTGGCCACGGCTGACGGTGTTGAGGCCGTTGATACAGCGCAGCAGGCTCGACTTGCCGGAGCCCGACAGGCCCATCAGCACGCAGATTTCGCCTTTCTCGATGTCCAGGCTGGCTTTTTCGACGCCGACGATCTGGCCGATCTTTTTCAGGATTTCGTTACGGCTCATGCCCTGGTCCAGCAGCTTGAGCGCTTCGCGTGGGTCTTTGGAGAAGATCACGTCGACTTTGTCGAATCGGATAATGCTCATGCATCACCCCCTACTTTGGCATCGGGTTGTTTGCAGATGCGGTCGAGCATGATGGCCAGCAAGACGATTGCCAGGCCCGCTTCAAAGCCCAGGGCGATGTCGGCGGTGTTGAGTGCGTTGACCACCGGTTTACCGAGGCCGTCGGCACCCACCAGGGCCGCGATCACCACCATCGACAACGACAGCATGATGCATTGGGTAATGCCGGCGGCAATGCTCGGCATGGCGTGGGGCAGTTCAATGCGCGAGAGCAACTGACGGCGCGAGCAGCCAAAGGCCTTGCCGGCGTCCATCAACTCTTGCGGTACATCGCGGATACCCAGGTAAGTCAGACGGATCGGCGCGGCAATCGCGAACACCACCGTGGAAATCAGCCCGGGCACCACACCCAGCCCGAAGAGGGTCAGGGTAGGGATGAGGTAGACGAAGGTCGGTACGGTCTGCATCAGATCGAGTACCGGCCGCATCATGGTGTAGAACAGTGGCTTGTGCGCGGCAACAATGCCCAGCGGCACGCCGATGACCACGCAGACCAGGGTGGCGAACAGCACCTGTGCGAGGGTCTCCATGGTTTCCTGCCAGTACCCCAGGTTGAGGATCAGCAGGAAGGAGGCGATGACAAAAACAGTCAGGCCCCATTTACGTTGAATAAAGTGAGCCAGCAGCGCAATCAGACCGATCAATGCCAGCGGATTGAACCAGGTCAGCGCAAACGTCACGCCGTGGATCATCGTTTCCAGTGTCGATGCGATTGCGTCGAAGTAGTTGGCGCCGTGTTGGGTCAACCATTCGACGAAGGCAGCGATGTACTGGCCTAGTGGGATTTTCTGTTCAGTCAGCATGGTAGTGAATGTCCACATGCGAAGGGGAAAACATCCCGGGGCAGCGCACCGCCCCGGGGTCAGCGGGTGTTATTTGGCGAGGTAAGCTTTGACGGCCTCAAGGCCGGGTTTGCCGTCGACGGTGTTGACGCCGGCGAGCCAGGTGTCGAGCACTTGCGGGTTCTTCTGCAGCCAGGCCTTGGCGGCGGCGTCGGGCTTCATTTTGTCGTCCAGGACGTTGCCCATCAGCGTGCTTTCCATGTTCAGGGTGAACACCAGGTTTTTCAGCAACTGACCGACATTGCTGCATTCCTGGGTGTAGCCCTTGCGCACGTTGGTGTAGATGGTTGCCTGGCCGTAGTTGGGGCCGAACGAGTCGTCGCCACCGGTCAGGTACTTCATCTTGAAGCGGGTGTTCATCGGGTGCGGTTCCCAGCCGAGGAACACGATGGCCTGGTCGCGCTTGGCGGCGCGGTCCACTTGGGACAGCATGCCGGCTTCGCTGGACTCGACCACCTTGAAACCTGCGTCTTTCAAGCCGAACGCGTTCTTGTCGATCAAGGTCTGGATGGTGCGGTTGCCATCGTTACCCGGCTCGATGCCGTAGATCTTGCTGTCCAGTTGGTCCTTGAACTTGGCAATATCGGCAAAGTCCTTAAGGCCCTTGTCGTACAGCGCCTCGGGCACCGCCAGGGTGTACTTGGCGTTTTCCAGGTTGGCGCGCACGGTTTCCACGGTGCCGGCATCACGGTACGGCTTGATGTCGTTTTCCATGGTCGGCATCCAGTTGCCGAGGAACACGTCCATGTTCTTGCCGTCGGCCAGGGACTTGTAGGTCACCGGTACGGAAATCATCGTGGTTTTGGTTTTGTAGCCGAGGGCCTTGAGGATTTCGCTGGTGGTCGCGGTGGTGACGGTGATGTCGGTCCAGCCGACATCGGAGAAGTTGACGGTCTTGCACTGTTCCGGTTCTGCCGCGTGCGCCAGGACTGGCAGACTCAGCATGGCGGCCAACAACAACGAGGGTGAAGCTTTCATGAGGCTAGACTCCTGTGTTTTTTCTGGCGGCATGTGCCGCGCTTTATCAGTGTTGCGGTTGGAGCGTGCGACGACAGCTCTGGCACGGTGCCTTGCAAACGAGTCGGAACTGATCATGTACCAGTGAAAATCAGACGCCTACAGGGGGCGTCGTATCCAGTACAGGGAGGGTCGTATCCAGTGTCGGTGACGTCGTTTACAGGTTTTTCCCAAGGCAAAACCGTGGATTTTGCCCATCTGCACCGCTAAAAACGGCCAAAACAGGCGATCGCGCGCGGGCGACGCTGGTGAGCATGGTTACGTCGGTGTGAGACGCCGTGGCAGCGAATAAAACCTTGATGATGCCGCCATCTGGGCGAACTGAGCGTAGCAGCTTGTTCATGCCTGGCCTGTGCTCAATGAGGAGTTTCACGGCAATGGCTATCAGCGTTTTCGACCTGTTCAAGATCGGCATCGGACCGTCCAGTTCCCACACCGTCGGGCCTATGCGCGCCGCGGCGTTGTTCGTCCAGGCACTGCGTGAACGTGAACGGTTGGAACAGGTGCGGCGCATCGAAGTTCAGCTCTACGGCTCGCTGTCGGCCACCGGCATCGGCCATGGCAGCGACACCGCCACCATCATGGGCTTGATGGGCGAATGGCCGGACGCGATCGATCCGTCGCAGATCGCCGGTCGCATCAGCACCCTGCGCGAAACCGACACACTGCTGCTCGATGGGCGCCTGCCGGTGCCATTCGTATGGGCGCGGGACATGCGCCTGCTCGACGAAAACCTGCCGTTCCATCCCAACGCCATGACCCTGGTGGCGTATGACGAACACGGCGAATTGCACCGTGATACCTATTATTCGGTCGGTGGCGGTTTCGTCGTGGATCAAGCCCAGGCGCGCAGCGGTGTGGCGGATATGGACCGCACCGAGTTGCCCTATGATTTTTCCAGCGCGGTGGAGCTGTTGCAGCTGTGCAAGACCCACCACTTGCGTGTCGCCGAACTGATGATGGCCAATGAAAAAGTGTGGCGTTCCGAAGAAGAAATCCGCAGCGGCCTGATGAAGCTCTGGCGTGCCATGCAGGACTGTGTGGAGCAGGGGCTCAAGCATGAAGGTATCCTGCCCGGCGGCCTCAATGTGCGCCGCCGCGCCGCCAAGTTGCACCGCAGCCTGCAGGAGTTGAACAAGCCCAATGTGATCGGCTCGACCTTGAGCGCCATGGAGTGGGTCAACCTGTTCGCCCTGGCCGTAAACGAAGAAAACGCCGCCGGCGGGCGGATGGTCACCGCGCCCACCAACGGCGCGGCGGGGATCATTCCGGCCGTGCTGCATTACTTCATGAAGTTCAGTGAAGAAGTCACCGAAGCCAACGTGGTCGACTACCTGCTCGGCGCCGCAGCGGTAGGCATTCTGTGCAAGAAAAACGCCTCCATCTCAGGTGCCGAGGTGGGTTGCCAGGGCGAGGTGGGTTCCGCCTGCGCAATGGCCGCCGCCGGGCTCGCGGAGATCCTCGGCGCGACGCCGGAGCAACTGTGCAACGCCGCCGAAATCGGCCTGGAGCATAACCTCGGCCTGACCTGCGACCCAGTGGGCGGGTTGGTGCAGGTGCCGTGCATCGAGCGCAATGCGATTGCAGCGGTCAAGGCGATCAACGCCGCGCAAATGGCCCTGCGCGGCGACGGCCAGCACTTCATCTCTCTGGACCGGGTGATCCGCACCATGCGCGATACCGGGGCGGATATGCATGACAAGTACAAAGAAACCTCGCGGGGTGGGTTGGCGGTCAGCGCGGTCGAGTGTTGAGACCGAGTCGCCTGCATCGGGGGCAAGCCCCCTCCCACATTTGATTTGTGAACACAGTCAAAGGTTGGAGGGGGCTTACCCCCGATAGCGGCAGTTCAAACAATACTGCTCAAAAAGTGAACACCAGCATCCCCGCGCGCCACCTTTTAGCGCGTCGCAAACAGATAAGTAGCTCGCGAACGATTTCCCCTCCGACCACCTGTCCCCTGTGCGTGCGGTGACAGAGTTTTCCTACGTGCTGAAAGCGCCTTCCCACAAGTGCTACCGATCTGCTCACACCCCTTGAGGGTAGCCGCTCCTACGTCCTTTTCCGGGCATATTCCGTACTTCACGCAAGGGCTACATAGACGCGTCAACAGGTCGTTTTCAGGAGTTATTGAATAGCCATTCAAATTTAGGCACGGCAATTGCTCTATCAATTCAAAGCCTCTCGCCGTGTCAGGACGAAGAGTGCAATAACAAGAGCCTCGCCTGAGGCCATCACCCGCTTTGTGTGAGGAGATACCGCGATGACGTCGTTCAACTCAGGGGCCCAACCCCAGAACCGTGCGCCTCAATCCATCGGCTTTTTGCTGTTGGACAATTTCACGCTGATTTCCCTGGCGTCCGCAGTGGAACCCCTGCGCATGGCCAACCAGCTGTCCGGCCGTGAGCTGTACCGCTGGACCACACTGAGCGTCGACGGCAACCAGGTCTGGGCCAGCGACGGCCTGCAGATCACTCCCGACGCCGCCATGCATAAGGCCCCGGCCCTGGACACGGTGATCGTGTGCGGCGGCGTGGGCATCCAGCGCACCGTCACCCGTGAGCACGTGTCGTGGCTGCAAAGCCAGGCACGCCAATCCCGTCGCCTCGGCGCGGTGTGCACCGGCAGCTGGGCGTTGGCCTGTGCCGGCCTGCTGGATGGTTTCGATTGCAGCGTGCACTGGGAATGCCTGGCCTCGATGCAGGAAGCCTTCCCCCGTGTGTCCATGAGCACACGCCTGTTCACCCTCGACCGCAACCGCTTCACCAGTTCCGGCGGCACTGCGCCGTTGGACATGATGCTGCACCTGATCAGCCGCGATCACGGCCGTGAACTGTCGGCGGCGATCTCCGAGATGTTCGTGTACGAACGCATCCGCAACGAACAGGATCACCAGCGCGTGCCGCTCAAGCACATGCTCGGCACCAACCAGCCGAAATTGCAGGAAATCGTCGCGCTGATGGAAGCCAACCTGGAAGAACCCATCGACCTGGACGAACTGGCGGTCTACGTCGCCGTATCCCGGCGTCAACTGGAGCGGCTGTTCCAGAAATACCTGCACTGTTCGCCGTCGCGTTACTACCTCAAATTGCGCCTGATCCGTGCGCGGCAGTTGCTCAAGCAAACGCCAATGTCGATCATCGAAGTCGCCTCGGTGTGCGGGTTCGTCTCCACGCCGCACTTCTCCAAGTGCTACCGCGAATACTTCGGCATCCCGCCACGGGATGAGCGTGTAGGTTCCAACACCACCCAGCAGGTGGCGATGATGCCGATTCCGCAGGCGCTGGTGCTTTCACCGTTGTCGGGGCCGATGTCGGCGTTGAGCCAGGCGCGTAATGAGTCGACGTTTGCCAGTGTAAGGCTCTGAACCCAGGCGTCTGTATCGGGGGCAAGCCCCCTCCCACATTTGATTTGTGAACACAGGCAAAGGTGGGAGGGGGCTTGCCCCCGATAGCCATCTGTCAGGCCCCGGAGTTCTGCTTGAACTGCATCAACGCCGGCAACAACTGCTTGTCGATGGCCTGACGCACCGCCGGCAAAATCGTCGCGCTGCCGCTGTACATCCGCTCGACCATGCCTTTAAGCGCCTTGGCCCGTGCTTCGCTCAAGCCGCGCACCGCGCACTCACACGCCTGTTCGGCGCTGGCGCCGCTGGATACCTCGAAACCCAGCGAGCGCAATTGGCTCAGCAGGTCATCCTGGTCAATCAAATCCGCGTGCATCATGACGTTTATCCTGGTTAGGGGAGCGGGGATCTGCCTGGATTCTGGTAGCCCCCGACCGCATCGGCAAGGGCGCGCCGCGCGGATGCCTCAGATGGCTATGAGCAGGTCGTTTTCGGGCCATTTGCCGATCGCACTAACCGGCACACTGGCCTCAGCAAGCAGCTTGAAGGTTTGGTCACCCTCGATATGCATCGCTCTCACAAGGCCCTCTGCCCCGATCCCGTCACGGCTGGATCGGGGCTTTTTTTGGCCTATTTCCTGGGCGGCAAACCGATGACACGGCCGAGCAGGGCCGGGCGCGGCAGGTCGGCCTGCTCGGTGCATAGGGCCGCGATTTTTTCCAGTGTCGCCTGGGCGAACGGCGCCGAGTGCGGCCCGGCCAGGTCGACATGCAAGAGCATCTGTTCGTTGCCGGCCAGTTCCTGCCCATCCCCGACCCGATGCAAGCTGTGATACAGGTGCAGGCGCTTGGCGTCATGGGCGATCAGTTGCGTATGCACTTCAACCTCGGCACCGAGTGTCACTTCGTGCAGGTAGTTCAAGTGCAGCTCCAGGGTGAACAGAGAATGGCCGCTGGCTTCGCGGTTTTCACTGTCCAGGCCGAGGGTGTCCATCAGTGCGTCGGTGGCGTAGCTGAAGATCAGCAGATAGAACGCGTCGCGCAGGTGGCCGTTGTAGTCCACCCAGTCGGGCTGGATCTGTGTGGTGTAGGTCGTGAGTGCGGGCATTGTCTGCATTCCATTATTCGGCGAAGGTCATGCCGTGCCTGGCCTTGGTGGTTTTCACCGCTTCTAGCACCGCCAGCAGGCAATCATCACGATAGCGCTCCAGGGCCGCAATGCTGTGGGTACCCAGTTGAGCGCTGGTGCCATCGACCACGTCGTCGATAAGCTTGTCCGTCAGTTCCGGCGCCGGCAGGTAGGTCCACGGCAACTGCAGCGCCGGGCCGAACTGGGCCATGAAGTGGCGCATGCCCGCATCGCCGCCCGCCAGGGTATAGGTGAGGAAAGTGCCCATGAACGACCAGCGCAGGCCAGCGCCAAAACGGATCGCGTCGTCGATTTCGCCGGTGGTCGCCACGCCGTCGTTCACCAGGTGCAATGCCTCGCGCCACAACGCTTCAAGCAAACGGTCGGCGATAAACCCAGGGACTTCCTTGCGCACATGCAAGGGGCGCATGCCCAGGGATTCATACACCGTGATCGCCGCCTGCACCGCCTCGGGCGCCGTGTGTCTGCCGCCGACCACTTCCACCAGCGGCAGCAGGTAAACCGGGTTGAACGGGTGGCCGACCACGCAGCGTTCCGGGTGGATCGAGCCCTCGTAGAACTCACTCGGCAACAGCCCCGAGGTGCTCGAACCAATCAGTGCATCGGGTTTGGCCGCCGCGCTGATCTGGCGGTGCAGTTGCAGTTTCAGCTCCAGGCGTTCGGGGGCGCTTTCCTGGATGAAGTCGGCGTCTTTCACGCACGCTTCGATGGTGGCGACAAAGCGCAGGCGGTCCTGGGACGCGCCGGGGGCCAGACCGCTTTTCTCCAGAGCGCCCCAGGCATTGGCGACGCGTTTGCGCAACGCGGCTTCGGCGCCGGGCGCCGGGTCCCAGGCCACCACATCCAGCCCGTGAGCCAGGGCACGGGCCACCCAACCGCTGCCGATAACACCGCTGCCGAGGGCGGCGAAGGTTTTGATCTCAGTGATAAAGCGCATGGCAAATTCCTAAAGAGTTCGATGATCGCGTGTGGCAGGGGCGGTGGGTCAGCCGCGCTGGGTGAGGCCCATCTTCACGCGCCCTTCGGCCGGGGTCATGACCCGTGCACCCAGGCGGCTGAGGATTTCGCCAGCGCGTTCGACCAGCTGGCCGTTGGTGGCGAGCACGCCTTTGTCCAGCCACAGATTGTCTTCCAGGCCGACCCGCACGTTGCCGCCCAGCAGCACCGCTTGGGCGGCCATCGGCATTTGCATGCGGCCGATGCCGAAGCCGGCCCACACCGCGTTGGCGGGCAGGTTGTCGACCATGGCCTTCATGGTGGTGGTGTCGGCCGGTGCGCCCCAGGGAATGCCCAGGCACAGCTGGAACAGCGGGTCGTCGAGCAGGCCTTCCTTGATCATCTGCTTGGCGAACCACAGGTGGCCGGTGTCGAAGATCTCCAGCTCGGCCTTCACGCCCAGTTCCTGGATACGTTTGGCGCCGGCGCGCAGCTGTGCCGGCGTGGACACGTAAATCGTGTCGCCATCGCCGAAGTTCAGGGTGCCGCAGTCCAGGGTGCAGATTTCCGGCAACAACTCTTCGACATGGGCCAGACGCGTCAGCGGCCCGACCAGGTCGGTGTTGGGGCCGAATTCCATCGGGTTTTCGCCGCCGCCGATCTCCAGGTCGCCGCCCATGCCGGCGGTGAGGTTGACGATAATATCGATGTCGGCCTCGCGGATGCGCTCCATCACTTCGCGGTACAGCGCCACGTCGCGGCTGAATTTGCCGGTCTGCGGGTCACGCACATGGCAATGCACCACGGTGGCGCCGGCTTTGGCCGCTTCAACCGCCGCCGCGGCGATCTGTTTGGGGGTGACCGGCACGTGGGGGCTTCTGCTGGTCGTGTCGCCAGCACCGGTGAGTGCGCAGGTGATGATGACGTCGTGGTTCATGGGGCAGGTTCCTTACAGGCGTGGTGATGCCGTTCGCGGTCGTCAGTGACCGCGAAACGGTGATTCGAAAAAAGTTATTTGCTGGTCAATTGCAGGTTGGCCGCCGCTGGTTTGCCATCGAAGGTGGTCACACCTTCCAGCCAACGCGCCTGGTCTTGCGGGTGATCCTTGAGCCACTGCCGGGCGGACGTGAGGGCGTCCTTGTGATCCAGCAACGGCTGCATCATCCGGCTCTCGTCGGCGGCGGTGAAGGTCAGCTTAGTCAACAGTTTGTGCACGTTGGGGCATTGTTCGGCGTAGTTGGGCGACGTGACCGTCCACACGGTGGCCATGCCTTCGTTCGGGCCCAGGGCGTCGTCGCTGCCGGTGAGGTAGGTCATGGCAACGTTGACGTTCATTGGGTGCGGCGCCCAGCCGAAGAACACCACGGCTTCCTTGCGGCGCACGGCGCGGTCGACGGCGGCGAGCATGCCGGCCTCGCTGGATTCCACCAGCTGGAACTTGCCCAGGCCGAACTGGTTCTTGGCGATCATCGCCTTGATCTGCGTATTGGCGCCCGAACCGGGCTCGATGCCGTAGATCTTGCCGCCCAGTTCCTTCTCGAACCTGGCGATGTCGGCGAAGCTCTTCAAGCCTTTGTCGGCCAGGTAGGTCGGCACGGCGAGGGTGGCGCGGGCGTCTTGCAGGCTGGGTTTGTCGAGCACCTTGACCTGCTTGGCGTCGACGAATGGGGTGATGGTCTGGGTCATCAACGGGTTCCAGTAACCGAGGAACAGGTCCAGGCGCTGGTCACGGATGCCGGCGAAGATAATTTGCTGGGAGGCGCTGGTTTGCTTGGTGGTGTAGCCGAGGCCATCGAGCAGCACTTGGGTCATGGCGCTGGTGGCGATCACATCGGTCCAGTTCACCACGCCCATGCGCACGTTCTTGCAGGAGGCGGCATCGGCCGCGAGAACGCTGGTGCTCAAGATGGCGCTGGCGCTGAGTGCGAACACGCAGCGGCGAATCAGTCGGTTCATGGTGGAGCCCTCGGCAGGTCGTTATTGTGGTTGCCGGTGTCTTTGTGCACCGTGACGCCACGTTACGCAGCTTGTGAGGCGACAAAACGCACGGCGGCGACCGACTCTTGCACTGCAGCGACGTGCCCCCTTGAAACCACCCTTGAACGGGAGTATCACAATGCCACGCTGGCCGTCCGATGAGAGCGCCACCATGTCCCAGGATGTCTACTTTTTGCTGATGCCGGGTTTCTCGGCGATGGGCTTTATCTCGGCCCTTGAGCCGCTGCGGGTGGCCAACCGTTTTCGCGGTGAGCTGTACCGCTGGCATGTACTGAGCGCCGACGGCGGCGCGGTGCTGGCGAGCAACGGCATGTCAGTCAACGCCGACGCCGCGTTGGAACCGCTGAAAAAGGGCACCACGCTGCTGGTGGTCGCCGGTTTCGAGCCTCTGCAGTTCGCTACGCCCGCACTGGAACAGTGGCTGCGCCGTCTCGATCACGATGGCGTGACGCTGGGCGGTATCGACACCGGTGCCTGTGTGTTGGCCCAAGCCGGTCTGCTCGACGGCCATCGCGTGACCCTGCACTGGGAAGCCATCGACGCCTTCAAAGAGTCCTATCCGCACCTGGCGGTGACCCAGGAGCTGTTCGAAATCGACCGCCGCCGCATCACCTGCGCCGGTGGCACCGCTTCCATCGACTTGATGCTCGACCTGATCGCCCAGGCCCACGGCGCCGACCTGGCGATTCAGGTGTCCGAGCAGTTCGTGCTGGGCCGCATTCGCCCACGCAAAGACCATCAGCGCATGCAGATCGCCACGCGCTACGGCATCAACAATCAGAAACTGGTGCAAGTGATCGGCGAGATGGAACAGCACACCGAACCGCCCCTGAGCACATTGGCTCTGGCCGAAGCGATCAAGGTCACGCGGCGGCAGTTGGAGCGATTGTTTCGCCTGCACCTGAACGACACGCCGAGCAACTTTTACCTGGGTTTGCGCCTGGAAAAAGCCCGGCAACTGCTGCGCCAAAGCGGTTTGAGCGTGTTGGAGGTGAGCATTGCCTGCGGGTTTGAGTCGCCGTCGTATTTCACGCGCAGTTACCGGGCGCGGTTTGCCAAATGCCCCAGGGAGGATCGGCGGCGGGAGCCGGTTTGACGGGCAATTATAGTCGATTATACTCGTGGCTATAATTTATAGCCGTTTCAATAATTTGGTATAGGCCATGTCCAAGCTCAGCGGTTTTGTGTTCCGCCGTCCCGCGCTGGCGAGCAGCATTGCCGATGGCCTGGTGGGCGCCGGCCTTCAGGATTTCACTTCTGGCCTGTTTCTCGCCGCGCCACGTCGCACTGGTAAAAGTACGTTCTTGCGCGAAGACCTGATCCCGGAGTGCCAGCTGCGCGGTTGGCTCACCGTGTATGTGGACCTGTGGGCCGACAAAGAAAAAGATCCCGCGGAGTTGATCGCCAGCGCCATTGCCGCCGCGCTTGCACCCTACGAAAAGGGCATTCGCAAGCTGGCCAAAAACCTTGGCATCGAAAGGTTGAGTTTTCTGCGGACCCTGTCCTGGGACTTCAGCAAGCCGCAATTGCCGGTGGGCGCGACCTTGACCCAGGCGTTGGAGTTGCTCCACCACGCGGCGGAAAAACCCGTCGTGCTGGTGATCGATGAAGCCCAGCATGCCTTGACCAGCGATTCGGGGATCAACGCCATGTTCGCGCTCAAGGCCGCCCGGGTTCAGCTCAACCAAGGGCGTGACGAGGAGGGCAGCGGCCTGCATTTAGTCTTTACCGGTTCCAACCGCGACAAGCTGGCCTATCTGGTATTGGGTAAAAGCCAGCCGTTTTTTGGCTCCAGCATCACGCCGTTTCCGCTGCTGGGCAAAGCCTTCACCCAGGCGTACACCGCACACCTCAACGCGAACCTGGCCCCGACCAACCAATTCAACGCGGCCGATATCGATGAAGCCTTCGAGTTGGTCGGCCGCCGACCCGAGATGCTGCGCACGATCATCGGTGAAGTAGCGCTGGAGTTGGGCGAGGCCAGCAACTTGGGCCAGTTGCTGCACAGTCGCGCCGAACTGCTGCGCGCAGGTGTGTGGACCGAATTCGAAAGCGCCTGGAACGCCCTGACCATCCCGCAACGCGCCGTCCTGCAGGTGATGGTGGAGCGCTCGCTGAACAACGAGCCTTTTGCGCCGTTTACCGACAGCACCCTCACTGCGGTCAGCAAGGCGTTGGAGGATATGGGCAGTGACGTGGTGCCGGGCACCCAGACCATCCAGGCCTGCATCGATGCTCTGCGCGACAAGGAACTGGTGTGGAAATCGGGTCGGGGCGGGTACGTGCTCGAAGACAAATCATTCGGCGAGTGGCTGCGCTACAAGCGCCATACCCAACACTAAAAACAACACATATCCAATGTGGGAGGGGGCTTGCCCCCGATGACGGACTGTCAGCTGATACAACGTTGGCTGACCCACCGCTATCGGGGGCAAGCCCCCTTCCACATTGAATTTCGGTGTGGCTTATTTTTTTACCAACGCCGAACACGCAGCCTTATAGGCCTCATGCTGATACTTGTTCAGCGTCGCGGGCAGTTCAAAGTTGTGCTTCTTGTTCTGCGCATTGATGGTCTGCGGCGACAGCAGCGTCACTTCAACCCCATCCAGCAACTGAAACACCCCCTCAATCTTGAACGTCGTCGGGCCACCGGCGAACTCACCTTTCTTGCTGCGCTTTTTGATCGCGATGCGGGTGATGGCGTTGTCCTGCACAAACGCCTTCACCTGGGCGGCAAAGGCTTTGACGTTGGCTGCCTCATCGTCGTCTTCAAGGGCAATTTTCTTGGTCGCCAGGGCGACATGGGTCAGCGCCTGGTTGTCGAGGGAGGCGAGGGCGATGATGGCTTCGCTGCCTTTGATTTCGATGCCGCAGAGAGTCATAACGTTGCCTTGGTAAATGTGGGTACCCAAGGTTACCAGGGTTCGCGTGGGCGCAAGACCGTCGGTCGTGAAGTACGTCTGACCTGTTATTTCTGACAGTAGACCGCGTTGCCACAATGCTCGTAGATTTTCTGAGTGAGCCAATTGGTGGCTTTCACGTTGTTCGGTGGCTTTCAGATAAGGGAGTTATGCAATGAACATTCGCAAGGAAATTCGAGCAATGACGGCTGCGGAGAAGCTCGAATTTACATTGACGTTACTGGAGATGAAGAAAAGTGGTGCTTATGACAAATATGTTCATTGGCATCATGAAGTCATGGTCCCCACGGTCTATCCAAATGAACCTCAAGACCCCAACTACCGTAATGGTGCTCATCGTGGCCCGGCATTCTTGCCGTGGCATCGTGAAATGTTGATGCAGTTTGAGAAGGACCTTCAAGCCATCAAGCCAGATATTACGCTGCCTTATTGGAACTGGACCCTGGACGCGCAAGCTCCGGAGCTTTCACCCCTGTGGGACCAGGGCTTCCTGGGTGGCAATGGCGACGCTGCTGATGAGTTTCGGGTGCAGGATGGGGTCTTTGCCCATAAATATGGGAATTGGAACGTGCCTTCTTACCCGAACGAAGGGTTGCCTGGGCCTGGGTTAAAGCGTCAGTTCGGCACAGTGATCGGCTCATTGCCCACCGAAGACGATTTGAGAATGGCTATGAGCGAGGCGCTTTATGACGAGCCGAATTACAATTCGGGGCCGTTCACCCGAGGGTTCAGAAACCGTCTGGAAGGCTGGATCGTGAAACGTGGTGACCCGAATGTCGTTACGCTCGGCTCGCAATTGCATAACCGAGTACATCTTTGGGTAGGGGGCAATATGTTACCCATGACCTCGCCCGACGATCCGGTTTTTTTCCTGCATCACTGCTTCGTCGACAAGATCTGGGCGGACTGGCAGGCGCAGAAAATGCTGGATGAACCGGATCTTGCCCCGCATTACTGCCCCATGGAGCAAGGCCCGCCCGGGCACAACTATGAGGATGTGCTCAAACCATGGACTCGGCGTATCAGCGAAGTGATGGATATTACGACGTTAGGCTACAGCTATGCACCAAGCCGACCATTGACGAAAAGTCCTTTTAAATCGCCTTTCATGGCGTGACCACTGCCTGTCGCTCCCGCGCTTTGGCTGCGGGAGTGGCGCTTACTCCTGCCCGATCGACTCCAAAAATTCCGACCGTTCATCACTCATCCGCGCCAGGCAGTCGTTCTGCGCAATCGCGTAATCCTTGGTGCCGGGCTTGGCCGGGAAGGTGTCCACGGCGCAATCGGCATCCCGCAGTTTTTCCCACTTCTGCTGGGCATCCTTCAGACGAGCGGTAATGTCGGCCAGTTGGGTCTTGTTGCTGCCATAGGTCGAACCCATGCGTTCGAGCAGGCTCTGGTAGTTGTCCTTGAGCAATTGCTCGGCGGTGGTCTTGTTGTAAGTGGCGCATTCCAGGGTTTGTTTGTCGTTCTCGATGCCGTCGCAGGGCGTGTTGTCGGTGTCTTCGGCCGCGTGGACGCCGGTTGCGATGAGTGCCAAAGCCAGGAAAATCGATTTCATTGCGCCGTCTCATATCAGTTGATGGCCGAATTCTGGCTCAAGCGTAAGACAAAGAACAGCCACCCGTCAGACGCGTCTATACAGCCTTTGTCGTGGATTGACGCTTTCGGCAATTCCCCTGTCGTTTTTGCACCCGGTCCGTTCAGCCCCTGGGCATATGCTGGCCCCAAAGCGCCGGCAGACGATTCGGCGCATGAATCGCCAATAAGGGGACGCCTGATGAGCCCAGCCGAATTGCACGCCGACAGCATCGTTATCGACGGGCTGATTATTGCCAAGTGGAACCGCGACCTATTCGAGGACATGCGCAAAGGCGGCCTCACCGCCGCCAACTGCACCGTGTCGGTGTGGGAAGGCTTCCAGGCCACCATCAATAATATCGTGGCCAGCCAGACCCTGATCCGCGAGAACAGCGACCTGGTGATTCCGGTAAAAACCACCGCCGATATCCGCAAAGCCAAAGAGCAGGGCAAGACCGGCATCATCTTCGGCTTCCAGAATGCCCATGCGTTCGAAGATCAGCTCGGCTATGTGGAGATCTTCAAGCAGCTCGGCGTTGGCGTGGTGCAGATGTGCTACAACACCCAGAACCTGGTCGGCACCGGTTGCTACGAGCGCGACGGCGGCCTTTCGGGTTTCGGTCGTGAAATCGTCGGCGAGATGAACCGCGTCGGCATCATGTGCGACCTGTCCCACGTGGGCTCCAAGACCAGCGAAGAAGTCATCCTCGAATCGAAAAAGCCGGTGTGCTACTCCCACTGTCTGCCGTCGGGCCTGAAGGAGCACCCGCGCAACAAGTCCGATGAAGAACTGAAGTTCATCGCCGACCATGGCGGTTTTGTCGGCGTGACCATGTTCGCGCCGTTCCTGGCCAAGGGCATCGACTCGACCATCGACGACTACGCCGAAGCCATCGAATACACCATGAACATCGTCGGCGAAGACGCGATCGGCATCGGCACCGACTTCACCCAGGGCCATGGCCAGGATTTCTTCGAAATGCTGACCCATGACAAAGGCTACGCCCGGCGCCTGACCAGCTTCGGCAAGATCATCAACCCGCTGGGCATCCGCACCGTGGGCGAGTTTCCCAACCTCACCGAAACCCTGCTCAAGCGCGGCCACAGCGAGCGCGTAGTGCGCAAGATCATGGGCGAGAACTGGGTCAACGTCCTTAAAGACGTGTGGGGCGAATAAGCCGCCGCTCTCCTTATCCTTAACCCGTTGCCAGTCGCGCAGCGGGCATCAACACGAATTTTCTGGAGTTAAGTTTCCATGGCCAAGATCGCCCCGCAATTGCCTATCGAAGTCGACAGCGAAACCGGTGTCTGGACGTCCGATGCCTTGCCGATGCTGTACGTGCCGCGTCATTTCTTCGTCAACAACCATATGGGCATCGAGGAGGTGCTGGGCGCCGAGGCCTATGCCGAGATCCTCTACAAGGCCGGCTACAAATCCGCCTGGCACTGGTGCGAAAAAGAAGCCGAGTGCCATGGCCTGGAAGGCGTCGCGGTGTTCGAGCACTACATGAAACGCCTGTCGCAGCGTGGCTGGGGCCTGTTCAAAATCCAGGACATCGACCTGGATAAAGGCACCGCCAGCGTCAAGCTGGAGCACTCGGCGTTCGTCTACGTCTACGGCAAGGTCGGGCGCAAGGTCGACTACATGTTCACCGGTTGGTTTGCCGGTGCCATGGACCAGATCCTTGAAGCACGCGGCAGCAAGATCCGCACCGTCGCCGAACAAGTCTACGGAGGCTCCGAAGAGGGCCACGATGATGGTTTGTTCACCGTCAAGCCGTTGTAAGCCGAGGACCGTGCCATGGCTTTCGAAGCAATGTTTGCGCCGATTCAGATCGGCAAACTGACCATCCGCAACCGCGTACTCAGCACTGCCCACGCCGAGGTGTATGCCACCGACGGCGGCATGACCACTGACCGCTATGTGAAGTACTACGAAGAGAAAGCCAAGGGCGGTATCGGCCTGGCGATCTGCGGCGGCTCCTCGGTGGTCGCCATCGACAGCCCCCAGGAATGGTGGAGCTCGGTGAACCTGTCCACCGATCGCATCATCCCGCACTTCCAGAACCTGGCCGACGCCATGCACAAGCATGGCGCCAAGATCATGATCCAGATTACCCACATGGGCCGTCGCTCGCGCTGGGATGGCTTCAACTGGCCGACCCTGATGTCGCCGTCCGGTGTGCGTGAGCCGGTGCACCGTGCCACGTGCAAAACCATCGAGCCGGAAGAGATCTGGCGCGTGATTGGCAACTATGCCCAGGCCGCGCGCCGCGCCAAGGCCGGTGGTCTGGACGGCGTGGAGTTGTCCGCCGTGCACCAGCACATGATCGACCAGTTCTGGAGCCCGCGCGTCAACAAGCGTACCGACGAATGGGGCGGCACCTTCGAAGGCCGCATGAAGTTCGGCCTGGAAGTGTTGAAGGCCGTGCGTGCCGAAGTGGGTGACGACTTCTGCGTGGGCATGCGCCTGTGCGGCGACGAGTTCCATCCGGACGGCCTGTCCCACGAGGACATGAAACAGATCGCCAAGTACTACGACGACACCGGTATGCTCGATTTCATCGGCGTGGTGGGCTCGGGTTGCGATACGCACAACACCCTGGCCAACGTGATCCCGAACATGAGTTACCCGCCGGAGCCGTTCCTGCACCTGGCGGCCGGGATCAAGGAAGTGGTCAAGGTCCCGGTGCTGCACGCGCAGAACATCAAGGACCCGAACCAGGCCACGCGTATCCTCGAAGGCGGCTACGTGGACATGGTCGGCATGACCCGTGCGCACATCGCCGACCCGCACCTGATCGCCAAGATCAAGATGGGCCAGATCGACCAGATCAAGCAGTGCGTCGGCGCCAACTATTGCATCGACCGCCAGTACCAGGGCCTGGACGTACTGTGCATCCAGAACGCCGCGACCTCCCGTGAATACATGGGCGTGCCGCACATCATCGAGAAATCCACCGGGCCGAAACGCAAGGTGGTCGTAGTGGGCGCCGGCCCGGCCGGGATGGAAGCTGCGCGCGTGGCGGCCGAACGTGGCCACGACGTGACCCTGTTCGAAAAGAAAGAGTTTATCGGCGGGCAAATCACCACCGCCTCCAAAGCCCCGCAACGCGACCAGATCGCCGGTATTACCCGTTGGTTCCAACTGGAACTGGCGCGCTTGAAAGTTGACCTGCGCCTGGGCGTGGCGGCCGATGCCGAGACCATCCTGGACCTGCGTCCGGACGTGGTGGTGCTGGCCGTCGGCGGGCACCCGTACATCGAACAGAACGAACACTGGGGCGCCGCCGAAGGGTTGGTGGTCAGCAGCTGGGATGTGCTCGATGGCAAAGTCGCGCCGGGCAAGAACGTGCTGGTGTACGACACCATCTGTGAGTTCACCGGCATGTCGGTGGCGGACTTCCTGGCCGACAAAGGCTGCCAGGTGGAAATCGTCACCGACGACATCAAGCCGGGCGTAGCGATTGGCGGTACGTCGTTCCCGACCTACTACCGCAGCATGTACCCCAAGGAAGTGATCATGACCGGCGACATGATGCTGGAAAAGGTCTATCGCGAGGGCGACAAGCTGGTGGCGGTGCTGGAGAACGAATACACCGGCGCCAAAGAGGAGCGAGTGATCGATCAGGTGGTGGTCGAGAACGGCGTGCGTCCGGACGAAGCCATTTACTACGGGCTCAAGGAAGGTTCGCGCAACAAAGGCCAGATCGACGTGGAAGCCTTGTTCGCGATCAAACCGCAACCGTGCCTGAGCGAACCGGGCGAGGGCTACTTGCTGTTCCGCATCGGTGACTGTGTGGCGCAGCGTAATACCCACGCTGCCATCTATGACGCCCTGCGCCTTTGCAAGGATTTTTAAAAACAGCCGCAAGCCACAAGCTTCAGGCAGCAAGAAAGAGCAATGGGTGACCGCTTTGACTTGCCGCTTGTAGCTTGAAACTTGCCGCTTGAGGCCACCTCAATGTTGAACACCTTGCTGCCTATTCTCTTGTTTGCCGCCCTGGGCCTCGCCGTCCTCGGCGCCCTGCGCCGGGTAAACATGTGGCGCCGTGGCCGCGCGTCCAAGGTCGACCTGCTGGGCGGCCTGCTGGCCATGCCCAAGCGCTACATGGTCGACCTGCACCATGTGGTCGCTCGCGACAAATACATCGCCAACACCCACGTCGCCACGGCGCTGGGCTTTGTGCTGTCGGCGCTGCTGGCGATCCTGGTGCACGGCTTCGGCCTGCACAATCGCATCCTCGGCTACGCCTTGCTGCTGGCTTCGGTGTTGATGTTTGTCGGCGCCACCTTCGTGTACCTGCGGCGGCGCAACCCGCCGTCGCGCCTGTCCAAAGGCCCGTGGATGCGCCTGCCGAAGAGCCTCATGGCATTCTCGGTGAGCTTCTTCCTGGTGACCCTGCCGGTGGCGGGCATCCTGCCGGCGGACTTCGGCGGTTGGTTGCTGGCTGCGCTGCTCAGCGTGGGCGTGCTGTGGGGCGTAAGCGAGATGTTCTTCGGCATGACCTGGGGCGGGCCGATGAAGCACGCCTTCGCCGGTGCCCTGCACCTGGCCTGGCACCGCCGCGCCGAACGCTTCGGCGGCGGTCGCTCCACCGGTTTGAAACCGCTGGACCTTAGCGATAAAACCGCGCCTCTGGGCGTGGAAAAGCCCAAGGATTTCACCTGGAACCAACTGCTCGGTTTCGACGCCTGCGTGCAGTGCGGCAAGTGCGAAGCGGCGTGCCCGGCGTTCGCCGCCGGCCAGCCGCTGAACCCGAAAAAGCTGATCCAGGACATGGTGGTCGGCCTGGCCGGCGGCACCGATGCCAGGTTTGCCGGCAGCCCGTATCCAGGCAAGCCGATTGGCGAACACGGCGGTAACCCGCACCAGCCCATCGTCAATGGCCTGGTGGACGCCGAGACCCTGTGGTCGTGCACCACCTGCCGCGCCTGTGTGGAAGAGTGCCCGATGATGATCGAGCACGTGGACGCCATCGTCGACATGCGCCGCCACCTCACCCTGGAAAAAGGTGCCACGCCGAACAAGGGCGCCGAAATCCTGGAAAACCTGATCGCCACCGACAACCCCGGCGGTTTCGCCCCGGGCGGTCGCCTGAACTGGGCGGCGGATCTGAACCTGCCGCTGCTCAGCGAAAAAGGCAGCGCCGACGTGCTGTTCTGGGTCGGCGACGGCGCTTTCGACATGCGCAACCAGCGCACGCTGCGTGCGTTCGTCAAAGTGCTGAAAGCGGCCAAGGTCGACTTCGCGGTGCTCGGCCTGGAAGAACGCGACAGCGGCGACGTGGCCCGGCGCCTGGGCGATGAAGCGACCTTCCAACTGCTGGCTTCGCGCAATATCCAGACCCTGGCCAAGTACAGCTTCAAGCGCATCGTCACTTGCGACCCGCACAGTTTCCATGTGCTGAAAAACGAATACGGCGCCTTCAACGGCAACTACCTTGTGCAGCACCACAGTACGTTCATGGCCGAGCTGATCGGCGAGGGCGCGCTGAACCTGGGCCAGCACAAAGGCAACAGCGTGACCTACCACGACCCGTGCTATCTGGGCCGTTACAACGGTGAGTACGAGGCCCCGCGCCAAGTGCTGCGAGCCTTGGGCATCGAGGTCAAGGAGATGCAACGTTCGGGCTTCCGTTCTCGCTGCTGCGGCGGTGGCGGCGGCGCGCCGATTACCGACATCCCAGGCAAGCAACGGATCCCCGACATGCGCATGGAAGACATCCGCGAGACCGGCGCCGAACTGGTGGCGGTAGGGTGCCCGCAATGCACCGCGATGCTCGAAGGGGTGGTCGAGCCGCGCCCATTGATCAAGGACATCGCCGAACTGGTGGCCGACGCCTTGCTTGAGGAGGCTCAACCGGCCAAGTCACCGACCAAGCGTGAACCTGCGGAGGTGCACTGATGAGCGACATAATCCGCCGCGACCCACGGGCCGAATGGATCGCCCGCAACCGCCTGCACCCGCTGCATGCGGCGATGCCGCCGCTGCAACACAGCTGGATGGGGCCTAACGGCGTTATCCGCAAAAACGTTCATGGCGTTGGTTTTATTGGCCCCAACGGCATCAAGCGCATCGACCGCAGCGGCGCCCAGCAGGGCGGCGCCAGCAAGCGTACCGCGGCCGCCGAAGTGCAATTGCCGCTGCATCAGATTGCGGCGCCTGCGTTCTACATCAACGTAGTGCCGGACATGGTCGGCGGCCGCCTGAGCAGTCACGACCGCGACCTGTTAGGCCTGGCGCGGCAACTGGCCGGCAACGACGGCGCGGTGCTGGCGGTGGTATTTGGCGAACACAAGGAAAGCGCGTTTGCCACCGCCGGTGTCGACCGCCTGCTGGTGCTCGACGGTGCCGAATTCGACGGTTATTCGCCGGAACAGCGGGTGCAAGGCCTGCGGGCTGTGGATAACCAATTCAATCCACGCCACTGGCTGCTGCCGGACAGTCGCAGCGGTGGCGGTGAGCTGGGCCGGCGTTTTGCCGCCAGCCTCAAGGAACGCCCGGCCACGCGCGTCTGGCAGATCAAGGACAACACCTGCATCGGCCGCGCCGGTGCCGGCCAGGAGGATTTGGCGCGACCACTGCCACGCCTGGTTCTGGCCGCCGCCGAATGTGCCGACCCGGTCAGCGAAACCCGCCATGAAGTGTTGCCCGTGGAGTTATCCACAACCCTGGCGCGCAGCCTGCCGCGCATCGAGGATCTCGGCGCGGTGGCGGTGGACCCGGCGGCAATCCCCATGGCCGAAGCCGAGTTTATTTTCTCCGGCGGCAACGGCGTCAAGGACTGGGCCCTGTTCCACCAGACCGCCGCCGCCCTGGGTGCCACCGAAGGCGCCTCGCGGGTCGCCGTGGACGATGGCTTTATGGCGCGTGATCGCCAGGTCGGCGCCAGCGGCACCTGGGTAACGGCGCGGGTGTACGTGGCCGTGGGGATTTCCGGGGCGATCCAGCACCTGCAAGGCATCGGTGCCTGCGACAAGGTGGTGGCGATCAACCTCGACCCAGGTTGCGACATGATCAAGCGGGCCGACCTGTCGGTGATCGGCGAGAGCGCCGCGATACTGCATGCCTTGATCGATGCGGTCGAGGCCTACCGCAACGGCGCCAAGCGCGACGCGGCTTGAGGATATGAGCATGACCACGAATGTAATCAGCCTGGTGTCCGTCGGCGCCCACCCCACTTCCGGGCGCCCGCGCCGTGCGGAGCAGGATGCACGTGCGGTCGAGCTGGGTCTGCAATTGGCTGGGGATAAGTTGCAGGTGCTGCATGCCGGCGACATCGCCGAGCCGACCCTGCGCAGCTACCTGGGCATGGGCTTGCCGCAGTTGCACGTGCTGGAACAACCGGAGGGCAGCGATGCGTTGCCGGCGCTCAGCGAGTACCTGCGCGATGCCGGTGCCCAGGTGGTGCTCACCGGCAGCCAGGCCGAAACCGGCGAAGGCTCGGGGATGTTGCCGTTTCTGCTCGCCGAGCAATTGGGCTGGCCGCTGATTGTCGGGCTGGCGCAGGTGGAATCCATCGACGGGGGCGTGGCCCATGTGCTGCAAGCCTTGCCACGCGGCCAGCGGCGGCGCTTGAAAGTACGCCTGCCGTTTCTGGCCACGGTGGACAACGCCGCGCCCAAACCTCGGCAAAGCGCCTACGGCCCGGCACAGCGCGGTGAGTTGGCGGCCCATGAGGTCGAGGTTCATGCCGATGAGTTATTCACAGGCGCCGTGCTGCAACCGGCCAAGCCTCGTCCAAAACGCCTGAAGGTGATCAAGGCCAAGAGCGGCGCCGACCGCATGAAGGCGGCGACGGCCAAAGCCAGTGGGGGCGGAGGGCAGGTGCTCAAAGGCGTCAGCGCAGAAGAAGGCGCCCAAGCCATTCTCAAACTGCTCGTAGAAGAAGGCGTTGTGCGCTGACCCGCTGTGGGAGCCCAATGAACCTCGTTTCCACGCTCTGCGTGGGAATGCCTCCCCGGACGCTCCGCGTCCCGGCAAGCACGCAAGATTCGAACCTTGTGCATCTTGTGACGCAGAGCGTCACGGGCTGCATTCCCACGCGGAGCGTGGGAACGATCGACGCTCAGAACCCAGTGAACCTCGTTCCCACGCTCTGCGTGGGAATGCCTCCCCGGACGCTCCGCGTCCCGGCAAGCACGCAAGATTCGAACCTTGTGCATCTTGTGACGCGGAGCGTCACGGGCTGCATTCCCACGCGTAGCGTGGGAACGATCTGCCGATCTGCGCTCAGATACTGAGATTGAGCCCCCTCCCACATTGTGATCTCCATCAGAATCTTAGGTTAAGGGGGGGCTGGCGCAGGCTTGGGTACCAGGTCCGGCAGCGGCGGCGGCAGCGGCTGCCAGGTGGCATCCGGTTGTTGCATCGGCGGTGGCAGCGCCGGCGTGGCGTCGCCCCCAGTTGGCTTGAGAATCATTTTTTCGGTGGTGTCGCGCAGGATCATGCCCTGCGTCGAACTGCGCGCCTCGGTGCCGCTGTGAAAGGTGCTGATCTGGGAAATCGGCAGGTCCAGGTTGCGTTCGATTCTCGGGGTCAGCAACAGGATAATCTCGGTTTTCTGCTGAGTGTTCTGGTTGGAGCCAAACAGCTTCTTACCGATCCACGGGATCTGGCTCAACCACGGCAAACCCGAGCCCTCGTCGACGTCCGCTGTGCGAATCAGCCCCGAGACGATCTGGGTTTCATTGTTGCGCGCGGTCAGCAAGGTCTTGGTGGCCCGTGAGCCGAGCTCGAACGTAGCCGGTACATGTTCCGAGCCGGCAATGCGCTTGGTGATATGGCTCATTTCCACGCTCAGCTCCAGGTTCACCTCATCGCTCAGGCTGATATTGGGCTTGACCGTGATCTGCAGCCCCACGTCCTGGTAAGACACCGACGAGGTGGTGATCTGGTTGGCGGTGGTGGTGGTGACCACCGGGATCTTGTCACCGATGTTCACCTGGGCTTCTTCACGATTGCGCACCCGCACCCTGGGGTTGGCCAGGGTCACGGTGTTACCGCTGCGTTGCAGCATATTGATGCGTGCCGAGGTGCTGCCCGAGTCGAGCAGGATGTTGTCGCCATTGATCCCCCGCAACGCGCTGATCGGAATGCCCGCCAGCCCGGCAGGTACGTTGGCGAGGTTGCCCACGGATAAGCCGATGCTCTCCGGGTATTGGATGCCCAGGTTCAATTCGTCGGTCAGGCTGACCTCCAGCACCTGGATGTCGATGGTCACTTCCGACTGTGCGATATCGATGGCCTCCACCAGTTTTTCCACGGCGCTCAGGGTGTCGAGGCCGTCGCGCACAATCACGGCGTTCAAACGCTCATCCACCAGCACTTCCTTGGGCTTGAGGGCTTGCTTGATCTCGGCGCCCACCACCTTGGGGTCACTGTGGCTGAGGTAAAACGTGCGCACTGCCAGCTCGCGGTATTCACGTTCTTTGTCCGGGCGGCGCGGGTAGACCAGGATGGTGTTGGCGTTGAGGATCTTCTTCTCCAGGCCCTGGGTGGTCAGCAACAGGTTCAGTGCGTCCTCGGCGGTGGTGCGACTGGCGGTCATGCTGGCCGATGCGCTGGGATTGACGTCCTTGTCGATCACAAAATTGACCCCGGACAGCCGCGCGATCGTCTCGAAAATCGTGGACAGGCTCTGGGCGCTGAACTCCAGGCTCAAAGGTTTGCGCATGGCTTCGGAGAGGTCCGCGCTGAGATAGTCGGCGCTGACCAACTCACGGGTCAGGGCGTTACGAAAGTCCAGGGCCTCTCGGTAGTTAGGCTTTTGCGCGATGATCCGGCGCACCAGGTTGAGCGCTTCCACCGGGTTGGAACGCTTCATGTCATAGGCCCGCGCCAGCTGCGGGCGCAGGTGCTTCATCGCCTGGATGTTCTGGATTTCCTGGCGCGCGCCGAGGTTGCCGGGGTCATATTTGAGGATGGTTTCCAGGGCGCGGATGGCGGCGGTATCGTCGCCACGCATCAGCGCGGTGCTGGCTTCGCGGCTGTATTGGGCCACCAGCAGTTCCAGCCTGCTGAACTGCGCGGTGCGCAGCTGAATATCGTCGGGATCCTGTTTGGCTTCGGCCTGCAGCACCTCGACCGAACGCACGATGTCGCCTTGTTTGCGTAACTCATCGCTTTGCCTGATCGCCCGCTGGGTGTCGCACGCACTCAGCGCGAACAGCGCCAGGCTCAAGGGAATCCATCTAAGCGGCATAAGCGTGCCCCTCCCGGGTCAGTGCTTGTCCAGGCGCAGGGTGCTGACCTGCTTCAACGGCAGGTAGGTCAGCACCACGGCGGTGTCGGTGAGTTTGTCCAAGCGGTAGTGGGCGTCCAGCATCTTGCCGGGCACGATGCGCCCGGGCACCGAGCATCGGTTGCACAGGGTGTACTGTTTGCCATTGCCGCTGAGCACGACGATGTTCGCCTGGTTCTCGTAGCGCCATTGCGCGCTGACCGTGAAGGGCAGCGCCGGCGGCGTGGGCGCTGTGTTAACCACCGGCGCGGGAGCAGGCGGTGGCGTCCAGGTTTGTACAGGGAACAGATCGATCTTCGCCAGGGGCGTTTCGGCAATGGCGGCGGGCGCCGGTCCAGTCGGCGCCGGTGTGGCGGTGACAGGGGCCGCAGCGTGGTCGGGAGGTGCGGGTTCGTCCTGCCAGAGCAGCCAGGCGCAACCGATCAACGTCAGCAGCAGGAGGAGGCGCAGGTACACCGGCAGCTTCATTCCACCACCCCCAGGACGCTGATTTTAAGGTCGATGATGAGTAGGCCGCTGGCGATGTCCTTGCGCTCCAGGGTCAGGTTTTCGATGCGCACCGCCGGCTCCTTGGCGATATCCGTCAAGGCTTCGCGCAGGAGAAAGTAGGGGCCGGAAAGAGGGACCTGCGCATCCAGGCGCTGCAATCCGGTATCCCCCGGCGTGGAGTAGGCCAGGGTGGTTTGCTCAATGATGAAACCGCGCTGGCTCAGGAGGCCCAGCAGTTTTTCCAGGCGCGGGGCAAAATCGTGTGCCGTGGGTAATGCCTCGACCGCCGCCGGTTCAGTTACCTGAACCGCCTGGGGCTGTTCGTCGATACCCGCTTGCAGCGCCTGGCGTCGCTGGCTGTCGGCGCTGCTTGCCGGCTGAATCACCGCCACCTCAATCAGCAGCGTCGCTGCCATTACCCCCACGGCCAGCAGGCCCCAGAAGCCCAGGCGCTGGCGCGTTTGCAGCAGGTACCAACGCAGGCGCGGCAAGTGGCGAGTGAGGGCATCCATGGGCGGCTACCCCGCGCCAACGGTGAGTTTGACCTGCACCGGATGCTGCGGGTCTTGGGTCTTCAGTGCGCTTTGTTGCAGGTTCACCTGCACCCCTGGCTGGGCCTTGAGCCGGTCCACGAAGCGAAACGCATCCCCCAGTTGCTTGGCTTCCAGGTCCAGGTGCACGACCTGGGCCTGGGTGTTGACCTCCACGCGGGTCAGGGCGATTTCCTTGGACCAGGCCCGCGCCACGCCATCCATCAGGGCAAACGGCGTGATCTTTTGCCGGGCAAAGCTCGCCAGCTGCTGTTTTTGCTGGGGTGACAAACGGATGGCGGCCTGGATCAGCTGCTCCTGGCGGCGGGTGAGTTGAATAAATTGCTGCTCCAGCACATCGGTCTGTTGCTGCTGCTGCACCATGCGCTGCCAGTGGTGCCAGGTGCTTGACAGCAACAGACCTGCGACCAGCCACAACCCGGCTACCAGGGCACGATGGGTGGGGGTGGGGCGTTGAAAATCAACGCTGGGCGCACGGGGCGCGCGCAGGTGTTGCCAGACACCCGCGAGCCTGGATTTCATGACGGCGACTCCTCCAGCCACGGATGCACGGGCCCCAGGCGATTGTCCACCGGGGCGTTGCTGACAACCCGCGTAGCCGAGGCATGTCGTTCTACCAGCAGGTCGGCGGTGAACAGGTTGTCGTTCAAGGTGCTGCCGGGCAGGGTGGGGATCACGCACACCTGATCGATCATGCCGTGGTGTCGGTACAGACAACTGAGGCTGCCGGCCTCGGGCACGGCTACCACGCAATCGTCGGGCAGGTGCCGCCAGTACTGCCGGGCGACTGCCGTCAGCACGGGCGCGCAGGTCACCAGCGGCAAGCGGTTGAGCGTGAACAGCTCGCGCAGGTCCTGCAGCACATCCCGTGGCGTGGCGACCGCCAGGCGCGGTTGACCGAAAGGGCTATCGGCGACCTGCACCTGCCAGCGCTCGGCATCGATATTGGCCTGCTGGCCGAACGTCGCCTCGGCGAAGCCTTGCCAGTCCTGTGCGCTGTACAGCTCGGGGTGCCAGGGCAGCATCAGGTAATGCACATGGGGAAAACCCAGCAGCACCGTGGCACGGTCGAGAAACTTCACGCGCCCGCGTGGCGCCAGCTCCAGCAGTTCGGCACAGGCGGCCAGCGGCGCGCCCCGGCGTTGCGCGTGGCAGATGGGCGCGCCGCGCCAGCGGGCCCGCGCGGCCCATTCGGCGGCGTCGCTGTGCAGCCACACCACGTGCTCAATAAAGGGAAATGACACGGTGGACCTCCTTGAGCGTGGTGTCGCCCTGAGCCGCATGGGCCAGGGCAATGTCGCGGATGAACACATGGCCGGCTTCACGCGCCAGTTCACGCAGGGTGGAGGCGGAGCTGCGGTTGAGCAGGCCTTCCTTGATGCGGTCGGTCAGGGTCAATACTTCGGCCAATGCGAGCCGGCCGCGATAGCCGGTGTGGCGACAGGCCTCGCACCCCTTGCCCACGCGGTAATGACCCTGGTTCAACTGAGCCTCGGGCAGTTGGGCGAGGCGGGCAATGTTCGCGTCGGGCGCGGCCTCCTCGGCGCAGTCCGGGCAGACGCGTCGCACCAGGCGTTGGGCGACCACGCCGTTGAGCGCTTCGACGAAACTCGCCGGGTCGACGTCCATGTAGGTAAAACGCTCCAACACGCTGAACGCGCTGTTGGCATGCACCGACGACATCACCAGGTGCCCGGTCAGAGCGGCCTGCACCGCAATGCCGGCGGTTTCACCGTCGCGAATTTCGCCCACCAGGATCGTGTCCGGGTCATGCCGCAGGATCGAGCGCAGGCCGCGGGCGAAGGTCAGGCCCTTCTTGTCGTTGACCGGGATCTGCAGCACGCCGGGCAGTTCGTATTCCACCGGGTCTTCGATGGTGATGATTTTTTTCTCGCCGGTATTGGTCTCCGACAAGGCGGCATACAGCGTGGTGGATTTGCCGCTGCCGGTGGGGCCGGTGACCAGCAGCATGCCGTAGGGCTCGCTGGCCAGGACGCGAATGCGCGCGATAGTGTCGGCGGCCAGGCCCAGGATCTCCAGGCTCAGGGATTCGCCGCGCTGGGATTTGTCGAGGATGCGCAACACCGCGTCTTCGCCATGAATGCTGGGCATGATCGACACGCGAAAATCCACTTCGCGGCTCTGGATCTTCATTTTGAAGCGCCCGTCCTGGGGCACCCGCCGCTCGCCGATATCCAGCTCCGACAGCACCTTGATCCGCGACAGCGCCTGCTCGGCCATGTCCAGGCCGCTGGCCTGGCCCATCTGCTGCAATACGCCGTCGATGCGGTACTTGATCACCAGGCCGGCGGGACTGGTTTCCACATGGATATCGCTGGCGCGGCTTTGCAGCGCGTCGAACAGCATGGAGTTGACCAGACGCACCACTGGGTTGTCGTCGCGGGCGATGCTGCTCAGGGAAATTTCCTGGGCGGCCTGGCTGATCGGTGCGTCGGGGTCGTCTGCGCCAAACGGCTGCATCACCCGCTGGCTGGCTTCGGCCTTGGTCAACCGGGTCTTGACGGCGCCGGGCAGGCTCATGGCCAGGGGCAATTGGCGCAAGGTGCTGGAGGACTGCAGCCAGTGTCGGCTGGTCAGGGTGAAGGGGTCGCCCAGTACCAGGCACGGCTGGCCCTCGTGGTCCAGGGGCAGCACGTTATGCACCAGTGCCTGAGGCAATGGCAGCAGGTCAAAGCGCCAGTGTTCATCGAGATTTTCCGCGGCAATGGCGAGCATTCCCAAGGTATGGGCGATCGTCGCCAGCTGTTCGGGCGCTGTGTGCAGCACCTCCAGCAGGTAATTGGATACGCTCAACCCGCGTTGCTCTGCGAGAGCCTGCCATTGCCGTGTCTGTTCGCTCATCGCACTACCCCTGAATGGAGCCCGCCAGTTCAAAGATCGGCATGTACAACATGAACACGATCAGGCCAATCAGCCCGCCCACCACCAGCATCAACACCGGCTCGAAGACCTTGCTGAACAGCTCGATGGCGCGCTCCAGCGCCTCATCGTGAAACTGCGCGATGCGCTCGCACATGGCCGCCAATTCGCCGCTTTGTTCACCGACCCGCAGCAGGCGTTCGGCGACGGCGGTGGTCAGTAGGTGACGAGCCAATGACGTGGACAGCGGCTGACCGGACTGAATATCGATCATGGCTTGGCGCAGGGCTGCCTGGCGTTCCACAGGCAGCAGGGCACCGGACAGTTCCACCGCTGTGACCACCGGCATTCCGCCCATCAACAGCATGCCGGCGGTGCGATAAAACCGCGCGAGTACAAACAGCGTGCGCTGGGCGCCCAGGCTGGGAATCTTCCAGAACAGCTCGGCCGCGCGACGTTTGAACGCGGCACTGCGAAACAGCAGCACCAGCGCGACGATTGCCAGCACCAGGCCGATCAGTAACTCCATGCCGCGCGCCTCCACCAGCGCGCCCCACCACACCATCAAACGCGCGGTGGCAGGCAGGTCGTTGACCGCGTCGAACACCGAAGCGAAGCGCGGGATCACGAAGAACAGCAGAAACAGCAGGATCAACGCACCCACGCTGAGCACCACCACGGGGTACATCAGGGCGCCGCTGACGCGTTTTTTCACGCTTTCCAAGTGCGCTTCAAAATGATGGTAGCGGCGCAGGGCCACGGCCAATTGGCCGCTGTGCTCGGAGGACGCCACGGTGGCGATCAACAGCGACGGGAACGTCTGCGGCTTGAGCTGCAGCGCTTTGGATAACGAGTTGCCCTCATACATCGACGCCAGCAGGTCGCTCAGCACTTGCCGGTTGATGCCAGGCGGTGCCTTGTCGCGCAGGGTTTCCACGGCTTCCACCAGCACCAGGCCGGCGTCGAGCAGCACCACCAATTCCTGGATGAACAAGCCAAGGGCGAACCTGGACCGCCGGCTCGGTAATTTGAGTTGGCGACGGGCTTTCAACGAGATGACCTGGGCGCCGTCGGCCTGCAATTGCCGGCGCGCCTGGGCCAGGTCGGTGGCTTGCAGATGCAGGGACTGCAAGTGGCCATCGCGGATGATGCGCGCGTCGATGTCGATCATGGCGTTTGCCTGGCCAGTTGCTGGCGCTGCTGCAGCAGCTCGCCGTAATAACGCCACACGGCGCGAGCGTAGCGTGTACGCCGCGCTTCACGCTCCGGCTTGGCGCCTGCGTTGTAAGCGCCCACGGCCTGCCAGCCATAACCTTTTTCGCGGATGAAACCGGCGAGGATCCACGCGCCGACCATCACGCTGGTGCAGGGTTGCTGGAGCAGGTGCCGTTCGGTGATGCCGAACGCGGCCAGCGCGGGCAAATGGCGGCTGTTGATTTGCATCAGGCCGATATCCTGGCTGCCGTCGGTGTTGATATTGCGCGCGTCAGGGTTGAGGCCGGACTCGACCTTGGCAATGGCATACAGCAGCAGTGGGTCGACGTGGTAGCGGCTGGCTGCCAGTTGCCAGCAGTTGGCCTGGGCTGTACCCGTGAGGCACAGGAGCGTCAGGACCAGCCGCAGCGTGCGCATGTCACAGACCGTACACAATGTCGGCGTAGGTGTTCACACCGCCGGCCTTACCGTCGCGGCCCAGCGAGATGATTTCCGCATCGTTGGGCGGGGTGCCGGGGTTCTTGTAGAGATAAGCGTTGCCCCAAGGGTCTGGGGGTAACGTTTTCAAATACGGCCCCTGCCAATTGCCCGCATTGGCGGGCCGCGTGGTCAACGCATTCAGGCCGAGGGTTTCGTCGGGGTAGTTGCCATTGTCCAGACGGTACTGGTTCAAGGCATCGGCGAGGGACTTCATCTGGCCCTGGGCGGTTTGCACCTTGGCGAGTTCAAGGCGGTCGAACATCTTCGGGCCGACGTAGCCGGCGAGCAGGGCGATGATCAGCAGGACGACCAGCAGTTCAAGTAACGTAAAGCCGCCCTGAGGCGGGGCGATAAGCGTGCGTGCGCGCATGGCAATCCTTGACGGTTGGGAGTAACTCTCTGCCGGCCCGTTTGGGAAGCGGGCACCGCCGGTAGGACTGCGTTATAACCATTACTGCTTCCAATTGTAGCGGTGCGCGATATAAGGCGCCGTAAGGCGCCCTATAACGTTTGGCACTTGCTGTTATCAAGTCAGCGCATATGCCAGCGACTCAAGGAACAACATCCCATGCGCGCTGCCAGAAAGTGGAGCCGGGTTTGCCGGGTTCATTTTCATTCTGCCCGCACCATGCGCCTGCTGATCCCTGCTTGCACCGATACTTCACTCCATGGTTGGAGACTTGTGAGCCGCTGTTGTAGCCGCCATCTCGTATCCACTGAGGGAAGCCGTCATTGTCCCCAGCCTTTTTAATCACGAAGGTCGTTTCCTTCTGGCCGTTTTTCCGATTTTGCGCGTCATAAACGCCTAATTTAATGATGTAGTTAGGCTGCGGAGCGCCCGGAACGGGATCGACATACGGGCCCACCTTGAAGGAAAAGGTGCTCTGGTGGTTGGGTGGGGGCGAAGCATGGTCCGAAGCGTTTGTGGACCATATATACGTAAGAGGACCGTTGTGTCCGACTGAGCTTCTGCCGTCGAATGTGACGGTTTCACCTTCTTTGGCTTCGGTTGGGCCTTGGAAGTTGGCAGTAGGAGGGCGTTCATCAGGGGTTTCACCGCCGCCGGTAATGATCGACATCACCTGTTTGTAATGCGGGTTAGTGGCATAGGTTGCATTGGCCTGCGGGTTAGCAGAGTTGAACGTAACCGTACCATTGGCTTTTACGCCGATTTTGGCAATGGCAGGGGGGACCTGGTTGGCTATTTCCAGTCCCCATTTGGCCGGTGCCAAATTATCGGTTCGGATTTTCTGGGTGATATCCACCAATTCCGTTCCTTTGGCATCGACCCCAAAGATCCGGAAGTGGACGGAGTCGCCGACTTTGAGCGATTGCATATCGGGACCGATGTAAGGGCCGATATTTGTCAGCGGGTCCGGAACACCGCCACTTTGGAACCTTACATCTGAACAAGAAATGAAGAACTCGCCATTTGGATCATCCCTGACCCATATTCCTACCACCAATCCATTACCCGATGCGTTGCTGGGGATAGTCCGATTGATCACATAAAAACCTGCAAGCCCGGGGAGCAAGGCGGGTGGGTTCCAATTGGTGTACGCCTTTTCGAGTCTTTCGGGTCCCCCCAAGGCGATTAAATCACTCCATTTCAATACGTCAGTCGCGCTGTTAAAACCAGGCCTGGTTATAAACGCATAAAACGTGCTGGGCACATGAAGAATTGTGCCAACAAGGCGTATAGCCAGTGATTGACCTGGCACTACATTTTCCTTGTACTTTGTCCATAACGGAGTGGGGTAATCCAAGCTGGCTTTTTTCGGATCATTTGCTGCGCATATGTGGCCGTCCGGAATAATGGCCTTGATCTGATCCAACGTCGGATGGTTGATCTCCGGAATCTTCGCAACCTCGTGCCATTGATCGGCGGCAATTGCCCAGTCATTGGTGGAATTGAATGTTTTTGTAAAAGCCTCTCGACAGCCTTCATCTTTAATAGATGAGCCATTAGCAGAGCCCCAGTGTCCTCCCGTTACGTAACAGTTCAAAGCACGGGATGGAGGCGTTTCGACAGCCCCATGCCCCCATCCTGCTGCGGGTGCCAATAACACCGCTGCCAGGACCCACTTGAATAAGTCTCTCGCGTAGCTCTGTAAATTATTCATGCTCTAGTCCACCTTCAATTCAGATAAACAAGTTCCGAACTGCTGGAACGATCAGTGTGTTTACGTCGTTAAGTCATTGAGTCAGCTGATCTCCCACGGGAGCGGTGCGGGTTGCAGGGTTACTCTGTACAGAGCCATACAGAAACACCCACCCTTGATAACTGCCTTGCCCTGTAAAACGTTGGTTAATGACAGAAAAGTTGCCTTGCTTGAACGGTGTGCCTTCGGCCTGGCTGAATACGCCCATGATGGTTTCGCCCGGACCCGCGACAATGCCCCAATCGGTGGTGCCGGTCAGCGGGTCGGTGTAGACCCGGCGCAGATAGCGCTTGATGGTCGGTTGGCGGCGGTCGAGGACCAGATCTTCAAGTGATTTGGGAAAGGTGTTGCCGGCCGCATAGTACAAGCCGATGGCCCGTCGGATTTCATTGCCGCGCGCCAGCAGTTCCAGCTCGCGTTCGCGCTGCAGCACACTGGACCACAGCGTGCCCACTTCCATCAGCATCACGGCCACTACGGCCACGGTCACCAACATGCCCATGAACACCGAGCCTTGCTGGTGCTGTTTACCAGTCGGCATAGGCGCTCCCGTCATTGGCGGTGCCGGGCGCGCCGCTGCGTACGTCGCCCAGGCCTTGTTCGTCGGAGGGTTGCAGTTGCCAGGTGTCGCGCTTGCCGGTCAGCGGGTCCAGGGGGATTTCGCGCAGGTAACGGCGGTCCACCAGGGCTTGCAGGGAGGCGGGGTTTTCACCGTGGTCTTCACGGTATTGATCCAGTGCCTGGCGAATGGTGGAGAGGTTATGGCGCAGCACGGTCTCCTGGGCCTTGGCGTGCTGGCGAAAATATTGTGGCGTGACCAGCGTCATGAGTGTGGCGATGATTGCCATCACCACCAGCAATTCGATCAAGGTAAAACCGCGTTCACCACTGGCTGTATAACGTTCCATTCAAACTCTCCCGGGGGCTGCGGGATGAAACGTCGAATACATCTTCTCCCTCTTGTGGGTTGTCGGCGGTGCTCTTGTAACTGCGCAGTTGCCAGGTCTTTTCCGGCGCAAGTTCGGGGCACTCGCAAAGAGGGTCCCGAGGAATGCGCCGCAGAAAATAGAGTTTGTTGCCCTGCAGGTTGGTTTTGTCGGTGACGCCGTCGACCAATATCCGCAAGGAGGGCGGGTAACCACTGTCGGTGACGCTCTTCTCTATGCGTCCGTCGTCACTGGCTTCTTTGTAGGAATCAATGGCGCGGCGTATCTCTCGCAACGAACGTTGCAAGTCGAGTTCTCGGTCGCGTTTACCCATCAATGCTGTCAGCGGATAAGCCACTGTCGCCAGCGTGGCCAGCAAGGCCAGCGTCAGTAGTAATTCAATCAGCGTAAAACCTTTGGCGCAGTGATGGCTGGGCGTGCCCTGCCACATCACCGTTCTACCTCCCGATCAGGCTGCCAAGGACTTCCGCGTTAACCCAGGCCATGGAATTGACTGCAAAGGTGAGTGTAGATGCAGTGTGTTTTTTGTACAGGTATGCAGTTACCCACAAACGCTGTGAGCGCAGCTGTGGATAAGGTGTTCCTGGGTGCCCACAAGCCTCGTCAATCGAGGGCTACAGGCTCCTGTACGAAAATTGATCAAGCTAAGTCACGGTTTTTTGGTGCTTTTCCGTGTGGATAAAGGTCAGGCATCGGTTGGACTTGCCCCCAAAGTCTGTTGGCGCTTCTGTGGATAAGATGTTCGCTATCCGCTACAGGCCTTATAAAACGGGGTTCTTAATCGTTTGGTTGTTTATTGATCAAATCGCCGCTTAAACCAAAGAATAGCGCTGAAACCCTCGCCTTATGAGGGATTTGCGCGGTTTTCCACAGCCTGGTAGAAGTTGCCCCCAAAGTCTGTTGGCGGTTCTGTGGATAAGGTGTTTGCGCACCGCTACAGGTCACGGCTTACGTGGCTTATAGGCTTGTGATTAATAAATGATCAATAGATTGAGTGAGCCGTCAACTTGAATAAGTCACGGATTTTCTTCAGTTAATTTTGGCCGGCTAGCGCAGTTGCCCACAATTGCTGTGGGTGGGTTTGTGGATAAGTTGTTGGGTAAAGGCTGCAGGGCAGGCTGGCAGTGGCCTGCGAGGGATATGATCAAATGTTGAGCAGTGTGAGGATCAAATGTGGGAGGGGTAAGCCCCTCCCATCTGTTTTTTTGAGCTATGGGTATCGGTTATTCGTGTGCAGCCACGCCTTTGAGGTAAGGGGCTGGGGCTGCGCCGAGGTTGTTCAGCATGCGCTCGCTGTACCAGTCCACGAAGTTCACCACGCCGAACTCATAGGTCTTGGAGTAAGGCCCCGGCTGGTAGGCGGTGGAGTTGATGCCGCGCTGGTTCTCTTCGGCCAGGCGACGGTCCTGATCATTGGTGGCGTCCCACACCTGGCGCATGCGCTCCACGTCGTAGTCCACACCTTCCACGGCGTCCTTATGCACCAGCCACTTGGTGGTCACCATGGTTTCCTGGGCGCTGATCGGCCACACCGTGAACACGATGATGTGATCGCCCATGCAGTGGTTCCACGAGTGCGGCAGGTGCAGGATGCGCATCGAGCCCAGATCAGGGTTCTTGATGCGGCCCATCAACTTGGCGCAGCCCTGCTTGCCGTCCAGGGTCATCGACACCGTGCCCTTGAGCAGCGGCATGCGCACGATACGGTTACGCAGGCCGAAGCTGGCGTGGGCATAAGGGATCTTCTCGGCATCCCAGGCGGCAGCGGAAGCGGCCACGTGGTCCTTGAAGGCCTGGTCGGCGCGTGGGTCGGTGACGTCGTCCCATTCCAACAGGGTTTTCAACAGCTCCGGGTGCGACGCGTTGCAGTGGTAGCACTCGCGGTTGTTTTCCAGCACCAGTTTCCAGTTGGCCTTTTCCATCAAGGTGGTCTGCACCGCCACCTTGGTGTTCTCCATGTCGTAGGGTTCCATGTAGTGGTTCAGCGTCGACAGGAAGTCATCGATGGCCGGCGGGTTCTCGGCCAGGCTGATGAAGATGTAGCCGCCGGCGGTCTTCACGTTCACGGGCTTGAGGCCGTACTGCTTCATGTCGAAGTCGGCGCCCATCTCGGTGCCGGCGAACAGCAGGCGACCGTCCAGTTCGTAGGTCCACTGGTGGTAGTGGCAGACCAATTTGGCCACCTTGCCTTTGTCGCTGGTGCACAGGCGCGAGCCACGGTGGCGACACACGTTATGGAACGCATGCACCACGCCCTCGGCGCCACGGATCACGATGATTGGGTTCTTGCCCACCTGCAGGGTCAGGTAGTTGCCTTTGGTGGGAATCTCACAGGTCATGCCGGCGATCAGCCACTCTTTCTGGAAGATCTCCTGCATGTCGATATCGAACAGCCGTTCATCAGAGTAGAACGGCTGCGGCAGCGAAAACGTGCGCTCGCGCTCTTGCAGCATTTGCGCGGTGGCCTTGCGTGCGGGTTCCAGCGGATCGCCCAAGCTCAGGGTTGCGGTGACGTCCATCGTGTGTGTCCTCATGGCCATTCTGTGTGGCCGGCGAATAGTGGCTGATCAGGTGTGCAGCAAGGCGTAAACAAAGCGTCGTTGTTGGGAGCGAGTGTGGGGCTGCTGATGTGCCGAACCTTATCCATGAGCGACATGGCCCACTCTGATCCCGACGCGCAAGCCCCGTGGTATGGGGGCTGGTCGCGATAAGTATGTGAATGTCGCAGATAGGTAAATGGGCGGTTCTCGCGTTACGCAGAATCGCCACCATAAGGCCGACGTCGGCGGTGGAGAACAACATGTCCAATAATTTCCTGAATCCGGTAACCACCCAGACCTGGGCCAATGGTCGGCACATCGTCCGTTGCGTCAAAGTCATCCAGGAAACCTGGGATGTGCGCACCTTTTGTTTCATGGCCGACCAGCCGATCCTGTTCTTTTTCAAGCCGGGGCAGTTCGTGACCCTGGAGCTGGAAATCGAAGGCCAGCCGATCATGCGTTCGTACACCATCTCCAGCTCGCCGTCGGTGCCCTACAGCTTTTCGGTGACCATCAAGCGCGTGCCGGGCGGCAAGGTGTCCAACTGGCTGCACGACACGTTGCATGAAGGCCAGGAGCTGGCAGTGCATGGGCCGGTCGGGCTGTTCAACGCCATCGATTACCCGAGCCCGAAGGTGCTGTACCTCAGCGGAGGTGTGGGTATCACGCCGGTGATGTCGATGGCGCGCTGGTTCTACGACACCAACGCCAATGTCGACATGACGTTTGTCCACAGCGCCCGCTCGCCCAAAGACATCATTTATCACCGCGAGCTGGAGCACATGGCATCGCGGATCGACAACTTCAGCCTGCACCTGATCTGCGAGAAGCATGGCCTGGGCGAGCCCTGGGCCGGGTATCGCGGCTACCTGAACCACAAGATGCTTGAGTTGATGGTGCCAGACTTCCTCGAGCGCGAAGTGTTCTGCTGCGGCCCCACACCGTACATGAGCGCGGTGAAACGCCTGCTGGAGGCGGCCGGTTTCGACATGACGCGCTACCACGAGGAGTCTTTCGGCGCCACGCCACCCGAAGCGCGGGCCGACGCCGTGGAGCAAGCTGAACAAGCTGCCGACGCGCCGGAAGTTGACCTGGCGGATCTGCACCAGGTGGAGTTCATCGCCTCGGGCAAAAGCATCCGCGTGGCGCCGGGCGAAACCGTGCACGCGGCCGCCGCCAAGCTTGGCCTGATGATCCCCAAGGCCTGCGGCATGGGTATCTGCGGTACGTGCAAGGTGATGAAGCTGGGCGGGGAAGTAGAGATGGAGCACAACGGCGGGATTACCGAGGAAGACGAGGCCGAAGGCTACATCCTGTCGTGCTGCAGCGTGCCGAAGGGTGATGTGCGTATCGAGTTCTGACGATAGATCGTTCCCACGCTCCACGTGGGAATGCAGCCCGTGACGCTCTGCGTCACAAGATGCACAAGGTTCGAATCTTGCGTGCTTGCCGGGACGCGGAGCGTCCGGGGAGGCATTCCCACGCAGAGCGTGGGAACGAGGTTCACTGGG